>NZ_AUIA01000035.1 GCF_000423465.1 Propionicicella superfundia DSM 22317 | reverse complement strand
TATTGGTCCACCCGGTGCCGCTGATGGTGAGGTTCTCTCCGGCGGTCCAGGTGTCGGGGACGGTGTAGGCGGCCCCATCCGACGTGACCCTCTCGCCGGTAGCGCTCGCCGCGGGGGCGGTGCCGAATCCGGCGAGCAGCACCGCCAGCAGGACGACCGCCGTCCGTACGATGCGACCCGGGTGATTCATCTGTGATCCTCCAGAAGGTGAGCGGTGGTCATGCGAGGGCTTCGAGGACGTCGTCGATGAGGCGGTTCATGAGCAGGGGCCCGCCGGTGGACGTCCAGGCAGATCCGTCCACGAGGATGACGTGATCGCCCGTATATGCCTTGAGCCCGGTGAACCCGGGCACTTTCTCGGCGGCGGCGAGGGCCTGTTGTGCGCCCGCGATGTCGCTGCTGCCGCCGGCGTCGGGGTTGTTGACGCTGGAGCCGCCGAGCGTCCCGAAGAACATGTAGTCGGCGTCGATCTGCTCGAGGTTCTCCAGCGAGACGGGTTCGGAATGGCCCCGTCCGTAGGTGTCCTGGGCGTCCGGGCGGTCGAGCCCGAGATCGGTGAGGAGGCGCCCGGGCGGGAGTTCCTTCAGGATGAGCGCTGGTGCGCTGCCCTGCCAGCGCACGACCGAGAATGTCTTGCCCGCGTAGCCGGACAGCTTGGCTCTCGCCTGCTCGACCCGAGTCTCGTAAGCGGTGATGGTCTCTTCTCCGGCGGTGCTGCGGTTGAGTGCGGCGGCCACGTTCCGTAGGTTGTCCCGCCAGTCCCCGCCGGCGAATCCCGTCACGACGACGGGCGCCACCTCGCGGAGGGCCTCGATCACCGGCGGGTTGTTGTTGACGCTGGTGCCGTCCACCAGGATCAGGTCGGGCCTGGCCGCTCCGATGGCCTCGAAGTTCGGTTGCCCGATGCCTCCCAGGAGGGGGATGCTCGCAGCCCTGTCGGAGAGGTAGTTGGGGACGCCCGACTGGCCGCGCCCCGTCACGGTGCCGATGGGCGTGATTCCCAGGGCGAGGGTTCCGTCGAGGGTCGGCTCACTCAGCGTGACGACCCGCTGCGGGGAGACCGGAACCTGGACCTGGGTCCCCTCGGCGTCGGTGACGGTTCGGACGGCGCCGGTGGCTGCGATCTCACCCGCGCCGGGGCCGGCGCAGCCGGTGAGGGCGGTCACGACGGTAACGGCGAGCATCGCGAGCGTACGACCCTTCCCGATGCGGCGCATGGGACCCCTCTCATGAATCAGCGGATGT
>NZ_AUIA01000034.1 GCF_000423465.1 Propionicicella superfundia DSM 22317 | reverse complement strand
GGGTCTGCTGCACGATCAGGTGACAGTGGTTAGTCACGCAGCCTGAGTGGCTGTCGTGGTCATGATGGTCTCGTACTCGATGGGGGTCAATCGGCCCAGCCCGTCTTGGCGCCGGCGTCGGTGGTAGGTGCGTTCGATCCAGGTCACGATGGCGATCCGGAGTTCCTCGCGGGTGGTCCAGGCGTGCCGGTTGAGGACGTTCTTCTGGAGCAGGGAGAAGAAGCTCTCCATGGCGGCGTTGTCGCCGCAGGCACCGACCCTGCCCATCGATCCGACCATCGAGTGGCGGTGGAGCGCACCGACGAATTTTCTGCTGCGGAATTGCGACCCTCTGTCGGTGTGCACCGTACAGCCGGTGACCTGGCCGCGGCGGGCGGCGGCGTTGTTGAGGGCGGTGACGGCGAGGCGGGACTTCATCCGGTTGTCGATGGAGTAGCCGACGATCCGGTTGGAGTACACGTCTTTGAACGCGCACAAGTACAGCTTGCCCTCGCTGGTCCAGTGTTCGGTGATGTCGCCGATCCACAACTCGTTCGGAGCGGCAGCGGTGAACTCGTGCCGGGTCCGGCCCTTCTCATCGACCACGGCGCACAGGTCGTCGTGGACCGGCGGGCCAGGCTTCTTGCCGTTCTTCCCGCGTTTCTTCCCGAACCTCGACCACCACCGGTTGTCCGCACAGATCCGCCACGCGGTGCGTTCGGCCATCGGCTGGCCGGCCTCGCGGGCCTCATCGGCCAGGAACCGGTACCCGAACTCGGGATCATCGGCGTGGGCGTCGAACAAGGCGTTCGCCCGGTACGCCTCCACCAGTTCGGCGTCGGTCACCGGATGGGCAAGCCAGCGGTAGTAAGGCTGGCGGGAGAGCTTCAACACCCGGCACGTCACCACGACAGGAACCCCGTCAGCGGCGAGCTCACTCACGAGCGGGTAGAGCCTTTTCCCGGCAGGTTCGCCTGCGACAGATACGCCGCAGCCCTCCGCAGGACCTCGTTCTCCTGCTCCAGCAGCCGGATCCGCTTCCGCGCCTCCCGCAACTCCACCGAGTCCACCCGTGAGGGGCCCGGCTTCGCCCCATCATCGATATCGGCCTGGCGCAGCCACTTGAACAAGGTCATCGGATGGACACCGAAGTCCTTGGCGATCTGTTCGACCGTCACGCCTGGCTCGCGGCCACGCGCGACCCGAACCACATCATCCCGGAACTCCTTCGGGTACGGCTTGGGCACAGCAACATCCTCTCAGGCCACCCTCCCGGGCAAGCCAGATCAGTTGTCACCTATCCGTGC
>NZ_AUIA01000033.1 GCF_000423465.1 Propionicicella superfundia DSM 22317 | reverse complement strand
GCCCTCGCCGACCCGCACGACTCTGTCGCCACCACCGTCACCCTCCCCGACACCGGCAGCGCGACGGGCCTGGACCGCTGGAACAGCTTCGACGAACTCTCGCTCTGCTTACCTCCTTCGGTGTGAATTTTCCGTTAGACACATGCTGCTGGAGCCTACGACCAATATCTGCTGATTGTCCCATGAGGATCAGACCGGTGGTGGTTGTGGTGCGTTGTTTGGTGCCGAGCCATCCGTAGCCCTGGCTGGTGACACCGGCCGCGTCCCCGGTGGTCGGGCTGGTCGTGTTGCCGTACATATAGGATTAACGGAGGAAAGGCTCGGCGTGAAGTGGCAGAGCAACGGATGCTGAACAGGCTCGGCGGCAAGAGGAGTACGATAAACAAGGTGAATCCCATCGGTCGCAATAGGCAGCACTTGATGTCCTACTATCGAAAGAACTGGCGTGGGCTATAGTATAATTAACGGGGTGAGATACAGAGTAGTGGAGTCTCCTAAGACCCGACTGCGTTTAAGACATGAAAACATACAGATCTTGAGTGATCGTGTGTGGCCAAGTCTCCAGTCTCTGCTTCATTGCAGAGATTCGATACGCAGGCTCATCGTCACCGCTCCGCTGCGTGACATTTCTCTCGTCAATGACTTCGAACTCCTTGAAGAGCTGGATATGTGGCCTCGCTGTGCGCCGACCGGAAGCATCGTACTGTCGCGCCTCACGCGCCTTCGGTCCCTGACTATCGATAGAGGGGTTGATGTCGACATGGATGAAGGGCGCGTTCTTGAGGAACTGTATCTAGAGGCCCCGTATGTTGCCTGGAACGAATTCCTGCGAGAACTTCCGGTATTGAAATCACTTTCGTTGATCTCGCCCAGGAAGCTTCCCGGGATTCTGCCGGAGAGCCTGAGATCACTTGAGATATCCGTGTTTAGGCGCGGGCCCGAGAGGCACATCTTCCAGGGAATAGAAGGGGTGACTAGGCTCGATCTAACTGGCGTTCGCGGAATGAGCGATCTGCGGTCATTCTCGGCTATTCGTGAATTGGAGCTCCTCTACGCGGAAGACTGTGACGAACTTGCATCGTTGAATGGGCCGGGTCTCTCTCCAAGATTTGCTCTGCATCTGATCGGTCGAACCAAGCTGGCTAGTAATGAAGGGAGGGGTTGACGAAGTGGGCAATCAGTCTACAAGCCTGTTCGCGCCGCCCTGAGGTCGACCAGATCAACAAAGGGTAGTATCAGGTATCGCATCGGCGAGTCGCACTTTGGGCCGAAACGCTCTGTCAATCGTTGGTCCGCGTCCGGCATTGAATATGGATACAGTCAGCCGACGAGTTGGAGTCTCTCGTCTGGATACAACTATTCTTCGGCCAAATACTACAAGAAGAGGTCGAAGCGGTTCGGCAGACGGTAAGCGCATGTCTCGAATAGCGGTTTAGTTAGTAGTCTAGGGGCGACCATAGGCACGTTGGTCTGTTCTTCCGCGCGGGGCTCGCGGTGACGAAGTGCGTCTGGTAGTGGGGAGTGGGCATGTGTAATGACTCTGATCCTCCTAGGGAGAAGAGATCGGTAAAGTGGTGGTTGGAGTGGCTGTTTTGTGACTACTTCGAGGTCGCCTGGAACACGTATGTCAGCAGGCTGGGGCTTATTTGGTTCGTGCTCTTTCTCGGGTCCGGTCTGCTATTTGTGCTTACGCCGTTCATCTTTGAAGGCGACTTCGACTCCATTCTAGTCCTGGTTTTCGCTGGTTCTGGGATACTAGCAGGAATCGACATGCTCATTACGGGTCTATGGACCGTAGATCGATGATGGAGCCACTTAAATTCCGTCTGAGTTCGGGTTCGCCGGTCCTTTGCGGCAATGGCTCTGCTCGTTGTTGCAGCCATCGTCGCTATTCTCCTTGTTGACGAGTGGCCGGATCTTCCGTTGACTAATGGGAGAGGTTGAGTTCTTGATTATCGAGGTGGCAATGCGCACTGCTAGGGCCAGTGGTCAATCACGATTATTCTTCAGTGTATCGGATGTCATTGCGATTCCCATTGGGGGGAGCTTCATCCTCATTGGTTGGTCGGGTCTGGAGTTCTCTCCTCGGGGCCCGTTGGACTGGCGATGTCGTGGTTGAGCATCGTGGGTGGGCTGTTCCTCTGTTTCTGGGAGGCGCGGCATAGCGTGTCGTGGGTGACGGGTGCGGGGGTGCGTATGTTTCCGTTTGTGGGGCGGTTTACTCCGGTGGGGCGGGTGGA
>NZ_AUIA01000032.1 GCF_000423465.1 Propionicicella superfundia DSM 22317 | reverse complement strand
CCCCCACCACACCGAAGGAGCAGCACGCATGAGCACCATCGACCACAAGGCCACCCGCCAGGCGATGACCGAGCAGGTCGCCGCATTCATCGCCAACCCCGCCGGATGGCCTGCCGCGATGGCGGCCCGCGCCCTGCGCCTGCGCTCGGGTCACCCGGCCTACTCCCCCAACAACCACGCCCTGATCGTCTGCCAGCTCTGGGGACGGTTCGCGGCCGAAGGCCTCAGCGACGAAGCCGCGTTCGATGCCGCGATCCGCGCCGCCGCCGAGGAGATCGCCCCCCGCTACGTGTGGAGCAAGCGCGGATACGCCCCCACCGGTGGCGCTCTGGCCGTGTGGTCGCGGCCCGTGCCGATGTGGATCGACCCCGCCACCGGCAAGAAGGCCACCAAGGACACCCCCGGAGCCGAAGAACGCCGCGTGTTCCGCATCGAGCAGACCTACCGCGCCGCCGACGTGATCAACGAGGACGGCCAGACCGGCGCGGCCGCGTTCGCAGCGCCCGAGCTGCCCGAGGGCGAAGCCCGCCAGGTGTTCGAGCGGCTCGCCGCGTGGATCACCGGCCAGGGCTGGAGCGTTGAGCGCAGCGGCCGCGACATGGCCGAGGGCGGCTACACCGTGCATGCCACCCGCCAAATCGTCGTGCATGGCGGCCTGGCCGGATGGGCGGCCGTCGAGACCCTGGCCCACGAGGTCGCCCACGCCCTGTTGCACGGAGCCGAGGACGAGCGGCCCTACGCCGGACAGCACCGAGGCGACATGGAAGCCGAAGCCGAAGCGGTCGCGTTCGGCCTGCTGACCGCGTTTGGTCAGGGCGAGCTGGCCCGAGGATCGGCCCGCTACGCGGCCGAGTGGACCCGCAACCCCGAGCGCGTCGCCGTCGCCTACGAGCGCTCATGCCACGTGCTCGACGCCGTGGCCGCCGTCGCATTCGGAGCCGAAGACGTCACCCTCACCCGGTCCGCCAAGGCCGACAAGGCCCAAGCCAAGGCCGACAACAAGGCCCTAGCCGCCGCGCTGCGCGAGGCCGGCCTAGAGCCCAAGGGCGAGGCCTGGCGACGCGCCAAGGCAGGCGAGCCCATCGAGGCGATCGCTGCCGAACTGCTCGCAGCCGCCTAAGGGCGACGAACCGAGCCGGGGCGAGAACCCCCGGCTCGGTTCACGTCTCCCCCGTTCTTGACCAGCCAGACCACACAGACCAAAACAGGTCGACGGCCTCGCACTCGTGATCGAGCGCGAGGCCTAACGGGTCAGTTGGACAGGTGGGCCGCGTCGATCCGCCGGCTTCACTCCCCCGCCCCCTGCGCCGCCATTGTCGCGCCGGTCCCGGTGCGGTCAAGGGCGCTGCGCGTCGCTCACGCGATGGCCTACGGCCACCCTGGACAGCACCGGTCCCGGCGTCATCTTCGGCAGCTAAGAGGGGACGGGGGGAGAAGGGGCCGAAGAAACGAGATGAACAAGAAAACACGCACAACTACTAGACAGCATTGACCAACTAGACTAGACTGACACTATCAACACGGCAGACCAACCGGGGACCTACCACCCCCGCCACACCGAGGAGGACGCCATGACCTGGAACCCGAACATCAGCACCGAACGACGCGAAGCGATCGGCCGAGCAGGCCGAGCCGTGGTTCGCCTAGCCGTGGATCCCGAGGCCAGGGAGTCCGCCCACCGCCAGAACGTCATCGTCAACGATGTACGAGCGTTCACCGACCGCGAGGCGTGGGACGCCGTGGCCGCCCTAGAGGACATGGTGCTCAGCCGTGGTCTGGTCACCGCCCAGCAGGTCGAGGCCGAAGGGCGCGCGGCCGCCGTGGCCGTGCTCATGGGCGAGGAGGTGGCCCGGTGATGTACGCAGGCGACGAGCACCTCAGCCACGAACAGCAGCATCCCGAGCTGTACGACGGCGAAGGCGACCCGCTCTACCGCCCGTGCGAGGAGTGCGGAGCCGAGCCAGGGGAGGAGTGCCTGCCCTGGTGCACCGGCCCAGCCAGCGAGTAGCACCCGCGAAAAGCACCGTCCCCCCGGCAACGCCACGAGGGCGAACCGAGGGGACGGCATCAACACGGCGACCGGTTACCACGCCGGACGCACCCCACCAGTCTACGAGCACCGGAAGGACAACACAGATGGACCAGCAGCAGACCACCCCGACCCTGGCCCAGGTGATGGGCACCCTCGACGAGCTGGCGGCCGCCGCCCGCGCCGCCGTGCGCCTGGCCCAGGGCCAGCAGATCACCGAGGAGCAGCAGCGCGACGCCTACCACTGGGGCCGCCAAGGCGCGGCCCGCACCTTCGACTGGCGAGGGGAGTAGATCGACCAAGGAAACACGCCGAACCGCCTAGACAACATTGACCAACTAGACTAGACTGACACCATCAACACGGCGGACCAACCGCCCAACCACAAGGAGCACCCACCATGAGCACCATCACCTTCGCCGGGAACCTGGCCGCCGACCCCGAGCTGCGATTCACCCCCAGCGGCCGCGGCGTCGCCCGCTTCACCGTCATCGAGAACCGCCGCCGGCGTACCGAGGACGGGCAGGGCTGGGAGGACGCCGAGCCCAACGTGTTCCGCGTCCAGGCTTGGGGATCGTTCGCTGAGAACGTCGTCGAGTCGTGCGGCAAGGGCGACCGCGTGCACGTCACCGGCAGCATCGTGACCGACCGGTGGGCGGACAAGGAGACGCGCGAGGACCGCACCGCGCAACACGTCAAGGCCGACGAGGTGTCGTTCAGCCTGCGCTACCACACCGTGCGAGCCACCAAGGCGACCCGGAGCAACAACCAGGCCCACGAGGCCGACGACACCCGCGAGGGCTGAGGCGTGGCGACGGGGCGGGGGAGAGCCTGACGGCC
>NZ_AUIA01000031.1 GCF_000423465.1 Propionicicella superfundia DSM 22317 | reverse complement strand
GGTAGGTCCCCGGTTGGTCTGCCGTGTTGATAGTGTCAGTCTAGTCTAGTTGGTCAATGATGTCTAGTAGGTCCCTTGTTTTTCTTGCGGGTCTCTTCGCGGGCTGTTGCCTCGATGGCGTCGACGTCTAGGCCGAGCTGGCGGCCGCGTGTCTTGTCTCGGGTGAGTTGCTCGGCGTTGCCGGTGCGTGTGGCGTGGATGATGTGGTTCCTGACGAGGTACTGAGCGACGCACATAGCGGCGTAGTTGGGGTGTTCTCCGGGCGGGAATCCGCAGATGCCGGGCTGGTCGGGGTCCGCTCCGTGGTTCTGGCGCAGTAGGTAGCCGCTGGGCTCCTGGGTGCCGCAGGCGGGGCAGGTCGCGGGCTGCCTCCATCGCTGGGCCTGCTCCTGGGCGCGGTCGTAGTCTCCGAATAGGTCGGGCTGGATGCTCACGGCTGGTCTCCTTGGTCTAGTTGGTCAAAGGTGCGTCGGCGGGCTGACTCGGCCCCGTGCTCTTGGCCTTGGCCGCTGACCGTTTTTTCGTCCCGCCCCCTGACGTTTGTCCCCGTCGCGGCCGCATAAGGGCCTCCGGGTCAACCCGGAGGGCGGTGGGGGAGAGAAGTTTCGGCGCGAAATAAGCGGAGGGAGGAACGACCGGAGCGCGTGCCGAAAGTTCTCGGAGGAGCCGGCGGCGTAGCCGCTTGACGCGGTGGTCCGTGGCCGCAGAGTGGGACGTCAGGGGGAGGGCGTGAGGTGACCTTCACGCTCGAAGTCTTGGTCCGCGGTCCTGGTCGGCGCGTCAGCGCCGGTAGCGGGCCTGCTGCCGGGCGGCCGCGAGCTGCTCGCGCATCCGACGCTTGGTCTCAGCGATCCGGGCCTGAATCACGGGATCGTTGCGCTCTGCCGCCAGTCGCGCGTCCTCCGCCTCCCTTTCAGCTCGTGCCCTGGCGCGCTCGGCCGCGCGGGCGGCCGCCTCGCGGCCGCGCCGCAGGCGCGGCGGCTCGTCGACGTCGGGCAGGGCGGCGCGCACCTGGTGAGCAAACAGCGCGAGCGGGTCACGCTGGGAGCCTGGGTACGGCTCGTACAGGCCGAGGGTGATGTTGCGGCGGTCAAGCATGTCGATCACGTCATGGGCGCTCCACCCGGTGTCGTCCAAGCCGAGGGCGACCAGCGTGCGGCACAACGACCCGATGTGGCCTCGGGCGAGCCACGGGAGTCGCTCGGCTAGGCCGGCGGCTAGGCGCTGCACCCCGATCGGTGGCCTCGGAGCGCAGCGTCGAGGGATCTTCCTCTTCGTTGCCTGCCGCGAAGCGGCTCCAGCGCGCGCGTCAGCGCGCTTTGGTAAGTCACTACGTGACGGAAGAGGAGAGGTAAAAGAACCCCGACGGGGTAGGTGGACATTCGATAGTGAGCGAGGAACGAGCAGTGCGCGCTCGGAGGCCATGCGGCGCTGGTCGCCGCCGTGGTGCGCACGCGCGGCCGCCCGCTCCTGCGTGGTCAGGTAGCGGCCCGGGACCACGGTGCAGGCGAAGCCCAGGGCCTCTAGGAGCGTCCTGGCGCGCTGCACGGTCTTGGCTGAGCAGCCGAGGGCCTTGGCGACGGTCTCGTGGGCGGTGGTGACGCCGCGACCGGTGCGTGAGTCGGCGGCGCGCGCGTCGGCGGCCGCGACGTCGATGAGGGTGTCCGCGCTGACCTTGGCGGCCGCGCGCAGTTCTTCGCCCTGGGGCGTCCTGAGGGCCGCTGCGAGCGTTTCCAGCCAGTGGGCGGCACTGGACCACACCGGCACCGTGGCGGGCAGCGTAGGGCCGTTTGCGGGCCGCCAGGCGCGGCCGCGGCATGAGCGTGCGATCGTGCTGCGCACGTCACGCGGGCCCGTGCAGGGCCGGTAGTACCGGCGCGCGCGCGGCAGGGGAGTGCCGGCCGCGTCCGACTCGTTGGCGACGCGCGACACGTCCCGGATCGTCGAACCACTGGACTCCGGGCATGCGGGTGCTATCGTGGGCAGCACAAAGCGACCTCCATCGCTGAGCATGAGAAAACCGCCGGGCGGCTACGCCGCCTCCTCCCTGGGCAAGGGAACCGGCTACAGATCGGAGAGGTACCGAGTTCGCGCTCGGTCCTCTCACCTAGACGCAAGGGCTCCCGTTCGCGCGGGAGCCTTCGTCATGCCCGGGGGTCAGCCGGTCATAGGCAACTCCTCGTCGAGACGCACTTGTGGAGCGAGGTCGGGGAGCCCGACGTCGAGCGCGAGAGTGCGCGCGATGTACTCGCTGATGGATAGGCCCATGGCGTCCGCTCGGCGGCGAACCTCGTCGCCTACCGCGCGGGCAGGGCGCGTGACCATGATGTCTCTGTCACCCTTGCTGGCTCTCGGCATAGACCCATCCAAACACCCTCGTATCAGAATCGGGGGGAAGTTGGCCTTCACCGGCGTGTTGCCCGTGTGACCGGTGATCACAGGCCTGCTGCCACGGCGGCCGCCGCGCGCAGGTAGGCGCGCTGGGTGGGTGCGGCGAGGTTGTCGACGCGCAGCCACTGTTGGCGCATGGCTGGGTCGTAGGGGACGGTGACGACGGCGCGGGCGAGGGCGTCGAAGCCGCGGGCGATGGAGGAGGCGTCGGCTTCCTCGCGGTCGGCCTGGGAGACGAGCACGACGGCCTGGTCCGCGAGACGGGCGGAGTGCTCGTCGCGGTCGGCCAGGGCGTTGAGCAGGAGCCGTCCGGCTTCGGCGTGGTCCGGCCGGGTGGAGGTGGCCACGACGATCTGGTCGGCGTGGTCGATCATCCGTAGCCACAGGGCGTCGCCTTCGTCGTTGCCGGAGTCCATGAAGATCAGCCGGTAGTACTTCGCGGCGACGGCGTGCACGGCGTCGAGCTGGTCGGGGGTGAGCTTCTGCTCGGTGGAGAGCAGGAGCGGGTTGGAGCGCAGCACGTCGTACTTGTCGATCGTCTGGTGGTGCACGACCGCGGCCAGGTCGGCCGCTCGCGCACCTGGTGTGAGCAGCTCGTCGGTGCGGGGGATGAGGTCGAGCACTGTCGCGCTGTGGGTGCCGCTCTCGGTGCGCCAGCCCAGCGTGCCTCGGGTGACGTTGTTGTCCCACGCCAGCACTCCTGAGCCGCCAGCTCGCGCGAACATGGCCGACAGCAGGGCAGTGGCGGG
>NZ_AUIA01000030.1 GCF_000423465.1 Propionicicella superfundia DSM 22317 | reverse complement strand
GGCAACGAACTTGGCGACTACGACCAGGACCGCGACGAGCGCGAGGAAGACGAGGCAGTAGGCGACCACTGCGATGGGTTCCACGCTGAGGAAGACGGGGACATAGACGCCGATGTTGTCTCCGCCGTTGGCGAAGGTGACTCCTGCGACGGTCCACGCGCTGACCTTCGTGCCCGTGACCTTGGCGTCATCGTCGTCATCGTCTCCGCGCCAGGCTTGCCATGCAGCCCAGAGACCGAGGGCCAGGGGGATGAGCCCGAAGTACGGGATAGCTGCTGAGGGCAGGAATGCTCCGGCTCCGATAGTCACCAGCACAGCGGCACCGAGGATGCAGGCGAACCCCACGTACTGGCCGACCAAGATGCGGGTGGTCGTCCCGCGTTGGCCCGCGCCGCGGGCGAAGAACAAGGAGAGCACGATGATGTCGTCGATGTTGGTCGCGATGAACAGGCCGATTGCCTGCAGGACCGCAGCCAGGATCACGCGCCCGCCTCTGCTGCGTCGCATCCGTGCACCGAGCAGGCAGGATCGATGCACGGGGCGTTCTCGTCAACCGCGAGGGTGACGTCAACCAGGGCGGTCAGCGCCTGCGTCAGGTGGGGATCGGCGATCTCGTAGCGCGTCTTGCGGCCCTCGGGTTCGGCAGCAACGATGCCGCAGTCGCGCAGGCACGCCAGATGATTGGACACGTTGGAGCGTGTGAGGTCCAGATCGCGGGCCAGCTCTGCCGGGTAGGCCGGCCGGTCGAGCAGCGTCAGGATGATCCGGGACCTGGTCGGGTCGGCCAGCGCGCGGCCCAACCGGTTCATCACGTCCAGGCGAGAAGCAATGGTCAGCATGCGCTGAACTATACAGCGAGGACTGAAGTGGTTTTACGCAGCCCGGAGTCGCTAAGCGTGCGAACGAGGCTGTGTCAGTTGGGGATCGACCCACGGGACGATTCGCCCGATCATCAGGGAACTCACGAAGCGGCGACAGAACCCCGCCACATAACGGCCAAGGCCACACTGACCCGCAGACCTTTCGACCAGGGGTCTACGGCACGAAGGACTTGGCCAGCGACTCCAGGTCGGCAAACGGAAGGGCACGCAGCGACTGTCCGCTGCCCAGTGCCCAGATGGAGTAGCCGTCCTTGCTGTCCTGCGTCCCGTCGGTCTTCCACGTGCCCGTGGTGACCAGTTTGACCTCGATGGTGGTGGGGACGGCCTTGTGGGGCTCGATGGCTAGCAGCTTGCGCCGGGCCTCCGGCTCGATGATGAACGAGGCCTTCGTGTCGACACATAGAACCTTGGTGCCGGCCCACACGATGAAGTCGGGGAAGAACCACACCGTCTGGCCCAACGTGACGAGAGGAATCCTGTAGCCGGTCTGCGACCGGTTACGAGCCCATACGAGCCCTGTTTCGTCGAGGGCGCGGGCGAACTTCAACTCCAGCTCGTTGAGGCCGTCGTAGCCGTCGTGCAGAGAGTTATTGAAGGTCTCCATGTTCGACACCCTGACCAGCGTGCCGCCGACCTCGTAGGGCTTGGGCTTCAGCTGCTTGATGACCGCGTGTCGCAGGTACTCGTCGACCGCCTCGGCAGCGTTGTCGGCCAGGCTCTGGTAAGCGCTGCTTCCGACGCCCACCTTGGCGTCGAACTTCGCATCGTCGGTGTCGATGACCGTCAGCGCCGGCCGGTACCGGCGCGCCACCTCGCGCCGGAAGACCCACCTGGCATTGACCCGGTTGGGCTGCTCGAACTCAACCCAGTCGGTGTCATCTGTCTCGTTCGAGCCGATCGACTGTTGAACGGTGCGGCGGCGACCCTCGCCCCTGGTGTTGACGGTGTCGCCGGTGTAGTCGTGAACCTTCGCTAGGACCTTCTCGACCGGCTCCGCGGCCGCCGTGTTGTCGATGGCCGTCCGAGGGACGGAGCGGTTCTCTTTGGGCTCCAGGCTCTTCGGCTCCTCCGTGCCCGGAGGAGAGGTCAGGATGCGGACTTCTGGCGCGTTCCCACCCAGGCCATTTCGGACGTCCTCGACTACCTGGGAGAACGCGTCGTTGCGATCAACGCGCACGTAGAAGTGCGCGGTGTTGAGCCGATCGGCCTGGTAGTGGATCGCCCCCGGCTGGCGCAGCACGCGCCCGATGACCTGAGCGATCTGCACAGTGGAGTCCATGCTCTTGTCGACGTAGGCGAAGTAGACGCTCGGGTCGTCCCAGCCCTCCTGGAGGGTCTGATTGAAGATGATGTGCCGGTAGTCGCCGGCTACGAACGACTCGTAGTCGGCGTCGCCGCCCGTGAACAGGTTGAACTCCAACGGCAACGGGAAGTCCTTGTGGGTCTTCAGGTCGGCGTAGACCGCCACTTCCTCGGCTGGGATGCCGCACTGCTCAGTCAGGTAGCGCCAGATCAGGATGGGCGGCGCCTGCCGCTGGTCGAACACCTGCTTCGGGTCATCGCTCATGCCTGCGTCGTCGGCAACCATGTTGGTGTTGCAGACGTAGATCGCCTTCGGCAGGAAGGTGAGGCCTTCTGCCTTCGCGGCCGCTTCGGCCTCGCGCAGGTCGGCAAGCATCTCGTTGATCGTCTCCTGCATCGGAGCGTTCAGGCCGTCCAGGGCGATGATCCCCTTCACCAGGCCCGATGCCACCACCGTCGCCGCCGGCACCGTCGTGATGAGGTCCTCGGTCGCGTAGTCGCCCTGGGTGCGCAGTGGCTCGATGACCTCGGTGGCGAATTGCGCCGGGAAGCGCAGCGTGGCGCTGGCCAGCAGGAACACTGCCGGGTGTTGCTCCAGCAAGAGCGTGGTCTGTTGATCGCTCAGGTTCTGCGCCTCGTCGTAGACGACGATCAGAGGTCGCCGCACTCCTTCGGTCGTCTGGCGGCCCTTCAGTGCCTCCCACCGCGTCGACTCGATGGTGTCGGTGTCGGCGGCGAAGATCTTCAGGTTGCTCTTCTCGCGGTCACGCTGGTTGAACGTGCCGACCGTGGCGAAGTACAGCAGCGACTCCTTGGAGTTAGCCACATCCGCAGGGTCATACTCGCTGAGCAGTCGCACCGTGGTGTCGGGTAGCAAGTGCTTGTACTTTCCGCCATCGGCGAGGTTGGCGTACGTCTGCTGGACAACCACCTTGCCCTTGGAGAGCCACAGGACGACTGGCGGCACCTCCATCAGGGCCACGATCTCGCTCACGGCCTGCGCGAGGATGGCGGTCTTCCCCGATCCAGTGATTGACGAGAGCGCCTGGTAGAACGGTACGTCGCGCCGCTTGGCCCCGCGGCCGTAGGGGATCGGGTCGGCGTGGTAGTCGAGGAACCGGTCGGCGATCTGCGAGGCCGCCTCCTGCTGAAACTGGAAAAGCTCAATTGCCACGGTCAGTTCTCCTCGACGAACGACTCGGTGCGGACATCGAGGCCGAAGTCGGACAGGATGCGGTCGGGGATCTGATACCACACCACGTCGTCGGTCACTATGAGGTTGCGGCGGCTGTATACGTGGTAGGTCGGGGCGAGGCTGGCGGCGTCGGCCTCCTCGGTGATCGCCTCGTACACCTCCTCTGTGAGGTCTGTGTTGGAGCCGGCTCCATGCCAGACCAGGTAGATGCCCTCGTTGTTGGCGTTGCGAGCCACGAGGTAGGTGTACGCCGCCTCGTCCGGCACGGGGATCAGGACCGGGCCGCGCCGGCTGCCCGTCGACGAGTGCGACGCGACGACCGTGTCGATCATCTCGTCGCGCTCCATCATGAGCAGAGTCTTCGCGTCGACCCTCTTCTCCAAGGTCTTGAACGTGAAGCCGCCACCGAGTGCCGCGTGAGACTTCCTGTCGGCCCATCTACCGTCGATGACCCGCTTCAGCCGATCCACGGTGAGTGTCTTCGCGTAGGAGTCGCCGTTCTCGGGTCGTCCCTGCTCGACCAGGATGAAGCGCCGTTCCGCGCTCTGGTCGTGGTTCAGTTTCAGCACGGCGTGACCGGTCGTGCCCGAGCCCGCGAACAGGTCGAGAACGGTGCCGTTCGGCGGGCACCAAATCTGGATGATCTTGGTCATCAACTTCATCGGCTTCACGGTCTCGAAGCCGTGACCGGCACCCACGATCGCCGTTAGCTCGTCGACACCCGTCTGACTGTGCCCGGACTGCTCATGGTCCCACGACACGCTGCCCAGCACTTCGGGATCGTCCATGTCCTCGTCGGCCCAGTAGGTCATGGGCACGCGACCTTGCTTGACGTCTTCGAGGTAGCGCTTCATCGCTGGGCGTCCCGTGCCCTTGACGCCGAAGTAGACCTGTGGCCACGGGCCGTCGGCGAGCAGGCGGCTCGCCTTCTCCTTTGCCTCTCCTACGGGTGTCTTCAGCATGAGCGCCTTGACCGTGCGGAGTCCCGTGGCCTCGACACCGATGACCGACGCCCGGGCGTCCGCGTCCTTGATGTCGCGCAGCTCGTACGTCACGCCCCAACGCTCCAACAGGGGCTTAGCCTCTCGCTGCGGTATGACCCAGCACCGTCCCGACGGTGGGTAGTGGACCTCTCCCGTGAACGGCGACTGGATGCCGTACACCATGCCCTGATGGGTCAGCGCTTTCGGTCCCGAGAAGTCGCCCGACTTCCACAGCCTGGAGTCACCGTCACGCGTCTGGTATCGCGCATCCATGCTGTCCGTGCGCGGTTCGAGTCCCGTCTTCGCTAGTCGCTCGCTCTTCGCGTACACGAGGACGTACTCGGTGGCAGTTGAGACGTGCCGGTTGTCGGAGCGCGGAGCGTAGCTCTTCTGCCAATTGATGATGGCCAGCCGGTTCTCCTCGTAGAACAACTCGTCGAGCATCTGTCCGAGGTGGAAGAGTTCGCGGCTGTCGATACAGATCGCCAGCACCCCGCCCGGCTTCAGCATCGCCTTCATCATCTGGAGGCGGGGGTACATGAACTTCATCCACTTGGTGTGGCGCGCGGGGTCGTCGCTGCCCACGAACTCGCCGAGGTCCGGGTCGTTGGGGTCCTTGTCCCACTTGTCGTTGTACCGGAAATCACTGCCCGTGTTGTACGGCGGATCGGTCAGAATCAGATCCACCTGTCCCTTCTCGCGGTATAGCGACGCCAACGCCTGAAGGTTGTCGCCCTCGATCAGCAGGTTCTTCGCGCTGGCCTCCTCGTCGCCGGCGCTATGAGCCTTGACGGTGCGCATCGTGCGCGGGCGGACCCTGCGTCCCAGCTGCCGGGCGAGCACCTTCCCGGGGAATGACAGGTTGACGCCTGCGCCGGTCTTCTCCCGAATCAGTTCGACGAGCTGCTCAACGGGCAGCGATTCAAGCTCCGTCATGTCGTCCACGGTGTCCACATCTAGTCCTCTCTCGCAGCGCGGTCACCTCGGGCGACGGTGCAGCTTCACGCTCGTCATTCTTCCGTACTGGCTCTGAAACCTCCGGCCCCCGCCACCTGCGGCGCTCCAGCTCGCACACCGGCCCAGCACCTAGCGGCGGTGTGATCGAGCGGCAGCAACCGCCGCACGCAGGGCCCCCGCGACGGCGATGATCAAGCCCAGGGCTAGCAGTGGGTAGCCGAACACCGCGTAGCCCGCGATGGGCCTCGTCGACGCAGAGGGCGGGAAGGGCAGCGGGTGCGGTGTGAACCCGGGCTCGGGCCACAGGATGATGGCCAGCCCGACTAGTGCGAGCACTCCCCCGGTCACTACCCAACTCATCCCGGGGCGGGTGCGGATGGCGGTCACTGTTCCTCCTCGGCGGCCTCGGCCGGGATCTCGACGAGGGCGCGCGGGAGCGGTACGCGGTCGTGGGCTGCTTCCCACAAGTGCCACGCCAAGGCGTCGCCACGCTCGTCGTCGGCCGGATTGATCGTGTCCGTGGGGTCCCACCACCCCGCCTCGGGGTCGGTCTCGGCCTTGACCTCGACATCGACGGCGAGCCCGATGGCCCGCGCCGTGTCGAGTACGGCGGCGGTGAAGGCTTCGGCGTAGGCCTGGAAGGTGGCTGCATAGCGTGCCCGGAGCAGTTCCTCGGCCGCCTCTTCCTGCGCTGCCTGGGCGTCAACGGCCGCGTTGTAGGCGTCCCACTCTTCGGCGGGCGCTCCTTCGGTCGGTCCTGGGTGTTGGGCGCTCCACTCCTCCCCTGCTCGATAGAGCACCTGGGCGGCGTCGTCGACGTGCGGCAGCATCGTTTCGCGCTGCGCGGTCGACGCGTCCTGGTAGGCCTCGGTGACGAGCTGGGCGACGTTGAGCGGCACGATCACCGGCAGGGTGCGCCGTGGCGCCAGAACTACCGGGTCGGCGTCGTAGCCCACGGTGCCGCCGACGAGCTGGCTGAGGGCGTCGGACTCCCATGAGCCGGGCCGGCCAGCTGTGATCCTGTTCGCGCTGCCGACGTTGGCGGCGACGGCTCCGAGCGCTGAGGCCAGGAAGTCGGAGAAGTCGACCGGTCCGTGCTGCGGGTGGTCGAGCTGGACGGCGGCGGTGAGGGTGGCCACGGTGGCGTCCCACAGTCGCCGGTACTCGGTGGCGTAGGCCTCGGCCGGGTCTGTGCCGGGTTCGGGCTGGTGGTTGGTCATGGTGTGTGTCCCCTGTCTGCCGTGTCGAGTTGGTCAATGCTGTCAGCGTGGTCTGACATGGGTTATCGCACGAGCCGGTTGGGCAGGCGCGGCGGTGGTGTGGGCAGCGAACCGTCGTTTTTGGTGCGGGCGGCGTCGACGGCGGCGGCGATCGCCTCGCTGCACCATGCGCTGTCGCTGGGCCAGCGGCCGGCCTGCTGGTCGGCGTTGATCGCGGCGCGCATCCGGGCCACGGTGTCGGTGGGGATGGAGAACGATCGGGTTGAGCCGGTGCGCTCGTCGGCGCGTCCCCGGGGCTGCGCGGTCGCGCGTTGCTTGGGGGTGCGCGCGGCGTAGGTCTCGATCGCGGCTGCGATCCAGCGGGCGAACGTGTCGGCCTCTCCCCCGTTGGTCCAGTCGGCCAGGTAGGCGGCCTTGGCGTCCTCGAACTCCTGAGGGGTGAGGTAGATGCCGAGCCGGGCGGTGTCGCTGGCGGCCGCCGTGGCGGCCTTGCGGACGGCGGCCGGCTTCTTGGTTGTGCTGCCCTTCTCGGTGGCGCTGGTGGCCTTCTGTGGGGCGTGGGCGGGCTCCTCGACGGGTCGCGTGGCGGTGGGCTGTGCCGAGCTGCGCGGCTCGGCCGTGGGCTCGAGGTCCGGGGTGTCCGGGTCGAGGGCGATGGCGGCGCGGTTGCGGTCGCGCAGGCTGCGGCGGGTCATCGTGTCTCCTTGGTCTGGTTGGTCGATGTGGTCAGGCGGTGGCGTGGTGCTCGGCGCTCACCTGGGCGTCGGGCTCGGGTGTGCCGATGATCGGGGCGAGGGCGGCGGCGTAGTCGGCCGCGATCGGTGAGCCTGGGGCAAACACCGACACGGGCATTCCGCTGGTGTAGGCGTCTCGCGCGGCTACGGCTTCCCGGACGGGGGTGGTCACTCGGCCGGGGTGCTGCTCGGTGAGCATGTCCACGACGTCGCGGTCGAGCAGCCGGCGGCCGTCGTAGCGGGTGGGCACGATCCAGTGCACGCGCTGGCCGGGCTTCATCCTCGGGGCGATCCGCTGGGCGATCACCTCCACGAGCCGGTCGAGCTGGTCGTAGGCCTCGGTCTCGCACGCCACGGCCGCCACCACGACGTCGGCGGCCGCCAGGGCTGCCAGGGTGACCAGGCCGAGGGCCGGCGGGG
>NZ_AUIA01000029.1 GCF_000423465.1 Propionicicella superfundia DSM 22317 | reverse complement strand
CCCGGCCGCCGATCGCTGAAGTCCTCGAGCGCTGGGAACACATCCTGTTCCCCATCGTCCTGATCGGCCTCGGCATCGTCATCCTCGTCAGCGGAGGAGCGTTCGGTCTCTGACGGAGCCAAAGCGAACGAGAGAGGTCGCCAGGCTCGACGCTCCGGTATAGGGATCCCTGTGCGGGTTCATGCTGCGCAGCAGGAGAGTTTGGTGATGTCGGTGGTGAAGGTTTGGGCGGTGAGTTTGAGGCCTTCGGCCATGGTCAGGTAGGGGCTCCAGAGGTTGGCGACCTGGTCGGTGGTCATGCCGGCCTCGAGGATGTAGACGCCGGCGGCGGCGAGGTCACCGGCGTCCTGGGCGAGGGCGGTGATGCCGATGATGCGGCCGGTGTCGGCGTCGGTGACGATCTTGATGAGCCCGCGGGTGTCACGGTTGACGATGGCGCGCGGGACGTACGCCAGGGGCAGGACGCGGCTGTCGCAGCGGATCCCGGCAGTGCGGGCCTGCTGGTCGGTCATTCCGACGGAGGCCAGGGCGGGGCTGGTGAACACGACCCGGGGCAGGTGGCGGTAGTCGACCTCCCGGCCGGCTCCGGTGAGGGCGTTGTCGGCGACCAGGGCGCCGTGGGCCGCGGCGACGTACACGAACTGCGGGTGGGCGGTGACGTCACCCGCGGCCCAGATCCGCGGGTTCGTGGTGCGCAGGTGGCTGTCGATGATGACCTCGCCGCGCTTGCCGGCGCGCACGCCGATGGTGTCGAGGCCGAGCGTGCCGGTGACCGGGCGGCGGCCGGTGGCAACGAGGAGCTCGGCCGCGCGGAGCTCGTGTGAGCCGTCGACGGTGGTGGCGGTGACCGTGACCTCGCCGGTGGCCGGGTCGCGGCGCACCGCGGTGGGCACCGCGCCGCGGATGATCTCGATGCCTTCGTCGGCGAGGATTTCTTCCAGGGCGGTGGCGGCCTCGGGTTCCTCGTGGGAGGCCAGCCGTGAGCGGACGAGCATGGTGACCTGGGCACCGAGGCGGGAGAAGAGCTGGGCCTGCTCCATGGCGACGTAGCCGCCGCCGATGACCAGCAGCGACTCCGGGACGTGGTCCAGCTCCATCGCGGTCGTCGAGGTCAGATAACCGGCCTCCTGCAGGCCGGGGACCGGCGGCGCCCAGGGCGTGGAGCCGGTAGCGATGAGGTGGTGCGCGGCCCGGACGGTTTCCGCCGTGCCGTCCGGGCCGGTCACGCGGAGTGCCGGCTCAGTCGGTGTGCCGACGAAGGTGGCCTCGCCGGGGTGGAGGGCCCACCCGTACTCGGCGGCCAGGGCCGCGTACTTCTCGCTGCGCAGCGATCCGACGAGCTTGTCCTTGCCGGCGACCATGGCGGGCATGTCGACCGGTGGGGCGTCGGGGAGTGGCAGACCGGGGAACCGGGCGGCGTCGAGTGTGACGTGGCGGGCCTCGGCGGCCGCGAGCAGGGCTTTGGAGGGCACACACCCGGTGTTCACGCAGGTACCGCCGATGGTGCCGCGCTCGATCATCACCACCCGCTTGCCCAGGGTGGTGGCGCGGATCGCGGCCGCGAACGCCGCCCCACCGGACCCGATCACTGCCAGGTCATACGACCTGCCCTTGTCCGTTGCCGTCATAAGTCCTCCCTTG
Source organism: Propionicicella superfundia DSM 22317 (assembly GCF_000423465.1). Classification (GTDB taxonomy): domain Bacteria; phylum Actinomycetota; class Actinomycetes; order Propionibacteriales; family Propionibacteriaceae; genus Propionicicella; species Propionicicella superfundia. The sequence goes on along the minus strand of NZ_AUIA01000029.1, from coordinate 6,995 downwards.
TTGCCGCGCCTCAGGACCAGGATCGACCTTCCAGTGCACTGGAAGGTCAAGGCAGAATGAGTGGCATGCGGATCGGTGAGGTGGCTCAGGCGTCGGGCACGACAGCTAAGACCCTGCGGTACTACGAGGACGTCGGACTCCTCCCCGACCCCGACCGCAGCCCGGCGGGGTACCGGGACTACGGCCCCGAGGTGCTCGACCGGCTGCACTTCATCCGCCGGGGCCAAGCCGCCGGGCTGACCCTGGCCCAGATCGGCCAGGTGCTGGCCATCCGAGACCGGGGCCAGGCCCCCTGCCAGCACGTCACCGACCTGCTCGACACCCGCCTCGCGGTCATCGACCGGCAGCTCGCCGAGCTCGCGCAGCTACGCACCACGATCGCCATCCTGCGCGAGCACGCCACCACCGGCGACCCGGCCACATGCTCCCCCGAGGACGTCTGCCGCTACCTGTGACCCGCGAAGGTCACCGGCCCGTGGCACCATCGCGACATGGCCGATGACACCCAGCAACGATGCTCGTGCTGCGGCCGCCAGCGGCCACGAAGGTCGCTCCACGCACTCGGGAGCGAACCGGCCTACATCTGCCGAAGGTGCGCGCTCTGGGTCGCCCTTCACATCGCTCGCGACTGAACGACTCCGCCCGCAACGCGGGCACGCCGCCGGCCGCGGCGAACATCGTCGGATGGTGCGCGAAGGAACCAAAGGGCGCGAATGACGACCAATCATCACGCCGCCAGCGCGATCGCGGGCGCCCGTTGCCGCACTCCTCATCCGACGGTCTGAGCTCCACCGCCTGGCAGCGGTCCGAAGCCTGGAGAGGGCATCGGAGCCGGACGGGACCCCCTAACGCTCAGTGGTCCGCCCTCGCAGCGGTTGCGGTCGGTCCAGTTGTCCGTCCCGTAGGAGGAACCCGTTGCGGAGGCGGTGCAGGTCATCGGCGGAAACCCACGCCCGAATGTTCGCAAGACCGCCCGAGAAGGGTTGTCCGGTGACGGTGCGTCATATGGGACGGCCTGTCGTCCCGTAAACGAACGTTTGTCGTCGAGCACCGTGACGTCGACGCGGCACCCGCCAGGACGCGGGCCGCTCTCGACCGGAACCCGCGACCGAAACCAAGTTCGACCGAAACACCGCTAGACCGTTATCGGTCGGACCGGTAGAATGGGCACTGACCGATCCACCGAGGAGGACGTCAATGACCCAGGCAGCGCGAATCACGTCGCCGTCGACGACCGAGGCGGAGCGGGCTCGCCAGGTCGAGGAGGCCGTGCACAGCGTGCGGATGGAAGGCCTCGCCCTCTCGCCGGCCGCCGCGGCCGACGCGGCCGAGTACGTCTCCGGGCGGATCACCCTCGATGAGTACGGCCGCCGAACCCGTGCCCGCTACGGCGTGCCTGAGGACGAGCGGGGGAGTGCAGCCCCGGCCCGCAAGACGGCCACGCGACGCGGGTGATGAGCGAGAGCGTCGACCCGTACACCGACCCCGAGACGGGCATCCTTCGCAACCGGATCGGTGCCCGCACCCAAGCCGCCCTCGACCAGGCTGAGGGCGACTTGTCCGTGCATCGTCTCGTCGAGCTGGCCGACCGCTACCCGGTGGCCCCGTCCGGGGACCTCGACGAGCTGCGCGGCATCCACCGACACCTGTTCCAAGACCTCTACGAGTGGGCGGGCAGGACCCGGACCGTCGACATACGCAAGCCCGACGGGCAGCCGTTCCTTCCCGCGTCCCGGATCGAGGTTGGCACCCGGTTCGTGTTCGAAGAGCTGCGGGCCGACAACCACCTGCGCAGCATGAGCCGGCCGACGTTCATCGAGCGCCTGGCGCACCACTACGACGCGCTCAACTACGCCCACCCGTTCCGTGAGGGCAACGGCCGCGCGCAGCGCGTGTTCTGGTCTCGGGTGGCCCGTGATGCCGGGTGGCACCTGGACTGGCGGCGAGTCTCGGCCGAACGCAACAACGAGGCATCCCGCGCCGCGATGGAACGCTCAGACCTTCGGCCGCTGCGCGAGATGTTCGACGCGATCACCACAGCGCGACGACCCAGGGAGAGAGGCACCCCTCGGGCTGCTCTGGACGCCGCCCGCCTCGCGTTCGGCGCGCCCGCGACCGAGGCAACCAGGACCACTCCCACCACATTCGAGGCAGGGACGCGCAGGCTGCCGCCGGGGCGCATGAGCGACCGGTCACCAGGGATCGGAGACTGACTAATGAGCACCCTCGTCGGCTACGCACGAGTGAGCACCCACGAGCAATCAAGCGCAGAATGCGTCGACGATGACGCACACGAACGTCCCGCCTGCCCACGTTGGCAGGAAGGGCAGATCGGTGACCAGAGCCGATTCGGCCGGTCGCGGTGAACTCCCGGCGCCCCGGGGCGGGTGCCCGTGTGGCGGTTGGGACCGGCTGGTCTTGACCCGCCCGACCGGGCGCACTGCGCCCCGGCTCGCTGAGAAACTCACAGATAACGGCTCGATCTCGAAGCCAATCTCTATAGATGCGCACATATGTGCAGAGTCGTTGCGCAACGACGCGTGTGCATGCAAAGCTGTTCCCAGCTCGACCTGTAGGAGGAATGAGGAATGATGAACGAAAACAGCGATTCGCTGGTCTTCGTGCTCCAGCACAAGAACGACCGCTTCGACCCGATGCCATTCAGCATCGCTCGGAGCTGGACAGAGGATCTGGGCGCCGACATCGCGCTGTACGTGATGTATGACGCGCTGGAACTGATCAAGAAGGACGCAGTCGAGGGCGCGCCCGATATTCGGGAAAGCTTGGACGCACTACTCGCTGCCGGCGTGTCCATCTATGCATGCGGGTTCTGCTCTCGTGCTTGCGAGCTGTCGACCGACGACTATTACCCCGGTATCCAGGTCGCCAACCGGCAGATTTTCCACGGCCTCATGTCTGACCGTCGTCCGCTCTACTGGTGACCGCGGTGAGTCCCACGCCGTTCGAGATCGCCGTGCCAGACGAGGTACTTGACGACCTCCACAAGCGGCTCGCCAACACTCGATTTCCCGCGTCGATAGAAGGTGCTGGATGGTCCTACGGCACCGATGTCGGGTATCTCCAGAGTCTGGTCGACTACTGGCGCACCGATTTCAATTGGCGTGAAGCCGAGCGGCGTCTGAACGAACTCCCGCAGTATCGCGCGCGGATCCAGGACGTCGACCTCCACTTTGTCCACGTCCCTGGAAAGGGACCGGCTCCGACGCCGCTCCTGTTCGTGCACGGTTGGCCAGGATCCTTCTCGGAGGTTTCCAAGATCATCGGCCCGTTGACCGATCCGGCGGCACACGGCGGCGATCCGGAAAACTCCTTCTCCGTGGTCGCGCCGAGCCTCCCAGGCTTTGGATTTTCGTCAGATATCGGACGTCCTGGTATGAATCCGGGCACCATGGCGGAGATACTCGCCGAGCTCATGACGGACGTTCTCGGTTATTCCGAATTCGTTGGGCAGGGCGGCGACTGGGGTTCTACCGTCCTCACCCGACTCGCGCACGCGCACCCCGACCTCGTGACCGGCCTGCACCTTAACTACAGCTCGGTACAGCCCAGCATGATCGATGCTGCCCCGCTCAGCGCAGCCGAGCAGCAGTACCTCAGTGCGAACCAGGAATGGAGCGCGCGCGAGGGTGCGTATAACAGTCTGCAGTCGACGAAGCCCCAGAGCCTCGCAGTCGCACTCAACGATTCGCCCGCGGGGCTCGCGGCGTGGCTGGTGGAGAAGTACCGCAGCTGGTCGGACTGCAACGGTGATGTTGAAAGCTCGTTCTCGTCGGACGAACTGTTGACGCAAGTGATGATCTATTGGGTGACCCAGTCCATTGGATCCTCATCCCGGCTGTACGCCGAACGAGCGCGGGAAGGGTGGACTTTTCCTCCGGGCGAGATCATCGACGTGCCCACTGCGTACGCTCGATTCCCCGCCGAAATTCGACGACCGCCGGCCGAGTGGTTGGAGCGGATGTTTCGGCTCGAGCGCTTCACAGATATGCCTCGCGGTGGACACTTCGCCGCGTTGGAGGTGCCCGACCTCTTGGTCGCCGACCTCCGTGAATTCCAGAACCAATTGAGAGGAAATGAACAATGAAGATCGCCCTCGTGACTCATGCACGGCATTTTGCAGGCCCCGCCGCCGTCGAGGCGCTTACGCGGGATGGCTATACCGTGGTTTGCCACGACGCGAGCTTCGCTGATGCAGCTGAACGACAGCGTTTCGAGTCGGAGAACCCGGGCACCGTCGCGCTCGCCGAGCAGAAGCCCGAGCGTCTGGTCGACGCCACGCTGCAGCACGGGGAAGCGATCGACACGATCGTCTCGAACGATTACATTCCGCGCCCGATGAATCGGCTCCCGATCGAGGGAACGAGCGAGGCCGACATCCGACAGATGTTCGAGGCGCTCAGCATCTTCCCGATCCTGCTCCTGCAGTCGGCCATCGCGCCGCTACGGGCTGCAGGCGGCGCCTCCGTTATCTTCATCACGTCCTCAGTTGGCAAGAAGCCGCTCGCCTACAACCCTCTCTATGGGCCCGCGCGCGCCGCTACCGTCGCGCTTGTCGAATCGGCAGCGAAGACGCTGTCCCGTGACGGAATCTTGCTCTACGCGATCGGTCCGAACTTCTTCAACAACCCGACGTACTTCCCGACGTCGGATTGGGAGAACAACCCCGAGCTCCGGGAGCGTGTCGAGCGGGACGTGCCGCTCGGTCGCCTCGGCCGTCCGGACGAGATGGGTGCGCTGATCACCTTCCTCGCTTCGCGTCGTGCAGCGCCCATCGTGGGGCAGTTCTTCGCTTTCACCGGTGGCTATCTGCCCTAACCCGCGCCGGTACGGCAACAGGACGAACTTTGTGATGAAGTTCGTCCTCTCGGCACGCCGAATTCCTCATCTAAGCGGCGCCGATACGGCAAGAGGAAGAGCCGATACGGCAACAGGAAGAACTGTCTGACACGGTTCGTCCTCCCAACGCGCCGGCGACCGCGTCTCAGCGGCGCCGGCGCCGCAACAGGACGAACTGTGGACGCGGTTCGTCCTCCTAGTGCGCACAGACGGCACTCACCCTGCTGGCTGTGTTGTGCTGCGCCCGAACCAGGCGCAGCGGTTCCAACCACCCCCTGCAATGCATTTTGGATCCACGAGCAGCTCGTCAACGCCGCGCACATCATGCTCGCCGCGCAGAAGCTCGGCCTCAGCGCCCGAGATCAGCAGATCGGCGTCTCGACCGCGATGGGCGAGTCCAGCCTGCGCGTCCTGGACTACGGCGACGACGTAGGCCCGGACAGCCGCGGGCTGTTCCAGCAGCGCGACAACGGCGCGTGGGGCTCGTACTCCGACCGGATGGACCCGTTCATCTCGGCCACCAACTTCTTCCGGGTCGAGATGACCATTGCTGGCCGAGAGTCGATGGAACCCACGCTCGTGTCCAACGCGGTGCAGCGCAACGCTGACCCGTACCACTACGCCCGGTTCTGGGAGCCCGCCGGTGCCGTCGTCACCGCCCTTGGCGGGGTTCAGCAGGCCGCAGCCCCGGCCGCCAACGCGGGAGCGGGCGGATCGGAGTACAGCCTCGGGCCCGTGCACCCCCAGACCGCGATCGTCGCCAACACGGTTGGACCCATGTTCGGCTTCGTCACCATCGGGGGCTACCGCGAATCCGCCCGCGACCCCAACGGGCACCCCAGCGGCCTGGCGCTGGACTTCATGACGAACGACATTCCCAATGGCAGAACGGCCGGTGACAACCTCGCCAAGTACCTCCAGGACCACGCGGCCGACCTCGGGGTGGACTACATCATCTGGCTACAGCGCATCTGGTCCACCGACCGCGCCGACGAGGGATGGCGTCCGATGGAGGACCGTGGCAGCCCCACGCAGAACCACATGGACCACGTCCACCTCAACCTCACCGGCAAGGGGTCCAGCGCCATCCCCGGATGCGAGACCGGGCTTCCCGGAGAGGTGTCCCTGGCCGGGTGGGCACTCCCGGCGCAAGGGCCGCTGAACTCCGACTTCGGACCGCGCAGTTCTCCCGGCGGTATCGGCTCGACCTACCACCGAGGCATCGACCTCGGCGGTGGCGGCTGCTACGGCCCCATCTGGGCCGCGAACACGGGCCAGGTCGTGCGGGCAGGACCCGCCGGCGGCTACGGCAACCTCATAGAGATTGACCACGGCAGCGGTGTCCACACCCGTTACGGCCACATGTTCAACGACGGCGTGCTCGCCAAGGTGGGCGATCAAGTCACCGCCGGGCAGCAGATCGCCAAGGTCGGCACCACCGGCACCTCCACCGGGTGCCACCTGCACTTCGAGGTGCTGGTCGACGGCCAGCAAGTAGACCCACAAGCCTTCCTCGCCCAGGTCGGCGTCACCATCAAGTAGTAGGGAGATACCGATGCAGAACATCGCCACCGTCAACCCCGATGGCACCGGCGTCGTCACCCTCGACGGCCAGCCGCCGGCGCACGTCAGCACCAGCAGCGTCGAGGAAGCCCGCCGTGCGCTCGTGGGCCTGGTCATCGACCACGCTCGCCGCACCGGCCAGCCCGTCGAGGTCATCGCCCGCGATCCCGACGCCGAGCACCGGCTCAGCGTGAGCCCAGATGGCTCTGTGCAGCCCATCACCGCGGCCACTCCCCCACTCAGTCCTTCGCCGGTCTCTGTGCAGACTCCCGAGCCCGCTAACGGCACCGGCTCATGGGTGCCTACACGCGCGAAGCCGACCACAGGGACCCGTGGCATGACGCACGGCGAGGAGCCGGCCGTCACCACGCGCCGTGAGGCGCGTGAGCGGTCGTTCCTGGCCGATGCGCGCCTCACCGCTCCCCCACTCACCGGCTGGCAAGCGTTCCTCGCCCGGCTCGGGTTCAAGTCCGGCCCCACGGCCGAGGAGGTGGCCAAGTGGGAGGACGAGCGGGCCATCTCCCAGCACTGGCCCGGGCCGCGCACCATCGCGGTCCTCAACGGCAAGGGCGGGG
>NZ_AUIA01000028.1 GCF_000423465.1 Propionicicella superfundia DSM 22317 | reverse complement strand
GAGTGCGAAGGGTGTGGTGACCGGGACTCGGATCGGGGGGTTCGTTGCGAGGACCGCGGTTCGGGTGGGGGAGATCGTGGTGCCGGGTGGTTCTCATCTTGTGGCCGGGGCGGTGCGTGTCGTCGATCTGGGTGCGGGTGGGGTGAAGAGTGGGTGGCGGGCGTTGGCCGATGTGGTGAAGCCCGTGACGCGCCCGAATGGTCTGCCCGGTGTGGTGGACACCGCGACCAGGAACGTGTCCCTTCCCGCCCACACCCCGGTGTCCGACGCGATCCGGCTCGACCAACCGAACGGGCCGCGGACCGTGGACACCCCCGGCACCCGCGGGACCGGAACCGAGACACCGATCCGTGTCGAGGGCGAGACGCCGGGTGTGCATCCGGACCGGACAGACAGCACCACACCACACGGGACGTCGGACGGTGCGCAGAGCGGCAGCGTGGTGATGAGCGGTCACGGTGATGCGGCCGGTGGTGCGCACTCGTCCGGTGAGTATGGCGGCGGCACGTCCGAAGGTGGGTACGGGCATTCGGAGTCGGTGAACAGTGATCGCGGGCACGGCGGTGACGTGGATGCGAACGGCGCGAACACGCATCCGGAGAAGGGCACTCCGGCGTGGGCCGTGGGGCCGGACGACCCGATCCCGGACGAACTGGCAGAACTCAGCGGTGATCGGGTTGAGGCCGTAGCCGACGCGCGGGCGGCCTCAACGGAGTTCAGCACACATCTTGATGCGTTCAACGACGCCCTCAGGCAGAAGGAGCTTCCCACGGTCGAACGGGCACAGTTCACCGCAGGAAAACTCCGCAAGGCCGTGAGCGATCTCCAGGACAAACTCGCAGACCATCCTTATCTCATCGACCAGCTTGATGATCTTGTCGACGCCGCCAATGGGCGTCGGGCTGCGATCAAGGCCCAGAGCAGTGTGGGCGAGCGGTTTGGAGAGGTTGCGGGTGAGGTCGTGGCGGAGCGTGATGGACTGGTGTCGGTGGTCGCTGAGGCGCAGCCTGGAACGGGGGCCGTGGACCAAGCGTTCAAGACGGTTGACGGTGATGAACTGGTCATCCAGGAAGTCAAAGGCCCGTCCGCGAAGCTCGGCACCCAGCAGGTTCCGGGTGTCGACGGTGTGAGGGTGACAGCGACGCAAGGCTCTGAGGCGTACCTGCGGGCGATCCTCCGTACGGACACCCGGCTCCGGGACGCGATCCTGACCGATCCGACGCTTCATAAAGGTTTGCTGGATGGTACGACAAGGCTCCGGTATCGGCTGGTGCAACCCGATACTGCCGGAAACGTCAAAGTGACAGAGTTCGTGATCGACCAGGCCAAGCTCGATCTCCAAGGCTGGCTCAGGGCACCATGACACCGGCACCGGTAGACTGGCGAAGTCCGCGATGGGAGGAGCGCTGTGGCTGAGTTCCGGATCGTGACCGAGGATGAACTGCGCCCGGTGCTTGGCACCCTGAACAGCATGGACTGGCCCGTACCGTTTGACATGGTTCCTGAACTGTTCCAACAACTCGGGTGGGAAAAGCAACGCCGAAAAGGCGGAAAGACATCCTTCCCGATCTCGTTTCCGATCGTGTCTGTCGGTGATCTGCAGGGAGAGCTTTCGCGCGTGGAGTTTCGCGTATCAGACACCCTGCCTGGCGCAAGCGTAGAGAATGAGGGGGTCGTGGAGCGCGCATTCCCTGAAGCTGTAAGGGTGGTCTCATCCTGTCTCGGTGTCGAGCCGACAGATACTCCTTGGGTTGATCCCGGAGTTCAGTGGAATCTGGACGGGGGTCGCCAGATCAACCTCATTCAGGGTGAGAAGACCATTGAGTTGCTGTACTGGTCAAAGCGTTTGGCGGACATCGAACGCTACGAGCGTAGTCGTGGTGTTGATCCTGCTCATGACCTTGATGACCGTGAATGATGAGCAGGCCTGGTCTGAGTCAGGTTGCCGTCATAGTCGAGATTGCCGCGGGTGCGCTCGACGGTTCTGAAGGGGATCCCGGGAGATGACCGTGAGGCAGGCGCCGCCGACCAGCGTCCCGCGAACGAGGGGTGAAGACTCGGCTGGGACCGCCCGACGAGCAGGGGATCGCCACACGACCGCGAACTACCGCTACATGAACCGACGCGCCAAGTAGTGGTGAGAACTCATGCGATTGTTCGGCAGGATGATTGGGTGTCCCATGGAAGGAACGCTGTGACCGAGTTCGTGACCGAGGATGTGCCACCGGTGATCGGTAGGCTCGGGGCATGGTGAGCAAGTTCGGGCCGAATGGTGAACAGATGGAACGCTTCATCGAGGCTGCTCAACGAATTCCGTTCGAGCAGGTTGAGTCGATCGCAGCCGCTACAGCTATGCCAGCGGTACGTGACGCGGAGAGTAGCTTGCACGGTGTGCGTCATTCCGCTGCGCGGTACTCGGCGGTCGATTCGGCGGCACGGAAACTCATCAGGCTGTTGCGTCAGAAATACCCGACGCCCACGTCGACGGCTGAACGCATGCCTCTGGGTTACTTCACCAGCCTGTTGACTTCGGCGGTGTTTGCGTTTGCGTCGCGGCCTCAGGTCGATGATGACACGGTGGCGCTTGTTGTTGATCCGTTCACCGAACCGTTGGGTTTTGAGTGGCGGTCGTGGGGCGTGAGCACGGAGTCCGTGAAGAGGGGGGAGGGTCGTGGTTGAGTTCGCGAGGTTCGAGCGTGAGGCTGCGGTGCCGGAGCAGACGCTTGCGTCTTTGGCGAGGTGGCCGGGGTTCCCTGCCGAGATCATCGACTTGTGGCGGACGTGGGGCACCGGGTTCATCGGTGAGGACGGGCACACAGAATCAGAGCAACGCACACTGCACGGCGGTCGGAGATGAGGAGAGTCGAGATATGCGTAGGCGAGTGACGTTTCCGGTGCTGGCGGTTCTCGCCGTTCTCCCCCTGGCGTCGACGGGATGTTCGGAAGCGCGGACGGCACCTCCGGCCGGGACGGTCCAGACTTCGAAGGCCGTCGAGGCCGCGGGGTTCTGCGAGGTGTTGTTGTCGGACACGCAGACCGCGGCGACGGTGTTCGCGGCGCCGATCTGGGTGAGCTCGGGGAGTTCCCAGGTGGATCAGGAGAACATCGCGGCGCGCATTGCACTCCTCGACAAGGTCGGGACGGCGCCGGATGGCCTTGCTGATGATCTTGAGGTGTGGCGGGGCTATCTCCATGCGGTCGCTGCAGCGGAAAGCCCTGCGGAGGTGATCGCGGCGGGCACCGATGAGACCGACTCCGCCGGGGATGCCCTGTCGAAGGTGTACACGCGCACGTGCCTGTGAGATGTCGGCCGTGTGGTCAGGTGCGGAGGAACGGGATACCGGGCCCACGGTAGACCTCGCCACGGCCGGCCTTCACGATTCCCTGGATCGTGACCACGAGATGGGCGACGAGCGCCACGATGAACACCGCGAGCGCGGAGAGTATCGACACGATTCCGAGTGGTGGCAGGCTCTTTGTGGGCTCGGACTCGGCGGCGAAGACGGTTGCCGCGCAGAGAGCGACACCGAGGGCTTGGAGCAGGAGATGGGTGATTGCCCAATTCGCGGCGTTGCATCCGTTCGCAGTCGCCACGACACTGCCGTGTTTGCGTTGCCCGAGTCCGACGGCGATGACCGTGATCGGGGCGACCAGCATCCCGACATAGGGAATGAAGGTCAGGAAGCCCAGGCTCCAGGCGACCGTTCCTGTGCGCGGTGGCACCGGGTACGGGTAGCCGCCGGGCACCACCATCCCGGGCGGCGGTGGATACGGCTGCGGGCCGGGCGCGGCAGGGCCAAGGTACGGCGCGGTCATGTCCGGATGCTGCGGTTGCTCCATGGCCTTGAGGGTATCGACCGACCAGGTCACAGGCCGCGGGCGGGCGGCGGCCGGAGGCGTGGCCACATCCCGTACCGCGTGGCTGCGCGACACGCAGGAGAACACGCCCGCCTGTGGCGGACCTCGGCGACGCAGCACCCAGGGCTCGGGCACGTGCCGGTCAACTCCGACGCGCCCGGCACAGCCGTCTTCGGGCAGAAGAACCGACATGCGCATCCCACTGCCGCAGGTGCACCGTCGCGACAGCCGTTCGAACCGGTGGCGTCGATGCCGGCCGCTTGCTCGTTTGCAGCCCTCGGAGAAGGTGCTCGTTTGTAGCGCCGATGTGCAGGCCGACGGGGCTTCCTCCCTCGCCCCTCCGAGTATGGTGTAGCTGCAATTCGGTAAGAAAAGGAGGGAATTGTGGAAGAGCTTATCGGGATCCATGGCGAAGATATCGATATCATGGATTACAGGACCGTGAGCAAGAACACCGGTGCGGTCACCTATCAGAAGGTTCTCGTTTCCGATGAGGAAACCGGAATGTTCGTGAAGTTGTTCCTTTACCCCAAGGGCACCATCACCGCGACGCACAAGCACAACTGTGCTCACGGCATGTATGTGCTCAAGGGGACGCTGCACACGCACAGGGGCGATTTCGGACCGGGCAGCTTCGTGTGGTTCAAGGAAGGCGAAGTGATGTCCCACGGCGGGCTGGACGAGGACGTGCTGTGCCTGTTCATCACCAACAAGACGTTCGACATCACCTACCTGTGACCGCAGCGATGCGCTCTCGGCCGTCTTCGCCATGGAGACGAAGCCGGCGCGCGAGGCGCTGAAGCCTCGCGGTGCTCCGCGTGACCGAGGCGCGACCTCGGCCACGCGGAGCCGTCGGAGGTCTCGTGAGAGGTGCGCGAAGCCCGGACGGCGTCGCTCGACGGGGCCGTCACGGGCGCCACGGCGCCCGCGCCATCCTAGAGTGTCCTCATGGACGATCCGCTCGATCTGAGCACCGTCGCGGGGCCGAGTCTCACGGGTCGCCTCGAGGCGCTGTTGCGCCGGAACCTCGCCGAAGAGGTGTGGGAGATCAACGAGGCCATTCCCACAGAGCTGGAGATCGCCAAGCGAGCCGGAGTGAGCCGGAACACCGCCCGTGCGGCGATTCAGCGTCTCGTGAACGACGGTCTCCTGGAGCGGATCAAGGGTCACGGGACCTTCGTCACGCCGCCGCGGATTCCCGTGTCGGTCGGTGTGGCGCGCATTCGGGAGACCATTCACCTGGTCATGCCCACGCCGGTCGCGCGCATCGTGCGCGACGAGCATTCGGCGCCGCCCCCCGCGGTCGCCGAGGCGTTCGGCCTGGCAGACGGCGAGAAGCTGTACTACCTGGAACGGGTTCGCTACCAACTGCTGGTCGCGAGTCAGCCGGTCATGTACCACTACGCGTGGCTCCTTCCGGAGCTCGCTCCGTTCGTCGACAAGCGGCGTCTGACACTGGGACGGCTCCAGGATCAACTGCGCGAGAAGTGCGGCCTGTCGCCGATCCGGATCACAGAGAGCCTTTCGGCTCTCGGCGCGAACCCCACGGAAGCCCGTGAACTGGGCGTTCCGCTCGGATCGCCCTTGCTCCTGCTGGAGGAGCGTCGCTTCGACTCGACCGGCAGGCTCTACACCCTGGCGCGGTTCGCGATCGTGCCGCACCTTCTCCAGTTGGAGTTCGAGCACACGCCACCCGCGTCGGAGCGGTGACTCACCAGGGGCTCAGCCGGACCCGGCCGGCATCTGCGAGGAGTGTCTCCCCGCACAGGGCATCCGACAGAGGTGAGCACAGGAACAGCACGGCGCCGCTGACGTCCTCGGGCGTGAGCACCCTGCCTGCGGGCATCTGGGGGGTGTAGTGGCGGGTGAACACCTCGCTCCCGAAGTAGGCCTCCATCATGTCCGTGAGCATCGGGCCCGGCGCGACCGCGTTGAGGGCCACGCCCTCGGCGGCGAACCTGCGGGCCTGGTAGCGCGTCATCGAGTCTGCGGCCCCCTTCGAGGCGTTGTACGCGATCCCGTCGCCGCCACCGGAGAAGGTCCCCGACGTCGTGATGTTGACGATCTTGCCGCTGCGGCGCGTTCTCATGTCCTCGAACGCGGCCTCGTTCAAGGTGTGCGGCGCGAACACGTTCACCGCGAAGACCTGCTCCCAGGTGCCTTTCGTCACGGCCGCGTTGTTGACGAGGACGTCGACGCGCCCGAAACGCGCCACGACCGCCGCGATGAGGTCATGGCATCCCTCGTCCCGACCGAGATCGGCGTGGGCGTAGACCGGTTCTGCGCCGACCGCCGCGATGGCGCGCAGGGTCGGCTCCGCCACGGCTTCTTCCAGGACGTCGGCCACCACGACCTGCGCACCGGCCTCGGCAAGGCGCACGGCGATTGCCCGGCCGAAGCCCCGCGCGGCTCCGGTCACGATGGCGATCTGGTCTGACAGATCGATGCTGACAGTCATGAGACCTTCCTTATGTAGGAACATGCATCCTTGGATGCCTCAGATTCGGACGATATGTGAGGGCTATGCGTCGTTATGGTCGACCTTGACCTCGTATGTACCCTCATACTAACCTGACGTCGTGGCTGCTGCGCAACGTCGCGCAGCCGGTCCTCAGGCTTCAGGGGACCACAGCCTCCCGCCAAAGGAGACCCATGAAGAAGTACGTCGTCGGAGTCGATGTCGGGACGACCGGCACGAAGGCCATCGTGGCCGATCTGACCGGCAGGAACCTCGGCTCCAGCTACCGTGACTATCCGCTCATCCATCCCCGGCCCGACTGGGTCGAACTGTCCGCCGCCAAGCTGCGTGAGCAGGTTGTCACGGTCGTGGGGGAGGCCGTCCACAACTCGGGCGTCGACCCCTCCGAGATCGCATCGCTCTCGTTCTCCGTGCAGCGGTCCACCTTCGCGCTGGTGGACGAGCACGGAGAGGCGCTCGAGGACACGTTCGTCGTGTGGCTGGACCAGCGGGGCGAGGAGGTGCTCGCCGAGATCGGAGACCTCATCGACCCCGACCACCGCGCCCGGATCTCCGGGATGCCCTCCGTGGCGATCTTCGCGATCGTCAAGTACTACTGGCTCAAGAAGAACCGTCCCGATCTGTACCAGCGCGCCGCCTGGTTCGCCTCGGTCGACGGCTACATCATGAAGCAGTTCGGTGTGGACGGATTCTGCAACGAGGTCACCTCCGTGCAGGCGGCGGGGATGATCGACGTTCGCACGATGGACTGGAACGGCGAGATCGTCGACGCGCTCGGCCTCGACCGCGCGAAGTTGCCCCCGCTCGTCAAGCCCGGCGAGGTGGTCGGAACGATCAGCGCCGAGATCCAGCAGCGCACCGGACTGCCCGCGGACGTCCTGATCGTGGCCGGCGCCGGCGACCAGCAGGCGGGTGCTCTCGGCGCGGGGGTCATCTCCGACGGGGACGTCTCGATAACCATGGGCACCGGAGGCTTCGTCATCGTCGGGGTCCGAGACCCGGATTTCGCCGGCTTCAAGGGACTCATGGTGTCCAGCACCCCGAACCTCGGCGTCTTCGAGGTCGAGGGCAACCAGAACTCCGGAGCCACCTGCTACAGGTGGGTCCGCGACATGGTCTTCTCGGCCGAGGGCCAGATCGCTCGGGATCTGGAGATTGATCCGTACACGTTCATGGACGAGTACGTCGGCCGGTCACGCCCGGGCGCCAACGGCGTCCTCTTCTCGGCCGCCCTCTTCGGCACGGGGTACCCGACCTGGAACAACGACGCCAGCGGCGCCTTTCTGGGCCTCAAGCCGACACACACGAGAGGCGATCTGCTGCGTTCGGTCATGGAGGGCGTCACCTTGGAGAGCCGCTTCATGCTCGAAGCGGTGCGCAGCACGGGGACGCGGACGAACCCGCTGTTCACGATCACCGGAGGCGCGACGAGATCACCGATCTGGCGCCAGGTCATCGCCGACGTCATGGGGACGCCCTGCCGGACGCTCGACGTCGAGGACGCCGCCGTCATCGGAGTGGCGGGCCTGGCGGCGATCGGAGCCGGCCTGCTCGAGGACGTCCACGAGGTCGCGGCGCGGATGGTTCACTACAAGGACACGATCGAGCCCGTCCCCGCCAACGTCGCGATCTACGACAGGGCGTTCGCTGCCTACAAGGCCGCCTACCACGCCCTCAACGACTCGGGCGTCTACGCCCTCATCAACGACATCTACCCGAAGGAGTGAAATGGCCATCGATCTCTCTGCCTACTCAAAGGACACCGTCGGCAAGCTGTTCGACCACTCGGTTCTGCCGAAGAACACGACGGAGAAGGACGTTCGCGAAGGGTGCAAGGTCGCGCGGGAATACAACTGCGCGGCGTTCTACACCCCCACGGCCTACTGGCTGGACGTGATGAAGGAGGAACTGGAAGGCTCCGACGTGCTGCTCGGCACGGGCGCGGACTTCCCGTGGGGAATGCAGGATGCCTACATGAAGGCGGTCGAGACGGCTCACCTCGTCGAGCTCGGCGCCCAGTCGGTCGACATCTGCGTGAACGTGTCGGCCGTTCGCGATCATCGGTACGACGTGGTCAAGAAGGAACTGGCGGCGTTCAAGGACGCGGCCGCGGGAGCCAAGCTGACCAAGGCGATCCTGGAGGTCTGCTTCCTGGCCGACGACGAGATCGCGGCGGCCGCGGCGCTGGTCGCCGAGGCGGGCATCGACTACGTCAAGACGTCGTCAGGCCAGTTCGAAGGCCCCTCCATGGAGCAGTTCCTCGTCATGAAGGACGCGGTCAAGGGGTCGGCGACGAAGTGCAAAGTCGCGGGAGTGAAGTTCCCCCGTCCGCAGAACGCCTACGCCTTCATCCTGGCGGGCGCCGAGCTCATCGGCACCCGGGCGACCCCGGCCATCGTGGATGCGTTCGACCAGTTGCGCGGGATCGGGCTCATCCCGTCGCCGGCCGCCTGACCGGAGCCGGCCAGCGAGGTCTGTCGCCCCGGGATGCCGCCCGCATCGGTGTCCCGGGGGACGGCCTCGACGCCCACCGCCTCCGGGCCGGGTCGGCAGTCGAGTCACCCGGCGACCTGCGATGGACAGCGATGGAACTTCGACCGAATCGTGATCCCCATCCGAGATCGGACGAAGAACGCGGTGGTCCAGCGCCGATCGGCGCCGGCGCTGGACCACCTGGCACAGCAGCCACAGTCGTGATCGATGCCGCGACGACTCTCGCGCATCGGTTCGAGATCTGAAAGGAAGAGCCGTGGTCGGACGGAACGACAACATCAAGGCGGTCATCTGGGACCTGGACGGCGTGGTCGTGGACACCATGCCCGACATCGTCAATGCGCTGCGGGTCGCGGCGAGGGCCGTCGGGTACGGCGAGCTCAGCGACGAGCAGACCAGGGGGAAGGTGGGCGGAGGCGCCGTCAAGGCCTTCCAACTGCTGTTCGGGGACGACGGCGCACAGTTCGTCCAACCCGCGGTGGAGCACTTCGCGGAGTACTACCCGAAGCACTGTGCGGACACGTCCCAGTTGTATCCGGGAGTGTCCGAGGTGCTGGCCGGCCTGGGCGGACGGGTGCGCTTCGCGATGGCGACGGCGAAGATCCGGCCGGCGTCGCTCATGCTGCTGGAGACCCTCGGCGTGCGCGACTACTTCGACTACGTCGTCACGGCCGACGACATGCAGCGGATGAAGCCCGATCCGCAGAGCGTGCAGATGATCCTCGAGCGTTTCGGGCTGTCCGGCGACCAGGCGGTGATGATCGGCGACATGAAGACGGACATCCTGGCCGGGCGTGCCGCGGGAGTGCACACCATCGGCGTCACCTACGGCTACGGCACGGCGGCCGATCTGACCGCCGCCGGTGCGGAGGCGCTCGTCGGCGCTCCGTCGGAGCTGATCGACGTCATCAACAGCCTCTGAGGCGTGGTCTCCGCCGCGACTGTCGCAGGCGGCAGCCCTTCCGGCGCCCACCTGGTCGAGCCGATGGCCATGCGGCTCCGCCGGGTGGGCGCACCGCTGACCCGAGCGTGGCGCTCGGGAACCCCCTGGACGCGGGCAACTCGTCCCCGACGATCGTCCGGCGTGCCGCTGAGCGGACGTCGCGACCGGTGGCCCGCCCGTCACACGGGCTCCGAGATCCCTTTGTTACAACCGGCCGCAGTCATGTAACGGCTTGGCGCAGCGGCGTGAAGGACGCGTAAAACCATCCGCCTCCGGCCATCCGTGGCCGGTTCGGTGCCTAGCGTGCTGCCATCACCGGTTCATCGGTGGTTCGTCGAGCACGGACGGCCCGAGACTTCTCGCCGTCGTTGCCCACCACCTCCTGACCATGACAGGTCCGAAGAGAAGGGAGATCCATGTCCATCGACGCCGAGGACAAGACCCTTGCGGTATCGGGGGTCACCTACCAGAAGGCGGACGCCGCCTACTTCGACAAACGCCGGCTCCAGCGGACCGCGGGCTTCTGGGGGCTGTGGGGCATCGGAGTGGCCGCCGTCATCTCCGGCAACTTCTCCGGCTGGAACGGCGGCATCGCGACCGCCGGCTGGGGCGGCTTCCTGGTCGCGACGATCGTCGTCGTCATCATGTACGTGATGATGATCGAGTCCATCTCCGAGATGGCTTCGGCGATGCCCCACACCGGCGGCGCCTACTCGTTCGCGCGCGCGGCGATGGGCCCCTGGGGAGGGTTCGTCACCGGCCTGGCCGAGACCATCGAATACGTGATGACCACGGGAGTGGTGGTCTTCTACTCGTCGCAGTACGCCGACGAGATCGTCCGCCAACTGAGCGGTTTCAGCCTGATCGAACAGGGACTCGGCTGGGTCTGGTGGGTGGTGCTCTACGCCGTCTTCGTGCTGCTCAACGCCTCGGGTGCCAACGCCTCCTTCACGTTCGCGGTGGTGGTGTCGATCATCTCCGTCGGCATTCTCGTCCTGTACGCGGTGCTGGCCCTCGCCACCGGCACCGTCGACTTCGGCGCGCTGTGGGACATCGCCCCCGCCGCCGGAGGCTCGGTGTTCCTCCCCTTCGGGATCGGCGCCGTCTTCTTCGCGATGCCGTTCGCGATGTGGCTCTTCCTCGGCATCGAGGAGTTGCCGCTGGCGGCCGAGGAGGCGCACAACCCCGAACGCGACATCCCGCGGGCGGGTAGGGCAGGCATGCTCACCCTGGTCGTGACGGGCGCGATCGTGCTCTTCCTGAACCCTGCCGTCCTGGGCGCGGAAGCGACCGGCAGCTCGCTGGAACCGCTGCTGGACGCGTTCCGGGCGATCATCCCCGGCAATGTGGCGGCGATCCTGTCCACCTTCGCGCTGATCGGGCTGCTGGCGTCCATCCAAGGCATCATGTTCGGCTACGGGCGCAACATGTACTCGTTGTCGCGGGCGGGCTACTACCCGAAGTTCCTCTCCCTGACCGGCAAGCGGCAGACCCCGTACGTCGCCCTCGTCGTCGGTGCGGTGATCGGATTCGCGGCACTGTTCATCGTCCAGTACGGCGGTGAGGCGGCCGGCGGAGTCGTGCTGAACATCGCCGTCTGGGGTGCGGTGCTGGCCTACCTGCTGCAGATGGTGTCGTACGTGATCCTCCGGTTGAGGCACCCGGAGGCCAGCCGGCCCCACCGGAGCCCGTTCGGACTGGTCGGGGCCGTCATCGCCGGCGTGATCGCGCTGGCGATCTTCGTGGCCGTGCTGCTCAACCCCGCCTACACGCCCGCCATCGTCACCATCATCGTCGTCTACATCCTGGCGCTGGTGCTCTTCGCGGTGCTGGGACGCAACAAGCTGGTGCTCTCACCGGAGGAGGAGTACGCGGTGCTCGGCGGTCTCTCCGACGAGTCGGTGGAGCCCTAGCAGCGGCCGCGGGGTGGCCTCAGGGCAGTTCGGGCGCTCCCGACGTGTCCTTGAGGTCCACCCCGCTGCGGCCCAGCGCCCGCGCACCGGCCACCAGCCGGGCGGCGGTGGCGGCCGCCTCGGCATAGCCCAAGCCGGCGGGCGGATGGATGTTCGAGATGCAGTTCCGTTCGGCGTCGGTGCGTCCGGGCCTCGGCTCGTGGGTCAGGTAGATCCCCAGGCTGTCGGCCACCGACAGACCGGGGCGCTCTCCGATCAGGACGAGCAGCGTGCGTACTCCCATGGCCTCGCCGATCCAGTCGCCGATGGCCACCCGGGCCTGGGTGACCAGGACCGGAGGAGCGAGACGGAACTCATGACCGAGCGCCTTCACCAGTGCGGCCACCTGCGGTACGGCGTGATCCGCGACCGCCCTCGAACTCAGCCCGTCGGCGATCACGAAGCCGACATCCCAGGCACCCGACGGGAGGCCGTCGAGTCCTTCCGGGACGCGCCCGAGATCCGGACGGCGGAGATAGAGCGCGCGATCTGTCGCCCGGCTCCGTAGTTCGATCGGCGTGCCCAGCCCGAGCTCGGTCATGCCGGGCAGCAGGGCTCCGGTGTCCAGCGGGACGTGAACCGCATCCCGCGCCGCCGCGAGCGCCGTGGAGAGTTCGAGGACGGTCGTGGTGGCCATCCCCATCCCGGCGCGGGGCAGCCCGATCCGGGCCTGGGTGGTGGGCCGCAGGGCGGCCCAGGGATCGAGCGGAACGGCCTCGGTCATCCCACGGCTCCGACCAGTTCGCGGAGCCTGGAAGCGCCGAGCTCGGCGCCGAACACCTTCCCGGTCGGGTCGGCCATGCCCTGTGCGACGAGCCAGCCCTCGAACTCGGGGGCGCACCGCAGTCCGAGCACGTTCCGGATGTAGAGGGCATCGTGGTAGGAGAGGCTCTGGTAGCCGAGCATCACATCGTCGGCCCCCGGCACGGTGATCACGAAGTTCACCCCGGCCGCGGCCAGCAGGGTCAGCAACGTGTCCATGTCGTCGAAATCGGCCTCGGCGTGATTCGTGTAGCAGACGTCCACCCCCATCGGCACCCCGAGAAGCTTGCCGCAGAAGTGATCCTCCAGTCCGGCGCGGATGATCTGCTTGCCGTCGTAGAGGTACTCGGGTCCGATGAAGCCCACCACGGTGTTCAGCAGCAGCGGTTCGAACTCGCGTGCCACGCCGTATGCGCGGGCCTCCAGGGTCTGCTGGTCGACCGGACGTCCACCCGTCCCGAGATGGGCGTTGGCGCTGAGCGAGGAGCCCTGCCCGGTCTCGAAGTAGGTGACGTTGTCGCCGACGGTTCCTCGGTGCAGCGAGAGGCCCGCCTCGCGCCCCTCGCGCAGCAGGGCGAGGTCGACGCCGAAGGAGGTGTTCGTGGCCTGGCTGCCTCCGATCGACTGGAACACCAGGTCGACGGGCAACCCCGCCTCGATGAGCCCGATGGTGGTCGTGATGTGGGCCAGCACACTCGACTGCAGGGGGATGTCGTAGGTCTGCCGGACGTCGTCGACGAGCGCGACGAGGTCGGCCGTGACCTGCGGGGAGTCGCCGGCGGGGTTGATCCCCACGACGGCGTCGCCGCAGCCGAGCAGCAGCCCGTCGAGGATCGCGGCCGCGACCCCGCGCAGGTCGTCGGTGGGGTGGTTGGGCTGCAGCCGGGTGGCCATGCGGCCCGGAAGCCCCACGGTGGTGCGGAAACCCGTCGTGACCCGGCATGCCCGGCCGACGGCGATGAGATCCTGGTTGCGCATCAGCTTGCTGGTCGCCGCCACCATCTCGGGCGTCAGCCCGGGCGCGAGCGCGGTCAGCACGTCGCCGGCGCCCGACCGGGCGGCGACCTCCAGCAACCAGTCCCGGAGACCGCCCACGGTGAGGTGGCTCACGGGCGCGAAGGCCTCGGCCGAATGGGTGTCCATGATCAGGCGCGTGACCTCGTCGGTCTCGTACGGGACGACCTCCTCGGAGAGGAAGGTGGACAGCTCCACCTCGGCCAGCGCCCACTGCGCCGCGGCGCGCTCCTCCTCGGATGTCGCGGCGCAGCCCGCCAGCTCGTCCCCGGAGCGCAGCGGTGTCGCCTTGGCCAGCAGGTCGACCAGGGAGTCGAACCGGTAGCTGTGGCCGTTGACGGTCTGGGTCGTGATCATGCCGCTCCTCCTGACTGATATCAGGTCTAGCGGGAGTTTGTTAGAGGTGGATTACCGCTCGGTTTCACCGCCACGAAGACCCACCGAGTCCCCGCCGGAGCCTCGCCGGCTGCGCGGGCGTCGTCACTCGTAGCGAAGCGAGTCGACCGGATCGGCCCTCGCCGCGCGGGCGGCCGGGAGCGTCCCCGCGACGAACGCGATGACCATGATGAGCAGGACGATGCCTGCGATGGACGCTGGATCGAACGCGATGAGCGTCAGACCCGGAAGGTCGGCGAGAAGGGACGCGGAGAGCACCGAGCTGAGGGCGGTGCCGGCGGCCATCGCGAGGACGACCCCCAGGACGCTGCCGAGAAGCCCGATGAAGGTCGCCTCCAGGCTGAAGAGGGCGAACACGCGTCCGCTGCCCATGCCCATCGCCTTCATGAGGCCGATCTCGCGGGTGCGCTCCTGCACGGACATGAACAACGTGTTCACGATCCCGATCGCGGCCGCCAGCAACGCGATGATCGCGAATCCGTTGAGCACCAGGACGATGCCGTCGATCACGGTCGTCACCATGCCCAGTTGGTCGGCGATGGTCGTGCCGGTGAATCCGGCCTCGGCGAGACGCTCCTGCAGCGCATCGATCTCGGTCTCGGTGGCGTCGGCGCCGAACCAGACGCTCGCCTGCGCGTAGCGATTCGCCTCGTCCTCGGGGATGCCCGTGGACTGGGCTGCGAAGAGCGCGTCGGTGAGCGACTGGTTGGTGAGGATGCTCGACCCCGTGGGCGAGGCCAGCGCCTCCTCGGTGACCCCGACGACCGTCGCCTCGATCACGTGCTGCGTCCGGACGGCGTCGGTGATCCCGATGGAGATCCGCTGCCCGATCGCAGCGGTGTCGCTGTCGAACCCCAGCGGTTCGACATAGGCCTGGGGGAGCGCGACCTGGAACTCCGCGTCGGTGTCCGCGGGCTCCTGCCCGGCGGCGAGGAGAGTCGTCTGGCCCGCGACGAGACTGCCGACGCTCGCGACATACCGGGTGCCGCCGTCGAACTGTACGAAGTCCGGGGTGATGCTGCGTTGCGCCTCGACCCGGACCACACCGTCGATGTCCTGGATGGTCCGGATGTCGTCCGGGGTCAGCGCCGTCACCGTCATCCCCGGGATACCTGCGTCGACGGCGTCCGGGTCGTACTCGGCCGGTTCGGAGCTGCCGGCCAGAGGGGTGTCGCCGTCTCCGTTGGTCTTCGTCACGGTCATCGCGTCGGACGCCCCGACACCGCTGACCGTGTCGTCGATGTACGCGTTGATACCGGTGCCGAGCCCGCTCGTGATGCTCAAGGTGAAGGCGCCGATGAAGATCGACAGGATCGTCAGGAGCGTGCGGGTCTTGGAGCGGAAGGCGTTGGAGATCGCCGACGCGACGAGGTCGGGGGCCTTCATGCGGCCACCCCGGCATCCTCGAGCAGGAGCCCGTCGCGGATGCGCAGGCGCCGGTCGCAGCGCGCGGCCAGGTCGTCGTCGTGGGTGACGACGATGAGGGTGATCCCGTTCTCCCGGTTGAGGCCGAGCAGGATGTCCTCCACGGCGGCGCCGGTCTTGGAGTCCAGGTTGCCGGTGGGCTCGTCGGCGAAGATGATCCGCGGGTTGTTGACCAGCGCGCGGGCGATCGCGACGCGCTGCTTCTGGCCCCCGGAGAGGTTCACGGCCTTGTTCTTCGTCTTGTCGAGCAGTTCGAGCTGCTCCAGCGTGGCGAGGCCGCGCCGACGGCGCTCGGCGGTGCCGACGCCGGCGATCTTCAGCGGCAGGGTCACATTGTCCAGCACCGATGCGTTGGGCGTGAGGAAGAACTGCTGGAACACGAACCCGAAGGTCTCATTCCGGGTGCGGTTCAGGCGGCGTCCCTGCAGAGTGCTCGTGTCGACTCCCTCCAGCAGGATCGTGCCCGACGTGGGAGCGTCCAGGAGCGCGAGGACATGCATGAGGGTCGACTTGCCCGATCCGCTCTTGCCGAGGATCGCGATGCTCTCGCCGTCGTGGATGTCGAAGCTCACCCCCTTCAGCGCCTCGAATCTGCCGTGTCCTCGGCCGTACGTCTTGTGGACGTCGACGGATCGGATGATCGGGTCCCTCACGAATGCTCCTCCATGCCCGTTCCGGGTTCGGCTTCTTCCTTTCCACTTTCCCGGGAAGGACCTCTTCGCGCGTCACCCCGAGGCGTACACCTGGATACCGCGGTCGCGGTATGCACAGATCCCGCGACAGGGTGAGCCGCCCGCGCGACCGTCCGGGCAGACTGGGAGAGTGAGCGGAGGACAGACCGGACACGGCGACGCGGCCGAGGCGTTGCATCGTCCGCACTCGATCCTGCCGGCATGGCTCGGCGACGTGGTCGCGGCGGTCCTCATCGTGTCGGCGGCGTTCGTGCCGTTTCCCGGCGACGAACTGCGCCCGGGACGATGGGAGGCCACGGTCCTGGTGATCGCGCCCGCCGCCGTGCTGCCGCTGCGGCGACGCCGGCCGGTCCCGGTGCTGGCCGCCTGTCTCGTCCTCTACGGGTCGAGTTCCCTGGCCGGGACGCTGTCGCCCGGGGCGGCGCTCGCGGTTGCGATCGCGATGTTCGGCGTCGCGAACCGTTCCACACGGCGCGCGACGGTGATCATCGGCGGAGTGGCCGTGACGGTGGTGTTCCTGCTGAGCATGCCGGCCGCGCTCGGGAACCTGCTCGACCCGCGGGCGTTCCAGTTCGTCCTCGCCGTCGCGTTCGCCGCCGCGGCGGGGGACGGGGCCAGGTCGCGACGCGCCTATGTGGAAGCCATCACCGAACGCGCGGAACGCGCAGAACGCACCCGGGAGTCCGAGGCCAGGCGGCGCGTCACCGAGGAGCGGCTGCGTATCGCACGCGACCTGCACGACACCGTCGCGCACCAGATCGCCGTCATCAGCCTCAACGCGGGTGTCGCCTCATCCGCGCTGGACAGCAATCCGGACCGGGCGCGCGCGGCGCTCGGGACGATCCGGCAGGCGGCACGAACCGTGCTCGGCGAGATCGGCGACCTGCTCAGCATGCTTCGTGCCGACGACCCGCAGACCGCCGCCGTTCCGCAGTACGGCCTTGAGCATGTCGACACGCTGCTTGAGCAGTTCCGCGCGTCGGGGCTCGACGTGCGCATGCGCGTCGAGGGCGACCTCGGCCAGGTCACCGGCACCGTGGGACACGTGGCGTACCGGACGATCCAGGAGGCGCTGACGAACGCGCACAAGCATGGCGCGGGGCATCAGGCGCACCTGTTGCTCTGCGTCGCCGGCGACACGGTGCGCATCGTCGTCAGCAACCCCGTCGCCGACGGGGGCGCCACGGCCGAGCACACTGCCCGCCCCGGCGCATCCGGTGCCGGGGTGGGGCTCGTCGGCCTGCGCGAACGTATCGCATCGGTCAGGGGAACCGTGCAGGCCGGCAGCGCGCCGGGCGGCTGGAAGGTGGCGGCGACGATCCCGCTGTCGAAGGAGAGACGATGACCCGGGTGCTCATCGTCGACGACCAGTCGCTCATCCGGCAGGCTGTCGCCGACATCCTCACAGACCAGGGCATCGTCGTCGCGGGCCAGGCCGTCGACGGCGCCGACGCGGTCCGGCAGGCCCGTGGACTCCGGCCCGACGTGGTCGTGATGGACATCCGGATGCCCGACATGGACGGCATCGAGGCGACGACGCTGATCTGCGCCGACGAGGAGCTCGCCGATACGCGCGTGCTGATCCTGACGACGTTCGAAGAGGACGAATACGTCTTCGCCGCGCTCCGGGCCGGAGCCAGCGGCTTCATCGGGAAGGGCTCGGAGCCGGAGGAGATCACGCGCGCCGTCCGCGCCGTCCATGCCGGGGACGCCCTTCTCTCACCGGCCGCGACCCGCAGCGTGATCACCCGCTATGTCGGCATGCCCGCGCAGCGGGACCTCCAGGCGATTCCCGAACTCACCGGGCTCACCGAACGGGAGACAGAGGTGCTCGTCCTGGTGGGGAGGGGACACTCGAACCAGGAGATCGCAGACGAACTGGTCATCTCGCCCCACACCGCCAAGACACATGTCAACCGCGTCATGGCCAAGCTCCACGCGCACGACCGCGCCCAGTTGGTGATCGTCGCCTACGAGTCGGGGCTCCTCGTCCCCGGCGGCTGAACCGTCCGTACCGCGCCCGCGGTAGGCAAGATGCCGCGGCTGGGGGACGCGCGGCCCGACCCGGCGGACAAGCATGGAGCCGTGACCCAATCCCTCGTTCCTCTTGCCGCCGAACCGGTCCCGCAGCGCGGCGGCCGCCACATCCTGCCGGTCTTCGCCGGCCTTCTCGTGGCGATGCTGCTCGGCTCGCTCGACCAGACCGTCTTCTCCACCGCGCTCCCGACCATTGTGGGCGAACTCGGCGGGGTGAACCACATGCTGTGGGTGACGACGGCCTACCTGGTCGCCTCGACGATCATGATGCCGATCTACGGCAAGCTGGGGGATCTGATCGGACGCAAGGGCCTGATCATCGGTGCGCTGACGATCTTCCTGGCCGGATCGGTCATCGGAGGCCTGGCGTCGAGCATGACCTGGCTGATCGTCGCCCGCGCCGTCCAGGGGATCGGCGGCGGCGGGCTGATGATCCTCTCGCAGGCGATCATCGCCGACGTGGTGCCCGTCCGGGAGCGCTCGAAGTACATGGGCGTCATGGGAGCCGTCTTCGGCCTGTCCGCGGTCGCCGGGCCGCTGCTGGGCGGCTGGTTCACCGAGAGCGCCCATTGGCGGTGGGCGTTCTGGATCAACCTCCCGCTCGGCGTCGCGGCCATCGCGCTGGCGGCGTTCTTCCTCAGGCTCCCGCGGCACGACGCCAGGATCCGCTTCGATCTGTGGGGTGTGATCACGATGGCGATCGCGGTCACGGCCATCATCCTGATCGCCTCGTGGGGCGGCACCGAGTACGAGTGGGGTTCCCCGGTCATCCTCTCGCTCATCCTCGTCGCGACGGTCTTCAGCACCCTGTTCGTGATCGCCGAACACAGGGCGTCCGAGCCCGTCATCCCTCTGGCGCTGTTCAAGAGCCGCAACTTCGTGCTCGCCACCATCGCCGGTCTGTTCATCGGCATCTCCATGTTCGGGGCGCTCTCCTATCTGCCCACCTACCTCCAGATGGTCACCGGCGTGAACGCCACCGTGTCGGGGCTGATGCTCCTGCCCATGATCGCGGGTCTCATGCTCGGCGCGGTCACCACCGGTCAGCTCGCGACCACGACCGGGCGCTACAAGTGGATGCCGATCGCCAGCATGATCGGCCTCGGCCTCGGCCTGTGGCTGCTCTCCACCTTGAGGGTCGATACGCCGCTGTGGGTGCTCCTCAGCTACCTCTTCGTCCTCGGCGTCGGCGTC
Source organism: Propionicicella superfundia DSM 22317 (assembly GCF_000423465.1). Lineage (GTDB taxonomy): Bacteria > Actinomycetota > Actinomycetes > Propionibacteriales > Propionibacteriaceae > Propionicicella > Propionicicella superfundia. The sequence goes on along the minus strand of NZ_AUIA01000028.1, from coordinate 1,325 downwards.
GGGCTGGGCATGCAGATCCTCGTACTCGTCGTGCAGAACTCCTTCCCCGACAGCCAGGTCGGTACAGCGACGGCGGCCAACAACTTCTTCCGCGAGATCGGGGCGTCGCTCGGCGGGGCCATCGTCGGCGCGCTGTTCACGTCGCGTCTCACGGACCTGGTCACCGAGCGGCTGCCGGCGGGCGGTGCCACCGCCGTCGACCTCAACTCCCTGACACCGGCAGCCGTGCGCGCGCTGCCCGAGGCGATCCGAGACGTCATCGTCGGCGCCTACAACGACGCGCTCACGCCCGTGTTCGTCAGCCTTCTCCCCATGGTCGTGGCCGGGCTGGTGTTCGTGGTGCTCATCAAGGAGGTGCCATTGCGCTCGGGCCTGGAGACCTCCTGACCCCGCGCGGTCACACCGTCGGACAGCGTGGAGGGTTGATGTTGGACTACCAACACCAACCCTCCACGCAGGCGTGTCCGCCGCCAACATCCGTGCATCCGGCCGACGGGCCGCCACGCGGGGCGATGCCGGGTGGGACGATCGAACCGTCCTGCGACGCGACATCCCGATGACCGTCGCACGAGACGGTCGCCGTCACCGCGGTCGGCGACGCAACACAGTGGACAAGGAGTCTTTCATGCCTGATTTCGCGAGGTTGACGAAGCGTGAGTTGGGGAAGTGTTTTGATTACGCGATTTTGCGGAAGGACATCACGGAGGCGGAGATCCGGGCGGAGTGCAAGACGGCGGTGGCGTATAACTGCATGGCGTTTTGTTTCGGGTCGTCGTATTGGACGCCGGTGGTGGCTGAGGAGTTGGCGGGGACGGGTGTGTTGGTGGGGGCTGGTGTGGGGTTCCCGTTCGGGAATCAGTCGAGTGCGGTGAAGTGTCGGGAGGTGGAGGAGGCCGTCGGGTGGGGGGCGACGGTGTTGGACAACACGATGAATCTGCATGATCTGAAGGATCGGAAGTACGACAAGATCCTGGCGGAGTTCCGGGAGTATGTGGATGCGGCGCAGGGTGTGATGACGAAGATGATCATCGATACGGCGTTCTTGTCGGTGGAGGAGGTTGCGACGGCGTGTCGGTTGATCGCGGAGGCGGGGATCGATTGGGCGAAGTCGGCGACGGGTCAGTTCGAGGCGCCGACGTTGGAGCAGGTGTTGGTGATGGTGGACACGTTGGCGGGGTCGGGTACGCGGGTGAAGGTGTCGGGGATCAAGGCGCCGCATGCGCAGAATGCGTATGTGTTCTTGATGGCGGGGGCTGAGTTGATCGGGACGCGTGCGGCGCCGGCGGTGATCGATCAGCTCGATACGTTCCGCCGGATCGGCGTCG
>NZ_AUIA01000027.1 GCF_000423465.1 Propionicicella superfundia DSM 22317 | reverse complement strand
CCAGGGAATCCTGCACCAAGCTGACATCTGAGGGGAGCCGGAGACGAGCCCGTTCCTTCATGGTCCTGTCATCGAGTACGAGCAGAAGCGGGGTGCCTGAGGTCCCTTCACCTTCTGCCAGTTCTTCGGCGAAAACGGACAGGGTGCCATCGTGCCAGACGGGTTTGCTGGGGATCACGTTCGGGTAGTCGACTTCGGCTGTGGTCTTCCCATCCAGGTCGTGGCGGTGGACCCAGCCCGCGCCATTGATTCCGTTGGTGGTGAAGGTGGCGTCGGGCGACGTTCCCACGCCGAGCACGAGCGGTTCAGGGATCTGGACCGCAGACAGGGAACACGCGGTGGTGGAGAGGGTGACGATGTGGGTCTTGTCGCGGTCCATGTTGCCGTTGGTCACGGTGACGAGGTCGTCGCCGCGCCGGTCCAGAAGGTTGCCGGGGCCGGCGGTGAGACCGATCCAGGGCAGGTGCTGCTGGGCGATGGTGTTGTCGGGCTTGATGTAGTCGATGGTGCTGGCCGTGCCGTTCTCGGTGGACCACAGGACGGCTGCTTTCCATCCGTCGGGGCAGGGGCCGTTTGTGGACAGGTCTCCCGACAGGCCGGGAAGGACGCTGCACGCGGTTGTGAGCATCAGCGTGGCCGACAGGGCGGCGGCCGTGCGCACAGAGGCGTGGCGGGTGCCTTTCCCGGTCGTCATCGGATCACTTCTCCCGGCAGATCGAGGTGGCCCCGGCGTTGTTGACGGCTCATCCGATGCACCGATGGGGAAGCGGAGGCGAGGACGGGGGGAGCGACGCGCAGGGCGATCGCCGCGGTGAGGACGGGGATGGTCTTCGTCATCGAAGCGTCCTGTTCTGTTGGGGTGTGGGCGGGTGAGCATCGTCGATGATGCTGCGAACCTACGCACCTGATCACCGATCCCGCAAATCGCACCCAGGGTTCTCAGGAAACTCTCAGGATTATGAGGATATCTCCAACAGGATGGGAGTCCCTTCCTGAGAGACGCCGGATGCCGCGTGGCTTGGGGCGACGGTGCCCGGCGGGTCTGCAGGGTGCCGCCGACCGGGGTCGATGTGCTGGAATGTGCCGATGACCCACGCGCACGATTCCGACGCGGTCCGCGGCTACTGGGACGAGGTGCGGGCGCGGCTCGGGCAGGCCGTCCTCGGGGCCGCCGCGGTCCAGCACGATCCGCCGGAGGCCTGGGCCTTCGGCGACGGGGCCGAGATGGCCGACGACCTCCTGGGACTCGTCCTCGCCGGCGAGAAGGTCGGGACATCGTCGGCGGTCGCCTCGTACGAGCCCGGCGAGACGTACCCGCGGCCCGGCGGACTGTCGATCCTGCTGGACGGCCACGGCCGGCCTCGGGCGCTCATCCGCACGACCGCCGTCGTCCGCACGCGGTTCTGCGACGTGACCAAGGAGTTCGCCGCGTCCGAAGGGGAGGACGACCGGACCCTCGCGAGCTGGCGGCGCGGGCACGAGCACTTCTTCCAGCGCGAGCTCGGCGACGGGTTCGCCGAGGACATCGAGGTGTTCTGCGAGACCTTCGAGGTGCTGGCCCGATGACGCTGCCGATCGAGATCCCCGCCGAGCCGATGCTCGCCAAGGCCGTCTCGGCGATCCCGGCCCAAGGCTCGATCCCGGGCGGCTACCTGTACGAGCCCAAATGGGACGGCTTCCGCTGCCTCGTCGTCCGCGACGGCGACGAGGTCGACCTGCGCAGCCGGGGCGCGAAATCCCTGGCCCGGTACTTCCCCGAGGTGATCGAGACCGCCGCCGCCAGCCTGCCGGAGCGCTTCGTCGGCGACGGCGAACTGGTCGTGCGCGTGGGCGAACCCGGCGCGCAGCGGCTCGACTGGACGGCCTTGTCACAGCGCATCCACCCGGCGGCGTCCCGCGTCGCGCGGCTGTCGGCCGAGTTCCCGGCCGAGATGGTGTTCTTCGACCTCCTCGCGCTCGGCGACGACTCCCTCCTGGACCTGCCGTTCGGCGAGCGGCGGCGGCGTCTCGAAGGCGTGCTGCGGGGCATCGCCGCCCCGGCCGTCCACCTCACGCGTGTCACCGACGATGCGGCCGTCGCCCAGGAGTGGTTCGACGTGTTCGAAGGCGCCGGGCTCGACGGCGTGGTCGCCAAGCCCGTGGGCGATCCGTACTCTCCCGGGCGGCGGACGATGCTGAAGATCAAGCACTCCCGCACCGCCGAGTGCGTCGTGTGGGGATACCGCATCCACACCTCGGGCCAGGGCGTGGGATCGCTGTTGCTCGCCGCACACAACGCCGACGGCGTCCTGCAGCCCGTCGGCGGCATCGGCGCGTTCAGCAACCGGACCCGGCTCGATCTCATCGACATGCTGGCCCCGCTGGTCGAACGGGACGACGCCGGCGAGGCCGTCACCGGCGAGACGGAACGGTCCCGCTTCGCCTCCGGCAAGGACCGGTCCTTCGTGACGCTGCGCCCGGAACTGGTCGTCGAGGTGCGATTCGACCAGTTGGAGGGCGAGCGATTCCGGCACGCGGCGCAGTTCGTGCGCTGGCGCCCCGATCGCACGCCGGAGTCGTGCCTCCTGTCCGATATCGACCGGGCTCCGGCGTACGACCTGTCGGACGTCCTCGCCGACGACTGACCGAGTACGCCCGGCCCGTGCCCCGGGGCGCGAGCCCGCGGGGCGCACCCCGGCGAAGCGGTCGGACCCCTCCGGACACCGGGATACGACGCGTCCGGGAGGCCGGATGCCGGATGCGGCGCCGGCGCGGCCCTGACTTGCCGGGGTCGCGCCCGGCCACTAAAGTCCGGCGCATGTCAGCCAACGCGAACACGCACCAGCGGTCTCTCCGGTCTCTCCGGGCCGCCGCGTGCATGTGTCCGTTCGGCTCGGTGCGCGACTGTATGTGACCTCGACCCGCACCGCTCGCGCGATCCGCGCGAGATCGACCCATCCGACCCTGTAGGGCCCGTTCGGCGCTGGCGCGCTGGGCTCCCGACGGCCGGGTGCCGGGCCTGTACGAGGCCCCGCCTTTCCTGCCCTCCGGTCCCCGGCGACGAGCCGCAGACCGGTGAGACCGTCCTGTCTCGACATTCATCGAAAGCGAACTCCCATGAAACTCAAGCGTGCGGCGCAACTGCTCACCATCGTCCTCACAGGGCTGCTTCCCCTGGCGGCCTGCTCAAGCCCGACCAGCCAACCGGGCGGTGCCACGACCACCGGCGCCGACACGGCCCTCGCCGAACTGCAGAAGTCCGGTGTTCTCAAGGTCGGCACCGAAGGCACCTACTCGCCGTTCACCTTCCACGACGCGGACACGAACGAACTCACCGGCTACGACATCGAGGTCATCACGGCCGTGGCCGAGAAGCTCGGCGTGAAGGCGGAGTTCTCGGAGACCAAGTGGGACGCGATCTTCGCCGGCCTCGAGGCGAAGCGCTACGACCTGGTCGCCAACGAGGTGTCGATCAACGCCGAACGGCAGGCCAAGTACGACCTGACCGACCCGTACTCGGTGTCCTACCCGGTGGTCATCGTGAAGGCCGACAACACCGACATCACCTCGCTCGACTCCGTGAAGGGCAAGACGACCGCCCAGACGGCGACGTCCAACTGGGCCGACTTCGCCCGCGAGGCCGGGGCGACCGTCGAGCCCGTGGACGGCTTCACCGAGGCCGTCGCGGCTGTGAAGGCCGGACGTGTGGACGCCACCTTCAACGACAACCTCGCCGCGCTGGAGTACTTCAACACGACCAAGGACACCTCGGTCAAGGTCGGCTTCGAGGTTCCCGACGAGAAGGTCACGCAGGCGTTCGCCCTCCGCAAGGACTCCGGTCTCGTCGAACCGATCAACGCCGCCCTGAAGGACCTGGCGGCCGACGGGACGCTCGCCAAGATCGGCGAGAAGTGGTTCGGCGAGGACATCTCGAAGTAGCTGCGGCGTGACGGAAGGGGTGCGTCATGGATGGGAGCACCTGGGACCTCCTGCTCCACTCGATCGGTCCGCTGCTGCTGGGGACCATCACCGGGACGATTCCGCTGACCCTGATCTCGTTCGCGATCGGGCTGGTGCTCGCCCTGCTGGTGGCCCTGGCGAGGCTGTCCTCGGTGCGGGTGCTGTCTCGGCTTGCGCAGGTGTATGTCTCCATCATCCGTGGCACGCCCCTGCTGGTGCAGCTCTACATCATCGTGTACGCGCTGCCCAGCCTCGGGCTGGTCATCGATCCGTTCCCCTCCGCGGTCGTCGCGTTCTCGCTGAACGTCGGAGGCTATGCGGCCGAGACGATCAGAGCCTCGATCCTCGCCGTCCCCAAGGGGCAGTGGGAGGCGGCGAGCACCGTCGGCATGGGGTACGTCCTCACGCTTCGCAGGGTGGTCCTGCCGCAGGCGCTGAGGGTGGCGGTCCCGCCGCTGTCCAACACCTTCATCTCGCTGGTCAAGGACACGTCGCTCGCGTCCTCGGTGATGGTCACCGAATTGCTGCGCAAGGCACAGGAGATCGCGGCTCCGTCGTTCGCGTTCCTGCAGCTCTACGCGCTGGCGGCGGTCATCTACTGGGTCGTGTGCACCGTGCTCTCGTTCGCCCAGGGCCGACTGGAGCGTCGCCTCGACCGGTACGTGGCCCGCTAGGAGGATGGACATGAGTCTGGTGTCGGTACGAGGGGTCCACAAGGCGTTCGGCGATCACGTCGTGCTGCGCAGCATCGACCTGGAGGTCGCCGCGGGGTCGGTGACGGTTCTCATCGGGCCCTCCGGGTCGGGCAAGACGACTCTGCTGCGGTGCCTCAACGGCCTCGACAGACCGCAGGAGGGTGTCGTCACGGTCAACGATGTCACGCTCGACTTCGCGAAACGCCCCAGCGGCGCCGAGGTGGCGGCGCTGCGGGCGCAGTCGGGCATGGTCTTCCAGGCTCATCACCTGTTCCCACACCGCACGGCTCTGGAGAACATCACGGAGGGGCCGATCCACGTGCAGCGGGAACCCGCTGCCGAGGCCAGGGCGCGAGGCATGGCGCTGCTCGCGCAGGTCGGTCTGACCGCGAAGGCCGATGCGTATCCCCACGAGCTGTCCGGTGGCCAGCAGCAGCGGGTCGGCATCGCCCGCGCGCTGGCCCTGCGGCCCAAGCTGATCCTGTTCGACGAGCCGACCTCGGCGCTCGACCCCGAGACGGTCGGCGACGTCCTGGTCGTGATGCGCGACCTTGCGAAGCAGGGCTGGACGATGGTCGTCGTCACGCATGAGATCCGGTTCGCCGAGCAGGTGGCCGATCATGTCGCGTTCCTCGATGGCGGCGTGATCGTCGAGGACGGACCGCCGTCGCAGGTGCTGGGCCACCCGGTGGAGCCGCGTACCCGGCAGTTCCTCCGGCGTGTGCTCGATCCGCTGTCGGCAGATCTGGACGGGAGCGACGATGCCTGAGTCGCCATCGCCGGACAGCGACCGCCGGGCGTTGCCCCCAGGTCCGGAGCCGACCGGCCGAACCCGCGTGCCGAGCCAGGGACCGGGGAACGATGCCCGCGACTCGGCCCCGGAGCCCGCACGTAGACTCGGCCGCATGACTCTCGCCTTCCGCGATCTGGGCCTCGGCGCACGGCATGTCGACTACGAGGAGGCGTGGCGGATGCAACGCGAACTCCACACCGCCGTGGCCGCCGGCGAGCAGGAGGACACGGTGCTGCTGCTTGAGCACCCGCCGGTCTACACCGCCGGCAACCGGACCTTCCCCGAGGAGCGTCCCGCCGACGGCACTCCCGTCATCGACGTCGACCGGGGCGGCAAGATCACCTGGCACGGTCCGGGCCAGCTCGTGGGGTACCCGATCGTGCGGCTGCCCGATCATGTCCGGTCGGTCGACTACGTCCGCCGACTGGAGGAGGCCCTGCTGCGGGCCCTTCGAGCATTCGGGCTGCCCGCCGGACGCATACCGGGCCGGTCGGGGGCATGGGTCGCCGACGAGCGGGGCGAACGGAAGCTCGCCGCCGTCGGGATCCGGGTCGCACAGCGGACGACGATGCACGGCTTCGCGCTCAACGTCGACCCCGACCTCACCTGGTTCGATCGCATCGTCCCCTGCGGGATCACCGACGCCGGTGTCACGTCGATGACCGCCGAGCTCGGTCGTCCGGTGTCGGTGGTCGAGGTCGCCGCCGTCGTCCGCCCCCACCTCGAAGAACTCCTCGGCGAGTTCGCTCCGTTCGAGCGGACTCCTGATGCCGCGGGTCCTCGCCCCGATCCCGCACGCGCGCCGCGGCCGGGGCCGCGCGTCGCCGTCGTCACGCACACCGCATCCGAGAGAGGAGCAGCCTCATGACCGTCGAGCCGCGCAAGCTGCTGCGTCTGGAGGTCCGCAACGCGCAGACCCCCATCGAGACCAAACCGTCGTGGATCAAGAACCGGGCTCACCAGGGTCCCGAGTACCGGGAGCTGAGTGATCTGGTCCAGCGGGAGGATCTGCACACCGTCTGCCAGTCGGCCGGCTGTCCCAACATCTTCGAGTGCTGGGAGGACCGCGAGGCGACCTTCCTCATCGGCGGCGACCAGTGCACGCGGCGATGCGACTTCTGCCAGATCGACACCGGCAAGCCGGCCACCTTCGACGCCGACGAGCCGCGTCGCGTGGCCGAGTCGGTGCAGAAGATGGGTCTGCGGTATGCCACGGTCACCGGGGTGTGCCGCGACGACCTGCCCGATGAGGGCACCTGGCTGTACGCCGAGACCATCCGGCAGATCCACGAGGTCAATCCCGGTGTCGGCGTCGAGATGCTCGCGCCGGACTTCAGCGGCCGGCGGCCGTACCTGGAGGAGATCTTCGCCACGCGGCCCGAGGTGTTCGCCCACAACGTCGAGACCGTGCCGCGGATCTTCTCGCGCATCCGTCCCGGGTTCCGGTACGAGCGGTCGTTGAACGTCCTCACCTGGTCGCGGGAGGCCGGCCTCGTGACGAAGTCGAACCTCATTCTGGGCATGGGGGAGACCCGCGAGGAGGTCTCGCAGGCGCTGCGGGACCTGCACGCGGCGGGCGCCGAGATCATCACCATCACGCAGTACCTGCGTCCCAGCCCGCGGCACCACCCCATCGACCGCTGGGTGAAGCCCGAGGAGTTCGCGGAACTCGCCGACGAGGCGCGCGCGGTCGGCTACGCCGGTGTGCTCAGTGGGCCGCTCGTGCGGTCCTCCTACCGGGCCGGGCGCCTGTACCGCCAGGCGCTCGACACCCGCACCGCCGCCGTCTGAGCGGCGACCGTCACGGCTCCGGCCTGTGACTTTGTGTGCGGGGACGGTCCCCAGGGCCCCGTCCCGGTCCCGTCCGGGGTGCTGCCGGTGTGTTTTGTCACGCGTGGCCCCGTCGCTGGGGGTGTGACTTTGTGTGCGTGGAGGGTTCCCAGGGGGCCGTCCCGGTCCCGTTCGGGGTGCTGCCGGTGTGTTTTGTCACGCGCGGCCCCGTCGCTGGGGGTGTGACTTTGTGTGCGCGGTGCGGGTGGCGGGTCGTGTTTTCGGCGTCGGTGGGGCGTTGCGGGGTCGGTTTGTCACGTGCTGGTCCCGTTCGGGGCGCTGCGGACAGCGGGACTGCTGCACGGATAGGTGACAGGTTGTAGTCACGCGTGGCCCCGTCGCTGGGGGTGTGACTTTGTGTGCGTGGAGGGTTCCCAGGGGGCCGTCCCGGTCCGGTTCGGGGTGCTGCCGGTGTGTTTTGTCACGCGTGGCCCCGTCGCTGGGGGTGTGACTTTGTGTGCGCGGTGCGGGTGGCGGGTCGTGTTTTCGGCGTCGGTGGGGCGTTGCGGGGTCGGTTTGTCACGCGCCGGCGTCTCCGCGTCGCCGCGAGCGCCCAGGCGGTGACACCGGCGCATCGCGCCGAAACGCCATTGGGCGGGCAACTACCATGGGATGAGTGGAGGACGAGGCCGGGGCTGCGGACGCCGACGGCACACGTTCGGCCTCGGGGCTCCCGGCGCTGCCGGAGTCGTTCCTGACCGCCCGGGCCCAGGCTGCCGGAGTCGGAGCCGACGACGTGCGTCGCCTCATCGACCAGTTCTCGCGCTTCATGCTCGGCTACAAGTTCGGCATCGACGCCCTCACGACGAAGGTGCGCATCCTGCAGCAGGAGTTCAAGCACGTCCACCGCTACAACCCGATCGAGCACGTCTCCTCGCGGCTGAAGTCGCCCGAGAGCGTGCTGGAGAAGGTGGCGCGCAAGGGCATCGAGCCCCGGTTCGACGAGATGTACGAGCACATCACCGATATCGCGGGCGTGAGGGTGACGTGCTCCTTCGTGTCGGACGTGTACGACGTGTTCGATCTGCTGACCAAACAATCCGATGTCCACGTCGTCAAGGTGAAGGACTACATCGCCCATCCGAAGACGAACGGCTACCGCAGCCTGCACGCGATCGTCGACCTCCCGGTCTTCTTGTCCACAGGGCCGCAGACGTCGCGGGTCGAGCTACAGGTCCGCACGATCGCGATGGACTTCTGGGCGAGCCTGGAGCACAAGATCCACTACAAGTACCGCGGTGAGGTGCCGGACGGGTTGCAGACCAGCCTGCAGGAGGCGGCCGCCACCGCCGCGCGTCTCGACGAAGAGATGGAACGCCTGCATCACGACGTTCGTGGCGACGCGACGAGCCCCGATGGCGACGACTCCGCCGACGAGGGCGATGACGGCGAGGTCGCGGCCGTCGAACTGTCCGGACTGGTCATCGCGCGTCTTGCCCAGCACCGAGCCGACTCGGGCGAACCGCACGCCTGAAGCTCCCGGCCCTCCCGAGTGCCGACCTCGATCGCGGCGCGGACGGGGGCGTGACCGGGGTCGCGACCAGCCTGTCCGGGCGCGCCGACTCGCGTGATGCGGGAACGAGGCGGTGGCCGATCCCGCGGGCGGCCGACACCGCCGAGCCGGTCACGCCGGGGGATCGGCGATGGCGGCCACAACAACCCGGGGAGCGATGCGCAGGAGGTCGGACGCGTCCAGCTCGACCGTGAGCTCGGGCGTGCCGCCCCCGCAGTACACACGGCCCATCTGCGGCACGGCCGCATCGAGCACGAGGGTCGTCGCCGGGTCGGCCGTGATGGGGGAGACGCCACCGGGCGACATCCCGACCGTCGTCAGCCGATCCGACGGCGCCGGTCGCCACAGCTTGCGCGGCACGCCCAGAGCGCGCCCGAGGTCCCCGTAGCGGAGTCGGTGGGGACCCGGGATGCCGACGAGCACGAGCCGGTCGTCCGGCAGGACGAAGGCGAGCGTCTTCACGCTGGTCTGCCACGAATGCGGCCACAGGTGGGCGTCCGCCTCCCCGTGGATCGGTTCGTGTCGGTGCATCGTGTACGGCACCGCATGCGCGTCGAGGATGTCGAGCAGTCTCACGCTTCGCACCCTCCCACCGCCTCGGGCGGACGTGGACACCCGCCGGGCCGACGCGAACCGCTCGCCCGCATCGGGCGATGGGCGGTCCCGCGCCGGCGCCGGGCTACTTCAGGTAGCCCACGTTCTCCCATTTCACACTGCCGAAGCCCATGGAACCGAAGTTCGCCAGGTTCTTCTTCACGGCCACGAGATCGGGACGCTGGTACAGCGGCAGCGTGTGGACGGCCGTCCAGATCTTCTCGGCGGCCTGATTCGCCAGGTCGGTCCGGGCGGCGGGGTCCGTCTCGGAGTCCAGCTTGTCGAGCAGATCGTCGAGCCCGCTGATGGAGAGCTTGGCGAAGTTGGACTGTGAATCGGTCCCGTAGAGCTGGCGCACGCCCGCGAACGGGTACGGCGAGCCGTACCACGAGAAGGCGATGATGTCCCAGTCGCCGCCGCTCAGCAGCTTCTCATCGAGGCTGTCGGCGCTCACCGACTCGATCTTGAGGTTGACGCCGATCTGCTTCAGCATCTGCTGGGCCTGCAACGCCTCGTTCTCGGAGGCGGCCACGCCGGTGAGCTGCTTGAACCGGACATCGAGCTGGTCGCCGTTCTTCTCGTAGTACCCCGACGAGGAGTTGAGCGTCCAGCCGGCTTCCTCCAGCAATGCCTTGGCCTTGTCGACGTTGTAGTCGATGCCCGTCTTCGCGGCCATGTCGACGTAACCCGACTGGTTGGACATGAAGATGTTGTTGTTCAGCGGCGAGACGTCGAGATTGAGGCCGGCGAGGTCGGATGCCGCGATGGCGGTGCGATCGAGGCCCATCACGATGGCCTGCCGGACCTTCTCGTCGGTCAGGAAACCGCCCTTGCTGTTGAAGGTGAACTGGCGGAAGTCGGGGCCTCCCGCATTGCGCACCTCCGCGTCGCCGACCTGCTGGACCCGGCTGTAGGCGTCGGCGTCCACGCCGACATCGAGATAGTCGAGCTCGTTCGACTGGAATGCCGAGGTGACCGAGTCCGCCGACACGACCCGCCAGGTGATCTTGGTGAGCAGCGGCTTCGCGCCCCACCATTTGTCGTTGGGGACGAGCGTGATGATCTTCTGGGTCTCATCGACGCTGTCGACCTTGAACGGGCCGGCGAAGTACTCGTTCTTCAACTCCGACCAGCCGTTGTTGAAGGCTTCGGGTGTGGCGCAGGACTCCTTGCGGAGCGGGCCGGAGCTCAGTACCTGCGTCCAGTCCGGATAGGCGATGTCGAAGGTGAAGACGACCTCGCGCTCGTCGGCGCCCTGCTTGACCTCGCTCACCGAGGCCCAGCCCTGGGTGGACACGGCACGGAACTCTGTGTTCTTGCCGTTCATCGCATTCCAGGTGGCGATCCAGTCCGCGGCCGTGATGGCCGTGCCGTCTCCCCAGACGGCGGCCGGGTTCATCTTCAGCGTGACAATCGTGTTCGGGGAGTTCACTGTCTGGACGTCCGCGATGTAGTCGCTGTTCGCGACCGGGGTGCCCTCGGAGTCGTAGTCGAAGAAATGTGCACGGATCGCGTCGCGGACCAGGGAGTAGTCGTCGCCGCTGCCCTCGATATTGAAGGGATTCCAGTTGGCGGCGAAGTCTTGGACCGACCCGCGGAACTCGCCTCCCTCGGCAAGGTTTCCACGGTCCTGCTCGTTGATGTCCCAGCCGGACGTCGGCTCTGTCGTGCCGGGCGAGTCCGTGTTGCCGGGCGACCCTCCGCAGGCGGCGAGACCGAGGACCAGGCCGGCGGACAGGAGCGTCGCCAGCCACCTGTTCAACTTCACGGGGTCTCCTTTCGGGAGGACTACGCCACGGCGCCGGTGGCCCCATTGACTTGACCTTAGTCATGACTCCCGCCCCTTCTCAGAGCGCCCATGTCACGACCTGCTAACGATCATTCTCTCGCCTCACGCGGTGGGCCGCGGCCAAACGGCGTCGTCATCGAGTCCCCTGATGGCCGGAATCAGACCGGTGTAATGGCATGCCGATCTGTGGTCGTTCAAACCGTGGACAACGTCGAGCCCGGGCGTGTCTTGGACGCAGGCGGCCCGCTGGTCCTCGCTGAGCTGCGCGAAGGCGGGGCAGCGGGTTCGGAAGGGGCAGCCTGACGGCGGTTCGGCGGGGGTGGGCGGGTCGCCGGCGAGCAGGACGCGGGCTCGGCCGCGTTCGGCGGCCGGATCGGGGATCGGGATCGCCGAGAGCAGCGCCCGTGTGTAGGGATGGGCGGGGTGGTCGTAGACGTCGGCGACGGGCCCGTCCTCGACGATCCGCCCCAGGTACATGACCGCGACCCGATCGGCGATGTGCCGGACGACGGCCAGGTCGTGCGCGACGAGCAGGTAGGACAGTCCCAGCCGTCCCTGCAGGTCGGCCAGGAGGTTGACGATGCCCGCCCGGACGGACACGTCCAGCGCCGACACGGGCTCGTCGAGGACGACGACCCGAGGTTCCAGCGCGAGCGCCCTGGCGATGCAGACACGCTGGCGCTGTCCGCCGGAGAGCTGCTGCGGATACCGGTTGACGTGGTCGGGTTCGAGGCCGACCAGGTCGAGCAGTTCGTCGACCCGCTGTTCGATCCGGCCGGGTTCGTATCCGAACGCGTCCAGCGGTTCGGCGATCAGGTCGAAGACCGGCATGCGGGGGTCGAGGGACGCCGTCGGATCCTGGAAGACGACCTGCAGCTCCCTGCGCAGCGCGGTGCGCGCCGCCCGGTCGAGCGTGCTCACGTCCTTGCCGAGGACGACGATGCGTCCGTCGGTGGGTGCGGCCAGGTCGAGGATCCCCAGCAGGGTCGTGGTCTTTCCGGAGCCGGACTCGCCCACGAGCGCGAGCGTCTCGCCGGCCTTGAGCTCCAGGTCGATCCCGTCGACGGCGTACACGGTGCCGACGCGACGCCGGAAGACCGATCCCGAGGTGCGCGGGAAGTGCCGTCTCACGCCGTGCAGCGCGATCACCGTGTCGCGCTCGGCCCTGGGCAGACCCGCGAGCGGGCTCGGGGAGATGCGGGGCACGGGGAAGACCTTGTCGTAGGTCAGCCGGTCGGTGCGGACGTCGCGCGCTCGGTGGCACGCGACCTCGTGACCGGCCTCGAACGGCCGGGCCGGGTCGGGCTCGGCCTCCCGGCACAGGGCGGTCGCCAGCGGGCACCGGGGCGCGAACGGGCAGCCCGGCGGCGGCGTCAGCGGCGACGGAGGGCTGCCCTCCAGGGACGTGAGGGGCCGGTCGGGGGCGTCCGGGTGGGGGACGGTGCCGAGCAGCCCCACCGTGTACGGCATCAGCGGGCGGTGGAAGACCTCGTCGGCCGTGCCGTGCTCGACGGGGCGGCCGGCGTACATGACCGTCACCCGGTCGGCCATCCCGGCCACCACGCCGAGGTCGTGCGTGATGAGGAGGACCGCGGCGCCCGTCTCGGCCTGCGCGCGCCGCAACACCTCCAGCACCTGCGCCTGGACGGTCACGTCCAGGGCGGTCGTCGGTTCGTCGGCGATGATCACGGCGGGGTCGTTGGCGATCGCCATCGCGATCATCGCCCGCTGCCGCATCCCTCCCGAGAACTCGAACGGGTACGACCTCGCCCGCAGCGCGGGGTCGGGAATCCCGACGAGGTCGAGCAGGGCGACCGCCCGTGTGGCGGCGGCCGCGGCGGTCAGGCCGGGGTTGTGGACGCGGATCGCCTCGACGATCTGGTCGCCGACGGTGTACACGGGGGTCAGGGCGGACAGCGGATCCTGGAACACCATCGCGATGTCGTTCCCGCGCAGGCGGCTCATCACCGCGTCGGACGTGCCGAGCAGTTCGGTCCCCGACAGGCTCACCGAACCGGTCACGCGTACCCCGGGCGGGTGGAGCCCCATGATCGCCAGTGCCGCCGCCGACTTGCCGGACCCCGACTCCCCGACGATCGCGGTCGTCTCCCCGGCGACGAGGTCGAGCGACAGCCCGCGGACGGCGTGCACCGGCCCGTCCTCGCTGGGGAAGGTGACGTGCAGGTCGGCCACCGTCAGCACGGTCCGTCCCGCCGTGCGCCCTGCGTCGTCCGGGGAGCTCATGCTCGGCCCCCCGAACCGCTGGACGGGTCGAGTGCGTCGCGGAGGCCGTCACCGACGGCGTTGACGCTCAGGACGAGCGCGAGGAGGACGGCCGACGGGCCCAGGAAGATCCACGGGAACGTGGTCGCGCTCCGCGCGCCCTCCGCGATGAGCGTCCCGAGGGACGTGTCGGGGGATTGGACGCCGAACCCGAAGTACGACAGTCCGGTCTCGGCCAGGATCGCGTAGCCGACGTTGAGGGTGGCGTCGACGATCAGCAGCGAGGAGATGTTCGGGAGGATGTGCCGGCGGATGATGCGGGGCGTCGACACACCCATGTACCGCGCGGCGAGGATGTACTCGCGTTCCTTCACCGTCAGGGTCAGTGCCCGCACCACCCGCGCCGACAGCATCCAGCCGAAGCCCGCGAGCAGCGCCACGAGCCAGATCCAGGCAGACTCGCCGCTGCCGCTCGTGATGATCGCGACGAGGAAGAACGACGGGATCACCAGCAGCAGGTCGACGACCCACAGCATCGCCTTCTCGTACCAGCCGCCGATGTAGGCGATGGACGTGCCGATGACGGCCGCCAGGCCGGTGGAGCCGGCCGCGACCAGGAAACCGATGAGCAGCGACTTGCCCAGTCCGTGCACGGTGAGCGCGAGGACGTCCCGGCCGCTCTGCGTCGTCCCGAACCAGTGGCGGCCGCTGGGGGGCTGCAGATATGCGCCCGGGTCGATGGCGTCGTAGCTCCAGGGCACCAGGTGCGGCCCGAGGACTGCGGCGACGATCAGCAGGACGATGACGCCGCCACCGAGGACCGCCGGGAGATTGCGGCCGAAGCGGCGCAGGATCAGGCGCCGGGAACTGATCCGGCGAGCGGTCTGCGGGCCCTCGGCGGCGACGGTTGCGGGTGCGGTCACGATGCGGTCCTATCCGAGCCGGACGCGCGGGTCGAGGAGGGCGACGAGGAGGTCGGACAGGAGCGCCCCGGTGAGGACGCACACGCCGCTGAAGGCGGTCACGGCGACGATGCCGTGGACGTCCTGGCTGCCGATCGCGTCGACGGCGTACATGCCCATCCCGCGGAAGTTGAACACACGCTCGGTGTAGGCGGAGCCGACGAACAGCGTGGCAACGGTGAACGCGACATAGGTACCGGTCGGCACGAGCGCGGTCCGCAGGGCGTGGCGGCGGATCGCGCGACCGCGGCGCAGGCCCTTGGCGCGGGCGGTGCGGACGTAGTCGGAGCCGAGGGCGTCGAGCATCAGGTTGCGCTGGATCCGGCTGAGGGACGCGGCTCCGGTGAGGGTGAGCACGACGGTCGGCAGGAACAGGTGCTGCAGCCGGTCGACGAGGGCGGCGCCGGGGTAGGCGCCCACCGAGCCCGTCTCGCCGGTGAACTCGAAGATGTCCACGCCGGTGGCGTTGTTGATCCGGATCGCGACGATGGTCGACACCGTGGCCAGGACGAAGACGGGCACGGAGATCACCAGCAGGGCCAGGAACGTCACCACCCGATCGGAGACGGTGTATTGGCGCGTGGCGGTCCAGGCGCCGACCGCGACCCCGACGACGATGCCGAGCAGCGATCCCAGGAGGACCAGTCGCAGGCTCACCCACATGCGCACGGCGATCTCGTCGTTGACCGAGACTCCCAGCGGCGACGTCCCCCAGTCCCAGCGGAACAGGATGTCGCCCAGCCAGGTCAGGTAGCGCTGCCACAGCGGGACGTCGTGGCTGAGGCCGTACTCCCGCATCAGGCCTTCGATCGTCTCGGCGGGCACGGGCGGGGTGCGCAGCGAGTACACCGAGTACGGGTCGAGGCGGACGGATGCCAGGACGAACGTCAGGCTCACCGCGACGAACAGTAGCACCGCGTAGTTGGCGAGCCGCCTCACCAGGTACCTGATCATCGGTTCCGTGCTCTCTCCGCCGTGAAACCCGTGTCGGGAGCACTGTATGACGAGCCCCGCCGCGCTCGCGAGGAGGTCACGGATTCGACAGCCTCCCCTCCCCACACGATCGAGCCGGAGCGTCACCGGGACGGGAGCGTCGCGTCACACCCAGCTTCCGAACCACATCCGGGCCAGCCAACTGCTGTACGGCAGGAGCTGGTCGGTGAGGATCGGGTAGATGTACGCGAAGTTGAGAGCCACGAGGGCGATCGCGACGCCCACGATGATCGCGCCGGTGCGTCTTCGCTGCTTCGGCTCCCGGTCGCCGAGGATCAGCCCCATCACCATCGCCAGCCCGATGCAGGTGAACGGGATGATCGTGACCGCGTAGAAGAAGAAGAGCGGCCGGGAGGTGTACATGAACCACGGCAGGTAGGTGCTGAGGGCCGCCACCACGGGGACGCCGAACCGCCAGTCACGGGCCGCCAGCCACCAGATGATGCACACGACGAGTGCCGCGGCGGCCATCCACCACAGAACGGGCGTACCGGCGGCCGAGATGACCCTGACGCACGTGTCGGGCCCCTCGCAGCCGTCGGTGCCCGCGGCGATGTTGTTGACCGCGTCCACACCGGTGGGGCGGGCCATGATGAGCCACAGCGCCGGGTGCGCCGAGTACGGATGGGTGGCGTTGTTGATGTAGTCGCCGGTGTGGAACGCGTAGATGTCCTGATGCAGCCGGATGAGCGAGGCGAATCCCTCGCCGAGGACGCGGACGAGCGGGTTGTCGGGGTTCTGCCTCCCCCAGTCGCGGTCCCAGCCGCCGCTGGTGACCAGCCACGGGATCCACGTCGCGAGGTAGGTGAGGAAGCCGACGACCACCAGGTAGACGAATCCGGGGACGCCGTCGGCCAGCAGCGCCCACCAGGATTTCATGCGCGCCCCGGCGAGACGCCGCGCACCGACGTCCCACAGCACGGTGAGGATGCCGAACGCGGCGAGCGCGTACAGGGAGTTCCACTTCACCGCGCACGCCGCGCCGAACGCGAGCCCGGCCGCGAGGCGCCAGGGCCGCCACCAGACGAGCGGACCGAACTGGCCGCCGAGGTCGCGCAGCCCGGCGCGCTCGAGGTGGGTGGCCAGTTTCACGCGGAACCAGTCGCGGTCGGCCACGGCGCACGACACGCCGATGACGAGGAACGCCGCCTGGAAGATGTCCAGCAGGCCGGTGCGCGACATGACGAACGCAAGACCGTCCAGCGTGAGCAGCAGGCCCGCGATGCCGCCGATGAGCGTGGACCGCGAAAGGCGGCGGGCGAGGCGGATCGTCGCGAACACCAAGATCGTGCCGAAGACCACGGACATGATCCGCCAGCCGAACGAGTTCATCCCGAAGAGGTACTCGCCGACCGCGATGAGCATCTTGCCCAGGGGCGGATGGACGGCGAACTCCGCACTGGTCGACATCACGTTCGCGTTGCCGTTGATGATGCTGTCGTTGGCGCTGTCGGGCCAGTTCACCTCGTACCCGTAGGTCAGGATCGCCCAGGCGTCCTTCGGGTAGTAGGTCTCGTCGAAGACCAGCCTGTTGGGGTAGCCGACGTTCCAGACGCGGATGACGAACGCCAGCGCGGTGATGCCGAGGGTGACGAGCCAGCCGTTGAGCCGGTCGGTGGGGTGGAAGTCGCGCAGCCGCTGGATGGTCGTGAGTTGGGGCGGGGCTCCGTAGCTGCTGGCCAGGCCGAAGAACGGACGCCGCCTCGCCGGGGCTTCGGGTGCGGCCTCGTCGGCGCCGTCCCCGGTCGTGGGGGCCTCGGTGCTCGGTGTGTCCGTCGTGGGGGCCTCGGTGATGTCGGCGGGCGGGCCGGGGTCGGAGTCGGCCGACCCGGGGTCGGAGGCCTCGTCGCGCGGAGGGAACTCGTCGCGGAAGTAAGGCGCGGCGACGGTCGTCGCCGCGGTGGCGTCGCCGTCGTCGGCGACCGGGTCGGTATCGAGCGGCTCGGCGCCGGGCGTGGCGGGGTCGGACGCGGGGACGTCCGGCGCCTCGGGGCCTTCCGCCCCTCCGCCGGGTGCGGCGGGCGGCGGACCGTCGCCGCTCGTGCCGGGATAGGTTTCCTCACGCGTCACGCGCCCCATAGTAGAGGGGCATGCTGGCCGTCGGTCCGGGCGTGGTCGCGCGCCGCCGCGTGCGGTCGCGTCGCGAGGGTGTGGGACAGTTGCGGTGTGACTGGGACCGGCGTAGGAGAACTCCGCGTCGTCGGCACGCCGATCGGGGACGCGGCCGACGCCAGCCCTGCGATGCGGGACGCGCTCGCGACCGCCGATGTGATCGCCGCCGAGGACACCCGTCGCGTCCGGGCGCTGCTGCGCCGTCTGGAGTTGGGGACGACGGCCCGGATCGTGTCGAACTTCGACGGCAACGAGGCCGCTCGTGCCGCCGATCTCGTCGCCGAGCTCGTCGCGGGGCGCACGGTCGCGCTCGTCAGCGACGCAGGCATGCCGCTGGTGTCCGATCCCGGGTACCGCGCGGTACAGGCGGCGATCGCGGCCGGGATCAGGGTGCGCGTCGTCCCGGGCCCGTCGGCGGTGCTCGTCGCCCTGGGGCTGTCGGGCCTGCCGACGGACCGGTTCTGCTTCGAGGGATTCCTGCCGCGCAAGGCCGAGCAGCGCCGGCGCCGGATCGCCGACCTGACGGCCGAGCCGCGCACGATGGTGTTCTTCGAGGCGCCGCACCGGTTGGCGGACTTCCTCGCCGACACAGCCGCTGCCTTCGGCGCCGATCGGCCCGCGGCGGTCTGCCGGGAGCTCACGAAGACCTACGAGGAGGTCCGCCGGGACGGGCTGGGCGCGCTCGCCGCCTGGGCGGCCGGCGGTCCGGTCCGCGGCGAGATCACGGTCGTGATCGGCGGTGCCGCACCCGCGTCGGCGTCGCCGGCCGCGGCGGTCGCCCTCGTTCTCGACCGGGTCGCGGCCGGGGAGCGGTTCTCGGCCGTGGTCGCCGAGGTGGCCGAGGCGGCCGGGATGCCGCGCAAGGAGCTGTACCGGCGTGCGCTGGCCGCTCGCGAAGAGATGTCCACCGCGTCCGGGGGTGCCGCGGGCGCCGTCGTGGACTCCGATGCCCCTGCGCCGCGCCGTCCGGGTGCGGGCCGATCGTCCGAAGGAGACCCGACGTGACGACGCGTCCTCTTCCCCCTGCCCCGGAACCGCTGCCCCGGCCGGTCACCGATGCGCACACCCACCTGCTCAGCACGCAGGAGTTCTCGGGCCTCGCCGTCGCCGACGCGCTGGCGGCCGCGCGTGCGGTCAACGTCACCCGGCTGGTCGAGGTGGGGGTGGACGTCGCGTCGTCCCGCGCGGCGGTGGCGCTCAGCGAGACCCACCCCGAGGTCGTCGCCAACATCGCCATCCACCCCAACGACGCCGCGCGGCTCGGTGTGAACCTGGCCGGCGCGCTCGCCGAGCTGGAGCCGCTCGCCGCGCACCCGGGGGTCCGTGGGATCGGGGAGACAGGGCTCGACTATTTCCGCACGACCGATGCGGCGGGCAGGGCCCTGCAGCGCGAGTCGTTCACATGGCATATCCGGCTCGCTCAGCGGACCGGGGCCACGCTCGTCATCCACGACCGGGACGCGCACGACGATGTCCTCGCGGTGCTCGACGAGGCGGGGGTCCCCGAGCGGGTCGTCATGCACTGTTTTTCGGGCGACGCCGCCTTCGCGGCCGAGTGCGTCGCGCGGGGCGCGTGGCTGTCGTTCCCCGGCACGCTGACCTTCAAGCCGAACGAGGCGTTGCGCGAGGCCGCGCGGGCCGTCCCGGCCGACCGGCTGCTGGTCGAGACCGACGCGCCGTACCTGACGCCCATGCCGTTCCGGGGCAAGCCGAACTCGTCGTACCTGCTGCCGCTCACCGTCGCCTTCCTGGCCGGGGTGCGCGGCCTGGGGCTCGGGGACTGCTGCGATCTGGTGAACGACAACGCGGCCGCCGCGTTCGGGGGCGGGTGGGGAGCATGAGCGACGGCCTGCTCGACCCGCGGACGCTGCGCGAGATCGCGGCCGGCATCGGCCTGCAGCCCACGAAGAAGCGCGGGCAGAACTTCGTCGTGGACGCGAACACCGTCCGGCGGATCGTCGCCCTGTCGGGTGTGCAGGCGGGCGATGTGGTGCTGGAGGTCGGTCCCGGGCTGGGATCGCTGACGCTCGGGCTGCTGGCGGCCGGCTGTCGCGTCGTCGCGGTCGAGATCGACGCGCTGCTGGCCCGGCGGCTGCCGTTGACGGTGGCCGAGCGGCGGCCCGACCTCGCCGACCGGCTGACGGTCCTCACCGCCGACGCGCTCGCGGTGACGACGCTGCCCGGCCCGGTTCCGACCGCGCTGGTGGCGAACCTCCCGTACAACGTGTCGGTGCCGGTCATCCTGCACCTGCTGGCCGGGTTCGATTCGCTCGCGCGCGGGCTGGTGATGGTGCAGGCCGAGGTTGCCGACCGGCTCGTGGCGGCGCCGGGGTCGAAGACCTACGGGACGCCGTCGGTGAAGCTGGCGTGGTATGCACGGGCGCGGCGGGTCGGGACCGTCCCGCCGGCGGTGTTCTGGCCCGTCCCGAACGTCGACTCCGGGCTGGTCGAGATCGTGCGCCGCGAGCCTCCGTCGCCGACCGTGCCGCGGGAGCTTGTGTTCCGCCTGGTGGACGCCGCGTTCGGGCAGCGCCGCAAGATGCTTCGTTCCGGCGGGTTGAGCGGCGTCCTGCGTGATCCCGAGTCCGTGCTGCGCGCTGCGGGCGTCGATCCGACCGCGCGACCCGAGGCGCTCACCGTCGCCGACTTCACCCGGATTGCGGAATCGGCCACGGCAGCGGGCGACGCGTGAAGTCGGCTACTGTCCACCCGTGACCCACGTGGCGTCGAGCGAGCAGGTCCGGGTGCGGGTGCCCGGGAAGATCAACCTCGCCCTGCGCGTGGGCGCGCTGGCGCCCGACGGGTACCACCCGCTCATCTCGATCTTCCAGGCCGTGTCGATCTACGACGAGGTCACGGTCACGCCCATCCGGCGCGGTCGCGTCACCGCGGAGGTCAGCGGGCCGCAGGCGTCCCGTGTGCCGACCGACGGGCGCAACCTCGCCGTGAAGGCCGCCCGGCATCTGGCCGAGCATCTGGAGCAGGTGCCGACCGGGGTGCACATCGCGATCCGCAAGGAGATTCCGGTCGCCGGAGGCATGGCCGGCGGTTCGGCCGACGCCGCGGCGACCTTGCTGGCGTGCTCGACCCTGTGGCAGACGGGGCTCACGATCCACGATCTCGCGCAATTGGCCGCCACGCTCGGGTCGGACGTCCCGTTCCCCCTGGTGGGCGGGATCGCGGTGGGTACCGGCCGGGGCGACAAGCTGGTCCCGGCGCTGAGCCGCGGTGTGTACCACTGGGTGCTGGCGTTGAGTGACGGGGAGTTGTCGACGCCGGCGGTGTATCGGCGGTTCGATGCGCTGGGGGCGGTGAACGAGCCGCTGGACGTGCCTGCGGAACTCATGAACGGGCTGGCCGCCGGCGATCCCGTGCAGGTCGGCCGCCACCTCGCCAACGACCTGCAGGCGGCGGCGGTGGACATGCAGCCGCAGTTGCGGCGGGTGCTGGACGCGGGCGCCGAGCGGGGTGCCCTCGGCGCGCTGGTGTCGGGGTCGGGCCCGACGGTCGCCTTCCTGACGGCCGATGAGGAGACCGCCATCGACCTGTCCGTCGCGCTGTCCGGCGAGGGTGTGTGCCGCGCGGTGCGGCGCGCGTCCGGTCCGGTGCCGGGCGCCCGTGTGATCGGCTGAGACCCGGTCCTGCGCAGCAGCGTGGAGGGTTGTTGTTGGACTACCAACATCAACTCTCCACGCTAGGCAGGTTCCTAGGCCATGACCGGACGGTGGACGGCGCCGTCGGCGAGGACCAGGGAGCCGACGGGTACGCCGAGCATGCCTGCGACCGGGGCGCATTTGGCTTTGAGCAGGTAGAAGGTCCGCGGTCGGAACACGTCGTCCTCGACCGTGGTCTCGAAGTTGGCCATCCCTTTGGTCAGGATGAGGTCGGCGGCGTCGAGGTGGGCGAGGGTCGACGGTTCCACGAGGCTGCGGATGACGCCGATGCTGGCCGTGCCGGTGTCGCGCACGTCGGCGATCTCGCCCATGCGGGCCGCCGTGGCGTCGGCGCGGAGCGCGTCGTTGATCGCGGGGCCCCCTTTGACGACCACCGTGAGGCGCAGCGGCGGGAGCCCCTCGTTCGCGCGCCATTGCCGGATCGTGTCCAGGAGCAGCCGGTCGAACACGATCTCGCCGGCGTTGTCGGTGCACAGGGTGAGGTCTCGGGCGGTTCGCAGCCTGTCGCGCAGCCGGTCCAGGTCGTTGATGGCGAAGTCGAGTTCGAGGGAGTCGAGCAGCGCCTGGTGGACGTCGAACTGCGTGCCGAAGGAGAAGTCCATCATGTTCCCGACGGCCGCCACCCGCACCGCGGCGTAGAGGGGATCGGGATGATCGGCGATCATCTCCTGCGCCATCGGCACCAGGCCGAGGACCGCCGCGTCGTTGTCGGCCTTCGCCTGCGCCAGCGGGTCGTCGACGCCGATCCGGCCGCGCGTGTGGGCGTAGAACTCGCTGAGCGAGCGGCCCAGCTCGCGACCCGGCTGCAGGAACTGCTGCTGTTCGGTCAGCAGGGCGTCCCGCAGCTCGGGGGTGACCCCGTGGCCGTCCAGGACGCGCAGCACGGTCTTGGACTGGCACTCGATGCAACTGTGCGTGAGCTTCACGGGTCACCACCTTGTCGACCGGCGCGACGCTGTCGTCGCGCCACCTCTGGGGGAACGGTAACCGGGCGCCCGGGGTTTCGAGTTACTGAGTGCGAACACCCACATCGGCGCGTTCGGCCTTGTCAGCCGGTTCCGACGCCGGTGCCGGACGCCGCGTGACGCGCCACATCCCAACGCTGTAAGAGATATCTGGGTGCACCGCTCGTTGACGGGGTCCGTCCTCGGCCTGTAGCGTCCGAGTCAGTCGCGACCCACCCATGGAGACGTCTCCATCTCAACAACCGAAGGGATATCGCCATGCCTACGAGAAGGCGCAGAGCGCTGCGCACGGGCGTCGCGACCACCGTCGTCATCGGGGCACGTTCGTCGATCGCGTTTCTCCTGTCTGCGTGCCTGCTTGCCGGGTGCGCGTCAAACGAGTCACGGGACTCCACGGCCACCGCGCGACTCGATGCGGAGACAGTCCAGGTCATCATGCCCATCACGGAGTACCGGATCTCGGAGCAGACCAGCACCAAGATGTCTGTTGCCACCGGCCTCATGGTGAGGCCGTGCATGCGCCGGTTCGGCTTCGAGATCGTCATTCCTTCACTGTCGTACGTGTCGGAGATGCGCGTCTGGGGTGTCTGGAATGTCGAGCGGGCCCGGCGAAACGGCTTCGCCATGGAAGGGGACAGACCGGAACCGACGGTCTCACCCGAACATGAGGAAGCGCGGCTGACGTGCTGGGAGGCATCGCAAGCGGACAGGGACGAACTGCTCGCCGGATGGACCGACGAGATGGAGGCAAAATCCACGGAAGTGCTTTTCAGGGCACACGACGCCGCGGAGGGCACGGACGAGTTCCGGCGGGCCAGGTCCGAATACGACGAGTGCCTTCGCGGAGCGGGTCTTCGGCCCAGGGCCGACGGATGGGGGTCGGAGAGGACATATGCATCTGGTCCATCCGGATCTCCCACCGCGGAGGAGATTCGGGTGGCCGTGATCGAGGCTCAGTGCAATGTCGATCTGAACATCACGCAGCGAATGGGTGACCTGGAGGCGAGCCTCCAGGTTCCGTTGATCAGGGAGAACCAGGCCGCGCTGAACGCGGAGCGTGACGGGCTTGCCGGACTTGAACAGCGCCTCGACGAGTACATCCGGACGCATCAGTGAGATGGATGAGGTGGGGAGTCCCGGCCGTCGCCATCGTCCTGGTTGCGGCGTCCTTCGGCATGGGGGTGTGGTTCGCCAGGCCGAAGTGGCAGCAGGCCCAGGACGCGGCGACCCCCATCGTCGTCTGGGCGACCGTCGAGCAGCGGGTCGTCGACGACCGCGCCGAGTTGTCCGGATCGGTGGCGACGACCACAACGAGTGACGTCGTGGTGCCCGTCCCCGACCAGGCCGTGGTGACCGTGGCCCCTCCGGCGCGGATCGAGCAGGGCGGTCTGATCCTGGAGGCGTCCGGCACCCCCTACTTTCTGCTGCCGGGGCCGCTGGCCCTCTATCGCGACCTGCGAGTCGGCGATCACGGGGCGGACGTGCAGACGCTGGAGGACTCACTCGTCCGCCTTGGGTACGACCTCACAGCCGACGGCGTGGTCAGCACCGTCACCGTGGAGGCCGTGCAGGAGGTCTTCCGCGACGCGGGCTACGAACTGCCCACCGAGACCGTGTCGGCAGGCAGCGACCCGAGCGCATCGCCGTCTCCGAAACCCCAGAGGCGCGCCGTGATTCCTGTCTCCCAGTTGGTGACCGGGCCTGCGGGCGAGGTCGCGACACGGGTCAAGGTCGGCGAACGCATCTCGCCGGACACTCCGGTTGTGAGGATCCGCTCGACGACCAGATCCGTCACGGCCACCGTCGGGGTGGACGAGCGAGCGAGCTTCCCCGTCGGGCAGCAGGTGGCCGTGATGTCGGACGGGAAGAAGATCCAGGGCAAGGTCGCCCGCATCGGAGCCTACGAGAGCGGCACCGACGGAAGGGTTCCCGGGTACCCCGCGACGATCGACCTGTCCGCCGCCGACGCGAAGGGCCTCAGCGACGGGCAGTCCGTGCTGGTGACCCTGCCCGGAGGTGCGGTCAGTGCCGGACCGGCGATCCCTGTCACCGCGATCCGCCACGACGACGCCGGCGACTTCGTGCTCGCGAAGGGGACCGGAACCCAGACCCCTGCCCGCACTTCGGTGAAGGTGCTCCGCACGGCGAACGGCTGGGCGGCCGTGGAGGGCGTGTCGGAGGGAACCGAAGTGCAGGTCTCCTGATGGCCCTGCTGACCGTCCAGGGCGTGACGCATCGTTACGCAGGCGCCGACGTCCCCGCCCTCGCGGACGTCAGCCTTGAGATCGAGCGCGGGGAGTTCGTCGCCATCGTCGGCCCCTCCGGCTCGGGGAAGAGCACGCTGCTCAACATCCTCGGGCTGCTGGAGGCGCCGACCTCCGGCTCGTATGCCATCGACGGCCGTTCCACGACCGACATGACCGAGGCAGAGAGCGACGTCGTCCGGTCGCGCGTCTTCGGCTTCGTGTTCCAGAACGCCCATGTCCTGGGCGACGACACCGTGGCGTCCAACGTCGAGCTCGGGCTGCGCGTCCAGGGCGTCCCCGAGATCGAACGAGGCTCCCGGGCCCGCGAGGCGATCGAGGCAGTCGGCCTGGACGTCCCCCTCCGGCAACGCGCGCGGCTGCTGTCCGGTGGTGAGCAGCAGCGGCTGGCCATCGCACGTGCCCTGGCGACCCGTCCCGACGTGGTCTTCGCCGACGAGCCGACCGGCAACCTGGACTCGGCGAACGGCTCCACGGTGCTCGCCCTGCTGCGTGACTTCCATGCGCGGGGAGGAACGGTCGTCCTCGTCACCCATGACCGGGACATCGCGGCGAGCGCCGACCGCCAACTGCTCATCCGGGACGGCGAACTTGTCGAGGACGTGTCGCGGCGCGCGCCGGACGTGCCGCGAGAGGCCGAGGCATCCGAGGCGTCCGGGGCGCCGGTCGACCGGACTCCGCGACGGCGAGGGAGGCCGGGCCGCTACGAGGAGGCGCTGCGCTCCATCGCCGTCAAGCCGATGAGGTTCGCCTGGCTCCTGACCGCCTTCGTGCTCGGTGTCGCCGGACTCGTCGTCGCGCAGGGCTTGAGCGAGAGCGCCGCCGCGCAGGTCAACCAGCGTCTCACTGCGGCCGCGCTCGACAGCCTCACCGCCGACCTCCCGACCAGCGTGGAGGTGTGGCGACCGGGCGACCTCACCCTCGACACCCTGCAACAACGCACGCTCGCGCTTCCACGCGTCGAGGAAGCGAGCTGGGTGGCCGGCGTCGCCCCGGCAGACGTGACCATCACCCGCCTGAGTCCGGCGGAGCAGGAGCCGGCGGACGCGCTCGGCCTGACCGCAGCATCGCCGGCCCTCTTCGACCTCGTCGGCGCGCGGGTGAGACCCGCCGGCGCGGCCGCCCTGCTCAACAACGAGAGCGTCTCCCCCGCGGTCATCCTCGCGACAGGCGCAGCACGGGCGCTTGGTATCGAGCCCACCGACACGCCCGTCAACCTCACCATCTGGGTCAACGGGGTCCGGGTGCAGGTGATCGGATTCGCGGACTTCCCCGACGAGGACCAGGTCACATCGCCGTACTCGCAGACCGTCTTCATCTCGCGCACGGGGATGGCTCTTGTCGGGGACCGTCCCATTGCCGTTCAACTGCGCGCGCGCACCGAACCGGGTTTCCCCGCCACCGTCGCCTCGGCGCTGCCCCTGCAGCTCGCACCGTCCAACCCCGGCAGCGTCACGGTGCGGACCGTGGCCGACCTCCTCGGGCTACGGATCGGCGTCGCCGCCGACCTCGCCGCCTTCGTCGGCGGCCTGGCCGTCATCGTGCTGATCCTGGCCTGCGTCGCCGGCGGAGTGGCCATGTACCTGTCGGTCGTGGCACGGACGTCCGAGATCGCCCTGCGTCGGGCCATCGGCTCCTCGCGTGGCGATGTGTTCGGGATGTTCCTCTTCGAGAGTCTGATCACCGGGTTGCTGGGCGGTGCCCTCGGCGCCGTCGCGGGGCAGGCGTTGACCGTCGCCGTCACGGCGGGGCTGCGGTGGACGCCGGTGCTGTCGCAATGGGCCGGCCCGCTGGGACTCGTCGCGGGCGTTGCGTGCGGGCTGCTCTCCGGCGCGTTCCCCGCCATCGCGGCGTCGCGGAAATCACCCGCCCAGGCGATGCGCGAGTAGCGCTCCGGTCGCCTCGCCGTGGCGCCTCACTGTTCCTGGCGAACGGGGGCTACCGGCGGCGATTGGCACCTGTCGCGGATCGGAGACAAACCTGATACCGCACGGCGACCAGTGGCCCCCACTTCCTAAATACTGTGGGGATATGAGTCACACCAGACGAAACATGCATACCCCGGTCCTTCTCGCTGTGCTGACCGCCGCCGTGTCGCTGACCGGCTGCGCTCTCAACGTCTCCTCGGGCCCCGACGCCGAGGACAAGCCGTCTGTCGAGGTCTCCACTCCGGTCGAGGCGTCCACGCCGGTGGAGACCGCCGCTCCGTCCGCGACCACCGGAGGCGAGAGCGATTCCGAGAGCCGGAGCGAGACTCCGTCCCAGACCCCGGCCGAGGGGTCGATCCGCACGAAGTACGCGGACGCGGTCACGACCGAGGTGCGCTGTGTCGACGGCACCGCCAAGGTAGCCGGGCAGGGGTCGGTCGTGAGACTCGCCGACACCTGCGACAAGCTGGTCATCACGGGGAACGGGGCAGTTGTGCTCGCACAGCAGGTCGGAACCCTGCAGATCGACGCCGTCGGCGTCGTGGTGGTTGTCAGCGAGGCCGACGACATCTCCCTCAGCGCCAGTTCCGTCGGCTCCATCGTGAGCTGGGAGAAGGGCTCGCCGTCCGTCGACGACAAGTCGACCGGTTCGGTCGTCATGAAAGACGCGACTGTTGACTGACGTCCACTGCCCCGTGGCGCCCGGCGTCGCCCGACCTCAGCAGCCCGGCCCGATCGAGCCCAGGACGAACGGGCTCGCGATCACCGCCTTCGTGCTCGGGCTGCTGGGGTTCGCGCTCCTCCCCGTGGCCCTCGGCCACATCGCGCTGCGGCAGATTCGCAGGCGCGGCGACGCCGGGACCGGTCTCGCGGCCATGGGACTGGTGCTCGGCTATGCCGCGACGGTCGTCTATGCGGCCCTCGTCCTCGTGGTGATCTGGGGCACGATCCGGGCGGCCACGTCGTGACCGCGGATCCCCGGGTGCTGCTCGTCGACGACGAGGAGCCGATCACCTCGACGCTGGGGCCGTACCTCGAACGCAGCGGCTTCGATGTGCTGATCGCCCGCGACGGCGAGGAAGCCCTGCAGATGCTCGCCTCTCACCCCATCGATATCGTGGTCAGCGACGTCCTCATGCCGCGGCGCGACGGACGCTCGTTCCTCCGAGAGCTGCGGAGGCGGGAGGATTGGACCCCCGTGATCCTGCTCACCAAGGTCGACGAAGCCTTCGAACGCTCGGCCGCGCTCGACGAGGGTGCCGACGACTATCTCGGCAAACCGTTCGAACCCGCAGAGCTGGTCTCGCGGCTCCGGGCGGTGCTGCGGCGCACAACGCCCGGAAAACGGACGCTGGCGGCCGCCACCCGGTTGACGTGCGGGGAACTGGAGTTCGACCGCACCGCTCGTCGGGTGCGCCTCGCAGGCGCCGAAGTGGTGCCGACGCCCCGCGCAACGCTCCTGCTGGAATACCTGATGAGCCACCCTGACGAACTGCTCACGAGGGAACGGCTGTTGTCGACGCTGTGGGGGTACGAGTTCGCGGTGTCGACGCGGGCGATCGACCACCGGGTCGCGGAGCTGCGCCGGGTACTCGGCGACGATGCGCAGCATCCGCGCTACATCGAGACCGTGCAGCAGTCCGGATACCGCTTCGTCGGAGAGGTGACCGGGGCATGAGGCGGAGGCTTGTCGCCGCAGCCGGGCTTGCCCTGGCCGGCGCCGCCCTGGCCCTGTTCTTCTGGATCGGCGGGGCCAACCCCTGGTTTCACCTGTCCGTGCCCCTGTCCACGCTGGTGCTTCTCACCGGGTTCGCCGCCGCGGGTGTCGTGGTGCTGCGGGGGCTCCGTCGCTCACGCGAGTCACGCAGGGTCGAATCGGCTGTCGAACGGGCTCAGGAGGAGGAACGATCCGCGCACCACCGATTCCTGCGCCGGCTCGACCACGAGATCAAGAACCCCGTCACAGCGATCCGCAGCGCGCTCGCGGCCGCGCCGGAGAATCCGGCGGCGCTCGACGTCGCGGACGCTCAGGCGACGCGGCTGAGTCGCCTGGTGACAGAACTCGCGAAGCTCATCGACCTCGAGACGCGCTCCATCGAGCGACTGCCTGTGGATCTCGAGGACATGTGTCGTGACGCGGTCGACGCGGTGACCTCGATCGATCCCGCCCTGGACGTGCGAATCGAGTTCCCGAAGGTTCCGTGGCCGGTTCCCGCCGTGGAGGGAGACCCGGATCTCCTGGTCGTCGCGGTGTACAACCTCATCGCGAACGCGGCGAAGTACTCCGATCCGGGAGCGCGGATCGAGATCCGGGGCACCGAGGACGAGGGGTTCGTCACCCTTGAAGTCTCCGACACGGGGTGGGGCATCGCGCACGACGAGATCCCGTTCCTGTGGGACGAACTCGCCCGTGGCACGAACGCCCGCGGAAAGGAAGGATCGGGGCTCGGCCTGTCGATCGTTCGCATCATCGTCGAGCGCCACGGCGGCACGATCGCGATGCGGTCGGCGCCCGGGCAGGGGACGCGCGTGATCCTCCGGCTGCCCGTCGCAGCGTGAGCCCCGGCACGGGCATCGACCCGGGTCGCTCCGCGAGCGCGGGCCCGGTCCCCGGGGACGGTGCTCAGGACGGCTCCGGGGCGCGGCCCACGCCTTCGACCGGCTCTGCGGGTACCGTCGAGCGCAGGTGCGGCTCGACCTCCAGATGGCGCATCCCATTCCAGGCGAGGTTCACCAGATGGGCCGCCACCTCCTGCCGGGACAGGTCGTAGCGATCGCGCGAGTCCAGCCACCACTGCCCGGTGAGGCCGACGAGCCCGACGAGCATCTGGGCGTACATCGGAGCCATCGCCGACGGGAAGTGGCTGCGCTCGAAGTGGTCGGCGAGGAGGTGCTCCACGCGGGTTGCGACGCCCGACAGGATCGTGGCGAACGACCCCGACCCCGCCTCTCCGCCGGACGTGTCGCGCGAGATGATCCGGAACCCTTCGGGGGATTCGTCGATGTAGTCCAGCAGCGCCAGCGTGCCGAGCTCGATGAGCCGTCGTGCACTGGATTGCTGACGAGTGAGGGCGTTGTGGATGGCCAGATCGAGCCGCACGACCTCGCGGTCGACGACCACCGCGTAGAGGCCCTCCTTGCCGCCGAAGTGCTCGTACACGACCGGCTTGCTGACCTCGGCCCGGGCCGCGATCTCTTCGACGGACGTCCCCTCGAAGCCCTTCTCGGCGAACAGTCCGCGTGCGACCTCGACGAGCTGGTCGCGCCGCTGCTCCCGCGTCATCCGGACACGCGTACGCCGGGCGCGGCGAACCGGTTCGGGGTTGGCGCTCACCGGGCCAGTCTGCCCTGAATCGCCTCCTGGTGGCAGGATGTCCGCTACTTGACACACCGTCAAGTAGCGGAATCGGCGCGGACGGTGACTCCCCGAACTCCTCGCCGTGCCGGGCCGGTCGTCGCTCCGGGCCGGTCGCCGGGAAGCGACGCTGACGTGCGCGACGCGCGCCGGGCACCGTAGAGTTGGCACCGGCCATTCACCTGGCCGCTTCCCCTGCGCAGGGGGAAGTTCCCCGGTTGGTCTGCCGGCAGGGCCCGCCTGACTTTGAATCAGGACCAGCGACGTAGGTTCGACTCCTACCCGGGGAGCGGAGACCGTGTTCGACCGTAGGGAGTGCCCGTGTCCGCTGACCAGACCGGTTCCGCGCCATCGCCCGTCGCAGCCGTCGTCGTCCTGGCGGCAGGCGGCGGTACCCGCATGAAGTCCGCCACCTCGAAGCTGTTGCACGAGGTGGCCGGACGTCCGATGCTGAGCTACGCGGTCGCGGCGGCGAGTGCGCTGCGACCCGACCATCTCGTGGTGGTCGTCGGCCAGCTCAAGGAGCAGGTGCTCGCGGCGCTGGAGGCGTTCGGAGCGGGCGTCGAGACCGCCGAGCAGCCCGAACCCCTGGGCACAGGGCATGCCGTGGCGTGCGGTCTGCGCGACCTGGGCGATCTCACCGGCGAGGTGGTCGTCACCTACGGGGACGTCCCGCTGCTGGAGGGCGACACGCTGGTCGACCTCGTCTCGACCCACCGGCGCGAGAGTGCCGGCGTGACGATCCTCACCGCCGACGTCCCGGAGCCCGACGGCTACGGACGCATCGTCCGCGACCACGGCGAGGTCACGCGCATCGTCGAGCACCGCGACGCATCCCCCGCCGAGCGCGAGATCCACGAGATCAACTCGGGGATCTACGTCTTCGACGCCCAGATCCTCCGGGCGGGCCTGGCCGGTCTCACCACCGACAACCATCAGGGCGAGCAGTACCTCACCGATGTCGTCACCTACTGTCGCAGCGTCGGCGGCCGGGTCGCGACGATGCAGATCGCCGACACGATCCAGACCGAGGGCGTCAACACCCGGGTCGAGCTGGCCCGCATGAACGCTGTCCGAAACCGGCGGCTGTGCGAGAAGTGGATGCTGGCCGGGGTCACGATCATCGACCCGGCGACGACCTGGCTGCACGATTCGGTCGACCTCGCCCCCGACGTGACCATCCTTCCCGGCACCCACCTCTACGGCGCCACGAGCGTCTCCTCCGGCGCGACGATCGGGCCCGACACGACGCTCGTCGACTGCGTCGTCGGCGAGAACGCCACGGTGATCCGCACGCACGGTCAACTCGCCGAGATCGGCCCCGGGGCCAGCGTCGGTCCCTTCTCCTACATGCGGCCGGGCACGATCCTCGAAGCCGGCTCCAAGGTCGGCGCGTTCGTCGAGACGAAGAACGCCCACATCGGAGAGGGCGCAAAGGTGCCGCACCTCACCTACTGCGGCGACGCCGAGATCGGGGAGGGCGCCAACATCGGCGCCGGCACGATCTTCGCCAACTACGACGGCGTCGGGAAGTACCGGACGACCGTCGGCCGGCACAGCTTCGTCGGCAGCGACTCCGTCCTCGTGGCGCCGGCCAGCATCGCCGACGGCGCCTACGTCGCGGCGGGGTCGACGATCACCAACCCCGTCGGGCCGGGCGAACTCGCGGTCGCCCGCGGCCAGCAGCGCAACATAGCCGGCTGGGTCGCGCGAAAACGGGCCGGCACGAAGACCGAGGAGGCGGCCCAGGCTGCGCTCGCCGAGGACGGGACGGAGGACGTCCGGTGACCGGAATCAAGCGGCCGTACGAGAAGCAGCTCATGCTCTTCTCGGGGCGGGCCTACCCGGACCTGGCCCAGGAGGTCGCCGAGCTGATGGGTGTCGAGCTCGTCCCCACCCGCGCGTTGACCTACGCGAACTCCGAGATCTACGTCCGCTACGAGGAGTCGGTCCGCGGCTCCGACGCGTTCGTCATCCAGTGTCACCCGGCACCCCTCAACGAGTGGCTCATGGAGCACCTCATCATGGTGGACGCCCTCAAACGGGCATCCGCGAACCGCATCACCGTCGTCGTCCCCTTCTACCCGTACTCGCGGCAGGACAAGAAACACCTCGGCCGCGAACCCATCTCCGCCAGGCTCATCGCCGACCTGTACAAGACGGCCGGCGCCGACCGGATGATGTCGCTCGACCTCCACGCCGCCCAGATCCAGGGCTTCTTCGACGGGCCCCTCGACCATCTCTTCGCGATGCCGGTGCTGGCGCCCTACGTCCAGGAGAAGTACAGCCTGGACGAGATGACGGTCGTGTCGCCCGATGCCGGACGCGTCCGCCTCGCCGACTCGTGGACCGACCGCCTCGGCGCCCCGCTCGCGATCATCCACAAGCGACGCGACCCGAGCAAGGCCAACGAGGTCGCCGTGAGCGAGGTCGTCGGCGATGTCGCGGGGCGCACCTGCCTGCTGGTCGACGACATGATCGACACGGCCGGAACCATCTGTCAGGCCGCCGAGGTGCTGATGGAGATGGGCGCGAAGCGGGTCATCGCCGCGGCGACCCACCCCATCCTGTCCGGCCCGGCCGCCGACCGTCTGAACGCGTCCGCGTTCGAAGAGGTGATCGTGACGAACACCCTGCCGATCGCCGACGACCTCCACATCCGGCAGCTCACAGTGCTGTCCATCGCACCCCTCATCGCGAAGGCGATCATGCAGGTGTTCGAGGACGGCTCGGTCGCCCAACTCTTCAACAACAACAACTGAGCATTCCGCCGCGGACGGCCGCGGCACCCGTCTCCCCGCGCTGTGACATTCCGGCCCGTCGCGTGCGCCGAGGCGCCCTGTCACGCGGCCATCGGTGCGTGCGCGCGCGGAATGTCACAGCGGCTGGCCGCGGGCGGGCGTCGCCGCCCTGGCGGCAGCACAGCTCTTCCGCGTGACATTCCGTCCCTTCGCGCCGGCGAAGACGGCCCGGGACGGCCCCGCGGGCCGTTCCGCGCGCGAAATGTCACGCCGCAGACGCGGTTCGCATGGCGCCGCGGTGCGCGGGATCGACGGCGATTCGCGCGGCACGCGGGGATTCGGGTAATCTTTCGAAAGTTGCCTCGGCGAGGGGCTTTGCCCGTGATCGACAAGGACCTCCTCGGCGAGCGCCTGCGTAGACATGGTCGAAGAGGAGAGTTCGTGTCAGAGGTCAAGCTTGCCGCCCAATCCCGCACCGAGTTCGGCAAGGGCGCTTCCCGTCGCCTGCGGCGTGCAGGCCGCGTTCCCGCCGTGATGTACGGTCACGGCGCTGATCCCGTGCACATCAGTCTGCCGGGACATGAGACCCAGCTCGCGATGCGTGTCGCGAACGCGCTGATGTCCATCGAGGTGGACGGTGGCGACGAGCAGCTCGCGCTGCCGAAGCAGATCCAGCGCGACCCGGTCAGGGACACCATCGAGCACATCGACCTCATCATCGTCAGGCGCGGTGAGAAGGTCACCGTCGAGGTGCCGCTGATCGTCGTCGGCGAGCCGGGCGATGCCTCGGCCGTCGTCGTGGCCGACCAGCAGACCATCGCGTTGGAGGTCGAGGCGACCAACATCCCGGCCCAGATCGAGGTCAGCGTCGCCGGCCTGCTGATCGGGGCGCAGGTGTTCGCGAAGGACCTGGCCCTTCCCGAGGGCGCCGTGTTCAACGGCGCGCCCGACGACCTGATGGTGTCGGTGAACGCGCCGGCCGTCGAGGCGCCGGTCGCCGAGGCCGCCGAGGGCGAGGGTGCCGAGGCCGAGGGCGAGCAGGCCGAGGCAGCCGAGGAGTAGTCCGTTCGTGTCACGCTGGCTTGTGGTCGGGCTCGGTAATCCGGGCCCGACCTACGCGTCCCACCGGCACAACGTCGGGGCGATGGTGGTCGCCGAACTGTCCCGCCGTGCCCGCTCCACCTGGAGCAGTGGGAAGGGCCTGCGCGCCGACCTCAGCCAGACACGGATCACCCCCTCCGGGATCGGGGCCGTCGGGGCGGACGCCGACACGGTCGTCCTCGTGCGCTCCCGGACGTTCATGAACGAGTCGGGCCTGGCGGTCGGGAAGACCGCGAAGTACTTCCAGGTGCCGGCGGAACGGATCGTCGTCGTGCACGACGAGCTCGACCTCGACTTCGGCAGGCTGCGACTCAAGCTCGGTGGCGGCGACAACGGGCACAACGGGCTGCGGTCCATCCGGGCGTCCCTCGGCACCGGCGACTTCCTCCGGGTCCGCGTCGGCATCGGCCGCCCGCCCGGACGCCAGGACCCGGCCGACTTCGTCCTCTCCGGCTTCCCGAAGGCGCTGACCGCCGACCTGGACGAGCTCGTGGACCGCGCCGCCGACGCCGTGGAGGCGCTCCTGCTCGACGGGCTCGCCACCGCGCAGAACCGCTTCAACTCCTGACACGGCCGTCCGGCCTCCCGCTCGGCGCGGAGGTGCATACTGGGGCACGGTCCGGCCCGTGCCGGCCGGGACCGACGCCGCTGCGCCGGCGCCCGTGAACCCTCCGGAAAGAGACTCCATGACACCCGATCCGCTCGTGTCCGCCGTGCTGGCGCGCATCGGGGAGCAGCCGAACCTGCGGCAGGCCGTCGCCGATCACGCCGCGACGCGCACCTTCGACCTCGCAGGGCCGGCCGCCATGCGTCCCTTCGTGACGGCGACCCTGGCCCGAGAGACCGGCCGCACCCTGCTGCTGGTCTGCGCCACCTACCGCGAGGCCGAGGCGCAGACCGCCGAGATCGCGTCGCTGCTGGGCGAGGACGCCGTGGCGTACTACCCGGCGTGGGAGACGCTGCCGCACGAGCGGCTGAGCCCCCGCTCCGACACCGTGGGGCGCCGGCTGGCCGTGCTGCGCCGCTTCGCCGGCACCTCCGAGCTGCCCGCCCCGCGGGTGGTCGTCGCACCGGTCCGGTCGCTGCTGCAGCCGCAGGTCGCGGGGCTCGGCGACCTGCGTCCCGTCGAGCTGGTCGCCGGCGGCGACTACGATCTCGCCGACGTCGCGCGCAGCCTCGTGGACGCCGCGTACGTCCGGGTCGACCTCGTCCAGCGCCGCGGCGAGTTCGCCGTCCGCGGCGGCATCATCGACGTGTTCCCGCCCACCGAGGAACACCCGCTCCGGGCCGACTTCTTCGGCGACACCCTGGAGGGACTGCGGCACTTCGCCGTCGCCGATCAGCGGTCGTTCGACGAGCCGCTCGACCGGGTCATCGCTTACCCGTGCCGCGAACTGCTCCTCACGCCGCAGGTGCGCGCCCGAGCGCGGACGCTGGCCGACACGGACGGCATGCCCGCCGCGCTCGTCGAGATGTGCGACCGGATCGCCGAGGGCCACGCGGTCGACGGCATGGAGTCCTTGTCGGCCGTCCTCGTCGACCGGCTCGAACTCCTGGTCGACGTGCTGCCCGGCGACGCGCTCGTGCTGGTCGCCGAGCCCGAGGCCGTCCGTGCCCGGGCGATCGAGCTCGCCGAGACGTCCGCCGAGTTCCTCCACGCCGCGTGGACGGCGGCCGCCGAGGGCGGCACGGCACCGGTCGACCTGGCCGGGTCGGCGTACCGGACGCTCGCCCAGGTTCGGCGGCGCGCCCTCGATCGCGGCCAGTCGTGGTGGGGGCTGTCCCCGTTCAGCGCCGGCCCCGACGTCGCGGCGGGCAGCCCGCTGGTCGCCGAGGACGGCGAGGTGGTCGATCTCTCCGAGGTGTCCTTGGGGAGCCAGGTGGAGTCCGCCTCGACGGGATTCTCGCCCGTGGAGACGATCGCAGGCACCGACGCGGCGCTGGCAGCGATCACGACGCACCTCGCCGACCGGTGGGACGTCGTGCTCGCGGCGGAGACCGAAGGCCTCGCGAAGCGTCTCGCCGAGGTGCTCGGGGAAGCCGGGGTGCCCGTCGCGCGGCAGGCCGAGATCGTCCCGGGCGTCGTCAACATCCTGGTCGCCGAGGTGCGGCACGGGCTGCTCGCCCCCGAGGGGAGATTCGCCCTGCTGTCGTCGGGCGACCTGACCGGACGCCGCGATCCCGACCGGGGCGGCCGCAAGCTCCCGGCGCGTCGCCGCAACCAGATCGATCCGCTCGAACTCGCCGACGGCGACCCCGTCGTCCACCAGGTGCACGGTGTCGGCCGGTACGTCGAGATGGTGCAGCGGGACGTGCAGGGCTCGACACGGGAATACCTGGTGATCGAGTTCGCGCCGTCCAAACGCGGTCAGCCCGGCGATCGCCTGTACCTTCCGATGGACCAGCTCGACCAGATCACCCGCTACGTCGGCGGCGAGAACCCGTCGCTGGACCGGCTCGGCGGCGGCGACTGGTCGAAGCGCAAGAGCCGCGCGCGGAAGGCCGTCCGCGAGATCGCCGCCGAGCTCATCAAGCTGTACGCGGCACGCCAGGCGTCGCGCGGGCATGCGTTCTCGCCGGACACGGTGTGGCAGCAGGAGCTCGAGGACAGCTTCAGCCATGTCGAGACACCCGACCAGTTGTCGGCCATCGACGAGGTCAAGACCGACATGGAGCAGGTCGTCCCCATGGACCGGCTGATCTGCGGCGATGTCGGGTACGGCAAGACCGAGATCGCGGTCCGGGCGGCGTTCAAGGCCGTGCAGGACGGCAAGCAGGTCGCCGTGCTCGTGCCGACGACACTGCTCGTCCAGCAGCACCACCAGACATTCGCCGACCGGTATGCGGGTTTCCCCATCAACGTGGCGCCGCTCAGCCGGTTCCAGAGCGCGGCGGAGGCGAAGGCGACCGTCGACGGCCTCGCGACGGGCGCGGTGGACGTCGTCGTCGGCACCCACCGGCTGCTCAGCCCCGAGATCGCGTTCAAGGACCTCGGCCTCGTCATCATCGACGAGGAGCAGCGATTCGGCGTCGAGCACAAGGAGGCGCTGAAGAAGCTGCGGCTGAACGTGGATGTGCTCGCGATGTCCGCGACGCCGATTCCACGGACGCTGGAGATGGCCGTCACCGGCATTCGCGAGCTGAGCGTCATCGCCACGCCTCCCGAGGAGCGGCACCCGGTCCTCACGTTCGCCGGGCCGTACGACGAGGCGCAGGTCACCGCCGCGATCCGGCGCGAACTCGCCCGCGAGGGACAGGTCTTCTTCATCCACAACCGCGTGAGCAGCATCGAGAAGGTCGCCACGCGGCTTCAGACGCTCGTCCCCGACGCGCGCGTCGCCGTCGCCCACGGGCAGATGGGGGAGGCGAGGCTGGAGAAGGTCATGGTCGACTTCTGGGAGCGCCGCGCCGACGTCCTGGTGTGCACGACCATCGTCGAGGCCGGTCTGGACATCTCGACGGCCAATACTCTGCTCATCGACCGGGCCGACCGGTTCGGCCTGTCCCAGTTGCACCAGTTGCGCGGACGCGTCGGGCGGGGCCGCGAGCGCGGGTATGCGTATTTCCTCTACCCGCCCGACAAGCCGCTCACCGAGACCGCGCACGATCGCCTGGCCACGATGGCCGCCCACACCGACCTGGGCGCCGGCATGCAGATCGCGATGAAGGATCTGGAGATCCGCGGCGCCGGCAATCTGCTGGGCGGGGAGCAGTCCGGCCACATCGCCGACGTCGGCTTCGACCTGTACCTGCGGCTGGTGGGGGAGGCCGTCGCCGAGTTCCGCGGCGAGGACGTCGAGCCCGAGCCGGAGCTGCGGATCGAACTGCCCGTGACCGCGCATCTGCCGGTGCCGTACATCGAGTCGGAGCGGTTGCGGCTGGAGATGTACAAGCGGATCGCCGAGGTGCGGACCCCTGCCGAGCTGGACGCCGTCCGTGCGGAGCTGCAGGATCGGTACGGCGAGCCGCCGGAGCCCGTCCGGGCCCTGCTGGCCGTCGCCGACTTCCGGCTGCTGGCGCGTCGAGCGGGTCTCACCGAGGTCATCGTCGCCGGGCAGGCGATCCGTTTCGGGCCTGTCGCGATGGCCGACTCGCGCAGGGTCCGGATGCAGCGGCTGTATCCCGGTGCCCAGGTTCGGGCCGCGATGGACGCCGTGCTCATCCCCGCGCCGCGCACGTCGGGCATCCCGTCGTCCCCGGTGACGGGTCTCGCGCTGCTGGACTGGTGCGGCCGGGTGGTGTCGGACCTGTTCCTGCCGGCCTGAGTCACTCCGCCGCGGTGTCTCGGCGGACGCGCGTCCTGCCGGGCGAGTCGCCGGCGTCCCGCGGGTCCGGGAGCGCCGCATGCGGCGGGTCGGGGCTCCCGAGGCCATATGCTGGGCGGCGGAAGCACCTGCTGAAAAGGACGTCGATGACCGTGAAGCTCCGTTCCGTGATCGTGGCCGTGATCGCCGGCCTGCTCCTGCTCACCGGCTGCTCGACGCCGCCGGCGGCCAACGTCGGCGTCCGTGTCGGGGACCAGACGATCGGCACGAGCGAGATCGACGAGGTGATCGCCCTCATCGGTGAGAGGACCGAGTACCAGGTTCAGAACACGACGATCCTGCAGGTGTTCGCCGCGTCGGCGGTGGCCGAGCAGTACGCCGCCGACCGCGATGTCGCGGTCTCCGAGGCCGACATCGAGGCACTCGTCGGCACCGATGCGATCTTCCAGCAACTGGGCGACGACGCGGTGGCGAAGGCGTTCGAGCGCCGCGTGATCCGCACGAGCCTGATCGCCAAGCAGATCACCAGCACCGAGTCGCTCCAGGAGTACGACGTCGTCCTCAACCCGCGCTACGGCGTCACGTGGAACGCGGCCGACTCGACCCTCGTGACGGGCAGCACCTCGTTGTCGACGCTGCACACGTCGTGAGCCATCCCCAGCTCGACAGGCTGGTGGGCGTCATGCACGCCCTGCGCGCGGGCTGCCCCTGGGATGCCGAGCAGACCCACCGCAGCCTCGTCGCCTATCTCGTGGAGGAGACGCTCGAAGTCGTCGAGGCGATCGAGACCGGCGGTGACGCGGCGCTGAGCGAAGAGCTCGGCGACCTGTTGCTGCAGGTGGTCTTCCATGCCGAGATCGCCGCGGAGGAGGGGCGTTTCGACATCGAGGACGTCGCGGGCCGCATCGCCGACAAGCTCGTCGCGCGGCACCCGTACGTGTTCGCCGACGCCGACGTCCCCGCCGACATGATGGCGTCGTGGGAGGCGGCCAAGCGTGCCGAGAAGGGGCGGACGTCTGCCCTCGACGGCATTCCCGAGCGGCTGTCGGCCCTCACTCGCATGACCAAGGTGGTCTCCCGCGCCCGCTGGCACGGCGTCGGTGTCGACCTGCCCGACGAGCCGGTGACGGCCGAGGCGGTGGGGGAGCAGTTCCTCGCGCTCGTCGCCCGGGCGCAGGCCTCCGGCATCGACCCGGAGCAGGCGGCGCGCGACGCGCTGCGGGCGTTCGAGGCACGCGTCCGTGAGGCCGAGGCCGGCGCGTCGGACGCAGGCACCGCGTCCGCGTGACCGGGCGCGCGTTCGCGCGCTGAGCGCGCACTGGCCGCCGAACGCGAATCTCTCGTCAACATGTGTTGACGCCGGACGGGTCGTCAACATATATTGACGCTATGTCCGACATCGCATCCGCCACCCGGCTGGCCGGGGACCTCGGCAATGCCGACCCCGCCGTCGGGCTGCGCGCCGTGGCATCCCTGCGCATCCTGCTCGAGCGCCTGGAGGCGCTGCAGGTGGACCACGCCAGGGCGCTCGGCTGGTCCTGGCAGGAGATCGCCGAGCAGCTCGGGGTCACCAAGCAGGCCGTCCATCGCAAACACCACGGGAGGAACTGACATGTTCGAGAGGTTCACCAAGGACGCCCGCCGCATGGTGAAGGCGGCGGAGGAGTCGGCCCGCGCCGCGGGCTCCCCCTCGTTCGGCTGCGCACACCTGCTGTGGGCCCTCACCGAGCCGGGATCGACGGTGCGCGACGTGCTCGCCGCCCACGGGATCACGCCGGAGGTCGTCGCCGTCGAGCTCGGTCGCACACCGGCAGGCGGGCTGGACGCGTCCGCGCTCGCCGCCCTGGGCATCGACCTGGACGCCGTCCGCGCCTCGGTGGAGGAGACCTTCGGGCCAGGAGCGCTCGACGACGCCGCGGGCGGCGGCTCCGGTCGTCCCCGGGCAGGGGGCCGGCCGCGGTTCACCGACGGGGCCAAGAAGGCGCTGGAGCTGAGTCTGCGCGAGGCCATCCGTCTCCACGCCGACGGGATCGATCCCGCCGTCCTGCTGCTCGGCGTCGTCCGCGCCGACGACGCTCGCGTGAACGCCGTCCTCACCGCGGCGGGAACGGACGCCGCGACGCTGCGGGGCGACGTCGAACAACGACTGCGGCGTTCGGCCTGACGACCTGCCCGCGGCGGACCGGCCCCGCCCCGGCAGACGTCGAGGGGCGGTCTCAGCGGACGTCCGCGATGCGTCCGCCGCGCATCACGACGACGCGATCGCAGCGTTCGGCGACCGCCGGGTCGTGCGTGGCGACGATCGCGACCATGCCCGACGCGCGCAGCCTGCCGATGCAGTCCATGACGATGTCGGCGTTCTCCTGGTCCAGGCTGCTCGTCGGCTCGTCGGCCAGGAAGAGGAGCGGTGAGTTCACGCAGGCACGTGCGATGGCGACCCGCTGCCGCTGCCCACCCGACAGCGTGGACACGCGGGATCCGGCCAGCGGCCTCACACCGAGCTCGTCCAGTGACTCGCTCGCCAGCGTTCGCGCGCGCCGGGCGGACACCCCCGCGTAGCGCAGCGGGATCGCCACGTTGCGGAGAGCCGACTCGTCCTCGATGAGGCCGAACTCCTGGAAGACGTAGCCGACCTGCGTCGCCCGGAACCTCGCGCCCGCACGTGACCGGGGATGCGGCACCTCCACGCCGTCGATGCGGACGGCGCCCGCGTCGGGGGACAACTGGCAGGCGAGCATCCGCAGCAGGGTCGTCTTGCCGGAGCCGGATTCGCCGACGACTCCGAGGAGCTCGCCCGAGACCGCCGAGAGGCCGGCCTCGTCGACCGCCCGGACGGTTCGCTCCGCCGAGACGAACCGCTTGCTCAGCCCTGTCGCCGTCAGCGTCACCATGTGCTCTCCCGCAGTGCCGAGTAGTGGTCGGTCCGGGCGACGCTCCGGGCGGCGAGGAGCGGGATGGCGACGGCAACGCAGGCGACGACGAGCGCAATCCGGCCGGCGACGGTCGCCGCCTGGTGCCCACCGTCCACGACCGCCGCGCCCGCCCAGCCGAACACGACGGCCGGGAGTGCCCAGGCGAACACGACGAAGGTGAGAAGCCGGACGTAGAGGTGCGGCGTCCCGGCGCCGAGAGCGATGTGCACCACGAGGTCGCGCCGCCTGCTGCGGACCAGGGCCTGCAGGCCGCCGAACGCGCCCACGACCGTCGTGAGCGCGCCCGCGAGGAAGACCCCGAGGAACGCGGTGCGTCCGCGCAGCTCCGGCTCGTAGTCGAGCGAGATCTTGTCCCCCGCCCAGCGCGGGAACAGGGTGGTCGTCCCAGCCGTGGCGGTCAGGTGAGCGGCGATGTCGGCGCCGGTCGCATCGGTGATGACCAGCCGTGCCGCGATGTCGTGGATCTCGGCGTCGCTCGCCCGGGCCAGGTCGCGTTCGATGTCGCCGACGACGACCACGGTGCCCGACAGGGGCTGGAAACCCATCCAGAGATCGAGGTACCCGGCGTCCTCGATCGCCGCCACGATCGGCACGTCCACGCCGTCCACGAGGACCGACTGCCCCGGCCGGTGTCCCGATGCGGTTCCCGCCAGGGCGTACGGGGGCAGGGCGTCGACCTGCGCGAGCTGGAACACCCTCGCGAGGGACCCGTAGCCGACCAGGGTGTTCTCGGGTTGCGGCCCCGCATCGGCGGGGGATCGCAGTGCGTACGCCCGGCCGCTCGTTAGGACATCGACCAGATGGCGGCGGAGCGTCTCGGACGCCGCCCGCGGCGGCTGATCGGTGGCCGCGGCGACGAAGTACACGGCCCTGAGGTCGACCAGTCGGGAGGCCGCCCGGATGTCGGCGACACTCTGGGTCACCATGGCGGCGGAGACCCCGACGAGGACGCTCAGGAGCGCCACGTGCAAGGCGAGAAGGACGGCTCTGCCTGCCACGCGGCGAGTGTCCGCAAGGCCTTGCCGGCAGGCGTACCCGAGCCCCGTCACGCGATCGCCGTCCGGGCCAGGAGCGCGGCTCGCGCCCAGGCGACGATCACCGCGGACGCGAGATCGGCCGCGAGCAGGAGACCCCAGGCCATCGCAAGCCCGGTCTCCGCGCCGCCGGCCCCGGCCGACGCGGCGAAGACCGCGACGGACACCGCCGAACCGATCGCCGCGAACGCCCAGGCGACGGTGACGGTCGGCAGCTCGCCGAGCGCCGCACGGCCGGGCGTGGCGCCGAGGAGAACCCGTTTGCGCAGCCGATCGGCGCCACGGGACTGCTCGACGATCCACGCGGCGGTCGCACTCACCCACGCCAGGGACAGGATCAGCATCATCAGCAGATAGGACGGCGACCCGGCCAGGTCCTCGCCGAGCGAGGACCGCCGCGAGGCATGGACCTCGTAGCCGGCCGCGGTCAGAGCCGTCGCCAGGCGCTCGATCGCCGACGAGTCGAGCCCCTCGATCGCGAGGTGCCCGGTCGTGAGATCGGCGGCCAGCAGCGGATAGACGAACTCCGTCTCCGGGAACGCGTCGCCGTCGAAGTCGCGGGTGAAGGCGGCGGCGCCGGTGAGGCCGCGGGCCGGCACGCCGGCGGCGCCCAATGCCGATCCGGAACGGAGCGAGACGACGCGCCGGGAGCCGCGGTAGTCGTCCTCGGTGAACGGCAGGCCCGGCCACGTGCCCAGCGTGTCGAAGACGCCGGCGCCGACCCCGGATTCCGCGCCGCCGGTGTACACGGCGCTCGCGCGAGCGGTCGCGAAGGCGTCCGCGAGGGCCTGCCGGCCGGCACCCGCCCGGGAGTCGTCCCCGTCGGAGGAGTGAAGGTCGATGACCGTGGTGTTCGCGTCGGCGAGACGGAATCCCCGGATGCTGCGAACGTCCGCCGCCGCCTGGACAGATGCGAGGAGCGCCCCGATCAGGATCAGCAGCGGCAGCCGTGCCAGCGCGAGACGGACGATCGGGCGGGCACGGCGAACGAACGTCGTCACCTCACACCCGCTTCGCGGCGTTGCCCTTTGTGTCCGGATTCCTCATGGATGCCTCCCGTGTGGTGGGGTGGGTGGCTCGCACGCTAACGCAGTCGCTTCCCGTCCTTCAACCCCTGTTGGGATATCTGTGCCCGGCAGGCCGTGACGCGCCGATCTGCGGCCGGTCGCAAGCCCCGCGACCCCCGGC
Source organism: Propionicicella superfundia DSM 22317 (assembly GCF_000423465.1). GTDB lineage: Bacteria > Actinomycetota > Actinomycetes > Propionibacteriales > Propionibacteriaceae > Propionicicella > Propionicicella superfundia. The sequence goes on along the minus strand of NZ_AUIA01000027.1, from coordinate 7,337 downwards.
TGCGCCGGAAGTCCGACCAAACTCCCCCGGACCGATGGCGTTGCCGGGTCGGGCCGATAGGCTTTGGGCGTATAGCCAACCCAATGAAAGGCAACACATCGTGGCAAGCATTGATGTCGTTTCCGCTCGCGAGATCCTCGATTCGCGCGGCAACCCGACCGTCGAGGTGACGGTCGAACTGGATGATGGCTGCATCGGCCGCGCGGCCGTTCCGTCGGGCGCCTCGACCGGCGCCTTCGAGGCGGCCGAGCTGCGCGACGGCGACAAGGCCCGCTACGGGGGCAAGGGCGTCCTGAAGGCGGTCGAGAACGTCGAGGAGCAGCTCGAGCCCGAACTCCTCGGCCAGGACGCCACCGAGCAGCGCGTGATCGACCTCGCCATGCTCGAACTCGACGGCACTCCCAACAAGTCCAAGCTGGGCGCGAACGCCATCCTCGGCGTCTCCCTCGCCGTGGCCCACGCGGCGGCGCAGTCCGCCGACCTCCCCCTGTACCGCTACCTCGGCGGCCCGAACGTGCACCTGCTGCCCGTGCCGATGATGAACATCCTCAACGGCGGTGCGCATGCCGACTCCAACGTCGACATCCAGGAGTTCATGATCGCCCCGATCGGCGCGTCCTCGTTCGTCGAGGCGCTCGAGTACGGCGCCCGGGTGTACCACTCGCTGAAGGCCGTTCTCAAGGGCCGCGGGCTCGCCACCGGCCTGGGCGACGAGGGCGGCTTCGCCCCCAGCCTCGAGAGCAACGCGGCCGCGCTCGACCTGATCGTCGAGGCCATCGAGGCCGCCGGCCTCAAGCCGGGTGTCGACGTGGCGCTCGCGCTCGACGTCGCCGCGTCCGAGTTCTACTCCGACGGCACCTACGAGTTCGAGGGCGGCAAGAAGACCGCCGCCGAGATGATCGCCTACTACGACGGCCTGGTCGAGAAGTACCCGCTGGTGTCCATCGAGGATCCGCTGAACGAGGAGGACTGGGAGGGCTGGCAGGCCATCACCGCCGACCTCGGCGCAAAGGTCCAGCTCGTCGGCGACGACCTGTTCGTCACCAACGTGGAGCGCCTGCAGCGCGGCATCGACACCAGCACCGCCAACGCGCTGCTGGTGAAGGTGAACCAGATCGGATCGCTGTCCGAGACCATCGACGCCGTGGAGCTCGCGCATCGCAGCGGCTACCACACGATGATGTCGCATCGCTCCGGGGAGACCGAGGACACCACGATCGCCGATCTCGCCGTGGCTCTCGGCTGCGGCCAGATCAAGTCCGGCGCCCCGGCCCGCTCCGAGCGCGTCGCGAAGTACAACCAGCTCCTGCGCATCGAGGAGGAGCTCGGCGACGCGGCCGTGTACGCCGGAGCCGCAGCGTTCCCGCGTTTCGCGGCGAAGTGATCCCACCCGTTGCGCGCTGAGCGCGTGACGACCCGAACCGGGCGCGACCTTTCCGAAGGCCGCGCCCGGTTTGTCCGTCCGCGGGGCCCCGGCGCCGAGGTCGCCCGGGCCGAGGCGTGACATTCTGCGCCCGTATTGGTGCTGCGAGTGCCGTGCGGGCGGTGTGGCCGGCGTCGGGGGCCGATTTGTCACGCGCGGGCCCGGAGAGGGGCGCCGCCGCGGGTGTGACTTTTCGCCCGCGGGAGGCGCGAGCGGGCGGTGTGGCCGGCGTCGGGGGCCGATTTGTCACGCGCGGGCCCGGAGAGGGGCGCCGCCGCGGGTGTGACTTTTCGCCCGCGGGAGGCGCGAGCGGGCGGCAAGAGGGGGCCCCGACGGTGCGCACGGCGCGGTATGTCACGCGCCTCCGGCGGGGCGACGTTGCGGCCGGGGTGATCCCGGCCCGGACACGCCGGAACGCCGCGCCCCTCCGCGGCCCGTGAGGACGCCGCCCGTACTCTGAGAGTGATGCCTTCCTCGACGCGTTCCGGTCCTCGCACCCCGACCAGCCCTGGGCGGGGGAAGCCTCCGACGCGCACGCGCCGTTCATCGAGCGTCGCCCCGCAGCCGAAGGACACGGCGGCCCCGGTGGCTCAACCGGCGCCGCGCAAGCTGGGACGCGGATTCCACGTCACGAGGCGGGCGGTGGCGTTGTTCGTCCTGGTGCTCGTGCTCGCCGTGTCGTACTTCAACTCGCTGCGCGTGTACTTCGACCAGGAACGGCAGATCGTTCAGACACGCGCCGAGGTCGCCGAGCGCACGCAGGCGATCTCCGATCTCGAAACGGAGTTGCAGCGCTGGCAGGACCCGGCCTACGTCAAGGCGCAGGCACGGTCGCGCCTGGGCTGGGTGATGCCCGGCGAGGTCGGCTACCGGGTGATCGGGCCGGACGGCAAGCCCATCGACACGAGCGTGCAGATCGAGCAGTCCGGCAGCGTCCCCCCCGGCGAGGAGGCGCCGACCTGGTACGAGTCACTGTGGGGGTCGGTCGAGACCGCCGACGATCCGAAGGCGAAGTGACGCCAGAGGTCAATCCTCTTCGGGGATGAACCACCAGAAGAAGACGTAGGCCAGGATCTGCGGCCCCGGAATGAACAGCGACAGCACGAACCCGAGCCGCACGTACCGCGGGCTGATGCCGAAGCGTCGCCCGATGGCGGCGCACACACCCCCAAGTTTGCCGCGTTCCTTGCCCAGGCCCGGCGCCGGTCTCGCCAAGATCGCCATGACGTCTCCTCTCCGGTGCACACCCTACGGGCGGCGCGGGCCGGACGGGAGAGTGCCGCGCGCGCCGGTGCATCGAGACGAGACCCACCACCCGCTGGGGAAATGGGCGCCGCCGATCCCGGTCGCTGCGCATCGTCCCAGCCGTTTCGCGTCTCAAACCGAGGAATCGCCCCCCGCAAGGGGGACGGCGGGCACGGTTGAAGGTCGAACGCCCCTGTCACGTGACACCCTCCCCACTAGGCTCGGGGCGTGACCATCGGAGAGATTCTTCATACGGGCAAGGTGCGGCGGTTGCATGCTGTTCCTGGGCACCCAGATCGCCTGCTGGTCGTCGCGACCGATCGCATCTCGGCGTTCGACCACATCCTCGCCCCCGACATCCCCGACAAGGGTGAGATCCTCACCCAACTGTCGATCTGGTGGTTCTCACAGTTGTCCGACCTCGTCCCCAACCATCTGGTCAGCGCCGACGTCCCGTCCCACGTCGCGGGCCGCGCGATGCTCACCGAGCGTCTGCGGATGATCCCGGTCGAGTGTGTCGCCCGTGGCTACCTGACGGGATCGGGCTGGGCCGAGTACCAGCGGACGCAGTCCGTCTGCGGCGTGCCGCTGCCCGCCGGTCTGCAGGACGGCTCGAAGCTCCCGACTCCGATCTTCACGCCGGCGATCAAGGCCGAACTCGGCGAACACGACGAGAATGTGGACTTCGACACGATCGCGGCCCTTCACGGCCGTGACATCGCCAACCGCCTGCGGGACATCACACTCGCGCTGTACAGCCGGGCCGAACGTACCGCCCGCGAGCGGGGGATCATCCTTGCCGACACCAAGTTCGAGTTCGGAATGCGGGATGACGGCACAATCGTTCTCGCCGACGAGGTGCTCACCCCCGACTCGTCCCGCTTCTGGGACGCGGCCGCGTGGCGCCCCGGTGGCGCGCAGCCGTCCTTCGACAAGCAGTTCGTCCGCGACTGGCTGGCCCATGAGTCCGGTTGGGACCCCGCGACGGACGATCCGCCACCGCTGCCGCCCGAGGTGGTCTCGGCAACCCGCGCTCGCTACATCGATGCCTACGAGCGGCTGGTCGGGGCCCCCTTCGTGCGGCGCGCGGCCGATGCCCGAGCGGGGACCGGTGACGACAGTCCCCGCGTGGTGGTCGACGTGATGCCCAGGGCCGACGCTCTCGATCCCCAGGGGCGAGCGGTGACGAGCGCGTTGCAGCGCGTCGGGTTCGACGGGCTCACCGTCCGGCAGGGCAAGCGGTTCGAGATCGAGGTCGCCGGCGATGTCACGACCGAGCGTCTCGACGAGATCCGCGCGGCTGCCGACCGAGTTCTCGCGAATGCGGCGACCGAGGTCTACGACGTCCATGTGGTCCCATGACGGCGCGGATCGGTGTCGTCACGTTCCCCGGGTCCTTGGACGACAGGGATGTGCGTCGCGCCGTCGGTCTGGCCGGCGCATCGGCGGTCGCGCTGTGGCATGCCAGCGATACGCTGGCCGGCGCCGATGCGGTCATCCTGCCTGGCGGGTTCTCCTACGGAGAGCGGCTGCGGGGCGGCCCGACGACGCGGCTCGCGCCGGTCATGGGCGAGGTCGTGCGGCACGCCCGGCGTGGGCTGCCCGTGCTCGGCATCGGCAACGGCTTCCGCACCCTGTGCGAGGCGCAACTGCTTCCCGGCAGCCTGCTCCGTGATGATCGGGGCACGTTCGCGTGCCGCGAGCAGCGGCTGCTGGTCGCCTCGATCGACACCGTGTGGACCGTCGACTACTGGCCGTACGAGCAGGTCACGCTCGTCGTCAAACACGGCGAAGGCCCCTACGTCGCCGACCACGAGACCCTGACGCGGCTGGAGGACCAGAATCGGATCGTGCTCCGGTATGCCGATGAGACCCCGAACGGCTCGGTGAGCGACATCGCCGGTGTCACCAACGAGCGGGGGAACGTCGTCGGGCTCATGGCGCACCCCGAGCACAGCATCGGCGAACTCACCGGTCCGTCCTCCGACGGAAGCCGCGTCTTCTCCAGCGTGCAGCGGTTCCTGCGCGCACGGCAACCGGCGTGACGTCGCGAGAAGGAGGTCGTAATGCACATCAGGGTCACCGGTGAACACACGCTGTCCGTCCCGGCCGACGAGGCGGCCGTTCGCTTCTCGCTGGGCTTCTCCGGCACGGACAAGACTGCGGTGATGAACGACACGGTCCGGCTCTGCAATGCGGCCAAGGCCGAACTCGAGGCCCTGCGGCACGGCGGCGCTGTCGCGTCCTTCACGATCGAGTCCGTCCGGACGTGGGCCTCCTTCCCCGACACCCGGGCCCGCGAACGTCGCGAGCAGGAGCATCATGCCCGTGCGTCGGCGAGCGCGGTCTTCGTCGACTTCGACGAGGTCGGGCGCGTGGTGGCCGAGGCCGGCGCGCGAGCGGGCTGGACGCTCGCCGGCGTCACCTGGCAACTGGCCCGACCGACGCGGCTTGCCGTCGAACCGCAGGTGCTGCGCGAGGCCTTCGCCCGGGCGCAGGAGCGGGCCGGCTGGCTGGCCGACGCCGCCGGCGCGCGTGACCTCCGGGTGGCGGAGATCGCCGACGAGGCGTCCGTGATGCCCCACCGGATGGCCGCGGTGTACGCCACGCGTGCGGGGGGCGCGGCGGGCGACACGGTTCCGCTCGAGTTCGCTCCCGAGCCGATCGAGGTCACCGGACGCGTGAGCGTCGTGTTCGACGCCGAGGGCTGAGGCCGGTCCCCCCGGTCGGCGTCGTCAGCGGCCGCGGCGGTGAAAGCCGAAGTGGTCGCGCCTGCTCGCGCGCTTGTTGTTCGTGGCCCGGCGCTGTCGTCGGGCATCGCGGTCGAGCGGGTTGCGGAAGCCCTCGGGCGGGGCGTCGGCGGGGACGTCCCGGGCCTGCAGGAACACACCCAGCCACATTGTGCGCGGACTGGAGTCGATGAAGACCGCCTTCAGGAACAGCGTCAGCGGCACGGCCATGATCGCGCCCAGGCCGCCGAGGATCGACACCCAGAACAGCAGGGACAGGAACGTGACGGTGGTGTTGAGGCCGACGGCGTCCCCGGTGAACTTCGGCTGGATCATCGTCTGGAAGAAGAAGTTGATGATGCTGTACCCGACGATGACGATGATCATGGCCGGAAGGTCGTGGGACAGCAGGGCCATGAGCGCCGGCGGGATCAGCCCGAGGACGAACCCGACGTTGGGGATGTAGTTGGTGACGAATGCGAACACGCCCCAGGTGATCGCGAGCGGGATGTTCATGAACGAGAGGAAGATCGTGTCCAGCACGGCGACCAGCAGGCCGAACCCCGTGGACACGAGCCAGTACTGCCGTACCCGGACGCCGAAGTCGCTGAGGGCGGTGAGCATCGACGGCTGATCTCGCTGCAGCCACTGCGTCCTGTTGACGATCTGAGTCGTGTCCACCCCCATGAAGACGATCACGATGATCAGGGTCACGAGCTGGCCGGAGCCCTGCCCGATACTGCTGAGGAGGCCTGTCGCGGTGCTGAGGAGCGAGTTGAAGTTCACCGAGCTCAGCCCTCGCGAGATGGTGCCCTCGTCGAGGCCGAAGCCGGAGAGCCACGCGATCGCGTCCCGGTAGACGGCGGTGAAGCGCGAGGCGTACTGGGGAAGCGTCTGCGCCAACTGCGCGATCGACATGCCGATGAGCGCGACGAGCCCGAAGATGAACAGCAGTACCAGCGCGGAGCAGGCCACGGATGCGAGCGGGCGCGGCACGGACCGTTCGACCAGCCATGTGAACAGCGGCCTGACGGTGATGATCAGGGTGAGTGCGAGGAATGCCGCCGAGAACAGGTCTCCGATCTGGCTGAACCCGGCCAGGACGATGACGGCCGCTGCCAGCGCGAACAGCAGCGACACGCCCACCGGGCGTCGTTCGTCGTCGGCTTCGAGGATTGGTCTGGTCATGGTCGGCCTGCCTCCTGTCCTCGGTGCGAGTCTATGGGCGCCGGTTCCTCCGGCCGTGTTCCGCCACCGCGGTGGGCTCCCGCGAGGGCCGGGCGGGACGATCGCCGCTTCCGGATCGGGGTAGCGGAGTGGCCGCCGGAGGACGTGCGGGAGGCCGGTCGGGCGCTGCGCCGGGCGTCCTCGTGCCGTGAGAATCGCCGTAGCGGCCAGGCTGAGCGACGCCCACGAGTTAGGTGTCTATAGCGTGGGGGATCTTGGGTGCGGGCGCGACTATGTGCAAAATATCAAGTGGTGCCCCGAATCGGTGTGCCCGGACGCTCAGAAAGGACTTCGATGAGCACCAATCAGCCAGACCCGTGGGGTCAGCCCCCGACGCAGCCTGACGGAGAGGGCTACACGCCTCCGTCGTACGGCACCCCGGAGCCGGCTTCGAGCGGAACCGAGGGATACGCACCGCCCAGCACCCCCGAATCCACCCCTGACGACGGTGCGTACACGCCGCCGAGCTATGAGCCGCCTGCGGCCGATGTGTCTGTTCCGTCGGCGGCGGCTGATGGGGGCGAGGCTCCGGCTGCTCCGGTGTGGGGGGCGTCCGATCCTGCCGGGGCGGGCGCGTACACGCCGCCGAGCTACGAGCCGCCTGCGGCCGGATCCGACGCGTCGGCTCCTGCTGATCCGTATGGTCAGGCGTCGGCTCCTGCTGATCCGTATGGTCAGGCGTCGGCTCCTGCTGATCCGTATGGTCAGGCGTC
>NZ_AUIA01000026.1 GCF_000423465.1 Propionicicella superfundia DSM 22317 | reverse complement strand
GACAACGCGAAATCACCAACCCCCAGCCACGACCGGCCGGCAACACCCCAACTCCAGTCGCCACTCTCCGGATCACGGCCGATCAAGGACGCCGCGCCGGTCCAGGTCCCCTCCCAGAAGTTCCCGAGCCCGTGCCCGACAGACTCCGTGCAATTCCGGCTCTCCTCCACCGGCCGCCCCCACGACGACACATCCGGATTCGCATCCAACGCCGCAGCCGTGATCGCCTGCGCAGGGACAGCACACACCGTGGTCAACTCGGCCTGGATCGTGTTCGCACACGTCGCCGCCGCCGTCGACACCGACTCGATGATCCGGTTCAACTCGCCCAGCAACGACGCGTTCTTCTCCACCGCCGGTCCATGCTCGTTCCACGGGATCGTGGTGTACGCGTGCGGATCCATACTCGTCCCCGCCAACTGCTCCTGCCCATGGGCACCCGACTCCCAGTAGCTCGTGAACGTGAAGCTCCCGTACGCCTCAAGATTCGTCACCTGATACCCGGCGAGCGCCTCGGTCCGGAACGCGACCGCACGCTCCTCGAACTCGGCAAGAGTCGGCTTGATCCCATCCAACGCGGCCGCATACGTCTCAAGCGCAGCACCCACACGCGTCGTCACCCCGCTCATCACCGCCGCACCAGACACCGCCGGACCCATCAACCCATACACAGCCTCCCCATCCGGAGACTCGAACACCCCCGGAGCCTGCAAACCCCTCCACGCCGACTGCGCATCCCCCGCCGCACCAGCCACACCCTCACCGAGCCCCACCACATCGCCCGCACTACCCGTGATCAAAGACGTATCAAGATCAGCAGACCTGAAAGGAAACGCAGCCGGATTGATCAACGCACTCTCATCGACCGGACTCGACATACCCGCTACCCCGCCCGATACCCGTGCTCATCGAAAAGGTCGCCGCCTTCACGCCCCGATGGCCACGCCGCAACGCCGCCTCCGACCGAACCAGCAGTCTCCATTGAGAACTTCACGATCCATCACAACCCTCCGGATGTCCCGTTCAGTCTCACATCGCCGGGGGTCACGAAACCCACCAGCGAAGGACCAGTGACGCCGGGGTCAGCCGCGGGCGGCCCGCGCGAGGTACTCGGCGACCTGCCGCTCTGTCGCGTGGCGGGGAGTCTCCCGCCCGTCGCGGACCGACGACTCCCAGTCGGCGACGAAGGACAGCGCCTCCTGCACGGCCAGCGTCGGGCGCCAGCCGAGTTCGGCGTGCGCCTTCGCCGAGTCGAGGGTCAGCAGCCCCGCCTCGTGGGGCCCGGTCTCGCCCGCTCGCTCCCAGCGGCCGTCGCCCCACAGTGCGCCGAGCCGGTCGGCGACCTCGCCGACGGTGAGGGCGTCCTCGGCCGGGGGGCCGAAGTTCCACGCCGTGTCGTGGCGGGCGGGATCCAGCTTCTCGGCGAGCGTCAGGTACCCGCTCAGCGGTTCGAGCACGTGCTGCCACGGCCGCACCGCCTGCGGGTAGCGGAGGACGGCCGGCCGGCCCGCGGCGAATGCCGAGATGAGCTCGGGGATGAGGGCGTCGGGGGTCGCGTCCCCGCCGCCGATGACGTTGCCGGCCCGGGCCGTCGCCACCGCGTACCCGTCGCGCGGGTAGGACACCGCCATCGAGTGGGTCACGAGTTCGGTGGCCGCCTTGCTCGCGCTGTACGGATCGTCGCCGCCCAGGTGGTCGGTCTCGCGGTAGCCCCAGAACCACTCGTTGTTGCGGTACACCTTGTCGGTGGTGACGACGACGCACCGCGTCACCCGCTCGACCGCACGGGCGGCCTGCAGCACCGACAGCGTCCCGTCGACGTTGGTCGAGAACGTCTCGCGCGGGTTCGCATACGACTCCCGCACGACCGACTGTGCGGCCAGGTGCAGCACCACCTCGGCTCCCGACGCGTCGATCGCCGCGGTCAACGCGGACGTGTCGCGAATGTCCCCGCGCACATCGCTCGCCAGGACGCCGGACACGCCGGCCCGGTGGTAGAGGAAATCCGCGGGCGTCTCCAGGGCGTACCCGTGAATCCGTGCGCCCATCCTTTCCAGCAAAAGGCATAGCCACGCGCCTTTGAAGCCCGTGTGCCCCGTGATGAAAACGGGACAATCCCGCCAGTACTCCGCCTGCATGTGGCCACGGTATCGTGAGCGCTGTGTCCCCCGCGGGACCAGGTTCAGCGCCATCGCCTCACGCGGGCCGAACCCGGCGAGCGCATGGCCTTCTCGGGCAGGAGCAGCATGAGTCAGCCGAGCACGTCGTCACCTCGATCCTTCGCCACCTCCAACGCCGCACAGGCACGGCTCCACGAACTCATCCCCGGCGGCGCGCACACCTACGCCCGCGGCTCCGATCAGTGCCCGGAGTTCATCACCCCGATCATCGAGCGCGGCGAAGGCGCCCGCGTCCTCGACGTGGACGGCAACTGGTACGTCGAGTACGGGATGGGCCTGCGGGCGGTCACGCTGGGCTACGGCTACCGGCCGGTCGTGGAGGCGGCGACCGCCGCGGCGGCGGGCGGCCTGGGGTACTCGCGGCCCAGCATCTGGGAGTTGCGCGCGGCCGAGTGCTTCCTGGGCCACGTGCCCGGGGCCGACATGGTGAAGTTCGCGAAGAACGGCTCCGACGCGACGACGGGCGCGATCAAGCTGGCCCGCGCGTACACGGGCCGCGACATGGTGGCCGTCTGCGGTACGCAGCCGTTCTTCTCGGTGGACGACTGGTTCATCGGCGGCACGCCGATGAACGCCGGCATCCCGCAGGACGAGATCGACCGCACCGTCCGCTTCACGTACAACGACCTCGCCTCCGTGGACGACCTGCTCGCCCGCTACCCCGGCCGCATCGCCGCGCTGATCCTGGAGCAGGCGACCGCGACGGCCGAGCCGGCACCGGGGTTCCTGGAGGGGCTCCGCGAGCGGGCCGACGCCGACGGCTTCCTGCTGGTGTTCGACGAGATGATCACGGGACTGCGGTGGTCGGTCGGCGGCGCCCAGGCCGTCTACGGCGTCGTCCCCGACCTGTCGACGTGGGGCAAGGCGATCGGCAACGGCTTCAGCGTGTCCGCGCTCGCCGGCAAACGGGAGTTCATGGAGCTGGGCGGCCTCAACACCGACCGCTCGCGGGTCTGGCTGCTGTCGACGACCCACGGCGGCGAGACCACCGGCCTGGCCGCGCTGCTGGCCGTCTACGACACCTACGACCACCACGACGTCGTCGGCGAGATGGAGGCGCAGGGCGAGCGGCTCCGCGCCGGACTCACCGACCTGACCCGGGCGCACGGGCTGTCCGACCACGTCCCCGTCCTGGGACGCTCCACCTGCATGGTCTTCGGCACGAAGGACGCCGAGGGCAAGCCGTCCCAGCCGTTCCGGACCCTGTTCCTGCAGGAGCTGCTGAAGCGAGGAGTGCTGTCCCCCTCGCTCGTCATCTCCTGGGCCCACACCGACGACGACATCTCCCGCACGCTGGAGGCCGCCGACGGCGCGCTCGGCGTGTACGCACAGGCCCTCGCGACCGGCTCGGTCGACGGGTTCCTGGAGGGACGGCCCGTCGCCCCGTCGGTCCGCGAGTTCGCCGCCCCCCGCCGGCTGCGGGCGTGACGTCCCCCACGATGGAGGTGTGACATGAAGGTGGTGCTGTTCTGCGGAGGCCTCGGGATGCGGATGCGGACCGGTGAGGATCCCCTGCCGAAACCCATGTCGAGCATCGGTTCCCGGCCGATGCTGTGGCACATCATGCGGTACTACGCCCACTTCGGGCACACGGAGTTCATCCTGTGCCTCGGCTACGGCGGGCACGTCATCAAGGACTACTTCCTGAACTATGAGGAGACGACGTCCAACGATTTCGTGCTCTCCCAGGGCGGCGCGAAGGTCGAGCCGCTCAACACCGACATCACCGACTGGACGATCACCTTCGTCGACACAGGCCACGAGACGCCGATCGGCGAGCGGCTGCGCAGGGTGCGGCGCTACCTCGGCGACGACGAGATGTTCCTCGCCAACTACGGGGACGGCCTGTCCAACGTCGACATGGACGATCTGGTCGCACGCCTGCCCGACACGCACGTCGGCAGCCTGCTCGCGGTCAGCCCGCAGGACTCGTTCCATGTCGTGGGGATCTCTCCCGAGGGGAACCTCACCGGGCTGGAGGCCGTCGCCGACCTGGACATGCGGATCAACGGCGGCTTCTTCGTGCTGCGCCAGAGCATCTTCGACTACTTCGACGAGGGCGAGGACCTCGTGACGCACGCCTGCCTGCGTGCGGCGGCGGAGGGACGCTTCGCGGCCAACCGGTTCGACGGCTTCTGGGCCTGCATGGACACCGTCAAGGAACGCAACCAGCTCGAAGAGCTCAACCGCTCGAACACCGCCCCGTGGAAGGTGTGGCTGCCCGGCAGGCCGACGCACCCCGCCTCCGACCCCGCGCCCGCACCGATCCCCGACTGACCGACGAGAGGACACCGACGTGACCCTTGTGCTGCCCCCCGGGGACCTCAGCGTCGTGTGCATCGGGGCGCACCCCGACGACATCGAGATCGCCTGCGGCGGGACGCTGCTGCGGCTCGCCCGTGAACGCACCCTGACCGCCGACCACCTCGTCCTGACCGGCTCGCCGCTGCGGCGCGCCGAGGCGCAAGCCGCCGCGGCCGCCTTCGTGCCCGGGACGCAGGTCGAGTTCGGCAGCGACGACGACACCTTCGCCGACGGGTACCTGCCCGAGCGGTGGGCCGACGTGAAGCGCCGCGTCCACGAGCTCGCCGCCCGGCGCCCCTCGCCCGACATCGTGTTCGCTCCCCGTCCCGACGACGCCCACCAGGACCACCGGCTGCTCGGCACGCTGGCGCCGACCGTGTGGCGGAACTCCCTCATCCTGCACTACGAGATCCCCAAGTGGGACGGCGACATCGGGCGTCCGCCGGTGTACGTGCCGCTCCCCGACGCGGTGGCCCGCGAGAAGGTCGACCTGCTGAACGCCTCCTACCCGTCGCAGCACGACCGGGACTGGTGGGACGACGAGCTGTTCCTCGGCTTCATGCGGGTGCGCGGCATGGAGTGCAAGCACCGCTACGCCGAGGCGTTCACCACCGCCAAGCTCGTCGTGGAGCTGTAGGCCCCCGACCGCCGCGGTTCGAGGGCCAGCCGGTATGCCTCAAACCCGACCGGGCGAGGCACAGCGGCCCGGCCGCGGGACGATCAGCGCCCCTGCGAGGCCTCCGCGGCCCGCGCGGCCCGTCTCGCCCGGAACTTCCCGACCGACGGGCTCACCCCCACGAAGTTGAGGACGTCGCGCACCATCGCGCGCCAGCGCGGGAACACCCAGGCAGGTCCGACGACCCCCCAGCTCCGCAGCCGTTCCGGCAGCGGAAGACCGCTGTGGGCGATACCGGTGTAGATCCCGATGTTCGTGCGCGTCTCCGCGAACGACATGCGGGGCCGGCTGCCCGGCGTGAACCACCCGGTGTTCGTGACACCCTGCACCGACACCTGCGAGTCGTGGCGACGCTGGTGGAAGACGAGGCTGGGCGTCACCTCCAGCTTCCCCTGGCACATGAGCTCCACGAGAAGGACGACATCGTCGCCCAGCACCGAGGTGGTCCCCCGCGTGCGACGCAGCGCATCCTGCCGGATGACGCCGTACATGACGTGGAAGGCCTGCGCCCGCAGGAAGTTCCGGATCCGCTCGTGCGGAGTCCGGGCGTCCATCCCCATCCTCGTGTCGTTCAGCGTCTCCGTGATCTCCCCGTGTTCGTCGATGATCTGCGTGCGCGGGCAGGCGAGGACGACCGACGGCCCGGCGGCGTCGAGCGCATCGATGCACTCCGACGCGAAGCAGGAGAGCTTGATGTCGTCGGCGGCCATCCAACTGAAGAACTCCGTGTCGGCGAGTTCCAGCACGTTCTGGTAATTCCAGATGCCGCCGCGGTTCTCCTCGTAGCGGCGATAGTCGATGCGCGAGTCCGCCGCCGCGGCCGCCCGGCAGATCTCGGCCGTCGCGTCGGTCGACCCGTTGTCCGAGACCACGATGCGAATGTCCTCCACATCCTGGTTCTGCAACGACTCCAGCGCCGATCCCACGAAACGCTCACCGTTGTAGACCGGCATTCCGAACGTCAGTCGTGCCATGTCATCCTTCCGCGCCTCCCTCGCCCCACCTGGGCTCTTCGTCCTCGCCGCCCCGGGGCGCCTCCGCAGGGACGACACGTCCCGCGCCTCGTCAGATCCCGAACCGGCATGCTACGCGTCCCTCCCCGATGTCGCGCGGCAGGGCCGCGGCCATCCGCGCCACGGAGGAGAGCTCCGCCGATGCACGGGCCGGGGAGGCGACAGGACGGGCAGGACCGTGACCCATTCGCGGTCGAGCCTTTCACGCGCCTCGGTCACCAGTCGTGCGATTCCGTCACGCAAGCCGGGGTCGGCGGCGGCCCGGGACACCAGCGCCGCCACCTCCGCGGGAGAGAACGCCTCCACGTCGACGTGCTGGTCGGGACGATCGAGCTGCAGCAGCAGGGCCCGGTGCTTCTCCCCGTAGCCGACCGAGACGATCGGCGTCTGCGCGATCAGGGCCATGACGAGGGTGTGGAACCTCGTCCCGACGACGACGGACGCCCGTGCCATCGTGCGCGTGAGAGCCTCCGGGGAGCGGGCCTCCACGACGCCCACGTCATCGCTGCCGGCCTCCGCGGCGAGCCTGCGCGCGACGCCGAGATCCACCTCGTCGCCGCCGACGAGGTCGACCTTCCACCCTGCCGCGAGAAGGTCGCCGACGAGCTCCCGGCAGGACGCCACATACCTCCGGTTGGCCGCCTCGGCATCCGGCTCGCTGTCCCTGCCCCAGTAGTCCATGACCCCGACGACGACCCGGTCGGGCTCCCGCTCCTCCGCCGCCGGAGCGTCCAGCCACAACGCGAGGTCGGCCACGACCGCGTCGTCCCCCGCCGCCGCCACCCCCGTGCGCACCATGCACTCGCGGGACGCGGCGTCCCGATAGGAACGGTACGACGCCGCCCGGGCGGCGCCGCGGACGAAGAACCGGGCGATCGCACGGGGAAGGTATTCGACCCCGATGTCCAGCAGGACGAAGGACCGGCCACGCAGCCGTGCGGCCACGCCCAGCGACCAGATCTCGAACGGCGTCCCGAACGCACCCGACCCGTACCGCTCCAGCCCGCCCGTCCCGGCGATCACAACGCTGTCCACCGTCCCGACCGCCTCGAAGGCGCCGCGGACGAGGCGGAGCCGGTTCATGCCCGTCTGCCAGAGCCGGGCGAGCCGGGAGCCGTGCGACGCCGCCGGCGCCCCGAGGCGACGGGCGGGCACCCCGTGCAGGCTCGTCGCGGCCCCCGGATCCTCGCAGAACAGGATCGCGTCCGCGCCGGCGACCCTCAACCGACCCAGCAGCGCGGCGAGCGTCGCCTCGTTGCCGAAGTTCCCGCGGCCGAAGACACCCCAGACTCCGACGCGTGGCCTCGTGCCGGTGACGTTCGCCTCCATGTCCACCTCGGCGATTCCGCGATCTCCACGACGCGCCATACGACCCCCCTGCGTCCATCCCGTTCGTCGCGCGTGATGCTGCTCCCGGCCCGCGTCGCGCGCCGGAGTCCCCCGGGTAACAACTATCGTCCACCGACGCACCGATGTGGAGTGCCGTCCGGTCACCCGAACACGGGACTTGTGCGATCCCCCGAAGCCGACGCGGAAATGCGCGGCGGCAAGCACCTCGTCGCAGACCTCCTGCACAGCGGGCGTGACGCGGTCCGACGGCCGATCCGGAACGCCGTGGGGCCTGGTCGCAGGACCGCGAGCGGGAGGGCGCCCGCGACCCCTACCCGCCGCGCGCGCTCCAGGCCGACACGGCGGCGATGGCGACGACGTAGTCGGACTCGGTCTGCAGACCCATGAACGGCGTCGGCAGGCCGCCGGCCATGCCCGTGTAGTTCACGGCGAGCATCCGGGTGCCGCGGATCGTCGTCCAGGGCACCTCGATCCGCACGGCGCTCGCCTCGACGGCGTCGATCCGGAAGACGACGACCCGTTCCCAGAACTGCCCGGTCTGCGTCGCGACCGTCTGCCACGACCCGTCGGCGGTCCGCACCGAGACCGTGTAGTCACGCAGACCCGCCTCGCAGCAGGTGATGCTTCCGCTCGCCACCGCGATCCGGTCGATGGTGGTGGCCTCGGCCAGCGGGATCTCCACCGACGGATGCTCGTCGACCCCTCCTCCGGCGGCCTGCCCCGACCTCCAGGGCCGGTACGGGTTGACCGTGCCCGAGGTGATGATCTGCGCGTCGGCCTCCTCGTGCGTCGAACTGGCCGTGACCGGACGCCCCTTCAGCAGATCGGTGCCGTACTCCTCCGGCGACGCGATGGACAGGCTCCTCCCGTCGGCGACGGCGAAGAACTGCGGTCCCGTCGTCAGCGTGACCTGCGCCCGGCCGTCCTCGACCGCCACCGTCCGCGTCGCGCCGTACTGGTCGGTGACCGTCACCTCCGGCGCGTCGGTCACGACGACCGCGTCCAGGCGCGCCTCGCTCGTCCAGGATGCGAGCAGGTCGGAGCCGGCGGAACCGGCCAGCCGCATCGTCGTGCTGAACGGGACGCCCGTCGTCTCGACCGTGGGCGTCTCCCGCCCGGCGAGCAGGTGGGAGACGGCCGCGGAGGTGAGCCCGCCCGGCTTCACGTACGACCCGTGCTGGATGAGCGACCAGCTCAGGTTGCTCTCCCCCCAGCCGCCCTCGCTGAAGAAGTAGGTCCAGCCCGCGACGCCCTCCTGCCGGTACCACAGCAGCTTGCGGGCCACGTTCGACCCCTGCGCCCAGAACGCGCTCGCGCCGTCGGCCCACCAGCCCGACTCGGTGTCCCACAGCGGCAGGTCGGCGCAGTCACTGCCCAGGGCCGTCCGCAGTTCGTCGAATCCCTTGCCGGACTCGGAGAAGCCCTCCTCCTCCCAGGACCGGTTCCACCCCGTGTAGGGATGCACGGCGACGGCGTCCACGACCGAGCACAACGACGTCGTCGCGGCGCTCGACCACCAGTCCGTCACGAAGCCGAGCGTGTTCCCGGCCAGCACCAGCGCGTCGGCGTTCGCCGCATGGGCCGCCCGCGCGAACGGGATGTCGACCCGCTCGGCGACCTGCGCCCCCGTCAGGGAGGACAACGTCGCGTTCGGCTCGTTCCACGGCGACCAGGACGTGATCTCGGGCGCCTGCCGCGCGAACTCGGCGACGAGGACACCGACCCACCCGCCCCACGTCCCGGCCGTCACGGCCGCCTGCTCCGCGTCCCCGCCGCTGCCGACCTGGACGATGAGCCGGACATCGTTGGCCGCGGCGTACTCGCCGGCGGCCCGCAATCCGGCGAAGGCCGCCGCGACCGAGCCGTCGGCGCCTTCGCCCGCCCCCGGCAGCGCCGACCAGGTGATGCCCGCGGCCGACGGGGACGCCGTGGGGTCCTTCACGAGGTCGCCGAACGCGAGCTGCACGCGGTGACTTCCGGTGCCCAGCCGGTCGGCGAGCTGCACGCCGCGCAGCGGTCCGGGACCGCCCCAGTCGGCCCCTTCGGCGAGGCCGCCCAGGTCGAGGTCGGCGCCCTCGGCCCCGACGCTGTACCGCAGGCACGTGCCCGACAGCACGGAGTTCGACGCGGTGTCGACGAGGGAGACATCGACCTCGTAGGCGCCGGGCCTCGCCTCGGGCAGGGTGAGGGACGCCTCGCCGCCGCCGACCGCGACGGCGACGGTGCGCTGCTCCTGCACCACCGGATCGGCCAGCGTCGGGTCGCCGGAGACCGAGTACCGGATCTCCAGCCCGCTCGCGGCGTCGTCCTCGCCGAGCCTCCCCCACCCGTCCTCGAACCGGATCGCGGCAGCCGGGGTCCGGCCCGCGTCGAAGTGGTTGAACGGCTGCGACGTCACCGCCCCGATCCCGACGCCGAGCTGCGCCAGCGCCGAGAGGGTGCCCGCGGTGGTCTCGACCGGCTCGGCGAGCCTGTCCCGCGCCTCGTCCTCGGTGACCCGCACGATCCGCTCGGCGCCGTCCTGCGTGACGACGAACCAGTACCCGCCGTCGACATGGACGGCGTTCGCACTCTCGGCGAACGACCACTCCTGCTGCTCGTTCAGCCAGATCCCGGAACGCACGCCGAGGGAGTCCACCCACTCGACCCCCTTCGCGGGGTCCACCAGCAGGAACCCGTCGCCGGACGGTCCGGGCAGGACGCTCACGAGGCCCTCCAGCCGCGACGTCGCCGACTGTCCGAGCGCGACGTCACCCGTGCCGGTCGGGGCCTGGAGTCGCACCTGCCCCGTCGTCGCGTCCGTCACGGTGAGCAGGCTCACGGCGTCCGCGGCGGGAGCCAGCCCCGCGACGCTCGTGCCGTCGACCGCTCCGACCACGGTCGTCCGCAGATCGTCCTGTGTGCCGAGGTAGGTGCCGTCCGTCCGGAAGGCGTGGACGGTGCGCGTCCCCTCGCCGACGAGGAGCGCGGGCGATCCGGAGAGGTCGTCGACCCATGTGACGCCCTGCAGGTCGAGCGGATGCCCGGTCGACTCGTCGCTCGTCGGCACGGGGAACGAGTCCTGCAGCGATCCGGACGGGTCGAAGCGGACGAGGGCGCGGCGGCCCTGGTACGAGTCGATCGCGTAGATGCTGCCATCGGGCGCGACGGCCGACCGGCCGTTCCAGTGCGCCGCCTCGCTCGTGTCGCGTTCGACGTCGATGTCGTAGCGGCGCTGCAGGGTGCCGTCGCCGTCGTAGACCGCGACCCGCGAGCCGCCGCCGTCGAGGGAGCGGATCGTCGTCACCGTGTCGGCCGTGGCCGCGAGCCCCACCAGGGTGCCCGATCCACCGTCGCCGACCGGGAACCCGGTGAGCGGGGCGCTCTCGGTGTCCTTCGCGCGGTTCGCCACGAGCCGCGACAGCAGCTCGCCGGAGAAGCCGCACACCGGCGTCACCGAGCCGGCGAGATCGCTCGACGTCGGGGCGGAACCGCCATCGTCTCTGGTCGCCAGATACGTCACGACCGATGCGACGACGACGACCGTCACCCCCACGATCCCCGCCGCGAACCACCTGCCACGAGCCATGTCACCCCCCTGAACACCGCCGTGCTGCCCCCATTCTCTGCGGCGGCCCGGCCGTACCCAAGCCCGGCCGCCGTCCGGCCCGCCCCGAAAGAGGCGATTGCGCGATGAGGGACGTCCGGGCATCCTCGGGGTGCACACTCGTTCCAGGCAGGTGGCAGAACGCGAGGAGCGCAGCCGTGACCAACGTGTACCACGTCATAACCCCCGGGGATCACTATTCGCCCCGCACCGGTTCGGCGATCCCGACCGTCGTGCACGGGCTGTCCACGGGAGCCGCCATCGCGGGCGACGCGGACCGCTACCCGCCGCACATCGTGCTCCAGGACGACACCTTCCGCCCGCGCTACGAGTCCGCCCGGCCCGTCGAGTACGCCGGCGTCCCGGCGCCGAACGCGCGCGAGCGGTACACCGACGCCGCCCTCGGCCTCCTGGGCGTTCCGCGTAGCGGCAACGTCCGCTACTACACCCCGGTCGCGCAGCGCCTCGCCGCCGAGCCGGCCGGGATCGTCCTCGCGCACAACGCGACGATCATGCCGTGGCTGCTGCGCGACAGCGACCACGCGGTCATGCTGTACGCACACAACGACCTGCTGCGGTCCTATTCGCGGCGAGAGGCGACCCGTGTCGTCGGCGGCGCGGAACGGCTGATCTGTGTGAGCGAGTCGTTGGCCGCGCAGCACCGCGACCACCTGCCGGCGTCGCTGCACGACCGCATCCGCGTCGTCGGCAACGGCGTCGACGCCGACCACTTCCACCCCGCTGCGACCCGCGAGCCGGGACCGCTGCGCGTGCTGTTCATCGGCCGCGTCCTTCCCATCAAGGGGCCCGACATCCTCCTCACCGCCGCCGGGATGGTCGAGCGGGACGACATCGAGTACACGATCGTCGGCAGCAGCACGTTCGCGCGGGACGCCCCGCTGTCGGACTACGAGAAGGAGCTGAGGGCCCTGGCCGAGCAGGCGCACGGGACGGTGACGTTCCAGCCGTTCGTGCCCCGCCCCGACCTGCCCGCCGTGCTGCAGCGGGCCGACATCCTCGTCCTCCCGTCGCGGTGGCCCGACCCGTGCCCGCTGACGGTGGGGGAGTCGATGGCGACGGGGCTGCCGATCGTCGCGGCCCGGATGGGGGGCATCCCGGAGTCGCTCGGGGACGCGGGCATCCTGTTCGATCCGGAGCAGCCCGCCGAACTGGCTGCGGCCATCGAGAGGCTCGCCGCCGACGAGGAGCATCGCCACGCGCTCGGCGCGGCGGCGCGGGCGCGGGCGCTGGCCCATGACTGGACCTGGTCGTGGCGCCGCCTGGCCGCCGTCCTGGACGAGATCGACGTCCCCTGAACGACCCTGCCGGCCTGATGGCCGGTGCAACTAGAGTGAGCGACGAGGACGGCAGAGGGGAAGCGACGATGAGGATCCTCCACGTCGTGCGTTCGGATGCGTTCTACGGCGTGGAGCGCTACATGGCGACGCTCGCCACCGCCCAGGCCCGCATGGGCGACGAGGTGGTCGTGGTCGGCGGGCAGGGCGACCGGATGCGCGCGGCACTGGCCGGCAGCGGTGTCGCCTTCGCGCCCGGCGACTCCCAGGCGGACGTCCTGCGCGCCTTGTGGGCAGGGCTGCGGCCCGCCGACATCGTCCACGCCCACATGACCGAGGCCGAGTTCGCCGTCGCCGCGGCGCAGCGGGTACGCCTCCAGCCGACGCCCGTGGTCGCCACCCGGCATTTCGCCCGCCATCGGGGGGCGAGCCGGTTCGGCGCCCTGGTGTCCCCGTTCATCGCACGACGGCTCGACGGGCAGATCGCGATCAGCCGGTTCGTCGCCGACCGGATCGAGGGCGACAGCCGGATCATCCACCCCGGCGTCCCGGCGGCCACGCAACCGAGTGCGGACCGTCGCCCGATCGTCCTCGTCGCGCAGCGGCTGGAGGCCGAGAAGGAGACCGGTCTGGCACTGGACGCCTTCGTCGCGTCCGGGCTGGCCGCCGCCGGCTGGCGGCTCGAACTCGCCGGCAGCGGCGCGCAGGAGGCGGAGTTGCGGGCGCGGGCGCAGGAACGGGGCCTCGCCGACGCCGTCGCCTTCCTGGGACGCCGCGACGACGTGCCCGCCCTCATGGCCCGCAGCTCGCTGTTGCTGGCGACCGCGCCGGCCGAGCCCTTCGGTCTCACCGTCGTGGAGGCGATGGCCGCGGGGCTGCCGGTGGTGGCGGCGGCCGCGGGCGGCCACGTCGAGTCGCTGCCGGCGGCCACCCTGCGCTACGGCTTCGACCCCGGCGACGCCGCCGCGGCCGGAACGTCGCTGCGCACGCTGGCCGAGAACCCCGACCTGCGCGCGCACCTGGCCGCTGTCGGCCGCGATCGTCATGCCACGTCGTTCACCCCCGAGGCTCAGGCGGCCGCGACGCGGACCTTCTACGAGGACGTCCTCGGAGGTACGCCGTGAGCGCCGCGGCCCGGCGGGTCGTGGTGGTGGACCACACCGGCCAGCTCGGCGGCGGCGAGATCGCCCTGCTGCGGCTCCTGCTCGCGCTCGGTTCACAGTGGGACGTCACGGTGCTGCTGCTCGCCGACGGCCCGTTCCGCGCCGAGCTCGACCGGCACGGCGTCCACACCGAGGTGCTCCCGCTCGCCGAACGCACCGCGACGCAGAGCCGCGGCGGCCTCACCGACCCGCGGGTGCTGGCGCGCACGGGCCGCGACTCCCTGGCCTTCTCGCGGGAGCTGGCGGCCAGGCTGCGGACGCTGCGCCCCGACCTCGTCGTCGCCAACACGCTGAAGGCCGCCGTGCTGACCGAGCTGGCCGCATGCCGCGCCCGACTGCCGTGGGTGTGGCACCTGCACGACCGGCTCAGCCCCGACTACCTTCCGCGTCCGGTCGTCGCCGCCATGCGGCTCCTGGCGCGTCGAGCACGGCACGTCGTGGCCAACTCGGCGGATGTGGCCGGCCTGACCCGCCTGCCGGCCAGGCGCGTCTCGGTGGCCCACCCCGGCCTGCCCGCCGACGCCTATCGCGATCGTCACGAGGATCCGGACCCGCCGGTGTTCGGGCTCCTCGGCCGCATCAGCGAGACGAAGGGGCAGCGGGAGTTCATCGAGGCCGCCGCCGTCGTCGCCCGGGAGTTCCCGGCCGCGAGGTTCCGTGTGGTCGGCGCCGCCCTGTTCTCCGACCAGCCGTACGCCGAGGAGGTCTCGGGGCTGCCGGCCCGCCTCGGCATCGCTGACGCGGTGGACTTCGCCGGGTGGGCCGACGACCCGAGGGCGGCCATCGACGGCTTCACGGCCCTCGTCCACGCGTCGCCCGTCCCCGAGCCGTTCGGCCAGGTCATCGTCGAGGCGATGGCTCGCCACGTCCCTGTGGTCGCGACCCTCGGCGGGGGTGTCGGGGAGATCCTGCAGGCCCCGGCCGGAACCCGTCTCGGCGACGGCTCCGTGCTCACCACGCCCGTCGGTCGCCTGGTCGGCCCGCACGACCCGCCCGCGCTGGCCGCGGCGATGTCCGCCGTGCTGCGCGACCCGGCCGGAGCCCGGGCGAGCGCCGTCGCCGCCTCCGCCGCGGCGCGGAGCCGGTTCAGCTCCGAGGCGACGGCCGAGACCGTCTCGGCGGTCTGGTCGGCTGCCGCGCGCCCGCGCTGACCGGTCCGATACCCTGGTCAGCCAGGGAGAGGGAGAGCCGATGGCGCGTGTCCTCTGGATCAGCACCGAGACTCCGGACAAGTCGGGCCAAGGTGGCCAGCGACGGCAGTACCACCAGATCCGGGCGCTCATCGCGCTCGGGCACCGTGTCGACGTCCTCGCGCTGGACGGGGAGCAGAATCCGGCGAGCATCGCGGCGCTGACGCCCACCCGCCGCCTCGGGATCTCGATCCTCGGCCGTCCGCTCCCGGTGCTCGTGGCCCGCTTCCGGCGGCGCATCCTGCGCGCCGACTGCGATGCCGTCGTCGTCTCGCACCTCGACTCGAGTTGGCTGCTGCCTCCCGGCGACGCGCTCACGGTGCCGATCCTGCTGGACGTCCACAACGTCATGAGCGACTGGCTGCTGCGGCGCGGCGAGGACGAGGCCGCGCAGGCGGCGCTGGCCGAGGAGGAGGCGGCGGCGCGGCGGTTCACGGCGCTGACGACCTGCTCGGAGACGGAACGGGAGCGGTTCGTCGCGCACCATCCCGCCGCCGCGGACAAGACGTTCGCGGCGCCGCTCGGGGTCGATCCCGCGGAGTGGCCGGAGGTCGAGTTCTCCCGGGAACGTCCGGTGGTGGCGCTCTTCGGATCCTGGTCGTGGCTGCCCAACACCCTCGGCCTGGAGTGGTTCGTCCGCGAGGTGTGGCCCGCCGTGCACGCCGCCGCTCCCGAGGCGCGCGCGCTCGTGGCCGGTTCGGGCACCGGGGACGTCACCGGCTGGCCGCCCGGAATGGAGGCGGTCGGACGCGTTCCCGACCTGGCCTCCTTCACGGCGGCCGCGACCGTCGTCGCCGTCCCCGTCCGCCTGGGCGTCGGAGCCGCGGTGAAGTTCGCCGAGTCGCTGGCCTCCGGGGCGGCGGTCGTCGCCACGCCCGACGGCGCCAACGCGTTCGACGAGAGCCCGGCGTTCGTCAGCGACGACCCGGCGGCCTGGGCGTCCTGGATCGTCGAGCGTCTCGCCCACCGTCACGAAGAACCGGCCCCCCACGCGGGGCGGGGGTTCGCCCTCACCGAGCTGACCTGGGCCAACGCCGTCAGGCCGATCGACGCCTGGCTCACCGCCGTCACCTCCTGACCAGCCGCGTAGCTACGCTCCGGGCCAGGACGCTACGCCAAGGCCGCGACGCTACCGGTCCCCCCGTAGCTTCCCGGCCGGAACGTAGCTACGCGAAAGCCCCGCCCGACAGCGAGCATGGATGGGACCGGCCCGGGCCTGCACGGGTCGAGGTCAGATGAGGTCGGCGAACTCCCGCTCGCGGCTCTGGAAGACCAGCACGCCGAGGAACAGCACGACCACGCTCGCGGCCACGGCGGCCGGGGCGAGCCACGCCTCGCTCGGCGTCGTGCCGAGCATGCTGGCACGGAACAGCTCGACCAGCCAGGCGAGCGGATTGGCGTAGAACAGCCAGCGGAACGCCTCCGGGACGGCACTGAGCGAGTACGCGATCGGCGTCGCGTACAGGCCGACCTGCAGCAGCCACGGGATCACGTACGTCACGTCGCGGTACTTCACCATCCACGCCGACGCCGCCAGCGAGATCCCGAGCGCAAACATCAGCAGGCACACCAGCCACACCGGCATGAGCAGCACGCCCCACCCCGGGTTCACTCCGTAGACGACGAGCAGCACGACCCCCAGCACGAGCGCCACGCCGAAGTCCAGAAGCACCGCGAACAGCGACGAGATCGGCACCAGCATCCGCGGGAAGAACACCTTCGCGACCAGCGCCTGGTTGGCCACGAGCGACCCGGACGCCCGGCTCACCAGCCCGTTGAACAGGTTCCAGGCGAGCATGCCGATGTAGCTGAACAGGAAGTACGGGACGCCGTCGGTCGGCAGACCCGCCAGATTGCCGAACACGATGGAGAAGATCCCGGCCGCGACGAGCGGTTGCAGCAGCACCCAGACGATGCCGACCGCCGTCTGCCGGTAGCGCAGGATGACGTCGCGCTGCCCGAAGCGGTAGGCGACCTCGCGAGCGTCCCACAGCTCCCGCCACCGCGGCAGATTGAGGCGTCCGGGCGGAGTGATGACCATCCGGCTCACGATCCGCTCCGTTCATAGGTGAAGTTGCTGAGCACGAGGGAGCCCTGGATCGCCTCGTCGTTCATCGACTCGGGGTAGGGCAGTTCGGGCAGCACCTCGAAGGACGCCGCCGCCTCCCACGCGTCCAGGATGCCCATCCGGCACAGGAACACGTCGACGGTGTAGCGGCCCGGGGTGAACCACAGCCCCGCCACGGTGAGGCGCACCCGCTGCTCCTGCTCGGGGTCGAACCACGCCTCGACCAGACGGGAGTCGCACTTGGTGACGAGCACCCCGTTGTCGTCGTTGATGTGGCACGAGATGAAGTACGAGCCGATCGACTCGGCGTTGGCCGGGACGTCGATCTCGATCACCTTGTCCTCGGTGCTCCCGAAGACGGTGTCGGCGACCCGGACGTCGCTGGTCCGCAGTTCGCCCGTCCCGGGCCTGCGTGCCGCGACGGCGGTCGTCTCGGCCACGGTCTCGAAGCTGTCCCGATACAACTGGAGGACGTCGTCCACCGTGCCGCTGTGCACGAGCCGGCCGGCGGACAGGAAGATCGCGCTCGTGCACAGGGCGGTCACGGTCGCCATCTGGTGGCTGACGTACAACACCGTGCGGCCGTCCTTGGCGACGTCGCGCATCTTCGCCAGGGACTTGTTTCGGAACTCGGCGTCGCCGACCGCCAGCACCTCGTCGATGGCCAGGATCTCGGTCTCGAGATGGGCGGCGACGGAGAACGCGAGCCGCACGTACATGCCCGACGAGTACCGCTTGACCGGGGTGTCGAGGAACTTCTCCACCCCGGAGAACGCGACGATCTCGTCGAAGCGGCGGACGATCTCGGCCCGCCGCATGCCGAGCAGCGACCCGTTGAGGAAGATGTTCTCGCGCCCGGTGAGCTCGGGGTGGAAGCCCGTCCCGACCTCCAGCAGGCTGCCGACGCGGCCGCCGAGCTCGATCCGGCCGGTCGTGGGCGCGGTGATTCGGGTGAGGATCTTCAGCAGCGTGGACTTCCCCGCCCCGTTCCGGCCGATGATGCCGACCGCCTCGCCGAACGGGATCTCGAAGTCGACGTCCTCCAACGCGTGGAAGTCCTCGTACTCGACCTTCTCGAACGGGTGCCGCAGGCGGTGCACGATGGCCTCGGTCGCCCGCGTCGGCCGGTGTTTGGACGACGACCGGATGCGGTAGACCTTCGAAAGGCCCGACACCGAGATCGCCGAGTCCGCAGCCCCCATCGACGCGCCTCCCCTCGCTTCGCGCCCGAGACTAACAGAGCGGTGTACGGGAGCGTCCCTGTCCCGAGTCGCACATTTGCGACCCGCTCCGATCGCGTCATGCTGGATGACGACATCGACCTGACCGACTATCGCCCTTCGGCTGGAGGCCGCGGACGTCGGCACCGCACGGGCGTGACCGCCATGGCGGCGGCGAACCACAACCAGACGACGTTGACCAGCACGCCGAGCAGGAACGCCCCGCTGACCGCGAACGCGACCGTCAGGATCGTGGCGGACACCGCGAGCAGGCCGAGCTGCCACAGCGGGACGGCGTCCGCGGGCGCGATCCCGGCTCCCGCCTCCCCGGGTCCGTCGGCGGGGGCGGCCGGCGGCAGGACCAGCCGGGCGAACGCCCCGGCGAGCAGGATGCTGCACACGACGTCGCTGGGACGGTGGGCGAGCGTCACGATGGACAAGGCCCCCAGCGCGCCGATCAGGACGACGAGTCCCCGCCGGGTGGCGCTCGTCCGGGCCGACGGCGGGAGCAGCCCCGCCCCGGCGAGGACGAGAGCCGTCGCCGTCGCCGCATGGACACTGGGCCAGGTGTTGAACGGATAGGTGTCGTCGCCGAGCCACGGTCGCGGCAGGAACGTCCGCAACAGCATCGCCCCCGCCGCGGTCAGGGCCACCAGCAGCCCGCCGCGCACCGCGGAGGCCCAGCGGCGCC
Organism: Propionicicella superfundia DSM 22317; assembly: GCF_000423465.1. Lineage (GTDB taxonomy): Bacteria > Actinomycetota > Actinomycetes > Propionibacteriales > Propionibacteriaceae > Propionicicella > Propionicicella superfundia. The sequence continues at coordinate 36,937 of NZ_AUIA01000026.1, read as the reverse complement.
GTGCCGCGGCGACGACCAGCCCGACGGACACGACGACCCCCACGAGGGCGACCGAGAGCGTCCGCGCCACCCGCAGCGGTTCGAGCGGGAAGCCCAGCTCCGTCAGCCCGAGGCCGACGGCCATGAGCGTGGAGTCCGTCGCCTGACCCGGCCCCGTCCAGTTCGCCACGCCGTACAGCACCGCCGCGGCCACGACGGAGGCGAGGATCAGGACGGCTCGGCGCGACCCCGCGTCAGGAGACGTCGGCAACGACATCCCGCAATCGGTCGCAGAAGCGTGCCTTGCCGAACGACTCGGCATGCGCACGGATCGCCGCCTCGTCCCAGTCGGTGTCCACCAGCCGGCCGACGCCCTCGCTCACCTGCGACGGCACGGGCTCGGAGAAGAAGAGCCCGTTGACGCCGGGCGCGATGGTGTCCAGGTACCCGCCGCCGTGCAGCGCCGCCGTCGGCTTGCCGAAGGACGCCGCCTCCAGCGGGGTCAGCCCGAAGTCCTCGTAGGACGCGGCGACGAGCCCCGCCGCGTGTCCGTACAGCCAGCGCAGCTCCTCCTCGGACACGCCGCCGAGGATGTGGATCGTCGGGTCGGCCGCCGCGAGTTCCCGCAGCCGCTCCTCGTCGGGACCGCGCCCGACGACCGCCAGCGACAGCCCGTCGATCCGCTGCACGGCCGAGATGACGACGTCCACGTTCTTGTACGGCAGCAGCCGCGCCACGCACAGCACGAACGGCCCGCCGGTCAGCCCCGCGACCGGCGTCTCGGGACCGTCGGGGCTCATCGCCGGCGGCGGCGCCAGCACCTCGGCGTCGATGCCGTACGTGTCGGCCACCGCCCGACGGATCACCGACGAGTTCACCAGGTAGCGGTCGGCCGTCGCCGCCTGCCTGTGATCCCACGACCGCAGCGCGGGCCCGAGGACGGCCAGGGCCGCCAGGGACGCCCGGCGCCGCAGCCGGTCCGACAGGCTCCCCTCGGCGGGACCGACGTAGCGCTCCTCCTGGTACAGCCACCGCGCCGGCGCGTGACAGTAGACGATCTTGCGGCCCGTGCACGCCATGCCGTGCGCCCAGCCCGACGAGCTGGCGACGACGACGTCGGCGTCCACGGTCATGCGCGACACCACCGGAGCGTAGAAGGGCAGCGCCCGCCGGTGATCGTGCCGGAAGGCCGGTACCTTGTCGAGCACGGACGTCCGGATGTCGAGGGACTCGAAGTCGGCGAACGTCGCCGACGGCTCGTAGAGCGTCGTGTACAGGGGAGCGCCGGGGAACGCCTCGGCCATGATCGCCACCACACGCTCCGCCCCGCCACGCTGGGTGACGTAGTCGTGAGCGAGGGCCACGGGCGTGGCTGCCGTCACGGTCGACCTCCCGTCCGTCGGAGCGGACCGTCCCGGCCGCGCGTCGGGTCTCCCCCCGCCACGGCCGACACAAGCACCTTTGCCTTACTATAGGTGAGCCTCCGACAGCGGCCAGTCGTGCGGTCGGCCGTCCCGGAGCGGGACGTGAGGTGACGCAGGCGGGAGGACGCACCGTGAGGATTCGACCCGAGGGACTGACCTGGCAGGAGATCGACGGGGAGCTCGTGATCCTCGACCTCCAGAACTCGACCTACCTGACAACCAACGCGGCCGGGGCGATCCTGGCGAAAGAGCTCACCGAGGAGCGCAGCCTTCCCGAGCTCGCGGCCCGTCTCGTCGCCGAGTTCGGCATCGACGCGGCGACCGCCGAGCGGGACGCCGCCGCCTTCGTCGCGCAATTGGAGGCCAAGCGGCTGCTGGCCGACCCGCCCGCCGCGGACTGACCCGGCCCGGCGGCACCGCCGCCACGTCCCCGCACCGGGGCTCCTCACGGCAGCGCCCTGACGCGGTACCGCCGCAGCAGGTGACGCTGGGTGAACCCCAGGCCGCGGGCGCGCACCTCCCGGCGCAGGATGGCGTCGATCCGCTCCCACGGCGCGAAACGTCCCGGGACGCCCCGCTCACCGGCCGGACGCACATAGCCGAACTCGTCGCGGAGGAAGTCGTCCACGGCATCCTGGAAGGTGCCGTCGGCCGCCATCCGGGCCGGGTAGTCGACCTGGGCGCTCGCCTGGCGGGCGTGCGTCCGGTACGCCACGCAGGGGACCCCGGTGCGTGCGAGCCGGAACCCGCCGGTGACCGCCCGCAGGTACAGGTCGTAGTCCTCGGCCACGACCTCCCGGTAGCCGCCGAGCGCGTCGACGACGGACCTCTTCGCCATCAGGGTCGGGTGCGCGAGCGGGCAGCCGATGAGCAGGTGCAGCGCCATGGCCCGCTCCGCGATGGGGTACGGGATTCCCGGGTGGAGCCGCAGCGGCGGGGTCGAGAACCGGACGACGGGGGACGTCACGAGATCGGCCGACCCGAGCGCGCGGGCCTGGTGGCGGAATCGCCAGGGAAAGCACACGTCGTCGGCGTCCATGATCGCGACGAACTCGCTGTCGGACCGGGACAGCAGGGCGGAACGCGCCCGCGCATAGCCGACGTTGAGCTCCTCCCGCAGCACCCGCACCCGCGCGTCGCCGGCCGTCCCGGCGACCACGGCCGTGTCGTCGCGCGACCCGTCGTCGAGGACGATCAGCTCCGCGTCCGCCGGCAGCGCACGCACCACCGAGCGAACCGCCTCGCCGATCGTCGCGGCCGCGTCCTTGGCCGTCATCAGCACCGAGAGCCTGGGCATCGGCGAAACCCTACAGTCCGCTCTCCCGGTCCGACACGGCCGCGAGATAGGCCTCCCGCGCGGCCGGATCGGGGACGTCGCGGTACAGCACGCGCTCCTCGGGCCCCTCGGCGGCGACCCGGCGCTCGATGGCCCTGACCTGGTAGGCCTCGACGAGCGCCTCACGCGACGACGCGACGACGGTCCGGCGCGCGCTGGAATACAGCCGCCCGCCGGTCGCCCGGTCGCCCGGAAGCCCCGGGAACGCGCCCCGGGCGTCGCGCCGGTGCGCCAGCCTCCCCCACAGGCCGGCGGCGAGGACGCCGTCCGGCGGGCGGTGCGCGAAGCCGAGGCATCGGTCGACGCGGGCGAGGACGAGCGCCGCCGGCGTCTCGAACCGCGCTCCGCGGGCCCGCGCGGCGAACTCCGTCCACTCGAAGCCGGGGGCGGCCGCCGCGTAGTGGACGTCCCCGATCCACATCAGCCGGCCGGCCCCCGCCTGCGCGGCGTGGAACACCAGGTGCAGGACGGTGTCCACCGGGTCGAAGACCCGCACGCGTGCGCCGCTGCCGAGCACGGCCTCCCGCGAACGGCCCAGCATCGCGGGCAGGTCGATCCGGAACGCACGCCGCAGCTTCGGGGTGACGGCGATGTCCCAGTGCAGATCGATGTGGGTCCCCGCCGGGCCGCGGAGCGCGATCTCCGCGCGGCCGGTGCGCAGGATCTCGGGCCAGTTCCGGTCGGCGAGCACACACCCGGCCGCCAGCAGCAGATCCAGCGCACGGGCGAAGTCGCGGCGGTCGACGAACAGGTCGACGTCGTAGTACTCGCGCATGTCGGGTGCCGGCCAGACCAGGTCGGCGGCGACGGGGCCCTTCCCGACGACACACGTCACGGCGGCACCGGCCAGCACCTCGTACACCAGGCGCAGATCGGCACCGGCCTGCATGTGCCGCATGAGCTGCAGGTGGCGCTGCGCCGCGAGCGGGGCCGCCCAGTCCGCGGGACGGCCCGCGGCGTCCTTCACCCGGCGATGCAGAGCGGGCCCGACGCGGTGCATCCGCCCCGCCGCCACGACCGACTCGGACGGCTCGCGGGCGACCTCCTCGCCGAGCGCCGCGGACGTGACCCCGCGGACAGCCTCGACGAGGAGTCCCGCGAGAGGCCGCAGGGGCGGGACGCCGTTGTCTCCGCCCCGCGGCCGATGCCTCTGCCGGGTGGCCGTCTGCGGCCGGATCGCCGTCACGCCACCACCGCCGTCCGCAGCCGCTGTGCGACACGCGGGTCGAACGGGGGACCCCACGGGACTTCGGCCACCACGACCGGCACCCGTCGGGCGACCGCGGCCATCGCCGCGAAATGCTCCGTGGCGACGCGCTCGTCCTGCCATCCGGCGAGTCGCAGGCAGCGCAGCAGCAGGAAGGGCGCCTCACGGGCCGGCACGGGGTGCAGCGCGATGTCGGCCAGGTCGTGCCGCGGGCTCGGGACGACGATCGCCCGGAGCGGCACCCTGTCCTGGGCGTCGTCGGCGAGACGCAGCACGTGCCGGTCGTCGGCGCTGCGCCGCCGTCCAGGGCCCGCGTCCGCAGCGAAGAGCGTGGCGAGCTCGTCGGCGCCCTTGCGCAGCCGCAGCTCGGTCGCACCCAGCCGCGCGACCGCACCGTCACCGTCCATGTCCACCCGCAGCACATCGTCGGTGATGAGCCGGGCCCCGTCGGCGCACAGCAGCGTGGCCATGGTCGACTTGCCCTGCCCCGAGTTCCCGACGAACGCGATCGCCCCGCCCCCGACGTCGACGGCGGACGCGTGCAGCACCGGCAGCCCCCGCAGGAACAACTGGAAGGCGAGCAGGCCGCCGGTCGTGAGGATCGTGCCGATCCCCGGATCGGCGGCGGCGTGGCGGTGCAGCACGACCTGCGTCAGCTCGGGCGAGATCCGGAACTCGCACGCTCCGTGGAATCGCAGCACACAGCCCTCCGGCGTCCGGGCGGCCGAGTAGGTCCGTTCGCCGTCCCACCAGTGGTCGAGGATCGGCTCGCCGTCGGCGATCCCGGCGGGGACGTCGATCGCCCCGCCGTCGAGCACGACGACGTCGGGCTCCGTGCCGACCGGCACCGGACGTGACTGGTGGAGGTCGAAGTCCGTCTCGACGACCAGCCCGTACAGCCTCGACAGATGTCTGTCGCTCATCGCAGCCCCGCCTCGTCCAGATCGATCGGCATCACGACGAACCCGGCGGCGGCCCGGGGGCGCGGCGCGAAATCGTCCACCACGACGCCGTCCACGACGAGCCACGCATGCGCCCTGACCTCCGACGTGTCCTTGCGCACACCCACCTGCAGCACGGGACGACGCTCGCGCAGGGCGTGCCCGACGAGCAGCGCCTGACGCAGGCAGGTCCCGTTGAACGGTCGCCGCGAGATCACCCTGCGCACGTCGTCGACCGCCTCCCGCTCCCTGATCGTGAGCAGCAGCGCCGCCGATTCGCGCCCGGACGGGTCGCCGGTGCCCACCCCCAGCCGCCCGGCCGTGCGCGGCAGCGGTTCGTGACGCAGCGACCACTCCACGAGGATCGCGTTCGCGGCGACACGGGCCATCCCGGCCCAGCGGCGGGGAGGCAGGCGGAAGACGCGGCCGAGACGTGCGACGGCGTTCGTCATTCACGGCCTCCGGCGTCGGACGCCGCCGCGGTCTGCGTCGCCAGCCAGGCGTCGTGGACGAGGAAGGACGCGACGGGATGCGGGCGTTCCTTCAGCCACTCGGCCCGCAACGGGCCCGGGTCGACGACGGTCGGGTCGACGCCCTCACCCGTCCAGCCGACGGCGAAATCGCGCTCGTCGTCGCCCCAGCGGGACGAGTTGAACGCCGCCTTGCTCGTGCGGGCGAGGATCGCGTCGGGCAGCAGGTCGGCGAACAGGTGCCGGAACACGTCCGTGCGGCCCCGGAAGCCCCAGGCGCCCCCGTCCTCGGCGAGGGAGTCGACGAAGAACGGGTTGAGCAGCGGGTGACACAGCGTGGCGCCGGCCAGCTTCGCGGCGACGACGGAGTTCGCGTCGACGAGCTCGACGGACCGCTGCCGCAGCACGCCCCGCCGCGACCGGTCCCAGCGCAGCGGTCCGCGGGTCGCGGCCAGGCCCGCGAGGACGTCCGGGCGGGCGGCAGGGCGGATCCACGGCAGCCACCCGGCGTCCAGCCCGTGGCGGACGGTCGTCCGGCGGTACACGGGGTTGGGCGTGAGCGCCGCCGCGGCGGCACGCGCGAGGCTGCCCGGCACGCGCGGGAAATCCTGCCTGACCAGGGAGAGCGGCGTGATCCGCGCACCGGCGAGGAGGCCGTCCCCGCCCTCCCCCGTGAAGAAGACGGCTCCCTCGGCCGCGCCGAAATAGAGCGCCTGCGTGTGGACGGCGACCGGCCACACCGTTCCCCATCGACCGAGACTCCCCCGCGTCTCGGCGCTCAGCATGCGGCGCTGCGTCGTCACCTCGATCACGGCACGACGGCGGAGCCCGAGGTGGTCGAGCACGAACTGCTGCCAGCTCGTCTCGTCGGTGTCGGGATCGTGCGGGTAGACAGCGGTCACCGGCACGGGATCGTCGGCACCGAGCCGACGGCACACGAGCGTCACGACCGCCAGCATCGCCGACGAGTCGCGACCGCCCGAGAACAGGACAGCCGCACGCCCGTGAGCACGGACGACGGCATCCTCGATCACCGCCTCCAGCGCCTCGCGAGCCGAGCAGAACCCCTCGGACGGCTGGGCCGGCACGTTCGCCGAAAGACCCAAGGGTGTCCCGGCCGATCTCTCCAGCCCTGTAAGGCGCCTGAACTGTGACGCAGGCATCACTGGAACAGATGTGGCCCGGGGATCAGCTCCCCGGGCCACGTCAGTGCTTTTCAGGAATGGCCGTTACCGGAGCCGGGCAACTGAACCGTCCAGCCCCACAGGTGGTATTCGTCATTCCATTCGGTGAGGGTATCCAGGCCGCGCGTCAGACCCGCGACCGTCCCGACCTCAACCAACGTTGGTGCCTCATACGACATGTGCAACTCCCCCCAGTTAGAGCACAAGCACTCCATGTGCTGCGCATAGGTTACCTAGACCCGGACCGGCTCCACAGCCGTTCATCCAGAGGACATTGCGTCGCCGCTATGCTCATCGCGTGGCCATTCCCGGGTCCATGGACATTCAGCGTCCACGACGGTCCTTCGGTCGGCTGAGACACCTTGTGCGCTTCAGCACCCGTCTCGTCTGGCAGTCTGCCCGGCTGCCCTTCGTGGCTTTGACGTGCCTGCAGCTCATCACCGCGGTCCTGCTCGCCGCCCAGGTGATCGTCGTGCAGTGGCTGCTGACCGCGATCCTGGATCTCGCCACCACGGGAGTGCAGCCGGTCGTGCTGCCGATCCTCGCAATGGCCCTTGTCACCGCCCTGAGCGCCGTCACAGGGTCGCTGCAGGGCTCCCTCTCGCGCTACGTGGGCGAGGGCGTCGCCCGGACGATGTGGCAATCGGTGCTCGACGTGTCCACCGGGGTGGGCCTGCGTCAGTTCGAGGATCCGTCGTTCTTCGACCGGCTGGACCGCGTCCGTTCCAGCGCGCTGACCCGCCCGTTCCAGGTGACCAGCGGTGTCATCGCGTCGATCGGGGCCGTCGTGGCCGGCGTGGGTCTCGGCGCGACCCTCGTCGCGTTCAGTCCCCTTCTGCTCCCCCTTCTCCTGATCGGCGGCATTCCCCTTCTCCTCACCAGCAGGCAGGAAAGCCGGCTCGAATTCCGATTCAGCGTCGCGCAGACGCAGCCCCTCCGCCACCGCACCTACCTGTCGATTCTTCTCACCGGGCGGGATGAGGCGAAGGAAGTGCGCGCCTATGGTCTCTCGCCGAATTTGCGGGCGCGTTTCAACGCCGTGTACACGCGCTATCTCGACGATCTGCGCGCCCACCTCCGTCGACGGGCCGGCCTCAGCTTCGTCGGGCAACTGACGTCGGCGCTCATCCTCGGCCTGACCCTTTTCGTCATGGTGTGGCTCATCGCCACCGGCGGATTGTCCATCGCCGCCGCCGGAGCCGCGCTCGTCGCCGTCCGCATGATCGCCTCCCAGGTCCAGTCCCTCTCGGGGGGCGTCCAGGCGATCTTCGAGTCGGGGCTGTTCATCGACGACCTGGAGGAGTTCCTGCGGCTCGCCCCCGAACGTCCCGCGGTCGCCGCACCGCCGCCGCGCCCCTTCACCGAGGTCGTGGCCGACCGCGTCACGTTCACCTACCCGGGCCGCGAGGCCCCCGCCGTGGCGGACGTGTCGATCCGCATCGGCCGCGGCGAGGTCGTCGCGCTCGTGGGCGAGAACGGATCGGGCAAGACGACGCTGGCGAAGATCATCGCGGGGCTGTACCCGGTCGACGGCGGGGTCGTCACGTGGGACGGCGTCGCGCACGAGGATCTCCCGCCCGGCACGGTGACGGCCGGCACCGCCGTCATCTTCCAGGACTTCGTCCGCTACGCGATGGATGCGCGGACGAACATCGCGCTCGGGCGTCCCGACGAGGAGCCCGACGACGCCCGCATCGTCGCCGCCGCCGAGGCCTCGGGCGTGGCCGCGTTCGTCCCCGACCTGCCCGAGGGGTACGACACCCCGCTGACCCGCCTGTTCGCGGGCGGGCACGACCTGTCGGGCGGGCAGTGGCAACGCGTCGCCCTCGCCCGGGCCTTCTACCGGGACGCCCCGCTCGTGATTCTCGACGAGCCGTCGGCCGCGCTCGACCCGCGCGCCGAGTACGACCTGTTCTCGTCGCTGCGCGCCACCCTCGCGGGCAGGTCGGCGCTGGTCATCTCGCACCGGTTCTCCACGGTCCGCGCCGCCGACCGGATCTACGTCCTCGACGCAGGGCGGGTGATCGAGTCGGGCTCGCACGCCGACCTCATGGACCGGGACGGGCTGTACGCCGAGCTGTTCCGGCTGCAGGCGGCCGCCTATCTGCCGCGCGACGAGGCATGACGGTCATCCGCCGGACATCCGCCGCCGCCGCGCGCTGACTATCATGTGCCCACGGTCACCACACAGGGAGGTCACATGGACCTGAACGCGCGGGCGATCGCCTTCTACCTGCCGCAGTACTTCCCGATCCCCGAGAACGACGAATGGTGGGGGCCGGGCTTCACGGAATGGACGAACGCCGCCAGGGCGCGACGGCTGTTCCCCGGACACCGGCAGCCGACGCTCCCCTCGGAGCTCGGCTTCTACGACCTGCGGGTGCCGGAGACCCGCCAGGCGCAAAGCGACCTCGCCCGCGAGTACGGCGTGGAGGCGTTCGCGTACTGGCACTACTGGTTCGGACACGGCACGCGGATCCTGGAGCGCCCGTTCACCGAGGTGCTCGCGTCGGGGGCACCGGAGATCTCGTTCTGCCTCGCCTGGGCCAACCAGACCTGGAGCGGGATCTGGCACGGTGCGAGAGACCGCATCCTGCGCGAGCAGCTCTATCCGGGCGCCGAGGACGACCGGCTCCACTTCGAGACGGTGCTGCCCGCGTTCCGCGACGAGCGCTACCTGCGGGTCGGCGATCGTCCCGTCTTCTACGTGTTCCGCCCCGAGGACCTGCCCGACGCCGCCGAGTTCGTCGACCGCTGGCAGGCCATGGCCCGCCAGGCGGGCCTGCCGGGGCTGTACCTCGTGGCCGAGATGAGCAACATGCACGGCGAGATCCGCTACGACCGGGGCGAGGCCGACGGGTTCGACGCCAGCGTGTTCATGCAGATCCCGGCCGTCAGGACCGACGCGGCGGTGTTCCGGATGCGCGCCTTCCGCAAGCTGTTCGGCGGTCCCGAGATCTACGCGTACAACGACGCCGTGCAGGCGGACTCCCTCACCGGCCCGCACATCCAGCCCTGCGTGTACCCGAACTGGGACAACACCCCGCGCTCGGGCCGCGGCGGCGTCGTCCTGACGGGCGCCACACCCGAGAAGTTCCGGCGCAACGTCGCCGCCGCCGTGGCGACGATCGCCGACCGGCCGCCCGCCGAGCGACTGCTGTGGATCAAGTCGTGGAACGAGTGGGCGGAGGGCAACCACCTCGAGCCCGACCTCACCGACGGCCGCGCCTGGCTCCAGGCGCTGCGGGAAGGACTGCGTCATGGATGACCGGCCCCCGGACGACCACCGCCTCGACGATCGTCCGCTGCGGATCGCGATGATCTCCTACTACCTGCCGAGCGGGAGCAAGATCGGCGTCGGGTACCAGGTGCACGAGCTGGCCACCGAGTTCGCCCGCCGCGGGCACACGGTCGACGTGTTCAGCGAATGCCCTCCGGTCAAGGGCGCCCGGTACGGACACCACCGGATCCACCTCGACGGCCCGTTGCGGACGTTCCGCTTCGCGACCCGGCTGCGGCACGCCGACCTGAGCTCGTACGACGTCCTCCACGCCCACGGCGACGACTACTGGCTGTGGCGGCGCCGGGTGCCGCGTCACGTCCGGACCCTGCACGGATCGTGCTTCGAGGAGGCCCTGCACATCAAGGGCCTGAAGGAGAAGGCGCGGATGATCCTCCTCGGCTTCTCCGAGGTGCTCGCCACCCGGGTCGCCGACGTGACCGTCGCCGTCTCCCCCGCCACCCTGCGCTGGACCCCGTGGGTGCACAACGTCATTCCCAACGGGATCGACACGTCCCGCTTCCATCCCCGATCCGGCCTGTCGACGCCGCACCCGACGGTGCTGTTCGTCGGCACCTGGGGCGGCCGCAAGCGCGGCGGCGAGCTCGCGCGGATCTTCAGCGAGCAGGTGCGCCCGGCGATCCCCGACGCCGAACTGCTCATGGTCACCCAGGACGCGCCGGCCGACCCGGGCGACGGGGTCACGGTGCTCGGCCGGCTGTCCGACGCCGAGCTGGAGGAGGCCTACGCGAAGGCCTGGGTGTTCTGCCTGCCGTCGTCCTACGAGGGATTCGGGATCCCGTACGTCGAGGCGATGGCGTCGGGCCTGCCGGTCGTGTCCGCGCCGAACATCGGCGCCAGGTACGTGACCGGCGAGGGGAGGTACGGCGTGCTCTCCTCCATGGGGGAACTCGGCTCCACCCTCGTCGAGGTGCTGCAGGACAGGGAGCGGCTGGCGGAGCTGGCGGCAGCGGGGCTGGCCCGGTCGAAGGAGTTCTCGCTCACCCGTGTGGCCGACGCGTACGAGGAGCTGTACCGGACGCGCGGGCGGGGCTGACCGCCGGGTCGCCCGTATCGCGGTCCGTGCTGCACCCAGCGTCCACCACGGATCGAACCCCGGGATGTCAAGGGCATTCACATGTCGCGCTGGTAACATCCGTCTGAATTATGGCGAGGAACGGGTCTCAGCAATCGAAACGTTCGCGACTGTCGCCGCTCCCGTGGGTGTTGTCGACCCTCGCTCTGGTCCTCCTGGCGACCGCCTGGTGGATCAACTTCCGGTTCGGATCGGTGATCCTCGAGCAGGTTCTCCTCAATCTCCCGATCACCGGTGGCGAGGGCGTCGGCAACGACCGACTGGTGATCGAGGCGGCCGTCGTGTGCATCGGCTTGCCCGTGCTCGTCGTCAGCCTGGTCGCCGTCGCCCGGCGGCTGATCCGGCGGGCGCGCGGTCATCGTCCGCCTCCCGTGAAGACCGCCGTGCGTCGTCCGCTCGTCGCGACCGGGCTCGCGTTCGCCGTGTCGCTGGCGGTGCTGCTGTCGGTCACCGGCGTCCCGCAGTATGCGGTGGCGATCCTCAGCGATCGCACCTTCGCCGCGTACTACGCGACGCCGGCCGTCGCCGCCGAGGCGAAGGAGCCCCGCAACCTCATCACCATCTATCTCGAATCGATGGAGAACACGTTCTCCGACGCCTCCATCTTCGGCAGGGACCTGCTGTCCGGACTCGACGACGCGACCTCCGGCTGGGAGGTCTACGACGGGCTGGAGCAGTACCCGAGCGGCGGGTGGACGATGGCCGGGATCGTCGGCACCCAGTGCGGGATCCCGCTGAAGAGCAAGCTCCTCGTCGACGGCGTGAACCCCAACGACTTCGGGGAGAAGGTGACGACCTATCTGCCGGGCGCGACGTGCCTCGGCGACGTCCTGTCCGAGGAGGGCTACACGAACGTGTTCCTCGGCGGTGCAGACTCGCGGTTCGCCGGCAAGGGGACCTTCCTCTCCGATCACGGGTACGACCAGATCCTCGGCCGGGAGGTCTGGGAGGCGGCCGGCGAGGACGAGGAGGACATCTCGGTCTGGGGGCTCTCCGACCGACGACTGCTGGAGCACGCCCGGGAGACCGTCTCCGAGCTCCGCGCCTCCGACACCCCGTACAACCTGACGATCTTCACCCTCGACACCCATGAGCCGGGCGGCGTCTACCCGAGTTGCGACACCGACGACGCCGTGGCGATGGCGACGGCCATCACCTGCTCGATGAGCGCGGTCGCCGACTTCCTCGGCTACCTCGAGGACGAGGGCGTCCTCGACGACACCGTCGTGATGCTCATGGGCGACCATCTCAAGGCGACGAGCGACGGAGGCGCCTTCAAGACCGAACTCGAGGGAGCGTCCGACCGCACCATCGTGTTCCGCGTGTCCAGCCCCGACCCCGTCGCGTTCGACCGGCCTCGCACCGACCAGTTCAGCATCCTGCCCACGACGCTCGAACTGCTCGGCTTCTCCCTCGTCGACGGCCGGGCCGGGCTCGGGGTGTCGCTCATGGGGGGTCACGACCTCACCGACACGGCCCTCGCCCTGCCCTCCGACGAGTACGAGGCAACCGTCACCGCGCCGTCCTCGGCGTTGTACAAGGAGTTCTGGCAGGACTAGGGCCGCCGGGCCACGGCCCACGAGGGACAGGACCATCCGCATGTCCGCTGTCGAGCACGGCACGCACGCGCCGGAACCGAACCTCCGCACGGTCGTCGGGTTCCTCGTCTTCTGTGAGCTGGCCAGCGGCTTCGTCCAGGGCTACTACTCGCCGCTGATCCCACGGATCGCCGAGAGCCTGGCGATCAGCGACGCCGACATCACCTGGTTCATGACGGTGCAGACCCTGTCCGCGGCCGTGTGCGTCCCGCTCCTGTCGAAGCTGGGCGACATGTTCGGGCACCGGCGACTGCTGCGCCTCGCGATGGTCTCGGTGACCCTCGGGTCGCTCGTCATCGCCGTCGCGCCGAGCTACGGGCTGATCCTCGGCGCGCGAGTCCTGCAAGGGCCGATCGCGGTGTGGCTCCCGCTGGAGGTGGCCATCGTCCACGGCCGGCTCTCGGGGGAGTCTGCACGACGAGGGGTCGGGATGCTCGTCGCGAGCCTCACCGGCGGTGTGATCCTGGGGACGCTCGCCGCCGGGCTGGTCGCCTCGGTGTCCCCCTCGCTCACGGTCACCTCACTGGTGCCCCTGATCCCCCTGGGAATCAGCCTCTACGCGGTGTACGCCCAGGTGCCGGAGACGCCGTTCCGCACGCCCGGTCGCATCGACGTCCCCGGCTTCCTCGGCCTGGCGGTCGTCATGGTCACGCTGCTGAGCGGGCTCGGGCTCGCCTCGGCCGGCGGGGTCGGATCGTCCGCCGCCCTGATCCTGCTCGGGCTCGCCGTGGTCCTGCTCGTGCTGTGGGTGCTGTGGGAGCGACGCACCCGGAGCCCCGCCGTCGACATGGCGCTCGTGGCGTCCTGGAAGGCGGCTCCCATCCACCTGTCGGGCTTCCTCTTCGGGGCCGTGCTGCTCGGCGGCCAGTCTCCGCTGACGACGTTCCTGAGCGCGGACCCCGCCGTCACCGGCTACGGCTTCTCGGCCTCGCCGGGGAGGATCTCCCTCGTGATCGCGGCGATCGGGCTGCTCGCAACCGTCGGCGCCGCCGCATTCGCGCGGATCGCCCACGGCATCGGTCCGCGCAGGACGCTCGTGCTCGGCGCGACTCTCGCGATGGCGGCCCACCTGTTCATCGCCGCGTTTCATCTGCAGATGTGGCAGATCTGGGGCTACGCGGTCGTCGCGGGGTTCGGCATGGGCGTGCTGCTCGGCGGCCTTCCCGCCTTCCTCGCCGAACTCACGCCCACGGGCCAGACCGGCGAGTCGGTCGGCGTCTACAACGCACTCCGGACGCTCGGCGGTGCAGCGGGGGGCGCTCTGTTCGCCGTCGCGCTCGGCACGGCGACCGCGCAGGGCGACACGTTCGCCGGGGTGTGGGGCTACGCCACGATGTGGGTCCTGTGCGGCGTCGCCTTCCTCGTCAGCGCCGTCGTGCTGCTGATTCCGAGGATCGGGCCCCTGGGCGCACGGGACCGCTCGACCGCCACCGAACAGTCCGAAGGCACGGGGACGTCCGCATGAACCGTCCCTGTCCGCGCTGACGATCACGGTCGACGCCCTGCTGTGGTCGGGTCGGGTGCTGTGGTCGGGTCGGGTGCTGTGGTCGGGTCGGGTGCTGTGGTCGGGTCGGGAGCTGCTGTGGTCGGGTTGGGAGCTGTGGGCGGGTTGGGCTCGGTCCTGTGGCTGGGGGGACGGAGCCGCGCGCAACCACCCGCCTCGCAAGCTCGGCGGGGGCCAGTCCCGTCCACGCTCCCGGCTCCGTCCCCCCAGCCACAGGACACCTGTCCGATCCGCACGTGGTCGGGAGAATCCCGGAACCGCTCCACGCCCCGACTCCCAACCGAACCCACACACGCCCGAGCACCCACGACCGCTCGTCCCGGGAAGGCACCCCGTTCGAAGCCCACACCCGCGCGCGGCCCCCGCGCCTACGGCTGCGACCTCCGACCCGCCAGGGGCCCCACGCGTCCGCTCCGCCGAACCCCGGATCGACCCGGAGCTCCGGTCCACAACGCGGAGCGAGCACAGCCCGTGCGTGGCAACTGGGGTTAGGGTGGCGAGCAGACAGGCACACATCGGACGTGTGGGAGGTCGGCGTGGACGTGCTGTCGGGACTCAGCCAGGCGGTGGACGGCTTCCGGCTGGCCTACGAGCGGACCGGGCGAGGCCCGGGCGTCGTGCTGCTCCACGGCTGGCCGGGCGACCGGACGGATTACCGCGATGTCGTGCCCCTCCTCGCCGAGACGACCGAGGTCGTCGTCGCGGACCTCCGCGGGTTCGGCGAGTCGGACAAGCACGTCCGCGAACCGGCAGAGGCCTACAGCGTCGAGGCCCAGGCCCGCAGCGTCCTCGGCCTCATCGAGGAGCTCGGCCTCGACCGTCCGGTGATCGGGGGGTACGACATCGGGAGCCGGATCGGCCAGCAGCTCGCCTGCACCCGGCCCGACGTCGTCCGCGCGCTGGTGCTCGCTCCCCCGCTGCCCGGGCTCGGGCAACGGGTGCTCGACCCGACGGTGATCGAGGAGTTCTGGTATCAGTCCTTCCATCACCTCGACCTGGCCGACCGGCTCGTCGACGGCAAGCCCGACGCCGTGCGCGCCTATCTCGAACACTTCTGGCGGCACTGGTCGGGCCCGGGGCACGAACCGGCACCCGAACACCTGGAGCACCTCGTGACGGTGTACGGAGCACCCGGAGCCTTCACCGCCTCCATCGGGTGGTACCGCTCACGCTCCAACATGTTCGCCCGGGCGGTCGCCGAGCGCTCACCCGCGCCGCAGCGCCGCATCGCCGCGCCCACGACCGTCCTGTGGCCCGAGAACGACCCGCTGTACCCGCGGGCCTGGTCCGACCGGCTCGGCGAGCACTTCTCCGACGTCCGGACGATCTGCATGGGTGGTGTGGGCCACTACGTCCCGGTCGAGGCGCCCGCGGCCTTCGCGGCCGCCGTGCTGGACGCCGTCCACGCCTGACCCGCGACGGACGCGCGGTCACTCGCCGGCCATGCTCGCCGCGAACCGCCGGGTCCGTTCGTCCTGGCTGAGACGCGAGCAGTACGAGCAGAACTTCCCATCGGGGATCTCATGCCAATGGCAACAGGTACGGCGGTCGTAGAAGAGCCTCGGACCCTGCGGTCCGGACAGGACGCGGAACTCGCCGAGCCGCCCCAACAGCGGACGGGTCGCCAGCACGGGCTCGACCGCCGCCCGCACCTCGTCGGCAGCCCGGATCCGCGACAGGGCGCGGGCCGCCTGCCCGATCCCGGCCGCGATGTTGCCCCACAGATTGGGAAGGGTGAGGGGGTAGCGCTCGTGGAGATGACCGGCCAGCACCAGCAGATGCTCGTCGACCAGACCGCGGACGAGCTCCTCCGGGGTGTCCGCCGGCCGCGTGGCCCCACTCAGCCGGACGCTCGCCGGGCTCGCATCGCGCACGCACATGCTCACCCGGCCCGGTGACGCGTCCAGCGCGGAGCGGTTCAGCACCCACACCCCGACGACGGCCCCGCAGAGCCGGTGGCAGTAACGCTGGAAGAACAGGGACGCCGCGTACCGGCCCTCCTCGATCCGCCGGAAGGCCGCATGGTCCGCGACGAGCGTCGCGACGATGTCCGGTTCGCCCACGAGCGCCTGCGCCTCGTACCACCGACCTCCGATCTCCATGCCGGCGGCCGGGAAGAGCCGGCGCAACTCGCTCAGCGCCGGTCCTGTCGGGTCGGGTTCAGCCATCGATACCTCCTGAGAGAACTCCCCTGTCCAGGGTGAGAATGCGGTCGCACAGGACGCCCAGCACCGTCGGGTCGTGACTGACGAGGACGATCGCCGTGCCGACATCGGCCAGCTCGCGAAGCAGCCGGATGATGCCGGCCGCGACGGAGGCGTCCAGGGCGCTCGTCGGCTCGTCGGCGAGCAGCAGAGCGGGAGACCGCGCGTGGATGCGGGCGATGGCGACGCGCTGGCACTGCCCGCCGGAGAGCTGCCGCGGGGTCAGCCGCGGGTCGAGCTCCTGCAGGCGCACCGCCGCCAGCGCCTCCCTCACCCGACGGCGACGCTCGGCACGCGAGCAGTGCAGAAGAGGCTCCGCGACGCTGCGCCCGATCGGCCAGCGCGGGTTCAGGCTGCCCGTGGCGTCCTGGAAGATCATGCCCACCGAGCCGGGGGCCGGCCGGTCCCGGCCCTGCCAGCCGAGCGAGCCCGCGGTGGGGGTGAGGACCCCCGCGAACAGCTTGAGCACGGTGGACTTGCCGCAGCCCGACCGGCCCTGGATCCCGACGATCTCGCCGGCCCGGACCGTCAGCGACAGGCCGGACAGGAGGTCCTCGCCGCCGCCGTAGCCGAAGCCGATCGATCGTGCTTCGAGGATCATCGGTTCACCACCGGGCAGGCCGCTCCGCGCTCCAGGGTCGGGGTCAGGCGGAGGCAGTCCGCGGTCCGGTGGGCGCAGCGTGGGGCGAACGAGCATCCCGCCTCGACGACGGTGAGGTCGGGGGGAGAGCCCTCCAGCGGCACCGGGAGGCCGTGACCGGGCCGGGGTATCGCGGCGAGCAGCCCGGTCGTGTAGGGGTGCCGCGGGCCGTCGAGGACGTCGCGGCAGGCACCCTCCTCGACGATCCTGCCCCCGTACATGACGAGGATCCGGTCCGCATGGCGCCGCACCAGGGACAGATCGTGGCTGATCAGAAGCAGAGCATCGGCCGCTGCGCGCAGTCGCGCCGCGATCGCGTCGGCGAGCTGGTGGTCCAGCGCCGCCGTCGGCTCGTCCGCCACGACGAGCTCCGGCCCCCAGACGCTGCCCGCCGCGATCTCCGCCCGCTGCAGCATCCCCCCGGACCACTCGTGCGGGTACTGCCGCGCCCGGGCGGCGGCCCCGTCGATGCCCACGTCCCGCAGGGATCGTTCGATCATCTCTCCCGACGGCCTCGCGCCCTTCACCCGCCACGCCTCGGCGACGTTCGCGCCCACCCGCCACAACGGATCCATGGCCCCGAAGGGATCCTGGCTCACGTAGCCGAGCCGGGTGCCGCGGACGCGTCTCAGCCCGGCCGCCGGAGCGCCGTTCAGCTCGGTGTCGCCCAGCCGCATGCTGCCCTGCACCTCGGTGCCCCGCGGCAGACCGCCGAGCAGCGCCTTGGCCACCGTCGATTTTCCGCAGCCCGACTCGCCGACGAGGGCGAGCACCTCCCCGGCGCTCACCCGGAACCCGACGTCCCGGACGGCCAGCGCCCCCTTCGGGTAGCGCACCGACAGGTGCTCGACCGCCAGGATGGTCATGACTCCCCCGCATTCCGAGCGGCGTCGCTCACCGCTTCGCCGATGAGGTTGGCCGAGAGGGTGAGGGCGACGATCGCGATCGTGGGGACGGCGAACAGCCACGGCGCGTTGGTGAGGTAGGCGCGGGACTCGCCCAGCATGGCGCCCAGCTCCGCCGCCGGAGGCATCGGCCCGAGGCCGAGGAACGACAGTCCGGCGAGCCGTACGATCACCCCGCCGAGGTCGAGGGTCGCCACGACCAGCATCTGGGGCACGACTCCGCCCGCGATGTGGGTGAGCAGGATGCGCCACCGGCCGACGCCGGCGAGCCGCGCCGCCTGCACGTAGGGTCTGTGCACGATCGCCAGCGCGTACGCCCTGGCCAGACGTGCGTTCCCGGCCCACGACGACACGATGAGGGCGATGAGCAGATGGTCGAAACCCGGCCCGAGGAGCCCGACGATCGCCAGGGCGAGGATGAGCCCGGGCACGGCGAGCACCACGTCCACGATGCGCATGAGGACGGTGTCGAGCCTCCGTCCGCCGGTCGCGGCGAGGACGCCGACCAGGATGCTGATGGTGAGGGAGCCGACGAGCACGAGGCACGCCGCCAGCGAGGAACGGATCGTCGCCTCGATCGTCCGGGCGAGGACGTCGCGCCCCAGATGGTCCGCGCCGAGCCAGTGCTCCACGCTCGGCGGGGCGAGCTTGGCGTCCAGGTTCTGCGCGGCCGGATCGGGAAGGCCGAGGAACGGCGACGCGACGAGCACCACCGCGAGGACGACGACGATCCCCAGGCCGATCCGGCCGAGGGGGGTTCGCAGCCCGCGCCGCAGGGGGCCGCGGACGGTGCGGGCCGGCGCTCCGCCGCGCGCGCCGCGGACCGTTCGGACGGCCTCGCTGACGGTCATCGCTGCACCTGCTGGCGGAGCCGCGGGTCGACGGCGACGGTGAGCAGGTCGGCGACGAGGCTCGACGCGACGTAGACGAGCGTCGCGATCACCGTGAACGCCTGGACGACGGGCAGATCGCGCGCCAGCACGGACGTCACCATGTAGGCCCCGATCCCCGGCCAGGTGAAGACCGTCTCGATGATGGCCGCCCCGCCGAGCAGCGCACCGGTCGACACGGCGACGATGTGGATCAGCGGCGGAGCGGCGTTCGGAGAGGCATGCAGCAGAAGGATGCGCCGAGGGGTCGCGCCGCGCGCGTGGAGCACCTGCGCATACCCGGAGTGCAGGCCCGCCACGACACCCCCGCGCCACACCCGCGACCAGATGTCGAACATGCCGAAGCACAGGCACACCGCGGGCAGCAACACCTGCGACCACTGGCCGTCGAGGACGACGCTCCCCCAGCCGAGAGGGACGACCGCATAGGAGATCAGGAGCAGACCGACGAGGAACGACGGCGTGGACGCGCTCACGATCGCGGCCCCACGCAGGACGTGGTCGGGCCAGCGCCCCTCGAACCGCGCGGCGACAAGCCCGGCGGGCAGCGCGACGGCGAGGCTGAGGAGCAACGCCGCGACGGCCAGGCGCACCGTCGGCACCGCCCGCGCGGCGAACTCGGAGACCACCGGCTGCCCCGACTGCCACGAGAAACCGAAGTCGCCGGTCACGGCGCCCTTCAGCCACGAGAGGTACTGCAGCGGGAGAGGCTGGTCGAGTCCGAGGTCGGCACGCATCTGTGCCACCTGATCGGGCAGCGGTTCGGAGACACCCCGCGCGATCAGGGTGAGACGCGCGGGATCTCCGTCCATGAGCGGGACGAGCGCCCAGATGAAGACGCTCGCCCCGAGGGCCACGAGGACGGCGGTGGCGGTCCGCCTGAGGAGGAGGCGGAACCACCACCGCTGCCACGGCGCCCCGGCTACGGTGCGGTGTTCCACCGCAGGTGCGCCCGGACGTTGGAGACCGTGTAGTCCTTCCAGGCCGGCGAGGCGACCACGAGGAACCGCTTGTACGTGGCGGCGAAGACGTATGCGTTCTCCGTCACGATGATGTTCTGGGCCTCCTTGAGGAGCGTGTCACGCTCCCCTTCGTCGAAGGTCGTCTGCAGCTTCGCGCCGATGGCGTCGACCTTCGCGTTGGACAGTCCCTGCGCGTTGGCCGAGCCCCCGGTCGTCCACCGGCTCAGGAACGGCTGGATCGGATCGGCGGTCCCCGACAGCGACCCGTTGAGGCCGATGGACGAGTCCCAGGCGGACATGTCCGCCTTCACCTTCGCGGAGTCCTCGGCGTTGTTGATCTGCAGATCGAACCCGGCCTCCTTCACCTGCGCCTGCATGGCGCTGGCCAGGGCGAGGGTCTCGGGGCCCTGCGCCTGCGTGACGAAGCGCACGGTGAGCTTCGTCCCGTTCTTGGTGCGGATGCCGTCGGACCCCTCGGTCCAGCCCGCGGCGGCGAGCACCGTCTTGGCCTGCTCGACGTCGGTCTTCTGGTTGGCGACGGCGTACGACATGCTCGCCGGGTACAGGCCGGTCGCGGTGTCGAAGACCCCGTTGGCCACCTTCTCGGCGAGCTGGGCGTAGTCGACGGACATCAGGAACGCCGTGCGGACCGCGGCGTCGTCGAACGGCGCGGCGGTGAGGTTCATGTCGACGAGCAGCGCCTGCAGAGCGAGTTCCGACTGCAGGAAGTAGGCGTCGGTGCGTCCGTCGAGCGACAGCTTGGCGTCCGGTGACGGGTAGAACGCGAGGTCGGCCTGCCCGCTCTGGACGCCGGCGATCCGCGCCTGCTCATCGGCCACGACCTTCACGGTGACCGCCGCCATCGCCGGCGTGCCGGCCCAGTAGCCGTCGTAGCGGGTCATCTCCAGGTTCTCCGGCGTCCACGAGGTGATCGCGTAGGGACCGGTGAAGGCCCCCTTCCCGGCGATCTTCGTCGAGTCGCCGTCGGCGGCCTCGACGACGGACACGTCATAGATCTGGAAGGCGTTGTCCCGCGAGGCCAGTGCCGCCGGGACCATGGCGTTCGGCTGGGGCGTGGTCAGCGTCAGGGTCAGGTCGCCGGTGGCGGTGAACACGGACTTCGCGTCCATGTACACCTGGCTCGCCTTCGAGCCCGTCACCTGGCGGTTGAGCGCTTTCGCCGCCGCGGCCGCGTCGAGCTTCGTGCCGTTCTGGAAGGTGAGCCCGGATCGCAGGGTGATGTTCCAGGTCGTGTCGGTCGCCCGTTCGACCTTCTCGGCCAGCCAGGGCTGGATCTCGCCGCTCTCGTCGACCTGGAGCAGGTTCTCGGCGATCCCCCAGTCGAAGAGCCAGTTCGTCCCGGACTCGTTCGGGTCCAGGCTGGCGACCTTGTAGGAGTTGTAGATGGTCAGATGGTCGTCGGCGGCACTTTGTGTCGGTGCCCCGGCTCCGCTGCCGCATCCCGCCAGCACGATGGCCAGCACTGCACTGATGATGGCCGTCCATGTTCGGCGTCTGCGCAACATGTGAGCCTCCTTCGCGTCTCGTATGCGGACGCGGGCCGAGATGGCTCACACAGCCTCTGGCAGACCCACCTGCTCGGATGACGCGTCCGTGGTGAACAAAGCCGCCCGGCCGAGTGTCTGACTTCGGAACGCGTGGAACACGCGGGCCTCACAGTGGCGCGACCGTCCCGGACTCTCACCGGGTTCCTCACACCGAGCTACCGGGAGGCTAGCAGTGTGGCCACCGGCTACGCCGGGAAGAGCGCGAACTGCTCTCGAGAGAACGGCCCGGACGACGTCCGCAGCGCGGCCCCGAATCCGGTGGCTGAGCCTGTCGAAGCCACCCCAACCCAACCCACCAAGGTCCTTTCGACAAGCTCAAGGACCCGACGGGGGGACAAACTCAAGGACCCGACGGGGGGACAAGCTCAAGGACCCCACGGGTGAGCTCAAAAGACCCGGTGGCTGAGCCTGTCGAAGCCACCCCAACCCAACCCACCAAGGTCCTTTCGACAAGCTCAAGGACCCCACAGGGGGACAAGCTCAAGGACCCCACGGGGGGACAAGCTCAAGGACCGTCACGCTGCCTGGGACGCTCCGGTCGCGTCGGCGAGCAGGCGGCGGTGGAAGAGGGTCTCACCGGTCAGCTCGGGGTGGAAGGCGATGCCGGTCGCCGTCGCCTGCCGCACCCCGACGATCGCGTCCCCGCGCCGCGCCAGCACTTCGACACCCGGGCCGGCCGTCTCCACCCGCGGGGCGCGGATGAACGCGACCCGCGCCGGGCCGAGAGCCGTCGTGAGGTCCATCTCCGCCGAGTCGAGCTGGGGCCCGAACGCGTTGCGCCGGACGGCGACGTCCATCACGCCCAGCGACCCTTGACCCGGTGCCGGGTCGAGCACCGTGCGTGCCAGCAGGACGAGTCCGGCGCACGTGCCGAGCGTCGGCAGGCCGCCGCGGATCGCGTCCCGCAGGGGTTCGTCGGTGCCGAACAGCCGGAGCAGCCGGTCGATGGTGGACGACTCGCCGCCGGGCAGCACCAGGGCGTCCACCCGCAGGCCGTCGGGACCGAGCAGGTCGGGCGGCGTCCGCAGGGGGACCACCCGGGCACCCAACCCCTCCAACAGGAACTGGTGTTCGCGAACGCCGCCCTGCAGGGCCAGCACGCCCACGGTGGGGGCGCTCACGAGGCACCCCGTGGCCCGCGCCGGGAGCGCCCTGCCGACCCGGGCAGGCTCACCAGCCCCGCTCCGCCAGCCGGTGGGGCGCCGCCAGGTCGGCCACGTTGATGCCGACCATGGCCTCGCCCAGCCCGCGGGAGGCGTCCGCGATGGCCCCGGGATCGGTGTACAGGGCGGTGGCCTTCACGATGGCCGCGGCGCGCTTCGCCGGATTGCCGGACTTGAAGATGCCCGAGCCCACGAACACCCCGTCCGAGCCGAGCTGCATCATCAGGGCCGCGTCCGCCGGGGTCGCGACGCCGCCGGCGGTGAACAGCACGACCGGCAGCGAGCCGGTCTCGGCCACTTCGCGCACCAGTTCGTAGGGCGCCTGGAGGTCCTTGGCCGCGGCGTAGAGCTCCTCGGGACCGGACTCGTAGGTGGCCCTCAGCACGGCGATCTCGTGCCGGATCGTGCGGATGTGCCGGGTCGCCTCCGACACGTCGCCGGTGCCGGCCTCGCCCTTGGAGCGGATCATCGCGGCGCCTTCGGCGATCCGGCGCAGAGCCTCGCCGAGGTTGGTCGCTCCGCACACGAACGGCACGGTGAACGCGTGCTTGTCGATGTGATGGACGTAGTCGGCCGGGGAGAGCACCTCGGACTCGTCGATGTAGTCGACCGCCAGGTGCTCCAGCACCTGGGCCTCCACGAAGTGCCCGATCCGTGCCTTGGCCATGACCGGGATGGACACGGCCTGCTTGATGCCGGTGATCAGGTCGGGGTCGCTCATCCGGGCGACGCCTCCCTGCGCGCGGATGTCCGCGGGGACGCGTTCCAGCGCCATCACCGCCACGGCACCGGCGTCCTCGGCGATCCGGGCTTGGTCGGGAGTGACCACGTCCATGATCACGCCGCCTTTGAGCATGTCGGCCAAGCCTCGCTTGACCAGGGGAGATCCCGTCACAGTCGTCATGGGATCCATCGTGGGCGAGTTACTGGACCAAACACAGATCCAGAAAATGACGGCTCTGGCTGGACCAGTATCATGCGGGTGTGCGGAGTGTCCCCGAGATCACCGTGCCGCTGCAGCTCGACGACGCGGCGGCGGGCTCGTTGCCGGCCCGGCTCGCCGGCCGGCTGCGGAGCCTCATCGGCGACGCGGTCCTCGCCCCCGGCGAGGCCGTTCCGTCGAGTCGCGCACTCGCGGCGCATCTGGGTATCTCCCGGGGCTCGGTGGTGGCCGCGTACGACCAGTTGCTGGCCGAGGGCTACCTCGTCGCGGCGGCGGGCCGGTCCACCGTGGTGAACCCGCAGGTGCGCCGCGTTCACCCGCTCCCCGTCCGTGCAGCCACGCCGCGGCGGCGGGAGGCGGCTCCCGAACTCGACCTGCGCCCCGGTCGGCCGTGGGCAGCCGAAGTGGTGAGCCCCGCGTGGCGATCGGCCTGGCGGCGGGCGTCCGCCGAGCCGGTCGACGTCCTGGTCCCCCCGTTGGGCCTGCAGGCTCTGCGCGGCGCGTGGGCCGACCATCTGCGCCGGATGCGCGCCGTCGTCCTCGAACCCGAGCGGCTGGCGATCACCGGCGGCGGCCGCGAGGGCCTCAGCCTGCTGCTGCTCGCGCTCGCCGCCGAGCGGACGACGGCCCTGCGCGTCGGCGTGGAGGACCCCGGCTACCCGTCGCTGCGGCGGGTGCCCGCCAGGTTCGGCGCGCAGGTCGTGCCGCTCCCGGTGGACGAGCACGGGCTCCGGGTCGCCGACCTCCCCACCGGCGCCGACGCGCCCGACGCGCTCGTCGTCACGCCGAGCCACCAGTACCCGCTGGGCGGCTCGCTGCCGGTCGACCGGCGGCAGACGCTGCTGGAGTGGGCCCGCCGGCATCGCGTGGTCGTGGTCGAGGACGACTACGACTCCGAGCTGCGCTACACGTCCCAGCCGCTGCCCGCGCTGGCCGCCCTGGACGATCCCGCCGACGGCCGCGTGGTCCTGCTGGGGACGCTGTCCAAGACCCTCACCCCGGCCCTGTCCATCGGCTTCCTCGCCCTGCCCGACTGGCTGGTGCCCGCCGTCGCCGCCACGCGGCGCGACCTCGGCACCCCGGTCGGGCTCGTGGGGCAGCGGGCCGTCGCGCACTACCTCGACAGCGGGGCGCTGCGACTGCACACCCAGCGGATGCGCAACCGCTACCGGCGTCGCCGCGCCCAGGTGGTGGCCGCACTCGCCGGCGTCCCCGGCGTGCACGTCTATCCGATGGACGGCGGACTGCACGCCGTGGTCGAGACGACCCGCCCCGAGGGCGAGGTCGTGGCCGCGCTGGCCGCCGACGGGATCCGGGTCAGTCCGCTGTCGGAGTACTGGTCCGGCACCGGGACCAGACCGGGCATCGTGTTCGGCTTCGGAGCGGTCGCCGACGACGATCTCGCCCACGGCCTGGAGCGGATCGCAGCCGCAGCCGGCGGCAGCGGGACGGCGCCACGGGAGTCGTCGTAGAGCGAGGACCCGCGTAGCCACGCCCAGGCAGACGACCATCGTCCAGGCTGCTGACGGCGTCTTCCAGCCCGCACGAGCCGGATTCACGCCACAGTTGACCAGCGGCGGCGGTCGCGACGGCGGCGTCGCTGTACGAGTCGGGGGTGACGCGCGACGGCCGGGCGCGATCGCCAAGAGCCCGCAACACGTAGCTCGGCGGACCGAAGCGCTGGCCCGAAACCTCCTCCAGGTTGTTTTCGGGACGTCCGGTAGCCTCGTCCCACGAGACCAAACGGGGGGAGGTCGGCATGGCTACGACCACGGAGGCTGAGCGCGCGCGTCGCGTGGCGGAAGCGATCCACAGCGGCGAGATGGAGGGTCTGCGTGTGTCGCCCGCTGGGCGGTCGGACGCGCAGGAGTACATCGTCGGCCGCATCGACTCTGACGAGTTGGTGGCTCGCGCCCGCGCACGCTATGGCCTCGGCTGAGTTCGTCGACCCCTACCGCGACCCCGAGACGGGCATACTGCGCACCACAGACCCCGGCCTCCGCCAGCCGAGCAGCGCGTCGGCCAGCGCGATAGGGACCCGCACGCCTGCATCGAGGAACGCCCTGTGTCGGCCCAGGCTCCATCTGGCCTGACGCTTGCGGGCAGTCCGCAGGGCTTCGCTGTGGTCAGGGAAGCAGTGACCTCTCCACCTCGGCACCCATGGTGGCGGTCATGCGCTGGCGCTGTAGCGCTGTCGGGCGGCCTCGCCGCTGGTTCCGATCGCTTCACCGACCTCGCGCCACGACAGCCGTTGCGCGCGGGCCGCGCGCACTGCGTCGGCAAGCTCCCGCTCGGCTGTGTCGCGCCGCCATGCCGCGAGCTTGACAGCCATGACGGGCGGAATCGGGGCGTCCTGGTCGCCTGGCCTTGGGTCGTAGTTCTCGAAAACGTCGGCGAGTTCGTCGGCGCGGGCGGTGATCTCCTCAATGGAACGTCTGGTCATGATGGTTCACCTCAGATACTTGGGCCGGGCCGGGCGCATGGCGTGGACGACGGCGATAATGCCGTGCCACTCGATGACACCGACCTCCAGGAGGGTGCCGGTCTCGTCGGGGCCGATGAACATCGTCATCGAGTCGTCTTGCACGAAGTGGCGGATAGGGAAACGGAGTGCGTGGAGCATCGCCGCATCTGAGACACCGTGCCGGTGGGCACTGTCCAGGATGATCGGCTCCGATTCCACGAGACAAGGTTACTTGCCGCAAGTAAACTTGCCAAGCTTGGTGGGCCTAACTGGACTTGAACTAGCGCCCCGTCGAGACGCGCCACCACCCATCTGCTAGGCGTAGTACCCTGCTGGCAAGGATAGATGGCGTGTGGCTCATTCACCAACCCTGGACAACCGGGATCAACGCGGGCCTCTGATTGGGCACGTATCGGGCACGCATTGGGCACGTGTTGGGCACGAGATTGGAGGCAAGAACGTGGCTCGTAAGGCTGCAAAGCGATCGTTCGGCTCAGTGCGCCAGTTGCGATCTGGCAACTATCAGGCACGCTACACGGGACCCGACACGGTTCGTCACACCTCTCCGGTGACCTACACCAGCAAGATGGACGCCGAAGCGTGGCTCGTCGATGAACGACGCAAGATCAGCTCGGGCGCGTGGACTCCCCCCGCTCGCACCCAACCAACAGCGGTCGAGGAGCCGGCCGTCCTGACGTTGAGCGACTACGCCCAACACTGGCTCGCCGGACGACTCACCAAGGGGCAGCCGCTGAAACCACGGACCCGCCACCACTACGAACGCATCATCGCGACCCGCCTCGAGCCTGAGTTGGGAGCTCTCCCCCTCGAGGACATCACGCCGGCTGTCGTCCGCGCGTGGTACGGGCGCCAGGACGCCAAGGCACCGACCATGCGCGCCCACGCCTACGCGTTGCTGCGCACGATCATGGGCAGCGCGGTGGAAGCCTCGCTCATCCCGGCCAACCCTTGTGCGATCAAGGGTGGACAGCACGCTGAGGCTGTGCACCGCGCACGGCCGGCCACCCTGGCCGAGTTGGAGGAGATCGTCAACGCCTTGACCGACAAGTACCGACTGCTCGTGCTGCTGGCCGCATGGTGCGCCTTCAGGTATGGGGAGCTTGCCGAGCTCCGCAGGTCGGATATCGACCTGAGGATGGCGGTGATTCATGTCCGCCGCGGTGTGGTGCGGATGCCGGGCAAGGTCGTCGTCGGGACGCCGAAGTCCCGCGCCGGGGTACGTGATGTTGCGATCCCGCCGCACCTGGTGCCCGCGATCGAGCGGCACCTGGATGTCCATGCACAAGCCGGCCGCGATGGCCTGCTCTTCCCCTCGCAGACGGGGGAGAACCTCTCCCCCCACACCTTCTACCGGCACTTTGAGCGCGCAACCGCCGCTGCCGGCCGGCCGGACCTCCGCGTCCACGACCTCAGGCACACGGGCGCTGTCTTGGCTGCCCAGACGGGGGCCACGCTCGCGGACCTGATGGGCCGGCTGGGCCATTCGACTCCCCAGGCGGCGATGAGGTACCAACACGCTGCCGCCGAACGGGACCGAGTGATCGCTGCCCGCTTGTCGGAAATGGCGGGCGGAGACCGGGGAGCATCCTCGAAGACTCGTTGAGAACCTGCCGATCAGCCCGACTCCCCTACCCAGATCGCTCATGACGGCCCCAAGTGGGGGCCTATCGTGTGCGTGCCAAATGCTCATGTGCGGCTGTTTGCTGTCATGCCGAAGGCTCGGGGTCGCGCGGAAGATAGCCGACTTCCCAGGCCCATCCAAAAAGGCCGCCGCCGCTCGCGATTGGCAATCGCATATCGGTGTCAATGAGTGCCTGAACGGCCTGCTCTACAGCTTCGCGGCGGGAGTACGCGTCGAGCACAAAATGGGCCTCGAGGACGAGCCAGAGGGTGTCGTGGCATGCGACGCCGAGACTCTCGGCAACCGTGATCGCGTTGCGTTCATCGATGAGGCCCGTCAAGCCACGGTGGCGGGCGCAGGCAATGACAGCGCACTCTCCCAGATGCTCAAGCCCACCACCCATGCGACCGAGCGCCACTAGAAGGGTGCTTTCTTCCTGCTCAGTGAGCACCACGGTCTGCGCCCATTCGGTATCGGCGACAGCCGGGATCCCGGGGTAGCGGTTCCGGCCCTCGTTGATCTCGTCCTGCACTTCCAAGGGAACAGTCACGGTGCCGCCCGGGGCGAGGTCCTGCAAGATCGACGAATGTCCGGCACGGCACAGGTGGGTATAGACGCTGGTGTCGATGCACCAACCAGAGTCTGTCATCGGCGCGAGTGGCCAAGGAAGGCCGCATGCCACCGCTCCGCGCTGGCAGGGGCAAGGTCGGGCAGTTCGTCACTGCTGACGGTGCCGCGCAGCACCTGCAGAACACGAGAAGCGGTCAGGGTCTCGTGGGCGTATGCGTCTAGGCAGGCGGCTACAAATCCGGTTGGCAGGGAAACGCTGCCCAAGTCGGATCGAAGCTGCAAGCCGAGCCGCAAGAAGTCGCCGCGGGTGGGCTGCTTGCCCATCAACAACTCGTACTGTTCGAAGTCAACTAGGTTCAAGTTGCGCAGCTGCGCGATTGCTGCCGACCAACTTAGTTGGAACTCGGCTGCAACTTTCGCGGCACGATCAGGCTCCGGCCAGCCTGCCACCTCCTGCCAGACACGTTCGACGCCTAGGCGTGGGGCGAGGAAGTGGATCGCGAACGCGCTGACCATCCTCTCCGCTTCAAGGCTGGCGTTGGTGTCGTACGCGTCACCGAACAACCAGTGGCCCAGTTCGTGTGCCGTGGTCATCCGGCGGCGGCCGGCGTCCTTGTCAGAGTTGATGACTGCCACACCTGCGACGCCGGCATCGGTCTCTACTTCGACGCAACCGCCGTCTGCACCTTGGGCGCCAAGTGGCGTAGCCAACAGATAGAGCCCCAACTTCTCGCAAGCGTCGGACAGGCCAGGTAGCGGACCTGACGGATCTCCACCCAGCTGACGACGGAACCGGCTTGCGGCATTCTCGGCCTGCTTGACCGTCCGGGGCGTGCGTGCGTCACCGTCACGGCCCGACGGGGTGAACACGCCCATGCTGACCATCTCGCGCACATCGGACGCAAAGTGCTGGAGCTCAAGGTCCAGAGACTTGGTGGTTTCGTGGCTATCGGTAGGGGACTGCCGACGGCTCACGACCGCGGGAATGGCCGGCTCCACGAAGAACGCCACCGGCCGGCCCAGCACCTCGGCGAGCTTCAGCAATTCGCCCACCTTGACGTTGCGCGTGCCCTTCTCGATCAGCCCGACAGCGGTGCGGTCCAGGCCGACAGCAGCCCCCACGCTGTCTTGGGTCATACCGGCGACCTCGCGTGCGATCGCCAGACGCTGCCCTAGCTCTTCCTTGTCCACGTGCGCGATTTTCCCACATTGGCGATGGGGCTGTCACTGGGGATGCACATCGGCCTCTTGCGCAAGCCAGCTCACCCGGTAGCGGAGGCCATGGGGTCAACTCTCAGCTGCGGTCCGGTGCAGACCAGAACATCCGTAACTCGCCGCACGCCGCGCGATCACGCAGTCAGCGGTGAGGTTCTTCTCAAGGGCAGCGGCGCGCGCCTGGATCTCCGAGTCGGACCTCGCCGGTTGCCTACGGCAGGAGAGCGTTGAGCCGGTCGATGAGCTCCTGAAATCGCTGCTTGGCTGCGTCACTCAGGGCGTCCACAGTGTTCGAACGATCCCGGAGAAGCCACGACGCCGGCTGGTAGTGGTCGAAACGACCTCCCAGAGCCGCCTCGATACGCTTGACGACACGACCGTTCCCCGTCAGATTTGAGCTCACCAGCTTGGCGACGCCCGACTTGTCGAGGAGGTTCAGGTACCAGTCGACGTCGAAGAGATCCTCAAGGTCCGCCTCCGCTGTCTGGGTGATGTCGGTAATGGGGATCAGACGCTTCGCGTCGAGCATGCCGCGGTTGACTAGCTGCGTCAGCCGCTGATTTCCGCCGGCTGCCCCGTCCATGAGGACTGCGAGCTTCAGGTCGCTGCTTCCCAGAAGGGCGACGAAGGTCGGAAGCTTGTCGATTCCGCCGACGGGGGTCACGGTCCAGCGGGCGTCGAGAGCACGGCCGCCCGACTGCTGGAGCGCCTGTCCCACGATCGACAGGTACGTGACGTCGGCCGGCCCTTCGACGAGAAGCTGATGCGCTCCAATGATGAGGGTTTGCGACATCTCCACCCCGAGGGCCCCAAGGAGGGGGAAGACCGTCTCCGGCCGCGCAGACCAAACGTCTTCGCTGACCTTGGTTCCATCGTTGTCGATGTCCTCAACAGTGCGGCACCGCTCGAGGTGATCGGGCGCGATCATGAACAGCGAGTGTGTGGAGTAGATGACCTGGTGATGAGGCGCAAGCCTCTCGTCGATGTAGCGCAGCAGGTCGGCCTGCGCCTTGGCATG
The DNA here is from genome assembly GCF_000423465.1 of Propionicicella superfundia DSM 22317. GTDB lineage: Bacteria > Actinomycetota > Actinomycetes > Propionibacteriales > Propionibacteriaceae > Propionicicella > Propionicicella superfundia. The sequence goes on along the minus strand of NZ_AUIA01000026.1, from coordinate 6,734 downwards.
CAGGTTGAGCCCTGGTTCATCGAGCAGGATGACGCGGCGCGTTTCGTCGGCAAACTCAGAGAATGCGGCCAAGAATGAAAAGAACCAGATGAAGCCCTTGGATCGCTCCGACATGTTGAGCGTTACGCGGTGGCGCTGGTTCCGGACGCGGATCTGAAGCCATGGTTCCGGCGGCTGCACATGGCCGTTCGGCAGCGGGTCGAGAGGGCGGAACTCGATATCGAGCTCAACCGAGAGGTCGTCATTCTGTGTCCAGTACTCGAAAAGCTCGTCGGTTAGCTGGTTTGCTGCAGCCTCGAGAGCGGCCTTGCGTGACTCGTACTCGGCCTCGGTGAACTCTTCCCCATCGACTCCGGCGAGGCGAAGCAGGGACAGCGCGGTGCGCTCGTCAGGCTCGAGGTCGTGTTCGTTCTCCCGCTGGAGGCGTCGGATCGAGACGCTGCCCGGCAGCATGTTGTACTCATCGAAGTACTGGAACTTGGGCAGTCGTCCCAGCAGCAGGGCACGGCCCCGGCCGGGAATGTTCTCCTCTTCGAGCTCTGCCCCCAGCTTCTTCGCTGCTTCAGCGGTGGAGGCCTTTAGGGCTCCCAAGGTCTCCTCGTAGGTGTCCTTCTCATACTTAGGCAGTGAGAGGCCAGCGTCGATGATCCGCGGGCGGATCATCGACACTTCGTTGGCGAAGGGGCCGAAGTAAATGTCCTTGTCGCCGTACCGCCGGCTCACCTGGACGGAGCGCTTGGGCAGCGTGCCCTCGCCGAACTTGCCCTCGAAGGCGGCGACGTCGTCGTCGTCCAACTCGAACTCCATCGAGACAGGCTCAACGGTGGAGATCTTGTTGCGGTCTCGAGACCGGTATCGGCGGGGGTAGTCCCGGAGTTCCTCGAAAGACGTCGGGTGCCCGCTGGTGAGCGGATTGATCCGGTACATGGCCTGCAGGACGGCGGTCTTGCCGGATTCGTTCTTACCGACGAGAGCGGTGACGTCCTCCTCGATCCGGATCGAGGTCGAGTCGTCGACCGACTTGAACTTCTTGACGGCGGCGCTCTTGAGTCGCACGAGACACTCCCTGCTTGAGGACAACGGCGGACAGGAGCGGGTGGAGAGCCCGCGAACTGGTTTGTCCCAAGACTAGACGCGGTTACCGACACTCGCGCGTGACCGCAGACTGCTTCGGGCTGAAGCGGTCAGCCCGGACTGCCCAACGGCGACGGCGTACGTCGAGCGGGAGGACGTGGCGCAATGGAGCAATGGACGGCTTCTTCACTTCACGGACGAGGCTGAAGTGCCTTTGGGTGAGTCCGGGGTGGACGGCATCTATATCGCCCCGTTACCGACTGGTGAGAGACGTCCGCTTGAGCTGGCACTCCTGGAGCTTGGTCAGTTAAGTTTGCCGGCACTGGGAGTGAGGACAGACGGACGGCGGAAATCGGACACACGGCGAGTCTCGGCCAGACTCATCAACTGCAAAGCACTTCCTCCGAGCGAGTCCACCTCCCGCGGGTCCACGCGGATGATTCGCGCACCACAGCGGTAGGCGCTGAGTTGCCCATTGGCAATGAACCTCCTCAGGTCTTGGACGCTCACCCCTGTCCGGGCGGATGCCCGGGTTAGCGGCTCATAGGTGGGTGGGGCCGTTACTCCGTTCACGGCTTGAAGCCTCAGGCTGAACGCAGCGTGCGGATCGGCGTCATGAGGAGGTCGACGTCGTTGGGGTCGACTCGAATGACTTGCGGCCCGTAGCGGTACGCGCGCAGCTTCCCCGCCGCGATCCGACGGCGCAGCGTCTTGACGCTGACGGAGGTGCGCTCGGCGGCCTGGGCGAGGGATTCGTACGTCTTGGGGGTCATGGATGTCTCCTTCCTCGCCCTCCAGAAGTGCCGAGAGTGGCCCTCCGCGGACACCTCGTGGTCAGGTTTCATGTCGAGGGCGCCCCAGCGACCCCCGTCACGCGGTCTGCAGACCCCTTCTGTCCCCTCCCCCGCGATCTCGTGCGCCCGAGGTGTCCGCCAAGCACTGTTTCCGCCGCTTCTGGATAGCGAGAGCTACTGGAAGGACGGATCGCCGTGAACGGATCGTTGGAGCTGGCGCGGGCGTTGGGGCATGTGCGGAACGCGGTGGTCGCGTTCGTCGCGGCGGACGACCCGTCGGGGGAGTCGCTGTTCCTCGCGGGGGACTGTCTCGACCTGGAGGGCCTGTTCGCCGAGCTGGGTGTTGAGCCGGAGCTCGTCGATCCAGGGGTGAACGCGAGGGCGTCGCTGGACTCTGCGTCCGAGGCGCTCGCTGCGGCGCGGCCGGTTGTGCCGTTGGCGATGTGGGCGAGGTTGCAGGCGGTGCGAGCGAGGGCTACGCGATGACGGCCACGGTCGGGACGCTGCTGGACGACGTCCATGCCCGCGCCTGGGATCTGTGTACCCGGTCGAGCGAGACTGAGGAAGGTACGTCCCACGAGCAGGCTGCCGGGTACTTGGCCGCCTGGCCGCGGCTGGCCAACGCCGCCCTCCGCGTTCTGGACGCCGTCCACGTGGAGCCGGTCTGGCTCGACGACGCCTCCGCCGTCCGGGAGGTGCTGCGCGCGATTGCGGTCGAGAAGTCGTTGGCTTCGCCGAGCGTGGCGGGCAGCGACGTTGCACCAGCGGCTTCGGAGCGCGCGGTGCTGGCGATCGCAACTCGGCTCGGGGCGATCGCGGACATGCTCAGTGGACAGCCGGCCGCACGGACGGAGGTGGACCACGCGGCCTCGTTGGGGATGCAGGCCAACGCGGTGGCGGTCGTCCATGCGGTGGCAGTCACCACGCTGGCGGCGCTGGGGGATCAACATGAGTTCGAGTCGGCCAGGTGGTTGATGCGAGGGGTGGCGGCCCGCACCCAGCGGCACGCGGCGACTCCCACGGTGGAACGCGCCGGCCGGTACGAGGATGTCGCAGCCGTCTCCTCCGAGGACCGGTCGCTGGACGGCGCGATCGCACGGTGGCTTCCCGCGACGGTCGCGGCCCTTGGGTCACCCCGCCGGGTCACCCAGAACGCGCTGCAGTTCGCGGCTGGTGACGCGTTGATCCTGATTGCGACAGCGGGAACGGTGCTCAACGCCGCCGCCCAGGTGGGCCTGGTCCGAGACGATCCTGCCGATCGGGCGCGTCCGGCGCTGGTCGGCGCGCACGAGGCCTGGCGTCCCCTCGTCTCGTGGCCGGGGACCGTCCGGTTGCACGGCGTCCGCGACGTCGAGCAGTTCGAGGCGTCGAGACAATTGCGGCAAGTGATCACCGACAACCTGCGGGAGAACCGCGAGTGGCTACCACCCGAGACACTGTCCGACCGCTTCGACCTGGCGTCGCTGATGGGATCGCTCCGGAGGGGCATGCACGCGCTCGGGAACGTGTCCGTCGCGCACTTCCAGGCGCTGGACCGCCTCGTGCGAAGTTCCGGCCAGCTGTGGATCGCCGCGTCGGCGGTGACCCAGCCTGCCTATCGGGGGGCCGCCACGGTCGAAGCTGCCTGCCGCAAGGGCTGGGTGCCCATGCCGCCCGGCGAGCCGGCCGGGCTCGACCTGCTCGCGGACGCCAAGAAGGCGCTGGCGGGGACGGCGGTGGCGGTGGCCGCGCTGGATGCGACCGCTGCCGCGGCGGCTGCTCCCACCCAGCGCGGCTCGGACGCCCTCAAGTGGGAGGGCGGGCGGATAGTCGCCTGTGGCGCAGACGATCACCCCCGCCTCTTCGAGACCGTCTACTCGCCTGAGCCGGCGGGGGCGCGATCCGAGCGCCGAGCTCCTGTAAGGCTGGGCGGACCCCAGCAGTCGAGCCCGCGGAGATGAGCCCTGCTCCAGGACATCCGGCCAACCGGGGGACTGGCTCCACCCCTGACGCCTGGTCGCTGACCGCGCGGATCAGCCCGCGTCGGGTCGTCCGAGCTGCGGCCGTGGACGCCAACGGGCAACCGCTGAACGCCTACCCGCTGGTCCACCCGCTCGCCGGGGCCCAGCCGTGGACGCCGTGGGCGGTCCACCTGACTGATCCACAGGGCCGCTACCGGCTGCTGTGCGCCGACCTGGATGCGAAGCCCTCGGCCGAGGCGGCAGCCGCGGACGCCACGCGCCTGTCCAGCGTCTTGTCCGAACTGGAGATGCCGCACCTCGTGTGTGCATCGGGCCCCACGGGCGGTCGGCACGTGTGGCTCGGCCTCCACGAGTCACTGGACGCCGAGGTGGTCAGCGCCTTGGCGTACCTGCTCAAAGCGTGGCTGCCCACCCTCGATGTTGCACCGCTGGTCAACCCCACCTCGGGCTGCGTGCGCCCACCCGGCACGCCGCACCGGCTCGGTGGCGTCTCGCAGGTGATCGCCGGCTCGCTACGCGCGCTCACAGACGCCACGGTGACCACCGATCAGGTTCACGCCCTCATGAGCCGGATCGCCGAGAACGTACAACTCGCAGCGCCCTCAGCCGCCCCTCCTCAGCATCGTCCGGTGGCCGAGGCGAACGGAATGCCGTTCCTGCCCGGCACGAAGCGTCCGCTGTCGGCGGGCTGCCGTGCACTGTTGAACGCAACCCCGACGGGGGATCTGTCGGCAGTGCTGTGGCGGGTGCTGTGCGGCGCGGCGGCGGCCCGCTGGCGCTTCTCCGACATCGCGGCTATCGCCGACGCCCCAGGGCTTGAGCACGCGCGCACACTCCGCGCCGGCGCCACCCGCGTCCCCCGACCGACCAGCGGCCCGGCATCGCCCGTGGCGGTGCTACGTCGCCAGTGGACCCGCGCGGTCCGGACGGTTGCGGAGCTGGCCCCGGGCCAGCCCCAGGAGGGCACCGACGCAAGCTTCGAGCTGCGAGCAGAAGTCGTGGCCGCGATCGTCCGCGCCGTGCAACACCGCGCAGACGCGACACCGGGCCGGTGGGGACGCTCGCGAGCAGGGCTAGCGCAGCGACGCATCCTGGACGCCCTGTGCCTGTTCCACCTGCAGGCCGTCCGACCCGACGAGGTCGAAGCCGACATCCGCCGACTTGCCCTCACCTGCGGCCTGGATCGCGAGACAGCACGACGGTCCCTGCTCGCCCTCGCTGCCGACGGCTGGATCAGCCGCACCCGCAACGCCGCCGGACGCCGCGGCGCCCGCTGGACCATCGACCCCGGCGGCGTCGTTCACACCCGAGTGAGTCGAACGCTGTCACAAGCGGACCCGCGCCCCGCTGGCACCGGCCCCGCACTGCGGACCGCGCTCGGCACCGAGCTCGTCAACCGACTGCGCGCGAGCGCCCTCGATGCCTTCGCCACCACGGGAGGACTGGGCCTCGAAGCCGGCAGCCTCTACGGCCGGCTCGCCGACTCCCTCGACTCGGTGCAGTGCTCGCAGCTGCTGGGCTGGTCGATCGAGAAGACCACGAGAGTGCTCCAGCGGCTCGGTTCGGTTGGCCTGGTCGAGTGGCGTGGGTCCTGCTGGCAACGAGTTGCCGACGCGCTGGATCGGGTAGCGGTTGATCGGGGGACGGAGGGTGTGGGGCGGCGGCGGGCCGACCTGTACGCCGAGGAGCGCGCGCTGTGGGCGTGGTGGCGAGAGGAACTCGACTTGATGCGTGCGGGGCGGCTGCGGAAGCGGCGCCAACGGCTTCGAAGCCAGCCGCGACAAGGAATTTCATGGCCAATGCACCCTCGCCGTCCGGATGGGAAAGCCGACTTCGTTGCTGCTCGGCATGCTATGCAAAGGCGATCGGTGGCCCCCAATAGCTCGATGTCATTCCGTGGGACGCCCAAGATTTCATCATTTTCACGGCTTACATTCGACGCGCTGTCCCCCAAGAGCGCACCCAATAGAACAGGACCAGGGCTCCCCTGGACGAGTCACCCCCAACTCGAGCGAACACGGTCGTTCAAGAATCTTCACCCGGGGTGTCCGCCAACAGCCCTCTTCCTCACTTCTGGTAGGTGAAGGAGAAGCCGATGCTGCTGAACACGAACGCCCTGCGAAGGGGTGCGATCGCGCTGGCGCTGCCACTGCTGGTTGCGGCGTGCACCGCGACGCCGTCCCCGGACCCGACCCCGTCTTCCACGCCGAAGCCAACTCCCAGCGTCACGTCGCTGTCACCGGCCGAACAGGACCTCGCCAACGCCCGGCTGGCCGTCGTGACGCTGTGGGAGGTGGTCGACCGACTCACCAACGATCCCCAAGCCTCCCTGCAGGATCTCGACGCCGTCGCGTCCGGTGACGCATTGGAGTTCTTCCGGAAGAACCTCACGGGCTACCGACTGGAGCAGTTGACTGGCTCTGGTGCCTCCATGGTTGAAATCCAGTCCGCGGAGGCCGCCGGGAACAACGGCGAAGGCTTGCGCACCTGGGCCGTGACGACCTGCGTTGACACGAGCAAGACCAAGCTTGTCGATACCTCGGGCAAGAACGTGACCGCGCCTCCCTATCGGTTCCAGCACCGATCCATGGGTCTGCTGCACGGATAGGTGACAACTGATCTGGCTTGCCCGGGAGGGTGGCCTGAGAGGATGTTGCTGTGCCCAAGCCGTACCCGAAGGAGTTCCGGGATGATGTGGTTCGGGTCGCGCGTGGCCGCGAGCCAGGCGTGACGGTCGAACAGATCGCCAAGGACTTCGGTGTCCATCCGATGACCTTGTTCAAGTGGCTGCGCCAGGCCGATATCGATGATGGGGCGAAGCCGGGCCCCTCACGGGTGGACTCGGTGGAGTTGCGGGAGGCGCGGAAGCGGATCCGGCTGCTGGAGCAGGAGAACGAGGTCCTGC
>NZ_KE384025.1:25366-60076 GCF_000423465.1 Propionicicella superfundia DSM 22317 | reverse complement strand
GGCGACGGTGTTGGACAACACGATGAATCTGCATGATCTGAAGGATCGGAAGTACGACAAGATCCTGGCGGAGTTCCGGGAGTATGTGGATGCGGCGCAGGGTGTGATGACGAAGATGATCATCGATACGGCGTTCTTGTCGGTGGAGGAGGTTGCGACGGCGTGTCGGTTGATCGCGGAGGCGGGGATCGATTGGGCGAAGTCGGCGACGGGTCAGTTCGAGGCGCCGACGTTGGAGCAGGTGTTGGTGATGGTGGACACGTTGGCGGGGTCGGGTACGCGGGTGAAGGTGTCGGGGATCAAGGCGCCGCATGCGCAGAATGCGTATGTGTTCTTGATGGCGGGGGCTGAGTTGATCGGGACGCGTGCGGCGCCGGCGGTGATCGATCAGCTCGATACGTTCCGCCGGATCGGCGTCGTTCCCGCCTACACCGGCTGACACCACGCCACCCGCAGACGACGAGGACTGACAATGACGCAGTATCTGATCGGAATCGACGCTGGGACGACCGGCTGCAAGGCATGCGTGTTCGATACCCAGGGGAACATGCTGGCGCGGGACTACCGTGCCTACCCGTCCTACTACCCGCATCCGGGCTACGTCGAGCAGAGCCCGGACGACATGGTGCCGGCGGTGTTCGACACCTGCCGGGCCGCGGTCGAGAAATCCGGCATCCGCCCGCAGGACGTCGCAGGCCTGAGCATGTCCACGCAAGGGTCCGTCATAGCGATGATGGACAAGCACGACGAGCTCATCCGGCCGTTCGTGAGCTGGCAGGACATTCGCGGCGGGCGCGAGGCGATCGCGTGGATCCTCGACCGGATCCCGAGGTCGGAGTTCTACCGCATCACCGGCGACCCGCTCGGGCTGCTCTTCAGCGTCACGAAGTACCTGTGGCTGAAGCAGAACGAGCCCGAGAACTGGGCCAGGACGGTGAAGCTCCTCGACCAGCAGGACTACTTCCTGCGCCTTCTCGGCGCGGACGGCTACTTCACCGACTCGGCGACGGCCAGTCGTACCGGGATGATGGACATCGACGAGGGCGTCTGGTCGGACAGGCTGCACGACCTTCTCGGGATGCCGCTGGACCTGCGGCCCGAGATCCTCAGCGAGCCCGGACGCGTGATGACCCGCCTCGGCAGCGACGTGGCCGAACGGATGGGCCTGGTCGCCGGCACGCCCGTGGGCATGAGCACCTTCGACCAGAACTGCAACACGTTCGGGTCGGGGGCCGTCGAATCCGGCGCCGCGGTGATGGTCATGGGGACGTTCGGCTCGTGTTTCATCGTGTCCGACGAATCGATCCGCGACCCCGACATGACCCTGGTCGTGAAGCCGAACTTCGGAATGGGCAACTACACGATCGAGGCGTTCTCGAACACCTGCGCCTCGGCCTACCGCTGGTATCACGACGTCTTCGGCGACAGTGAGCAGGCAGCGGCGGCCGTGAGCGGGCGAAACTCCTACGACGTGATCAACGATCAGATCGCGTCCGTCGCCCCCGGAGCCGACGGCGTGACCTTCCTTCCCTATCTGCAGGGCGCGTCGGGGGCGAAGATCAACGACAGGGCCCGGGGGATGTTCCTCGGCATGCGGCTCGGCACGACCAAGCCGGCCATGGCGCGGGCGGTGATGGAGGGCGTCAGCTTCGAGATGTACGACATCGTGCGGGCGGAACTGGCCGCGGGCATCCAGTTGGACGGCATCCGGCTCACCGGCGGCGCGGCCAACAGTCCCCTGTGGTGCCAGATGATGGCCGACATCACCCAGCGTCCCATCTCCGTGCTGAAGTCCTCCGAGACCGGGTGCCTGGGCGCCGCGATGTACGCGGGACTGGCGGTCGGCGCGTACGCCAGTCCGCACGACGCGGCGGCGCAGGCGGTGCAGCTCACGCGCACCTTCACTCCCGACCCGACCCGATTCGACGTCTATCAGGCGGCCCATCGCCGATTCGACGAGGCCTACGAGGCACTGGACGGGAAGATCTTCTGACTGGCCGTGCGGGCCGTCCGCCCCGAGAGACTTTGGAGCATCATGCTGGACATTGTGGATATCTACCAGAGGCACGAATTCGAATGCGACTGTGCGCGTATTCACAAGATGCCCATCGGGAAGATGAGAGTGGGGGCGGGCGTCCTGCAGGATCTGCCCCAGGAGATCGTGAACGGAAAGGTAGGTGCAAAGGGGGTCCTGATAGCCGACGAGAACATCATCGAACTCGTCGGGGATCAGGTGCTCGAATCGTGCGGCTCGGCCGGGATCGAGCTGCGTCCGTTGGTCCTCGCGGGCCCGGTGGTGCCCAACGAGTCGGCGGTTGGCCGGGTCGTCTGCAACATTCCCATGGACACCGACTATCTGGTGTCGATCGGTGGCGGGACGATCACCGATCTCGGGAGGTACGTCGGGTCGCGGCTCGGCCTGCCGGTCGTGAGCATCCCGTCCGCCATGACCATGGACGGCTTCTTCACGAACATGTCGGTCATCATCGTCAACGAGGTGCAGAACACGTACTACCTCGACTATCCGGCGGTGGTCATGGCGGACACCGAGGTCATCGCCAGGTGTCCCACGTTCATGAACGCCGCGGGCGTCGGGGAGGTCTGCGCCAAGATCAGCGCCGGCCTGGACTGGTGGGCGGCGAACCAGGTCAAACAGGTCTACTACTGCGATCGCATCGCCGACATGATGGGCTCCTGCATAGCCGCGGGCGCGTCCGATGCGACCGTGGACGGGATCGCGGTCCGGGATCCGCAGGCGCTCGCCGACCTGACCGACGGGCTGTATCGCAGCGCGGTCGGCATGGCGTGGTACGGATCGTCGATCTGCGGTTCGGGAGCGGAGCACCAGCTCAACCACTTCTGGATCATGTGCCAGGACCGGCGGGGCGACACCCAGTCGATGCACGGCCAGGCGGTCGGCGCCGGAACGGTGGCGAACCTGATGATCTGGGACGAGATCATGGCGGCCGGTCTGCCGGACGTGCCGGGGCCGTTGCCCGATCCCGGTGAGTGGGAGGCCGGCGTGCGACGCGCCTACGGCCAGGGCGCGGCGGACGTCCTGGCGTTGCAGCAGGGCAACCACGTGTTCGGTCGCGAGCATCAGATGGCCGAGCTCCGGCGCCTGAGGGACGTGGCGGACTCGCTGCGGCAGAGGTACGAGCAGACGCCGTCCGCCACGGAGGTGGCCGGTCGGCTCCGCCGCGCCGGGTGCCCCTCGACCCCCGTGGAACTCGGAATCTCCCGCCAGGAGTTCGTGGACAGCGTGCTGTACGCCAAGGAGCTGCGGGCGGGTCGGTACAACTCGCTGTGGATGATCGAGACGCTGGGGCGTGCCCGGGAGATCGCCGAGACCGTCGCGGACCGCCTCGGCTACGGGAGCCGCTGACCCTCGACTCAGGGACGTGCCCGCCCCCATCGGGTCCGGCGACCGGTGGCCCCGGCACCTGCCCGGCGTCGGACGCTCGGCTTCGTGCGGGAGTCTGAGAGAACCCGCTCGAAGGCGAGCGTTCGACGTGCCGGGGGGGCGCGTGAGGCGGACCGCCGCCCGTCCGCTCGTCCCGGCCGCCCGCGGCCACGTCCCGCGCGGCGCCGACGGAGAATCCGGTCCGTTTTTCGGGCAGATCGTGCAATCTCACGCCGAGCGTGATATCAATGGTGCCCATACCCCTTCATTCGAGCCTTGGGATTGGATCATGAGAGCACCGGCAGCCCGGTTGTCCGCGAAGCGATGTCTCCGCGGGATGGCTGCGCGAATGCTCGAGGTCGTCCTCGCGCTCTGACGCACTCGACCCTTCTGTCTTGACTGTTCCGGCGGTTCTGCCGGGTTCTTTCCTTTCTGCGTGACGCCTTGCCGAGGCGTTATTTCGCTTGCCTTTTTCCTCCTGTGAGGTTGTCATGTCTTCTCTGCCCGAAAATGGACACTGGTCTGCCGCCGAGGCCGCGTCCGCATTGCGTTTGGGAGCCGTTTCGAGTCGTGAGCTCGTCGACGCGGCCCTCGACCGGATCGATCGGCTGAATCCGGGGCTCACCGCCCTGGTGGACGTCTGGGCCGAGGCGGCGCCCGAGCAGGCGCGCGCCGTCGACACGGCGATCCGCCACGGGCTCCGGCTCGGGCCGCTCGCCGGGGTGCCGGTGGCGATCAAGGACAACACCGCCGCGGCCGGGCACCGGCTGACCTACGGCGTCACCGCGCTGGCCGACAACGTCGCCTCCCGGGACGATCCGCTCGTGGAGAACCTCCGCGGCGGAGGCGCGGTCATCGTGGGCTCCAGCAGCACCCCGCCCTGGTCGTGGCAGTGGTTCACGACCTCCGACCTGTTCGGGGCGACGAGGAATGCCCGGAATCCGGCCTACACCCCGGGCGGATCGAGCGGGGGCGCCGCCTCGGCCGTGGCGGCGGGCCTGGTTCCGGTCGCGCAGGGCAACGACATCGCCGGCTCGATCCGTTACCCGGCCTACGCGGTCGGCGTGGTCGGGCTGCGTCCCACCCCGGGCGTCGTGCCGGGCAACGACATCGCGCCGCGCCACAAGGCACTGTCGAACCAGCTCTTCGCCGTCGCCGGGCCGCTGGCCCGCTCGGTCGAGGACGCGGCGCTCGGGCTGGAGGCGCTGCGCGGCTATTCCCCGCGCGACCCGGTGTCGGTGCCGACCGTGCAGGCGCGGGGTCGTGGACGGCGGATCGGTCTCTACCTGGGGACCGAGCTCCACCCGCTCGACCCGCCCGTGGAGGATGCCGTGCTGCGTGCTGCGAACGCGCTCAGCGCACAGGGATACGCCGTGGAGCCGCTGACCACCGACGTCTTCGAGGAGGCGTTCGAGCTGGAGGTCGTGCTCTGCTTCGCCGAGTACCTGTACTCGGGGCGGGAGCACATCGCCGAGGGCGGTGAGATCCTCGCCAACGGCCTGGCCGGTCCGGCGGCGATCAGCGAGGACCTGCTCGGCGGGCCGCTGACCCTCGACCGTCTGCTGGACGCCTACGCGCGTCGCGGGAGCACGATCAAACGCGCGCAGTCGCTGCTCGAGGACTACCTGGCGATCCTCACCCCCGCGTCGGCGCAGACGCCCTTCCTCGCCGACGAGGACCAGTGGGCCGACGTGTCGCGACGGAAGGAGATCGTGTACGCCCAGTGGCCGTCATGCGCGACGCCCGTGCTCGGACTGCCCGGGATCGTGGTCCCGACCGACGTGGTCTGGGACCAGATCCCGCTGGGCGTGCACGTCATCGGTCGCCGGTTCGGCGAGCAGGATCTGCTGGATGTCGCGCAAGCGGTGGAGAACGTCGCCGGCCGCGTCCCCGTCGCCGAGCCGATCCCGGCCGGCGCATGATCGACATCGAGAACGTCTCCAAGACCTACCGGACCCCGCAGGGAGACGTCGCCGCCCTGCGCGACGTCAGCCTGCACGTGCGGTCGGGCGAGATCTTCGGGGCGATCGGACGCAGCGGCTCGGGAAAGACCACGCTGATCCGGTGCATCAACCGGCTGGAGACGATCGACCAGGGCCGGATCCGCGTCGGCGGCGAGGAGATCACCTCCATGGCCGAGGCCGAGCTGCGGCGGAAGCGCCGCAAGATCGGCATGATCTTCCAGCACTTCCATCTGCTGCGCAACGACACCGTCCGGCAGAACGTCGCACTCCCGCTGCGGCACTCGACCCTCGGCCGCCGCGAGCGTGCGGACAAGGTGCACGAGCTGCTGGACGTCGTCGGCCTGGGGGACAGGGCGTCCGCCTACCCCAGTCAGCTCTCGGGCGGCCAGCGGCAGCGCGTCGCGATCGCCCGGGCGCTGGCCAACGATCCCGAGATCCTGCTGTGCGACGAGGCCACGTCGGCGCTCGACCCCGAGACGACCGTCTCCATCCTGGCCCTGCTGCGCGACGTGAACCGGTCGCTCGGGCTGACCATCCTGCTCATCACCCATGAGATGAGCGTCGTCAAGGACATCTGCGACCGGGTCGCGGTCCTCCACGCAGGTGAGGTGGCCGAGGTGGGGACGACCGCCGACGTGTTCGCCCGGCCGCGCCACGAGGCGACCCAGCAGTTCTCGCGCTCGCTGTTCGACGACGACGGTGCGACCGCCGCGCTGGAGACCCCGCTGGTCGAGGGCATCGCGGCGAGCGGCGGGTTCGTCGCCCGGCTGCTGTTCGTCGGCGAGGAGGCCAACGCGGCGACCATCTCTCGCCTGTCGCGTTCCTACGGTGTCGACCTGTCCGTCGTCTACGGGACCGTCCGGGTGCTTCACGGGGTGCTCGTCGGCTGCCTCTACGTCGCCTTCGACGGGCCGCCCGACCGGCTGGCCGCCGCCGCGGACGACCTGCGCGCCCGCGGTGTCGGGCTGGACGTCGTCGCGGGCACGCACCCACGGCGGGCGGTCGCCTGATGGACTGGATCGAGCAGTGGCTGCCGAACGCCGTGCGGTACTGGCCGAGGATCGTCACGTCCCTGATCGAGACGCTGCAGATGGTCGGCATCGCCCTGGCCTTCGTGGTGCCGCTCGGCGTGCTGCTGGGAATCCTCCTCCTGGTCGTCGCTCCCGGGCACCTCTACGAGAACAGGCTGCTGGACGCCATCGTCCCCAGGGTCGTCAACCTGATGCGTTCCATCCCGTTCGTGATCATGATCGCGGTGATCATCCCGTTCACCCGCCTCGTCGCCGGTACCGCGGTCGGCGTGCCCGGGGCCGTCGTCCCCATCATCGTCGCGCTGGTGCCCTTCGTCGCCCGGCAGGTGGAGCTCGCCCTCGCCGATGTGGATCGAGGCGTCATCGACATGGCGCTGTCCCTGGGCTTCTCCCGGCCGTACGTGATCGGGCGGGTGCTGCTCAAGGAGGGCCGCTCGGGCATCGTGCGAGCCCTCGTGCTGTCGTCCATCAGCCTCGTGGGCTACACGGCGATGGCCGGCGTCGTCGGGGGCGGCGGCATCGGCGACCTCGCCATCCGCTACGGGTATGCCCGCTTCATGCCCGACATCACCCTCATCTCCCTGATCCTCCTGCTGGTGATCGTGTTCGCCCTGCAAGGCGCCGGAAACCTGGTCCTCCGCAGGACCTCCCACTGACTGTCGCACCCGGCGACACCCGAGAAAGGACCGCAATGATCCGTCGACTGAGAATCCCCGTGGCCGCCGCCGCAGCGCTGCTCGTGATGACCGCCTGCTCCGCCTCGCCGTCGGGCGACGGCACGAACTCCGCCGACGCGGGCGAGTGGACCACGATCCAGACCGCCGCACGATACGACTACGACGAGGTGTTCGAGGCGTTGAACGCCGAGCTCGAGTCGGAGCACATCAAGGTCGTCAACACCGCCTACGACACGTCGATCAACCTGAACGAGCTTCTGCTCGAGGGCGACATCGACATCAACGTCGCCCAGCATCGCGCGTATCTGTCGTACGTCCAGGCGTCCGACGCGAAGTTCGCGGATCTCACGTCGATCGGCGACATCCACATCTCGACCCTGGACCTGTACTCCGAGAAGTACGACTCGGTGGACGCGTTGCCGGACGGTGCGACGGTGGCGATCCCCAACGACGTCCTGAACGGCGGGCGCGCGCTGCTCATCCTGGCGGCGAACGACGTGATCGGGCTGGACACCGACTACGAGGTGTTCCCGACCGTGGAGAACATCAACTCCAATCCGTCGGACCTCGAGTTCGAGGAGATCCCGTCCGACACCATGGTGCGCACACTCGAGGACGTCGATGCCGGCTTCGTCTACTCCATCAACGCGGTGGACGGCGGACTGGACCCGACCACGGACCCGATCCTGAAGAACGGGCTGGACTTCGCGAACGACCCCTTCCAGCTCAACTTCGTGATCGTGTTCACGGTCCGCGGCGAGGACAAGGACGATCCGGTCCTGGCGAAGGTCGTCGACGCGTACCACTCCGATCGCGTGGCGCGGGTCTACAAGGAGCTGTACGCGGGTTCGCTGCTGCCGGTGAACGCCGGCAAGCTGGTGGACCTGAGCGGTCTGTGACCGACGGGATCGGGACGCCGACCCCCGGCACCGGCACCGAGCTGGCCGACGCGTCGGCGTCGGAGCAGCGGCGGCTGCTGGTGACGGGGGAGGTCTCGGCCAGGGAGCTGCTCGATGCGGTGATCGCGCGGATCGAGACGTCCAATCGGGCGATCAACGCGTTGGTGACGCTCGACCTCGAGCGCGCCGCGCGCAGGGCGGCCGCCGCGGACGAGCGCCAGGCCCGTGGCGGCCCGCTCGGTCTGCTGCACGGGCTGCCGGTGGCGCACAAGGACCTGCAGGACACGGCGGGCGTCCGGACCACCTACGGCAGCCGGGCCTTCGCCGACCATGTTCCGCGCGCCGACGCCGCGGTGGTGACGAGGATGGCGGCCGCCGGTGCGATCTCGCTCGGCAAGTCGAACACCCCCGAGTTCGGTCTGGGATCGCACACGGTCAACGCGGTGTTCGGGGTCACGAGGAATCCGTATGCGCCGGACCGGAGCGCCGGCGGTTCGTCCGGGGGCGCGGCCGCGGCCCTCGCCGCGTCCATGGTCTCGCTCGCCGACGGCAGCGACATGGGCGGCTCGCTGCGGACGCCGGCGTCCTTCTGCAATGTCGTCGGGCTGAGGCCCACGCCGGGCCTGGTCACACGCGGGGCGGCGGAGATGGGGTACTGGACTCTCGGCGTCAACGGTCCCATGGGACGCTCCGTGGCCGACGTCGCACTGCTGCTCGCCGCGTTGGCGGGGCACGACCCCGGAGACCCGGTCAGCGTGCCGGTGGATCCGGGGCCGCTGCGGACGCTGGTCTCGCGCGGGTCCGTCGCGGATCTGCGGGGGCTGCGCGTGGGCTGGTGCCCGCATCCGGCCGGCTTCCCCGTCGATCCCGTCGTCCGCGGGGTGCTGGACGATGTCGCGCGGCCCGCGTTCGAGCGGCTCGGCGCACGGGTGCACCCGGTCGACCTCCCCGTCGACCGCGATCTCGCCGACGTGTCGTTCCGCACGCTTCGGCACTGGGCGGCGGCGCGTCGCTTCGGGCGGCTGGTCGAGGAGCGGCCCGAGCTGGTCGGGCCGAACCTGGTGTTCGACGTCGCGGCGGGCCGGTCGGTGACCGCGGAGCGGGTGTGGGCGGCGCTGGCCGCGCAGACGACGCTCCGGCGGGCGGCTCTGGCGGTGTGGCGGGAGTCCGACGTCCTCGCCCTTCCCGCTGCGGTCATCGCCCCGTTCCCGGCGGCGTGGGACTGGCCGCGGCAGGTCGCCGGGACCGGGCTCGACGACTACTCCCGCTGGACGCAGCTCGCTCAGTCGATCACCCTGATCGGGGTTCCCGCCCTGGTGGTGCCCTGCGGGTTCACCGGCGACGGGCTCCCGGTCGGGATCCAACTGGTCGGTCGTCCGTTCGGAGAGGTCGAGCTCCTGCGGATCGGTGCGGCCTTCGAGCAGTCCGTCCCGGCGGGCCGGATCCGCCCGCCCCGGCCCGGCGACCCGTCGTCCTCCTGACCGAGGGCTGTCGACCCGCCATATCCGTGCCGGCCCGCTCCGCTTCGCCGAGCCCCGGCAGGATCCGGGTTCGTCAGCGCGTCTCCGTGTGGGGCGAGAGCCCGGTGCCCGCCCAGAACGACGGGTCCTGATCGCCGCACAGGACATCGATCTCGGAGGTGGAGAACGACGCGAACGGCGCGTGATCGTCCAGCTTCTGGCTGTTCACCCCGACGACCACCTTCGCCGAGGAGCGCACGAACGCGGCCTTGACCGCGGCCTCCTCCTGCGTCGACTCGAACCCGCCGCGGCTCGGGCTGAAGGCGGCCGTCGAGGCGAAGTAGATGTCGAACGCGAAGCCGGCGATGAACTGCTGGCAGTTGCTGCCGACGAGCGAGTCGCTGCGCACGTCGAACAACCCTCCGGTGAGCAGGGCAGTGACGCCGGGCAGGCTCTGGAGGGTCTGGAAGCTGATCAGGCTGTTGGTGACGACGGTGAGGCCGGAGCCCGACGGCAGGATCTTGCACAGCCGGGCCATGGTCGTGGACGAGTCGATGGCGATGGTCCCGGTCTTCGGCACCAGCCGCGCCACCTTCTTCGCGACGACCCATTTCTCGGCGTCGAACAGGACGTTGCGGGTGGAGAAGGGGCGAGCGTCCGCCGGTTTGGCTCCTCCGCGGACGAGTCTCACCAGTCCGAGCCGCTCCAGTTCCGCAAGATCCCTGCGGATCGTCATCTGACTGACGCCCAGCTCCTCGGCCGAGGTGACGGTGCGGATCTCCCCGTGGGCACGAAGGATCTCCAGGAGCGCCTGTGAGCGATTCTCGAAGTCCAGATTCATGCACACACCAGGTCGGAGGGGCCGGAACGGTGCAACGCTACCAACAAGACGGCCGGATCCCTCGCGGCGAGCCGGCCCGCGGCGCCAGGAGCCCATCGGAATAGGCCGATGGGAAGCACTGTTGACGGTTCATGACGCGGAGAAACTACCGAGGCTCGCTCGTCGACGTCTCGTTCGACAAGGATCTGTGCCGCCACGCGGCCGAGTGCGTCCGGGGCATGCCCGAGGTCTTCGACACGCAGCGGCGGCCGTGGATCGATCCCCTGGTCGCGGGCACGTCCGAGCGGGCCGATCACCTGCGCGAGGTCGTGGGCCGGTGCCCTTCGGGAGCGCTGCGGATCGAGGAGCACGATCCGTCGGCGGCGGGAGGAGCGCGATGAGCGCGCTCGTCGTCACCGACGTCCCGGGCCGGCGGCGGTTCGAGGCGACCCAGGACGGCGCGCTGGCCGGGTTCGCCGAGTACCAGCTCGCCGACGCTCTGATCGTGTTCACCCACACCGAGGTCGCCCCGGCGTTCGAGGGCCGCGGGGTCGGGTCGGCGATCGCCCGCTGCGCGCTCGATCAGGTGCGCGCGGACGGTACGCGGAAGGTGCTCCCGGTCTGCCCGTTCATCTCGGGTTGGATCAGCCGCCATCCGGAGTACCTGGACCTCGCCTACAACGCGCGTCCGTCGCGCGCCGACTGAGCCCGGTCCGCGGGGGTCGGCGGTTGACCCCGCAGCTAGCCTTGCCGGGTGAGTGACACAGGCAGGCCGCGCCGCCCGAGCTATCGGGAGCCCGCGGCGCTGGAGGCTCTGGGAGAGGGATCCGACCCGATCGAGCAGATGCACGCGGCGCACGAGACCGCGGCCGTCCTCGTACGCGCCGGGCGCGCCGCCGACGATCCCGAGGTACTGGCGCGACTCATCGCGCTCACCGACGAGATCGGTCTGTCGACCCTGGCCGAGCTGTGGTCGACGCGGCCCGCTCGAAGTCTGCCCGGAGCGCTGTGGCGTCTGTATCTGCTGCGGGAATGGGTGCAGCGCGATCCCGAGACGGCGGCGCGTGAGTACGCCGCCGGGATCCGCTTCACCGAGCCGAACCACGTCGTCGCCGGCGTCGACCCGCCCGGGCCGGACGAAGTGCGGCGGGTCGCCGACGACATCCTGCGCGGGGTGTTCGCCGGTGACCTGGCGATCGCGCTGGAGCGGGCCGCGGCGTTCTGCCTCGTCGTCACGTCGGGGCGCGCCGACGTGTCGGAGGGCACGCGTTCGGCTCGCCGGGCGGCACGACTGCAGACGCTGGCGGCCGATCTCGCCGCATGCGCGCGCCTCTGGCGGGCCGGATCGCTGGAGTGATCGGGCGGGCTTTCGCGTAGCTACGTTCCGGCCGGGAAGCTACCGGTCCCCCGGTAGCGTCGCGGCTTTGGCGTAGCGTCCTGGCCCGGAGCGTAGCTACGCGGACGGTGCAGGCCGAGCCTCGCACAACCTGGCGGTCACCACGCCGGAAGGGCCTGTCCGGGACGGCAGGACTGCTGCCGGTGAACGATGAGCTTGGCCCCAGGGCTCCGGGCGCCTATCCTCGTCTCGGCGTCGGGCCGCGGTAGCCCCGGGCTCCAACACTCGCCGCTACGAGCGGCCTCGCGCCGAGAGGCGCTCCCGGCCCGACGCCAACCTCACCCCGGCCAGGACGAGGCGGTTGGTCAGTTCTGCGATCATTCCGGCGTCCCAGCAGAGAACGTTGGTCACTTCCGGCCGCGGCCGGAAAGGGCGTCCGGCCCGGCGTTCCACGCGCCGGACCGGACGCTGGACTCGACACGTACGTTCGACACACCGCGCCGAGGTCTGTGGGGGTCGTGCGGCGTCGCCAGGACGCTCGCCGACGGGTCGCCTGCCCGCGGGGACACGGCCGGGCCCGGAAAGATCAGTGGGTGCCTGCGCGCGACCGCTCGGGGTGGGCGACCGCTGCAACGGACGGTGCCTGCACGGGAGGAACGAGGTGCGACATTGGGGCGGCTCCTTTCGGGCTGGTGCGGCCCGCGATCGGAAGACTGCGACGAGGCGATGCAGGTCTGACTCGGGTCATCCCTCACAGTGGCGCAACCGTGTCGGATTCTCACCGACTTCCGCACCGCTCGACGCCCGCCACTATAGCCCGGTCGGAGCGGGTCGAGGGAGCCTTCGCCGGGTGGCGTGGACCATCGGGCGACTGCCCGCGCGCGAGCGGGCGGAGTAACCTACCCGCATGCCCAAGATCGACGCGCCCACCGTCGCGGAGCATCGCGCCGCGCGACGAGAGGCGCTGCTGGAGGCCACCCGGCGCCTCCTCGCGGAGCCCGGGCGCAGCGAACCACCCAGCATCGGCGAGGTCGCCGAGCGGGTCGGCATGTCGCGTCCGGCCGTGTACTCCTATTTCGCCTCCCGCGACGATCTCATCGTGGCGGCGGTGCACGACGCGTTCCCCGGGTGGGTCGCGTACGTCGACGAGGCGATGAACGCCGTCGACGACCCGGCCGACCGGGTCCTCGAGTACGTCGACGCCAACCTGCGCCTGATCGCCCGCGGCGACCACGCGATCGTCCTCGGGCTCGTCGGCGCCGAGGGACGACGCCACAGCGGCCGGATGGCGCACGAGTCGATCCGCATCCCGCTCACCCGCGCCCTGACCGACCTCGGCGTCGAGAAGCCCGCACGGATGGCCGAGCTGATCCAGTCCCTGGCGTTCACCGGGGCGCGGATGCTCGATGCCGGAGCCCCCGCGCCCGAGGTGCGGCGCCTCGTCCGGGAACTGCTCGAGCCGTACGTTCGCCACGTCGGCGACGACCGTCCGCCGTCCGAGCCCGCGACCTGACCGTTCGGGCTGCTGCTCCGGCGGCAGGCCCGGACGGTCCCATCGCGGGCCGTGTCGCGCGAAGCCCGCCTTCGAGGACGCGGACCGTCCCGACGCGAGAAGGGGACACGGCCTTCGTCCCGTGTGCGCAGTCCAGCGACGCGGGGGATCCCGACGTCGTCCATGCCGATGATGTCGATCACGGCGACGCAGGCCCATCCGCCACCGCGTTCGGGGGCGAGGGGCTCCCAGGCGGCCCACAGCAGTTGATAACAGACTGATAGCGACCGGGGGACGAGCGGTGCCAGGTGGTCGGGATGGTGGTTAGGGTTGACCGCGGAGTACGACGACCGCCCCCGTTCACCGGCGCAGGAGAGGAGAGCCATGGTCACGCAATACCTGAATCTCCTGCGTGACTTCCTGGTGGGCCTGCTGGACAGGGGATGGACCCGCAGCCCGCGGCTCGCCCTCGGCCTGATCGTCGGCGGATGCCTGACCACCGTGTTCATCGGGCTCACAGGCCCGTCCACCGTCGTCCTCACCCTCGGACCGCGGCGCAGCCTGCTTCCGCCCTGGTACCTGCCGGTCGGCATGATCGCCTTGCCGGACTGGGTGCTGATGCCTGCGCTGTGGGCGGCCATCGTGGCCGGCGGCGTGGGACTGTGGATCGCGCTGCGGGCGATCCGCGCGGGGTGGCGTCCCCGGCACAGGCGGCTGTTCGCGCTGGCGGCCGGCCTCAACATCCTCACGGCCCTCGTCCCCCCGATGACCTCGGGGGACGTCCTCATGTACGCGGCGTACGGGCGCGTTCAGGTCCTCGGGGCCGATCCCTACACGGTGACGCCCGCCGAGATCTTCCGGCAGCAGTACGACGCGGTGCTGCGTTTCACCGAGCGCCCCTGGCAGGACACCCCGAGCGTCTACGGCCCGATCGCGTCGTTCGTGCAGTACGCCGCCAACGTCCTCGGCGGCGACAACATGCACGACATCGTGTTCTGGCTGCAGGCGTTCACGGTCGTGTCGTTCCTCGCTCTCGGCGCGATCACGGTCCGGCTGGCTCACGGCGAACCCGCGACGCAGGCGCGCGCCGTGTTCCTCACCGTCGGGAACCCGCTGCTGATCTGGGCGATCGTCGCCGGCGGGCACAACGAGTCCCTGGCGGTCGTGTTCGCCGTCGCGGGGCTCTATTTCCTGCGACGCAACCCGGTGCTCGCCGGGGTGGGCATCGGGCTCGCCGGATGCGTGAAGGTGACGCTGGTGTTCTACGGCATCGCGATGCTGTGGGCGTACCGGCGCAACCTCAAGCAGCTCGCGCTGCTCCTCGCGGGTGCGCTCGTGCCGTTCGCCATCTGTTACGGACTGCTGGCGCCCGAGGCGTTGTTCGCCGCCCTCCGGAACACGGGGTACGTGTCGTCGGGTTCGTGGGCGGCCTGGGTGCTCGGGTGGCTGTGGGCTCCGCTGGGCGGTGACGTGGCTCGCGTGGTCGTCACCGTGATGTCCGGCGTGCTGCTCGTGCTCGTGGCGATCGCGTTGTACCAGATCCTTCCCTGGACGGGTGTGGTCGGCATCGACCCCCTGGCCGACCCTCGCCGGGACCCGCTGACCGTCGCTGTCCGGAGCGCCCTCGTCCTCTCGGCGGCCTGGTTGCTGACGGCCCCGTACACGCTGCCGTGGTACGACCTCATCGTCTGGGTCCCGCTGGCGATCATGGCCCCCTCGGCGCTCGTGGGGGTGTTCATCTGGAGGGGCGCGGCGCTGTCGGTCGCGTACGTCGCGAGCCGGTCGGTGGACGTCGACACGGGGGTCCTGTCCGTCGCGAACTACCTCCGGGACGCGGTGAGCCCGACCATCCAGATGTGGATCCTCGCGTTCCTCGGTCTGTGGTGGCTGATCGAGCGTCCCGACCGGCTGCGCAGGCGGCGGACGCAGGAGCGGATCGAACGGGTGCGCGGCCCGAAGACGCCGGTGTCGTAGCCGTTTGGGTGGTGCTGTGGTCCGGGCCTGTGGTCCGGTCTGGTTCGGTCCTGTGGTCCGGATCTGTGGTCCGGTCTGGTTCGGTCCTGTGGTTCGGTCCTGTGGTCCGGGGGGCGGTGCCGTTCGCAACCACCCGCCTCGCAAGCTCGGCGGGGGCCAGTCCCGTCCACGCTCACGGCACCGATCCCCGGACCACAGGACCTCGGGTGCGGCTGAGTGGGGGCCAGTCCCGTCCACGCTCATGGCACCGTTCCCCGGACCACAGGACCTCGGGTGCGGCTGAGTGGGGGCCAGTCCCGTCCACGCTCACCGTTCCCCGGACCACAGGACCTCGGGAGCGGTCCTCCGGGGCACGGTGCGCCCGATCCCAGGGGCTCACGGTCGGGCGTAGCTACGCTCCGGCCGCGAAGCTACTGGGGGACCGGTAGCATCGCGGCCTTGGCGTAGCGTCGTGGCCCGGAGCGTAGCTACGCCGGGACCGCCTCGGGCTGACGACCTCCCGCCGCCGCTCTAGGGTGGCCCGTATGGCGAGCGCACACAGGCGTCCGGGGTGGTTTCGCGATCCCGAGGACGCCGGTCGGTTCCGGTGGTGGAGCGGCACCGGCTGGACCGCTGCGCTGAGCGATTCCGCGGACGCACCCGCACCCCCGCCGGGCCTGCCCGAGGTGCCGCCCGGGCGGAACGTCCCCTGGCTCGCGGTGTCCGTCCTCGCCGTCGCGCTGGCCGTGTTCGCCGGGCTGACGATCGTCGGTCTCGCGGTCGGCCCGGCATCCCGCGGCGACACGGTGGCCACCCCCGTGACAGGGACGCCGTCGACGGTGCCGCCGATCGGCGCGGCGTCCGCCGAGGTGGACGAGGCCGCGCACCTTGTCACCGTGCTCGGCGGACGTCTCACCATGCCCGTGCCCGGATCGCCGTGGAGGCTGGACCGCGGTCTCTGCTCCGACATCGAGGGACTCTTCGCCTCGGCCTGCCTGTACGCGGACACCGCGTTCACCCGGACCGGCTCGGGATCGAGCACCACCGTGCCGCCCGTCCTGGCGGCCGGCGTCCTGCAGCCGTCGTGGGTGGGGGCGATGCCGGTCGCCGACGCCGCGGAACGATTGGCGGAGACCTGGAGCGAACGGGCCCACTCGGCGGTCGGCGGGACCTACACGCCGACGGGTGTGGAACGCGTGGCGGCGACGGGTTCGAGAGCGGCGTACGAGGCGACCGCGACGGTCGCGTTCGATCTCGACGGCACGCGCCACACGCGCCGGCTCGCCGCTCGCGTCGTGGAGGTGTACCCGGGGGCGCTGGCCGCGGTGGTGCTGCTCACCGACGACCTGATGAGCGACTCCTCGCGCGACGCGGCGGCGACCGCCGTCGCGGGCGTCGCGGACGCCTGACCCGGGACGCCGAACGCTCCCGAACTGCCGGAAAACGACCCGAATCCGGCGGTTTGGGAGCGTTCGGCGCGGGTCGGGGGCCTATGGGCCGGCGGCCAGTTCCCGGCTGCGGTCGCGCGCGGCCTCGATGGCGGACGGCGCTAGGCTTGCCGGCGTGCTCGGATACTTCGGACCGCAGGGAACGTTCACCCATCAGGCGCTGATCTCGATCGCTCCGGATGCCGAGGCGCAGGCGTTCCCGTCCGTCATGCTCGCACTGGATGCCGTCCGCTCGGGCGAGACGGAGGCCTCCCTCGTGCCGATCGAGAACTCGGTCGAGGGCGGCGTCACCGCCACGCTGGACAACCTGGCGATGGGCGCGCCGCTGACGATCGTCCGCGAGGTGCTGCTGCCGGTGCAGTTCAGCCTGGCGGTGCGAGCCGGGACGAAGACCAAGGACGTCCGCAGGGTCCTCACCCATCCGCACGCGGCCGCGCAGTGCCGCACCTGGGTGACCCGTCACCTGCCGCACGCCAGCGTGACCGAGGGCGGGTCGACCGCGGCGGCCGCGGCCGAGGTCGCCGACCCCGACTCGCAGTACGACGCCGCGATCTGCGCGAGGATCGCCGCCGAGCTGTACGGGCTCACGGTCGCGGTGGACCGGATCGCCGACAACGCGAAGGCCGTGACCCGATTCGTCCTCGTCGGCCCGGCGGGCGCCCCCCCGGCACGGACAGGACACGACAAGACCACGGTCGTCGCCTACATGTACAAGGACCGCCCCGGCGCCCTGCTGGAGATCCTGGAGCAGTTCGCCGGACGCGGCGTGAACCTGTGCCGCATCGAGTCCCGCCCGACGAAGGCGGCGCTCGGGGACTACTGCTTCTCGATCGACGTCGACGGCCACGTCGCCGACCCGCGGATCCGCGAGGCGCTGAAGGGGCTCCACCGGGTGTGCAAGAAGGTCGTGTACCTGGGGTCGTACGAACGGGCCGACGGTGTGGTCCCGTCCGCGACGCGTGGCTTCACCGACGAGGACTTCTACGACGCCGACCTGTGGCTGGAGAACATCGACCCGACCGCGTCCACGCGCAGCGAGGAGGCCTGAGGCCGTCAGGGGACCTTGACGGTCAGCGCGGCAGGGACGACCTCCGCCACGACCCGCGAGCAGGTCCCGACCGTGTCCCCGTCGAGCTGGTACTCGACCGGACCGCCCTCGATCTCGATCGTCACCCGTTGACCGCTGGCGCGCGCCAGTTCCGCAGGGTCGTCGGCGCCCGAGATCACGCGTCCGGCGATCCGCGCCCAGTCGGCGACGCGCTGCGGCGAGGCGATGACGACGTCGAGGACGCCGTCGTCCGGCAACGCGTCCGGCAGCAACTGGATCTGTCCCATGACGCTGCCGACGTTGCCGACGAGGACCATCGACGCCGTGGTGGACACCTCTTCGCTCCCGTCCATCGCGATCCGGCACGAGAACGGGCGGGTCGTGAGGACCTGAGGCGCCGCCAGGACGTACGCGGCGGGGCCGACGAGGCGCTTCAGCTCGGCGTTGGTGGCGTTCATGAGCGCTGCGTCGATGCCCATCCCGCCCATCACCGCGAAGTGCTCGGGCGGGCGCTCGTCGGCGGTGAGGCGGACGAGGTCCATACGGCGCGTGGTCGGGCCGAACGCGACGCGGGCGGCGTCCTGCACGTCGAGGGGAATGGCCAGGTTGCGGGCCAGCAGGTTGCCGGTTCCCAGGGGGAGGATGCCGAGGGCGACGTCCCTGCCGGCGAGCGCCGAGCTCACTTCGCGCACCGTCCCGTCGCCCCCGGCGGCGACGACCAGCCCCGGCCGGCTGCGCAGCGCCTCGGAGACGAGTTCGGCGGTGCCCTCGTCGGTGGATGTCTCGACCCAGGCGACCCGCCACCCGGCGTGGTCGGCCTCGTAGGTGACGTACCGACGGAAGGTGGCCCAGTCCTCGACCTTGGCGGGGTTGACGACGACGACGCAGCGGCCGCGTGACGAGGGCCGGCGGCGGGGCAGGAACTCCGGACGCAGATCGCTCACGGTGACGATGCCGATCGCGACCGTCGCGCCGAGCAGGAAGCCGCCGACGAGGTCGCTGACACGGCCCGCGTGCACGAGGGACTGCGCGGCCGTGACGATCAGGAGGGCGCCGTAGCCGCCGAGCGCGACCCAGCGCCGGACCCGCCGCGGCTGCCGCGTGACGGCGACCGCGACGACGGCCATGATCAGCAGTGTGGTCGCGGCGGTGAGGTGGCCCGAGGGGTAGGAGTACCCGGTGCTCGTGATGAGGGGCAGGGCGCCGGGCGGTCGCGGCCGGGCCACGATGTAGGCGACGGCGAGGTGCAGGGCCCAGCTCAGAGCCCCGGCGACGAGGGTCGTGATCGCCAGGCGGCTCAGCCGGCGCCGATACGCCCACAGGGCGAGCAGGACGAGACCCAGATACGAGACACCGGGCCAGGTGACCAGGCTGACCGCCGCCGCGATCTGGCCGACGGCGGATGCAGGCGTGAGCGGGGGGAGGCGACAGGCGGCGTCCAGATCCGCCCACGCCCCGCGGCCGAGAAGGATCGTCCAGGCGCAGAAGGCGACCAGGGCGGCCGTCGCGGGCAAGGCGCGCTTCCAGCTCACGGTCCCTCTCCTCTGCGCAGGCGTGGCCCCACTATGCCACCCGGGCCGAGGGAGCCGACGGGGTAGGCTGACGGCCGTGATCGATCCGAAGCTCCTCCGCACCGACCCCGACCGTCTGCGCCGCGCCCAGCAGGCGCGCGGCGAGTCCGTCGAGCTGGTCGACGACCTGATCGCCGCCGACGAGGCCCGCCGGGCCGCCGTCACCTCCTTCGAGACCCTCCGTGCCGGGCAGAAGGATCTCGGCAAGCAGGTGTCCCGGGCCTCGGGTGACGAGAAGCAGGAGCTGCTGGGCCGGACCAAGCGGCTCGCAGCAGAGGTCAAGGAGGCCGAGGCCGCGGCGGCGGGCGCCGACGCGGCGTTCACCGAGCTGATGCTGACCCTGCCGAACCCGGTGTTCGACGACGTCCCGCGCGGAGGCGAGGACGACTTCACGGTCGTCGAGACGATCGGCAGCCCGCGCGACTTCGCCGCCGAGGGGTTCACCCCCCGCGACCACCTCGAACTCGGGCAGCTCCTCGGCGCGATCGACATGGAACGGGGCGCCAAGGTCTCCGGTTCTCGGTTCTACTTCCTGACCGGTCAGGGCGCGCTCCTGGAGTTCGCACTCATCAACCATGCGATCCGCGTGGCCACCGAATGGGGATTCACACCGGTGATCCCGCCGGCGCTGGTGAAGCCGTCGGCGATGGAGGGCACGGGCTTCCTCGGGCAGGCCGCGCAGGACGTGTACCACCTGCCCGCCGACGACCTGTACCTCGTCGGGACGTCCGAGGTCGCGCTCGCCGCGATGCACAGCGCAGAGATCCTCGACGCCGACACCCTGCCGCGTCACTACGTCGGCTACAGCCCCTGCTACCGCCGTGAGGCGGGTTCCTACGGCAAGGACACCCGCGGCATCTTCCGTGTCCACTGGTTCGACAAGGTCGAGATGTTCGTCTACTGCGACTCGGCCGACGCCGAAGCCGAGCATCAGCGGCTGCTGGAGTTCGAGAAGACCTTCATCTCCTCGCTCGGGCTTCCGTTCCAGGTGCTGGAGGTCGCGGCAGGCGACCTCGGTCTGAGCGCCGCCCGCAAGTACGACTGCTACGGATGGATTCCGACACAGGGCCGGTACCGCGAGATCACGTCCACCTCGAACTGCACGGAGTTCCAGGCGCGCCGCCTGAACATCCGCGCCCGGTATGCCGAGGGTGTGCGCCCGGTGTCGACGCTCAACGGGACGTTGTGCGCGATGACCCGCACGATCATCATGATCCTGGAGAACCATCAGCAGGCCGACGGGTCGGTGACGGTGCCCGAGGTGCTCCGTCCCTATCTCGGGACGGACGTCCTGCGTCCCGTCTGAACCGCACTCCTGTCCGAAAGGCCCCGTATGTCGTGGAGACCACGCCTCGTCGCGCTCGACATCGACGGCACCATCGTCGACCACTCCGGTGCGTTGCCCGCCGAGGTGAGCGAGTCCGTCGCCCGCGTCGTCGCCGCCGACGTCCCGGTCGTGCTCGCGACCGGACGCAGTTGGCACGCCACGCGTCCGCTCGTCGAGGCTCTCTCCCTGCCCCGCGGCCCGGCGATCTCGTCCAACGGCGCCGTGCAGGTCACCTTCCCGCCGGTGGAGTACGGCCGGCTGAAGACGTTCGACGCCCGGCCGGTCATCACGAAGGTCGTCAAGAACCACCCCGACGCGCTGGTCGCGGTGGAGGTGCTCGGCAGCGGCTACCGGGTGAACTCGCCGTTCCCCGACGGGGACCTCGACGGGACGATCGAGGTCGTCCCCGTCGGCGAGCTGGCCCACCAGCCGGTCACGCGCATCATCGTGCGCGATCCGAACTCGTCCGACGACGACTTCATCGCCTTCGCCCGCAAGCTGGGGCTGCACGGGCTGAGCTACTTCATCGGTTGGAGCGCGTGGCTCGACATCGCCCCCCGGGGCGTCGACAAGTCCGTGGCCCTGGCCGAGGTGGCGGCCGACCTCGGCGTCGACCGCGCCGACGTGCTTGCCATCGGGGACGGCCGCAACGACATCGAGATGCTGCGCTGGGCCGGGCGGGGCGTGGCGCTCGGACAGGCGCCGCCCGAGGTACGCGACGTCGCCGATGCGGTCACGGCGCCCTTCGACGAGGGCGGAACGCCGTTGGAACTGGATCGCTGGTTCGGCTGATTCCGCCTGCCCGCGGAGGGGGGCACCCGGTGTGTCCGTCACTTTGCCTCGGCGTCCCCCTGCGTCGCCGCGCCGGCCGTACAATGACGCGCGGCTGCGCGATCTGCGAAGGAGTCTGTGATGTCCGATCTGCCGGGTGACGGCCTGCGGCTGCGGACGACGCTCCCCGGCCGGAGCACCCGGTGCGGGTCGACCCGATGACGAGCCCGGCGAATGCGGTGACGGCGACGCCGCCGGGCACCTCGAGTCTCGATCCGCGGGTCAGCGGCGTGCTGCGCTGGCTGCCCGCGGTGCTGGCCGCGGTCGCGGTGGTCCTGCTGGCACGGGCGCAGCAGGTGCCGGTCACGACGTCGGCCTGGTACGGACTCGTGTTCGCATGGTCGGTCGTCGTCCCCGGGATGCTCGTGTTCCGCCTGCTCCGCGGGCGTCCGAGCACGCTGCTGGCCGACGTCGTGCTGGGTGGTGCGACGGGGCTCATTCTGAACCTGCTCGCGTGGGCGCTGTTCACCGCCGTGGGCCTGCAGTCGTGGCTGGCGGCCTGGCCGCTGCTCGTCGTCGTCCCGTGCGCGGCGGTGCCCCGCCTGCGGCCGGCGTGGACGCTCACGCGGTACGAACGGCGGCTCAACCCGGCGACGTCCCTCGTGCTCGCCGTGGCGGCCGTGTGGTCGGCGCGCGGGTCCATGGGCGTCGCGGCCGCGTCCCCGGTCCCGCCCGCGGCGGGACGGTGGTTCCAGGATCTGTACTGGCACCTCGCGCTGGTGGCGGAGCTGAAGAGATCGGTTCTGCCCACCGACCCGCAGGTCGTGGGGGAGCCGTTGTCCTACCACTGGTTCGCCGATGCGCACATCGCGGCCATGACGTGGTCGACCGGGCTCGACACGCCGCTCGTCCTCACGCGCCTGTGGGCCGTCCCGATCGTGGTGCTCACGGTGCTGGGGTTGGCGGTGGTCGGCCAGCACCTCACGGGCCGGGCCTGGCCCGGGGCGCTGGCGAGCGTGATGGCTGTCGTCGCGATCCGCATCCAGGCGACGTGGTACGGGTACACCGGCGCGTCGGCGTTCGTGGCGTTCTCGCCGTCGCAGGACTTCTCGGGTCCGTTCCTGCTCCTTGCCCTGGTCCCGCTCATCGACATCCTGCGCGGGCGGAGGGTGAACCGGGGCTCGTGGGTGCTGCTCGCGCTCGCACTGCTCAGTGTCGCGGGGGCGAAGGCGTCGGTGCTGCCGGTCCTCGTCTGCGGGCTGGCGCTGGCCGCGTTCGTCGCCCTCGTCGCCAACCGCGCTCTCGTGCGCGGGTCGCTCGCGGCGCTGGCGCTGACGGTGGCCGCGCTGGCCGTGACGTGGCCGCTGGTGGCCGGCGGCGGGGGCGGGTCGAGCATTCAACTGTTCTCGACGGTGCGGGCACTGCCGCCGTGGAAGACCTTCGCCGGATCGCCGCTGTCGCTGGGCATCCTGCCGCCCGGGATGGGCCGGCCCGGAGCGTGGACCCTGCTGGCCGTGGTGATGATCGGCTGGGCCGTGTCCTACGGCTGGGCGCTGCTGGGCCTGCCCGCCCTGAGCCGCCGCGACCTGTCGGGCTGGGCGCTGCTCGGCACGGGCGTGGGCGGTCTCGCCGCCATGCTGCTGATCAATCAGGACGGGCTGTCCCAGGTGTACTTCATGGCCAGCGCGCTGCTGTGCTGGTACCTGTTCGCGGCCTGGGGGTTCTCGGTGCTGGTGCGCCGGGCCGCGGCGACGGCGCCGTGGCCGGCGGTCTCTCTGGTCGTCGCCGGGCTCGCCGCGGGGGGCGTGGCCGGGATGTGGGGCCGGTCGCTCGTGGCACCGATCTCCGATCCGGCCGATCTCAGCGCCGGAATCGCCCTCGCCCTGCTGCCGTGGAGCGTGGGTCTGCTGAGCCTGCTGATCGTCCTGGTCGTCCTGCGCCGGCGCCCGGTTCCGCGGCTGTTCGTCGGTCTCGTCGGCTGCGCGGTCCTGCTCGGCGCCGGGCTCGCCGCCCGTCTCGGACCGCGTCCCACGATGGTGGCGACGGTCGTCGCTGCCGTGGTGTTCGTCGGGGCGGTGATCCTGGCCGTCGTGACGCGGGGCGGCCGCCCGCCGTCGCCGCGGCGGTTCTTCTCGGCGCTGGTCGCGGCGAGCAGCCTCGTCGCGGGGGTGCTCGGTGTCGTCGCGCCGGTGGCTCCGGCCCAGGGTCTGCCGCGCGACGACGTGTCCGTGGTGACCCAGGACGAGGCGAGTGCCGCTGTGTGGCTGCGCGGGCATTCGGACCCCCGGGACGTCGTGGCCACCAACGTCCACTGCCTGGAGAAGGTCACGACCGAGGACTGCGACGCCCGCGGGTTCTGGGTGTCGGCGCTCGCGGAGCGACGGGTCCATATCGGCGGGTGGGCCTACACCGGCGAGGCCCGGCAGCGGCACGGCGTCAACGGGCTCGCCTACAAGCGGCAGCCCTTCCACGACCCGGCGCGCTTCGCGCAGAACGATGCGGTGTTCACGAGCCCGACGGCCGACGGCATCGAGCGGCTGCGTGCGGCCGGGGTGCGGTTCCTGTACGCCGACGAGCTCGCCGGGCCGGTGTCGCCCCGGCTGGCCGACCTGGCCGACCTCGTCCACACGGAAGGACCCGTGAGCATCTATGAGCTCTGACGACAGCGGTGTGACGGGCGGCCCGCCGGCGCAGGCCGCCGACACCGGAGCGGAGCCGCAGGGGATCCTCCGACGACTCCTCGTCCGGCACGCGGAGAAGCTGCGTTTCGGGCTCGTCGGCGTCGCCAACACGGCGCTGGACTTCGCGCTGCTGTTCGTCTTCGTGGCGCTCGGGGTGAACCAGTACGTCGCGAACTATCTGTCGACATCCCTGTCGATCGTCTTCAGCTTCGTGATGAACCGCCGGTTCACCTTCCGCTCCGAAGGGAGCAAACGGCGCGAGATCGTGCCGTTCATCCTGGTGACGCTCACCGGGTTGTGGGTGCTCCAGCCGGTGCTGATCTGGCTCGTGACGACAGGGCTGCGGCCGATGGTGCCGCAGGACTACATCGTGTTGTTCGCCGGGAAGCTCGTCGCCACCGTCGGGTCGCTCACCTGGAACTATCTGCTGTACTCGCGCGTGGTGTTTACCCGGCGGCCGAAGGCCGACGCGGACGGGGCCGGCGAGCCTCCGGCCGAGTAGCGGCGCGGGGTCGTTCTGTGCGCTGACTGTGCCCGGGATGTCCTAGAGTGACCCCCATGGGCACTGGCCTCATCTCCTACGTCTTCCCGATCTACAACGAGTCCGGGAACATCGCGCTCCTCCATCAGACCATGTCGGAGGTGGTGAAGCCGCTCGCCTACGACGTCGAGTTCGTCTTCGTCAACGACGGCAGCCGCGACGACTCGCTGGAGCTTCTCATCGAGCTCACCCGCTCCGACCCGCGGTGCCGGGTCATCGACCTGTCCCGGAACTTCGGGCACCAGCTCGCGGTCACGGCCGGGGTCGATGCGGCCCGTGGCGACGCGATCATCATCATGGACTCCGACATGCAGGATCCTCCCGAGGTGAGCCTCGAGCTCATCGCGAAATGGGAGGAGGGATACGACGTGGCCTATGCACAGCGTCGCTCCCGCCAGGACACGGCGTTCAAGAAGCTCACGGCGGATCTGTTCTACCGCACCCTCAATGCGCTGTCCGAGATCGAGATCCCGCGCAACACGGGCGACTTCCGGCTCATCAGCCGCCGGGCGGCCGACCAGTTGGCGCAGTACCGCGAGCATGACCGGTTCCTGCGCGGCATGATCAGCCACGCCGGGTACAAGCAGATCGCCGTCCCGTTCGATCGGCATGCCCGCCATGCGGGGGAGACCGGCTACCCGCTGCGGAAGATGCTGCGCTTCGCCGCCGACGGGATCATGGGGTTCAGCAGCAAGCCGCTGCAGCTCATCACGCGCGTGGGCTACGTGTTCTCGGTCCTTGCGCTGCTCGGCATCCTGTACGTGCTGTTCGTGCGGATCTTCTTCCCGGAGGTCGCCGTCGCCGGGTGGGCGTTCACGGTGATCGTGATCCTGCTGGTCGGGGGCCTGCAGTTGGTGATGATGGGGATCATCGGTTCGTACGTGGGGCGGATCTACACCGAGGTGAAGAACCGCCCGCTGTACGGCGTCCAGGAGACCTACGGCTTCTCCGCGGGCCCCGGCGTGGCCGGCGTGCCCACGGCGGTCGAGGTGACGGCGTCCCCGGGGACCGACGAGTCGGAGGGCGCGGCGACGACGGCGTGAGCCGGGGTCACGCGAGGTACGGGCGCCGGTCGTCCGGGTCGGTGACGATGGCGCGGTAGGCGGTGAGGACCTCCGCCATCTCGGGCAGCGGCTCGGGGGCGGCCCTCTCGGCGACGGCCGCGGCCATCCTGGCCTGGCGCATGTGGCGTTTCACGGTCGACAGGGAGCAGCCCAGTCGCACGGCGATCGTCTCGAGCGAGGCTTCGGGGTTGGCGTTGTGGAGCCGGAGGACCTCGTCGTGATCGACCTGGCGGCGCCCGGCGGCGACACCGGCCATGGAGCCGAAGTTCTCGTACGCGACCCGGATGCCCAGCCGGACACGGATCTCGGCCCGCTGCTTGGCGGTCGCTCCGCCCGCGTATCCCGCGACGTCGAACCGGACGACCGCGTCGTAGA
The DNA here is from genome assembly GCF_000423465.1 of Propionicicella superfundia DSM 22317. Classification (GTDB taxonomy): domain Bacteria; phylum Actinomycetota; class Actinomycetes; order Propionibacteriales; family Propionibacteriaceae; genus Propionicicella; species Propionicicella superfundia. Next base: position 34,215 of record NZ_KE384025.1, on the reverse strand, counting down.
GGCATTGCGCCATCACCGGGCACTGGGTGCAGAGGTGCTGGGCCTTCCGAGTCATCATCAGCGACCTGCGCCGCATCTCGACGGGGGCGCTCGCGGGGGCGGGATCCTCGACCAGGCGGTGCTGGAACAGGGCGGCGAACTCGACGCAGGGGGTGCGGCTGCCGATGGGGCTCATGGCGGTCATGTCGATGCTTTCGGCTCGGCGGTCTGGACTCGTCTTCCGACGTCCCGAGGTATCCGTGTCGTTCCCTCGAAAACGGAGCGCTCTAAGCATCGCATGTCTTGTATATAAGGGGAACTCGATGGCTGGGCCGGACTACCCGACTCTGAGTGAGGTGAGATACCTAGCCCAGATGAGTACGCATACTCAGGTACGCGCCGACATCCCGGACCCGGCGAGCGCGGCCGCGACGTCGCAGGCCGGGTCCGGCGCCGCCGGAACCCGCCCCGCGGGCCCGGTGGGCACCGCTGCGGACGGCCGCTGCCGGCAGCGGGTAGCCTTGTCGCCCGAGGTCTGTGAGGGAGCCGCATGGTCACGTCGTTCAACCCCGAGCCCAACTTCCTGCAGCGGATGGCCGACGGCACCGTGAAGCAGGTGAACCCGTTCACGGGCACCGAGGTCTGGACGATCCCCGGCCGCAGCCACCGCCCCCTGGGCGTCGCGCCCCACGCCCCGGCGCCGCTCTCGGCCGGGCAGGCGACGTCCTGGTGCGCGTTCTGCCCCGACCGGTACCTCGAGACGCCGCCCGAGAAGGCTCGCGTCGTCCGCCGCCCCGACGGCGCATGGGAGACGCTCAGCCGGACCACCGTCGAGCAGCTCTCCGAGACCGTGGCCGAGTTCCGGCGGATCCCGAACCTCTTCGAGATCCTCTCCTACGACTATTGGCACGCCAACTACGGGTTCGAGCTCCCCGAGCACATCGCCGGGCGCAAGGCCGCGTATCTGTCCAGCGACGCCGGCAGGACGCACGTCCTCGCCGTCGTCGCGAACAAGCTGCGCGCCGCCGGACGCACCGACGCCGAGATCGAGGCGATGCCGGTCGACGAACGACTCAGGTACGCATCGGGCTTCTTCGGCGGCGGGCACGACCTCGTCGTCGCCCGGCGGCACTTCGTCGACGGGGCCACCGACGACTCCCAGCTCGCATCGTCGGGCACGCTGTCGGTCGACGAGCACCGGCAGTTCATCTCCTTCACCGTCAGCGCCGTGAAGAGCCTGTTCAACGTCAACCGCTACGCCCGGTACGCCGCCGTGTTCCAGAACTGGCTCAAGCCCGCCGGTGCCTCGTTCGACCACCTGCACAAACAACTCGTGGCGATCGACGAGCGCGGCGTGCAGAACGAGCTCGCGCTGCAGCGGCTGCGGGCCAACCCCAACATCTTCAACGAGCTCGCCGTCAACTTCGCGAGCTACCAGAACCTGGTCATCGCCGAGAACGACCACGCCATCGCGTTCGCCGGCTTCGGCCACAGGTACCCGACGATCGAGATCTGGAGCAAGAGCGAGCACTCCGACGTCTGGGAGCACGAACCCGAGGAGATCGCGGGCATGAGCGACCTCATCCACGCCATGCACGCCGCGACCGGTGTGGACGTCCCCAGCAACGAGGAGTGGCACTACCGCCCGGTCGACACCGATCTCGCGATGCCGTGGCGGGTCCTGCTGAAGTGGCGCATCTCCACGCTGGCGGGATTCGAGGGGGCGACCAAGGTGTACCTCAACACCATGGACCCCTACGCCATCCGCGACCGGGTCGTGCCCCGGCTGTTCGCCCTGCGCGACGAGGGGCGCATCGCGCACCTGCGGATCGCCACCGAGGCGGAGTGCCGGCCCAACCCGCTGCGGTACAACACGGGGACGCGGTGAGCTCGCAGAGGCACCGGCCCGCGGGAAAGGAGTGAACGTGACCACCATCGACGAGGTCGTCGCCGCGAACGCCGCCTATGCCGACCACGCCATGGACTTCGTCGGGACGGCCGCACCCTCCCGGCAGCTCGCGGTCGTGACCTGCATGGACGCCCGCATCGACCCGTACAACACCCTCGGGCTGCGGGCGGGCGAGGCGCACGTCATCCGCAACGCGGGCGGCATCGTCACCGACGACGTCCTGCGCTCCCTGGCCGTGAGCCAGCGGAAGCTGGGGACGGTGCACGTGATGCTCGTCATGCACACCGACTGCGGCATGGGGTCGTTCGAGGGCGATGCCTTCCGGCACGACGTCGAGGTCGAGACGGGCCTGCGGCCCCAGTGGGCCGTCGAGACCTTCCACGACGTGGACGCCGAGGTCCGGCAGGGCATGGCACGCATCCGTGCCGAGAGCGCCGTGCGGCACCTGGACGACCTGCGCGGCTTCGTCTTCGACGTCGTGAGCCGCCGGCTGCGGGAGATCCTCCCCGCCTGAGCGCGCGGGCGTGACGGCCACGAGGACCATCCGGCCCGGTGGGCCGAGACCGGCCGCGACGCCGTCCATGCACGCCGCGGCCTACCCGCCAGGGCGGAACGCCGATCCCATGTGGCCCTCGGCCAGCGGCAGTTCTCCCCGCTTGACGGCCGCGACCATCGTCGCGTGGTCCGCCTCGGTCTGGTCGGCGTAGGCGCGGGCGAAGGCGGCGAGCGCCTCGGCGGCCTCGTCGTCGGCCCCGAGGTACCCGGCGATCATCGATGCGCCGGACGTCCGGGCGTGTCCCTTTGCCAGCAGCAGGCCGACGACGCGTGCATAGTCGCTGAGCGCGCCCGCGTCCAGGCCGTCGAGCGGGACCGTCCCCTTCATGTTCCGGAACGTGCGCACGTAGTACTGGTTGCCGCCGAAGCCGGTCCAGCCGAGAAGCGGGTCCGACACCGTCTGCAGCGCCTGCTGGTACTCGACGACGCGCTGCCCCTGATGGGCGTGCCAGGCGTGCTCGCCGTGGACGTAGCGGGCCAGCACCGATCGCCGCGCCTGCTTGAGCTGAAGGAAGATGACGTCGTCGGGACTCGTCCCCTCGGCGAGCACGACGTAGGCCCGCAGCCCGACGCTGCCCACGCCCACCACCTTGTGCGCGACATCGACCAGCGTGTAGCCCGACAGGACGCGGCGCCACTGCGCAGGCAGCGTCATGAGGTAGTCGTCCAGTCCTTCGGCCAGGTCCTCGGCCTCGGCGTCGCCGAGCGGTTCGATGAGCGGAGGCTCGGCGACGATGCGCCGTCGGCCGTCCTCCTCCGTCGTGAACCGCGGCAGCGCCCGATCGCTCGTCCGCTTGCGCGCCGCCTTCGCCGCACGCCTGATCGCGTCCTGCAGAGTCCGGTCGTTCGCCTTCTTCGTGAGGTGGTCGACGTCCATCCGCTCGTACGACCGCGTCAGCAGCGGCAGATTCGCCAGGCGCGCGACCTCGTCGCGGTAGGCGGTCGCGCAACTCGTCACGGCGTCCGCGCACTGCTGCTCGGTGAGCCCGTTCTCGCGTCCGGCGACCCAGATGGATGCCGTCAGCCGCTTCACGTCCCACTCCCAGGCGCCGACGTGGGACTCGTCGAAGTCGTTGAGGTCGATCACCTGTGCGCCCTCGGGGGAGCGGTAGAACCCGAAGTTGCCCAGGTGGGCGTCACCGCACACGACCGGGGCGATGCCCGTGACCGGAAGCCGGGCGACGTCGTCGGCCATGACGACCGCCGAACCGCGCAGGAACCCGTACGGCGACGAGATCATCCGGGCCACGCGGATCCCGATCAGGCTCTCGACCCGCCCCTCGTGGGATCTCCCGACGAGGTCGACCACGCCCGTCCTGCCGGGGGTCACCTCCCACAGCGAGAGATTGGACAGCGGCCGCGTGGTGCGCAGGGTGCGGCCGATCGCGAACCGCTCGGCGCGCGTCGTCACCTGGGACCGCAGGCTCACCATGCTGCGGACGTTGTCGGTTCCGCCGAGGGGTGTCAGCACCCGTGCGAACTGCGTCATCGCTCCCCTTTCGCTTCAGCAGTGTACGAACCCCGCGCCGCGGAGGGAATCGTCGCGGTCGTACCGGCGGGGCCGTGCCCGGGGGCCGGGGAGGTCTGGGGTAGCGTCGTTGCGTCGTCTGCCCGTCCGCTCGCTGGAAGGTGCCCACGCATGCCCCGGCCAGATCGCGCCCCGGACCGGGAGGCCGCTCTCGACCGCCTCCGGGCGGCAGGGTGCGTCTTCGCCGAGGACGAGTGGGCCGAACTGCTGCGCGCCGCCGGCCCGGCCGGTGACCTGGCCGGTCTGCTCGATCGCCGCGTGGCGGGGGAGCCGCTCGAGCACGTCGTGGGGTCGGCCGTCTTCGGCGGACTGCGCCTCGCGGTCGTCCCGGGCACGTTCGTCCCGCGGGCACGGACGCTGTTGACGGCACGGCGTGCCCGGCGCCGGCTGCGGCCCGGTGACGCGCTGCTCGATCTCGGGTGCGGCGTGGGCACCATCGCGGCCTGGTGCGCGGCACGGGTCCCGCACGTGCGGGTGACGGCCGTCGACATCGATCCCCGGGCGGTCGCGTGCGCCCGCCGCAACCTGCCGCCCGATGCGCGCGTGGTGTGCGGGGACGCCGCCGACGTCCTCGGCGCCGAGCCGGGGACGTTCGGGGCCATCGCCGCGAACCTCCCGTACGTGCCGACGGCGCACCTGGCCCTGATGCCGCGCGACGCCCGCGACCACGAGCCCCTGCCCGCCCTGGACGGAGGCCGTGACGGATTGGACCCGCTGCGCCGCGTCGCCCCGTTGCTGGCTCCGCGGCTGGCGGCGCGGGGACGGTTTGTCACAGAGGTCTCCGTCGATCAGGCACCCCGCGCGGCCCGGATCCTGCAGGACGCGGGCCTGGCCCGCGTCCGGGTACGAACCGACGCCGGCCTCGACGCCACGGCCGTCGAGGGGCATGCACCCCGGTGACCCCCGCCCGGGGGACCGCGGCACCTTCGGCCCGGTTGTCGCCCGGCCTACCCTTGGTGGCGTGTGGAAGTACTACGAGCAGCCGGACGGACTGCGCCTGCCGTCGTCGTACGGGCTGACGCCGTCCGAGGAGGAGGCGCTGCGGACGCGCGGCTGGCAGTTGCTGCTGCGCGGGGAGGACGACGGCTACCTGCTCGGCGAGTACGCCACCGAGAGGATCGGCACGCCGCTCACCGACGACGAGGTCGATCAGCTCGCGGCCTTCCTGCGGGACGCGCGACGCGCGCAGCAGGCGCAGTGGGCACCCGGTGAGCCGGGCCCGACACCCCTGTCGCGGGCGTTCGCCGTGCTCGAACAGCACAACGTCCTGGCGCGGGAGAACTTCGCGTGCTGCCTGGACTGCGCTTCCGGGGAGATCGTCGGCGAGTTCGACGACTCCCGGACCTGGCTCGGCGCCGTGTACTACCACGGCGGCGACACCGCCGACATCATCGAGAACGGACACACCCACCTCGCGTACGGCGTGCGGCTGCCGGCGTTCTTCACCGCTCAGGACTGGAACGCCCTGTCCGGCGCGGAGCAGCAGGAGGCCTACGAGAAGCTCACCGTCTCGCTCGTGAAGCAGGTCGTCATCCCGATCCTGCTGGAGCACGGCATCGACGTGGACTGGACCGAGAGCATCGAGGACCGGCTTCGGCTGTCCAACGTGACATACCTGGCGCGGGTCTGAGACCGCGGCGCCGGAGGGGCGTCGGTCGGTCTCGTCGGCTCCGCGCAGCGGGTCGTCGCCGCATAAGCCCTTCTCAGCCGGATGCGGCCCGGGGCGGGACCGGATCGGCGGGTTACCGGGCGTCGTGATGACCCCATGGATCTCTAGGATCTGCGGAGGAATCCTCGTTACCGACCTGCTGCCTCCTTCTGTGTGGAGGCGGCCGGCCGGAGCGATTCAATACGCGTTTTGGAGGTGCCATGAGAGCTCGCCTGGGGGGGCTGATGCTCCTAGTTTCGCTTGTCACGTGGGCCGTCGCGTCCGTGGCGGCGACCCCCGTCGCTCATGCGGCGACGGTGGCTGTCGAGAATCTGCGGCTGTCGGTGACGGACACCGACGGGAACCCGATCACCGGTCAGCTCAGCCAGGACGACAGGCTGCGACTGCAAGCGACGTTCGATCTTCCCGATGACCTGGCGGCGGGGGACGTCTACGTCATCGAGTTCCCGGAGGTCCTCCAGGGCGTGTCCGCCTCGACGCCGATCCTGTCGCCCGACGGGGAGGAGATCGGCGTCTGCGCGGTGTCGGCGGCATCGGCCACCTGCACGCTCGGCGACTTCGTCACCGGCAGGGACGGCTTCAAGGACTTCTACTTCTGGCTCACCCTGGCCGCCTCGACGACGACCACCCAGGAACAGGTGCCGTTCACGATCGGTGGCGAGATCCGCTACGTCGACCTTCCGGGAACGGGCGGGATCGGGGTCACGGGCGACGGCGACGGGAGCCTTCCCGAGGGTGTGCAGAAGGACGGCTGGCAGTACTCGGCGGACACGTCGCAGGTCCAGTGGCGGATCATCGCCGACGTCACCGGCCGTTCCGACTTCGCGCTCACCGACACCTTCGGCAGCGGAATGACGTACACCGCGGACAGCGTGACCGCGTATGTGTGGAGCGGCACGGCCGACGAGTGGGCATCCGCCGGATCGTCCGGCGCCGGGTTCGAGCCGATCGAGGTGGAGGCGACTCCCTCCTCCGACGGCTCCGAGATCTCGATCTCGGGGAGCATCCCGAGCGGGTCGAACGTCCTGGTCCTGTCCTACCTGGCCGAGACGCCTCCCGGCGTGCAGGAGGGCGACGTCCTGACCAACTCGGTGACGGGAACCCTCGGTGAGGCCTCGGCCCGGATCACGTATTCCGTGATGGCCGGAGCCGGGGGGAACGGCGTCCTGACGCCCCCGCGGACGCCGGTGGTGCAGGACGAGCCGGTGCCGAGCGAGGCCGTGCCGACGCCGAGTGAGACTGTGCCGACGCCGAGTGAGACCGTGGCGACGCCGACCGTGACCGTGGCGACGCCGAGCGTGACCGTGGCCACGCCAACGCCCACCACGCCGGGTGACGTCCTGGCCGACACCGGTGCGCAGGGCGGCATCGCGGCGATCCTCGCGGCGTTGCTCCTCGTCGCCGGCACTGCGACGGTGGCGCTGCACCGCCGCCGCTGACGCGTCCTCCCGGGGTGCCGCCGCGACCTCGTTACACGTCGCGGCGGCACCCACGGGAGACGTCCAGGAATGTCCGTTTCGGCACCGGACGCCCCTTCTTCTGCGTACAGTGCACCCGATCTCGGACGAAGGGGCATGCGATGGCCTGGTGGAAACTGCACGGTGACGGCAAGCTCGCGCCGGGGGACGTCGTAGCTCCCCACGAGCGTCTCACCTGGGGAAAGACGGTCGGTCTCGGGGCGCAGCACGTCGTGGCCATGTTCGGCGCGACGTTCGTGTTCCCCCTCCTCATGGGGCTGAACCCGCAGCTCGCCGTCATGATGTCGGGCGTCGCGACACTGGTCTTCCTGCTGGTTGTGAACGGCCGTGTCCCGTCGTACCTGGGATCGTCGGCGTCCTTCGTGGGCGTCGCCACGGCGATCTACGGCGCCGGCGGCAACCCGGCCGAGCTCAGCGGCGCGCTGCTGTGCGTCGGCGTCCTGCTGTTCATGGTGGGCCTCATCATCCACTTCGCGGGGGCCGGCGTCATCCACAAGACGCTGCCGCCCGTCGTGACGGGCGCGGTCGTCATGCTCATCGGCTTCAACCTCGCTCCCGTCGTGGCCGGCACCTACTGGCCGCAGGACCAGTGGATCGCCCTCATCGTCATGGTGATCGTGGTCGTCCTCAGCGTCGGGGCGCGCGGATTCGTCAGCCGTATCGCGATCTTCCTGTCGCTGATCATCGGGTATGTGCTGAGTTGGCTCGCCGATCTGGTCTTCGGACAGATCACGTCCTATTCGGCATCGGCCGGGGAGGTCACGACGCATTGGCGGGTCGACTGGACGAACGTCGCCGCGGCCGACTGGATCGGCCTGCCGCCGCTGACCGACCTGTCCACCTGGAAGTTCGGCGCCGACACGAACATCGTGGGCATCCATGCGCCGGTGTTCAACCTGGGCTTCATCATCATCGCGCTGCCGGTCGTCATCGCGCTCATCGCCGAGAACACCGGCCACGTCAAGGCTGTCGCCGAGATGACGGGGGCGAATCTCGACAAGTACATGGGTCGCGCGATCGCGGCCGACGGCGTCGGGTCGGTCCTCGCCACAGCCGTGGGCGCGGGCCCGACCACGACGTACGCCGAGAACATCGGGGTCATGGCCGCGACGCGCGTGTATTCGAGCGCGGCGTACGTGGTGGCCGCGATCGTGGCGATCCTGTTCGGCTTCTCGCCGAAGTTCGGGGCCGTCGTCTCCGCGACCCCCGGCGGGGTGCTGGGCGGCATCACCGTCGTCCTCTACGGCATGATCGGCCTGCTCGGAGCGAAGATCTGGAAGGAGAACAAGGTCGACTTCGGCAACCCGCTGAATCTCGTCCCCGCCTCCGCCGGCATCATCATCGGCGTCGGCGACGTGTCGCTGCAGATCACGCCGGGCTTCACCTTGTCGGGCATCGCGCTGGGCACGATCGTCACGGTGGCCGTGTACCACCTGGCGCGCTGGCTCGCTCCGAGCCATCTCAAAGCCGACGAGGCCGGGGGGACGGTCCTCATCGTCGACCGTCCCGGCATCTACACCGACAGCCCCGAGGACCAGGACCCGCCGCCCGGGACCTGACCCGGTCCTTGAGCCAACCCTGGGTCCTTGAGCCTGTCGAAAGGTCCTTGAGCTCACCCCGTGGTGGTCCTTGAGCCTGTCGAAAGGTCCCTGAGCGTAACCCCCTGGTGGTCCTTGAGCTTGTCGAAAGGACGCTGGTTCGGAGGCGGTGGTTTCGGCAGGCTCAACCACC
>NZ_KE384025.1:0-25041 GCF_000423465.1 Propionicicella superfundia DSM 22317 | reverse complement strand
AAAGGGCCCTTGGGCTCAACCCCCTGGTCCTTGAGCCTGTCGAAAGGATGCTGGTTCGGAGGCGGTGGTTTCGGCAGGCTCAACCACCGTCCTTGGGCTCAACCACCGTCCCTCAACTCACGCGCGCCAGTCCTTCAGCCACCCCTGCGACCGCTCGATCGCGCGGTTCCAGCCGAACACCAACGACTCCCGCTGGTCCTCGGACATGGCCGGCTCGAACCGCTTCTCGATCTGCCAGAAGCTCTCGATCTCGTCGACCGACTCCCAGAACCCGACGCCGAGGCCGGCCAGGTACGCCGCACCGAGGCACGTCGTCTCGGTGATCCGCGGCCGCTCCACCGGCACCCCCAGGAGGTCGGCCTGGAACTGCATGAGGAAGTCCGACTTGGCGCCGCCGCCGTCGGCGCGCATCATCATCAGTTCGAGCCCGGCCTCGCGCTGCATGATCTCGAAGGCGTCCCTGACCTGGTACGCCATCCCCTCCAGCGTGGCCCGCGCGAGATGCTGCTTCGTCGTCCCCCGGGTGACGCCGTAGATCGATCCCCGCGCGTACGAGTCGTAGTACGGCGCTCCCAGCCCGACGAAGGCGGGCACGAAGTACACCCCGTCCGTCGAGTCGACCTGCTGGGCGAGCACCTCCGCCTCGGCCGGGTCGCCGATGATCCCGAGCCCGTCGCGCAGCCACTGGATCGCCGCCGCCGACACGTCGATCAACCCCTCGAAGCCGTAGGTGGCCACGCCGTCGATCGTCCACAGCACCGGCGAGAAGAGACCGGCCACGGGCGGGATGTACTTCGCACCCGTGTTGAGGACCACGAAGGACCCGGTCCCGTACGTGTTCTTGACCATGCCCTCCGACAGGCACGCCTGCCCGAACGCGGCCGCCTGCTGATCGCCGACGATCGAGGCGATCGGGATCCGTGCCCCGAACACCTCCGGGTCGGTGTAGCCGAGGATCCCCGACGTCGGCACGATCTCGGCCAGCACCGACCGGGGGATCTCCAGCTCGTCGAGGATCCACTCGTCGTAGTCGAGCGTCGTCGCGTTGAGCATCGCGCCGGTCGTGAGGTTGGAGGGGTCGGTCACGTGCCGCTGCCCGCCGGTCAGCTTCCACACCAGCCAGGTGTCGATCGTCCCGAAGATCAGCCGGCCGTCCTGCACACCCTGCTGGACCTCGGGGATGTTGCGGAGCATCCAGGCCAGCTTCACGCAGATGCAGTTCGGGATGACGATCATCCCCGTCCGCTCCTCGATCCCCACGCGATCCTTGGCGTTGAGCTCTTCGCAGATCGAGAGCGCCCGCCGGTCCTGCCACACCTGGGCGCGGTTGGCGGGCTCGCCGGTCACCTTGTCCCAGAAGAAGGACGTCTCGCGCTGGTTCGTGATGCCGATGGCCGCGATCTCGTCCAGCCCGGCACCGGCCTGCGAGATGCACTCCTTCACCATCTTCATCGTCACGTCCCAGATCTCCAGCGGGTCGTGCTCGACCCACCCGGGCTGGGGGAAGTACTGCGTGAACTCCGAGTACGCCGAGCTCACGATGTTCGCGGACCTGTCGAACAGGATGACCTTCGTCCCGGTCGTTCCCTGGTCGATGCCGAGGATGTATTTCGCCATGATCAGTCGTCTTTCTCTTGGTAGGTGATCCGGCCCGCCAGGATCGTCGTCACGACGTGGAGATCCTCCAGTCTGTCGGGCGAAGTCGTGCTGAGGACGGTCAGATCCCCTCGCTTGCCGGGCGTGATCGAACCGCGTGTCGCCTCCTCGTGGCCGATCCGGGCCACGCCGAGGGTCTGGATGGTGACGGCCTCCTCGAACGAGATGGCGTGTTCGGGGTACGGCGGATGGACGGCGGCGACGATGTCGAGGGCGGGGTCGATCGGCGTGACGTCGGAGTCGGAGCCGTTGCCGACGACGATCCCGGCGTCGAGGAAGGCGCGGATGGGGTAGCCGCGCCGGGCGCGGTCGGTGCCGAGACGCCGCTCGTAGACCGAGCCGGGTCCGCCGCGCAGGTAGGTGAAGGCGGACTGGGTGGAGATCGTCGCCCCGAGCCGGGCGCAGCGTTCGATGTCGCCGGGCAGCGACCAGCCGAAGTGTTCGATCCGCAGCCGATGGTCGTCGGTCGGGTACAGCCTGAGCGCCTCCTCCAGGCAGTCCAGGACCTGGCGGACGCCCAGTTCGCCGATGGCGTGGAAACCCGTCGAGAGGCCGGCCTTGTGGCAGCCCACGATGAAGTCCGTCACGGTGGCGGGGTCGTGATAGAGCACGCCCGACGTCCCGGGTTCGTCCGCGTACGGGTCGGCGAACTTGGCCGTGCGGGATCCGATCGAGCCGTCGATGGTCAGGTCCCCGCCGATCGTGTCGAGCCCCTTGGCCCGCGCCGCGGCGATGTCGAAGGAGTCCCAGTAGATGTGGGTGATGTCGACGGGCAGCGAGCCGGCGACGCGCTGAATGAGGTCGATGTCGGCCTCGGCTCCCCACTGTCCCGCCTCCATGGCGTGGAACGCGGTCACGCCCTTCTCGGCCGCGAGCGTGGCCACGGCGCGGACGGCGTCCTCGCGCCGCGCATCCGTCAGGTTCTTCAGGAACGCCGAGCGGGCGATGCCGTTGGCGCGCTGGTGAAGCCGTCCCGTGGGCCTCCCGCCGTCGAGGTAGATGCCGACGGTCCCCGCGGGGAGGTCGACGAGGCCGAGCGCCACCCCGTTGATGAGGGAGTAGTGGTAGCCCCTGTCGGCGATGTACACGGGGTGGCCGTGGGCCACGGTGTCGAGCTCCGCGGCCGTGGGCGGGCGCCCTTCGGCGAGCCGCGACTCGTCGAGCCGCTTGCCGAACACCCATTGCCCGGGCTCGGCCGCTCGCGCGCCGGCGTCGATCAGGTCGAGGACCTCGGCGATCGATCCGCAGTCGTAGAGGTTGATGCCGGTCATGTTGACGCCGGTCAGCATGACGTGGACGTGGGAGTCCATGAGCCCCGGCGTGACGATCCGCCCTCCCACGTCGATGGTCGCCACGCCTGCCGCGGCCGCCCGCGCCGCCACCTCGGCCGATGTCCCCACGCAGGAGATGTTCCCGTCGGAGACCAGAACGGCCTCGGCCCAGCCCGGGACGTCCGCCGTGCAGACGCGTCCGTTGATCAATGCGATAGAACCCATGTCATCCCCCGCCCCGCAGTGGCCCTCACACCGGCTACACTGCCGGCCCGTCCTCCGGGATGTCTCAGAACCCTACTGCGTGCACCCCGTGAAGGGCCATGGGTGGCCGATGCGCGACCCGGCTCGCGGTGTCCCGGCTCCGGGGTGTGACATTGTGGGCTCGCACCGGGTTCGAGGCGGCCTCGGGGCCCCCGATGACGCCGGGAGCGGACGGATTGTCACATCGTCCCGGGACGCGGGATGTGCCGGGGGTCCCCGGACCCACTGGTTACGGTGGCGGGCGTGTCGCAGTGGAGGGGACGGGCCCGGTCGGTGATGACGCCGGCGATCCGGATGGGACTGTCCATCGCCATCGCGACCGGGGTGTACGGCATCTCCTTCGGGGCCTTGGCGACGGTCGCGGGCCTGGACGTGTGGCAGACCTGCGCGCTGAGCGCCCTGATGTTCACCGGCGGCTCCCAGTTCGCGTTCATCGGGGTCGTCGGAGGCGGCGGGACGGGCGCGGCGGCGTGGGCGGCGGCGACGCTGCTCGGGGTCCGCAACGGCGTGTACGGGATGCAGTTGAAGGCCCTTCTCCGCCCTCGGAAGCCGCTGATCCCGGCGTACGCGCACCTGACCATCGACGAGTCCGCCGCCACCGCGAGCGCTCAGGCCGACCCGGCCGAGCGGCGGCGCGGATTCTGGGCGGCCGGTCTGGGGGTCTTCGTCTGCTGGAACGTGTTCACGCTGGTCGGAGCGCTGGCGGGCAACGCCCTCGGCGACCCGCGCCGATGGGGGCTCGACGGCGCGGCGGTCGCCGCGTTCCTGGGGCTGCTGTGGCCTCGCCTGAAGGGGCGCGACGCGATCGCGGGCGCTGTCGTCGCCGCGTTCGTGACGATCGTCGCCATCCCGCTGCTTCCGCCGGGCATTCCCGTCCTCGTCGCCGCCGCGGTGACGGCCGGGGTGTGGTGGTGGCGTCGTCGGCGCCGCCAGGGGGAGGCTGCCGCATGACGCTGTGGACCTGGGTGCTGCTCGCGGCCGCGTCCGCCTTTCTCATCAAGCTGGCCGGGTACCTGCTGCCGCAGTCGTTCCTCGACTCACCGCCGGTGACCGACCTCGCCGCGACGCTGACGGTCGGGCTGCTCGCCTCCTTGACGGTGCTCAATGCGGCCGGCTCCGGGCAGACGCTGACCGCCGACTCCCGGCTGCTGGCGCTGCTCGCCGCCGCCGTCGCGCTGCGGCTGCACGCGCCCTACATCGTCGTCGTCGTCGTGGGCGCCCTGGCCGCCGCCGGGGGGCGGCTCGTCGGTCTGCCCTGAGACCCGCCCGTCGCGGCGGGCTCCGGTGCCGGGATCAGCACCACATCCCGGTCGGCCTGGCCGGAACCGTCCCGATGTAGTTGCGGCACACCTGCACCCCTCGCGCGTTGAGCCCGGACTTCATCGCGCGGATCGCGGACGGGGAGAAGCCGTTCCACTGCATGTGCATGAGAACGGAGTTCCCGGCGCGAGCGTGGGACACGACGTAGCTCACGACCGCCGACTGGGACTTGCCGCGCCAGTCGTTGGTGTCGACGTTCCAGGTCCAGATGCGCATCCCGACCGATCGGTACGCCGCCTGCACGGTCGCGTTGTACGCGCCGTACGGGGGCCGGCCGTAGGTCGTGACGATGCCGGGGCTGCCGAGCTGCCGCCGGATGCCCGCGGAGCTCAGGCCGCGCAGGTCGGGATGGCTCACCGAATGGTTGAAGACGTGCATCCCGTGGGCTCGTGCGAACGCCGCATCGAAACGTCCCGACGACATGCAGGCGCCGGTCGGGAAGAGCGCCAGCCCGATGTCGGCGGCCTCGGCGGCGAGAACCGTCTGGCGGAAGGCCGTCAGGGACTTCGGGCAGTCGTCGAAGGTGAGGACGACCCGGTTGGTCACGTTGGGCCCGCGCGTCACGCTGTACTTGGCGTCGGGGATCACCGGCTCCACCGAGCCTGTCCGGGTCAGCTTGTACGACCGAGTCACGGAGGTCACGCCGTAGGGGTTCGTGGACACGAGCCGCCACGTGTACGAGCCGGGTGTGCTCGCGCCGTAGGTCAGGGGGATCGTCGCCTGGCCCGCGCCGTTGGTCGTGACCGTGCGGCTGTTCGACCACTTTCCCCGGACCAGGAACTGCGAGGTGATCCGCCGTCCGGCGCCGAGGTTCTCCACCTTCGCCTTCACGTTCGCCGTCGTCCCGGAGACGGCCGACGACGGTGCGGAAAGGACGAGGACGCGGGTCGATCTGCGGGTCAGCGTGAACTCCCGCGAGTAGGTGGCGACGCCCCCGACCATGACGCGCAGCCGGAAACGGTACGTCCCGGGGGTCGTCTTCCCGTAGGTCAGCGGCAGCGTGACCTTTCCGGATGCGTTCGTCGTCCCGAGTTGGCTGCGGCTCCACGTGGAGCCGACACGCACCTCGGTGGCGGCCGGGTACACGCCGGCGGGCGCGACGGTGCCCGTCACGTTCATCGACTGACCCACGAACGCCGTTCCGCCGCCGGTCACCGTGATCGTCGGCGCGGCGGCGGCGGGCGCCTGGTTCCATCCCCATGCGAGCACGATGGCCAGCGTGATCGTGAGCGCGCGTGCGACCGCGCGGGTCTTCCTCGAGTTCATGAGAATCCCCCGTCCGTCAGAACCCCGTCGTGCCCAACACCGTAGGGGTAGGAGCGGTGGCGCCGACAGGGGGTCTGTGGGTCTCCTGTGTCGCAGGTTTCCAGGACCGGCCGTGGGCGGTGGCCCCCGGGGGGCGGGCGTACTCGGGGCTACCCGCCGCCGAACGCCGGCGGGCGGCGTTCGACGAAGGCCGTCACGGCCTCGCGGTGATCGGCCGTCGCCGCGGACTCGACCTGGGTCGTCGCCTCGTGCTCCAGGGACGCTGTGAGGTCGGTGGCGGCCGCGACCGCGAGGTTGCGCTTCATCTGGGAGACGGCGAAACGGGGTCCGGTGGCGAGTCGCGCCGCGATCGCGAGGGCCTGGTCGCGGAGCTCTTCCGGTTCGACGAGCCAGTTGACCAGGCCCCAGGCCAGCGCCTGCTCGCCGGTGACACGGTCGCCGAAGAAGAGCATCTGCCGAGCGCGAGCGGGCCCGATCAGCCGGGTGAGATGCCAGGTGACTCCGTAGTCGCCGGACAATCCGACTCCGGCGAAAGCGGTGGTGAACAGGGAGTCCTGGGTGCCGATCCGCAGGTCGCAGGCGAGGGCGAGCCCGAGCCCCGCCCCGGCGGCTGCGCCCGGCACGGCCGCGATGGTGGGCGTGCCGCACGCGGCGAGGGCTCCGACGGACGACTGCTGGCAGGCCCGCAGCCAGGCGACGCGTTCGGGATCGACCTCACTGCGTCCGTTGTTGAGGCCGCCGCGGGATGCGAAGTCGACCACGTCGCCTCCGGCGCAGAACGCGGTCCCTGCTCCGGTGAGGACGATTGCGCCGACGTGCGGGTCGGCGTCCCAGGCGGCGAGGGCGTCGCCGATCGCGGCCACCATCTCGTCGGAGAGCGCATTGCGGCGTTCGGGGCGGTTCATCGTCATCACTCCGACGCCCTCGGTGACCTCGGTCAGCAGATCGGCCATGGACGCATCCTGGCACGCGGAGTGCGCGTCCCGGTGGAGGGGTGTGACGATCCGGGCGCCGAACGTCCAGGATCGGTCGCGTCGGTGCGCGGGCGTCCCGATCGGGGACGCTGTGTCACGCGCCCCGGTCAGCCCCAGACCGCGGTCGCCCCGGAATGCCCGGTGAGGATCACCAGCGTGAGGCCCGTGGCCGCGGCGAGGACGTTCACGGCGATGCCGACGACACGGAAGGCGCGGGCGCGTGCCGTCACGGTGCCGGGTTCGGCGGACGTCGGGGCGCGGCCGGTGAGCCAGTCGGCGACGAGGACCAGCCCGATGCCGATGACGGCAGCGAGACTCGGCCAGATGAGCGCGGACCCGTACGTCTCGTGGGCGTCGACGACGGGCGGAACCGCCGGCAGGCCCGCCCGCAGGGCGTCACCGCTGAGCTTGGCGACCAGGACGACGACGACGGTGACGACGGACAGGATGAGGGCGAGCGTGCCGTACCGCTCGCGCCCCTTCCGCCAGAAGCTGACGAGGAGGGCGCCGAGCATCGTCAGCGGGACGAACACGACAGCGGCGTGGACGACGAGGGGGTGCACAGGCAGACCGAAGACCTCCATGGGCAGATGATAGATCGTTCAACCAAGTCGCGGGAGGGTGCCGGCCCGTGTGTGGGACACGTGGTCCGCTCTTCGCTGCGCGTCTTGGTCGCGCCGTCGGCGTGGCCCGTCTGCGTGTCTCGCCCGACCGTGCAGCGTTCGCGGTAGCTGAAGAATGCCCAAGCGCGATGATCGCGTTGACGAGGCTCACCACGCTGAGATGAGACCTGCCGCGCCGTAGAGCCCACCCATGCCCGAAGACTGTTCGTGTGGCTACAGTTCGGGGCGGCGGTGGTCGGGGCTCCGGTGCGGCGGGATGTCGCCGGGCCCTGGGGCTGGTGCAGGCGCTGTCCGGACAGGGGAGGCCTTCTCACGTGGCCGGTCGGCGCGTTCGGCGATGCTGGACTTCTTGCCGGGTTGGCTGGCCGCGGCGGTGGCGACTTCGGCGGCGATGTACTGATGACGAGCCAGGAGCCGGCTGCCGGGATAGCGGGCTTCCAGCAGTTCGATCCCTTCGTCGACGGTTGTGTAGCCAGCGTGGCGGTACAGCGTGATCGCGTCGTCGAGGTCACGGCCAGGGCGGCCAGAGTAGAGCTTCATGGCCAGCAGGTATTCGGCCGACGCGACCCGCACGAGAAGGGTGTCGGACTCGAACACGACCTGCGCGTCCTCGTCGGGGCCGGGAAGGAAGCCCTTGGCGGCGTCGTTGATCCAATCGTCGTCGAGCCCGTGTCGTTGTGCCAAGACCGCGGACAGGTCTCGAATGGTGCCGGTGGGTTCGAACACCGCGTCGACGTCGCGGGTCTGCCGGGCAGCGTCGTAGGCCAGCGCCATCGCGGCCCCGCCCACGACGAACAGTTGAGCGGTCTCTGCCCGCAACTCGAGCTCGTCCGACAGCTCGATGAACAGGTCATGCAGGCGCGTCGCGTCGAGTTCGGGGATCTCGAATGTCATGCGCGTGACAGGTCGTTGGCCGAGATGAACACGCCGCGGGATCCGAACGCCGGCGGGGTCTGCTTGTCGGCCTCGGCGCGGAATCCCGGCAACTGAGCCACATACCACCGTCGGTCAGTCCTTCTGGCGGGGTCCTGCGACCAGACCGGCGGCTCCCAGCCGTCCCGGACGGCCAGGTGCTCGGCCAGCGCGGCGAACGCGGCGTCGACCTCGACAGCACCGGTAGGGGCCGGTTCACGAGCGAACACCTGCCCGGCCAGCTCGACGCCGCCACGGCGCATCGCGGAGTCGTAGTAGTCCACCGTCTGGAGGATGCCGAACCGCCAGCACGACGCCAGCGAGTCGCCTTCGGCGACGAGCCACGCACAGTGCGCCGCCGCGCCGGCGGCATCGTTGCGCAAGCGATGAGAGCCGTACAACGCCGCCCAGTCCGGCTCAGGCGCAGCCTGAGCATGCGCCACCAGATCACCAATCGCGACCACGGTGCCCTTGAACTTGCCCATCACTCTCACCCCCTCGACAACTCCATCGTAGATGGACCGTGGACGCCTCACGGTTCGGGGGCCGGTGGTGTTCTGGTCTTCAGTGTCGGGGTTGGGAGCCGGGCCGGGTGTCGGGGCGATGTCGTCGGGTGCCGGTCGGGGCGACGCGTTCTCGAAGGCGACGCAGGCGTTCATCGACGCCGCTGCGGACGCGGGACGCCGTCGTGTGGGACGGGCCGTCTTGGTTCACTGCGCGGTCCGGGCGGGCCTGCAGCGCGGCCGGACGGTGCGCCGTGGCCTGTCGCTGCCCCTGGTCGATGTCGGCATCGGCGGCGGGGTCCCCGTCGAGCGCGGCGTGGACGGGCATGGTCACGGGCCTCGGCGTGCGCACAGGTCCAGCGCGTCAGCCCCAGGCGGCGACCGGATCGCCGGGAGCGATGCCCTGTCGACCGGATCGCCGGGAGCGATGCCCTGTGGACAACCCGGCTCGGGGCGTGGACGCGGGGCTCACCCGGCGGGAGCCGTCGCGACCCGAAACCGGTTCGCGGGGGACCGGCGCTGTCGCTACGCTCGCGGGATGCGATTGGTAGTGCTGCGCGACGAGGACCTCGAGCTGTCGACCCCGACGACCGAGGACGTCCCGGCGATCTTCGCCGCGTGCCAGGACCCGGACATCGCCCGGTACACGACCCTCCCGTTCCCCTACACCGCCGAGCATGCCGACGACTTCGTCGCCGAGGCGGTGCCCCAGACGTGGGCCCAGGAGCATGGGGCGATCTGGGCGATCCGCCGCGACGGCGAGTTCGCCGGCGTGATCGGCCTGCATCCGCGCGCGCCTCGGATCAGCGAGATCGGCTACTGGATGGTGCCGGCGTTCCGCGGCCAGGGTCTTCTCACGCGAGCCGTCGGTCTCGCCGTGGATCACGCGTTCGCCGCAGGTGTGCACCGCCTGGATTGGCGTGCGACCGTCGGCAACTGGGCGTCCTGGAAGGTCGTGTGGCGGCACGGTTTCCGTCTCGAGGGCGTCAAGCGGGGCGCGATGGCCGACAACACGCGTCCCGGCGAGCCGCTGCGCGACGGCTGGTTCGGCGGGATGCTGGCCTCGGATCCGCGCACCCCGGCCGGCGACTGGCTCGGCCCGGATGGCGCGCTGCCCTCCCGGCCCGATCCGGCGCGTCCCATGGACCTCGTCCGGCAGTTCCATCAGACCTACGAGGTGCCGATCGTCACCACGGGCGCCGACGTGGACGTCCCCAACCTCGGTATGCGCATGGCCCTCATCGCCGAGGAGTTCGCCGAGCTGGTCGGGGCCGTCTTCGGGGATGCCGCCGAGGGGGTCGTGCTCCAGGGGTACGGCGATGCGCTGGCGTTCGACGACGAGAAGCGGGACACGGTCGCCGCCGCCGACGCGCTGGCCGACCTCGTGTACGTCGCCTACGGCATGGCGCTGGAGACCGGCGTTCCGCTGGTCGACGTGCTGGCGGAGGTGCAGCGGTCGAACCTGTCCAAGCTGGACACGGACGGGCGGGTGCTGCGCCGTGCCGACGGGAAGGTTCTCAAGGGCCCGGGCTTCCGCGCACCCGATATCGCCCGGGTCCTCCGCGAGCGCACGATCACCTGACCGGCGAGACTCCCCGACGCCACGCGGCATCGGTAACATCACGACCACGAGGCGACGAGGAGGAGTCCTGATGCGCGTAGGAATTCTGACGGCGGGCGGCGACAGCCCCGGCCTGAACGCGGCGATCCGCGGGTTCGGCAAATGCGCCATCGGCGCGCACGGGATGGAGCTCGTCGGCTTCCGGGACGGCATCCGTGGGCTCGCCGAGAACCGCACGGTGCCGCTGGACTCCTCGGCGCTGTCCGGCATCCTCACGATCGGCGGCACCCTGCTCGGCACGAGTCGCGACAAGGTGCACCGCATGGTGGTCGACGGGCAGACGCGCGACATGGTGCCGACGATCGTCGAGAACTACGAGAAGGACGGCCTGGACGCCCTCGTGATGCTGGGCGGCGGCGGCACGGCGAAGAACGCGCTCCGGCTGGCCAACGCGGGGCTGAACGTCGTGACGCTCCCGAAGACGATCGACAACGACATCGCCATGACCGACACGTCCTTCGGGTTCGCGACCGCTCTGGAGATCGCGACGGACGCGATCGACCGGCTGCACTCGACCGCGCACTCGCACCACCGCATCATCCTCGCCGAGATCATGGGCCACCGGGCCGGCTGGCTGGCGCTGGGCGCCGGTGTCGCGGGTGGTGCCGACGTGATCCTGCTGCCCGAGATCCCGTATTCGATCGACCGGATCGTCGAGACGATCCAGGCCCGCACGGAGCGCGGCTCGCGGTTCTCGGTCGTCGCGGTCGCCGAGGGGGCGCGCAGCATCAAGGACGCCGGCGAGATCCAGGCCGCGCAGGCATGGATCCGTGAGGCCGACTCGTCCGAGGGGAAGGCCGCCGCCAAGCGCCACCTCGCCCAGGTCGAGGACTCGCACCGGGAGAACACCTTCCAGCTCGCGCGCGAGCTCGAGTCGCGCACGGGCCTCGAATCGCGCGTGACGATCCTCGGCTACGTCCAGCGGGGTGGCACCCCGTGCGCGATGGACCGTCTGCTGGCGACGCGGCTGGGCAGCGCCGGCGCGCAACTCGTCGCCGACGGCGAGTTCGGCGTCATGGTCGCGGCACGCGGCGAGGACACTCTCGCGGTGCCGCTGACCGAGGTCGCCGGCAAGACGAAGCTGGTCCCGCAGGACCACTCCTGGGTGCAGGCCGCACGTCAGGTCGGCACCGGCCTGGGTGACTGACCTGCCGTCGGCCGACGGCCCGGCCCGGGGGTCGGGTGTGACGGCGGAGGCGGCGACGCTGCGAACGGGGCGGGCCGTGGCGGCGGTCGTGCTGCTGTTCGCCTACAACGGGCTCGTGATCGGCGTGTACTCGGCGGCGATCCCGACCCTGCAGGCGCGGTTCGGGCTGGCGCCGTGGCAGATGTCCCTGCTGTTCATCCTCGTCGGTGTCGCGGCGATCACGTCCATGCAGGTGTCGGGACGTGTCGCGGACCGGGCGGGGGCCCGCCGGATCAGTCTGGGGGCGATCCCCCTGCTCGCCGTGGCGGTCGTCGGCGTCGCGTGGGCGCCGTCGATGGCGGTGCTGTGCGTGGCGGGGGTGCTGCTCGGGCTCGGCAACGGCGGCATCGACGTGTCCATGAACGCGATCGGGGTCCAGGTCGAGAAGAACCGGCCCCGGCCGATCATGAGCTTCTTCCACGGGATGTGGTCGGTCGGCAACCTCGTCGGGGCGTCCCTGCTGGCGATCCTCGCGCCGGCGTTCGGTCGTGACGCAGGGCGGACGGTCCTCGCCGCGGCGACGATCGCCGCCGTCGTCGGGGTCGCGGTGTTCGTCCTCGCCTGGCGGATCGTCCCCGAGACGGCTCCGGTCGTCCACCACGACGAGTCCGGCCGGCGGACGCCGATCCCCGCTGCCGCCTATGTGCTGGGTCTGATGGCGATCGCGTTCGGGCTGGGTGAAGGCACCGCCTACGACTGGTCGGGGCTGCACGTCACCGAGGTCGCCCAGGTCGACGTCACGACGGGCTCGCTGGCCGTGACGTGCGTGGCGGCCTTCATGGTGGTCATCCGCTTGTCGGGTGATCGGCTGGTGACGCGGTTCGGGCGGCGGGCGGTCACGCGCTTCGGTGGCGCCTGCTCGGCCCTCGGGTACGTCATCGTGGCGACGGCGACGCCGCTGCCCGCGCTGCTCGCCGGATGGTCTCTGGTGGGGCTCGGCATCGGCATGATCGCGCCCCAGGTGTACGCGGTGGCCGGACACACCGCCGGCGGGCGCGGGCTGGCCGTGGTCGTGACCTTCGGGTACGCCACGTTCCTGTTGTCGCCGGCGGTGATCGGGTTCCTCGTGGGCCAGGTCGGCATCCGGTCGACGATGTACCTGCCGGCGGTCCTGCTGCTGGGGCTGTTGGTCGTGGCGCGCATTCTGCCGTCGCGCGGGGAGCCGGATCGGCATGGCTGAGCCGGCCGCCGAGGGGGATGTCCTCGTGGACGTCGACGGGATCTCCGTGTCGGCCGTGGTGACCTCGCCGGACGGCGGCGCTCCGTGGGCGACCGTCGTTGTCGCGCCGGGCGCCGGCGCGGGAATGGACCACCCCTTCCTCGTGGGGTTCACCCGCGGTCTTGCGCGGGAGGGCCTCGCTTCGATGCGGTTCAACTTCGTCTACCGCGAGCAGGGGCGCCGGGCGCCCGATCGTCCGCCGAAGGCGATCGCGGCGTGGCGGGCGGCGCGGGAGGCCGCCGGCCGCTGGGGCGGGGGACCGGTCTGGGCGGCGGGCAAGTCGTTCGGCGGGCGAATGGCGTCGATGGCGGCCGCCGAGGGGATGGCGGTGGCCGGGCTCGTGTACCTCGGGTACCCGCTGCATCCGCCCGGCCGTCCCGACAAGCTCCGCGCTGCCCACCTCGACGGCATCCGGGTGCCGCAGGTGTTCCTGTCCGGGTCGCGTGATCCGTTCGTCCAGCCCACGGCGCAGTTGAGCGAGATCGTCGGGCGGCTGCCCGATGCCCGGCTGCTGTGGGTGGAGGGAGCCCGTCATTCGTTCGAGGTGGCGCGGGATCGGCGCTCCGTCCTGGAGGTGGGCGCCTCGCTCGCGCCCGCGGTCGCCGATTTCATCGCGGAGCGCTCGGGTCGGACCGCTGAGCGCCGAGACCGGGACGTCCCGCCGTCCCGCTGAGGGGTCTGCGCGCTGCGGGGGCTCGCCGCGCGGCGGCCACCCCGGTCCGCCCCCCGCGTCGGGGGCGGGCGCCTTCCGGCGGCGGTTCTCGCCGAGGCGTCTTCGGGCGCCGGCCGTGACACGGTGACCCGGATCGGCCTCCCGGCGCCTGCCCGGGTTCGCCTCGGGCGTGATCGCGCGCGAATTGTCACACGCGGCGGTTCGGGGCCGCCGGTCCGCGGAGGTCCGCCGGTCAGGCGGTCGACAGGTGACCGTATGCGTGGACGAGGGCCGAGCGGTAGGCCAGGATGTCGGGCCGGGTCTCGGCACCGGCCCGGACGGCCGTGAAGATGGTTCGCGACGGCCTGCCCGGAGGGTCGAGGAGCATCGCCTCCGACTCCCGGCCCTCCCACAGCAGGCTGGGGAGCAGGGCGACGGCATGGCCGGTGCGGACGAGCCGCCGGTGGACCAGGAGGTCGTGCGACTCGAAGCGCACGTCGGGCTCGAACCCCGCCTCGCGACATGTGGTCACCGCCCATTGGCGCGCAGCGTTCCCGCGGGGCTCCATGACCCACGCGGAGTCCGCGAAGTCCGTGAGCCGCCGGGGCAGCTCCTCGCCACAGGGGCTGCACGCGATGTGCAGCGGATCCTGCGCCAGTTCCTCCCGGTGCACGTTCGCGTCCCTGGGCAACGGAACACCGGGGTACTCCTCACAGAGGACGACGTCGAAGTCGTGTGCCGCGAGGGCGGACAGGGCCCCGTCCGGCTGGATCTCGCTGACGAGCACGGTGAGCTGCGGGTGCTGCTCGTACAGCCGGTCGAGCACGCTCGGGATCAGCGTCATGGTGGCGGTCTGGAAGGCGGCGGTCCGAAGGGTGCCCCCGACCTCTCCGCGTGACCGGGCGAGGTCGGCCTCGGCGATCTCCACCTGGCTCAGCAGGGTGCCCGCGTGCCCCACGAGGATCTCGCCGGCATGGGTGAGTTGCAGTCTCCTCCCGGCCGGGCGCAACAGCGCGATCCCCGCCTCGCGTTCCAGCAGCGCGAGCTGCTGCGAGATGGCCGAAGGGCTGTAGCAGAGGGCCTCGGCGACGGCGGCGATCGTCCCGCGCAGATGCAGTTCTCTCAACAAACGCAGCCGATGCAGATTCATCCCGTCCCACCCATCAGTTTCTCTAATGGTATTCGATAAGAAAGCTGAGCTGGACTGCACTATGGAGAAGAAACGATTCTGAACGGGTCCGCATGTTCGATCCGCTCGGGACGGCCCTGGTACGAGCCCTTTGACCCGCGGGCGCCCTTCTCTCAGAACTCCCAGCGGAGTGCGTGATCAAAGGAGATCCTGTAGTGCCACGGACCCAGTTCCTCTACCTTTCGGAGCCGGACATGATCGCCGCCGGTGTCCTCGACGCCGCACGGTGCGTCGATGTGAGCGAGGAGGTCTTCGGCCTTCTCGCCGACGGCGACTACCTCATGGGCGGCTCCAACCACAACAGCCACGGCATGGGCATCGTCTTCCCGAAGGAAACGATATTCCCCAACATGCCCGTCGCCGGGCCGGACCGGCGCTTCGTCGCGATGCCCGGCTACCTGGGGGGCCGCTTCGATGTGTGCGGCGTCAAGTGGTACGGCTCGAATCAGGCCAATCCCAGCACGGGCCTTCCTCGTTCGGTGCTCACCGTCATGCTGAACGACAAGGAGACGGGCGAGCCGCTGTGCCTCATGTCGGCCAACCTGCTGAGCTCGGCCCGGACCGGCGCCGTCCCGGGCGTCGCTGCCCGGTACCTCGTGCGCGAGGGTTCCGAGACGGCGGCCGTGCTGGGCTGCGGCCCGATCAACCGGGCGTGCTTCAAGGCGATCGTGGGCCAGGTGCCGTCGATCCGCCGCGTGTACTGCTACGACCTGTTCGAGGAGAACGCCCGCCGCTTCGCCGACTGGGCCGGACGGACGTTCGGCATCGAGGGCATCGTCGAGCCGGACCTGCCCGCAGCCCTCGCCGACGCCGACGTCGTGAGCGTCGCCGCGTCGCGACTGAAGCCGCTGGTCGTCCAGGACGCGTGGTTCAAGAAGGGCTCGACGATCCTCGTCTCCGGCCCGATCCGCCCCGACGACGCCTTCTGGACGCTCAACCGGATCGTCTACGACAACATCCACCTGCACGAGGCCTATGTGGAGGAGGCGGTGGCGTCCGCCGACAAGCAGGCTTCGTACGACGGTGTCATCGGCGGGCCCATCTACCGCCTGATCGACGCCGGTCGCCTTCCCGGCCTCGCCGACTCGCTCGATCTCGGTCACATCGTCCGCGGCGCCCCCGGAGAGCGGCAGAACGACGAGGAGAAGATCGCCTTCGTCGCGTGTGGCATGTCCGTGTTCGACCTCGGCTGGGGGTACGAGCTGTACAGGACCGCCCTGGACAAGGGCCTGGGAACCACGCTCCCGCTCTGGGACGAACCGTACGCCGAGTGAACCTCGCCGACAGATCAGGAAACCGAACATGAGCAACACAACGACCGCGTCCTGGCGGGGCGTCACCGGTGACAGGGCGTACAAGAAGGTCACCGCCCACTTGATGCCCATCCTCATCCTCTTCTACATCCTCGCCTACATCGGACGCTCGAACCTGGGCTACGCGGCCCTGACGATGAACGTCGACCTCGGCATCAGCGACGCCATCTACGGCCTCGTCGCCGGCGTGTTCTTCCTCGGCTACTTCATCTTCGAAGTGCCCTCCAACATCCTTCTCGACAAGTTCGGCGCACGGATCTGGATCGCCAGGATCCTTATCACCTGGGGTCTGATCATCGTCGCGACGGGCTTCGTGCAGAATGCCACGCAACTGCTGATCGCCCGGTTCCTGCTGGGCCTCGCCGAGGCCGGGTTCTTCCCCGGCGTCATCCTCTACCTGTCCCGCTGGTATCTGGGCCGCGACGCTGCGAAGTCCGTGTCGCTGTTCATGCTCGCGATCCCCTTCTCGTACATGATCGGTGCCCCCCTGTCGGGCTGGATCGTGGACAACGTGCACTGGCTGGGAATGCCGAGCTGGCGGTGGATCTTCATGCTGGAAGGGATTCCGTCGATCCTCGGCGGCATCTTGTGCCTGTTCATCCTGCCGAACGCCATTCGTGATGTGAAATGGCTGGAGCCCGACGAGAAGGAATGGCTCAGCACCTCGCTGGACGCCGAGGCGGCGCTGAAGCCGGTGAAGAGCACGAGGCACTTCTCCAAGGAGGCGTTCCTCAACCCGCGCATCTGGGCTCTCGTCGTGGTGTACTTCGCCATCGAGATGGGCGAGTACGGCCTGGGCTTCTGGACGCCGCTCATCATCGAGCGGATCGGGCAGAACCTGACGGCGACGTCCGTCGGCTGGCTGACGGCGGCGACCTACGTCCTCGGCGCCGTGACCATGGTCCTGTGGGGTCGCAGTTCCGACCGGCTCCGCGAACGGCGCTGGCACAACATCGTGCCGACCCTGCTGTGCGCGGTCGCCCTGGTCGCGATCGGCTTCTTCTCGGAGTCCATGGTGGCCGTGCTGTTCCTCGCCATCATCATCGCCACCGTCTACGCGCTCTTCGGCCCGTTCTGGTCGTTGCAGACCTACTTCCTCACCGGTGCGACGGCGGCCATCGGCATCGCTCTCATCAACTCCTTCGGCAACCTCGCCGGCTTCGTCAGCCCGTACCTGATCGGTCTCATGTCCGACATGACGGGTAACCAGTTCGCCGGGTTCTACGTCATCGCCGCGCTGATGGTCGTGGCCGCCGTGGTCCTGTTCTTCTCGGTGAACAACGAGAAGCTGCGAGCGCAGGAGGAGCAGGCGACCGCCGAGGCGCAGGCACTGCTCGCCTCCGAGTAACCCGATCCCCGTCCACCCGCGAACCGGGGAGGCAGGGCCCCTGTCCCGACTCCCCGGTTCGTCCTTTGGCATGCACTGGAGTGACCTGTGGCAAAGATCAAGAACTACGACGACCTGGTGTCCGTGGGCGACGCCGCCTCCCGGCGGGTCGTGCTGGACATCGCGGAGGCCGCCCTCCGGCGGCTCGACGCCTATCACCGGATCAAGAGCATCACCCGTCTCGACGGGGACATCCTCACCATCGGCGAGCGCACCTGGGATCTCAGCCGGAAGCGCAACGTGTATCTCGTCGGCGGCGGGAAGGCCGCGAATCACATGGCGATGGCCGTCGACGAGGTCCTGGGCGACCGGCTCACCGCGGGTGTCGTGATCGTGAAGATCGCCGAGGACACCGACCGGTTCTCCCGGACGGAGATCCATGTGGGCGGGCATCCCATTCCCAACCGCGCCGGGTACGAGGCGTCCTTGAAGATCCTCGACCTCGCCGACACCGCGGGACCGGACGATCTGTTCATCGCCGTGATCTCGGGAGGGTCGTCGGCGCTCATGAACTGCCCGATCGACACGGTGAGTCTCGCGGACGAGATGGCCGCGACCGACGTCCTGCTCAAGAGCGGAGCGGGCATCTACGAGATCAACGCGATCCGGCGGCATGTGTCGCAGATGAACGGCGGCATGCTCGCCAAGCGGATCGCGGATCGCGGTGCCGAACTCATCGGTTTCGGGATCTCGGACGCCGTCGGCAACCCGCCCACCGGCGACATCGGCGTGCCGTACGCCGCCTACGCCTCGACCCCCATCGGCCCCGACAGGACGACGCTCGCCGACGCCCGGCGGGTGATCGCCGACTACGACCTGGCGGACCGGCTGCCGCGGTCGATCGTCGACCATCTCCTCACGGTCGGGGACGAGGGCGAGACGCCGAAGGACTTCCCCCAGAACACCTACTACCTGTTGAACACGATCCCCGACGCCTTGGCGTGTGCCCGGGAGGCAGCGGCCGAACGCGGGCTCCCGGTCACGATCCTGACCTCTTTCCTCGAAGGCGAGGCGCGGGACGTCGGCGCCGTGCTGGCGTCGGTGGCCCGCGAGATCCAGGCCTACGGCAATCCGATCGCGGCTCCGTGTGTGGTGCTCGCCGCCGGTGAGGCGACGACCCAGATCGCGGACAGTTCGGTGATCGAGGGCCACGGGGGACCGGGCCACGAGGTGGTGACCGGGTTCGCCCTGGGCGCCGCGAAGACCACCGGCGCCGCCCTGCTGTCGATCGACTCGGAGGGCACCGACGGGACGACGTCGGCTGCGGGCGGGGTCACCGATTCCTCCACCCTCGCCCGGGCGAACGCCGCGGGGGTGAGCCTGCATGCCGCGCTGCGCGGCCACGCGTGCCACGAAGCGCTCGGTGCGATCGGCGACGTCATCGTCACCGGCAACACCGGCACGAATCTCTGCGACCTGAACATCCTCTACGTCCCGAAGGCTGGGTGACCCCCGATGCAGATCACGTCCGTGACCGCACGTCAGTTGCTGGACTGCAAGTGCCGTCCGCTGGTCGAGGTGGAGGTGCACACCGCCGACGGCTCGGTCGGACGCGGCGCGGCCCCGACCGGCAGCTCGGTCGGCATGTACGAGGCGCACGTGCTGCGGGACGGCGACCCGGACGAGTACCGCGGTCTCAGCGTCCACCGCGCCGTGGCCGCGGTGACCGATGTCATCGCGCCGGCGATCATCGGGTGCGACGTGCTCGATCAGCGCGGCATCGACGAGGTGATGATCGAGCTCGACGGCACCGAGCGCAAGACCCGGCTGGGCGGCAACGCCATCTACTCCACGTCGATCGCCGTCCTGCGCGCCGCGGCCGCGACGCAGCACCTTCACCCGTACCAGATGCTCGGCGGCGACACGCTGGCCACCGTCCCGGTGCCCACCTTCAACATGGTCAACGGAGGCCGGTATCCCGACGTCGTGCAGCCGTTCAACGAGTTCCTCGTGATGCCGTATCGCGCGGACTCCATCTATTCGGCCGTCGAGATGAGCGTGAACCTCTTCGCGACCGTCCGCGATGTCCTCGCCGAGTATCTCGGGGGGCCGCCGGCCGTCGCGGGCAGCTACGGCTATGCGGCGCCGTCGGCCGATCCCGCCGTCGTCCTGTCGCTCCTGGCCGAGGCGATCGACCGGTGCGGGTACGCCGACAGCTTCGCCTTCGCCCTCGACTGCGCGTCGTCGGAGATGTTCGATGCCGAGACCGGAACCTACGAGCTGCTGGGCGATCGCGTGACCAGCCGCGAGCTCGTCGCCTACACCAAGGAGCTCACCGAGCGGTTCGACTTCGTCTTCATCGAGGACCTGCTCGACGAGAACGACTGGGACGGTTTCTCCCACGCCGTCGCCGAGCTGGACCGGACGATCGTCCTCGGGGACGACCTGATCGTCACCGACCGCGACCGGCTGGCCCGCGCGGCGGAGGAGCGGGCCGTCGGGGGGTTCATTCTCAAGCCCAATCAGGTCGGGACGATCTCGGAGGCGCTGGACACCCATGCCTTCGCCGTCGACCACGGGCTGATCTCGGTTCCGTCGGGACGCTCCGGCGGCGTGATCGACGATGTGGTGATGGACCTGTCGGTGGGGCTGCAGGTCCCGTTCCAGAAGAACGGCGCTCCGCGATCGGGAGAGCGGATCGAGAAGCTCAATTTCCTGATGCGCGCCGCGGAGTCGATCCCCGGGTGCACGCTGCACGACGTGCCCGGCCTGGTGCGTTTCTGACTGTCCGCACGACCGGCCGGCGGCGGTGTCGCCGGCCGTCGTCCCGCCCTGCCACGAACTCTGGAGGAATCCGAATGAGCGTCACTCAGGAGCGTCGCTGCGACCTGCTGGCCGCAGCGGCCGGACTGCACGCCGATCCGCAGGCGGAACCCGTCGCCGCGCTGCTGGATGCCTACTACCGCCATGTCCTGACCGAGGATCTCGTGCAGCGCCGCCCGGACGACCTGCTGGGGACGGTTCTCAGTCATCGGGCCGCCGCCGCGGTTCGCGGACGCGGGGAGGTTCTGGTCCATGTGTTCACCCCCTCGGTCGAGGCGCACGGCTGGGCGACGGGGAACACGGTCGTCCAGATCGTCACGGACGACACGCCGTTCGTTGTGGACTCCGTCACGGCGGAACTCGGGCGGGCCGGTCACGAGATACGTCTCCTGGTGCATCCGCAGCTTCCCGTCGTGCGGGACGGCGAAGGACGGCTCACGGCGGTCTCGCCGGATCCGGACGCGGTCGTCGAGTCCTGGGTCGACGTCGAGATCGCCCGTGTCTCCGACCCCGCCACGGTCGCGTCCGTCTCCGCCCGGCTCCGGCGCGTCCTGGGGGACGTGAGGGCGGTGGTGGACGACTGGCAGCCGATGGTCACGCGGGCGGCGGCCGTGGCGGCGGACGTCGGCGAGGGCGTGCTGCCCGCCGCGGTGGACGAGGTGGCGCGCGTGCGCTCCCTGCTGGAGTGGATGACGGCCGACAATTTCCTCTTCCTGGGGTACTGCCGGTACCGCCTGGTGGGCGAGGAGGGGGATCCTGTCCTGGAGCCGGTCGACGACACGGGGCTCGGGCTGTTGCGGTCGAGGGTGTCGGGGGACAGGCGCCGCCTCACCGGGCGGGTCGCGGCCAAGGCCGTGGAGCCGTCCCTGCTGGTCCTGACGAAGGCGAACTCGCGCTCCACCGTCCACAGGTCGTCCTATCTCGACTATGTCGGGATCAAGACGTTCGACGATGCGGGCCGGGTCACCGGCGAGCATCGCTTTCTGGGCTTGTTCACGTCGCATGCGTACAACGCCTCGGTGACGGCGATCCCGTTCCTCGCGGCGAAGGTCACGCGGGCCCGTGAGCTGTCCGGCTTCGCCGACAACAGCCATTCGGCCAAGGATCTGGTCAGCGTCCTCGAGACCTACCCGCGGGCCGAGCTCTTCCAGGCGAGCGCCGAGGTGCTGAGCGAGGTCGCGACCAGTGTCGTCGCGTCGCGGCACCATCGGCAGACGCAGCTCTTCCTGCGCAGGGACGACTACGGCCGGTTCACCTCGTGCCTGGTGTATCTGCCGCGGGACAGGTACGACACCGAGGTGCGCCATCGGATCGAGGCCCTGCTCCTCAGCGCCTTGGACGGGGTGAGTGCGGAGCACACCGCGCTCGTGACCGACTCGCCGCTGGCGATGGTGCACTTCGTGGTCCGCGCCGCGCCCGGCAGCGAGCCGCCCGTCGTGGAGGCGGGTGAGCTCGAAGGCTGGTTGCGTTCCGCGGTCCGAACGTGGGACAGCGACTGGCGGGACGCCATGTTCGCCGAGTTCGGGGAGGAGGATGCGGCCCGGCTGGTCGACAGGTGGGCCGGAGCGTTCGACGACGCATACCGGGCCACGTACCCGGCGCGGGTCGCGGCGGTCGACGTCCGGCACCTGGAGGGACTCGGGGGGTCCCTTGCTCTGAATCTCACGCAGCCGCAGGGGTCCGCGGCGACCGAGCGGCGGCTCAAGCTGTACTCGGCGCAGCCCATCGAGTTGAACGCGGTGATGCCGGTCCTGCTCGACTTCGGGCTCCAGGTGACCGACGAGCGTCCTCACCGCGTCTGTCCCGCCGGCGGGGACGGCCGGTACATCCTCGACTTCGGGATCCGCGCGCCCGCCGCGGAGTATTGGACGCGGGGCGGGGGAGATGTGCGCGAGGCGTTCCTCGACGCGATCTCGGCCGTGTGGAGCGGCCTGGCGGAGAGTGACCGGTTCAACCAGTTGGTCGGCACGATCGGCGCGACGTGGTCGCAGATCGTCTGCCTGCGGGCGGTCGCCGCCTATCTGAAGCAGACGACGCACTATTCGCAGAGGTATCTGGAGGTCGCGCTGACCGGGAACCCGGAGATCGCGGCGTCCCTGGTGGAGCTTTTCGAGACCCGGTTCGACCCGGATCGGTTCGTCGGGCAGGACGAGGCCCGGAACGTGGCCGAGGAGGCGGTGACGCGGCGGGTCGTGGAGCAGCTCGCGGACGTCCCGAGCCTCGACCACGACACGATCGTGCGTTCGTTCCTGAGCGTGATCCGGGCCACGACCCGGACGAATTTCTATCAGTCGGCGTGGCGGGTCGATTCCGCGGCGGCGCCGATGCCGATCGCTTTGAAGCTGGATCCGCGCGAGGTGCCCCACCTGCCTGCCCCGCGTCCGATGTACGAGGTCTGGGTGTACAGCCCTGCGGTCGAGGGCGTGCATCTGCGGTTCGGGAAGATCGCTCGTGGCGGGCTGCGGTGGTCGGATCGGCAGGAGGACTTCCGTACGGAGGTGCTCGGCCTGGTGAAGGCGCAGATGGTGAAGAACGCCGTCATCGTGCCCACCGGGGCGAAGGGCGGCTTCTACCCGAAGCGCCTGCCCGATCCCCAGCATCGGCGGGAGTGGCTCGACCGGGGTGCCGATGCCTACCGGATGTTCGTGGGGGCGCTCCTCAGCGTCACGGACAACCTGGTCGGCGGCGTCGTCGTGCCGCCGGCGCGCGTCGTCCGGCGCGACGGCGATGACACCTATCTCGTCGTGGCGGCCGACAAGGGCACGGCGGCGTTCTCCGACCTGGCGAACTCCGTCGCCGAGGAGCGCGGGTTCTGGCTGGGTGACGCGTTCGCGTCCGGAGGGTCCACCGGGTACGACCACAAGGCGATGGGGATCACGGCGCGCGGTGCCTGGGAGTCGGTCCGGAGGCACTTCCTCGGGCTGGGGGTGGACCCTGCGAAGGACGAGGTCACGGTGGTCGGCATCGGGGACATGAGCGGGGACGTGTTCGGCAACGGCATGCTGCTGAGCAGGCATCTGCGGCTGGTGGCGGCGTTCGACCACCGGCACATCTTCGTCGACCCGGATCCGGATCCCGAGGTCGGTTTCGCCGAGCGGAAGCGGCTGTTCGATCTGCCGGGCTCGTCGTGGGCGGACTACGCGCCGGAGCTTCTCGGGGAGGGTGGCGGGGTGTTCCCGCGGACGGCGAAGTCGATCCCGGTGTCGGAGCGGATGCGCGCCGTGTTCCCGCTCGGGGATGCGACCCGCGTCACGCCTGACGAGCTGATCCGGGCCGTGCTGTGCGCGGATGTGGATCTGCTGTGGAACGGCGGGATCGGCACCTACGTGAAGGCGTCGGACGAGCAGCACGCCGATATCGGCGACCGGGCCAACGACGGGGTCCGCGTCGACGGCCGGCAGCTTCGGTGCCGCGTGGTCGGTGAGGGGGGCAATCTGGGGGTCAGCCAGCGGGGCCGGATCGAGGCGGCGCTGCACGGGGTGAGGGTCAATACCGACGCCATCGACAACTCCGGCGGTGTCGACTCGTCGGATCACGAGGTGAATCTCAAGATCCTGCTGGCCCACGCGCTCCGTGGCGGGGAGATGACGTGGCGGCAGCGCAACGAGGTGTTGAGGTCGATGTCGGACGATGTCGCCGCGCGGGTGCTCCGCACCAACTACGAGCAGAACGTGCTGCTGAGCAATGCGCGTCATCTCGGCGACGGGATGCTCGGCGCGCACGACCGGCTCATGGAGTGGCTCGAGGACCGGGGGATGCTCGACCGGGCGCTGGAGGCGCTTCCGGATCATGCGGCGTTGCAGCAGCGGGCGAAGGACGGGGTCGGGCTGACGTCGCCGGAGTTCTCGGTGCTCGTCGCCTACGCGAAGATGGCGTTGAAGGATGCGTTGCTGGAGTCGACGCTGCCTGACGATCCGTGGTTCGAGGCGACCTTGGGCGAGTACTTCCCGCCGCGCGTCCGCGGTGATGACGCCGCGATGGCGGCCCATCCGTTGCGGCGGGAGATCATCGCCACCCAGGTCGCCAACTCGTTGGTGAATCGTGGCGGGATCACTTTCGCCCATCGGGCCATGGAGGAGACGGGCGCGTCCGTGCCTGAGATCGCCAAGGCGTTCGTCGTCTGCCGGGAGGCGTTCGACATGGCCGGGTTCGTCCGTGAGGTCGAGGCCCTCGACGGACGCGCGTCGGCGGCTGTGCAGTCGGAGCTGTACATCGAGTTCCGGCGGCTGCTCGATCAGGCCGTGCGGACGCTGCTGGCCCGGCGGACGGGCCTGGCCGGCGTCCAGGATGAGATCGACCGCTACCGTTCGGCTGCGGATGCCCTTCGCTCGGAGCTGGCCGTCGACCTGAAGACCGGTCGGAGCCGGTTCGCGGAGCGGCTGGGGAGTCTGATCGCCATGGGGGTCCCGGACGGCCTGGCGTCGACCGCCGCGGGTCTTCTCGACCTGGTCGCGGTCTTCAACGTCGTGGACCTGTCCAGCCTGCTGGAGGAGGATCTGCCCTGCCTCATCGAGGCGCATTTCCGGGTCGCGGAGATTCTGCGGGTGGACGCCGTGAGCGGGATGCTCGCAGTCCTTCCCCACGAGGCGCGGTGGGACGCCCTCGCCCGGTCCTCCCTGCGGGAGGATCTGCGTCTGGTGGTCAGGTCCGTCACCGCCGATGCGCTTCGTTCCTCGGATCGGTCGCTGCCTGCGGCCGAGCGCGTCGCGGCGTGGGCGCACCGACAGGATGCGGCGCTCACGGTGATCCGCGACGCGCTGGCGGAGTTCGAGGCAGGGGAACAGCCTGCGCTCGGCCCGCTGTGGGTGATCGTCCGGGATCTGCAGCGGCTGGTCCCGGCCACGTGAGCGACAGGCGGGGATAAGCCTCGTCTGTCGCCCGCAGTGCCCCGGCCATAACGGCCGGGGTCACCACCGTCACCG
>NZ_KE384024.1:27926-62583 GCF_000423465.1 Propionicicella superfundia DSM 22317 | reverse complement strand
GCTCCTGCTGATCCGTATGGTCAGGCGTCGGCTCCTGCTGATCCGTATGGTCAGGCGTCGGCTCCTGCTGATCCGTATGGTCAGGCGTCGGCTCCCGCTGATCCGTATGGACAACCGCCGGCAGCCGCGGCGTCGTACGGTGGCGCAGCGACCGATCCGTACGCTGCCCAGGCGTCGTATGGTGCGCCCGCCGCAGATCCGTACGCCCAGCCGCAGCCCGGGTACGGCCAGCCCGATCCGGGGGCGCAGCAGGCGTACGCGCAGCCTGGCTACGGCGACCCGAATGCCCAGTACGCCCAGCAGGCCTACCCGCCGGCGGGCGCGGCCCAGTACCAGCAGCCCGGGTATCCGATCGCTCCCGGCCAGGTCGAGCCACCGGTGCCGCACGGTGCCGCCGTGCCGCGCAACGCCGACGATCTGACCTGGGGCACGGCAGCGCACTGGTCGGCGATCATCATCGGCTTCATCGGCCCGGTCCTGACGCTGACGATGAAGGGCAACGAGAGCCAGTTCGTGAAGCAGAACTCGAATGAGTCGCTGAATTTCGAGCTCACGCTGCTGATCGGCTACGTGGTGTCGTTCATCCTCATGTTCGTCGGGGTCGGCTTCCTCACCTACCCGGTCATCTGGATCGTCGGGCTCATCTTCCACATCATGGGGGCGGTCGAGGCGAACAAGGGCAAGGTGTACACCTACCCGTTCTCCATCAAGTTCCTCAAGTAACCCAGCAGATCGACAAGGGGGCTCCGGGCGGTGCGGCCGGGGCCCCCTTGTTCGTGCTGTCTGGAGTCGAGTCAGGACACGCGGGGGATCGTCCGAAGGCGGCCGCGGCCGCGGCGCCGGCTCGTCCGCTGGTCGCAAGTCCATTGGCCGCCGGTCGGCGGTAGGCGGGTGGTACCCGGCGGCCGCCGCCCCGGCGTGTGACATTGCGCCCCTTTCGCGCGATGAGCAGGGCGTGTCCCGGGTGCCGCCGAGCTTTTCGGGTCGACGTGTCACGTTTCTTCGAGCGGTCGCGTGCGTCGACTCGCCGAAGGACGGAGGTGGCGGCGCACAGGCGATCCGTGGCGCGTGACATTGCGGCACCGCATCCATCCCATCTGGCCGCGGAGGCGGTTGTCCACAGGTTCGACGGCCGGAATGTCCCGTCCACAGCTCGACAGTCCGGTCGACCGATCCGTCGTCAGCGGGCGCATGTCCAGGGCATGAGAGGAAGAGAACTCGTCGAGGCGATCCTCGAAGCGGAGCACGGCGTGCTCGCCATCCGATCCTGGCGACGCCTGCGCTCGACCGTGTGGCGACTGGTGACCGCCGGTGCGCTGGTGCGGGTGTTTCCCGGTGTGTATGTCGTTGCGGGAACCGAACAGGGCAGTGAGATCTGGCTCCGGGCACTGTGTGCCTGGAAGCGCGACGGTGTGATCAGCGGGGACACCGCGCGCATGTTCCACAACGGATCGATCCCGGCACGCGCCGGCGAACTCGGCCGGGTCGTCGTGGATCGCCCTGTCCGAGCGCGTCCGAGAGGACGCGTGCGGTTCCGCAGGCGGGTCCACGGCGCGCGCGTCGCCGGGGGCGGAATCCGCATCGCTACCCCTGTGATGGCCGCGGTCGATCGTGCGGGTCACGACGACGGACGTGCGATCGACGACCTGCTTCGCGAGCAGCACGCCGACCCGGCGCAGTTCTCGGCCGTGCTGCCACTGTTCCGGCACACCCGCGGGAATCCTGTCCGGCGGCGTGTCGTCACCGCCAGCCTGTCGGCGCCCTACTCATACGCCGAGCGGGAGTTGCACCGGCTCCTGAAGCGGGCACGTATCGGTGGCTGGGTCGCGAACGTGCCGCTGCGACTCGAGGGACAGGTGGTGCGACCGGACGTCCTGCTGCCCGAGGGCAGGCTCGTTCTGGAGGTTGACGGCCGCGAGTTCCACACCGGACCGACGGCGTTCGAGCAGGACCGGGAGCGGCAGAACCTCCTCGTAACACACGGCTATCGCGTGCTCCGGTTCACCGTGGCGATGCTGCGCGACGATCCGGAAGGAGTGATTCGGGTGATCCGGCGTGGCCTGCGCGCCGAATGCTGAGACGGCGGGGGCCGAGTCCCGCCGCCGGGTGTGACATTCCGGCCAGGAGTCGGTTGAGGCGGGGCGCAGGGGTCGCCCCCGCGCCTGAACCGGGCGGTCTGTCACGCCGAAGCCGCCGGTCAGCGGGTGTCGGGGGTTCCCGCCCACGTGGCCCGAGTGCCCAAGGGTCCGAAGCCGCCGGTCAGCGGGTGCCGGGGGTTCCCTCGCCGTGCACGGTGGTGACATCCGGCGGGCCCGTCCGCGAGGGACAGGTAGAGTTCGTCACGTGCTGCCATCTGATGGGCTGGGTGACGACCTCGTCGACGATCCCGGGCCGAGGGATCACTGCGGGGTCTTCGGAGTCTTCGCGCCGGGTGAGGAGGTCGCGAAGCTCACCTACTACGGCCTGTTCGCCCTTCAGCACCGTGGTCAGGAGTCGGCCGGGGTCGCGGTGAGCAACGGCGACCGGATCATGGTCTTCAAGGACATGGGCCTGGTCTCCCAGGTCTTCGACGAGCCGACGCTCAACAGCCTGACCGGACATCTCGCCATCGGGCACACCCGCTACTCCACGACCGGGTCGAGCGAATGGAGCAATGCGCAACCCACGTTCCGCGCGGCCTCCGGCGGAGGAATCGCCCTTGCCCACAACGGCAACCTCACCAATACGAGCGAGCTCGAGGAGCTGCTCCGCGAGGCGACGGGCGAGCAGGTCCCCCCGAAGAAGCGCATGGACTCCACCTCCGACACCTCCGTCGTCACCGCGCTCATGTCGGCGTTCGCCGAGGCCGGCCTGAAGAAGGCGGCGCTGCGCATCCTCCCCCGCCTGGCGGGGGCTTTTTCGTTTGTGTTCATGAATGAGCAGTCGCTGTACGCCGCCCGCGACCGCCACGGGTTCCGTCCGCTCGTCCTGGGGCGCCTGGAACGCGGCTGGGTGGTCGCCAGCGAGACCGCAGCGCTCGACATCGTCGGTGCATCGTTCATCCGCGAGGTCGAGCCGGGCGAGCTCATCACCATCGACGCCGGCGGGCTGCGTTCGCAGCGGTTCGCCGAACCCGAGCCGCACGGCTGCCTGTTCGAGTATGTGTATCTGGCACGCCCCGATACCTCCATCGCCGGCCGCAGCGTACATGCGGCGCGGGTCGAGATCGGGCGCACCCTGGCGGCCGAGGCCCCGGCCGACGCCGACCTCGTCATCCCCGTGCCCGAGTCGGGGACGCCGTCGGCCATCGGCTTCGCCCAGGGCTCGGGAATCCCGTACGGCATGGGGCTGGTGAAGAACGCCTACGTCGGGCGCACGTTCATCCAGCCCAGCCAGACGATCCGCCAGTTGGGGATCCGGCTCAAGCTCAATCCACTCCGGGACGTCATCGCCGGGCGTCGCCTGGTGGTCGTGGACGACTCGATCGTTCGCGGCAACACCCAGCGGGCACTCATCAAGATGCTGCGCGAGGCCGGCGCGGCCGAGGTGCATGTGCGGATCTCGTCGCCGCCGGTGCAGTGGCCGTGCTTCTTCGGCATCGACTTCGCGACCCGCGCCGAGCTCATCGCCCCCGGCCTGTCGGTGGACGAGATCGCGCGCTCCATCGGAGCCGACTCGCTGGGCTACATCTCGCTCGAAGGGCTGATCGCATCCACGGGCATAGCCAAACGCATGCTGTGCACGGCCTGCTTCAGCGGCGAGTATCTCGTCGATGTCCCGCGTGAACGGCTCGCAGAGATGGGCCTGGAAGAGGTGAACGGGTGATGGTGCCCTCCGCATACGCCGCCGCAGGGGTCGACACCGCCGCAGGCGACCGCGCCGTCGAACTCATGCGCCAGCATGTCGCCGCGACCCGGCGCCCCGAGGTGCTGGGCGGACTCGGCGGGTTCGCCGGGTTCTTCGATGCGGCGCCGCTGACCCGTTTCCGTCACCCCGTCCTCGCGACGTCCACCGACGGGGTCGGGACGAAGGTCGCGATCGCCCAGGCGATGGGCATCCACAACACGATCGGCTTCGACCTCGTGGGGATGCTCGTGGACGACCTGGTCGTGGTCGGCGCCGAGCCGCTGTTCATGACCGACTACATCGCCTGCGGGAAGGTGGTCCCCGAGCGCATCGCGGCGATCGTGGAGGGCATCTCGGCGGCGTGCGTCGTCGCGGGCTGTGCCCTTCTGGGCGGCGAGACGGCCGAGCATCCGGGCCTCATGGAACCCGACGAGTACGACATCGCCGGCGCGACGACGGGCGTCGTGGAGCGCGACGAGATCCTGGGTCCCGAGCGGGTGGCCGACGGCGATGCGCTGCTGGCGCTGGCGAGTTCCGGGCTGCACTCGAACGGATACTCCCTCGTCCGCCGCGTGTTCGCGGACGCGGGGTGGGCTCTGGAGGCGGAGGTTCCCGAACTCGGCGGGACGCTCGGCGAAGTCCTGCTCAACCCGACGCGGGTGTACGCGAAGGATGTCCTCGCGCTTGCCGCGGCGACCGAGGTGCACGCCTTCAGCCACATCACGGGCGGGGGCCTGGCCGCGAACCTGGCCCGGGTCATCCCGGCCGGTTTCGAAGCTGTCGTGGACCGTTCGACGTGGACGCCGCCGGCCGTGTTCCAGCTTGTCGCCGAGGTGGGGCAGGTGTCACAGCCCGACATCGAGGCCACATTGAACCAGGGTGTCGGGATGGTCGCCGTCCTGCCCGCCGACAGCGTCGCGGCCGCGATCCGGCTCCTGGACGAGCGAGGAATCGCTTCCTGGCAGGTGGGAACGGTGGCCGTCAACCCCCACGGTAGTGGTGTTCGTGTCGTGGGGTCGCACCGTCCCTAGGGGTGAGGGGTGCTTTGCGCACCCCCGATCATTGGGTAACCTTTGACTCACGAATAGACGTTCACATTGCCGCGGCTAGACCGCGAACGAGTTGAGGGGGCTGACCCGACACATGGGGCGCGGCCGTGCAAAGGCGAAGCAGACGCGAGTTGCTCGTGATCTCAAGTATCGTCCGATCGATACCGACTTCGACGCCCTGGAGCGGGAGCTCCGCGGTGGGGATGCCGAAGCGGATGAAGTGCCGGATCAGTACGCCGACTACGCTGATGGCGATTACGGCGAGTCGCCCGGCGAGTCGCGGCGGATCAGCTAAGAGGCCTAGCCCCGAAACGGAACGCTCCGCGTGGACGCGGTGTGGCGACCTGATCTCCTTCCTGGGTTCTCGGTGAGAGATCTGCCTTTGGCCGTTGCCCCCGACGAGGGGGAGCCAGCCGAGGCGCTGCAGGCCAGTCTGGTACGACGCGACGGTGAGAAGCGTGACCGCGCCGTCCTGTACGTCCACGGCTGGAACGACTACTTCTTCCATGCCCATGTGGCGGAGCACTTCGCTGCGCTGGGGTACTCGTTCTATGCGCTGGACCTGCGTCGCTGCGGGAGGAGTGCGCGTCCGGGGCACATGGCGGGTTACATCACCGACCTGGACGACTACGAGGTCGAGTTCGACCTGGCGGCGAGCATCCTTCTCGCCGAGCACCGCGAGCTCGTCGTCATGGGGCACTCCACGGGCGGGTTGTCGGTGGCGCTGTGGGCCGACCGGAACCCGGGTCTTCTGTCGGCGCTGATCCTCAACTCGCCCTGGCTCGACATGCAGGGGAGTTGGGTCGTGCGCTCCCTGGCGGCGCCGCTCGTGTCGCAGATCGGCGTCCGCGCACCCTCCGCGGTCCTTCCTCTGCCCGAGGTGAACCTGTACGCGAAGTCGCTCCACGCGAAGTACGGCGGTCAGTGGAACTACGATTTCCGTCTCAAGCCGGAGGCGCACGTCCCGATTCGCGCCGGTTGGATGTCGGCCGTCCTGCATGGTCATGAACGCGTCGCCGCCGGCCTGCACATCGACTGTCCGGTGCTGGTGCTCGCATCGACGCGGAGCGACTTCCGGGTCCGCTGGGATCCGGCGATGCGCCGGGCCGACACCGTGCTGGATGTGACTCAGATCGCCGCTCGCGCCGTCCGGCTCGGGGAGGTCGTCACGGTGGTGCGGATCCCCGGGGCGATGCACGACGTGACCCTGTCCGAGCCACCGGTCCGGAAGCGACTGTGGCACGAGGTGGATCGCTGGCTGACCGCGTACGGACCGGTGGGGGCCGCATCGTGAGCGACGGGGACGCCGCCCTCCTGACCGCGTTCCGGACCGGCGACATGGCGCAGCCCTTGAGGGCGGCTCTGGCGACGCTGGGCACGCCGGCCGATGCCGTCGAGGCGTCGCTGCACCGGCTCCATCACCGGCCCGGTGTCGACGTCAGCGCCGGCTTCAGCGTGAGCTATCGGGCGGACGGACGCGTCGGCGGCGTCTACCTCATCGCCACGACGGCCCGGTTGCCTGCCGCGGCGCAGGTCGCCACCGTACCGGTGGGGGGAACCGAGGTGTCGGTGTGGCGCCACCCCGATGATCCGTACCTTCCCGGGCTGCGGCCGGCGTGCGACACCGATGTCGTGTCGCTGTGGCTGGACGCGTACCCGGTCGAGGCGAAGATGACGGCCTACCGGCCGATCCGCCGGGCGGTCCTGAGGTACGCCGCCGGGGAACGCCTGTGGTTCGCCAAGGTGGTTCGCCCGACGCGGCTGGCCGAACTCATCGATCGTCACCTCATCATGTCGGAGGCATCACTCTCGCCCGCGGTTCTCGGCACGCCGGCGCCGGGCACGGTACTGCTGGCGGCGGCTGACGGTGCGTCCCTGACCGCGACGCTCGCTTCCGCACTGGAAGGGACATCGCCGCTGCCGGACCCGGTCGATATCGTGGCGCTGCTCGACCGGCTGCCGAACCGGGTCATGGGTCTCTCGTCGCGTCCGGCCTGGGTCGACCACCTGGACTTCCACAGTGAGGCGGCCGCCGCCGTGCACCCCGGTCGTCGCACCGAGATCGCCGATCTGGCCGGGCGCGTGCAACGCGTCGTCGACTCCGAGCCGGTGGGTCCGCTGGTTCCGACGCACGGAGACTTCTACGAGGCCAACGTGTTCGTGGCCGACGGCGGTCCACGGCAGCTCATCGACGTGGATGCGCTCGGACCGGGCCACCGGGAGGACGACCTCGCGTGCCTGCTCGGCCATCTTGCAGTCCTCCCGGTCGTGTCGCCGCGGCATTTCCGCGGCATCGAACCGGTGGTGGACGCCTGGGCGGACGTCTTCGAGAGCCTCGTGCCGTCCGTGGCGGGGTTGCGCGCGCGGGTCGCTGCGGTGGTCCTCAGCCTTGTCGCGGGAGCGCAGGGGCGAAGCGGCGAGCAGAGGTTCGATATCGCTCGTAGCTGGTTGCTGCGCGCTGAGAGCGGGAATCGCTGAATCGCACAGGTCTCAAGTCGGGGTTCACATGAGATGTCCCGCCAAGGGCCGGGCGCCGGGCGTATCCGGCATGCCGAGGGTGGTGGTCGGTGGGGTCAGCCCCAGCCGAGTTCGTGCAGCCGGGATTCGTCGATCCCGAAGTAGTGGCCGATCTCGTGGACGACGGTGACGGCGATCTCGTGCGCCACCTCCTCGTCGGTTCTGCAGGCGGCGAGAATCGGGCGGCGATAGATGAAGATCTGGTCCGGCTGCGTGAGCAGAGTGTCCGAACCGCGTTCGGTCAAAGGGACTCCGACGTACAGGCCGAACAGCTCGATGTCGCCGTCGGGAGGCACATCCTCGATCAGGAGGAGGCAATTGTCGACGAGTTCGAGGAGTTCGCCGGGGATCTGGTCGAGGGCGTCGTCGACGAGGGACTCGAATTCCTGCTCGCTCATCTCGACGGCCACGTGGGCACTCTACAAGGGCGTCCGAAGAGTCGAATTACATGGCTGTATTTTTAATCTTCGATCCGGCGTGTCGGCTTGAAATCGAGGCCTAAACCTCACCTTTAGCTTGTCGCGCCGAGAATCCGGTCCTTAAAGTCCTGAGAGACCTGAGGCGCTGCTGAGAGAAGGTGGGGCACCCGCCCACCCTCACGGCGTCCTCACGACATCGGAACGAAAGGACCCACAGTGGGCGCACGACGCGCAGTCCAGGGGTTGGTCGTGGCCGGCGTTTCCGCCAGCCTGCTCGGGGGAGTCGGGGGGGTCATCCTCGGCACGCAGGCGATCGCGGCGACCCAGACCGTGACGGCCACGACCGCCGTCAACATCCGGTCGAAGGCCAGCACATCGTCGGCAATTCTCGGGGTTCTCTACCAGGGACAGAAGATCCAGACCAAAGGGTCCAGCGCCAAGGGCTGGACCCCTGTGACGTTCAACGGCAAGACCGCATACATCTACTCCACCTACCTCAAGGTGGCCGGCACGACCGTGTCGTCGGGCACGTCGACCACCAAGGCGTCGACCATGAAGACGACGGCGAGTCTCAACGTGCGCACCGGCCCCGGCACGGGATACACGGTGGTGGGCACCCTGAAGTCCGGCACGACGGTGTCGCTCACGGGCACCACATCCGGCAACTGGGCCCAGATCACCTACAGCGGCCAGCGGCGCTGGGTCGCGGCCGGCTACCTGACGACGTCCAGCACGACGCTCAAGGTGACCGCGACCGGTGTGACGACCTGTGCCGTGGACGTCCGCTCGACGTCGGCGACGAAGTACACGCGGATCACGACCATCGCCAAGGGCACGACGGTGCAGCTCACCGGCGTGAAGACGAACGGCGTCGTCCAGATCGTGTGGCAGGGCGCTGCGCGATGGCTCAACGCGAGCTGCGTGAAGCAGTACACCGCATCCCAGCCGGCGAAGACCACGACGTCCACGACGACGACGGTCACGCGGTACACCACCGCGAACCTCAACATCCGGCAGACGTCCTCGCCGTCGTCCAAGATCATCGGCGTGGCACCGAAGGGGATGGCGCTGCAGCTCACCGGGAAGGTTCAGAACAACCTCGCGCAGGTGAAGTACAACGGTGGCCTGTACTGGGCGTCGATGTCGTACCTGTCGACGACGAAGCCCAGCACGTCCTCGTCGTCGTCCTCCTCGGGGACCTACAGCGGTGGCGGGTCCGTCGGGCTGACCGGGTTGGTGGCCACGGCGAAGAACATCGTCAACGTCGTCCACAAGAACTACCCGAAGATCGTGACGTTCTACGGCGTGCGATCCGACTCACTCCCGGATCATCCCTCCGGGCACGCGGTCGACTGCATGCTGCCGAGCTACAAGTCCAACAACGCGCTGGGCTGGACGATCGCGAAGTACCTGCGGGCGCATGCCAAGGAACTCGACATCCAGTACATCATCTTCGATCAGAAGATCTGGAACATCAGCCGCGACGCCGAAGGCTGGCGTTCGATGGCCGATCGCGGCGGTGACACCGCCAATCACAAGGACCATGTCCACGTGACCGTGAAGGGCCTGGCCATCTACTCCTGACGCCCGGCCTGTACTTTCCCCCCGCCGCCGCTCCCGGATCCCCTCTCCGGGAGCGGCGGACACGTTTCGGGCGGGTCGTGGATGTCCTGTCCGTCCTCGGCGCACGTTTGGGGGCCCCGGCCCCGGTTGGTATCGTTACCCGGCAGGTCCCCATCGTCTAGCGGCCTAGGACACCGCCCTTTCAAGGCGGCAGCGCCGGTTCGAATCCGGTTGGGGATGCCACGTGTGATCGCCGGCGAGCGCGCCTCCGAAGGTGCCAGAGGCGCTGTTTCCGGCACGTGCTCGCGGACGGGATTTCGCCGTGTGGGTCGCACCGAAGGCGATTCGCACGGGCTGACCCGGTACGCTATAGTTTCTCGGGCTGGCTGAGGCCAGTCACAAGGCCCCGTGGCGCAGTTGGTTAGCGCGCCGCCCTGTCACGGCGGAGGTCGCGGGTTCAAGTCCCGTCGGGGTCGCGGGGGATGTTTCAAGCATCCCGACGGCCAGGTAGCTCAGCTGGTAGCAGCGTTCGCCTGAAAAGTGAAAGGTCGCCGGTTCGACCCCGGCCCTGGCCACAGTGAT
The DNA here is from genome assembly GCF_000423465.1 of Propionicicella superfundia DSM 22317. GTDB lineage: Bacteria > Actinomycetota > Actinomycetes > Propionibacteriales > Propionibacteriaceae > Propionicicella > Propionicicella superfundia. The sequence continues at coordinate 52,628 of NZ_KE384024.1, read as the reverse complement.
CCCGTCGGTCGGCTCGTCGAGCCCGGTTGATCCTCCCCTTCGAACGGCCGCTTGAGGTCGCCCGTCGCCTGATGGCTTCCGCATCGAGAGAACAGGACGCCGCGCGCTGTGGATGGTGCGGAGCCGTCGGTTCTGTGACCGCCAGGTTGTGAGGCATGCCAGCCCCTGTGGACGTGGCCGCGAGAGGTGGCCGCCAGGTTGTGAGGCATACGACCTCGCATCAGAGGCACCCTGACCCGTGCAACGTGGCGGTCACTCCGTCCCGGCCGGCCGGGACGGCTTCGTATGCCTCACAACCTGGCGGGTGCCCCGACCCCGAGAAGAGAGGAACCCACCGGCACCGTCGCGGATCGCGCGGGGCGGGCGGCGGGTCCGCGCGATCTGTCCGTGCGGGCTCGGTGCCCATGCACCAGGCCGGATGTCGCGCCCGGCGAGGCCGGGGACACGGAGGTCAGTTGGCGGGCTTGTCGTCGGCGGGGAGGGCTTGCGGCACCGACCTCCGGCGTGGGCCGCCCGGGTTCGCGGCCGGCTCAGACCACGATCCAGGACTGTTTCGCGTCGCTGATCCAGCGGCGGGCGCGTCCGAGCGCGTCCCGCGGGACGTATCCGGCCTGGAGGTCGGCCGCGGTCAGCGGCCGTCCGTCCACGAGGTCCGCGAGCGCCGCCGGGCCGTGGTCGGTGATCACCGGGCAGACCGAAAGCGCCCGGCGGGTCTTGTTGGCGCGCAGCGTGTCGACCACGTCGGCGGTGAAACCGGGCGCGACAACGACGAGGGGATGCTCGTCGAGGAGCGCAAGGACGGGCAGAAGCTCGCGCATCGCGGTGATCTCGTCGGACGAAACGAGCACGAGCGGGTCGTCCAGCACGGCCCAGCCGGTGGGGGAGTCGGTCGCGAACTCGCGCTGCGGGTAGCCGCCGGGGATGCGTGCGACCTCGGTCGTGTCGAGCCGGTCGTGTAGAGCCTTGCGCTGTTCGGCATTCAGGTCGGTGGACGGCGCACCGGCCGGCGACTGCCGCGATTCCGCGTCCGTGAGGTAGTGCGGGGCGGACGTCGCCGGATCCAGGCCGGGGATCTGCCGATCCGGCGGATTGCGCAGGGCCTCCTTCACGCGCGCGGCGGTCGTCCTGTCCCGCCGGTACGCGAGCACGAGGGCCGCGGCGCCGACGATGGCGAACACGATGAGACCGATCTGCCACGCCTCCATGACGAAAGCCTGCCACAGTGATGGGCGCGTCACCGGGGTTGGCGGACGCGCCTGCGCGGGGCGGGTCCCGAGATGCCGATCCCTCGCGTCCCCCGTAGGATGGGAGAGACGGGGCGTACCCCGGGGCCTCTAGCTCAATCGGCAGAGCAGCGGACTTTTAATCCGCGGGTTGTGGGTTCGATTCCCACGGGGCCCACTACTCGTGTCCCATACCTGCAGGGCGTTTCGCCCGGCGCTGGAGCGCCTGCGGTCCTGGTTCGGCCGGCGTCGTCGTGGCGGCCCGGTCCGGGTGATCGTGCGGGGTCGTGATCCTGAATCGGTGTCGTCGAACACCGGCGGCGAGCCCCGGGCGGTCGCTGCGATCGGCGGCGGGCAGCGCCACGGTGGTCGGCTCGCCGAAGTGCGGGCCCCGTCGGGGGAGGCACACCCCCCCGTGCGTGCCCGCCCGGCGTCCGCGTAGTGTGCAATCAGCACAGAGATAAATCAGATTCGTGCAATATGCATAGTCGATAGAGGTGATGGCCTCGATACCGTGAGCCTGTCCGTTTCCGAGTTCAAAGGACGCTCACATGGCCCGCACGCAGCATGCAGACGACTTCGCCCTCGCGCGAGTGACACCCTCAGCCCAGCGGCACTGGTTCGGTATCGCTGTCCAGAGATTCGGCCAGGTGTCCGCGCTGTCCCAGTTCCTTCTGGGTGCGACTCTCGGCTACAGCATGAGCTTCCTGAACGCCGTCCTGGCATTCCTGCTCGGCTCGATCATCCTCGAAGTGATCATGTGCGTGGTCGGCATCATCGGCCAGCGGGAGGGCCTCAACACCTCCTTGCTGGCGCGGTGGACGGGCTTCGGCGAGATCGGCGCGTCCCTCGTCGGCCTGGCGATCGCGGTGAGCCTCATCGGCTGGTTCGGCATCCAGAGCGCCATCTCGGCGGAGTCGCTCGATGCGCTCGTGCCGAACACCCTGCCCGTGTGGGCGTGGAGCCTGCTCTTCGGCCTCATCGTCACGGCCATCGTGGTGTTCGGGTTCGGAGGAATGCAGTGGCTGGCCAACGTCACCGTGCCGCTGTTCCTCATCCTCGTGGGCTGGTCGGTGATCTCCGAGCTTCAGAAGCACTCCCTGGCCGAACTGATCACGGCCGAGCCGGCGGGACCCGCGCTGTCGGTCTGGCAGGGCACCGGGATCGTCGCCGGCGGCCTGATCGTCGGCGCCATCATCACGTCGGACATGACACGGTTCAACCGGTCCGGCGCGGACGTCGTCAAGCAGACCGTCGTCGGCGTCTCGCTCGGCGAGTTCGTCATCGGACTGTCCGGCGTGCTGCTGGCCCTCGCCGTCCGAACGGACAACATCGTCGCCATCGTCACGTCGTCCATCGGTTTCGTGGGCCTGCTGATCGTCGTCGCCGGAACCCTGAAGATCAACGACTGGAACCTGTACTCGTCGAGCCTCGGCCTGGTCAACTTCATCTCGACGACGTTCAACAAGAATCTGCACCGGGTCGCGACTACGATCGTGCTGGGCGTGGTCGGATCGATCCTGGCAGCGGCCGGGATCCTGTCGATGTTCACGAGCTTCCTGACCGTGCTGAGCGTGGCGTTCCCGCCCATCGCCGGGATCATGGTGGCCGAATACTTCGTCGTCAAGAAGTGGCGCAAGGATCTCGACGCCTCGCGCTCCGAGGGCGTCCTCCCGGCCACCGCGCCGCGGTTCGTTCCCGCCACAATCCTGGTGTGGCTGGTCTCCTCGGTGTTCGGCTACTTCGTCACCTGGGGCATCCCCTCCGTGAACTCCCTGCTGCTGTCCATGATTCTGTACACCGTCGTCGGCAAGCTCGGCTGGGTGAAGGGCATCGGTGTGTCCCAGACCGTCGCCGGCTCGGAGCAGGAACTGGTTGCGCAAGGCTAGGCCGCAGCACCCGGCCCGGTCCTCACAGCCTCAGACAACGACGCACGGAAAAGGGAACTCAGCCTCATGCACATCGGTATCGACGTCGGCGGAACGAACACTGACGCCGTCCTCATGGACGGCCGGCGCACCCTCGCCGGAGTCAAACACTCCACCAGCGCGGACGTGACCAGCGGCATCGTCCGGGCCCTGGAGGTCCTTCACGATGCCCATCCGTTCCGCGGGGACCAGATCGTCGCCGTGATGATCGGCACCACCCACTTCATCAACGCCCTGGTCCAGGCCAAGGACCTGGCGCCCACGGCAGCGCTGCGGCTCGGATTGCCCGCCACGAAGGCGCTCCCGCCGATGGTCGACTGGCCCGAGGTGCTCCTGAAGGCCATCGGCGCCCGAACCTATCTCGCGCACGGCGGATACGAATACGACGGTCGCCCGATCTCGCCCCTCGATCCGCAGGAACTGCGCGAACACGCCGCCGACATGAAGGCCCACGGCATCCGCTCCGTCGCGATCTCCTCCGTGTTCAGCCCGGTCAACCACGACCTCGAGGTCACCGCGGCGGGGATCGTGGCGTCCGAACTCGGCCCCGACGTGGCCATCTCGCTGTCCCACGAGATCGGCCGCATCGGCCTGCTCGAACGCGAGAACGCGACGATCATCAACGCATCGCTGCGCGAACTCGCCTCCCGGATCGTCGACGGCCTCGCCGCGGCCGTCCGCGCGAAGGGCATCGCTGCGCCCATCTTCCTCAGCCAGAACGACGGCACGCTGATGGACGAGGACTACGTGCGCCGCTACCCGGTGGCCACGTTCGCCTCCGGTCCCACCAACTCGATGCGCGGCGCCGCCCTGACCAGCGGACTCGACATGTGTGCGGTCGTCGACGTCGGCGGGACCACGACCGACGTCGGGCTCCTGGTCAACGGCTTCCCGCGCGAGACCACCGCCGAGGTGAAGGTCGCCGGCATCAGGACGAACTTCCGCATGCCCGACGTCCTCTCCCTGGGCATCGGCGGCGGGTCCATCGTCGACACCGAGACCGGTGAGGTCGGTCCGGCATCGGTGGGGTACCGCCTGACGGAGGAGGCGCTCGTCTTCGGCGGGTCGACGCTCACGGCCACCGACATCGCCGTCGCCGCGGGGACGGCCTCGATCGGGGATCCCGCGAAGGTCGCCCACATCGACCGGCAGTTCGCCGAGAAGGTGCTGGCGCGCATCGCCGACAGGATCGCCGAGGCGGTCGATCGGATGCGCACGTCGCCCGACCCGATCCCCGTGGTCGCGGTGGGAGGCGGATCGATCCTGCTGCCGGCCGAGCTGCCCATGTCGCTGGGCGTGCATCGTCCCGAGAACTTCGCCGTCGCCAACGCGATCGGTGCGTCCATCGCCCAGGTCGGAGGCGAGATCGACAAGGTGTACGCGGTCACGCCCGGCCAGCGCGAGGAGACGCTGGACGCCGTCCGCGCCGAGGCGATCGACAAGGCGATCGCCGCCGGTGCAGCCCCCCGGAGCGTGACGATCGTCGACTTCGACGAGGTGCCCATCCCGTACCTCCCCGGCAACGCGACACGGATCAGGGTCAAGGCCGTCGGCGACCTCGCGATGGAGGATCCCCGATGACGGGCGCAATGACCGCGGACGTCATCGCGGACCTGGCTCGGGGCGCCGCCGTCCTGGGCACCGGGGGTGGCGGAGATCCGTACATCGGGGGTCTGCTGGCCCAGCAGGCACTCAGCACTCACGGCCCGGTGTCGACGGTGAGCCTCGGCGAGCTGCCGTCCGACTCCCTGGTGCTGGTCGTGGCGATGATGGGTGCGCCGACGGTCATGGTCGAGAAGCTCCCGAGCCTGGACGAGGTCGTGCGGCCCGTCGAGGCGCTGGCGACGTTCCTCGGCCGCCCGATCACCCACGTGGCGTGCGCCGAGGCCGGGGGGGTCAACTCGACCATCCCCGTGGCGGCCGCGGCCGCGCTCGGCGTGCCACTGGTCGACGGAGACGGCATGGGCCGGGCGTTCCCGGAACTGCAGATGGTGCTCCCGACCCTCTACGGCGTGACGACGTCTCCCTTCGCCTTCTCCGACGAGAAGGGAAACGTGGGAGTGCTCCGGACGATCAGCAATCACTGGACCGAGCGGATCGCGCGGGTGGCGGCCGTCGAGATGGGGTGTTCGATCATGATCGCCGGATTCCCGATGTCCGGCGACCAGGCCCGCGAGGCCCTCGTGCCCGATTCGCTCACCCACTGCCTGAGCATCGGCCGCGCCATTCGCCAGGCCCAGCAGGACAAGGCCGATCCGGTGGCCGCCGCGGCGGCCCTCCTGGGCGGGCGGGAGGTCTTCGCCGGGAAGGTCGTGGACGTCGAGCGCGGTACGACAGCCGGCTTCGCCCGCGGCACCGCGCGCATCGAGGGGACGTCGTCCACCGTGAGCCTGCACTTCCAGAACGAGCACCTCGTGGCGCGCACCGCCGACCAGGTGCTGGTGACCACTCCCGACCTCATCATCGTGCTCGAGCAGGATTCGGGAGAGCCGATCACGACCGAGGCGCTGCGCTACGGCCAGCGCGTGAGGATCGTCGCGGCGCCGAGCGACCCGCGCTGGCACGGGATCGAGGCCCTGAACATGGTCGGCCCCCGCTACTTCGGGTACGACATGCCGTCGGTCCGCTTCGACGGCCGGGTCGAGGAGTATCCCGAGGTGGCCCTGTGAGCTGGACGCTCAGCGCTGCGGATCTGCCCGATCTCGCGAGAGGCGCGACCCTGCTCGGCACGGGCGGCGGCGGAGACCCGTACATCGGGTCGAAACTCGTCGAGCGCGTCCTCGGCGATCGGGAGATCACCATTCTCGATCCCGACGACCTCGACGACGACATGTTCGTGATCCCCACGGCGCAGATGGGGGCTCCCACCGTGATGGTGGAGAAGATCCCGGCAGGCACCGAGCCCACCTTGGCCCTGCGCACACTGGAGGCCCACCTGGGACGCACCGCCGACGCGACGATGCCCATCGAATGCGGTGGCATCAACTCCATGATCCCCCTTGTCGTGGCCGCAGAGACGGGCCTGCCCGTCGTCGACGCCGACGGCATGGGCCGGGCCTTCCCGGAACTGTCCATGGAGACGTTCGCGGTCTACGGCGTCAACGGCTCGCCCCTGGCGCTGGCCGGTGAGCGGGGCGAGCAGGTCATCATCGACACCGGTGCCGACAACCGGCAGATGGAGTGGCTGGCCCGTGGGATCACGATTCGCCTGGGCGGGGTCGGGCACATCGCCGAGTACGCCATGACGGGCGCGGAGGTGAAGCGCACCGCTGTGCCCCGCACGATCTCGATGGCCCTCGACCTGGGGCGCGCGATCCGCATCGCCCGGGACCACCATCGGCCCGCGCTCGACGCGATCGCGGACACGCTGGCGCCCACGCTGTACCCGCACGTCCGGGAGCTGTTCACCGGCAAGGTCACCGACGTCGAGCGCCGGACCACCGAGGGGTTCGCGAAAGGCCGCGCGACGATCACCGCGTTCTCGACCGACGAGACGTGTGAGATCTCGTTCCAGAACGAGAACCTCATCGCGCGACGAGGCGGCGAGGTCGTCGCGATCGTCCCCGACCTCATCTGCGTGATCGAGATCGAATCGGGCGAGCCGATCACGACGGAGGGGCTGCGCTACGGCCAGCGGGTCCGCGTCCTCGGCATCTCGACGCCGGAGATGATGCGGACTCCGGACGCGCTCGCGGCGTTCGGGCCGGTCGCTTTCGGCCTGAGCGAGAGCTTCGTTCCGGTGGAGTCGCGCGACTGAGACCGATTCGGCGGGCCTCGCGGCGTCTCGAACGCTCCCCGTCTCGCACGCGCCCCACGGCCGGGGCTCACTAGGCTGGAACACGTGCCGACGATTCTCGAGGTCGCCGACGTGCCCGCATTGGCACGCGGCTACGAGTTGCTGGGCTCCGGCGGCGGTGGCACGACCTCGATCTACGAGCTGAACGCGCGGACCTCGACCCAGTGGCCGCGACCCGTCTTCGCCGTCGACGAGCTCGACCCCGCCACGCCTGTGGTCGCCATCGGCATGGCAGGCTCGGCGTTCCTGCTGACGGAACGGATTCCCGGCGAGGCACCGTTCGCCGATCTGATCAGCGCCGCCCACCGCTGGACCGGCACTCCGCCGGGCGCCGTGTGCTCGATCGAGGCCGCGGGTGTCAACGGGCTGGCCGGCCTGTCGCTGGCGCCGGAGCTGTCCTTCGTCGACGCCGACCTCATGGGTCGCGCCCTGCCTCGTATGGACCAGTTCTCGGTGTTCGTGGACCGGCTACCCGGCCTGGTGATCGCGTGCGGATCGGGCGCCGGTGGCGTCGTGGTGATGGAGACGAGCCGGCCCGAGGACGTCGAACAGGTGATGCGCACCGCCGTCGTCGCGGCCGGGGGCGTGTCGGGCGTCCTCGCTGCGGGCTTCTGTGTCGCGGACCTGGCTGAGCACGCCGTCGTCGGCACGAACATGCGGGCCCTGGAGCTGGGACGGGCGTTCCTGCGTCACCGCGACGCCTCCTGGGCCACGCTGGCCGAGCAGCTCGGAGGGGTTCTGCTCGGCTCGGGTCAGGTGCGCCAGATCGAGCAGGATGCGTCCGATCCGTTGAGCTCGACCATCGAGATCGACGGTGACGACGGCTGCGTCTGCCGGATCGTCGCACGCTCCGAATCGCTTGCCTTCATGAAGGACGGGGTCGTCGTCGCCGCGTCGCCCGAGGTGATCGTGATGGTGGAGCAGGTGTCCAGGAGGATCCTGCAGGTGGACGAGCTGTCCCGGCTCGCCGATGTCGCCGTCATCTCGCTCGCCGGCCCGGCATGGTGGTCCCAGCGGCCGCACCGGATCGCGAGAGTCCGCCCGAGCGCCTATGGTCTGGACGGTCTGGACCCGGTCGCCGTGCCGCCGGCGTCCCCGTCCCGCATCGCCGAGGACCCCGATGACTGAGCGCGACGCGCGATCGCCGCAGTCCCCGCTTCGCGGCTCGGCCGGGCGCGAGCCGTCACGGGCCGGGGTGGCGTCCCGCCTCGACCTGGCCGCTCTGATCGCCGGTCCCGACAACGGCGGGCTTCGGCTGGTGAGCGGTGACGGGACTGTGACGTGGACCGGCATGCGGATGGCGATCGCGGAGACCGGTCTGCCGACGGTCCGCGTCGGGGCCGTGGCCATTCTGATGTCCCCTCCGCCGACGGCCTCGTGGCAGCAGGACGCACTGATCCGCCGCGTGTCCGACAAGGGGTACTCGGTTCTCGCCCTGCCGGAGACGGCGCTCCTGACGGAGAGCGCCCTGCGGCTGGCCGCCCGGCTGGGGCTGGCTGTGGTCCATGTCGACTCTCCCGTGCAGCTCGCCCTGACCTGCTGGCAGCTCGAGGAAGGCCGGGACGCCCTCACTCTCAGCTACGTGCGCAAGGTCGCCCAGTCGATCAAGTACCGGGCCACCAGCCTGCTCGACCTTCTGCGGCATCTGTCGTCGAGCGTCGGCCACGGCCTCGCCCTGGTCGACCCGTTCGGCGCCCTGATCGAGGTGGGCGGGACCCTGCCGCCCGAGGTTCATGCCGCGATCGACTTCTCGACGTGGCTGGACATCGTGTCCCTGCCCGCGGGCGGCGCGGCGTCGGTGGAGGTGCATTCCGGTCGGGACAACCTGCGGATCGCGTTCTTCGGCCCCCGGCTGAGCCCCGCGCAGCTCGCGGCGCTGGGCGTTGCGGCCGAGGTGGCCATGCCGGCCGTGGCGGCGCGGTTCCTCATCGACGAGGTCAACGACGTGTCCGACACGGCGATCTCGTCGGGGCTGCTGCGCGACTTCCTCGAGCAGCACGGGAATCCCGATCCCGACCTTGAGCAACGCATGCTGGATCGCGGGTGGCGGATGTCGGGGCACCACCTGGCGTTCCGGTGCGTCGGGCGTGGACGGGTCGACAATCTGCATCTGCTGACGCTTGTCGTCCGCGAGCTGGCGAACCACCCGGTCGAGTCCCACGCCACGACGTCCGGCAGGGGGATCACCGGCTGGCTGACGTTTCCCGGCCCCCCGAGCCCCGCGTCGGTCGAAGCCCACGTCGCGGCGCTCCGTGCACTTCACACGGCGGTGCGGCGGTCGGCCAACATCGCCACGGGCCTCGGAACGGTCGAGGTCGGGGGCAGCGGGCTGGCGACGTCCGTCGCCCGGGCGGTGGAGGCGTGCCGGCTCGCCGCGAATCGATCGTCCACGGGCTGGTTCGTCCGCACCGACACCTTGGGCATCGAGCAGTTGATGCTGTCCTGGGCGTCGTCGGATACCTTCATCCCCATGGCGCGGTCGCTCCTCGCCCCCCTGGTCGACGCCGGACCGGATCTCCTGTCCACTCTCGCCGCCTATCTGGATCACGAGTCCGCCATCGCGGCGACGGCTCAGGAGCTGGGGCTTCACAGGAACACCGTCACGGCGCGCATCGCCCGTGCGCAGGACCTCCTGGCCCTCGACCTCGACGATCCGGAGACGCGCATCGCCGTGCACCTCGCATGCCGCGTGCTTCGCGCGGCGAACGCCGCCGAGTAGCGTCCGCCGCCAGGACGCGCCGAGCGCTCCGCAACTGCCGGTTTCCGGCAGGTTTCCGGCAGTTCGGGAGCGCTCGGCGGAGCGGAGCGGCAGGTTGGGAGCGCTCGGCGGGCGGGTGCGCTACCCGGCGGGGCTCACGAGGACCGCCGCCGCGGAGTGGAGGCTGAGCTCGACCGGCGCGCCACCGACATCCACGTGGATCGCGGATGCGGCGTCATGCCTGCTGACGACCTGCAGGTGGGTCCCGACCACGATCCCGTGACCTTCGAGATACCGGAGGATGTCGGGCGACCGATCCGAGACGCGCACGACCTGGACGTCGGCTCCCGGCATCGCCTCGGTGAGCAGCTCGCTCCGCGACGCGGGGACATTGCCATGGACGTCCGGGATGGGATCGCCGTGGGGGTCTTTCTCCGGGTGGCCGAGCACCTCGTCCATGCGGGCGAGCACGAGCTCGGAGACCGCGTGCTCCAACTGGTCCGCCTCGTCGTGCACCTGATCCCAGGACAGACCGAGTTGCTCGTGGAGGTAGGTCTCGATGATGCGGTGGCGTCGCACGATCTCGACGGCGACGACGCGTCCGGCCTCGGTCAACCCGATCCGCCCGTACGGTTCGTAGTCGATGAATCCACCCTGCGCGAGTTTCTTGAGGTTCGCCGAAACCGTCGAGGCGGTCACTCCCAGGCGGGCGGCCAGATCCGTGGTGGTCGGCTCCGGACCCGGCCACTCATAGGCCTTCCAGATGAGGGTCACATAATCCTCGACCACTCGAGTGATCGCACGGTGCGGCATTTCACCCACTCTAGTTGCGGCCCGTCGTCGAGGGTGCCGCCTCCCGAACCGCAGGAACTCGTCGGAACGGCGCGGCGAGCGTCGGGAGGATATCTTGCCGATGCGCGATGAGGAACCCCAGCGCGAGCACGGCGTGAATGGAGCTGAGGACGTACCGGCCCGTCGTATCCGTGACGAAGAACTGCGCGCCGAAAAGGACGGCGAGACCGACGCCTGACCACCAATGGAACCGCAGCGCGAGGATGATCGCCACGCCGAGGAGGGTCTGGGTCGCGGTGAGCACGAATTCCTCGATCTGGCGGGCGTCCAGCATGAGCTCCAGCGGACCGCCGCCGACGAAGTGCGCCAGGGGGAGCGATCCGACCAGCAGGCTCCACTGGTTCACCTTCGACGCGATGAGAGTGCCGATCGCGGCGGGGCCCATGCCCCGCAGGGCGAACATGACGGCGATGATGAACTCGGGCGCCTCCGAGGCCAGCGGCGCGAGCCATTGGACCAGGAAGTAGCTGTCGATCCCCAGCGCCGATCCGGAGCCGACGAGCGCCTCGGCGAACGGCTCCGCCGACAACAGGATGACCACCGCCGACGTGACGAACAGCGCCGCGACCGTCCAGCGCCGCGGACGGGTGGGCATGTCGGCGATCAGCGCGGCGGCCCCGACGAACTCGTCCTCACCGTCGTCCCGGGTCTGACCGGCGCGCCACAGGTAGAGCGCGAACAGCGCGATGAGCACCACCCCGAACCACACGGGAATGGCTCCGAGAAGCGGGATCGCGAACGCGACAATGGCGAGGACGGCCAGGAACCCGACGTCCAGCCGGCTCTCGCGCGGCAACTGGAGGAAGTGCGGCGCCTTCTTCCCCTGCGCGGTGGCGGTCCGGCGCGCGACGAGCATCGCGACGATCAGGACCAGCGGCCAGCCGAAGCCGAGCAGGAGCCGGTTGGAGCCGGTCATGTTGGCTGCGGCGAAGTGCAGGTACGCGGGGTCGGACCCGGACCGGAACGCGTAGTACAGATCGACCGCGTATTCCGGCAGCACGGCGATGAGCGCCAGCAGCGCGATCGCGAGGGTGCCGGAGATGTCCTTCTGCGCGGCCTCTGCCGCCCACGCGAGCAGGAACGCAGCGGCCACGACGGCCGCTCCGAACACGAGCATGTCGATCACGGGAGCCAGGCGGATCCCGGATGCGCGAAGCCCCAGGGCGGGCGCCGCGATCGCGAGACACAACAGGATGCGGCGGACGAGTGCAGCAGGCATTGGCTTCCTTCTCCAGTGCCGCAGGCCGGCGCAGGACTCCGGCCACGACAAAAGGCCGAAGGTCTCGCTCGCCCCACGATGTGGGGTGTTACGCCGGGCAGTCCATAATGACCGCCAGTATGTCGACGCACCGCATTCGAACTCACGGTTCGAACGGAACTACTCCCCTTCGCCGCAAGGCTGTCCCATCGCCGTGGGGTGTGTCTACGCACAACTCAGAGTTAGACGCGTCACACAATCCGGGTGTCGAATCCACAACGCCTGTGTCGTGGGGATTCGGGCACATGCCGAGGGCGCCGACCGGCGCCGGAAATGCGTCGCCGGCGGGTTTCGGGAGCGATCGCCGGAACCGCCCGCGCACGGGGACGACGACGGGAACCGGGTCCGCTGACGATAGCCTGTGGGGCGGACCGGCAGGCGCGGTCGGGCGCGATCGGCGCGCCCCGCGCAGGACGCGATCGCGGGCGCCGGTCGATCGAGAGGAGCGGGATGGTTCGCAAGGCGGTCTTCCTCGACGTGGACGGCACACTGCTGAACGAGCACGCGCAGGTGCCCGCCAGCGCGGCACGGGCCGTGCGCGAAGCGAGGGCGTGCGGCCATCGTGTCTTCCTGTGCACCGGCCGCTGCATGGCCGAACTGTGGCCCGGGATCCGCGACATCGGTTTCGACGGATACATCTTCGGAGCCGGCGCGTACGTCCAGGTCGGTGACGAGGTCGTCGCCCACCGCGTCTTCGCCGACGCGGACGTCCGGCACGCCATCGAGTTCTTCGGATCGCACGGCACCGACATCTACCTCGAAGCCAACGACGTGATCTACGCGACCGCCGAGACGCGATCCAGGCTGCGCCGCCAGGTCCTCGGAAACGCGGCCACGGCCGAGGTCGCCGCGGAGATGCGGGGCGGCCCGTTCCGCTTCCTCGACCACATCGTCGACCCCGGACCGCTGCCCGGGCAGATCATGAAGATCATGTACTTCGGCGCCGATGTGTCCGCGGACGCCATCCGTGCGGAGTTCGCGGGCACGATCGAGGTGCTCCCGTCGTCCACGGACCTTCTCGGCGCCGGCAGCGGGGAACTGATGATCGCGGGCGTCCACAAGGCCATCGGCATGCACGCGGCGATCGCGCACCTGGGCGTGGACCGCGTCGACACCATCGCGATCGGGGACAGCTACAACGACCTCGAGATGCTGGAGGAGGCCGCCGTCGGGATCGCGATGGGCAACGCGCCCCGCGCCGTCATGGACGTCGCAGACGAGGTCACGGCCACCCCCGACGAGGACGGACTGTGGCTCGCCTTCCTCCGCCACGGACTCGTCTCCGAGTCCTCCGCGACCGCATATTGCAGTCCCGCAATTTTGCAGTAATGTAACTCCGCTGCCCAGGTCGGGTCGCGGAGGAGGTTTCGATGTCTGTCGCGGTGAGCGAGGCGGGCCAAGAGATCGTCGAGGGCGAGTCTCGGCCGCTCATGAGCAAGCGCCAGGTGACGTTCGTCATCTACGGGCTCATGGCCGGGATGTTCCTGAGCTCCCTCGATCAGACGATCGTGGGCACGGCGATCCGGACCATCGGCGACGACCTGCACGGACTCGACCAGCAGGCGTGGGTGACGACGGCATATCTCATCTCCGCCACGGTCACCACGCCGCTGTACGGCAAGCTGTCCGACCTGTTCGGGCGCCGCCCGCTGTTCCTCCTGAGCATCAGCATCTTCATCGCGGGCTCGCTCCTGTCGAGCTTCTCCACCTCCATGCTCATGCTCGCCGGCTTCCGCGCCTTCCAGGGCCTCGGCGCGGGCGGCCTGATGTCCTTGCCACTGGCGATCGTCGGCGACATCCTCGCTCCCCGCGAGCGCGCCAAGTACCAGGGCTTCTTCCTGGCCGTGTTCGGGGTGTCGGCCGTCCTCGGCCCCCTGTTCGGCGGCCTGTTCGCCGGCAGCGGCGAGATCCTCGGAATCACCGGCTGGCGCTGGGTGTTCCTGATCAACGTCCCCGTCGGGATCGTGGCCCTGCTCATGGTGTTCGCGTTCCTGCACATCCCCCATTTCGCCCGCGATGCCCGCCCGCGGATCGACTGGTGGGGCGCCTCGCTGGTCGTCGGCACGCTCACGCCGCTGCTGCTCGTCGCGGAGCAGGGACGTGAATGGGGCTGGACGTCGGTGGCCGCGATCGCCTGCTACGCGATCGGTGGAGCCGGGCTGCTCGCGTTCATCCTGGTCGAGCGGGCGATGGGCGCCGACGCGATCATCCCGATCCGGCTGTTCGGCTCGGGTGCGTTCTCGATGACGACGGTGCTGAGCGTGCTCATCGGCTTCGGCATGTTCGGGGCCATGCTGACCATCCCGCTGTACCTGCAGATCGTCGAAGGCCTCACACCGACGGAATCCGGGTTCGCGACGCTGCCCATGATGGCCGGGCTGATGATCGCGTCGATCGGCACCGGGCAGATCGTGATGCGCACCGGCAAATACCACGTCTTCCCGGTGTCCGGCACGCTCACGACGTCCATCGGATTCTTCATCCTCACCGCCATCTCGATCGACAAGCCGCTGTGGTTCATGATGATCGCGATGTTCGTGATCGGGCTGGGCCTCGGCCAGCTCATGCAGACCCTGACGCTGTCGGCGCAGGCGTCGGCGCCCGCCCGGGACATCGGCGTGGCCACCAGCTCCGCCACCTTCTTCCGGCAGATCGGCGGCACCCTCGGAACCGCTGTCCTCCTGTCGGTCCTGTTCAGCGTCCTGCCGGGCAACGTCACGACCTCGTTCTCCGACAAGGCCACCCTGACCGCCGCCCTGGACGCCGCGCTCGACCCCGCGGTCGCCGCGGCCCCCGAGAACCAGGCGGTCATGGAGAAGATGTGGACGCCGATCACCGAACAGGTCAGGACGCAGGTCGACCAGAACCTCGCCACGGCCACCCAGGAGGTGCGAACCAAGGTCACCGCGGCGGTGAAGGAGCAGGTGTCCGCCGCGGTCCATGCCAACGCGGCCAAGGGCGCCGCGCAGCTCGCGGACGGCGTCTCGTCCCTGAGCATCGGACTCGACAAACTGCAGTCCGGCACGGAGCAGTACGTCACCGGCGTGGCGAGGATCAGCACCGGTGCGCAGCAGCTCGCGACGGGCGCGTCGTCTGCGGCGACGGCGTCCGCGCAGGTCAGCTCGGGTGCCAGCCAGTTGTCGACAGGGCTGTCGCAGGCCAGCAGCGCCGGTGCGACGGCCGCACGCGAGGCCGAACGGGCGACGACCGACTTCACCGCCGTGCAGACGGCGCTGGCGGATCTGTCGGCCGATCAGCAGACGTGCCAGTCCGGTGACAGCACCGCGTGCACGAAGCTCACCGCAGATCAGTCGGCGCTCCAGACGGCCATGAAAGAGCTCGGGACGAGCGTGTACACGACCAGCGCGTACCTCAACGGCGCGAACGGCACGACGGGGCTCGCCAGCGGGCTGTCGTCGCTGGAGGGCGGCGCGAAGTCGTTGTCCACCGGTACGGCGCGACTCCGTTCGGGGCTGCAGGAGCTGTCGACCGGAGCCTCCCAGCTCGCCTCGGGCGCATCGACCGCGGCGTCGGCGGGCACGGGCCTCTCGGAGGGCGCGGCACAGGCGGCGTCCGGCAGTCGGAAGCTGACCGCCGGTGCGACGCAACTGTCCCAGGTGGACAAGGTCATCGACCAGAAGGTCGCCGAACTCACCCCGGCGGCGTTCGCGAAGGCGTTGCAGGCGGCCGCCGATGAGCAGCATCTCAGCGTGGTCGACGGCAGGCTCGCCGTGGACTGGAGCGATCCGGCCCAGCGCGCCGCCATCGTCGAGCAGGTCGCGCCGAAGCTCATCGAGGGCATCGGCTCCGGCGACGGGACGACGGAGGTCCAGACCGACACGAGCGACACGTCGTTCCTGAACGGGGCCGACGCCCGCCTCACCAGGCCGTTCATGGTCGGCTTCACCCAGTCGGTCGTCACCGTGTACTGGATCGGTCTCGGCGTGATGCTCGCGGCGTTCGTCCTCACCTGGTTCTTCCGCGTGCCCCCGCTGCGTTCACGTTCGGCGCTCGAGGAGCGGGCGGAGGCCGCGGGCCGGGCAGGCGACGGCCCGGACGACCCGGTGGCGGATGCCGCGGCGGACACCGGAGCGAAGGATGACTGAGACCACCGCCGACGGCACCTGCGACTCCTGGCGCGAACGCAAGAAGCAGGTGAGGCGTCGCGCGATCCACGAGGCGGCGC
Organism: Propionicicella superfundia DSM 22317; assembly: GCF_000423465.1. GTDB lineage: Bacteria > Actinomycetota > Actinomycetes > Propionibacteriales > Propionibacteriaceae > Propionicicella > Propionicicella superfundia. The sequence continues at coordinate 36,687 of NZ_KE384024.1, read as the reverse complement.
TGCGCCATGCCGTCGAGCGGGGTCTCGACGGCATCACCGTGGAGGAGATCTGCGCCGAGGTCGGCATCTCGCCACGGACGTTCTTCAACTATTACCCGAGCAAGATCGCGGCGGCCTTCGACCTCGTCGACGTGGAGATCGGCGACGAGGCGCGGGCCCGCTTCCTGGCCGGTGGCGACACGGTCATCGCGGACACGTGCGTCCTCGTCGCGAGCACGTTGCGGCTGCCCGCCGACTACGCGGCGATCAAGGTGCTGTTCCGCAAGCGGCCCGAACTGACCGCTGCGCTCTGGCAGCAGATGCAGCGCCGCAGGAAACCCCTGGTGGACCTCATCGAGCAGCGCACCGGGGATCAGCACGCCGCCGACCTGGCCTTCGGGATCGTGACATCGGCGATCTACGCGGCCGTGCGGCGTCCCGGCGCGGCGTCGCCGGACAACCTCGTCCAGCGGATGCTCGCCGAGATCGCCGCGATGCAGGAGCTCATCTCGGGGCACGTCGGCTGAGCTGGGCGCACCGGATGAGCGGGAGCGCCCGGTGGTCGTCTACCTGTGCCGACCCCAGATCCGGTCGAAGAAGGTCGGCGACAAGGCCACGAGGACGGCGACCACGACGAGCGTGATCCAGACGGACGGCGACGCGTGGCAGCGACGGGTGCGGGCTTTCTCGGACATCGGGATTCTCCTTGGTGTGTCGGTGGCGAGGGCGGATGCGGCGGAGCCGCTGCGGAGAGGAACGCCCGGAGTCGCGAGCGAACCTCTGACGCGCGTGACGGTCAGATCTTGAGGAACCACCTGTCCTCGGCGCAGGCCTTGATGACCTGCAGCATCCGGGTCTGCATCACGCCGGAGGACCAGCCCCACATGAGCCCGGCCACGATCCCGGCCTGGAGCTTGTTCACGATGACCCCCCAGGCGGTCGAGCGGGTCACGAACCGGGTGCGGTCGCCGGGGAGCGGTTCGAGGAAGAAGCCCCAGGTCCATGCGAAGTCGCTCATTCCTGCGGGGATCCAGGCGATGGCTCCGTCCTGGGTCGGGGGTTTGCGGGAGTCCGAGAGGCCGACGATGTGCTTTCCGGGTTCGTGGAGGACGATCTCGTGCCCGATCCCCTGCTGACCGTAGAAGCACCAGTCGCCGGTCGTGGTGTCCTGCCACCGCGCCTGGGGCGTGTAGGTGTTGTGTATGAGGAAGTGGACCGCTCTCTCGAAGAGCGAGAAGCTGTAGAAGCCGGCCTTGTCCTGCCCCAACTGGTTGATGAGCGGCCAGACCTTCTCGGGCGGGGCGTCGATCTCGATCGCCATGGTGGTGGTCGATGCCCCTTCGTCGGTGAGGAGTTCGTCTCCCGGGTACGGACCCTCGGCGTCCTCGGGGGCGACCAGGTACTGCTTCGCGTACCGGGTGAACCCCATGACGGCCGCCACGGGCGCGGCGACCGCTGTGGCGGCGACGAGGCGTCCGTCGCACTCGATCTTCATCTCGCTGAATCCTCCTCTCGGCGCCCAGCGGGCGGCGGAGCTTCCCGCCGCAGCCGGCTGCTGCGCCTGAACGTGTGCGCGGCGTCGTCGCCTGCACGTCGGTGGCCTCCAGCCTAGAGGCTAACTGTGACAAATGCTCCAGTTTTCGTCTTCGCGCGGGGAGGCGTCGGGCCCGCCTCCGCCCCGACCGGCTAGATTTCGAACAACCCGACGGGAGCAGGAGGTCGCGATGGCGTCGCGCCGCGAGCAGGTGCAGCGGACCCGCAGGCTGGTGCTGGACGCCTTCGCGGGACTGCTCGTCGACGTCCCCTACGAAGAGATCCGGGTCGGTCGGCTGGCGGAGCGCGCCGGGGTGTCCAGGCAGAGCTTCTACCGGCTCTTCGGGACGAAGGACCGTGTCCTCACGGCGTACTTCGAGCGCCTGTTCGACGAGTTCGAGGCGGAGGCGCTGCGCCATCGGGGCGAGGGGGCGAACGCGCCCTATCGCGCTCTGTTCGGCACGCTGGGCGCTCATGCCCACGAACTGCGGGTCTTCGGCCAGCCGCGGCTGCGAGGGATCCTGTTCGAAGCCCTGTGGCACTACCAGGCGCGCCTCCTCGAACACGCGCCCGGGGAACGCGCCGCCGCGCCGGAACCCCACGGCGGAACGGCGCTCGTGACATACCAGAGCGGGGGGATCGCGGCCCTGGCCATGGAGTGGATCGAGCGCGGGATGGTCGTTCCCGCCGGCGAGGTGGCCGATCTCGCGGCCGACGCCGCAGTCGCGTTCCGCGATCGCCCCGAGTACCTGCCGGCGCTGCTCGCCCGCCGGCAGGCGGCCCTCGGCCCCGGGGCCGACGACGCGGGGACCGGCTGACCGCTCGGACGCCGCCCGTGCTCGGAACGCACCCCGCCCGGTCGGCCCGCGGACGGCCCGTGGCGGCGGACGCATCGCGCGACGCCGAGGCACTGCGCGTCGGAACGCGCGCCGTCCGGGGGACCATTTCGGGCGGCGGTCCCCCGGACGACGGTCGGGGAATCGGCTCCCGGATGATCTGCGGTCATCCATGAGCGGGAGCCGGAGGTCGGTGATCCGACGAAGAGTCACGACTCGACGTGTGCTGTGCGTTCCTTTCTCTCGCGGTGCCGGCCGTCCCCCGGTACGGCTGGGCATGGTCCGGACCGGGGGACGATGGTTCGATGCCCTACGCGACGCCCTGGAATCGGGAGATCGCGGGGAACACGTCGGTCTTCAGCGCCTTGTAGGTGTTGCGGAAGATGCCGAAGATCTCGTCGTACGTCTCGACGTTCTCGGGGATCGGGTCCCACCGGTCCGCGACATGGACCATGTTCCCGATCGCCTCGTGAACATCGGAGTAGATGCCGACGCCCATCGCCGCGAGGATCGCAGCCCCCAGGGCCGTGGCCTCGGACGTCTCGACCGTCTCGACCGGGCCGTTGTAGATGTCGGCCTGGATCTGGTTCCACAGCGGTGAGCGCGCGGCGCCACCGGTGACCCGGTAGTACTTGAAGTCGGGAAGGCCGCCCTGCTTGAGCGCCTCCAGCATGTCACGCATCTCGAACGCGATGCCCTCCATGGCGGCTCGGACCAGGTCTCCCTTGTCGTGGGCGAACGTCATGCCGACGAAGGCCGCACGGGCGTAGGAGTCGTAGTACGGGCAGGCGGCTCCGGCCAGCCAGGGCAGGAAGATCGCCCCCTTCGCGCCGGGGGGCGAGCCCTCGGCGGACCTCGTGAAGAGGTCGTAGACATCGGCCGAGATGACCGACGCGGTCGTCCGCTCGAGCTGCCCGATCGAGTCGCGGAGCCAGCGGAACGCGGACGCGGCCGCACTCGCGTGCCCCTCCATCTGCCAGTGCCCGGTCCCGGGGTGGCCGAGGATGTGGTTGGCGCCCTCGGGATGGCGGATCGGCTTGGAGGAGTAGCCGATGCACAGGCCGGCCGTGCCGAGGCTGACCGAAGCCAGACCCTCCTCGGCGTTGCCGACGCCGATCGCGCCGCACTGCTGGTCGCCGGACCCGAGGATGAGAGGCGTCCCGGCCAGCAGGCCGGTCAGGCTCGCGACCTCGGGAGTCACCGTCCCGACCTGGGTTCCCGGCCGGTAGTTGTTGGGGTACTTCGCGACGTCGACGCCGAAGATCTCGGCGATCCGCTCGTCGTACTCGAACGTGTCCGCGTTGGCGATCTGCCACCAACCCGCGTCGGTGTTGTCGTCGTACCAGTCGTCCTTGGCCCCGTAGGCGCGCAACAGCATCGCCTGGGGCGTGATGAACGTGTCGGTCTTCTCGTACAGCTCCGGGAAGTGCTTCTTGTACCAGTAGATCTTCGACGACGGCGGGACGGCGCTGATCGGGAACCCCGTGATGTTGTACAGGTCCATCTCGGTCATGCCGTTGGCGGCGAGACGCTCGCGCATCCACGGGATCATCTCCGTGCCGCGCAGGTCCTGCCAGATGAAGATGTGGCTCAGGTACTGCCCGTTCGCGTCGACCGGGACGCAGGTGGAGCGCATGTTCGTGAAGCTGATCGCAGCGATGTCGGCCGGGTCGATGCCGGACTTCTCGATCGCCGTCTTCGTGGATCGATACGCGAGGTTCACAACGTCCTCGGCGTCCTGCTCGACCCAACCTGGCTGCGGGAACCGCGTCGGTGTCTCGAAGTAGGCGCTGCCCACCTCTTTGCCCTCGGCGGTGAAGATGACGGTGCGGGCACCCGTCGTGCCGGCATCCGTTCCTACTACGTACGTCTTCTCCATGTGAATCTCCCCTTCCGGAGGAGGTTTGAGCCACGCAGCGCGAGCGTCGTTACTCGTGCGTGGACCGATGCGGGATCGTCTCTGACCCCGCCGCCGGGGCTGCCACCCCGGCATCTTCCGGTGTGGGGCGCGTCGTCGGTGGCGTGCCCCACACCGAGGTGTCGGCCAGAGCCGACGGGGAAGTGCCTCAGCCGAGGTTCGCCGGAGCGTAGATCTGCTCCAGGAGGGGCAGGTCGTCCAGGATCGCGGGGCCGGACCGCGTGCCGATGAGGTCGGCGCCCGCCAGGAGGCAGCCCAGAGCGATCGAGGACGTCCAGAACGCGCCCGTCCCCGCGACCTTCACGCCGACCGACTCCGGGACGGAATCGCGCATCAGCTTGACGGTCCGGAGGGAGGGCCCGCCGTGGCGACCGGTGGAGCTCTTGATGTACGTCGCGCCGGCATCGGTGACGCACTTGGCTGCGGCGACGATCTCGTCGTCGGTGAGCAGCGCGGCCTCGATGATGATCTTGGTCTTGATCGCAGGCCCGGCGAGGGCCACGACGTCCTTGATCTCGGTCGTGACGAGATCGTAGTTCCCGTCCTTGAGCGCGCCGACGTCGATGACCAGATCCAGCGCCTCGGCGCCGCGTTCGATCATGTCGGCGGCCGCCGCCTTCTTGACGGCGGGGGTGCCGCTGCCGAAGGGGAAGTCGAGAACGACGCTCGGTGCCACGTCGACGCCCTTGAGCCCCTCGGCCACCAGCGAGAGGTAGTTCGGGTTCACGCAGAAGGAGTTGTAGAGATCGCGCTTGCACACCTCGATTCCCTCGAGGATGTGCGCCGTGGTGGTATCGGGATGGAGGATCGAGAAGTCGATGTGCTTCGCGAGCGAAGCGCGTGTGAGTTGTTCGCCTCGTACCTTGATCATTGTCGTCCTGCTTTCTGTCTTGAGGTAGGTTCTGGGTTCTCGCTCAGTTGCCGTAGACCTCGCGCCCACCGTTGACGTCAACGGTGATGCCGGTCACATAGCGGCTCTCGTCGGAGACGAGGAAGAGCACGACGCCTGCGATGTCCTCGGGCTCGGCGACCCTGCCCATGGGTATGTCCTTGACGAAGTCCTCGATCTTCCGCGGGGAATCGGGGTGGTTCCCCAGGGGCGTGTTGGAGATGCCGGGGCAGATCGTGGTGACGCGGATGTTGTCCTTGACCCAGCGCCGCGCCGCATACTTCGAGAGGCTGATCACGCCGCCCTTGGACGCCGTGTAGTGGGGGCCGCCGAAGCTTGAGCCGGACTTCGCCGACGACGAGGAGATCTGCACGATCCGTCCGCCGCCCGAGGCCTTCATGTAGGAGTGCACTTCGCGCAGGGTGTAGAAGCAGCCGGTGAGGTCGACCCGCACGACCTGGTCCCACTCCTCATCGGTGCAGGTCTCGATGGGGCTGAACTTGATGAGCGCGGCGCCGTTGACCAGGATGGTGATCTTCCCTGTCCGGTCGTTGACCTCCTTGAACGCCCGTTTGACGTCCGCCGAGTCGCCGATGTCGATGCGCACCGCGAATGCGTCTCCACCTTCGGCGCGAATCGATTGAGCGGTTTCCTCGGCCCCCGTGGCGTTGAGGTCGGCGCACGCGACGACCGCCCCGTTTCTGGCCAGTTTCAGGGCGATTCCTCGGCTGAGGCCGGAGGCCGCTCCCGTGACGACGGCGACGTCGCCGGCCAGTCGTTGACTTTCTTGAGCCATGAGTCACACCTTTCAGTCTTTTCATCCAGTTCGGTTCGACGCGTGGCCGGGCGTGGAAGGGGCTCCGTCGGAGCAGTCCCTTCCGGGGGCCCGGCCTGCATGGGCCTGGATGGAGGAAGGACTCGCGACGAGCGGCGTGACCGGGTCATGCCGATGCGAGGGGCCGTCGAGACCTTGTGACTCACGGATCCTCCTCGATCGCGGGTACCTCTCGCATCAGATGACGCGAGCATGCTCAGAACGGTATCTAATGATCATGGGAGTGTCAAATGTTGTCTCGGGAGTCGTGGCGGCAGGTTCGACGTCGGCGGAGCCCAAGCATTGTGGGCTTCTGGGTCATATGGCCTCGCGGGCCCGGGCGGTGGTGAGCGGGGTCGGTGCGACTCCGCCCCGCCTCCGTGCGGGGCGAGGGCGAACCCCAGGATGGATCGGATGCGGGTCGCAGCCCGGCCCATGCCGTGTCCGGGGGCTTGGGGTCCGAACGCGGTATTCCCGGGCGGAGCATGGCTGCTGTCTCTATCGGGATGCCGGTGGAGAGATGTCGGTTCGGTCCCAACACCCTGCTGGACGGTTCCCGGATCGCCGGGTGATATCGTCGGCTCGTCATCCGGCTGTTGGTGCCCTCGCCTGCCGCATCGCTCAGAGAAATGGAGACAGCGTGTTCATCTCCCCCGCTCGCGTGTGCTACCTCTATTATGACAAGGGTCTCACCCAGCAGCAGATCGCGAGCCGACTGGGGATCAACCGCTTGCGTGTATCACGTATCCTTCGGCAGGCGCGCAGCGACGGCACAGTTTCCGTGAACATCAATTTCCACGGTTTTTTTCCTGAGATGGAATCCGCGCTGAGAATCTTGCGTCGGAATGTCCAGTTCGTTATCTGCGATCCGTTGGACGGTTCGGTCGAAGAGGCGCGCCACTCGATAGCCGCGACCGCCGCCGATTACCTGGCTGTTGCTCTGGCGGCTGACGAGAAGGTCGCCATCGGGTGCGGGCGCACGCTGCGGGAGACGGCGGACTTCATCTCAGCCGATTTTCCACAGGCACAGTTCATTCCGCTGATCGGGGGGCAAGAGGGGCTGGGGCTGGACGTTCACGCCAACTCGATCGCCGAGGTGCTGGCCGAACGGACCGGCGGGACGGCCCGCAGGGTCTTCAGCCCGGCGCTTGCCAACAGCGAGGAGGAGCGGGCGGTGCTGAAGGGCACGCCGTCGATCTCGGCGACGCTGGAGGCCGCTGCCGCGGCCGGGACCTGCCTGTTCAGCGTCGAGGACCCCACGCTGCCCGACAGCACGCTGAGCCTCGCCGGGTACCACACGACCGACGACATCGAGGTCCTGCGCTCCGAGGGCGCGATCTGCGACGTCTTGTCGATCAGCTTCCTGAACGCCGAGGGGGAGAACTGCGGGCGAGCGGTCTCGGGACGGTCGGTGTCGATCACCGACGAGCAGTTCCGGGCCATTCCGCGCAAGATCTGCATCGCCGGGGGCAGGACCAAGCACAAGGCCGTCGCGATCGCGCTCAAGCTCGGGCTGATCGACGTCCTCGTGACCGACGCCGAGACGGCCGCGTACATCCTGGGCGAGGAAGGACTGTCCGAGGAGCCGTGGATGAAGGCCAACGGGCGCTGATTCCTGCGCCGTCCCTCACTCGGTGATCAGGAGCACCTTGCCGGTCGTCGCGCGGGATTCCAGCTCCCGGTGGGCCGTCGCGACGGATGCGAGGGGGAACCGGGCGCCGATCCGGACGTTCAGCGTCCCGGCCAGCACCGCGGCGAACAGGTCGCCGGCGCGTGAGCGCAGCTCCTGCGTCGTGGCCGTGTAGTCCCCCAGCGTGGGGCGGGTCACGTACAGCGATCCGCCGGCGCTCAGGCGCTGCAGGTCGAACGGGGGCACCTGTCCGCTGGACCCGCCGAACAGCACGAGCGTGCCCCGCCGCCGCAGGCAGGCGAGAGAGGCGTCGAACGTCGCGCGGCCGACCCCGTCGTACACCACCGAGACTCCGCCTCCGGCGGCTTTCCGCACCAGAGGCGGGAGTTGCTCGGTGAGGTTGTCGAGCCGGTCGTAGCGGATGACCTCGACCGCGCCGGCCGCACGGGACAACTCCTCCTTCTCGTCCGTCGACACGGTCGTGATGACCCGGCCGCCGCGTGCCGTGGCGAGCTGGGTGAGCAACAGCCCGACCCCGCCCGCGCCCGCGTGCAGGAGGACGACGTCCCCGGGCTGGACGGTGTAGGTGGAGTGCGTCAGGTAGTGAGCCGTCATGCCCTGCAGCGGGAGCGCCGCAGCGACATCGGGATCGACGCCGGCCGGGACGAGGAGCGCCCGTTCGGCGGGCACGGCGACGAGTTCGGCGTACGACCCCGGAGCATCCGACCAGGCGACTCGATCGCCGGGTGCGATGCCGGAGACGTGCTCACCCACCGCCTGTACGACCCCGGCGCCTTCGCTGCCGACGATGTGCGGGAACGGCATGGGGTAGACCCCGGCGCGCCGATAGGTATCGATGAAGTTGACGCCCGCAGCGGACGTCCTGACGAGCACGTCGCCGGGACCAGGGGTCGGGTCGGGGACGTCGACCAGGGCGAGAACCTCGGGTCCGCCCGCTTCGCGGGCCTCCACTGCGCGCATGGCGCCGACCCTATCCGCCGATTGCAGCGGCGTCAGCAGGGGTCACAGCGTGACCCGTGGGCCGCACTGCCCGTCGAGACAGCACCGCCGGACAGTGTGGAGGGTTGTTGTTGGTAGTCCAACATGAACCCTCCACGCTGTGGTTGTCCACAGGGGTTGGGGTGTGGGGGTTCGGGAGGTC
>NZ_KE384024.1:14308-26080 GCF_000423465.1 Propionicicella superfundia DSM 22317 | reverse complement strand
TCGTCGGTGTCGCGTGATGCGGGGGAGTTGTTCGCGGAGGCGGAGGCGGTCTATCTCAGGATGCAGGCGGAGATGGACAAGCTGGCGCGGCAGGGCGGGGCCGAGGAGCTGCCTCCCGAACTGGCGCGGCATGTGACGGGGAAGCTGGCGGAGATGCTCCGGGAGCTGTACAGGTACTGGTACCGGTCGGGCGAGGTGTTGGTCGGGGAGCCGGCGCATCTGGTGTGGATCCGGCCGCATGAGGAGACCGTCGACGGCAGTCTGGTCGCGATCGCGGTGTGCACGGACGGGACGGGGTCGGGGGCACGGAGCCGGGACGGCACGGTCAAACACGGGTCGGCGGGGATCAACTATGTCTTCTTCAAGGACGTCGACGGCGCCCTGAAGGGGTTCACGTCGAAGAACGATTGGGTCGAGTCATGCTGAGGCTCAGGATCCCGGTAGCACTAGCCGCGGCTGTTCTACTTGCCGTGATGCTCCCTGCTGTGGCGCAGGCGGATCCAACGGATGAGTGGGGCGACGGAGGGCTGATGGCCGATGTGGATCGGACGTCGTCGGGGGTGCGGGTGACGGCGCGGGTGGAGTCGGGGAGTGGCGGGGACGCCAGTGGCGGTGGTGGGTCGTCGCAGCGGGGTGGGTCGTCGGGTCGGTCGGAGCAGATGGGCGGGAGGTCGTCGGGGTGTGGGACGCCGGGTGCGGTGATGTGTCTGGTGGAGTCTCCGGTGTCTGGTGGGTCGGTGGCGGCGGTGGTGACCGAGGTTGTGGCGGGGGTGGAGTTGCCGGTTCCGGTTGTGCGGTTCGGGCCGGATCCGGGGGCGAATGAGTGGGGGATGATTCCGGTGGGGTATCGGATCTGGTTGTGGACGGAGGGCCGGTCGGTGGTGTCGTCGCGGGTGGCCCGGTCGGGGGTGTCGGTGTCGTTGCGGGCGGTGCCGGGGGTGACGTCGTTCGCGATGGGGGACGGGTCGACGGTGTCGTGTGGTGTGCAGCGGGTGTGGAGTCGGTCGGTGGCGGCGGTGGGGGATACGCCGTGTGGGTATGCGTATGAGGTGGCGTCGCCGGTGGGGCGTCCGTATGTGGTGACGGCGGTGACGTCGTGGGCGGTGGAGTGGTCGGCGGCCGGGGAGTCGGGGGTGGTGATGGTGACGCGGTCGGCGCGGGCCACGATCGTGATCGGCGAACTGCAGGCGATCGTCGAACAGTACCGATGACGGTGCGGCCTACGGGCTGATGGTGGCGCGGACAACGATCGCGGAGTGGCGTGCCCCGAATCCGGACGACATGGCCCGAGGCCGCCCCGGACGGTCGATCGAGTCGGTCACGCCTCAGGTGAGCCCATGGGGCGGGCCGGCGTGAGGATTCCGAGGGTCACAAGGACGAGGCCGAGTTGCAGCAGCCCGACCGCGAAATACAGGTGTTGCAGGAAGGCGCCGCCGCCCACGACCGAGACCTCTCCGTAGATCCAGACGACCATCGCGGCACCGGCGACGGCGTGCGCGAGCACCGACCAGCGGTTGTGCCGCAGTTCGAGGACGGCAGCAACCGCCTGGGTACCGCCGACAACCCCGCCCAGCAGGAAGGCCGCCAGCCCGTACTGGCCCGCGAAGGCGGTCCCGGCGAGCAGATCCGTGCCGAACATCGCCGGACCGCCCGCGGCCAGGCCCCAGGCGCCGACCAGGCATCCGAGGACGTTCACGATCGCGATGACCAGCAGCACCACCTTCGTCGGCGGACGGCCCGTACGCCTTCGCGCCGTCAGCTCCCGTGCCCGTCCACTGTCCATCGCCCTGCTCCTCACCTGAGTCCCTGCGCTCATCCTGTCCGGAGGCCACCGTCCGATGAGACGGTGAGAGGAGTCTTCGGGGGACAGGCGGGGTCTGCCCCCATCGCGGCCGGAGGAGACGCCCGGGTCGGGACGAGCCGCCGATGTCGGGGCCGTCGGCGGGGTCCTGCCGCCGTCGGCTGATCGCGGCCCGAAGCCCGCCGCGAACAGGGTCATGGCTACGTGGAGCGACACCGTGACGACGTAGGCCCGCGTGCTCGAGGCCCGAAATGACGCGGCCGGTTTTCTCCCGGCAGGGCGGGTCCAGGCCGTCCGTTGTTCGCCATCCTGCAGGGACAGGATTCGAAAACGCGCAAAACTACCGCACCCAGTCATGACTGTCGCGTCGCGAAAACACCTATCCGCTCAATGGGACGATGCGTCGTACGTCGCTGGCAACGAGCGTGTCGACGCTTGTGGAATCACGTTTTGGGGCCGGCTTCATGCGAGATTCCGCGCGGCCTCTGCCGGCATCGCGCCGATGTTTGCGCAGGTGAGCAGCGAACACATCGGCTGGCCGAGGCCACCGCATCCACAGGTACTCGTGTCCACTGTTAGCTTTCGGCCATGAAGCGCGAAACTCACGTCCACACGCATGGCCCTCGCGAAGGACGAGCGGGCGGGCCCCTCAGGCTGATCGGGTGCGCCGCCGCGCTCGTCGTGGCGATGGCGGGCTGCGCGCAGACGTCGTCGTCGCCCAGCGTCCCGACCACCCCGGCGACGACGGTCGCGACCTCCGCCGGGGCCACTCCCACGACGGGGGGATCGACCGAGGATCAGGGCACCGGGGTGTGGATCGATCTCCCGGCCGGCGCCGCGGTCGATCAGACGGGCGGTGGCTACACCGACGACGGGCTGCGCTGGTTCGAGGGCTCCGCGTACGACGACGCTGTCGTCGTGGGGATCTTCCAGGCGTCGACGAAGACGACGAACTCCGACGCCGACGTCGAACAACAGGTGACCGAGGCCCTGACGGACGTCCAATCGGCGAGTTGGCACATCGCGAGCGACAGCGCGGCGAGCGCGACCTACTCCTACCCGGCGCGCTCGTTCGAGTTCTACGCCGGCTCGGGCAGCGAGGTGCGCTCCGTCGTCGGCCTGTACTTCGAGACGGACACCGGCGGGATCGCGATCATGGCCGGATTCGCCGACGACGCCACAGAGGAGCAGAAGACCACCGTCACCGACGACTGGTTCCAGAACCTGTCCTTCGTGGACGCCTGAGTCCGGGATTCTCCACACGGCTCACGCGCGGGTGAAATAGGCCGGATTGTCGGCGAAAGGGCGTGGCCTGCCCTCCTCGTCGGTGGCGACGTAGCGGAACATGCCCTCGGCGACGAGTTCGCGCTCGGCCTCGTAGGCACAGACCAGGCCGCGTGCCCACACCTCGAGGTGGATGTCCATGGACGTCCGGCCGACCTTGAGCAGGTGGGCATGGACGCAGATCGTGTCGCCGACCGCCACAGGCTGATGGAACACGACGTCGTCGACCGACACGGTGACCGCCCTGCCCTGGGAGACTTCCGAGGCCATGAGACCTGCCGCGATGTCCATCTGCGAGAGCAGCCAACCGCCGAAGATGTCCCCGCGCGGGTTCGCGTCGCGCGGCATCGCCAGGGTTCGCAGAACCTGCACGCCCTGGGGCTCGCGTTTGGTCTCCAGCGTCTCTTCCATCCAGACCTCTCCCGTTCGGTGTCGTCCGATGGTACGCCGGAGGACGGCGGGCCCGGCGACGCGTTCTCCCCGGTCCGGGAATCCGACTGCGCTCCCGAGGTTCGCGATGCCCGATGTCTCGGCTTTCCTGGAACTATTGGTTCGGCCACTGCGGCGGGTCGCCGGAGGTAAAGTCATCGAAGAAGCGGTGAACGCATGGGCGCGTTCCGGCAAGCCGTTTCCCTGGGGTATCGCATGGCAATCACGCGGCATTCGATGGCCTTCGCCGAGCGGGAGCGGGAAGACCCCGTGCCGGGCTGCCCCGGCGTGGGTCCGGCCGGCCCGCCCCGAGTTGCGTGATCCCTGATCCCGGGTCGCTTCGTCCGAGACGGAGGAAACCTGATGAAGCCACACCACGCCGTCCTCTTCCAACCGACGACGATCGGTTCGATCCACGTCAAGAACCGCTACGCCATGGCCCCCATGGGGCCTCTTGGGCTGGCCACCGCCGAAGGCGGCTGGAACCAGCGTGGCATCGAGTACTACACGACACGGGCCAGGGGCGGAATCGGGCTGATCATCACCGGCGTCTGCCAGGTGACCAACCCGGCCGACAACGTCCCGACGGGCATGCTGCCCAACCCGGTCCAGTCACCGGGCAACTTCATCCGGACGTCCCGCGAGCTCACCGAGCGTGTCCACGCGTTCGACGCCAAGATCGTCCTGCAGGTCGGCGCCGGATTCGGCCGCGTCATCGTGCCGAGCGTCCTGCGGCCGGGGGACCGCCCGGCGTCGGCATCGGAGATCCCCTACAAGTGGGATCCGTCCCTCACCTGCCGCGAGCTCACTCACGCGGAGATCCGTGCGGTCGTCGACAACTTCCGCGTCGCCGGCGCCGTCGCCAAGAAGGCCGGGTTCGACGGCATCCAGGTGCACGCCGTGCACGAGGGGTATCTCCTGGACCAGTTCGCGATCGAGTTCTTCAACCGCCGCACCGACGAGTACGGCGGCAGCCTGGAGAACCGGCTGCGCTTCACCCGCGAATGCGTCGAGGCCATCCACCAGTCCGCGGGCGACGACTATCCCGTCCAGCTCCGCTTCTCGCCCAAGTCCATGATCAAGGACTGGAACGAGGGCGCCATGCCGGGCGAGGACTTCGTCGAGCGCGGCCGGGACATCGATGAGGGCATCGCCGCGGCCCGGCTGTTGCACAGCTACGGGTACGAGGCTCTCGACGTGGACGTCGGCTCGTACGACTCCTGGTACTGGAGCCATCCGCCGATGTACCAGGCCAAGGGGCTCTACGTCCCGTACGCGCGTCAGGTGAAGGACGCCGTCCCCGAGGTCCCGCTCATCGTCGCGGGACGCCTGGACGACCCCGACCTCGCCGCGTCGATCGTGGGCGACGGCACGGCCGATCTCGTGAGCCTCGGACGTCCCGCCCTTGCCGATCCCGAGATCGTCAACAAGATCGCGGCCGGCCGGACGGAGCTCATCCGTCCCTGCATCTCGTGCCAGGAGGGGTGCATCGGCCGGATCGCGGCCTACACGTCACTGCGCTGTGCGGTGAACCCGCAGGCGTGCCGCGAGGCCGACATCGTCCTCCACCCGGCATCGTCGCGCCGCCGCAAGAAGGTGATGATCATCGGGGCCGGACTCGCGGGGCTGGAAGCCGCCCGGGTGCTCGCCGAGCGCGACCACGAACCGGTCGTGTACGAGAGGTCGGATCATGTCGGCGGCGTCGTCGTCGCCGGGGGGCAGCCGTCCTTCAAGGAGGACGACCTCGCCCTGCTGGCGTACTACGACGCCACCCTGCGGGAACTCGGCGTCGAGGTCCATCTCAACACCGAGGTGACGCCCGAGATGGTGGCGGACACCGATGCCGATCACATTCTCGTGTGCACCGGCTCGACCCCGCATTCCCTCGCCCTGGGTGCGGGCGTGCCGGTCGTCGAGGCCGTCGACGCCCTCATGGACCCTGCCGCGCTCGGGCAGCGGGTCGCCATCGTCGGCGGCGGGCTCACCGGCTGCGAGTTGGGCATCTCGCTGCGCGACAAGGGCCGCGATGTCACCGTCATCGAGGCGATGCCCGACATCCTGCAGGTGTCCGGCCCGCTCTGCCATGCCAACCACGAGATGCTCCACACGCTGGTCCCGTACCGCGGCATCGATGTGATCCGCAACGGTCACGCGGTCCGCGTCACCGACGAGGGACTGCTGGTGGAGGCCGGCGGGCAGCAGCGGCTCGTCGCCTGCGACACGGTCGTGACCGCCATCGGCTACCGGCCCGACCAGGAGCTGTGGAAGGCGCTCGCCGACTCCCCGAAACCGCGCCACCTGTTGGGGGACGCGCGGCGTACCGCCAACATCCTCTACGCCGTCTGGGACGCCTTCGAGGTCGCCTATCAGCTCTGAGGGCGCGGCGGCGAGGATCCAGGGGGCACCGCAGGCGGACGACGGGGTCGGCGTGCGGTGCCCTCGCCTTGCCCGGCGCGTCCCGCCTCCGCGCGATGGACGTCCGACCCTGCGCCCGGTCGGCGGTAACGGTCCGTGTCCGGCCCGGAGGGTACCGGTCGTCGTCCCCGATCCCTCCGCAGGCCGGGAGCGAACGGGGCACGCGGCACCGCGGACGCAGCGGTGGAGGAGCGGGCGCCGATGTCCGCGCGCGATGCCCGGCGGAGCATGGGGACATGACCATCGTCACCGTTCTCACCGCTCTCGTCCTCGTCGCGGGCATGGTGCTCGTGCTGCTCATGGCGATCGGCCCGACAGCGCTCGACCTCGTGGAGGATGCGGCCGAATCCCGTCGGGGGCACGGCCGGCCGAACCCGCCTCGGGCCGTCGAGCCGCGTCCTCGGGCGGCTACGCTCCACGCATGATCACGCTGCACAGGGGTGACATCACGACCGATGCCGCCGCCGATGCGATCGTGAACGCCGCCAACACCTCGCTGTTGGGCGGGGGTGGGGTCGACGGCGCCATCCACCGGGCCGCCGGTCCGGAGCTGCTGGCCGAGTGCCGCACGCTGCACGGGTGCGCAACGGGGGACGCCAAGGTCACCGGCGGCTACCGGCTGCCCGCCGCGCACGTCATCCACACCGTCGGTCCGGTGTACCGCGACGGCCGTCACGGGGAGCCGGAACTGCTCGCCTCCTGCTATCGCCGCAGCATCGAGGTCGCGGCGGAGAACGGCTGTGCGCACGTCGCCTTCCCGGCCGTGTCCGCCGGTGTCTACGGATACCCGCTGGCCGAGGCCGCCCGCATCGCCGTCACCACCGTCCAGCGGGCGCTGGGTGATCATCCCGAGGTCGTCGAGGCCCGCTTCTGGCTGTTCGGCGACGCCGCGTACGCCGCCTTCGACCGGGCGCTCGGCGCGACGACGGCCTGACACCCAGGCCGGAGGCCTGTCCTTCGCCTTCTTCTCACTCTGGCAGGTTGCCGGATCTTCTTTCGTTCGCTGCGTTGTCGGTTCTGTAGCTGGGGCCTGGTCGCTGTCGGCCAACGAGTCGAACTGCAACGGGCGGCCATCGCTTGTCGGGTGGTGGAGCCTGACGACTGGTGCCACCGGTGCGGGGTCGTCCACGGGGTCTGCCGTGAGGACTTCGTCGGTGGTCTCAGGGGGCGGAGGGATCCTCCGCCAGGGAGGCGGCGATCACGACGTTCTGCCGGGCCCTCCCCTGGGGCCGCTGCAGGCAGGTGAGAAGCACCAAGCGCCCGGGGTCGTCGTTCCAGAGATCCTCCTGGTCGGGAAGATCGGACTTGGGGACGGCGCGCCAGGAGTCCACCCGGTAATGGAGGTTGCCGATGTAGATGTCGTCACCGGGCTCCACTGTCGCCCGGGCATCGTCCACGTCGATCAGGAAGTTGCCCGGCGCCTTGCCTCCGTGGATGGAGTGGGTGGCGACGTAGATCGTGCCCTCGGCGGCGTCGGCCAGGCTGGCGCCCCGGTTGCGAATCAGGTAGGCCGAGGTGAAGCCGGGCGGTCGGATCTGCCCGTCGACCTCGTTCATCTCGCCGAGCGGCACATCCATACCGACGGCGGGGACGACGACTCGCATGCCGACGTCGTCGACCGCGTCGATCTGTTCGAGATCTGCGGCTGTCGGCTGATCGTCAAGCACGACGGTGTTGCCGTCGAGGTCGCGCGCACCATCCGGCGGCTGCAGCGAGTTGTACAGGCCGAAGCCGCCGGCTCCGACCAGAAGCAGGCACAGTGTGAGCAGGAGGGCGCGTACGCCGGGTCGCTGTGTCATCGCCCGCCTTTCGTCAAGCTCACGCGTGCCGCCTACCGTAGGCGGATCGTGCACGGGCTACGTGGCGCTCCGGGTCGCTCACCGCCTGTCAGGCTGTGACCTACGGAGTGTCGGACGCGGCTCTTCGGCTTGCGGGGCAGGTGTTACGTAGCCGGATCGGCTCCCCGGGCGCCGCACGACCGTGGCGCGCCTCGACTCCCTCGGCCCTCTCCTGTGTCGCGGCCCCCGGCACCTTCTCGCAGCCTGTCGGTCTACGTGAAGGTGCGCACGCCCTGCGTAACGGTGCGCACGCCCTACGTAAAGGTGCGCAGGCAGATGGCGCCTGAGCGGGGCATGCCTACGTAGGAGCCGGGGAGGGGATGGATGCTTTCGGTTCTGAGCGGTTTGTGCTGGCAAGGGCAATCGCCGGATCGGTAACCGGTCGAGGCCCAACGAGATGGCAGGAGTGGAATGACCGTTCATCGTGGTGGCTGGCAGACCGGTCAGCGACGGCAAGGCGTGCTGATGAGGCGGTGTGCCGCGCTGGGCGCCGCGCTCTCGCTGGTGTTCGCGATGCTGGGCGTGGTCACGCCGAGGACCGCCGCCGCAGCGCCGGGGCCGAACCCCTATGTCACGGTCTCGGTCACGAAGGCCTACGACGGCACCGGCTTTGGCAACGGCACGGCCACCTTCGTCAACACCGCCAACGGTTTCAGCCCGGGCGACGACAATGACCACGACGGCGTGGTCTCCAGCAACGACACGGTGGGCTACACCGTGACCTTCGCCATCCAGGCGGGTCTGAAGCGCACCGTGGTGCTCGACTTCCAGGCCACGGAGTTCCTGCAGTTCGGCGACCTCGACCTGGCGGCCTTCTGCGCCTCGGGCCCCGGTGTGACGGCGCGGGTGCAGAACGGCACCTGCGTGCTCGACATCGCGCAGGGCGCGCAGGGCGCGTTCTCGCAGCGGGCGGTGTTCACCGCTCTCGACACCGGTGGGGTGGCCGAGCCGAACCAGTCGGTCACGGTGTCCGTGGGGGTGCAGGGCAAGAGCGCGTACACCTCGGCGACCAGCCCGGCGGTGACCGTGGTGTCAGCCCCCGCGGCCGACCTGATGCTGCTGCCGCAGGGGTCGAAGCCGGGCCAGTGCAAGAGCAACGTCGTCGACTACGGCACGACCTCGGGCAGCTTCACACTGGCGGTCTACCCGCTGGGCCGGGAAGGCTACTCCCCGGTCAAGGGTGCCTCGACGGCGGGTGAGTGGCAGGCCGTGGTGGACGTGTCGGCGTTCCCGGCGAACACGGTGTGGACCTTCGGTGGCAAGACCGTCACCGCCTCGAGCGGCAAGCTGACGCTCACCGGCACCGGCACCGGCACTCTGGGCTACTCGCTGCCGAGTGGCTGGGCGGCTCAGGAGGAGGGCTCCACCCGGCAGTACGGCATCAGCATGGTGGTGGCCTCCGACTCGTTCGCCGCCCCGGGCGGTCTGCTGAACAACGGCACAGGCTGGCAGCCGGGCGACGGCCAGGGCCAGGGCGAGACCACCAAGGACGCCAGCCTGGGCTCCCTGGCGGGCTGCCCCTTCCCCAACGACGACTACTCGGCGGTCGAGGTGAACCGGCCGCTGCCGACGCAGGGCGTGATCTTCACCAAGCAGGTCACCGTGCCGCGCACCTCGGGCGAGGGCCTGTTCGAGCCGGGCAACATGGCCTGGGACGAGGCCGCCTCCACGGGCCACTCGTACAGCGACAACCCGGCGAAGCTGGCCCAGGGCAGCCAGTTCACGCAGGTGCTTCAGGTGAACACCGCCGAAATCGAGACCCCGCAGCGGATCGCTGTGGCCGACGTGTGGGATCCCTCCCTGCAGAGGGTCGACCCGTCGCTGCCGATCACCGTGACCGACCCGGACGGCAACCCGGTCAGCCCGGCCGGCTACACCCAGCAGTGGTCGTCCAGTGTCACCGACGCCTCGGCGTCGGCGGCCTCGAACGCGGGCTGGGTGACCGGCGCGAACCCGCCGGCGAACGCCCGCGCGGTGCGGGTGGTGTTCGCCGAGGGCGCGCTGCCGGTGGCCGACGCCGACGGCGCGGGCTGGTACTCGCTGACCGTCCCGGCGCTGGTGAAGACCGGCCTGGTCCAGGGCACCGACGGCCCGGTCGCCCGTGACCTGCTGCACGGCCGGCTCGGCACCGGCGAGGACGGCAGCGTCGAGGGTGCCGTGCAGATCGTGTGGCCCACCGATCCGCAGGCCGCGATCAGCCACGTGGTGACCAACGTGCAGGATCCGGACGGCAAGGATCGCCCGGGCTTCGACGCCGGCGACCCGACGGCGGTGGCCGGCGACACCGTGACCTTCAAGGTGACCCCACAGGTGGTGAACCCGCCGGCCCCCTCCCAGGGCTTCACCCCGCAGGTGCGGGTGGTGCTGGACCGGTGCGTCTCGGGGCCGGTGAACCTGAGCGGCCAGTGGACGATGACGGTGGAGCCGGGCACGCCGAGCGTGCCGGGCGGGCCGCTGTGCGGAGACCCGGACGCCACCCCGACCGTGCTGGTGTTCACCCCGAAGAAGTCGCCCGTGATGGCCGACGTCTTCAATGACACGACCCAGACCGCGACCCTGCCGGAGATCACCTACTCGGTGCACGGCTCCCGGGGTTCGACCGGGGTGCGCGAGGACAACGCCATCCTGACCGTGACGGGGGTGGGTCTGAACGCGGTGGTCGACGAGAACGGCGACCCGGCCCCCGTGGCGGACGAGGCCTCCTACAGGGAGACCTCCTCCAACGCCGTCGGCGCGGTGGTGTCCTCCGATCCCGGGCGGCAGGACGTGGACGAGAAGCTGAGCTGGGTGGTGGAGACCGCGGCCACCCTCGGCGAACCGCCCGCCTCGTCGATGGTGATCGCCCTGCCGCGCAACAACGACGGCGACGCCTACTGGTCGACCGTGCAGAACCCTGACCTGTACCCCGACGCGCACGGTTCGTCGTTCGGCGGCACCTACCAGGTCTCGTCGATCTCCCTCGACAAGGAGGACTCCACCGCGGGCGTGACGCTGTGGTACACGACCTGCGCCAACCCGCCGGTCGCCGACCCGCTCTCCGACTCCTGCCCGTGGTACCCGGTGGACCAGGCCGGCCAGAACGGCAACCCGCCGCTGGCGGGCGCGACCGGCGTGCGGATCGACCAGCCCAACGGCTACGCCGCCGCCACCGTCCACATCGACGTGCAGCCCTCGGGCAACGCCCCCGACGACGTCTACGTGCTGTGGCCCTCGGCGATCGTGGAGAACACCCCGGGCGGGCAGCCGGTCAACGGCAACACCCCCGCCTGGCCGGCCCAGGTCGAGATCGTCGCCGGCACCATCTCGGGCACCGTCTGGTGGGACGAGAACGACGACAGCATCCTCACCGCGGGCGAGCCGGGCATCAACGGGGTCACGGTCGGGCTGTTCGCGGTCGCCGAGGACGGCACCGTGGCCGCCACCCCGGTCGCGACCTGCGTCACCGGCGACACCTGCGGCGGCAACACCCCCGGCTTCTACGAGTTCACCGACCTGCACTCCGGCAACTACGTGACCCGCATCGTCACCCCGGGAGCCGAACTGGCGAACTACGCCACCCACTACAACCCCTCGCAGGCGGTCGAGGAAACCTACTCCTACCGCGACCGCACCTTCGCGCTGGCGGGCCTGACCTCGACCCAGCTCGGCCTGCCGGTCGGCGGGGCGGTGACCCAGGTGGACTACGGCTTCTTCAAGCCGAACCCGCTGGCCGACGTCGACAAGCGCGTCCAGGGCGTCTCCTGCACCGCGACCACCTGCGAGGTGCAGTACGTGGTCACCATCACCAACCACGGCAACACCCCGATCACCGACGGCACCTTCACCGACACCCTGTCCGACAGCGTCTACAACGTGACGGCGCAGGCCGGCAACTTTCCCGCCCCGGTGGTCCAGGTTGTCAACCGGTTCACTTACAACGGCGGGTATGCGTCGACGGCGGACGGCAAGGTCTACGCCTGGGGATACGGCTACTCCGCGTTGGGCGATGGGACGACGTCGACCGCG
>NZ_KE384024.1:0-13471 GCF_000423465.1 Propionicicella superfundia DSM 22317 | reverse complement strand
CGGCGGGTATGTGCTGACGACGGACGGCCAGGTCTACGCCTGGGGAAGCGGCATGAACTTCTCGTTGGGCGATGGGACGGAATCGACCGCGAGTGCGTCGACGCCGCAGCTCGTGCTGACTTCGCAGGCAGCCCCGGCGGACACCTACCTGTCGCCGACCTCGCAGGTTCGCCACGACGGCTTCGTCGACCGGGAGTACGCGGTCGACTACCTGCCGATGGGCGCGTCGCTGCAGGTGCTCGTCAAGGGCACGGTGAACAAGGCCGCGGCCGACTTCCGGGTGCTCAACCAGGCCTGGTTCACCTCCGACGACACCCCGAAGGCCACCCCCGACCTGCCGGCCGACCCCGGGCCGAACCCGGACCAGGACGGCATCGGCGGCAACCCCACCTGCAACACCGACGTGGGCGACCAGCCGAAGTTCACCGTCGACGGTGATCCGGCCTTCGCCGACTCCTGCGACCAGGTGCCCGTCGAGATCAAGGCGACCACCGACCCGCTGGGCTGGCTCTCGGGCATGGTCTGGGTGGACGCGAACGCCGACGGCACCATGGAGGCCTCCGAGACGGTGCGGCTGGCCGGGGTGCCCGTGCAGCTCTACCGCAACGGCACCCTGATGGGCGAGACCGTGACCGCCGCCGACGGCAGCTACCGGTTCGACAACCTGCCGATCGGCGACGGCTACCAGGTGCAGTTCGACGCCAAGGGCGGTCCGGTGCCGCCCGCCGGCAGCGGCCTGTACTACGGGTTCACCCTGCAGGACGCCTCCGGGCCGCTGGCCGCCAAGTCCTTCCCCGACCGGGCCTCCGGCCAGACCCCGGTGGTGTCGGTGCCCGAGGCGGGCACGCCGAACGTCAACGCGGGCGTGATGGCCACCAGGGCCGCCCTGACGGTGGTGAAGACCTCCTCGGCAGGCGAGCCGGCGTCCCTGACGGTGCCGACCGGCGACCAGGTGTCGGCGACCACCCCGGTGACGGTCACCGTGACCAACACCGGCGAGGAGCCGCTGAGCGACTTCACCTGGACCGACGACACCACCGCCGGGCCGAAGGTCACCTGGACGGGCTGCACCCTCGACGGCGTGGCCCAGGACTGGGCCGACGACTGCCAGCCGCCCTCTGCGCTGGTGCTCGCCCCCGGCAAGACGCTGGTCTTCACCGGCACGCTGCCCGGCCTGGCCGACGGCCAGACCCACACCGACGAGTTCGGCGTCACCGGCGTCGGCACCGTCACCGGCGTGCCGGCGACCGGAACCGACCCGTGGCAGGCGTCGGCGGTCGCCGAGCCCGACCCCGGCTTCACCGTCTACAAGACCGGTGTCCCCGGCGGCTGGGTGCGCCCCGGGGAGCGGATCGACTACACCGTGGTGGGCCAGAACACGGGCAACACCGACCTGAACCCGGTGAGCGTGACCGACGACCTCACCGAGGTGCTCGGGTCTGCGAGCATCCCGGAGTCCGGGGTGTTCGCCCCGCAGGCATCGGTCGTCGGCCCGGGTGCGGAGGCCAACACCTCGGGCACCCTGACCTTCGACCCGGCGGCCGCTGCTCCGCAGGTGAGGTGGACGGGAACCCTGGCGGCCGGGCAGTCGGTGGTGATCAGCTACAGCGCCACCGTGAAGGACGACGCGCAGGTGCCGGGCCGGTTCGCCAACACCGCCGCCGGCGAGGCGACGCCGCCGG
This sequence comes from Propionicicella superfundia DSM 22317, assembly GCF_000423465.1. Taxonomy (GTDB): domain Bacteria; phylum Actinomycetota; class Actinomycetes; order Propionibacteriales; family Propionibacteriaceae; genus Propionicicella; species Propionicicella superfundia. The sequence continues at coordinate 11,789 of NZ_KE384024.1, read as the reverse complement.
GTTGCGCCGCCTCCGACTGCGTGATCACCCCGCCGCCCTCGAAGACCGAGCACACGCTCTATGACGCCGGCTACGAGCTGGCAAAGACGGCGAGCCCGGCGTCGGGGTCCTCGGTGCCGCGCGGCGGGATCGTCACCTACACGGTGACCGGCACCAACACCGGGCCGACCCCGCTCGACCCGGTGACGGTGACCGACGACCTGGCGAAGGTGCTGAACCACGCCGTCCTTGTGACCGTGGCCACCGACGGCGTCGCGGCCCCGGCCGCGACCGTGCTCGGCCCTGACCAGGGCGATTCGGCGGCGGCCACCACCGGCCAGTTGTCGTGGGATCTCGCCGCGGGCTCGGAGACGCTCACCTGGACCGGGACGCTGGCCGTGGGCCAGCGGGTGGAGATCGTCTACTCGGTGCGTGTCGCCGACGCCGTGGCCTCCGGCACGGTGGTGAACAACACCGTGACCTCTCAGGCCCAGCCGGTGCCGCCGGACGCCCCGGGCAATCCCGACACGCCCCCGCCGGCGATCACCCCGCCCCCGGTCTCGACCGACCACACGGTGCTCAACTCCGTCTTCGTTCAGAAGCTGGGGCAGGACTCATCCGGTGCCGAGGTGGCGATGGACGGCTCCGCCTGGCAGTTGCTGCTCGACGACAACGGCACGCCGGGCGACCCGGTCGGTGTCACGGGGCAGGCCGTGGACGACGCCGGCTCCCCGGTGACCGGCCTGTGGCGCTTCGACGCCCTGCCTGCCGGCACCTACTGGCTGGTCGAGACCGACGCCCCCGAGGGCTTCGCCCTGCTCGTCGAACCGGCGCAGTTCAGCATCGACGACACCGGTGCGGTCACCGTGCTGGAGGGCGCCGGGAGCCGGACGGTGACGGCGGTGGCGGGCACACCCGGCGAGGCGACCGGGGGCTTCTCGGTGATCGAGGTGCGCGACGTGCCCGCCCTGGTGCTGCCCGCCGCCGGGGGGCCGGGCCTGGCGCCGTTCTGGATCCTGGCCGTCGCGCTGTTCGCGGCAGCCGCGGAAGCGGCGCGCGTGCAGCGCCGCAGGGCACGTGAGGGGGGTGCGCGATGACGGATCCCCTCGGGGGCACGACCACGACACGATGAACCGCACGATCCTGACCACGAAGAAACACAAAGGAAAGAACATGAAATACCAGCCGAGCAAGGGCCTGCGGGCCTTCGCCGCAGGGGTGCTGGCCGTGGGGCTGGCGGCGCTGGCCGCCCCCCTGGCTGCCGCCGCGCCGACCATCCCTGATCCGGACGCCACCGGTTCGCTGACCGTCCACAAGTACGCCCAGCCTGACGCGGCGACCGGGCTGCCGAACGACGGCACCGAAGTCACCTCCGGCCTCGACAGCCTGGAACCGCTGCCCGGGGTGACCTTCACCGTGCAGCAGGTGGGCGGGATCGACCTGTCCACCGCCGCCGGCTGGGAGGCCGCCCAGGACCTGTCCGCGGCCTTCGACGCGGCCGACGCGGAGGACTCGGTCACCAGCTTCACTCCGGCAGGCGCCGGCAGCGCGCTGACCTTGGACCCCGCTGTGTCGGGCACGACCGGGGCAGACGGGGCCCATACGTTCGCGGACCTGCCGATCGGGCTCTACCTGGTGACCGAGACCGTGGTCCCGGCGGGCGCGACTCCGTCGGCGCCGTTCCTGGTGACCATCCCGGTCACCAAGCACGTTTCGGGCGCCGACGACACCTGGCTGTACGACGTCCACGCCTACCCGAAGAACCAGACCCGCACCGCCACCAAGAGCGTCTCGGACGCGACCTCGGTGAAGCTGGGCGATCCGGTGACGTGGACCATCCTGGCCGAGATCCAGGCCGACCCCGCCCCCGAGGGCATCAAGGCCTTCAAGATCACCGACGCCCTCGACTCCCGGCTCGACTACGTCAGCTACGAGGCGAGCATCGTTGATGCCGCCGGCGCCGAGGTGGCGACCCTGGACGAGGGCACCGACTTCGCGGTGACCGAGCCGGCGACCGCCGGTGACACCTTCGTCATCGACTTCAAGGGCAAGGCCGACGGCCTGGACAAGCTGGTGGCCGCCGACGGCAAGTACCTGAAGCTGGTCATCAACACCACGGTGAACTCCCTGGGCGCCGACGGCGTGATCCCGAACGAGGCGGTCGTCTACCCCAACGAGGCTTCCTACACGTCGACCCCGGGCGACGGCACCACCCCTCCGCTCACCACCAACGAGGTGGACTCCAAGTGGGGCGGCGTCACCGTGAAGAAGGTGGATCCGGCCGGTGGCGAGCTGGCCGGGGCGAAGTTCGTCGTGGTCACCGCACTGATCGGCGATGCGCCCGACTTCACCACCGCCGTCGACCTGGGTGGCACCACGGTGGCCACCATCGACGGCCAGACCCCGGCCTCCGGCGCGGCCACGGTCTTCGAGTCCGGCGCCGATGGCCAGGTCGCGATCAGCGGGCTGCGCTACTCCTGCTACGCCGACGGTGCCGACATCGCCGACTGCGTCGACCCGGGCACCGGCCTGGCGACCGCGGACAAGGCGATCCAGTACTGGCTGGTCGAGATCGAGGCCCCGGCAGGCTACAGCCTGCTGGCGCAGCCGGTTCCGTTCCAGGTCAGCGAATTGGCTGCCGACGCGCCCGTCCTGCAGGTGACCAACGTGGAGGACAACGCCGGCTTCCAGTTGCCGCTGACCGGCGGCACCGGGACCGCGCTGTTCGTTGTTGGCGGCGCGCTGCTGATCGGCCTCTGCGTGGTGCTGGTCGTCGTGAACCGCAGGCGTTCCGCGGCTCGGCACTGAGCACCGGTGGTGGGCCGTCGCCGCGGCGACGGCCCACCACCGCCACCATTCGGTTCAGACTCGACACCACGCAAGGAGGGTGAGCGATGACCATGACCGTGGAGACCCCGCGGCCCGAGGCTCCGGCCGCCCGCTCGGGCTGGCGGCGGCTGATCGGACCGTGGTCCCGGCTCCGCAGCCTCGTGGTGGCCTTCGCCGTGGGAGGCGCCCTGGTGCTCTCCTACCCGGTGGCGGCGCAGTGGTTCTCCGACGCCGCGCACGCGGCGGAGGTGACCGGCTACGCCCATGTCGCCGAGCAGGTGCCCGAGGCCGAACGCGCCCAGCGGCTCGCCGAGGCGCGAGCATTCAACGCCCTGTTGCCCTACGGGCCACTGCGCGACCCGTACGCGCTGAACGCCGACGGCAGCCCGGTCGACGTCAGCGCCGGACGGGCCGCCTACGAAGGGCTGCTGGATCTCGGGCGCGACGGCACCATGGGCACGATCTCGATCCCGGCGATCGGCGCCGCTCTGCCGATCCTGCACGACACGGACGCGGCGGCCCTGGACGCCGGGGTCGGTCACCTGTTCGGATCCTCCCTGCCGGTCGGCGGGGAGTCGACCCACGCAGTGCTGACCGCGCACTCGGGAATGGTGTCGCAGACCCTGTTCACCAACCTGAACCAGGTGAAGGTCGGTGACACCTTCACCATCCGGGTGCTGGACGAGGTGCTCACCTACCAGGTCGACCAACTGCTCACCGTCGAGCCCGACGACCTGCGGGCGCTGCAGCGGACTCCGGGCCGCGACTATGTGACCCTGGTGACCTGCACCCCGATCGGCATCAACACCCACCGGCTGCTGGTGCGCGGCGTCCGCGTCCCTACTCCTGCGCAGGCGGCCGGTGACGGGCAGATCGGCGGGGTTCCCGGGCCCGGCTTCCCGTGGTGGGTGTTCCCGCTCCCGCTCGCGTTGCTGCTGGCTGTCGTGGCGACTCGGCCCCCAAGGCGGTCCGCCGCGAGCCGGCCTGCCGGGGCCGTTCGTCGCGATGACGAGCCGCCGGAACAGGATCTGGTGAGCGGACAGGACCCCGAGGAAGGGCTCCCTGCCGGCGAGCCTGCCTCCGCGAACACAGGCCAAGCGGACTCGCGATGGCAACGGCAGTACGAGAAAGAGGAATGACCATGACGCGGACGACAGGCGCCAGAGGGCTGCTGGGCTTCGCTGCAGGACTCGTGGCGGCTTGCCTCGCGGTCGCGATGGCGCCCGCCGCGATGGCCGCCCCGGTCATTCCGCCGGATGCACGCAGCGGCAGCCTGACGATCCACAAGCTCGCCCAGCCCGACGTGGCGTCCGGGTTGCCTGCCGACGGCAGTGAGCTGCCGACCGGCCAGCTCGCCGGCCTCGAACCGGTGGCCGGGGTGACCTTCACCGTTCGGCAGGTCACCGGGATCGATCTGCACACCAACGCCGGGTGGCTCGCCGCGGAAGGACTCGCGACCGAGTTCAGCCCCCGTGCGGCGGAAGCGTCCATCACGGGCTACCGCGGTGGGTCCGGTGCGGGCGGTCCGCTGACGCTCGGCCAGGCCAAGACCGGGCAGACCGGAACCGACGGCATCCTGGCCTTCGCCGGCCTCGCCGTGGGGCTGTACCTGGTGACCGAGACCGGCTTCCCTGCCGGCGCCTCGGCCTCGGCCCCGTTCCTGGTGACGGTGCCTGTCACGCAGCATGTCGGCGACGCGCCGGATACCTGGGTGTACGACGTCCACGTCTATCCGAAGAACCAGCTCCGCACTGCCGAGAAGACCGTCTCCGACGCAGCCTCGACCGCCCTCGGTGACCCGGTCACCTGGACCATCCGCGCCGACATCGCAGGCGACCCGGTCGACCTCAATGGAGACGGCGACACGACCGACACCGCAGCGAACGGAGCCCGCGAGGGCGCCTACATCGGTCGCTTCACCATGGTTGACGCACTCGATGCCCGGCTCGCCTACCTCAGTTCCGTGGTGACGGTGGTCGACGCCAAGGGAGCACAGGTCGCCTCCCTGACGGAGGGCGCGGACTACGCGCTGTCCCACAAGGGGGCCACCTACACCCTGGAGTTCAGCAGCTCCCACCAAAGCGGGCTCAACACTCTCATGGCGAACACCGGCAACCGGCTTCAGTGGCGGCTGAGCACAACGGTCACCGCGCTGGGAGACGGCATCATCGCGAACCAGGCGACGGTCTTCCCCAACGAGGCGTCACACGGCCTGAAGCCCGGCGAGCCCGGGGGGCCGCTGGTCACCAACGAGGTGGACTCGCGTTGGGGAGGCGTCCGGCTGCACAAGGTGGACGCCGAGAGCGGAGCCGATCTCGCAGGTGCGGAGTTCGTCGTCGTCACGAAGCTCGAGGCGGACGGTGCTCCCGATCTCGACTCGGCGGTGAACGTCGGTGGCGTCGTGGAGAACGGCCACACCGTGTGGACCTCCGATGCGGAGGGGGCGGTCGTGATCAGTGGACTGCGGTACTCGTGGTACGCCGACGGTCGAACTCTCGGTGACACCAACGGCAACGGTCTGGCCGACGAGCCGGGCGCCGTGCAGTACTGGCTGGCAGAACTGCGAGCGCCCGAAGGGTATCAGCGGATGGAGGGCGTGACGCCGATCGTGGTGGACGGCCCCGGGGACGGGCCGGAGTTCAGCTACATCGTGGAGAACACGCCGACTGGGCCCGGCGGACCGAGCGCGAGTACCGGTGGCAGCGCGCTCGCCGGCGGCAACCTGCTGCCCGTGCTGGTGGCTGGCGTGCTCCTGGTCGCCGGCTTGGCTGCCGGGGGTGTGCTGCTGGTGTCTCGCCGGCGTCGCGCCTCAGGTTCGGAAGACGAGGCCCGTCTCGTGAGGGCGCCGGGCACGGACAGAGTGTGAGATGGGAACAGCGGCAGCCGGTCGACGTACCGTGAAGGCCCCCGTCAGCCGGTGGGAACACCTGGTGGGCAGGTGGTCGCTGCTTCGTACCGTGATCGTCCTGGTGGCGATCCTTGGCGCGGGTGTGCTGGTCTATCCGACAGCCGCGCAGTGGTTCTCCCAGGCAGACCAGGCGGCCGAACTCTCGGGGTACGTGCACCGGGTGGCAGAGCTTCCGGCCGCCGAGAAGCAGGCCATGCTGGCCGAAGCCAGGGAGTACAACAGCCAGTTGCCCGCCGGCCCGCTGCGCGACCCCTACGGAGCGGGAGGAGACCCAACCCGGCAGGCCGCAGACCGCTATGAGGCGGTTCTCAACCCCGACAACTCAGGGCAGATGGCGATCCTCTCGATCCCGGACGTCGGGGCCTACCTGCCGGTCTTCCACTACAGCGACCCAGAGACTCTCGACAAGGGCGTCGGTCACCTCTTCGGCTCCGGCCTCCCCGTCGGTGGTCCTTCCACCCACGCGGTGCTCACTGCGCATTCCGGACTCGTCGCCCGGACCTTGTTCACCAACCTGAACCAACTGGAACTCGGCGACACGTTCACCATCCGGGTACTCGACGATGTCCTCACTTACCAGGTGGACCAGATCCTCACGGTCGCCCCCGACGATCTTGAGGCGCTCCAGCAGGTTCCCGGCGGCGACTACGTGACGCTTGTGACGTGCACTCCGACCGGCATCAACACCCACCGGCTGCTGGTGCGGGGTGTGCGGATCCCGACTCCTGAGGTGGTTACCCCCGACGGCGGGATGGGCGGCGTGCCAGGGCCCGGTTTCCCCTGGTGGTCGTTCGCGCTGCCGGCAGCAGGCCTGCTTGCCGCCGTCCTCACGCGACCGCGGTCGGCGGCGTGATTGGTCCGTTTTCGAGGTCGCTAACATCCGATTGGATATGTTGGTGGTGTGGGCAAGGCGTCTGTGACCGCCCGTGCGCGGTTGGCGAAGGGCCTGACACAGGCCGAGTTCGCGAACATGGCGCGCACGTCGCCGGCGACGTTGTCGGCGTACGAGCGCGGGGTGAAGTCGCCGTCGCTGAAGGTGTTGTGGCGGATTCTCTGGTAGCCGGTCTCGCCCGGAGCAGGTCCGTAGAGGCGCACCCGCCACGGCCAGCCCGTGCCGTCGAGGCGGCGCTCCTTGCCCTGGAGAATCCGGTGGACTGGTGGGAGTGGGGTCCCGACGCCTTCGATGAGGCCCGCCGCCGGGACGTGCCGGTCCTTCTGTCCGTCGGGTACGCCGCCTGCCACTGGTGCCACGAAGGAGTCGCGTAGACGGTCATTGACGGGTTTCGACGAGACCGCAGGTCAGAGTGGGTGCGGCGCGTCAACTCGGTTCACGCCGTATCGCCGTTGAACACCGTTTCCGAGGCTTCGTGTATCACTCCCGTGTATCACTTTGGCCTGCCGCTGACGGCCAGTGGCAGGGCTCGAAGGGGTTTTGCCGCACGTGTTCAGGTGATGTGTGAGGTCAGCTAACAGGTCGTGGAGACGGGTTAGCTTTCGGCCGATTTCCACATGTTGCAGATTTGCAACACTGCCCTAGACTGGTGTCATGGACCTTGCGGAGCGCATCTCGACCCTGCGCCGCGTGAACGGGCTGAGCGCCCGCCAACTCGCGGCGTTGGTTGACGTCGCTCCGACGACGGTCACTCGGATCGAGGCCGGCCAGGTCAGCCCGTCGTTCGACTTGGCGCAGGAGATCATGGCGGTCCTGGGGGAACCGATCGGTTTCATCGGGACGGCGGACGTGAGCGCGATCGCCGCTGCGCGACTGGTGCTCGAACCGAAGCTTGGCGTCGCGGTCACGCCGGGTGTTGAGGCGTGGCGGCAGCGCTGGGCTCGGATCGGGCTCATCGACGTGGATGGCCGTGCGGTCGGCGGCAAGGAAGCCGACCTACTGTTTCGGGCTGGCAGGGCTGCGCGCCTCACTCGTCGTCCGGGTGCCGTCGACTTCAAGGAAGGTTCGACGGCGTACGACATCGCGGAGGCGCTCGGGGCTGCGGGCGTTGAGTACGCCGTAACTGGCGACACGGGAGCCAATATCTACCGCTCCAGTGCAGGCGAGGCGTGGCCGGTCCTCTATGTCAAGGATCTGGAGAGAGCGGCCGAAGCCGCCGGCCTTGAGCGGAAGCAGCCTGGCTCGTTCGGGATGCGGGTCACGCTGATCCCGTTCGACGGCGTCAGCGAGCTCGGACGGACCACGATTGACGGCATCACCGTTGCTGCGCGCGACCAAGTCGTCCTCGACGCCTACGGCGGCGTCGACCGCATGGCCGAGCAGGCCGACATCCTTGTGGGACGGCGAGTCGCATGACGGAGTTCAAGGCGCCACGCACCGAGATCGAGTGGAGCCGCCGAGCGATCATCAACGTCGTCGAGGTGTTGGCAGCTCACGCCGAGTCGCTGACGTTGGTCGGCGCCCACGCCGTCCTGCTGCGGACGATGGATCTCGACGTGCCGAGGATGCCGACCGGCGACGGCGACCTCGGCGTCACGCCTGGATTGGTCGGGGATCTGCCGAGCATCGAGACGCTGCTCGCAGGCGCGAGCTACGAGCACCGCACCACAGCACGGCCCGGACTGTGGGGCCGAGAGGCATACGAGGAATTAGACAGCACTCGGTCCTTTCGCGAGAAGATCGACCTGCTCGCTCCACACGGGCTTTCAGGCACGGCGAGCCGGACCAAGCGGGGTGTTCCGGTGTTGCAGTCCGCGCACGGCAAGCTCGCCGTCGGCAACGCCCTCGGCCTGGAGCTTGCCGCTTTCAACCGCTCACGAATGACGATCACGGACTTTGCTGACCCGCGCCTCTCGGCTGAGATCTTCGTCGCCGAGATCCCTGCCCTGATCTTGGCGAAGGGCTCGAAGGTCGGTGAGCGCCTGCGGGAGCCACGCAAGGGGTCCGTCCGTGACAAGGACCTCGGCGACCTGTGGCGTCTGATGGCGGTTGCGGATCCTGCCGAGACGAATCAGGTGATCGAGGAGTTCATTGATCACGCCGACGTCGGGCTGGATGTCCGCCAGAGCGTCGAATGGACGGCAGGTGTCCTGCGCGACCCGGTGAGCGTCGAGCGCGCCAAACTAGCCTTCGACACCTTCGTCGACCCGGCCGAGATCGACCGCGTATTCGAGGTCTGGCGCGACATCCTCGGAGGCGAGTGAAGATGGGCGCCGTGAAGGGAGAGGGTCGCCGTTGTCGCTGAAGAAAGGGCGCAGGCTGATGTGCGCCGGCATCGAATACGTGTTGCAGGAGACTGTCGGTGGTGGTGGGTCCGGCGATGTGTGGCTCGCAGAGGCGCAAGCAAGTCCCTGGGCGGTCAAGGTGTTCCGACCTAGTGACGATCGCAGCAAGATCGAACGATTCGAGCGTGAGGCCTCGTTTCAAGAAACCTGCGGACACGACCATGTGGTGCCTGTCCTCGGTAGAGGCGAAGACGGGGGCCGTCCTTTCTACGTCATGCGGTACTACCCGGACACCCTCCGCAGCGTCATCGATCGAGGGATGGCGGATTCAAAGACGCTGCTGTCGTACATCGAGCAGATTGGAGAGGCCCTCCAGTTCGCGCATGAGCAAGGCATCGTGCATCGCGACATCAAGCCGGAGAACATCCTCGTAGATGGTGCGTCCGCGGCGCTGGCAGACTTTGGGATCGCTCACTTCGCGGACTCTGCCCTGACGTCGGCCGGCGATCTGGTCGGCAACCGGGACTACCGCGCTCCCGAGCAACAGAAAGGGCGCGACGCCCGAGACGTCGGACCAGCGGCCGACATCTACGCCCTGGGGTTAGTCGCCAACGAGTGCTTCACCCGAGAGGTGCCTGCTGGTCCCAGCTACGCCTCTGTTGAGGCGTCGTACCCACACTTGTCCTACCTCGACTCCATCGTGGCGCGGATGCTGGCGCAGAGCCCCGCCAACCGGCCTAGCGTCGTAGACGTGTTGACTGACATCCGCTTCTTCGAGGCAAAGAAGAACGAGGAGATCGCCGATATCGAAGAGGCGCTCCGGCTAGATGGCAACACCCGGCTCCTCGACGCCGACCGGCTCGACGTTCTGGTTCGGCAAGCGAGCGAAGACATCTGGTACGCGACGAGCCTCATCGCCACGAAGGCGCCAGACGAGCTCGAGCAGTACAACGGGAACTGGCATATGAGCGTGGGCTATGTCGCTGATGCCTTCTTGAAGAACCTGTGCGTCCAGTCGCAGTTGCTCGCTCTGTGCCAGCGAAAGTTTGACTACGAGAGCAACGTCTACAAACACGGCAGGTCCTACAAGCCTCTCGACATCGAGAATGACCCCGAGCACAGGGGCCTGTATGAACAGGCGCAGGCTGTCGTGTCGGACCGCCCGCTCCCACCGCCCCATGACCTGAGCGGCCGCATCCTGAAGACATTTGCATCTTGCGCCGACTACCACTGCAAGGAGATCCTTGCGGACGCTCGTCGGACCGTGTCTAAAGTCGATGAGAACGTGCTGGACGCCCCCATACTCTGGTTGGTCAAGTACCTTGCGTCGCACGTGTCGTCCGTCAGGGAGATTGAAAACCTCGCCGGCCACATCGGCATCAGCTGGTGGCGCTCGGCATCATTCGACGAGAATGACGATGACGCAGATCTCTTCATCCAGGCTCTAGCTGTCATGGACCCGGGCCCGGTGTTGGAAGCGTTGAAGGACTCGTGGGGCGTCTCTGTCACAAGGACCGATGACGGGCGGTGCGCCATCATGTTCCGCACGCAGAGCGAGTATCGACGCTTCCAAGAGCACGCCCTTGGGCTCGCGGATCCTGGCTCCATGTTCGAAGCCGACGTGAGCGACATGTTCCGAAATGCCGTGCATGCTGGTGGGATCACACAGCTCACGCTGGACCTTGGCTTCGACGTTAGGAACACCCTGGCCAAAGTCCTTGGTCTTCGAGACATCTGATGAAGGGCGTCAAGCGGCGTGGTGCTTCCTCCAGTGTTCTCAGTGGCGGACTCAGGCGGGAACCGGTTCTCACCCCGCCCGCCGTCGCTTGGGCTGAGGGAGGAGGTGCTGAATCACTACGTCCGCGGTTCCACCACGCTAGGTTCCTGTCCTTCTCCTTCGCTGCCAGGGTCGCTCGCCGCTGGCGTTCCTCGTCTTGTGCATTGACGACCTGCTGGAGGGATGCCTTGGTGGGCAGGCCGAGCAGGTCCTTGACGCGGGGGAGGAGTTCGTCCTGCATGAGCGACTTCGGGAGCGGCACCTCGTGGAGGGTGTGGTTCTTCACTGAGCCACGGAAGCCTGCGGAACCGCGCGGAGTGATCCACGCGCCGTTGACGTGGACGTAGCCGTGCTCGAAGAAGACGTCGACCGCACGGAGCGCGTTCTGCTCGCCGAGGCGGAGGCCGCCGAAGCCGGCGACGCGGACCTTCGTGCCGAACAGCGGGAGTCGGGTCAGCAGCGGGTCTGTGCCGTCGGGGCCGCAGAGCTTGTCGGCGGCGTCGGCCATTGCCTTCACCTGGCGCGTCTCTGGGCGGAGCCTCGGGTCGACGTACTGGGCTGTCGCTCCGTGTAGGACGTTGGCCTTGCCGATCTCCAGGCCGTCGAGGGGGTCGATGCTTCGGTCGAGCCAGCCGAGCTTGCGCATTGCTGCGAGCTGGCCGCGCAGGTCCTCGCGGCCACGCTAGGAGAAGATCGTCTTCGCGCCCTTCTCCATCACGAGACGACTGCGCTCCACCCGCCACTTCGCGACGGGCACACCGCCGATGGTGGGCAGGATGTGGGCGTTGAGCCGTGACTCCCGCTGCTCCATCGTGCGGGGGGGTCTGCTGCACGGATAGGTGACAACTGATCTGGCTTGCCCGGGAGGGTGGCCTGAGAGGATGTTGCTGTGCCCAAGCCGTACCCGAAGGAGTTCCGGGATGATGTGGTTCGGGTCGCGCGTGGCCGCGAGCCAGGCGTGACGGTCGAACAGATCGCCAAGGACTTCGGTGTCCATCCGATGACCTTGTTCAAGTGGCTGCGCCAGGCCGATATCGATGATGGGGCGAAGCCGGGCCCCTCACGGGTGGACTCGGTGGAGTTGCGGGAGGCGCGGAAGCGGATCCGGCTGCTGGAGCA
>NZ_AUIA01000020.1 GCF_000423465.1 Propionicicella superfundia DSM 22317 | reverse complement strand
TCCACCCGCCCCACCGGAGTAAACCGCCCCACAAACGGAAACATACGCACCCCCGCACCCGTCACCCACGACACGCTATGCCGCGCCTCCCAGAACGCGACAAACACGCCAACCGCAACACCAAACCAGCCCGTGAACAGATCGAACCACCCAAGAGGGGGCTCCTGCAAGATCAGCACACCGATCCACAAGAACGCCGCGCCACAAACTATGGTGACAACATCGGATACGCTGAAGAACAGACGGGGACGTGCTGATCTCGTCACGACCGTCACCTCAGGCGCCGGCCTTGGCCTGCATCGCTTATCGTCATCGAAGTCCGCGACGTTGTCTGCGGTAGGCGTAAGGCCCAAGAAGAGAGACACCGGAAGCGCTGGACATGAAGGTGGAGGTTACTGCCCGCTTGACGTAGCCGCCTCGGACGGAGCGGAAGCTTGGCATGATCTTGGGGAAGCGCTTCACAACAGCTCGACGCGCTCGAGCGCCGACGAAATCGGCGTATGATCTTGTATATGTCTTTGCTCCTTTCGAGAACATTGAGCGCCCATATTTCGCGTAACGGAAGACTCCTCCGATGCCAAAAGTGGTAGTTGTCATGATTGCGTCTCCGATAATAGCTCCTCGGTTTTTCTTCCATCCACCCTTCTCTGATACAGTCTGCTGCGTTCTAACCGCGAAAGCGAAAGCTGTCGCAATGCCACAACCGATAAGACCGACCGCTGCGCAAACCGCGATCGAAGCGACTGTTGCGATCGTTCCCCTATTGCGCTTCGCCCACTTTCCGAGCTTGCTCCACCAACTGCGTCCGGTGATGTCAGTGTTGTTGACGGGGTCGTTGGGGTAGCCGTAGGTGGTGTCACCACCGTTGTATTCAGGGTCGGTGGAGGTGAAGAGTCCGGTGGTGGGGTTGTAGACCCGTGCTCCCATGAGGATCAGACCGGTGGTGGTTGTGGTGCGTTGTTTGGTGCCGAGCCATCCGTAGCCCTGGCTGGTGACACCGGCCGCGTCCCCGGTGATCGGGCTGGTCGTGTTGCCGTACTCGTCGAAGCTGTTCCAGCGGTCCAGGCCCGTCGCGCTGCCGGTGTCGGGGAGGGTGACGGTGGTGGCGACAGAGTCGTGCGGGTCGGCGAGGGCGAGTTCGGCGGTTGTGCCGTCGGTGATGGTCAGCCCGAGATCACCGTCGATGAGCTCGCCCCACCGGGTGGTGGTGTCGGTGCCGTCACGCCGATCCACCGACCATGTGGGATTGTCCCCGGTATCGGTGTAGTGGTTCCACAACGTCGTGACGTTCGCCCCGTCGATGTTGGTGTGCTGGGAGTAACGACGCCCAGCCCCATCCAACCCCCACGTCAGGGTCTGGTTGTTCTGGGTGATCGATCGGATGCTGTCCGTGTCGTGATAGGCAAGTGTGATGTCCCCATCACCAGGCCTGGGGGCGTCCATAGCGGGAATCGACAGTTGCCGACCGAGCGGATCGTAGCTGTAGACGCCGGTGCCGTTCGCGCCGGAGACCGGCCGGTCAGCGGCGTCGTAGGCCCGGGTCAGGGCTGTGGTGGCGGTGACCGGGCAGGCCGTGTTCGGGGCGGCGGTGGCGGTTCCTTGACCGGTCCGGTTCCCGTTCTGGTCGAAGCCGTAGCTGCGCAGGGTGCAGGTCGTGTCGCTGTCTTGGGTGCCGGTCTGGTCGGTGACCGTGGCGAGTCGTCCGGCCTTGTCGTAGCCGTAGTGCCGGTCCGACGCGATGGCGGTCGTGCCGGGCAGGTCGCCGGTGAACGCGGCCCCGTCCGGGGTCCACTCGTGGGCGGTCTGCCCGGCCGTGTTGGGCAGCAGGCTCCACGCGATCCACGGCTGATCCTGGGCGACCACCGACGTGTCGGGGTCGGTGACCTGCCCGTTGTAGGCGACCTCGACCAACTCCCCGTTCACGTCATACGCCAGTCGTTTGACGATGCCGCCGGGCAGGTTCTCCCGCACCAGCGTGCCGTGCGCGTCGTAGGCGCCGGTCGACGTCCACGACCGGTCACCGACGGTGATGGTGACGGCGGTGGTCAGGTTCCGGGTCTCGGTGTTGCCGTTGGCGTCGGTCCCGTCCCACGTGTAGCCGGTGGTGCCGTTCGGGTCGGTCACCTGGACGACCTGCCCGAGCGGGTTGTAGGTCGTCGTCGTCACATCGGCCGTGTCCTGGCCGGCGGGCCGGCTGCTGTAGGTGACCTGCCGGCCCCACGCGTCGTAGCCGAACCCGGTCGACCCCGCCGCCGACGTCGTGCCGGTGACCTGCCCGGTCGCGTCGTCATAGCCGGTCGTGACCGGCGCCACGGAAGTGGACCCGTCCAGGCCGGTGACCGTCGTGGTCACCGTCGCCGGACGATCCCTACCGTCGAAACCGGTCGTCTCCATGCGAGTGACACCGCCGGAGGTCTCCGTGCTCGTCGTGGCCTGCCCGTCCCACCGGTACCCGGTCGTGACGGTGACCGGCATCGTGACACCGGCCGGCTGGCCGATCGGCCCGACCTTGCACGTGTACCCGGCCCATTCCGGCTTGTGCCCGCACTCGGCCGCCACCGTGTTGGCACCGGCCGTGTAGTACACCGTCCGGCGCGTCCCCGCATCGCTCCCCGAAGACGACGGCTGACGCTCCTCAACCACCCGTCCCTGCTCGTCATACCGGGTCACCGACGTGATGTCGGCAGCATCCTTCTGACCGTTGCCGTTCATGTCGGTCGTGACCGTGGTGGCCTGCCCCAGCGTCCACCCGGACGTATCCCCGGACACGACCGGCTCGTAGCCGGTGATCGTGGTCCCGATCGTCTCCACGATCTCCTTGGCCACGGTCTCGCCGGTGGTGACGGTCCGGGTCGTGAGCCGGAAGGGGACGCTCGTGGCCGGGTTGATCCCGGCGTTCGGGGCACCCTCGTCGTAGAAGGTCTTCACATGCCGCCGCAGTGACACCTCCGCACCGTCAGGGCCCACGACCCGGGCGGCCGGGCTGTACACGTCGGTGACCAGCGTCCCGGCCGGTGTCACCGTGGTCCCGTCGGTGCCCATGATCGCCTCGTTGTAGACGGTCTGGGTCGCGGCCGAGTCGATGTCGACCACCGACCCGTCACGGATCGCACCGGTGGCACGAGTGTCCCAGGCACGGATCACGTTGTCGTAGGCGTCGTACTCGTTGGCGGTGAACTGCCACGCGCCCGCGCCGTAGCTCGCGGTGTGGATCGTGTACCCCTCCGCGTCGGTGAGCTGCACGTCCGCCTTGCGCCACGCGTCGTCCCCGGCCGCCGGGGCCTGGCCGATCGGCGTGTCCGGCCCGAACACCGCGAACCCCGTCGTCGCGGCCCGGGTCAGGTCGTAACCGGCGAACTGGACCAGCTTCCCCTCGTCGAGACCGCCCAGGCCGGTGATGTCGGTCAACGGGATGTTGTCGACGAACGCCGCCAGTTGCGCCGTCCCGCCCCCGGCACTGCCAGGGACCGGCCGGGTGACCTTGGACAGCTTCTCGTCCTGATACTCGAAGGTGAAGGTGGCCTGCCCCGGTGGGGTGATCGACGCCAGCCGGGGCTGGGCATCCGGCCCGGTCCAGCCATAACCGGTGGACAGACCGGTTCTCGTGTCGGTCGCCGTGACGAGCCGTCCCTTGACGTCGTAGCTGTAGTCGGCCAGCACGATCCCGGTCTGGGTGTTCACATCGGCGGTGATCTGCTTCACCCGGCCGGTGTAGTCACCCGGCGTCGACCCGGTCGCCGTCGTGGACGTCGCATAGGCGATACGCAGCACCCGGCACCCGTTCGCAGGCGTCCCCGGCGTGCAGGAACCGATCCCGTCCGGCAACGGCCCCACGATCGCCACCACCCGGCCCTGCGCGTCATAGCTGTAGGTCGCCTTCCCGGTGGTGACCGTGTCGGTCACATCCGCCGCGGCGAACACCGCGTCCTGGCCTGCCGCCGGGGCGGTCTTCGCGGTGAACCGGGTCACGACCCCGTCCTCGTCGGTCACCGTCACCTCGGTGGACGCACCCGTCCCGGACACGACCAGCGTCATGCCGGAATCGACCGTGTCGGTGGTGACCGGGGTATAGCCGCCGGCGGCCAGACTCGCGCCCGTCCGCCGCACCGGCGCGGCGAACACCAACACCTCACCGTCGGCATCCATCACAACGACGGTCCCATCGGCCCGGGTCGAATCGATCACCTCGGCTCCCGACACGCCCACCGGTCCGCCCTCGAACGAAGCAACCCAACCCGGCCCGAACACGCCGTTCTGCACCGCCGGCTCCCCCGCGAACGACGAATGAACCCGCGACACCGAGATCCCACCCCCGGGCGCGTCCAACTCGGCGTCGGTATCGGACACCTGGAACTCGCCGGTCCACAGGGCCCGCTGCCCCGGGCCGGCATCGGCGACCGGGAACCCGGAACCGAACGCGTGCGGCACCCGCACCACCGCCTGCGACCCGGTGCACGACGTGCCCGCACCCGAGTACTCCATACACACCCGCACGTCGATCACCGTCGACGTCCGCTTCGCGACCTTCACGCCCGACCCGTCGGCCTGATCAACCAAGCTCGACAAGTCCAGCCGGCCCTTCACCGTCGTCGAGCCCGCTTCCTGCCTCGTGCTGAGCGTGTTCGACGCGGGAGCATCGACCCACTGGTGGTCACCCGAACCCTGGATCCGCCACTGCACCGTGCCGGTCACCGACGTCGCCGCGTTACTCGGCGCTCCCGCCGCGTCGATCCGCACCGCGCCCGTCGACGTCATCACCGAGGTGGGCGAGTTGAGCGTCGGAGCGCCATACCCGAACCCGTAGAACCCGACCGCCGATTCCTTCCCGGTGGGAGACACCGCGATCGCGCGGATCGAATGCGCCCCGTTCGTCCCACCGTGCCCGGTCACCTGCACCGTCACCGGCGCACCCGGCTGGGCCTGGGTGATCGACGTCGACACGTACCCACCCATATTGCGGGAGATCTTCACCTTCACAGGACCCGAGGCCCCTTCGCCACTCTTCGCCGTCAACGTGACCGTGCACGTCTCGGCCGGTTTCACCGCATCCTGCCACGACCCGTTCGCCGTCGGGCATGCGATCGTCGGCGTGGGCGGTGTCTTCGACGCCGACATCACCCGGGTCGGTGAAGACCACGCCCCGTAAACCGACGACGCCTGATCCTTGGTAGCGGTCCGGATCCATACCGACGCGTTCTCCGGAAAAGCCGCCGACGCCATCGTGGTGCACCTGAACGTCGACCCCGACGCCTGATAACCGGTCGAACACACCGTCACCGGATTCGCCGTCGACGAGGCAGATGTGAACTTCGCAAACCGCATCGCGATCTGGTTCCCGTCCGGATCGGTCCCCACCGAACTCAACGTCGGAGTCGGCGTCCCCACATACCACCACGAGTTCATCCATGTGGCCGACGCGACAGACGGCGCACTCGGCGTGTTCGGCGCCCGATTGTACGAATACTTGATCAACGGCTTCGCCGCGCCCTCTGCCGACAAGAACTTCTTCCACCCATACACATCCGACTCGTTACCCGCCCGCAGCGTCACACCCACCTGAGAAGCCGACGTCCCAGACCAGTTCTTCACCACCGACGTGATATCGGTGTCCACCCGACCCCCCGGGCACGACGACGAATACCCCTTCGCCACCGACGTCGTCCCCCGCAACGCATTCGCACCCGGCTGATTCGACCACCGCGTCGACGCCGACGCCAACACCGGGGTGTCATACACCAGGAAAGGCCGCGCCGAACACGACCACGACCACGACTCCCACAGACTCAACGACCCCGACACGATCGACTTGCCCTTGAACGCAGCCGCACTGAAATTGATAAACGACCGGGCAACCACACCATCCCCATACGTCCCCACACGAAGCTCCGTCGACAACGACTGATCAGAACTCACGTTGCTCTGGACATAGGTATCGAACACCGCCGTCGTGTTCGTCGCCGCATACGTCGGATCGATATACACCGGGAACTCCCGCGCCGCCGACGTCAACCACACCGCATCCGACCCCACCGACACCGCCGCCTGCTGAACCCGCCCGGACCGCTTCACCGCGCCGACCGTGAACGAGACCTTCTTCTGCACACCCCGCTCACCGGCCACCGGCGCGTTCGAATCCCACATCGTCGGCGACCCGAACACACCCACCCTCGTGCCGCGGGCGTCCAACACCCCCATCGACCCGTCCGCCGCCGCCGGCACACCCCCGGCAGCCTGCACCAGGATCGGCAACACCACCCGGCCCGACGACCCGAACCGCTCCACCAACTCCGCAGCGCCCGCAGCCGACCTCACAACCCACAAGAACTCGAACCCACCCGTGCGCACCTCCAGCCGCGCATCCACACCCGGCACCACATCCGCGAACGTCGCCGTCGACCCCTCCACCGACGGCGCCGGCAATGTCACACCCGGCAGGCTCAACGCCACATCCGATCCGAACCGCACCACCGGCTCCGAACCCGACCCCACCGACACCACCTGCGGCAACGCCGCCGCCACCAGCCTCCCGTCCCGAACCACCAACGACGGATCCATCTCCGTCCACCCGTCCACAGCCGACGAATCCTCGAACCTCACCGGCGCCGCCGCGACCTCCTCGTCCACGACCCCGTCCGGCCGCACCCACACCCGCGTCGTCTCGGACCGCTCCGACAACACCTCCACCCGCTCACCGGCCGCCCGCGCCGTCACCGACGCCGACACCCAATCCGGACGCACCAACTCCCCCGAAGAACCCGACGGAGACGGAACAGGAGACGGATCCGCTGCCGCGACCGGGCCCGGCAGCAACCCCAGCACCAACGCCAGCGAAACCACACACCCCACACCAGCAACCCGACGCGACAAACCCGACATCGGCACCCAACCAGAACAGGCCCCCGTCATTGGGGGCAGGTGCCACAAACTGTGACAAACCTGGCAGACAGATATGAGAACCGTCACACGCCGTGACCAAACCGTTACGAACGGGTCCCATCAACGCAGGACACCATACGAGAAAGGCGGATCCGAGATCTCGGATCCAAGACCAGAAGCTGCACGCCCGGGTGGACGACGCCCCTCAGCCGAGCGAGAGCCGGCGCGCGACGACGTCGACCAGTCGAGACGCCGCAGCCTGCGCCTGCTCGAAGGTGGGCGCCTCGACCATGACCCGCACGAGAGGCTCGGTCCCGGACGGGCGCAGCAGGACCCTGCCCGTCTCGCCCAACTCGGCCTCGACCGCGGCGACCTCCGCCAACAACACCTCGTCGGTGTCGGCCAGGGACTTGTCGACGTTCGGAACGTTGACAAGCACCTGGGGCAGCCGCGTCATGACCCCGGCGAGATCGGCCAGCGGCCTGCCGGTGCGAACGACTTCGGAGGCCAGATGCAACCCGGTGAGCACCCCGTCACCCGTGGTCGCGTGCTCGCTGAGCACGACGTGCCCGGACTGCTCGCCGCCGAGGCTGAACCCGTTCGCGTTCATCGCCTCCAGCACGTACCGGTCGCCGACCTTCGTCTGAACGACGGTGATCCCGCGGCGCTGCATGGCGAGCTTGAACCCGAGGTTGCTCATCACGGTGGCCACGACGGTGTCGTCGACGAGCCGGCCCTCGTCCCGCAACCCCAGGGCGAGCACGGCGAGGATCTGGTCGCCGTCGACGAGCACGCCCGCCGCGTCGGCCGCGATACACCGGTCGGCGTCACCGTCGAGAGCGATGCCCAGGTCGGCACCCGCGGCCACGACGGCAGCCTGCAGATCCGCCGGGTGCGTCGAGCCGCAGTCGGCATTGATGTTGATGCCGTCGGGATCGTCGTGGATCGCCACGACCTCGGCCCCCTGCCCCCGGAACGCTGCGGCAGCGGTGCGGAACGCTGCCCCGGCAGCACAGTCGATGACGACCTTCAGCCCGCCCAGGCGCCCGCCCTGCGGCCCGGGAAGGCTGCCCACGAGATGAGAGACATACTTCTCGACCGCCGACTCGTCATCGCGGACGCGCCCGACGGCGGCACCGGTCGGGCGGCACCACGCCTCATCGAGGTGCGCCTCGATGGCGTCCTCCAGCGAGTCGTCCAGCTTCACCCCGCCCCGGCTGAAGAACTTGATGCCGTTGTCGGCCATCGGGTTGTGGCTGGCCGAGAGCATCACGCCGAGATCGGCGTCCAGTGCCCCGACAAGATAGGCAAGACCCGGTGTCGGCACGATGCCGACCCGGGTGACGTCCACCCCGGCGCTGGCCAGCCCCGCGACGACCGCCGCCTCGAGGAACTCCCCCGAGGCTCGCGGATCGCGACCGACGATGGCCTGCGGACGGCGATCGCCGAACGCCCCGGCCTCGCCCAGAACGTGCGCGGCACCGACGGCCAGGGACAAGGCCAGCTCCGCAGTGAGCTGTTCGTTCGCCTTGCCCCTGACGCCGTCGGTGCCGAAAAGTCGCGGCATCAGCGCTTGCTGTACTGAGGTGCCTTCCGGGCCTTCTTGAGACCCGCCTTCTTGCGCTCCTTGATCCGCGCGTCACGGGTCAGGAGACCGGCCTTCTTCAGAGCGGGACGGCTCGCCTCGGCGTCGGCCGCGTTGAGCGCACGGGCGATGCCCAGCCGCAACGCACCCGCCTGGCCGCTGACGCCACCGCCCACGATCGTGGCGATCACGTCGTACGACCCGGCGACGACCGCCGTCTCGAACGGCTCGTTGACGATCTGCTGGTGGATCTTGTTCGGGAAGTAGTCCTCGAGCGAGCGCCCGTTGACCGACCACTGGCCGGTGCCGGGAACGAGACGAACACGGGCGATGGCCTCCTTGCGGCGGCCGGTGCCGTAGGTGTTCTGAACCACGGCGGGGCGGCCTCCGGGCTGCGCGCTGGTGGGCGCCGCCTCGGAGCGGTAGGCGATTTCGCGGTCACCCTCGACGAAGGGGGCAGCCTCGGTCTCGGTGCTTTCTGCGGTGGCTTCTGACACTGTGCTTCCTTGAGGTCCCGTGGTCACTGGGCGATCTGAGTGATCTCGTACGGCTGCGGCTGCTGAGCCTGATGAGGATGCTCGGGGCCGGAGTACACCTTGAGCTTCTTGAGCTGCTGCCGGCTGAGCTTGTTCTTCGGGAGCATCCCGGACACGGCCCGCTCGACCGCCTTGCGCGGATCCTTCGCGAGCAGCTCGCCGTACGGGACAGCCTTGAGGCCACCGGGGTATCCCGAGTGGCGGTAGGCCAGCTTCCCGCCGGCCTTGTTGCCCGTCAGCGCGATCTTGGACGCGTTGACGACCACCACGAAGTCACCGGTGTCGACATGGGGCGCGAAGACGGGCTTGTGCTTGCCACGCAGCAGAGTCGCGGCGGTGACTGCCAGTCGGCCCAGCACCACATCGCTGGCGTCGATCACATGCCAGTTCCGGGTAACCTCTCCCGGCTTAGGGCTGTAAGTAGACACGGTCGGTGACCATCTTTCGTAGGCTTGGCGGTTTGTTGATCGGATCGTTCAGGCGTACCGATGCGCAACAGCGCCTAACATTACCGCCTCGTTTCGAGCGGGTCAAAACACGCTGAGGGCTTCTCGGCTCTGGCCTCCTGAGCTTCCATCGCCACCTAGGGTACGACCATGACCGATTCTCTCAGTGTCCGCGACAACCGAACCGGCGCCGAGGGTGAACTGCCCATCGCCGACGGCGCGATCCGGGCGACGGATCTGCGCCAGTTCGCGGTCGGAGACGAGCGTCTCGCCGCCTACGACCCCGGTTTCATGAACACGGCGGCCTGCCGCTCGTCCATCACGTACATCGACGGTGAGAAAGGGATCCTGGAGTACCGCGGGTACCCGATCGACCAACTGGCCGAGAAGTCCACCTACCTCGAGACGGCCTACCTCCTGCTCCACGGCGAGCTGCCGACCCCCCCGCAACTGGCGGAATGGGAACAGGCCGTCAACAGCCACCGCCGCCTGCCCGACAACGTCAAGACCCTCATCCACGGCTTCCGTTTCGACGCTCATCCGATGGCGATGATGATGTCCGCCGTGGCCTCGTTCCACACGTTCTACCCGGACTCGCGCAACATCCACGACAAGGAGTCGCGCTACGTCAACATCCTGCGGCTCATCGGCAAGATGCCCACGCTCGCGGCCTTCGCCTACCGCCACGCGGTCGGACGTCCGTTCGTCTACCCCGATGACCGGCTGAGCTACACCGAGAACTTCCTCGCCATGCTGTTCCAGGGCAGCGAGCCGCGCTACGCCACCGACCCGCGCCTCGTCCGCGCCCTGGAGGTGCTGTTCATCCTCCATGCCGATCACGAGCAGAACTGCTCGACCAACGCCGTCCGCTCGGTCGCATCGGCCGGCAACGACCCGTACACCTCCGCCGGCGCAGGCATCGGGGCGCTGTTCGGCCCGCTGCACGGCGGCGCCAACGAGGCCGTCCTGAAGATGCTCCGCGAGATCGGCTCGCTCGACCGCGTGCCGGAGTTCATCGAGGCGGTCAAGGCCGGCCGGGTGCGGATGATGGGCTTCGGCCACCGCGTCTACAAGAACTACGACCCGCGCGCCCGCATCATCAAAGCGACGACGCGGG
This sequence comes from Propionicicella superfundia DSM 22317, assembly GCF_000423465.1. Taxonomy (GTDB): domain Bacteria; phylum Actinomycetota; class Actinomycetes; order Propionibacteriales; family Propionibacteriaceae; genus Propionicicella; species Propionicicella superfundia. The sequence goes on along the minus strand of NZ_AUIA01000020.1, from coordinate 56,896 downwards.
AGGTGTTCGACGCCGTCGGCGTCAACCCGCTGCTGAAGATCGCCCTCGAACTGGAGCGGATCGCGCTCGAGGACGAGTACTTCGTGAAACGGCGTCTGTACCCCAATGTCGACTTCTACTCCGGCCTCATCTACGAGGCGTTGTCCTTCCCCCCGTCGATGTTCACCGTCCTGTTCGCCGTGCCCCGGACGGCCGGCTGGATGGCCCAGTGGGCCGAGGGCGTCACCGATCCCGAGCAGAAGATCGCCCGGCCGATGCAGATCTACACCGGCAAGCCCACCCGCGACTACGAGGGGCTCTACGACCGCAACTGACCTCCGCGGTGGCTTCGACAAGCTCAACCACCGGGTCCTTGAGCCCGTCCCTCCCGGGTCCTTGAGCCCGTCGAAAGGACGGTGGCTTCGACAAGCTCAACCACCGGGTCCTTGAGCCCGTCCCTCCCAGGTCCTCGAGCCTGCCGACAGGACAGTGGCTTCGACAAGCTACCACCGGGTCCTTGAGCCCGTCCCTCCCAGGTCCTCGAGCCTGCCGAAAGGACAGTGGCTTCGACAAGCTCAACCACCGGGTCCTTGAGCCCGTCCCTCCCAGGTCCTTGAGCCCGTCGAAAGGACGGTGGCTTCGACAAGCTCAACCACCGGGTCCTTGAGCCCGTCCCTCCCAGGTCCTCGAGCCTGCCGAAAGGACAGTGGCTTCGACAAGCTCAACCACCGGGTCCTTGAGCCCGTCCCTCCCAGGTCCTCGAGCCTGCCGAAAGGACGGTGGCTTCGACAAGCTCAACCGCCAGTTCACGAGCGACCCCGTCAGTGCTGGCCGTACACGTTCTGATACCGGTCGTACAGCCGGTCGATCAGATCCTGCGGGATGGGCACGGGGTCACCCAGTTGCCGCGAGACGTGGACCGTGCGGGCGACCTCCTCGCACATGACGGCGGCCTTCACGGAGGCACGGGCATCGGTGCCGATCGTGAAGGGACCGTGGTTGCGCATGAGGACGGCCGGCGACCGCGATTCACCCAAGGTCTCCACGATCCCCCGCCCGATCGAGTCGTCGCCGATGACGGCGAACGGCCCGACCGGGATCGGGCCGCCGAACTCGTCGGCCATCATCGTCAGCACGCAGGGGATCTCCTCCCCGCGCGCGGCCCACGCCGTCGCATACGTCGAGTGGGTGTGGGTGACACCGCCGACCCCGGGCAGGTGCCGGTACACGTACGCGTGCGCCGCCGTGTCGGACGACGGCGTCAGCCCGGCCGGCGTCCCGTCGTCGATCTTCACCCCGTCGAGGGTGCACACCACCATGGTGTCGGGCCGGAGCTCGTCGTAGGACACCCCGGACGGCTTGATCACCAGGAGGTCGGCGCCGGGAACCCGGCCCGAGACATTGCCCGCGGTCCACACCACCAGGCCGTAGCGGGTCAGCTCGGCATGCAGGGAGGCGACGTCCTCCCGCGTGCGCTGCACCGCGTCCTGGATCTCCGCCGGCAGGTCGACGAGCCGGATCCCCATGTGCGCCTTCCTCTCTCGGTCAGCCGTGCTTGCGGGCCGCGGCCTCGCGCTTGATGTCCTTCAACCGGTACATGACGTCGTTGCCGCCACGGCCGAAGTAGTCGTGGAGGGTCTTGTACTCGGCGTACAGCTTGTCGTACTCCACGGCGGCTTCCTCGCTCGGCGTGTAGGCGTTGGGGATCTTCTTGCCCATCGCCTTCGCGGCCGCGGGGACGTCGGGGTACGCCCCGGCCGCCACGGCGCCGTGAATGGCCGAGCCGAGAGCGCCGGCATACGCCGACACCGCCAGCGAGAGCGGCTTGCGGGTCACGTCGGAGTACATCTGCATGAGGAAGCTGTTCTTCAGCAGACCACCGGCCGCGACGACCTCGGTGATCTCGACGTCGTTCTCGGCGAACGCCTCGATGATCACCCGGAACCCGAACGCGGTCGCCTCCATCAGCGCCCGGTACTGGTCCTCGGGGGACGTCGTGAGGGTCTGGCCGACGATCGCGCCGGACAGGTTCGCGTCCACGAGGACCGACCGGTTGCCGTTGTGCCAGTCGATGGCCACCAGGCCGTGCTGCCCGATCTCCTGATCGGCCGCCTTCTCCGTCAGCAGCTCGTGGATAGAGATGCCCCGGCCGGCCGCCTCGTCGTGATAGGACGGCGGGACGCAGTTCTGCGTGAACCACGCGAAGATGTCGCCCACGGCGGACTGGCCGCCCTCGAAGCCCCACGAGCCCTTCACCAGCCCGCCGTCGACGACGCCGAACATCCCGGGGACCTCGCGCAGTTCGGGCCCGGAGACGACGAACACCGACGAGGTGCCAAGGATCGCGGTCATCTGCCCGTCCTCGACCGCCTGGCAGGCGGGCGCGGTGACGTGGGCGTCGATGTTGCCGACCGCGACCGGCGTCCCGGCCTTCAGACCCGTCCAGGCCGCGGCCTCGGCGGTGATCTCGCCGGCCTTGTCGCCGAGCTGCCCCACGGGCGCGTCCAGCTTGTCGAAGGCGTTCGCGAACTCGGGATCGAGCTCGGCGAAGAAGTCCTGCGACGGGAAGGTGCCGTCCTGGTAGAGGGCCTTGTACCCGGTGGCGCCGGCGGAACGCACGTAGTTGCCGGTGAGCTGCCACACGATCCAGTCCACGCCGTCCACGTAGCACTTCATGGCGTCGTACACGGCGCGGTCCTTGTGGAAGGTCTCCAGCAGCTTCGGCAGCATGAACTCCGACGAGAGGGTGTCGCCGTAGCGCTTCAGCCACTTCTCGCCGCGCTTCTTCGCCAGGGCGATGATCTGGTCGGCCTCGGCCTGCCCGCCGTGGTGCTTCCACAGCTTCACGTACGCGTGGATGTGGTCGGCGAACTCCTGACGCTGGCACAGCGGCCAGCCGTTCTCGTCGGTGGCGATCATCGTGGCCGACGTGAAGTCGGTGCCGACGCCGATGATGTCCTCGGGCTTCACGCCGGAGCGGCGGATCGCCTCGGGCACCGCGATCTTCAGGACCTCGATGTAGTCCTCCGGGTACTGCAGGGCGAAGTCGGGCGGCAGCGGCTCGTCGGCATGCGCCGTGAGGACGCGGTCCATCACCGCGTTCTTGTACTCGTGGACGGCGCTGCCCATCTCCTCTCCGTCGCTGACTCGAACGATGATCGCGCGTCCGGACAGCGTGCCGAAGTCGATCCCGCACACGTACTTTTCATCTGACATCGTTGTGAGATTCCTTTCTCGGGGCCGGGGGAACGGCCATGGGTTCGCCGGCGGGAGCCAGCGCGTGAGGTGACGCTACTGTTCGGCCCAGAACCCGCCCGGAGCGAACAGTTCGTCGACGAACGGATCGAGCAGGTTGGCCTGGGTGAGCAGATCTGTGAGGACGAACCTGGTGCGGATCCACCGGGCCCGATGGTAGGTGTCGCGGAAGCGGTCCATCGGCATCCCGATCTGGGACGGGTGGGTGACCGCCCCGACGGTGTCGAGCTTCTCCTTCAGGACCGCGGCGGGCAGCAGTTGCTCGCGCAGCCGCTTCTCGATGACCGGCCAGCGCTCGATGGTCAGCTCCAGCCGGGCACGGACCTCGTCGGAGCCGAGGTACTTGCCCCGGGTCTGCGCCAGCGCCGGTTCATGCAGATCGGGCGTGAGCGCCGCCTTGAGCTGTGCCTCGGTCTCGTCCCAGGTCGGCCAGGCCGCGACGGCGGCGTCGACGTCGATCGCGGACGCCAGGTCCGCCGCCAGGACGACCTCGTACAGCGCGGCGACAGAGACCGTCCCGAGCCCGACCTTGAAGCCGTGCGACAACGGCGGATCCCAGTCGAGCCCGTAGTGCTCCATCTCCCACAGGTGGCTGAAGTGGTGGCCGCCTCCCGACGCGGGGCGTGACGACTGGTAGGCCTGCATGGCCAGACCCGACATGACCAGACCCGACGCGAGGCCGCTGATCGCCTCGGGATCGCCGTCCTTGCACCCCTGCGGATCGGCCAGCGACTCCCGCAGCGGCCCCTGCACGAGACTCCAGACATAGGGGTCGATCTTCTCGATGCCGAGCTCGTCGCAGATGATCCAGTCGGCCCCGGCCGGGACCTTCTCGATGAGGTCCCCGAAGCCCGTCGCGGTGAGGCGCTCAGGCGCACCCGCCATGATGTCGAGGTCCGCGACGATGACCGCCGGCGCGGGACACGTGAGGGTCTGCTTGAAGCCGTCCTTCGTGATGGACGCCCCGTACGACGCGTAACCGTCCATCGAGGCCGCGGTCGCGACGCACAGGTACTCGATCTCCAGCTCGCCGCAGGCCCGCTTCACGATGTCGTTGAGGGTGCCCGACGCCACGGCGATCGGGACGGCGTCCTTGCCGCGGAGCTCCTCGCGGACGGTCTCGACGTTGTCGTACCCGGCGTACAACGTCGGCGTGCCGGGAAAGACGTACGGATCGAGCAGGCGCACGCCCGCGCTGGTGAGGGACTCGACGACCTGCCGGCCCGCGACCCGCCAATGGTTCTCGTCGGCGACGATGATGCCCGCCCTGCCGGGAAAACGCTCCGCGAAGAGGCGCCCCGTGGTGGCGACGACGCCCCGACCGATCTCGATCGCATGGGTGTCGGTCGCGGTTTCAAGGGCCTTGTCGATCAGGCTCTCGGGCATCAACGCTCCTTCTGTCGCTCTGAGACAACAGTTTTGAGCCTAGCCGGGACGCGGTGTGCCCACCAGTGGAACCAGGGGGTCTCGCAAAGGAGCCATGGGTCAACCAAAGCAGGCTACATTTGTGACACTCAGCTGAATCAAGGTGGACAAACATGAGTTCAAAGGTGAACGAAAGCACACAGGTGACGTCGGCAGACCAGCTGCGGAACGTGGTCCTCGTGGGGGCGGCCGGATCCGGCAAGACCACGCTCCTCGAACAGCTCCTGAAATCTCGCGTGCCCGGCTATCGCGGTGAGAAGGAAAGCCCCGAGCGCGCCGCGGCCCTGTTCCTGACGTCCTTCACGGCCGGTCCCGCCTGGGTGAACGTCCTCGACGCGCCGGGGCACCCCGACTTCGTCGGCGAGCTGCGGGCGGGCATGCGCGCCGCCGACGCCGCGGTGTTCGTCGTGTCGGCGGCCGACGGCGTGGACGCCGCGACAGCAAGCCTGTGGCAGGAGGCCACCGAGGCGAACCTGCCGCGCGCGATCGCCCTCACGAAGCTCGACGCCGGACGGACCGACTTCATCACCGCCCTCGACAACTGCCAGCAGGTCTTCGGCGCGGGCGTGCAGGCCAGCCACTACCCGTACGTGGACGACGATGGGCGGATTCTGCAGGTGCTCAGCCTCGTCTCGACGAACCTCCACGACTACGCCGGCGGCTCCCGTGTGGACGGGCCGTCCGGCGCCGAGCACGCCGAGGTCCTCGACGAGCTGCGTCCTCCGCTGATCGAGGGCATCATCCAGGAGTCCGAGGACGACGCGATGATGGACCGCTACCTCGCCGGGGACGAGATCGACGGCGCCTCGCTGTATGCCGACATGTGCCGCGCGGTCGCCTCGGCGAACCTCTACCCGGTCGTCCCCGTCCAGGCGCACAACGGCGTCGGGATCGACGAACTGATCTCCCTCATCGAGAAGGGCTTCCCCACACCGTCGCTGCACCCCAATCCCGACCTGCTCAACCCGCAGGGCGAGAGCCTCGGCCCTGCACCGGCCGCTCCCGACGCCCCGCTGGTGGCCCAGGTCATCCGGACGACGACCGACCCGTTCGCCGGGCGGCTCTCGATGGTCCGCGTGTTCAGCGGGACGCTGCACGCCGACTCGACCGTCCGGCTCTCGAACATGACCACCGCCGCCGAGGAGCGCATCGGGCAGCTCAGCATCGCCGTGGGCACGGAGCTGAAGTCGCGCACGTCCGCCATCGCGGGTGAGATCGTGATGCTGCCGAAACTGTCGAAGGCCGAGACCGGCGACACCTTGTCGGCGATCGACAACTACGTCACCGTCGAGCCGTGGACGCTGCCCGAGCCGCTCCTGCCGATCGCGATCAAGGCCGTGACCCGCAACGACGAGGACAAGCTCCCCGCCGCCCTGCAGCGGCTGTCGCTGGAGGATTCCGCCGTCCGGGTCGACCGCTCCAGCGGTGAGCAGATCGTGTTGTGGACCGCCGGTCAGGCACACGCCGACCTGCTGCTGAACCGGCTCACGCAGCGCTACGGCGTCAGCGTCGAGCAGGAGCCCCTGCGCATTCCGCTACGAGAGACGATGATCGCCAAGGCGACCGCCAAGGGACGCCATGTGAAGCAGTCCGGCGGGCACGGCCAGTACGCCGTGTGCGACATCGAGGTCGAGCCGCTGGAGCGGGGCGCAGGCTTCGAGTTCGTGGACAAGGTCGTCGGCGGTGCGGTCCCCCGCCAGTTCATCCCGAGCGTCGAGAAGGGCGTCCGCACCCAGTTGGAGAAGGGCGTCATCGCCGGATACCCGATGGTGGACGTCCGGGTCACCCTGTTCGACGGGAAGGCCCACTCGGTGGACTCGTCCGACATGGCGTTCCAGCTCGCCGGCTCGCTGGCGATGAAGGAGGCGGCCGTGCCGGGGAAGACGGCCGCGCTGCTGGAGCCGCTCGACCTCGTGACCGTGACGGTCGGCGAGGAGTACATGGGAGCGGTGATGACCGACCTGTCCAACCGGCGCGGTCAGCTTCTGGGAACCGATTCGAACACCTCGCACCAGGCGATCATCACCGCGCTGGTGCCGCAGGCCGAGCTCACCCGCTATGCGATCGACCTGCGGGGGCTGGCCCGCGGCACGGGCAAGTTCACCCGCGAGTTCCACGGCTACGAGCTGCTGCCGTCCAACCTGGCGGAGGCATACCTGAAGCAGTGATGCGTCCGGCCCGGTGACGTCCCTCGGACCGCCCGGCTCTGTCGTGTCGATCCGGGGGATCGGGTCGGTCCCGTGTCGGGACGTGTGCTGCGGTCGGCTCGACCCCGTGGTCCGGGACGTGTGCTGCGCTCGGCTCGGTCTTGTGGTTCGGGACATGCGCTGCGCTCGGTTCGACCCCGTGGTCCGGACATGCGCTGCGCTCGGCTCGGTCTTGTGGTCCGGACATGCGCTGCGCTCGGCTCGGTCTTGTGGTTCGGACATGCGCTGCGCTCGGCTCGGTCTTGTGGTTCGGGGGATGGTGCCGTTCGCAACCACCCGCCTCGCAAGCTCGGCGGGGGCCAGCCCCATCCACGCTCACGGCACCATCCGCCCGAACCACAAGACCACACGCCCACCTCGGCGCGGGCCAGCCCCAACCACGCTCCCCGACACCATCCGCCCGAACCACAAGACCACACGCCCACCTCGGCGCGGGCCAGCCCCAACCACGCTCCCCGACACCATCCGCCCGAACCACAAGACCACACGCCCACCTCGGCGCGGGTGGCGTCCGGTCGCGCCCCGGGCACTGACCGCCAGGTTGTGGGGCATACAGACCCCGATGCCGCGGCCCGCGAGAGGTGACCGCCACCTTGCGAGGCATACGACGTCGAATTCGAGCCGCATAAGCCATGCAACCTGGCGGTCAGCCCGCTCCAGCCCGGCAACCGGCCCGATATGCCGCACAACCTGGCGGTCAGACGACGGAACGGACGGACGTCGACCGTCACAGCGAGTGCAGGGGCCGCACTCCGGGCGGCAACTGATCCGAATCGACGATCTGCTTGCCGAACGGGAAGCAGGTGACGGGGATCATTTTCAGGTTGGCGATGGCCAGCGGGATGCCGACGATGGTGACGAACTGCGCCGCGGCGGTCGAGACGTGGCCGACGGCCAGCCACAGCCCGGCGACGAGGAACCAGACGACGTTCGACACGCCGGACATCACCCCTGAGCCTCCCGGGCGCTCGACGACCGCCCGACCGAACGGCCAGAAGGCGTAGCGGGCCATCCGGAACGACGCGACACCCGCCGGGATCGTCACGATGAAGACGCACGCGACGATCCCGAACAGGACATAACCCAGCGCGAGCCAGATCCCGCCGGTGACGAGCCAGATGATGTTGAGCAGTGTGCGCATGTAGACCTCCGCTACCAGTGAAGCCGATGCCCGCCCCCGGGCATATCAGGGGTTTCGCTAGATTGTCCCCATGTCGCACCCGAGCCACCGTCAGGTTGTCTCCTACGTGCGACGCAGCACTCGGATGCGGCCCAACCTCCGCGCCGCCCTCGACCGGTACGGTTCCCGGTACCTCGTCCCCGTCGACACCGCCGACCGGTCCACGTCGATCGCGGCCGACGCCCACGTCGACTGGGATGCCGCCTTCGGCCGCTCCGCGCCGCGCGTCGTCGAGATCGGGCCCGGCCACGGCGAGAGCATCGTGTCCCTCGCGCTGGAACGGGCCGACCTCGACATCATCGGTTTCGAGGTGTTCGAGCCCGCGATCGCCGGGATCGTCGCCAGACTGCACGCTGCGGGCACGACCAATGTCCGCCTCGTGCAGGCCGACGGCGAGCAAGGGCTGCGCACGTTGTTCGGGCCCCGCTCCCTGACGCAGGTCGTGACCTACTTCCCCGATCCATGGCACAAGGCCCGGCACCACAAACGGCGCCTGGTGGACGCGCGCTTCGCCGGACTCGTGGCCGAGCGTCTCGCGCCGGGCGGGACGTGGCGGCTCGCGACCGACTGGGAGGACTATGCGCTGGTGATGCGCGACGTCCTCGACGCGTGCCCCGGCCTGGTGAACCTGCACGCCGGGTGGGCCCCGCGTCCCGACGTCCGCCCGCTCACCCGGTTCGAGGCCCGAGGCCTGGCCGCCGGGCGGACGATTCGCGACCTCGAATACGGACGGGCCGATGACCACTGACGACACGCTCCACGCGACCACGACGGTGCGGCTGCGCCTCGACATCTCCTACGACGGCACCGCCTTCCACGGCTGGGCCGCCCAACCGGGCCTGCGCACCGTGCAAGGCGACCTGGAGGACTGGACGCAACGCATCCTGCGGCTCCCCGACCCGGTGGAACTCACGTGTGCGGGCCGGACCGACGCCGGCGTTCACGCGCGCGGCCAGGTCGCGCACGTCGACCTCCCGGGCACACCCGACGACGCGGGCGCGCTCGCGGGTGAGCTCGCACAGCGCTACCGGCGGGCACTGCCGGAGGATCTCGCGGTGCGCGCCGTCGCTCCCGCACCCCCCGGATTCGATGCGCGGTTCTCCGCGATCTGGCGGCGATACGTGTACCGGCTGCTCGACGCCGACGGGGCCGTCGACCCGTTGCGGCGTGGTTTCGTCGCCCGGTACCCGCAGCCGCTGGACGTCGCCGCGATGCGGGACGCCGTCCCCCACCTCGTCGGCCTGCGGGACTTCGCCTCGCTGTGCAAGGCTCGCGAGGGGGCGACGACGATCCGCGACCTGCAGCGGCTCACCCTCACCCAGGACGCCGACGGCCTCATCGAGATCGAGGTCGTCGCCGACGCCTTCTGCCACTCGATGGTCCGCTCGCTGGTCGGCGCGCTCGTCGCCGTCGGCGAAGGCCGCCGCGACGGCGCCTGGCTCGACCGGACCCTCGCCGCCCGCACACGCAGCAGCCAGATCCGCGTCATGGCGGCCAACGGCCTGGTGCTGGAGGAGGTCGGCTATCCCTCGCCGGCCGAGCTGGCCGCGCGGGCACGCGAAGCCCGTGCCGTGCGCACCCTGGGGGAGCCGTGAGCCACTACTTCGAGACACCGTCCGGCGCGGACGTCCGCCGCGAGATCACGGTCACCCTGTTCGACACCCCCTTCACCGTCGAGACGTCGGGAGGGGTCTTCTCCGGCGACCGGCTGGACCTCGGCACCGCCGTCCTGCTCCGTTCGGTCTTTCCCCGCTCCGGATCCCGCCGGCTCCTCGACCTCGGGTGCGGGTACGGGCCGATCGCGCTGGCGCTGGCCGCCGCGTGCCCCGCGGCGACCGTCGACGCGGTCGACGTCAACGACCGCGCGCTGGAGCTGACCCGCGACAACGCCGCCCGCCACGGGTTCGGCGACCGGATCCGGGCGCTACGGCCCGACGAGGCGAGCCGATCGGACCGCTACGACGAGATCTGGTCCAACCCGCCCATCCGGATCGGCAAGACCGCCCTGCACGACCTGCTCGTCACGTGGCTCGGCCGCCTGGCCGACGACGGTGTCGCGCAACTCGTCGTCGGCCGGAACCTCGGAGCCGACTCGCTGCAGTCGTGGCTCCAGGGGCAGGGCTGGGACGCCTCCCGCACGGCGAGCGCGAAGGGCTTCCGCGTCCTCACGGTGACCCGTCCGCGGTGAGCAGCGGCAGCCCTGGACGCCCGATCCGGTGACCTCCTGCGGGCACGGGCGCCCCGTCGTCGCCGACCGGCACGCGACCGCCTGGCCCCGCGGCGATGGCGCCGCCCGAAGTGAACTAGAGTGTCCCTCGGATCTGCAGGGGAACCCGGTGAGACTCCGGGACTGACGCGCAGCCGTATAGCCGGAATGCCTGGTGATCCCGACCGTCAACGCGCCGAGGTCCGCTTGCCCAAGGTGTGGATGACTCACAGAAAGGACAAGCGGATGAAACGCACTCTCGCGATCCTTGCAGCGATCGCGCTCTCCTTCGTCGTGTTCGTCAGCCCCGCCAGGGCGGCGAGCGCCGAGGCCACCAAGGCGGCGGACTGGATCGTCGCGAACCACACCCAGTCCGGTTGGACGCCCGGAACCGTCGCCGATGACGTCCTGGCGCTCGCGTCGACGGGAGATACGGCCTACAACGACGAGATCTTCAACCGCCTCACCTACCTGAAGGCGCAGGCGGCGTCCTACATCGCCTCCGGCGACGCGGTGACGGCGGCCAAGCTGGCCATCGTCGCCGCCGCGACCGGCCAGGACGCCTCCGACTTCGGCGGTCAGGACCTGATCGCGCTCGTCCAGGCGGGCATCGGCGGCGACGGCTCGATCGGCGACTGGCCCGGCCCGTTCTCGTCCGGGATCGCCATGGTCGCACTGGCTCGCAACGGTGAGACCATCCCGTCGAGCATGGTCACCTACCTGCTGACCTACCGGTCCGCCGACGGCGGCTTCACCTGGGCCACCGGCGAGTCCACCTACGACACCGACATGACGGCGCTCGCCATCCTGGGACTGCAGGCGGCCCAGTCCACCGATCCCGCGCTGGCCGACGCGCTGGCCTTCGTCGCCACCCAGCAGCAGCCCGACGGGAGCTGGTCCAACTACTCCCCCGTGAACTCCACGGGTCTGCTCGGGCCGCTCATGACCGGAGCCGCAGCGACGAACGCCGCCGACTACGTCGTGTCGCAGCAGGTGGCGAACGGCGGGCTCAAGACCGGCGCCTCGGGCGCGAACGACCCCGACCTGCTCGCCACGCAGCAGGGCATCCTCGCGCTCACCGGAGAGACGTTCCTGACGATCACCTACACCGTGACGGCCCCCACGGCGACGCCGACCTCCACGCAATCCGGCTCCACGTCGCCCACCGCCACGACGACCGGCTCGCCGACGACGACGGCGACCTCGACGGCAACGGGCACGACGGCGTCCGCCACGGCGTCCTCCACGGCATCCGGCGAGGAGCTGGCCGACACCGGCGCCGACGTCGGCGCCGGCCTGCTCGCCCTGTCGGTGGTCACCGCCGGAGCGGGCACGGCGCTGCTGGTCCGCAGGAAGCCGCGGGCGTGACCACTGCGCGCCCCCGGCCCGCCCGGATCGCGACCTCCATCGCCGCGGGAGCGGCCGCGCTGCTGCTGGCGGCGGGCGCCCCCGCGGCGATGGCCGCACCCGGGCCGGTGCAGCCGGCCGCGCCGGCCACCTGCTCCGGGGTGTGGGTGATCGTGGACGCCTCGGCACTGGGCGATGGCATCAGCCGTGGCTGTGCGACGTCGTACGGGACCGGTATGCAGGCGCTGACCAGCGCCGGGTTCAGCTACACGGAGAAGTCGGCGGGCTTCCTCAACCGCATCGACGGCGTCCCCTCGAACGGGAAGGTCACCGCGTCCTCGTACTGGTCGTACTGGCATTCCAGCCCGAACTCGGACGGCACCTGGTCGACGTGGAGCTATTCGCAGCAGGGCGCCGGGGTGTACAAGCCCGCCAAGGGCAGCGCCGAGGGCTGGCGGTTCATCGACGTCAACACGACGAAGCCCCCCGCGCCGGGGCAGTACCCGCCCACGGTCACCGCCCCGGCCACCACGAAGGCCCCGGCGACGACAGCCACGAAGACATCGTCGGCCTCGGGAGGTTCCGGCGGGTCCACCTCAGGCGGCTCCGGCTCCACGAAGACGGGCTCCGGCTCCACGAAGACGGGCTCCGGCTCGACGAAGAGGTCCGGCTCCGCGACCGCCACGGCCTCTCCGGCGTCCACGGCGGCCGGCAGCGCGTCCACGAGCGCGGCGTCGGCACCCCCGTCCCCGGCGGAGTCCTCCTCCGCCTCCCCGGCGAGCAGCACGACGGCCGCCACCGATCCCGATCAGACCGCCGGCGCGCTCAGCGGCTCGTCCGCCGACCAGGCCGCCTCGGGCGGCGCGACCCCGTGGGCCCTCATCGGCACCCTCGGCGGCGTCGCGCTCGTCGCCGGCGGGCTCGGCGTGTGGTGGCTGCGGATCGGACGGTTCCGCTGACCCCTCGCCCGACCCTCGCCAGGCCTGCGGACCAGATCCTCCACCCGTGGGCCTGGTGGGCGTGGGCGCTCGGCGTCGCGATCGCCGTCAATCTCACGACCAACCCGCTCTTCCTCGTGCTCGTGGGGCTGGCGCTGCTCGCGGTGATCCTGTTGCGGCGCAGCGACGCTCCCTGGGCACGCTCGATCAGCGCCTATTTCTGGCTGGCCGGCGTCGTCATCGGCGTGCGGATGTTCTTCCGCATCCTCGTCGGGGGCGGGTTCGGCGAGACGGTCCTGTTCACGCTGCCCGAGATCCCGCTGCCCGACTGGGCACAGGGGATCCGGCTCGGAGGCGACGTCACCCTGGAGGGCATCCTCTACACGCTGTACGACAGCCTGCGGCTCGTCGTCATGCTCGTGGCCGTGGCCGCGGCCAACGCACTCGCCAATCCCCGCCGGGCTCTGCGCGCCGTCCCGGCTGCACTCCACGACATCTCGGTCTCCGTCGTCATCGCCCTGAGCGTGGCCCCGCAGCTCGTCGAAAGCGCCTTCCGCGTCCGCACCGCACGTCGCCTGCGCGGCGGGCGGGCCCGCGGGCTCGATGCCGTGAAGGCCTACCTGGTGCCGATCCTCGCCGACGCCGTCGACCGCTCCGTGTCCCTGGCCGCGTCGATGGAGGCGCGGGGCTTCGGCCGCACCCGCACGACCAGCCGGCGACGCACGTGGACGAACGCCCTGCTGCTCGTCTCGTCCATGGTCGCGACCCTCGGCGGTTTCCTGCTGCTCAGTTCTTCCGGCGACCCCGGACCGGTCGCCTTCGGCTGCCTCGGTGCCGGTGCGCTCGGCGTCGTCGCCGGCCTGCGCGCGTCCCGCGACAAGATCGCCGTCACCCGGTACCGCCCCGACCCGTGGGGGATCCAGGAGTGGACCGTGACGGTGTCGGGCCTGCTGGTGCTCGCGATCGTGCTGGCACTGGGCAACGAGAGCGTCTGGGCCCTCTTCGGCGCGACCCTCGACCCCGACGTCCTCAACCCGTCGTTCATGCCGGCCACGTGGCCCTCCCTGCACCCGGCGCTCGTGGTCGCCGCCGCCCTCACGGCCCTTCCGATCCTCGTCACCCGCGCCCCCGGCCGGACACCCCCGGCGACCCGGCGGGGCGATGCCGCCGCGACCGGCCGCACCGGCATCGCCGACCCCGGCGCTCGGCGTCCCGACGAAGAGCTGGTGACGTCGTGATCGTCTTCGACCGGGTCTCCTTCACCTACGACGGCGCTGCGCGGCCCACGCTCCGCGACGTCGATCTCAGAATCGGCGAGGGCGACCTCGCCCTCGTGGTCGGCCGCACGGGAACCGGCAAGTCGACGCTGCTCGGAGCCATGAACGGCCTCGTCCCGCACTTCACGGGCGGGACCCTGTCGGGGGCCGTGACCGTCGACGGGCGCACCACGTCGCAGCACCGGCCGAAGGACATGGCCGAGGTCGTCGGGTACGTCGGGCAGAACCCGCTCCACGGTTTCGTCACCGACACCGTCGAGGAGGAGATCGCCTACGGCATGGAGCAACTGGGCGTCGACCCCGTCGCGATGCGCAAGCGCGTCGAGGAGACCCTCGACCTGATGGGCATCGCCGAACTGCGCAGGCGACCTCTGCTCGACCTGTCCGGCGGGCAGCAGCAGCGGGTCGCCATCGCGTCGGTCCTCGCCGCGCAGCCGCGCGTCCTCGTCCTCGACGAGCCGACCTCCGCACTCGACCCCACCGCCGCGCAGGACGTCCTCGCGGCGCTGACCACCCTCGTCCACGAGGTCGGGCTCACCATCGTGCTCGCCGAGCACCGGCTCGAGCGCGTCATGCAGGCAGCCGACGTCGCGGTGTGGGTCACCGGCGACGGGACGGTCGAATCGGGGCCGCCGCGCAGCATCCTGGGCCGGGCCGACGTCGTGCCTCCCCTCGCCGCCCTGGCACACACGCTCGGCTGGGACGAGGTCCCGCTGTCGGTGCGGGAGGCGCGCCGGCGCATCGCGCGCGAGCGGATCACCGTGGCGGAGGTCGCGGACGCCCCCGTTCCGGACGGACCGCCGCTCCTGTCCGCGCGCGACCTCACCGTCTCCTACGGCGACCTCCGTGCCGTGAAGGGCGTCTCCCTCGACCTCGCCGGCGGGACGATCACGGCGCTCATGGGCCGCAACGGCTCGGGCAAGTCATCGCTGGTGAACGCCCTGCAGGGAGCCGTGAAGAGCACCGGGGAACTCGTCGTGGCGGGGGACGTCGATCCCCGGTCGCTGTCGGCGGCGGCCGCACGCCGACGGGTCACCCTCGTGCCGCAATCGGCCGGCGACCTGCTGTACCTGCGAACCGTGGCGGCGGAATGCGCGCAGGCCGACAGGGAATCCCTGGCGCCCGCCGGCACCTGCGCGACGGTGCTCGCCCGGCTGGACGGCGGCGTCCGCCCCGACGCCGACCCGCGCGATCTGTCCGAGGGGCAGCGCCTGTCGCTGGTGCTGGCCATCCAGCTCACCGCCGCTCCGCCCGTGGTGCTCCTCGACGAGCCGACCCGCGGGCTCGACTACCGTATGAAGGCGAATCTGTCGCGGATCGTGGACGGCCTCGCCGCCGACGGCGCCTGCGTCGTCGTCGTCACGCACGATGTGGAGTTCGCCGCCGCGGCCACCCACCGCGCCCTGCTGATGGCCGAGGGCGAGATCGTCGCCGACGGGACGACCCGCGAGGTGTGCGGGTCGTCGCCCGCCTTCGCACCGCAACTGGCGAAGGTGTTCGCGCCGCAGCCGATCATGTCGGTGAGGGAGGTGGTCGTGACATGAGCCGGATGCTCGTGGCCCCGGCGCCCCGCGGCGGACTCGTCCGCCTCACGTGGATGAGCCGCGTCACCCTGGTCCTCACGGCCGTCGCCGGGCTCGCGGCGTTCGCGTGGCCGCTGATCATCCCGCCGACCTGGGATCTGCCCGCGACGCAGGCGCCGCTGGTGTTCGCGGTCGTCCTGCCGTTCGTCCTCGCCGTCGTGCTGTCCGAACTGGGCAGCAGCGGAATGGACGCGAAGTCGCTGGCCATGCTCGGCGTCATGACGGCGGTCGGGGCCGCGCTGCGCCCGCTCGGCGCGGGGACAGCCGGGCTCGAACTCGTGTTCTTCCCGATGATCGTCGCCGGCCGGGTGTTCGGGCCGGGGTTCGGGTTCGCGATGGGAAACCTGTCCCTGTTCGCGTCGGCGATCCTCACCGGAGGCGTCGGGCCCTGGCTCCCGTACCAGATGGTGGCCTCGGGGTTCGTCGGCTTCTTCGCCGGGCTCCTGCCCCCCGCCGGACGCCGGTGGGAACTCGTGCTGCTCGGTGCCTACGGCGCCCTTGCCTCGTTCGCCTACGGCTGGCTCATGGACTTCGCGTTCTGGCCGTTCGGGGTCGGTTCCCACACGCAGTTCAGCTTCGACCCGGCCGCCGGGGCGCTGGAGAACATCCACACCTTCGTCCTGTACAACATCGCAACGTCGATGGGATGGAACCTCGGCAGGGCCGTCACGACCGTGCTCATGATCGCGGTGATGGGCGGTCCGCTGCTGTCGATCCTGCGCCGTTCGGTGCGCAAGGCCCACTTCGTCCCGGCCACGGGCTGACGGTGCGCGGGCCGTTCGCGTCTCACGCTCCGGCACTGGGGAATACCGTCCTGGTGGGCTAGGTTGCACAGAAGAGCACCCCGATCATCCGTGAACGAACAGGAGCAACCGATGGTCTACACCCTTCCCGATCTCGATTACGACTACGGCGCCCTCGCCCCGCACATCGCGCCCGAAATCATGCAGCTCCATCACGACAAGCACCACGCGGCCTATGTCGCGGGAGCGAACACCGCGCTGGAGAAGCTGGAGGAGGCCCGCGCGACCGGCGACTTCGGAGCCGTCCCGAAGCTGGAGAAGGACCTGGCCTTCAACCTGGGTGGCCACATCAACCACTCCGTCTTCTGGAAGAACATGTCTCCCGACGGCGGCGGCGAGCCGACCGGGGAGCTGGCGGCGGCCATCGACGAGTACTTCGGCTCCTTCGCGGGCTTCAAGGGGCACTTCGCGGCCACGGCGAACAGCATCCAGGGCTCCGGGTGGGCCCTCCTCGTGTGGGACACCCTGGGTGGCCGGCTGAACATCAACCAGCTCTACGATCAGCAGGGCAACGTCCCGGTCGGCCAACTGCCGGTGCTGCAGCTCGACATGTGGGAGCACGCGTTCTACCTGCAGTACAAGAACGTCAAGGCCGACTACGTGAACGCGTGGTGGAACGTGGTCAACTGGGCCGACGTGACCGAGCGCTTCACGAAGGCCAAGGCCGCCACGCTCTGACCCTCACGCTCGACGGGCGGTCTTCCGGCTGACGGAAAGACCGCCCGTTCCCGTTCTCGGGCGCCGGGCTCGTCAGGACGTCGGCACCAGGACGTCGCCCGGATCGGCGACGGTGTGCCGCCGCGCCCGCAGCGTGCGGACTTCGGGCACGCTCAGGGTGAACACTGTCGCGGCGAGGGCGATGAGGCCGGCGCCGACGAGCGAGGCGTGGGCGCCGAACACCACAGCGGCCGGCCCGGCGAGGGCGAGACCGACCGGCCCCAGCATGAGCGATCCGAGCGCGTCATAGGATGCGACGCGCGACAGGGACTCGGCCGGCACCTCGTCCTGCATCGTCGTCATCCACCAGACACCGAACAGGTCGAAGCCGATGCCCGCGACGAATGCCGCAGCCACAACCGTCCACACAGGTGCCGACACGCCGAGCAGCAGCGCCGGGAGGCCCGCGCTGAGCGTCAGCAGCGTCGCGGCCAGGATCGGCCGGCGAGGATGCCAGACCATCGACAGGGCGACGCCCACCACCGCGCCGAGCGCCTCGGCGGCGAGCACGGTCGTCCAGACCCCCGCGCCGCCCAGCTCGGTCTCCGCGATGACCGGGCCGAGAACCCCGTTGGCCGCTTGGAGCACCATGATCATCACGGCCCACTGCGCCACGGTCGCCCACAGCCAGCGCCGTGACGAGAACTCGCTCCACCCCTCGATCAACTGCCGCAGCGGGCTCGTCTCGCTGTCGGCCAGCGTGTCGGCCACGCGCGGAAGCGTGCTCACGAGGATCGCCGCCCCGAGATACATGCCTCCGGCGGCGATCATCGCCCAGCCCCCGCCCAGCCACACGACCATCGCCCCGCCCGCGACGAGCCCCGCGAGGCGGGCGCCCGACGCTCCCATGGCCAGCCACGCGTTGCCCTGCTGACGATGCTCGACCGGGACGAGGTCGGGGATGATCCCGTTGAGCGCCGGGTACACGGGGGCGCCCGCGAGGCCCGCGAAGGCGGCCGCCGTACACAGCGCCCACAGGGGAGCCCATCCCGATAGGAACATGAGCCCGATCGTGCCCCACGCGAGGGCGCTGAGCAGCGCACCGGCGAGCAGCACCCTCGAGCGCGGGTAGCGGTCGGCCACGACGCCGCCGACGAGCAGGAAGGCGACGAGGGGCACCATCTGCGACGCCAGGACGATCGAGAGCTCGCCGGCCCCGCTGTGGGGAAGGGCGAGGACTCCGAACGCGAGCGCGACGGGCGAGAACGACAGCCCGAGCATCGACAGCGTGCGAGCGGCGAGCAGCGTGACGAAAGGCCGGCTCGTGAGCAGGCCACGGGTGGCGGCGGACGCACGCATGCTGCTTCCCTTCGACATGGCGGGGGACGGTCCGAGTGGACCAGACCCGTCGATCATCTCGCGGTTCCGGGGCACGGGCAAACCGTTTTCCTGCCGTCGTCGAAGACCGCCACCTTGTGCGGCATACGGGCCTGGGCCGCGCCGCCGCCGCGGACTGACCGCCACCTTGCACGGGTTACGAGCGCGGGTCCACGAGGCCATATGCCTCACAAGGCGGCGGTCACCTCTCCGGCATACCGGCATCGGGGCCGGTATGCCGCACAACCTGGCGGTCAGCGCCCGCGCCATCGTCGGGGCCACACCACGCCCTGCGATCCGATCAGGGCTCTTCAATGAACACAGCACAACGTGACGTCGCGAGACACCGAACAGCGAGGTGGGGGAGATCGCTCTCCCCCACCTCGCTGTTCCGGCCCCGGTCGATGGCGACCGAGGCGGATTCGACTACTTCGCCTCGGTCGTGTCCTCGGCCTCGTCGGCGACCTCGTCCTCGGCGTCGGCGTCGGTGTCGGCCTCCGCCACGGTCTCGGATTCGTCGGGTGTCTCGGCGTCCTCGGTGTCGACCGCGTCGGCCTCCACGACCTCCTCGGCCTCGACGACATCGGTCTCTGCCGCGGCGGCGGCCGGGGCCTTCTTGGCCGTCGGCTTCGCGGCCTTCTCCTTGCGGGCCCGCGACTCCTCGACGGACTCAGTGACGAGTTCGATGACGGCCATCGGCGCGCTGTCGCCCTGCCGCATGCCCACCTTCGTGATCCGGGTGTAACCGCCCTCACGATCGGCCAGGGACGGCGCGATCTCCGTGAACAGGACGTGCACGATGCCCGGGTCGGTGAGCCGGCGCAGCACCAGCCGCCGGTTGTGCAGGTCACCCTTCTTCGCCTTCGTGATCAGCGACTCGGCGAGCGGCTGAACACGCTTGGCACGTGCCTGGGTCGTCGTGATCCGGCCGTGCTCGAAGAGCTGGCTCGCGAGATTCGCCAGGATGATCCGCTCATGGGCGGGGCTGGAGCCCAGGCGGGCCCCCTTCGTGGGCTTGGGCATGGTGTGGTTCTCCTGGTGTCACTCAGAACTGTTCGGAATCGGCGTAGTCCGCTTCCTCGGATTCGTCGTACCGGCCGATGGCCTTGAGCGGATCGAATCCGGGGTTGCTGTCCTTCAGCGAGAGCCCCATCTCGGCGAGCTTCTCCTTGACCTCTTCGATCGACTTCGAACCGAAGTTGCGGATGTCGAGGAGATCCTGCTCGGAGCGGGACACGAGTTCGCTGACGGTGTGAATGCCCTCGCGCTTGAGGCAGTTGTACGACCGCACGGTGAGGTTGAGATCCTCCACCGGCAGCGCGAGGTCCGCCGCGAGCTGCTCATCGACCGGCGACGGGCCGATCTCGATGCCCTCGGCGTCGACGTTGAGCTCACGGGCCAGCCCGAAGAGCTCGACGAGGGTGCGCCCGGCGGACGCGACGGCGTCCCGCGGGCGGATGGACGGCTTCGTCTCGACATCGATGATGAGCCGATCGAAGTCGGTTCGCTGCTCGACGCGCGTCGCCTCGACCTTGTAGGTCACCTTCAGCACCGGCGAGTAGATCGAGTCGACCGGGATCCGGCCGATCTCGGCGTCGGGATGCTTGTTCTGGATGGACGACACGTAGCCGCGGCCACGCTCCACGACGAGCTCCATCTCGAGCTTGCCGTTCTCGTTCAGCGTCGCGATGTGCAGGTCGGGGTTGTGCACCTCGACCCCCGCCGGCGGAGCCATATCGGCCGCGGTGACCTCGCCGGGGCCGGCCTTCCGCAGGTACATGACGACGGGCTCGTCCTCCTCGGAGGACAGCACCAGACCCTTCAGGTTGAGGATGATCTCGGTGACGTCCTCCACGACGCCCTCGATGGTCGAGAACTCGTGCTGGTTGCCGGCGATCTTGACGCTGGTCACGGCCGCGCCCGGGATGGACGACAGCAGCGTGCGGCGCAGGGAGTTCCCGAGGGTGTAGCCGAAGCCCGGCTCCAGGGGCTCGAGGACGAAACGCGAGCGGTAGTCGCCGACGACTTCCTCGGTGAGCGTGGGACGCTGTGCGATGAGCATGTTTGTTCCTTTCGGCCGCCCGCTATATGACGGCTGACGGGAGGGAGCCGGCCGGGGGGTTCCCGGCCGGCCGGTGTGTTACTTGGAGTAGAGCTCGACGATCAGTTGCTCGGACACGTCGATGGTGATCTGCTCGCGCACCGGGAGCTGGTGCACGAGGATCCGCATCCGGTTCGGACGCACGGTGAGCCACGCCGGAACGGTCGTATCGTCGAACGTCTCGCGAGCGATGACGAATGGATCGAGGTTCACCGACTTCGGCTTCACGTCGATGATGTCGTACTGGCTGACGCGGTAGGACGGCACGTTGACCGACTTGCCGTTGACCAGCAGATGCCCGTGGACGACGAGCTGGCGCGCCTGGCGGCGCGTCGACGCGAAGCCCGCGCGGTACACGACGTTGTCGAGGCGCGACTCGAGGATGATCAGCAGGTTGTCACCGGTCTTGCCGGCCTGCCGATGGGCCTCCTGGTAGTAGCGGCGGAACTGCTTCTCCAGCACGCCGTACGCAAAACGGGCCTTCTGCTTCTCCCGCAACTGCAGGAGGTACTCCGAGTCCTTCGTGCGGCCGCGGCCGTGCACGCCGGGGGGGAAGGGACGACGCTCGAACGCCTTGTCGTTGCCGACCAGGTCGGTGCCGAGCCGACGGGACTTCTTGGTGATCGGACCTGTGTAACGGGCCATGGTTCTCCTCGTCTCCTCTCGACCTAGACGCGACGCCGCTTCGGCGGGCGGCAGCCATTGTGCGGAACGGGCGTCACGTCGGAGATCGGACCGATCTCCAAGCCGATGGCCCCGAGGGAGCGGATCGCGGTCTCGCGGCCCGATCCCGGACCCTTCACGAACACGTCGACCCGCTTCAGGCCGTGCTCCATAGCGCGGCGGCCGGCCGCCTCGGCGGCCATCTGGGCCGCGTACGGCGTGGACTTGCGGGAGCCCTTGAAGCCGACGGTGCCGGCGGACGCCCACGCGATCACCGCGCCGGTCGGATCCGTGATCGTGATGATCGTGTTGTTGAACGTGCTCTTGATGTGCGCCTGTCCGGCGACGATGTTCTTCTTCTCCTTGCGGCGGACCTTGCTCTTGGAAGCGGCGCCGCGGCCTGCTGTTGCCATGTGTCTGTGTGTCTCCCTGTCCCGCCGTTACTTCTTCTTCTTCTTGCCCGCGACGGCCTTCTTGCGGCCCTTGCGCGTGCGGGCGTTCGTCCGGGTCCGCTGACCACGGACGGGAAGACCGCTGCGGTGACGGCGGCCCTGGTAGCTGCCGATCTCGATCTTGCGGCGGATGTCTGCGGCGACCGTGCGTCGCAGGTCGCCTTCGACCTCGTAGTTGGCCTCGATGTGATCGCGCAGCGTGACGAGTTGCTCGTCGGTGAGCTGGTGGACACGGACGTCGCCACTGATGCCGGTGGCGGCCAGGGTTTCGGCGGCACGGGTCTTCCCGATGCCGAAGATGTAGGTGAGGGCCACCTCCAGGCGCTTGTCGCGCGGGAGGTCCACACCGATGAGGCGTGCCATATGGGCGATACCTTTCCGGATGTCGAAGCACCGGGGTGCTTCGCGAAGGTGTCTGGCGTGATGCGTCCCGGTTGCCTGCACCGGGCCTCGGCCTTCGTCCGAGGGTGGCTGCCCGCCGGGTGGCGGACAGGTGCGATCACGTTGTCCTGTTGGTGCCGATCAGAGACCGGCTGTGGCCTGCGACCCCGGCCTCAGCCTTGACGCTGCTTGTGGCGCGGGTTCTCACAGATCACCATCACGCGACCGTGACGGCGGATCACCTTGCACTTGTCGCAGATCCTCTTGACGCTCGGCTGAACCTTCATCGAGCAACTTCCTGACTCATGTCTGGGCGCGCGACTGCCTTGCCCAGCCGGGTTGATTTCGTGGCTTGCGGGTCGGCTACTTGTGCCGGTAGACGATGCGACCTCGGGTCAGATCGTATGGCGAGAGCTCGACGACCACCCGGTCAGTGGGGAGGATACGGATGTAGTGCTGCCGCATCTTGCCGCTGATGGTCGCCAACACCCTGTGGCCATTGGCCAGTTCCACACGGAACATGGCGTTGGGCAGGGCTTCGACGACGGTCCCCTCGAGCTCGAGGGCTCCTTCTTTCTTGGCCATTGCTTCCGATCTGTCCATCCGGACGCGCACGTCAGTCACCCGGCACAGGTGACCGAGGAGCAACTTTACGGGACGAGACCGATGCAGGCCAAATCCCCTCCTCAGGCGAGCTGGGTCATCTCGACCTGGACGTACATGTCCGACTCCCCGCCGCCCGCGTACACGCCCTTCAGCGGGGGAACGTCGGAGTAGTCCCTGCCCACGCCGACCTCGACGTGATAGTTCCCCGGCACGACATCGTTGGCCGGGTCGTAGGCCAGCCAGGCGCCGTCCCACCACTGCACCCACGAATGAGACTCGCCGACGACCGCCTCGCCGACGACGGGATCCCGGCTGGGCATCACATATCCCGACACGTACTGCGCCGGAATCCCCACCGAGCGGAGCGCCCCGACCGTGAGGTGCACCATGTCCTGGCACACGCCCGCCCCGGCCTCCCAGGCCTCGAACGCCCGCGTCTGCACCCGCGTCACGCCCTTCACGTACCGGACGTGCTCGCGGACGGCCGCGATGACCGGAGCCACCACCTCGGCGGGTGTCTCGGCCTCCTTCGCGACACGCTTCGCGATGGAGGTCAGCTCGGGGCCCGGATCGGTGTGCCCGCCGAAGACCAGCGACTCGACCATGTCCTCCGTGAACTGCGGCGCCCGGAGATCCTCCCAGGTGACCCGCTTGCCCTCGTGCGCCTGCCGGTCGACCTCGACCGTCGACGTCGCGACGACCTTCAGGCGCTCATGCCGCTCATCGACCTCGAACGCCGTCACCTGGGTGCCCCAGTAGTCGGTGTAGGTGTGGGTCCATGCCTGCGGCGAGACCTCGACCCGCCAGAAGCGCGCGAACTGCTCGCGCGTCGTCCGCGGAGTCATGCGCACCTCGTTGAAGGACGTCGCCGCGCCCTCGGAGTACCGGTAGCCGGTCGTGTGGACGATCTGCAGGCGGTTCACCACTCACCTCCATGCCATTCGGGAGCGATCGCGCCCTCGAAGTACCGCGCCGAGACCGCCCGCGTGACCCGGTTGCACACCTGCTGCAGGTGGGTCATCCGTTCCTGCAGGTCGTTGAGGATCTCGTTCTTGGGCCGGTACTCCAGCGTCGCGCGCGCGTTCCCGATGAGCCGCAGCGCCTCGTCGCCGAAACCCGCCCGGCGACGCCCTTGCTCGAGATCCACGAGGACCTCCTCGGCCAGGTTCAGCGTGAACACGATCGACCGCGGGAACAGGCGGTCCAGCAGGAGGAACTCGGCGGCGTCCCGGTCGGACGTCGCACCGCCGTAGGTGCGGATGAACGCATGGTGGGCGCCACACCCCCGGAGCACGATGTTCCAGGCGCTCTTGGACCCCACGGACATGGACGCGGCGATGAGCCGCGCGGTCATGTCGGCCCGTTCGAGGCTGCGTCCGAGAGTGAAGAACGACCATCCCTCGTCCCGGCTCATCGTGCTGTCGGCGAGACCGGCGATCACCGCGCAGCGTTCCTGGACGTGCACGAACGCCGCCGCCGGCCGCATCCGCTGCAGGCGGCCACCGCTCACCGAGAACCACGTCCCGTTGACGGCTTCCCACATCTCGGCCGACACGGTCTCCCGCGCCCGCCGGGCCGCCTCGCGGGCGCCGAACAGCGATGCGGTCACCGAGCACGGCGAGTCGTCGTCGTGGAAGAGCGCCTGCGACACCGCCGCCGGCGCGGCCACCCCCTCGCTCTCGGCGACCCCCATCACGCGCAGCAGTTCCTGCGCAGCGACGGTCTCGTCGATCTGCGGATCGTCGACGAGCAACTGCTGGTGGACGTTCAGGATGCGGCACGTGTCCTCGGCCCGCTCGACGTAGCGGCCGATCCAGAACAGCGATTCGGAGATGCGGCTCAGCATGGCGCCCCCCGCCCGCAGGTGGCGGCACGGCCCGCAACAGGCGGTCCCACCCGCTGCTGCTGCTGTTGTTGCTGCTGCTGTTGCTGTTGGTGCTCGACCGGGCTCGCCTGGGTGATCTCGACCCCCTCCACCGGGACGCCGCGCACGCTGACCCGCGGCTGCTTCTTCGCCTTCCGGCCCCGGATGCCGTCGCGCGCCAGCACCCACGTGTCCTTGGACCCGCCGCCCTGGCTCGAGTTCACGATGAGCTCGCCCTCGGGCAGCGCCACCCGCGTCAGGCCGCCCGGCAGGACGAACACGTTCGACCCGTCGTTGACCGCGAAGGGCCGCAGGTCGACGTGACGTGGCGCCATCGTGCCGTCGATCATCGTGGGCACCGTCGACAACTGCACGACGGGCTGCGCGATCCAGCCCCGTGGATTCTTCAGGATGGTCCTCCGCAGCCGGGCCAGCGTCTTCTCGTCGGCCGCGGGACCGATCACGATGCCCTTGCCGCCCGAGCCGTCCACCGGCTTGAGAACGAGTTCGGAGAGCCGGTCCAGGACGAGCTCGCGGTGCACCGGATCCTCCAGCCGCCACGTGTCGACCGCCGGCAGGATCGGCTCGGCGCCGAGGTAGTAGCGGATGAGATCGGGCACATAGGTGTAGATGAGCTTGTCGTCGGCGACACCGTTGCCGACCGCGTTGGCGATCGTCACGTTGCCGGCGCGGTAGGCGTTCATCAGCCCGGCGCATCCCAGCATCGAGTCGGCCCGGAAGTGCGCGGGATCGACGAACTCGTCGTCGACGCGCTTGTAGATGACGTGGACCGGCCGCAGCCCCCTCGTCGTCCGCACGAGCACCTCGCCGGCGCGGCACACCAGGTCGCGACCCTCGACCAGCTCGACACCCATCATCCGCGCGAGCAGCGTGTGCTCGAAGTAGGCGGAGTTGTACACGCCGGGCGTCAGCACGACCACGTTGGGGTCGCTGATCCCCTTCGGCGCGCAGGCCTGCAAGGCCGCGAGCAGCCGCTGCGGGTAGCTCTCGACGGCGCGGATGCGATGCCGGGACGTGACCTCGGGCAGCGCGGAGAACATCGCGCGGCGGTTCGTCATGACGTAGGAGACGCCCGACGGGATGCGGACGTTGTCCTCCAGCACGCGGAACCGGCCCTCGCCGTCCCGGACGAGATCGATCCCGGAGACGTGGACCCGGACGCCGTTCGGCGGCTGGATGCCGTGCATGATCCGGTGGAAGTGCGGCGAGCTCACGACGACGCGACGCGGCACGACCCCGTCCCGGAACACCTCTCCGGGTCCGTACACGTCGCCGAGGAACTTCTCCAGCGCCTGCACCCGCTGCGCGACGCCCTGCTCCACCACGGACCACTCGGCCGCCTCGATGACCCGCGGCACGATGTCGAGCGGGAAGGGGCGCTCCTCCCCGCCGATGTCGAACGTGACCCCCTGGTAGAGGTAGGAGGACTTGAGGTAGTCGGCCCGCGCCCGGATCTCGTCGGGCGCGAGCCGGTCCATATAGCTGCGCACGGCGGCGTACGCCCCGCGGATGCCGTCCGGCCCGATCATCTCGTCGAAGGCGTCAGGAGGGCCCGCGTAGTCGTCGAACAATCCGGTCACATCGAACAACGTAGGTCCTCGGTGTAACGAGCGAGTTTCGGCCCGCCGAAGAGCCGGCTCCGTTTCGCAGCAGGGCTACGGCTGCAGCAGCACCTTGATCGCGCGCCGCTCGTCCATCGCCTTGTACGCCTCGGCGACATCGTCGAGCCTGAGCGTCAGATCGAACACCCTGGCGGGGTTCATCTTCCGTGCCCAGACGCGCTGCAGCAGGATCGGCACATAGTGGCGCACCGGCGCCATGCCCCCGAAGACGCCGACGTTGCGCTCGAACATCTGGCGCATCGGCAGCTCGACACCGTGCGGAACGCCCACGAACCCGACCGTGCTGCCCGCGCGCGTCAGCGACACCGCCTGCGCCATCGAGTCGTTCGTCCCGACGCACTCCAGCGTCGCATCCGCGCCGACGCCCTGCGTCAACTCGAGGACCGCCGCGACTCCCTCCTCGCCGCGCTCGGCGACGATGTCGGTCGCGCCGAAGGCCTTCGCGACCTCCTGCCGCGGCGCGTGCCGCGACATGGCGATGATGCGCTCCGCGTGCATCTGCGAGGCCGCGAGAACCCCGCACAGACCGACCGCACCGTCGCCCACGACGACGACCGTGCCGGACCGGTTCCGCTCCACTCCCGCCGCGACCGCCGCGTGCCAACCGGTGCCCATCACGTCCGACAGCGTGAGCAGATCGGGCAGCAGATCGTCGTCGGGAGCCTCGGGCGTGGGGACGAGCGTGCCGTCGGCGAGCGGGACGCGTACGACCTCCGCCTGGCTGGCGCTGAACACGCCGCCGTGCACGCAGGCGTTGTGGAAGCCCGAACGGCAGTTGTGGCAGGTGCCGTCGCTGTAGTCGAAGGGGATGATCACGAAGTCGCCCACGGACACCTTGCGGACGTCGGGCCCGACCTCGATGACCTCGCCGATGGACTCGTGGCCGATGCTTCGAGGCCGGACGAACGGATTGATCCCGCGGTAGTTCCACAGGTCGGACCCGCAGACGCAGGTCGCGGCCACTCGGACGAGGGCGTCCGTCGGCTCGGAGATGATGGGCTCCGGGACGTCCTGAAGCTGCACCTCGTAGGGCGCGGTCAGCACTGTTGCTCGCATGGTCCAAGCTTGGCACCGGCGGTCGCCGCGTGGACGCCTGAGCGCCCGAACGCTCGAAAAACTGTGCGCTCCCCCTTGCCGCCGCGGATTTCGCTGCTTCGCGATCCAACTCGCGCAACATCGCCCGTCGGCGTCCGCCGAGCACGGCCATCCACATCTCGAACGCGGCCGGACGCGGGCTCCCGCCCGCGGTCCACACCGCACGGGCGTCGCCGCGGAGTCGACCAGCGCCCGTTGGGAAAGGGCGTCGGCACCGGCCGACGGCCAGGAACGCGGACCGCCTCAGTCGCCGAGCGGGGCGAACGGGATGCCGCGGGCGGTCAGTTCGGCCTCGCCGCCGTCCTCGGCGGTGAGCACCCACAGCCCGGCTCCGGTGAAGGCGACCGTGTGCTCCCAGTGGGCGGCCCACGAGCGGTCACGCGTGACGACCGTCCACTCGTCCGCGAGGGTCGCGGCGTCGGCCGAGCCCAGCGTGACCATCGGCTCGATGGCGAGGCACACACCGTCCAGGATGCGCTCCCCCCGCCCGGCACGCCCGTAGTTGGGCACGTCGGGGGGCTGGTGCATGGCGGTGCCGATGCCGTGACCCGTGTACTCGGCGACGATCCCGTACTGGTGGACGTGTGCGTCGATGGACGCCTCGATCGCGTGCGAGATGTCCCCGACGCGGCCGCCGACGCGGCCCGCCGCGATCCCGTCCCACATTGCGACGCGGGTGGTCTCGCACAGCGCGGCCGCCTCGGGGGCAAGATCGCCGATGCCGAACGTGCGGGCGGAGTCCCCGTGCCAGCCGTCCACGGACGCACCGAAGTCGACCGACACCAGGTCGCCGGCCGCCAGCACCCGCTCGCCCGGGATCCCGTGAACGATCTCGTCGTTCACCGAGATGCACGTCACGGCCGGATACGGCGGCAGGCCGAACGCAGCGCCATAGCCGAGGAAGGACGACGCCGCCTTCGCCTCGGCGAGCAGTTCACGGGCGAGCCGGTCGAGCTCGCCGGTCGTGACGCCCGGAGCGGCGTGCTCGGCCAACGCGGCCAGCACGCGGCCGACGAGAAGACCCGCCTTTCGCATCTGGAGCAGTTGGCCGGGACGCTTCCGCTCCAGACCCCTCAACCGCGTCAGCCGACCTTCGCGTCGAGGGCGGCGACGATCCGCTCGAGAACCTCGTCGACGTCACCCATGCCGTCCACGGGGACGAGCAGGTCGCGTTCGCGGTACATCGCGAGCAGCGGCTCGGTCTCGGCGGTGTACACCTCCATCCGACGCCGGATGGTCTCTTCGGTGTCGTCTGCCCGGTTCTCGAGCTCCGCGCGCTTCAGGAGCCGCGCGATGAGCACCTCGGGGTCGACGTCGAGCGAGACGACGGCGTCCAGCTCCTGGTCGAGCTTGTGCAGCATCTCGTCGAGCGCGCCGACCTGGACGACCGTGCGCGGGTACCCGTCGAGCAGGAAGCCGATCTCGGCGTCGGGCTGGCCCAGGCGATCCTCGACGATGGCGTTGGTGATCTCGTCGGGAACGTAGTCGCCGGCCGCCATGATGCGCTGAACCTCCTTGCCCAGGGCGGTCTGGTTCTTGACGTTCGCACGGAAGATGTCACCGGTGGAGATGGCAGGGATCTCATAGTGGGCTGCGATGCCCTTGGCCTGAGTTCCCTTGCCAGCGCCGGGTGCACCCATGATGAGGAGCCTCATTTAAGGAACCCTTCGTAGTTGCGTTGTTGGAGCTGACTCTCGATCTGCTTCACAGTATCCAAACCGACGCCCACGATGATGAGAATCGACGTTCCTCCGAAAACGAACTCTTGTGATGCTCCGAGGAACACGAAGGCGAGCTGCGGGATGAGCGCGATGATCGCCAGGTACAGCGACCCCGGGGCGGTCAGCCGCGACAGCACGAACGCAAGGTACTTCTCGGTGGCTTTGCCCGCCCGGATGCCCGGGATGAAGCCGCCGTACTTCTTCATGTTGTCGCTGATCTCCTTCGGGTCGAAGGTGATCGCCACGTAGAAGTACGCGAAGAAGATGATGAGGACGAAGAAGATCGCGTTGTGCCACACCGACGTGCTGGCGAGGTTGGTCGAGATCCAGCTCGCCACCGGCGAGTCGGGCTGGAACTGGGCGTACAGCACCGGCAGGTAGAGCATCGACGACGCGAAGATGACGGGGATGACGCCCGACTGGTTGACCTTCAGCGGGATGTAGGTCGTGCTCCCTCCGAACAGCCGGCGCCCGACCATCCGCTTGGCGTACTGCACCGGGATGCGACGCTGGGCCTGCTCGACGTAGATGACCGCGGCCATGATGAGCAGTCCCACGGCGAGGACGGCCGCGAAGGCGATCCAGCCCTGGGCACCCTCGCGGGACTCCTTGATGCCCCACAGCGAGGACGGGAAGCGGGCGGCGATCTGCGTGAAGATCATGACGGACATGCCGTTGCCGACGCCTCGGTCGGTGATGAGTTCGCCCATCCACATGATCACGCCGGTGCCGGCCGTCATCGTGAGGATCATGACGATGATCGAGAACAGGTTGTCGCTGTAGAGAACGCCCGTGCAGCCGGTGAAGAGCTGGTCGTTGGCGGCGAGGGTCACGAACGCCGTCGCGTTGAGGACGGCCAGCACCAGCGTGAGGTAGCGCGTGTACTGGGTGATCTTCTGCGTTCCGGCGCCGCCCTCCTTCTTGAGGGATTCCAGCCGCGGGACGACGACCGTCATCAACTGCAGGATGATCGACGCCGTGATGTAGGGCATGATGCCCAGCGCGAAGATGGACAACTGCAGCAGCGCGCCGCCGGAGAACAGGTTGATCAGGGAGTACAGGCTGGCCTGGGAACCGCTCGCGGCCTGGGTACGGCAGTACTCGATCTGTTGCAGGTTGACGTTCGGGGTCGGTATGACCGAGCCGAGCCGAAACACCGCAAGGATGAAGAGCGTGAACAGGATCTTCTTCCGCAGGTCAGGACTCCTGAACGCGTTCACGAAGGCCGATAGCATCCGCGCCCTCTCTCCGTTCTCTGGGCAGGTGACAGCATCGCCCGGTCAGGCAACCTGTCGAACTCTATCAGCCCGAGCCGACACCGAAGAATCCCGCTGCGGTAGGCGGCTGGCCCTTCGACGTGGTCGACGCGCCTCCCGTCCGGCGGGCGAGGCGGCCGTGGGACCGCGCCTGTCGCCCACCGCGACGTGAGCGGCTCGACGCGACCGCGGCCGGCTCCGCCGGCCGTCGCCCGCGATCGTGGCCAACCCGCCCGGCCGGCGGTTCCCGCCTGGCATGATGTGGTGCCATGACACGGCGCATCCTCTGCTTCGGTGACTCGCTGACCTGGGGGTGGACCCCGGTGACGGAGGTGGGCGCGTCGACGACGCGCTACGCCGCCGCCGACCGGTGGCCGGGCATCATGCGCGCAGCGCTCGGCCCCGGCCACGAGGTGATCGAGGAGGGGCTCAACGGCCGCACCACGAGCGTGGACGACCCTCTCGATCCGCGCCTCAACGGCGCCGCATACCTGCCCGCGGCGCTGGCGAGCCACCTGCCGCTCGACCTCGTGATCGTCATGCTCGGCACCAACGACCTGAAGGCGCACCTGCACCGGTCCGCGACCGATATTGCAGCAGGGATCGCGCTGCTCCTGAAGCAGATCGCGGCAGCGGGCGGGAGCGGCACCTCCTATCCCGCGCCCCGCGCGCTCGTCATCGCTCCCCCGCCGCTCGGGGCCCACCCGGATCCGTGGACCCGCGCCCAACTCGCACAGGGCAACGAGCGGCTCGGCGAGTTGACGCCCCTGCTGGCCGCGCTCGCCGCCCGCAACCGCACGGCATTCCTCGACGCAGGCGCCGTCCTGACGACCGGCGGCGCCGATGGCGTGCACTTCACCCGCGAGAACAACGCCGCCCTCGGGCGCGCGGTCGCCCGGACGGTCGCGGGTCTGTGGGGCTGAGCGGGCCGACGTCCTATCGTGTCCCGGCCGCGTCCGGCGAGCACGAGATCGAGATCAAGCGCTCCCGATTCCTGTGCGCCGTGCGGCGGGTGGAGACCGAGGAGGAGGCGCGGGCCACCATCGCCGAGCGGCGCCGGGCCTTCCATGATGCGCGTCACACCTGCTCGGCGTTCCTGCTGGGCCCGCGCCGGGATGTCGCGCGGTCCAGCGACGACGGCGAGCCGGCCGGCACGGCCGGGGCCCCGATGCTGGACGCCCTCAGCCGGTTCCACGGCGCGCCGGACCTCTCCGACACGGTCGCGGTGGTGACCCGGTGGTTCGGCGGCATCCTGCTCGGAGCGGGCGGGCTGACCCGGGCGTACGCACAGTGCGTCGCGGAGACGCTGGAGCGCACCCCGATCCTGACGCGAGAGCTCCGCCGCCGCTATGAGCTCCGCCTCGGCTACGGCGTGGCCGGACGCCTCGAGACCGAGATCCGCGGCGCGGGGATGGCCGTCACGGAGACCGAGCACCTTCCCGACGGCGTGCGACTCGTCCTCGCCGTGGCCGCCGCCGAGCCCCCGGACGCCGTCGCCGCCCGCATCGACGCTCTCACCTCGGGGCGGTGCGACGTCACCGTCGCGGACACCGCCTGGGTGGACCTTCGCTGACCGGCCTCGACCACGGCGCCGCTCATCTGCTGCTTCTCGATGAACAATTGTTCGGCGACAGTGCTCGATGTTCACGCTGCCTAGGCTCGAACCCAACCGAGGGGTCGACGCCCGGAGACGTGCGCTCCCCCGTCGGATCACTGGAGAATCACTGAGAGGGATACGCATGAAAGTCCTGCTCGCGGGCGACGGATTCGTCACCCCTGACGTGCTGGGCGCGGCGATCAGCGCCGCCCTGCCGGAGGCGGAGACCGCCGCGCTGCAGTTCGGATGGCCGGTCGAGCCCCAGACCGACTTCGGCGGGGTGAAGGAGGCCACCGGCGACGAGGACGAGCTCATCGCCGCCTTGCAGGGGGCCTCGGTCTGCTTCACCCACACCGGGCCGATCACGGACAAGGTGATGGCCGCCAGCCCCGACCTGAAGCTGGTCACCGTCTGCCGCGGCGGTCCCGTGAACGCGGACATCGCCGCCGCCACGCGCCGCGGGATCATGGTCACGAACACGCCCGGCCGCAACGCCACCGCCACCACCGAGCACACGATCGCGATGATCCTCGCGGCCGTCCGCCAGCTCGTCCCGCGCCACATCGAGCTCATCGCCGACGAATGGCACGGCGACTACTACGAGTACGAGAAGGTCGGGCCGGAGGTCCGGGGTTCGACGGTGGGCGTCATCGGGTACGGAGCGGTCGGCTCGCGCGTGGCGGCCGCGATGCAGGCTCTCGGCGCGACCGTGCTCGTGTACGACCCGTGGGTGGACCCCTCCCGGGTCGCACCGGGCGTGGAACTGGTGCCGGCGCTGGACGCCCTGCTGTCCCGCTCCACCATCGTCACCATCCATGCGCGCGTGACACCCGAGAACCACCACATGATCGCCGCTCCGCAGATCGCGCTCATGCCCCGTGGGTCGATCCTGGTCAACTGCGCCCGCGGATCGCTGCTCGACTACGACGCCGCCTGTGACGCTCTCGACTCCGGTCACCTGTTCGCGGCGTCCTTCGACTGTCTGCCGTCCGAACCGCTGCCGCCCGGGCACCGTCTCACGAGGACGCCCCGGCTCACGCTCACCCCGCACCTCGGGGGCGCGTCGAAGCAGGCGGCCGAGCTGGCCGCCAGGATCGGGGCCGACGACATCGCCCGCTTCGCCCACGGCGAGGCTCCGGTGCACCTCATGAACCCCGAGGTGCTCAAGGGCTAGCGAGAGGGCCTGACATGCCCGAGGACGGCGAGAGGGTCGACCCTGCGGTGGTCGTCATCGCCCGGATGCACTACGAGCACCGGATGACCCACCAGGAGATCGCCGATCAGCTCGGCCTGACGCGCGTGAAGGTCACCCGGACGCTCGCCCAGGCACGCGAGCTCGGCGTCGTCGAGATCACGATCCGCGGCGACGCCGAGCCGTTCGCCGAGCTGGCGGTGGACCTGGGGGCGCGGTTCGGTCTGGACGGCGTGTGGATCTCACCCAGCTTCGCCCGGCCGGACCGCGCGGCCGAGTCGCTCGCGGTGACGGGCGGAGCCGCCCTCACCCGCGTGCTGGCGGACGCGTCTCTCGTCGCCGTGGGGTTGTCCTCGGTGCTCGCCGCTGTCGTGCATCACCTGACCCGGACGCCGGTCACGCCGCCGGAGCGCCCGATCAGCTTCGTCCCCATGGCGGGCGGGTGGGGCGGCTGGCTCCAGTGGCCGAACCCGGCCGAACTGCCCGCCCGCCTCACCGCCGTCTTCGGGGGCCGCGCCCTGGCGTTCCCAGCTCCTCTGCTGGCCACCGATGCCGAGCTGGCCGGGCGGATCGCGGCCATGCCGGAGGTCCGCGAAGCGCTCGCGACGGCCGCGGCGGCCGACACTGCGGTCTTCGGCGTCGGCGGCCTCAACTGGGCGACGTACGCGCTGCGTTCGAGCATGACCGACGCCGAGCGGGTCGCGGTGACCGCGCGGCACGCGGTCGGTGACACGTCCGCGCGCTTCTTCGACGCGGTGGGCGAACCCGTGGACAGCACCATGGACCGCCGCGTCATCGGGCTGACGCTCGCACAGATGCGGGCGATCCCCCGCCGGCTCGTCGTCGCGTCGGGCCCGCACAAGCTCGTCGCCCTGCGCGCCACGCTCGCGACGGGCCTCGCCACGCACCTGTGCACCGATCACGACACCGCGGTGGCGTTGCTCGCCGACCGCTGACCCCACGCCGAGCGCTCCCAAACCCCCGGAAAACCGCTGGAATCCGGGGGTTTGGGAGCGTTCGGCGCACTCCGTAGGACGCAGAAAGCGGGGCGGCCGCAGCCACCCCGCCTCCGACGCCGCCGGATCGCATCCGGCGACGCCGCGTCACAGCTCGTTCGCCGTGCCTCCCGCAGCCTCGATCTTGGCCTTCGCCGACGCACTGTACGCGTGGGCGTCGATGTCGTAGGCCGCCGACACCTCGCCGCCGCCGAGCACCTTCACCAGCGAATCCTTGCGGACCGCGCCCTTGGCCACCAGGTCCGCGACCGTCACCTTGCCGCCGCCGGGGAACAACTCGGCGATCTTGCCGAGGTTCACCGGCTGGAACTCGACGCGGAACGGGTTCTTGAACCCGCGCAGCTTCGGCATCCTCATGTGCAGCGGCATCTGCCCGCCCTCGAAGTTCTCAGGCGTGTTCTTCCGCGCACCGGTGCCCTTGGTGCCGCGACCGGCCGTCTTGCCCTTCGACCCCTCACCGCGACCCACACGGGTCTTGGCGGTCTTCGCGCCCGGTGCCGGACGCAGGTCGTGCAGCTTCAGCGCCATATCACTCAACCTCCTCGACGGAGACCAGATGGGTGATGGCGCCGATCATGCCGCGAAACTCGGGCCGATCCTCCAACACCTTCGTGTCCCCGATGCGCTTGAGACCGAGCGACCGCAGGGTCTCGCGCTGGCTCTTCGTGCCGCCGATCGGCGACTTGGTCTGGGTCACCTGCAACCTGGCCATCAGGCGGTCCCCTCCTTCCGCGCCCTCAACAGCGCTGCCGGAGCGACATCCTCGATCGGCAGACCGCGACGAGCCGCGACGTCCTCGGGCTGTTCAAGGCCCTGCAGCGCGGCCACCGTGGCGTGAACCACGTTGATCGCGTTCGCCGAGCCCAGCGACTTCGCCAGGACGTCCTTCACACCCGCGCACTCCAGGACCGCGCGCGCCGAACCACCGGCGATGACGCCGGTACCGGGCGATGCCGGACGCAGCATCACGACACCCGCGGCCCGCTCGCCCTGAACGGGGTGCGGAATCGTGCCCTGGATCCGCGGCACGCGGAAGAAGTGCTTCTTGGCCTCTTCGACGCCCTTGGCGATCGCCGCCGGGACCTCCTTGGCCTTGCCGTAGCCGACACCGACCGTGCCGTCGCCGTCGCCGACGACGACCAGTGCGGTGAAGCTGAACCGGCGTCCGCCCTGGACGACCTTCGCGACGCGGTTGATCGCGACGACGCGCTCCAGGTAGTTGTTCCGTTCCTTCTCGTGCTGACCCTGCTGGCCACGACGGTCATCGCGGCCGCGGCGGTCACCACCTGCGCCGGCCCCGCGACGCTGGGTTCCGTTCGCCACTATCTCCACCTTCCCGTCAGAATCCGAGTCCGGCCTCGCGTGCGCCCTCGGCGAGGGCGGCCACACGGCCGTGATACTTGTTGCCGGCCCGATCGAACACGACGGTCTCGACCCCGGCGGCCTTGGCACGCTCCGCGACGCGGGCGCCGACCTTCTTGGCCCGCTCCGACTTGTCGCCCTCGGCCACCCGCAGGTCGGCCTCCATGGTGGAGGCCGACGCCAGCGTCACTCCGCGCGAGTCGTCGATCACCTGCGCCAGGATGTGCCGGCTGGAACGGGTGACGACGAGGCGCGGGCGCTCGGCCGAGCCGAAGATCGACTTGCGGCCGCGAGACTGCCGACGCAGCCGCGCAGACGTCTTGTCGGCGGTCATCTTGCGCACAGACAGCGACCTGCCCATCACTTACCAGCCTTTCCAACCTTGCGCCGGATTCTCTCTCCGGCGTAGCGAACGCCCTTGCCCTTGTACGGTTCAGGCTTGCGCAGCTTGCGAATGTTCGCCGCGACCTCGCCGACAGCCTGCTTGTCGATGCCCAGCACCGTCAGCCGGGTGTTGGACTCGACCGTGAAGCTGACGCCCTCGGGGGCGCTCACCACGATCGGGTGACTGTAGCCGAGCGCGAACTCCAACTGCTGCGGGCCCTTCGAGACGACGCGGTAGCCGACCCCGACGATCTCGAGCTTCTTCTCGAAGCCCTGCGTCACGCCGATGACCATGTTGTTGACCAGCGTCCGGGTCAGACCGTGCAACGCCCGCACCTGCCGCTCGTCGTTGGGGCGCGTGACCTCCAGTTGACCGGCGTCGTTCCTGCCCACTCCGATCGGTGTCGCAACAGTGTGGTTCAGGGTTCCCTTCGGACCCTTCACGGACACCTGCTGACCGTCCAGGGTCACCTCGACACCCGCGGGGATGTCGATCGGGAGCCTTCCGATTCGAGACATACCTTCAGCTCCTCTTCCTCACCAGACGTAGGCGAGGACTTCCCCGCCGACGCTCTTGGCCTTGGCTTCCTTGTCGGTCAGCAACCCCTGCGAGGTCGAGATGATCGCGATCCCCATGCCGCCCAGGACCTTCGGCAACGCCGTCGCCTTCGCGTACACGCGAAGACCCGGCTTGCTGATCCGGCGCAGGCCGTTGATCGAACGCTCGCGGCTGTTGCCGTACTTCAACTGAATCGTCAGAGTCTTGCCCACCTCGCCCTCGGCGGGGTCGGCCACCTCGAACGAGGAGATGTACCCCTGCGCCCGGAGGATCTCGGCGATGCCCACCTTGATATTGCTGTGGGGCATGCTCGTCTGGTCGTGGTACGCCTGATTGGCGTTCCGCAGCCTGGTCAGCATGTCTGCGATCGGGTCTGTCATTGTCATGGCTGTGTCAGCCTCTTTCTCGCGGGGTTTCACCCACCGGTGACCTACGCGGATCGGATCGAACTAAGGAACGGGACGGCTCGGTGGTCACCAGGACGACTTGATCACGCCGGGAAGCTCGCCGCGGTGGGCCATCTCCCGGAGGCAGATCCGGCAGAGGCCGAACTTGCGGTACACGGAGCGCGGCCGCCCGCACTTCTGGCACCGGGTGTACGCCCGGACGGAGAACTTCGGCTTGCGGGACTGCTTGACCTTCAGCGCTGTCTTTGCCATCGGTTACTCAGCTCACTTCTTCTTGCCCACGATGGGACGCTTCGTGCGGACGACGACCTTCTTGGGGTCGTTCTCAGGGGCCTTGAAGGGGAAGCCGAGCGCCTTCAGCAGAGCCCGCCCCTCCTCGTCGGTCGTGGCGGTGGTCACGAACGTGATGTCCATGCCACGGACCCGATCGATCTTGTCCTGGTCGATCTCATGGAACATGACCTGCTCGGTGAGGCCGAAGGTGTAGTTGCCCTGACCGTCGAACTGGCGGGCCGACAAGCCACGGAAGTCACGGATCCGAGGCAGCGCCAGCGTCAGCAGCCGGTCGGCGAACTCCCACATGCGGTCACCGCGGAGCGTCACGTGGCACCCGATCGGCATGCCCTCGCGCAGCTTGAACTGCGCGATGGACTTGCGGGCCTTCGTCACGGTCGGCTTCTGGCCGGTGATGGCCGTGAGATCACGCACGGCCCCGTCCATCACCTTGGAGTCGCGAGCGGCCTCGCCGACGCCCATGTTGACGGTGATCTTCACCAGGCCGGGGATCCGCATC
The DNA here is from genome assembly GCF_000423465.1 of Propionicicella superfundia DSM 22317. Lineage (GTDB taxonomy): Bacteria > Actinomycetota > Actinomycetes > Propionibacteriales > Propionibacteriaceae > Propionicicella > Propionicicella superfundia. Next base: position 19,570 of record NZ_AUIA01000020.1, on the reverse strand, counting down.
ACGTTGTCGTAGGCGAACTCCTTCTGGAGTGCCTCGACGACCTCGGTGCGGTAGCGCTTCTTCAGTCGCGGCATTTCGCGGACGGCCGTGCTCACTTGATCTCCTTGCCGGTCTTGCGGGCGATGCGAACGCTCCGAGTGCCGGTGTACTCGGTGCCGTCGGGACGCCGCTTGGTCACCTCGACGCGCTCGTAGCCGACGCGCGTGACGACCTCCTTGCCCCCGACCTTCACGACCAACTGGACGTTGGACACATGGATCGGCGCCTCGGAGGCGATGATCCCCCCCTTGACGGGGTTGCGGGTGCCGGCCTGCCGGTCCTTCAGGTGGCGCTTCACGATGTTGACGCCCTGGACCATCACCTTCTGCTCGGCCGGGTAGACGGCGAGGACCTCGCCGACCACGCCCCGGTCCTTGCCGGCGATGACCTTGACGCGGTCACCCTTCTTGACGTGCAGGGAGTTCGCCATGTCAGATCACCTCCGGCGCGAGCGAGATGATGCGCATGAAGCGCTTCTCGCGGAGTTCACGGCCGACCGGGCCGAAGATGCGGGTGCCGCGAGGCTCCCCGTCGCCCTTCAGGATGACCGCCGCGTTCTCGTCGAACTTGATGTAGGAGCCGTCCGCCCGCCGGTGTTCCTTCCGGGTGCGCACGACGACGGCCTTGACGACCTCGCCCTTCTTGACGTTTCCGCCGGGAATCGCGTCCTTGACCGTGGCGACGATCGTGTCGCCGAGGTAGGCGTAGCGACGCTTGGACCCGCCGAGCACACGGATGCAAAGAAGTTCCTTCGCCCCCGTGTTGTCGGCGACTCGCAGTCGCGTCTCCTGCTGGATCATTGCTATCTCCTCTGTCTCGCCGGTTCCAGCCGCGGGGCTGGCCTGGCGGAACTCGTTGTTACTTGGCCTTCTCGACGATCTCGAGCAGACGCCAGCGCTTGGACGCCGACATCGGCCGGGTCTCCATGACGCGCACGCGGTCGCCGACACCGGCCGAGTTGGCCTCGTCGTGGGCGTGCAGCTTCTCGGACCGCGTCATGACCTTGCCGTACAGCGGATGCTTCACCCGCGACTCGACGGAGACGACGATGGTCTTGTTCATCTTGTCGGAGACGACGACGCCCTCCCGGACCTTGCGGCCTCCGCGCTCGATCTGCTCGGCGCTCACTTCGCACCATCCTTGTCTTCGTCGTCGATCTCCGGCACGATGCCGAGGTTGCGCTCCTGCAACACCGTGTAGATGCGGGCGATGTCCTTGCGGACCTCCCGCAACCGGCCATGGGATTCGAGCTGCCCGGTGGCCGCCTGGAACCGCAGGTTGAAGTGCTCTTCCTTCAACTGCCGCAGAAGCGTGTTCAGCTCGTCGCGGGTCTGGTTGCGCAGGTCGGCGGCGATCAGAGTCTTGGCCATCAGATCTCACCTGCCTCACGCTTGATGAACCGCGCCCGGAACGGGAGCTTGTGGATGGCGAGGCGCATGGCCTCGCGGGCGATGTCCTCGTGGACCCCGGAGAGCTCGAAGAGCACCCGGCCCGGCTTCACATTCGCGACCCACCACTCGGGCGAGCCCTTGCCGGAACCCATCCGGGTCTCGGCCGGCTTCTTGGTGAGCGGGCGATCGGGGTACACGTTGATCCAGACCTTGCCACCACGCTTGATGTGGCGGGTCATGGCGATACGGGCGGACTCGATCTGCCGGTTCGTCAGGTAGGACGACTCCAACGCCTGAATGCCGTAGTCGCCGAAGGCGAGCTTCGTGCCGCCCTTGGCAGCGCCGGTCCGCGAGGGATGGTGCTGCTTGCGGTGCTTGACGCGACGGGGAATCAACATGTCCTACGCTCCTGCGTTCTGAGTCGTGGCCGGGGCGGACGCCGTCGCCTCGGCGGCGTTCTCGGCGCGCCGGCTGCCACCGCGCGGAGCACGGCCGCCACGCGCCCCGCCGTCGCGACGAGGACCGCGGTTGCTGCGGGCGCGACCGCCGGCGCTCTGGCGGGCTGCCTTCTGCGCCGCGCGCTCGGCGCGGGTGCCGGAGACCTCGCCCTTGTAGATCCACACCTTGACGCCGATCCGGCCGAAGGTGGTGCGGGCCTCGTAGAAGCCGTAGTCGATGTCGGCACGCAGGGTGTGCAGCGGCACGCGTCCCTCGCGGTAGAACTCCGACCGGCTCATCTCGGCGCCGCCGAGACGACCGGAGCACTGGATCCGGATACCGGCCGCGCCGGCCCGCATCGCGCTCTGCTGCGCCTTGCGCATCGCGCGCCGGAAGGCGACACGGGCGCTGAGCTGCTCGGCGATGCCCTGGGCGACGAGCTGCGCGTCGAGCTCGGGGTCCTTGACCTCGAGGATGTTCAACTGCACCTGCTTGCCGGTCAGCTTCTCCAGGTCGGAGCGCACCCGCTCCGCCTCTGCGCCGTTGCGCCCGATGACGATGCCCGGACGAGCGGCGTACAGGAAGATCGTGACCCGCTCGCTGCGGCGCTCGATCTCGACCGACGAGATGCCGGCGCGCTCGAGCGTCTTCGTGAGGTACCGGCGGATCTTGACGTCCTCGCCCACATAGGACGAGTAGTTCTTCTCCGCGTACCACCGGGTCTTGTGGTCGGTGGTGATCCCGAGGCGGAAGCCGTGGGGGTTGATCTTCTGGCCCATGCCTAGGCTCCCTTCTGTTCCTTGGGTTCGACAACGACAGTGATATGGCTGGCGCGCTTCATGATTCGGCTCGCCGACCCCTTGGCTCGAGGACGGATGCGCCGCAGCGTCATCCCCTCGTCCACGAAGGCCTGCGAGATGTACAGCTCATCGCGACGCAGCGACTCGGTGTTCTCGGCGTTGGCGGCCGCGCTGGCGACCACCTTGTACACGGGCGCGCTCGCCGCCTGCGGGGCGAACGTGAGCACGGCAAGTGCTTCGGTCACGTCCAGGCCGCGGACCAGGTCGACGACCCGGCGCACCTTCTGGGGCGACATCCGGACGTGGCGTGCGACGGCGAACGAGCCAGGACGGTCCCCGAGCAGGGCAAGGCGCCGCTTGGACAGCTCTGCGGTTTCGCTCATTGGTCAGTCAATCCTCTTCTCGTCCGCTCAGCGGCGGCGCGACTTCTTGTCATCCTTGATGTGACCGCGGAAGGTCCGGGTCGGGGCGAACTCGCCCAGCTTGTGCCCGACCATCGACTCGGTGATGAACACCGGGATGTGCTTACGCCCGTCGTGCACGGCGATCGTGTGCCCGATCATGTCGGGGGTGATCATCGAACGACGCGACCAGGTCTTGATGACCTGCTTGCTGTTCGATTCGTTCTGGGCCTCGACCTTCTTCGCGAGGTGGTCGTCGACGAAAGGACCCTTCTTCAAGCTACGCGGCATGGCTTCCTCTCAACACTCCCACTCAGCGCTTCTTGCCGGACTTGCGACGACGCACGATCATCCGGGTGCTCGCCTTGTTCTTGTCGCGGGTGCGGCCCTCAGGCTTGCCCCACGGGGTGACCGGGTGACGTCCGCCGGAGGTCTTGCCCTCGCCACCGCCGTGCGGATGGTCGATCGGGTTCATCGCGACACCGCGGACGGTCGGGCGGACACCGCGCCAGCGGTTGCGTCCGGCCTTGCCCCAGTTGATGTTGGCCTGCTCGGCGTTGCCCACCTCGCCGACCGTCGCGCGGCAGCGGACGTCCACCATCCGCATCTCGCCCGACGGCATGCGCAGCGTGGCCATGCGGCCCTCGCGGGCCACGAGCTGGATGCCCGCGCCGGCAGCCCGGCCCATCTTGGCGCCGCCGCCGGGGCGCAGCTCCACAGCGTGCACCGTGGTGCCGACCGGGATGTTGCGCAGCGGCAGATTGTTGCCCGGCTTGATGTCGGCCTCCACACCGGAGTCGACGATCGCGCCCTGCTTCAGCCCGTTGGGGGCGATGATGTAGCGCTTCGCGCCGTCTACGTAGTGGAGCAGGGCGATGCGGGCGGTGCGGTTCGGGTCGTACTCGATGTGCGCGACCTTGGCCGAGACGCCGTCCTTGTCGTAGCGCTTGAAGTCGATGACGCGGTAGGCCTGCTTGTGACCGCCGCCGATGTGGCGGGTCGTCACGCGGCCCTGGTTGTTGCGGCCACCGGTCTTCGGGCTCGGCTTGACCAGCGACTTCTCCGGCGTGGAGCGAGTCAGTTCGACGAAGTCCGCCACGGACGAGCCACGACGGCCCGGCGTTGTCGGCTTGTACTTACGGATACCCATCAGTTCCTCGTTCTCAGCTCACGCCGGTCAGGCGACCGGCCCTCCGAAGATGTCGATGCGCTGCCCGTCGGCCACGGTCACGATCGCCCGCTTGGTGTCGGGACGCCTGCCCCAGCCGGCGCGCGTGCGGCGACGCTTGCCGGCGCGGTTGATCGTGTTCACGTTGAGGACCTTGACGCCGAACACCGTCTCGACCGCGATCTTGATCTCGGTCTTGTTGGCGTCGGGCGAGACGAGGAACGTGTACTTGTTCTCGTCGAGCAGCGAGTAGCTCTTCTCGGACACGACCGGCGCCAGGAGGATGTCCTCGTGGACGCGGATCTTCATTTCGGCGCTCACTTCTCGTCCTCCTCGGAGTCGGTGTCATCGGCGCTCGCCGCGGACGGGGCCGACTCTGCGCTGGCGGGCGACGGCTCGGACTCGGCGCTCACCGGCGACGGCTCGGATTCGACGACCTCGAGCACGCCCGCCTCGGCAGCCAGGCCCTTGCCGGCCAGGAAGGTGTCGAGTGCGGCCTGGGTGAAGACCACCTCGTCGGCGCGGAGCACGTCGTAGGCGTTGATCTGGTCGACGACCAGCACATGAATCGAGGGAACGTTGCGCAGGCTCATCCACGCGACGTCCTCGGTGCGATCCAGCACGACGAGCAGCCGCGCCTCGGCGACCTCGCTGAGCGCCTGGAGGGCGGTCTTCGTGCTCGGCACGTCGGTCACGCCGAAGTCCTTCACGACGTGGACGAGACCCTCGCGCACCCGGTCGGACAGGGCTCCGGCCAGCGCGGCCGCGATCATCTTCTTCGGTGTGCGCTGCGCGTAGTCGCGCGGCTGCGGGCCATGAACCACGCCACCGCCGGTCCACTGCGGGGCCCGGCGGGAGCCCTGCCGGGCACGGCCGGTGCCCTTCTGGCGCCAGGGCTTGGCGCCACCGCCGGAGACGTCCCCGCGCGTCTTGGTGGCGTGCGAGCCCTGCCGGGCGGCCGCAAGCTGCGCGACGACGACCTGATGGATGAGCGCCACGTTGGTCTGCGCGTCGAACACCTCGACGGGGAGCGTGACGGCGGCGTTGTCGGTCCCGAGGACCTTCACGGTGAGCGAGCTCATGCCCGGACTCCCTTCTTCGCGGCGGTGCGCAGCACGACCAGCGACCCCTTCGGCCCCGGCACGGCGCCCTTCACGAGGATGAGGCCCCGCTCGGCGTCCACGGCGTGCACGGTGAGGTTCTGCACGGTGACGCGGTCGACGCCCATGCGCCCAGCCATCCGCAGGCCCTTGAAGAGGCGGCTCGGGGTGGCCGAGGCGCCGACGGAGCCCGGCGAACGGTGCTTGCGGTGCACGCCATGGGAGGCGCGCAGGCCACCGAAACCGTGGCGCTTCATGACGCCTGCGGTTCCCTTGCCCTTGCTGATGCCGGTCACGTCGATGACGTCGGCGGGCGCGAACACCTCGCTGCCCAGCTCCTGGCCGAGTGTGTACTCGGAGGCGTCGGACGTCCGGATCTCCAGCAGGTGCTTGCGCGGCGTGACCCCGGCCTTCTCGAAGTGACCAGCGGCGGGCTTGGTCACCTTCTTGGCCTTGACAGCCCCGTAGCCGAGCTGCACGGCGGAGTATCCGTCGGTATCGGGGGTCCGGACGGCCGTCACGACGCACGGTCCGGCCGCGATGACGGTCACCGGCACGACGCGGTTGTTCTCGTCCCACAACTGGGTCATGCCGAGCTTGGTGCCCAGCAGCCCCTTGACTTGGCGTTCGTTACTCATCAGTGACCTCACGGAAGCTTGATCTCGATGTCCACGCCGGCCGGAAGGTCGAGCCGCATGAGCGAGTCGACCGTCTTCGGCGTGGGATCGAGGATGTCGATGAGCCGCTTGTGCGTCCGCAGTTCGAAGTGCTCGCGGCTGTCCTTGTACTTATGGGGCGAACGGATGACGCAATACACGTTCTTCTCGGTCGGAAGCGGCACGGGGCCGGCAACCTTGGCACCGGTGCGCGTCACCGTGTCGACGATCTTCTTCGCCGACGAATCGATGACCTCGTGGTCATAGGCCCGGAGCCTGATCCGGATCTTCTGTCCCGCCACAGTTTCCTCTTCTCGTACTGCTTGCCCGGCGAACCGGTTCGGCGTTGGGAGCTCACGGTGAGCTCCCCCTGTTGCACCGACCCCCGCGGTCGGGCGTGTCGCGCGCTGCAGGCCGCGTGATCTCGCACGAGATTGTGGGCTCTGAGGTGCTACGCGGCGAATGCCGCCCGGCTTCGGTTGCCTGGCGCGTCGCCACCCGCACGCACTGCGCACAGCGATGGCCCCGCTCGGAGCAACCCGTCAATCTTGTCAGATTCGCCCCGCGATCGCAAAACCTCGCCGCAGCGGCCCCTCCGCCCGCGCCGGAGTGCACGCCGGCGTTTTGGGTCGTCGGTTTGAATGGGGTCCTCCGACGAGCGAGGCGGACGGGAGACCGACGATGAGCGAACCCATCGACGTGGAGGTGTGGGCGGACGTCGCCTGCCCGTGGTGCTACATCGGAACACACCGGCTCCGGGCGGGGATCCAGGCGTTCCGGCGGGATCCCCGTGCGCCTGACGTGCGGGTGCGCCATCGGGCGTTCCAGCTCGCGCCCGATCTGCCTGCCGACCACGCCGTACCCGAACGCGAGAGCCTCGCGGCCCGCACGGGCGCCGACCTCGAGCAGGTGGACGCCATGCTCGGCCAGGTCGCGACGGCGGCTCGCTCGGCTGGTCTCGCGTTCGACGTCGAGCACGCCCTCGCCGCCAACACCGCCCGTGCGCACGCGCTCCTCCAGTACGCGGCGGCCCACGGCGTCGCTGCACCGCTGTGGGACGAGCTGTTCGCCGCGCACTTCCGCGACGGCCTCGATGTCGGCGCGACCGACGTCCTTGTGGCCGCCGCCGAGCGGACCGGCCTGCCGCGGGAGGCGGCGGCCGCGGCACTGGACGATCCGCGATACGCGGCGGCGGTGGCCTCCGATATCGAGCTCGCGCTGCGCCTCGGGGTCACCGGTGTCCCGTTCACGGTCTTCGGGGGGCTGTTCGCCGTGTCCGGCGCCCAGGACGCCGCGGTCTTCACCGACGCGCTGCGACAGGTGGTCGCCGAGCGGCAGGAGACAGGAGCATGACCGGCACGGGCTCGTCGCGGACGCCCGAGGACGCGGCGGGCGTCCCCCGTGGCTGTGCCGACCACGACCGTGCGCCCGACGCCTCGACCGGCTCCGTGCCCGAGGCACCGGCTGACGCCCCGCTCGGCGCCCGCGGGCCCTTCGCCGGCCTGATGCCGTTCGGCCCGGCGGCCGACGCCCCGGTATGCGGACCGGCCGGCTGCGATCCCGACCCGCGCCCGCCCACCCAGCGCTGAGCCTCCGGTTCTTCGAGGGCCTCCCTCTGGGGCCCGCGTAGCTACGCGTCGGGCCAGGGAGCTACGCCGAGGTCGGGAAGCTACCCGTCCCCGGGTAGCTTCCCGACCGGAGCGTAGCGACGCCGCGGCATCGTCACCGGGGCGGCCGCGAGCCGGATCGCGAGCGGACCTCCGGCGCTAGGCTAGGCCGACGTGACCGAACTGACTCCCGCCCGGCTACGCGTCGCACCGTCCCCCACGGGGGACCCGCACGTCGGCACCGCGTACATGTCCCTGTTCAACCTGGCCTACGCGCGCCACACCGGTGGGCAGTTCGTCCTCCGCATCGAGGACACCGACCGGGCTCGGTACGTCGCCGACTCCGAGGCGCAGATCTTCGACACGCTGCGCTGGCTCGGCCTGCCATGGGACGAGGGACCCGACGTCGGCGGACCCTATGCGCCGTACCGGCAGTCCGAACGGCTCGACACCTATCGGCCGTTCGTCGACAGGCTGCTCGCCGACGGCCACGCGTACCACTGCTGGTGTTCGCCCGAACGGCTCGCCGACCTGCGCAAGGAGCAGGCCGCACAGAAGCTGTCGGTCACCGGGTACGACCGGTTGTGCTACGGGAAGACCCGCGAGGAGCGGGCCGAGCTGCCCGGGTTCAGCGACCGGCCGGTCGTGCGCCTGCTCGTGCCCGACGACGTCGACCTCGGGTTCGTCGACCTCATCCGCGGGCCGGTGAGCGCCCCGCGTCCCGACGACCAGGTGCTGCTGAAGGCCGACGGCTTCCCCACCTACCACCTCGCCGTGGTCGTCGACGACGCCCTCATGGGGATCACGCACGTCGTCCGCGGGGAGGAGTGGATCTCGTCCACGCCCAAGCACCTTCTGCTGTACCGCTACCTGGGGCTCACCCCGCCGGCGTTCGCCCACATGCCGCTGCTGCGGAACGCGGACACCTCGAAGATCTCCAAGCGCAAGAACCCGGCGGCCCGGCTCATGTGGTTCCGCGAACAGGGCTACCTTCCCGAGGCGCTGCGGAACTTCCTGCAGATCCTCGCGTATCCGCCGGTGGTGCCCGACACCGAGGTCGCGACGTTCGACGAGTTCGTCGCCGCGTTCGACTGGGCGAAGGTCAGCACGGGCGGTCCGATCTTCGACCTCACCAAGCTGAACTGGTTCAACGGGCACTACATCCGGTCGCTCACCCCGTCCGAGCTGGCCGCACGGATCGTCGCCCACCTGACGTGGACCGGCGAGTGGCCGTCTGCTCCCGACCCGGCGCGCGTCGATCTGCTCACCCGGGCGACCCCGCTCATCCAGGAGCGGCTCGTGACCCTGTCGGAGGCCTTGCCAAAGCTCACCTTCCTGTTCACCCCCGACGACGAACTGGTCGTCGAGGACGACGCGTTCGCGACACTCACCGCGGACGCGCCGCGCGTCCTCGACGCCGCCCGCGACGCGCTGCAGGGGCTGGAGCCGTTCGAGGACCGCGCTGTCGAGGCGGCGCTGCGCGCGGCGCTGGTCGAGGGGCTGGGGCTCAAGCCCAAGTTCGCGTTCGGACCGGTACGGGTGGCGACGAGCGGGACGCGCGTCTCTCCTCCGCTGTTCGAGTCCATCGCGCTGCTCGGCAGGGCGTCGACGCTGGCGCGGATCGAGGCGCTGCGAGCACGCCTCGCCTGACACCGGATCCGGCGCATCTGCCCGGTCCGACGCGAGGCGATATCCTCATCCGCATGACCGCCGCCGACGCGCCCGCACCGAAGGACTTCATCCGCGACATCGTCCACGCCGACAACGAGCAGGGGACGTACCGGCAGCGCGTCCAGACGAGGTTCCCCCCCGAACCCAACGGGTACCTGCACATCGGCCACGCGAAAGCGATCGTCGTGGACTTCGGGATCGCCGCCGACTTCGACGGGGTCTGCAACCTGCGGCTGGACGACACGAATCCCGACACCGAGGAGACCGAGTTCGTCGACTCGATCCTGGAGGACATCCGCTGGCTCGGATACGCCCCCGCCCAGGTGCTCCACGCATCCGACTACTTTCAGCGGCTGTACGACTGGGCCGAGCACCTCATCGACGCCGGCCTCGCCTACGTCGACGACCAGGACAACGAGACGATCTCGGCTCAGCGCGGCGGCTTCGGACGCCCGGGCGTCGAGAGCCCGTACCGCGACCGCCCGAGCGCGGAGAACCTCGAACTGTTCCGGCGAATGGCGACCGGGGAGTTCCCCGACGGATCCCGCGTGCTGCGCGCGAAGATCGACATGCAGCACGAGAACATGCAACTGCGCGATCCCGTCATGTACCGGATCCGTCACGCAGCCCATCACCGCACCGGGAACCGGTGGTGCCTCTACCCCACCTATGACTGGGCGCACGGGCAAAGCGATGCCATCGAGGGCGTCACGCACTCGATCTGCACCCTCGAGTTCGACACCCACCGCGCGCTGTACGACTGGTACCTGGAACACCTCCCCCTGCCGGGCGACAAACCGAAGCAGATCGAGTTCGCACGACTGGAGCTCACACACACGGTGACGTCCAAACGCAAGCTGGCCAAGCTCGTCACCGACGGCATCGTGGACGGCTGGGACGATCCGCGGATGCCCACCCTGCGCGGCCTGCGCCGACGCGGCTACCCCGCCACGGCGATCCGCGACTTCTGCCGCGAGATCGGGACGACGCGCACGAACTCACGGCAGCGCATCGAGGCTCTCGAATCGGTCGTCCGCCGCCAGCTCAACCTCACCGCGCAGCGCCGCATGGCCGTCCTGAAACCCCTCAAGGTCGTCATCACGAACTGGCCGACCGATGCGTCCGGCGCCCCTGTGGTCGAGGAGTTTCCGGTGTCGAACAACCCCGAGAACCCGGCCGACGGGACGCGCCTGGTGCCCTTCAGCAACGAGTTGTACATCGAGGCCGACGACTTCGCCGAGGTGCCGCCCCCGAAGTTCTACCGGCTCTCGCCCGGACGCGAGGTGCGGCTGCGAGGCGCGTACTTCGTGACCTGCACCGACGTCGTGAAGGACGCCGCCGGGAACATCACCGAGGTCCACGTGACCTACGATCCGGCGACCCGCGGCGGGGACTCCCCCGATGGCCGGAAGGTGAAGTCGACCATGCACTGGGTCTCCGCTCGGCACGCCGTCAGCGCGTCCGCCGCACTGTACGACCGGCTGTTCTCCGCCGAGTTCCCCGGCGAGGACACCGGCGACCCGCTGGACGACCTCAACCCGGCATCGCGGGAACTGCTCACCGACTGCCGCGTCGAGGCGGCTCTCGCCGACACGGTGCCCGGTGACGTGGTGCAGTTCGAACGGCTCGGGTACTTCGCCCTCGACCCGCAGACCCCGATGCTGTTCCATCGCACCGTCGGACTGCGCGACGAGTGGGCGGCGATCCAGCGCCGGCAGCGCTGAGGACGCCGGGGGTCGCCGGAGCGCGGGGCCGTCGGCACTGTCCGGTGCAGCCCCCGACCCGTGACCGGTGAGCGCCGTGCTCACGGGGCCACCCCTCCGTCAGGATCCTGCTGCGGCCCCGGGCGGCCGGCCCGCCGGTACCAGCGCGGCAGCAGCACCGGCGGCATCGGCACGCCCAGCACCGCAAGGAAGGCGAGCGCGATGCACGCGAGTCCGGCGAGGAAGACGCCCAGCAGGACGTCGTTGAGCACGTCGGTGCCGATCGCGGACGGTCTCCAGAACATCCCTGCCCCGGTCAGCGCGAGCGCGAGCCCGGTGAGCGGCGCGACGTAGCCGACCATCCGGTGGTCCGACGCGTACCGGGTCCAGCCCGTGAACCGCCGACGCAGCCAGTGCAACGCGACCAGACCCACCAGTCCCGTCGCGATCATCGCAATCCTGATGACCATGGGTACTCACCTGGTGCGCGGATCGTCCCGGCGACGACCCGGACGACGCCACGGCGCGGCCACCGCGAGCGCGCTCACGGGTTCGTCCCTACGCGTCTGTGGCGTCCGCCGCGCGAGCGAGGGCGGCGCGCAGGCGATCCACCTTGCCGGTGAGTTCGCCGGTCATGCCCGGACGGATGTCGGCCTTCAGCACCAGGCTGACGCGCGGCCCGAACCGTCCGATCGCCTCGCAGGCCCGGCGGACGACGTCCATCACCTCGTCCCATTCACCCTCGATGGTGGTGAACATGGCGTCGGACCGGTGCGGCAGTCCTGACTCCTCCACCACCTGCACGGCGGCCGCGACCGCGTCGTGCAGCGAGTCGGGACGGTATTCGGGATCGGACGGGTCGGCGGGGATCGGTGCCCCGGAGACACTCACGGAGAAGGCGACGAGCATGGTCCCATTGTCATGCACACCCGGGCGAACGCCCATCGGGTCCACAGAGTCGACTCGGCGGCGAGGAGACGGATGCGATCCGTCCATGAGGCCAGCAGGAGGCGCTTCCCGGCGTTGCGGGGCGTCCTTCATGGGCAGACGGCGACAAGAAAGAGGAGGCCCCGTCCCTCCCGGGACGGGGCCTCCTGCGCTGTCTGTGCTCAGCTCACTTGACGATCTTCGTCACGCGGCCGGCGCCCACGGTGCGTCCACCCTCGCGGATGGCGAACTTGAGCTGCTCCTCCATGGCGATCGGCTTCATCAGGTGAACCGTCATGTCGGTGTTGTCACCGGGCATGACCATGTCGCGGCCCTCGGGGAGCTGGACGGTGCCGGTCACGTCGGTGGTGCGGAAGTAGAACTGCGGGCTGTAGTTCGAGAAGAACGGCTTGTGACGGCCGCCCTCGTCCTTGGTCAGCACGTAGACGTTGGCCTCGAAGTCGGTGTGCGGGGTCGTGGTGCCCGGCTTGATGACGACCATGCCGCGCTCCACCTCCTCGCGCTTCGTGCCGCGCAGCAACAGGCCGACGTTGTCGCCCGCCTGGCCCTCGTCGAGGATCTTGCGGAACATCTCGACGCCGGTGATGGTCGAGTTCAGCTTGTCGCGGATGCCGACGATCTCGACGGCCTCGCCGGTGTGGATGACGCCGCGCTCGATCCGGCCGGTGACGACGGTGCCACGACCGGTCACGGTCATGACGTCCTCGATCGGCATGAGGAAGGGCTTGTCGGTGTCGCGCGCCGGCTGCGGGATGTACTCGTCGACGGCGTCCATGAGCTCGATGATCGAATCCGACCACTTCTCGTCGCCGTTCATCGCCGGGAAGGCGGCGACGCGCACGACCGGCAGGTTGTCACCGTCGAACTCCTGCGCGGACAGCAGCTCGCGGACCTCCATCTCGACGAGGTCGATGAGCTCCTCGTCCTCGGGGGCGATCATGTCGCACTTGTTCAGCGCGACGACGATCGCCGGGACGCCCACCTGGCGAGCCAGGAGGATGTGCTCACGGGTCTGCGCCATCGGGCCGTCGGTCGCGGCCACGACCAGGATCGCGCCGTCCATCTGGGCGGCACCCGTGATCATGTTCTTGACGTAGTCGGCGTGGCCGGGACAGTCGACGTGGGCGTAGTGCCGCTTCTCGGTCTGGTACTCGACGTGCGCGATGGAGATCGTGATACCGCGCTGACGCTCCTCGGGAGCCTTGTCAATCTGATCGAAGGCCGAAATCTCGTTCAGCTCGGGGTACCGGTCGTGGAGCACCTTCGTAATCGCCGCGGTCAGCGTGGTCTTGCCGTGGTCGACGTGCCCGATGGTGCCGATGTTGCAGTGCGGCTTAGTGCGCTCAAACTTGGCCTTTGCCACTTGGGCTCCTTCTGGATGTTCGCCACGCGTTCGCGGGGCGGTTCTCTCTCATGCTTTCTGGTCTGGTCGGCTGGGCCGGAATGACCCATACCGTACAAGTTTCTTGCACCCGTACGGCTCAGGTCAAACCTGTTCCCTACGGGCTGATCCGTTGCTCACTCCCCGCCGCGGCCCTTGGCGATGATCTCCTCGGCCACCGACTTGGGGACCTCGCCGTAGGAGTCGAACTCCATGGAGTACGACGCCTGGCCGGACGTCTTCGAACGCAGGTCGCCGACGTACCCGAACATCTCCGACAGCGGGACGAGGGCGCGCACGACCTTGTTGCCGTGAGCCTCGTCCATCGACTGCACGTGCCCGCGGCGGCTGTTGACGTCGCCGATCACCACACCCAGGTAGTCCTCGGGCGTCGTCACCTCGACGGCCATCAGGGGTTCGAGCAGCGCCGGGTCGGCCTTCCGCGCCGCCTCCTTGAAGACCATCGAACCCGCGATCTTGAACGCCAGTTCGGAGGAGTCGACGTCGTGGTAGGCGCCGTCCAGCAAGGTGACCTTGATGTCCTCGACGGGATAGCCGGCGAGCGGCCCGAACTGCATGGCGTCCTGGATGCCCTGGTCGACGGCGGGGATGTACTCCCGCGGAATGCGGCCACCCGTGACCGCGTTCACGAACTCGTATCCCGCGCCCGCCTCCTGCGGCTCCAGCGCGATGATGACCTTGCCGTACTGGCCCGAACCGCCGGACTGCTTCTTGTGGGTGTACTCGACCTTCTCGACCGGACGCCGGAGGGTCTCGCGATACGCCACCTGCGGCTTGCCGATGTTCGCCTCGACCTTGAACTCCCGCTTCATGCGGTCGATCATGACCTCGAGGTGGAGCTCGCCCATCCCGGCGATGATCGTCTGGCCGGTCTCCTCGTCGGTGTGGACGCGGAAGGTCGGGTCCTCCTCGGCCAGCCGCTGGATCGCGGCCGACAGCTTCTCCTGGTCGGACTTCGTCTTCGGCTCGATGGCCTGCTCGATGACCGGCGCGGGGAAGTCCATGGACTCCAGGACGACCGGGTTCGCCGGGTCGCACAGGGTCTCACCGGTGGTGGTGTCCTTGAGACCCATCACCGCGATGATCATGCCGGCGCCGATCGACTCGATCTCCTCACGCTTGTTGGCGTGCATCTGGTAGATCTTGCCGATCCGCTCCTTGCGGCCCTTCGTCGAGTTCAGCACCTGGGTGCCGGACTTGAGGACGCCCGAGTAGACGCGGATGTAGGTCAGCTTGCCCAGGTGCGGATCGGCCGCGACCTTGAAGGCGAGCATCGCCAGCGGATCGTCGTTGGACGTGTGCCGCACGATGACCTCGTCGGGATGACCCGGCTTGAAGCCTTCGATGGCGGGAATGTCCAGCGGCGACGGCAGGTAGTCGATGACGGCGTCCAGCATCGGCTGCACGCCCTTGTTCTTGAACGACGTGCCGCAGACGACCGCGGTGATCTTGTTGGAGATCACGGCGCGGCGGACGGCGCCCTTGATCTGCTCGACCGACAGTTCCTCACCGGACTCCTCGGACTCCAGCCACGCCTCGCCGAACTCGTCGTCGTGGTCGGCCAGGGTCTGGATGAGCTCCTCGCGCGCGGCCGCTGCCGCGTCGGTCATGTCCGCCGGGATCTCCTCGACGGTGTAGTCCTCGCCGATCTTCGTCTCGCCGTGCCACATCAGGGCGCGCATCTCGACGAGGTCGACGACGCCGGTGAAGGCGGCCTCGGCACCGATCGGCAACTGCAGGACCGCCGCGACGGCGTTGAGCCGCTCACGGATCGTCTTCACGCAGTAGTCGAAGGACGCACCGGTGCGGTCGAGCTTGTTGACGTAGCAGATGCGCGGGACGCCGTACCGGGTGGCCTGCCGCCACACGGTCTGGCTCTGCGGCTCGACGCCGGCCACCCCGTCGAACACCGCCACCGCGCCGTCGAGGACGCGCAGGGAGCGCTCCACCTCGATGGTGAAGTCGACGTGCCCGGGGGTGTCGATGATGTTGATCTGGTGGTCTTTCCAGAAGCACGTCGTCGCGGCGGACGTGATGGTGATGCCGCGCTCCTGCTCCTGCTCCATCCAGTCCATCGTCGCGGCACCGTCGTGCACCTCGCCGATCTTGTAGTTGATGCCGGTGTAGAACAGGATGCGCTCGGTGGTGGTCGTCTTGCCCGCGTCGATGTGGGCCATGATTCCGATGTTGCGGACCTTGGCGAGGTCAATGTCAATGTCGATGGCCACGCGGATCTAACCTCTCATCCTTCGCGTTTCAGGGCAGCTCGAACAGATCCGGCGTCGCCGGACGCTGTGACGAGGAATCACCAGCGGTAGTGGGCGAAGGCGCGGTTCGCCTCGGCCATCTTGTGGGTGTCCTCACGGCGCTTCACGGCCGCGCCCAGACCGTTGCTGGCGTCCAGCAGCTCGTTCATCAGCCGGTCCGCCATCGTCTTCTCGCGGCGCTGCCGGGAGAAGGTGACGAGCCAGCGCATCGCGAGAGTGTTGGCGCGGGCGGGCTTGACCTCCACCGGGACCTGGTAGGTGGCGCCGCCGACGCGGCGGCTCTTCACCTCGATGGCGGGGCGCACGTTGTCGAGCGCCTTCTTCAGGGTCTGCACGGGATCGATGCCCGTCTTCTCACGGGTGCCTTCCATGGCGGTGTAGACGATGTGCTGCGCGGTCGTCTTCTTGCCGTCCAGGAGGATCTTGCTC
This sequence comes from Propionicicella superfundia DSM 22317, assembly GCF_000423465.1. Taxonomy (GTDB): domain Bacteria; phylum Actinomycetota; class Actinomycetes; order Propionibacteriales; family Propionibacteriaceae; genus Propionicicella; species Propionicicella superfundia. The sequence goes on along the minus strand of NZ_AUIA01000020.1, from coordinate 3,550 downwards.
ACCAGTTGCGAAACCAGGGGCGAACCGTAGACCGGATCTGCGACCACCGGCCGCTTCGGAGCGGGACCCTTGCGAGGCATTACTTCTCCTTCTTCGCGCCGTAGCGGCTGCGAGCCTGCTTGCGGTTCTTCACACCCTGGGTGTCGAGCGAACCGCGAATGATCTTGTACCGCACGCCCGGGAGGTCCTTCACACGCCCGCCGCGGACGAGCACCATCGAGTGCTCCTGCAGGTTGTGGCCGACGCCCGGGATGTAGGCGGTCACCTCGATGCCGGAGGACAGCCGAACGCGCGCGACCTTCCGCAGAGCCGAGTTCGGCTTCTTCGGCGTCGTCGTGTAGACGCGAGTGCACACGCCACGGCGCTGGGGCGAGCCCTTGAGCGCAGGCGTCTTGTTCTTGTTGACCTTGTCAGTGCGGCCCTTGCGGACCAGCTGCTGGATGGTTGGCACCGGCTGCTGTCTCTTTCCGTCGTGGTTCCGGATGCGTCCGACGCGGATGCATCCAGTGAGGTGGGGCACTGGGCAGCTCAGTCGTCCACCGGGAGCGGAACAGTGCCATGAACGCGGACCCTCGGCGCATCAGGGCAGCCGACGGAGCACGCGAACACTCGGGTCAGTCTCCTGACCCGAGTAGCTAGGTTAGCCGCGCCGACGCGCCGGGTCAAAAACGGGCGCCGGCAGCCGGAGCGCGGCCCGCCCGCGCCGGATCACACCCGCGTCCACAAGGCGTCGCGCAGGCGTTCCAGGCCGTCGGCGGGGCCGAGGAGCCGGTCGCCGCGCCGGACGACCGCGACCGGCTCACCGCCGACAGGGGCGTCGACGCCCGCGAGCAGCCCGCCGAACCCGGGCGTCCCGGGCGGCGCTGTGAGGATGAACGAGCCCGCGGGAGCCATCCGATGGGCGGCACGCGCCAGTTCGGCGAACGGATCGGACGCCGCCACACCGACGGCGCCCCGCAACAGCCGGGCCCGCGCTTCGTCGGACACGAGCGCGTCCGTGAGCGCCGCGCCCGCGGCGCGGGGGGTGGTGGCCAGTACCTCGCGGAGCGTCCCGGCGGCGGCCGTCGCCCGGTCGGCCCAGCGGGTCTCGCCCGTCGCCAGCGCGTAGGCGTGGAGCGCGGAGACCGCCGCGCTCGTGCCGCAGGGGACGGCGTTGTCGGTGAGGTCGCGGGGACGGCGGAACAGCGGCTCGGCGTCGTCGGCCGTGTCGAAGAAGCCGGCGCCGGCGCCGAAGCGGTCGACGACCACCTGCAGCAGCGCGCCGGCGCGGTCGAGCCAGGTCGCGTCGCCGAGCGCCCCTGCGAGGGTGACGTAGGCGCCGGCGAGGGCGGCGTGGTCCTCCAGGACGCCGGCGGCCGCGGCGGCCGTGCCCCCGCGCGACATGCGCCGCAGCCGCCCGTCGATCCAGTGGGTCTCCCACACGGCGGCGGCGGCGGCTCGCGCGAGGTCGAGCCAGGCCGGCTCCCCGAACACGAGCGCGGCCCGGACGAGGGCGTCGATCGTCCACCCGTTCCACGCGGCGATCACCGACTCGACGCGCATCGGGCGGAACCGCTCCGCCCGCACCGCCAGCATCCGCTCCTTCACGCGCGCCAGCCGGGCCGGGTCGGGGTTGCCCCGGAGCTGCAACGTGGACAGCCCGTGTTCGAACGAGCCCGTGCTCGTGACGTGGAAGACGCCGGCGGCCCAGTCGGCGTCGGCGGCGCCGAGGGCGTCCTCCAGCAGCTCCGGTGACCACAGGTAGTAGATGCCCTCGTGGACCCGGCCGCGCACATCGGCGCTGTCGGCGTCGAGGCTCGCCGCGAAGCCGCCCTCGTCGGTGCGCATCTCGGTCGCCAGCCAGGTGACGATGCCGCGGACGACACCGGCGAAGTAGTCCCGCAGGAGACCGTCGTGGTCGGCCGTGCGACACCAGGCGCGGGTGTAGACGCCGAGCAGCAGACCGTTGTCGTACAGCATCTTCTCGAAGTGCGGCGCCACCCATCCGGCGTCGACGCTGTAGCGGGCGAACCCTCCGCCGAGCTGGTCGTGGATTCCGCCGCGCGCCATCGCCTCCAGCGTCCGCTGCGCGACGTCGACGGACGCCGGCTCGCCCTTCACCAGGAGGGCCTCCAGCAGCGTGGGGACCGGGAACTTCGGGGCTCCGCCGAAGCCGCCGTGGACGGGATCGAAGTCGGCGAGGACGGCCGCCACCGTCTCCCGGAGGCCGACCGGCGCGGTCGCGTCGGACGCGGGCGGAAGATCGGCGATCGCCGCCGCGATCTGGTCGGCGCTCGCCCGCACCTCGTCGCGCCGGGTCGCCCAGGTGTCCGCGATGGCAGCGACGACCTCGGTGAACGACGGCATCTGCCCGTGCCGCTGCGGCGGGTAGTACGTGCCTGCGAAGAACGGCAGCCCCTCGGGCGTGAGGAAGACCGTCATGGGCCAGCCGCCCTGGCCGGTGAGCGCCTGCGTCGCGAGCATGTACACGGCGTCGACGTCGGGACGCTCCTCGCGATCGACCTTGATCGCGACGAAGTCCCGGTTGACCAGTTCCGCAGCGGCCGGATCGGTGAAGGACTCGTGGGCCATCACGTGGCACCAGTGGCAGGCGGCGTAGCCGACTGACAGCAGAATTGGTGTATCACGGCGCTTCGCCTCGGCGAACGCGTCCGGTCCCCACTCCCACCAATCCACTGGATTCTCCGCGTGTTGGAGCAGATACGGGCTTGTCGCGTTGACGAGACGGTTGGCCATTCCTCTGACTCCTGACGAGTGGCACGTGTGTCATCTTGGGCCGAGTGATACACGAGAGTGATACACGAAACAAATCTCGGAGAGTCTAGAACGACTCCCACTCGTCCAGCCTAGGAGGGACGCCGATGGTCACTCGCAGGAAGCCCACCCTGCTGGCCCAGGGCAAGCCCCGCACGCTCGGCGGGAGCGCACGCCCGTGGCGCGTGAGGCTGTATGCCCCGGAGGACGGCGGCACGAAGTATCAGGTGATGTTCCGCGCGCCCGCCGGCGAAGGCAAGCCGTGGAAGCGGGTGCTGCGTCGAGCCAACTCCGAGGAGGAGGCGCGCAAGATCTTCGCTCAGGCCGAAGCCGCTCTGGACACCGAGAAGGAGGCGCCCGCCGGCGCCGACGTCCGCGCCGCCCGGACCATTCGGATGCTCGGCGACGAGTACCTCCGCGATAGCCGTGAGCGCGGCAAGCAGCCCGGGTCTGCTGCACGATCAGGTGACAGTGGTTAGTCACGCAGCCTGAGTGGCTGTCGTGGTCATGATGGTCTCGTACTCGATGGGGGTCAATCGGCCCAGCCCGTCTTGGCGCCGGCGTCGGTGGTAGGTGCGTTCGATCCAGGTCACGATGGCGATCCGGAGTTCCTCGCGGGTGGTCCAGGCGTGCCGGTTGAGGACGTTCTTCTGGAGCAGGGAGAAGAAGCTCTCCATGGCGGCGTTGTCGCCGCAGGCACCGACCCTGCCCATCGATCCGACCATCGAGTGGCGGTGGAGCGCACCGACGAATTTTCTGCTGCGGAATTGCGACCCTCTGTCGGTGTGCACCGTAC
>NZ_AUIA01000019.1 GCF_000423465.1 Propionicicella superfundia DSM 22317 | reverse complement strand
GACCAGGAACACAGCGACACCGCACAACGTCCCTTCGACAAGCTCAAGGACCAGGAACACAGCGACACCGCACAACGTCCCTTCGACAAGCTCAACGACCGGGGCGCCGGCAGCCCTCAACGACGGCGAGCCCGCCCGCGAAGCCGGAGGACCACGACACAGGCGGCGCCTGCCAGGACGGCGACCCCGCCTCCCACGATGGCGACGATGACCGGGAAGGAGAGGCCACCGTCGCCGGTCGAGGCCGAGGAGCCGTCGCCGGCAGGCGAAGCCGAGTCGGAGCCATCGGCGCCGATCTTCACCTGCACCGGGACACTCGAACTCTGCTTCGTCCCGTCGCCCAACTCCCCGTTCCCGTTGCTGCCCCATGCATAGGCGCTGCCGTCGCTCGCAAGAGCGTAGGCGTTGGCGTCGCTCTGGCCATCGGCGGCGACGACCCTGACCACCTTCTTGCCGCTCAGCGGCGTGCCTTCGGTCTTGACGGCGACAGGGGTGTCGGAGTCGGTTCTCGTTCCGTCCCCCAACTGGCCGAACTCGTTCAGCCCCCACGCGTAGACGGTCCCGTCGGCGGCGATGGCGTAACGGCTGCCGCCGCTCACCTCGACTCCCACGATCCGCCTGCCCTCCAGCGCTCCACCGACAGCGGTCGGAATCCACGCGCCGTCCTCCCAGTAGTGCGGCTGCGCAGGATCGGCGTGAAGGTCGAAGACCATGCCGTCGCTGGTGAGCGCATAGGCGGCGGCCTCCGCGGCGGACACCGAGACGACCTTCTTGCCGTCAAGGGCGCCGGAAATCTCCTTCCAGACCCTGGACTCGAAATAGCCGGCCTTGGGGTCGTCGGTCTGCACGAGAGCGAAGAGCCGCCCGTCAGAGGTGATAGCGTACGGCTGATCGCCGCCGCCCATGTCGATCCGCTCGATCTTCGCGCCCGCGAAGGCGTCCACCGCCTCGACGTCCGGCGACGTCGATTCGAGCGAGAACTGCCAGCGGACCAGTTCGCCGTCGGTGGTGAGCGCAAGACCGAGGTCGTCGTACACCTCCTCGATCCGGCCGATCTTCTTGCCCTTGAGGGCGCCGAGATCATTGACGAGCACGGCGTCGCTGACGAGATACGTCCAACTGTAGAACAGGCCGTCGGCGGTGAGGGCATTGCTTCGACCGGTCACGCCGTCTTCGGTGCGGAAATGCGAGATCTCCTTCCCCGCCATGACCTCCGGCATGTCGACGGCCTCGACCCGCGGGCTGCACGACGAGTCGAGGTCCGTGCTGAACACTTCGCCGTCGGATGTCGCCACGTAGCCGCCGTCGAAGAGCTGCGTGATCGCCCTGCCCCCGAGCGCCTGGGCATTGTTGATCGCGACCGGCAGGCACGACGGCTCGTCCGAGCCGCCGACGGTGGTGACCTGCGGCAGCCACCGATACACCTGCCCATCCGAGGCGAGGACCAGTCCGGGCCTGATCTGCGGCTCGATCGCGCCGGGCTCGGCAGAGGACGCAGTGGCCGCCACCACGCTCAGCATCGGCGCCATGACGAAGGCGGCCGCCGCAAGGATCAGCGGATTCCCGACTGTTCGCATCGCATCGTCCCTCTCTTGAGGCCGCGCCTTTGCGTAGCCGCTGCGTCTCGTCTATCAGCCGCGAGACCGGAGTTCAGTACCGTCACGGTCGGACGTCCGTATCATCGGCGCGCCGGGGCCGGGGTATCGACGCCGCGAATGCGAGCGCATGCGGTTCGAGCAGGGGCCTTTCAGATGACCCGCTTGCGACAGCCGCAGGCGGCGGTCCGGAGCCGCCGGGGCACACCACGGAAAGCGACGATCGGAACCGGAGGTTATTGGGGTGAAGCCGGCCCTCGAGTGGCTTCGGAACGTGTGAACGGAATTCGAAAGTGTCCCCATGGACCAGCTTCACCGAGTCCGATCGTGCCATCGCCGGCGCGTCTCCGAGGTGGTTGCCGCCAGCGGCTAGGGACGTCGTGGACAGATGGTACGACTCCACGAAACCATGACTCCGTACCCCGAAGCAGTGACCCGCGGGCTCTGGGCCCGAGCAGCCCGCCTTTCGCCATTGGCCGCTGTCGCTCTCGGAGAGCTATGAAGGTAGGCTGCGGGGGGGCATAAGGGGGTACGAGGGGATATGAGCACGCGGTCAACCGGTGTGGCGCTCTTCGCCGACGTCGTCGAACGAGCCGTTGGATTCGTTTCGACCGGGATCAACGTGCATCTCGTCGGCCCTCCGTTGTCCGGACGCACGACGATCCTCAACGAGATCGAGAACCGGCTCTCGGACGAAGGTCGCAACATCCACCGTGTGAACGGCAATCTGGCGCTCAAGAACGATCCCCTGACCGCCCTGATCGCGGCGGGCCTGGCCAAGGATGCCAGTGTGCATGCGCTTGGTGAATCGATTTCCACCGTTGGACGACTCATCGCCACGCGGAACCTGGTTCTCCTGTGTGACGAAGCCGACATGCTTGACAACCGGTCGGCGGGAGTATTGCTGGGTGCTGTACGAGACAGCAAGGCCGTCCTCGTCACAACCAGTGGATCGCTCCGGGCCGCACCGTCGAACGCGCTCGTGGTCAGCCCGTCCCCATCGGTCAGCCTCCGCGTCGGGTCGCTCGATCAGGATCAGTTGCAGCAGTTGGCGACAGCGATCGTGGGCGCACCGCTCGTGCCTGCGGATGCAACAGAGCTCCTCATTGCGTCCGGTGGCCTCTATGGCCTGGCGAGGACAATCCTCGTTGTCGGAAAGCAGACCGGACGGATCGTGCCCGACTCCGCGAAGAGCATGGTCGCGGCCCGGGGTGGCCTGTGGTCAGAGGAACTCGAGTGGACCGCAGAGCACCTGTTGATGAACACGTCCGATGAGCTGCGTCGAGCCGCCGCGGAGATCGCCCTCCACGGGTCGCTCCCATGGGCGAGCGCCGAGGAGCTTCTCGGGCGAGAGACAATGACCAAGCTCGTCGGCACCGGGCTGCTGCACACCGCAAACCTGGGTGCCGCCACCGTGGTCGGCCTCTACCCCGGGATCCTCACCGACTACTTCCGCCAGCGACGCAGCAGCCTTTCTCGTGACCGCGGGCACCGCGGCGTGGCTGTGCCCGGCGCCGAGGCCGAGACTGTCGACCTCACCGCAGAGCTCGATGCCGCGGACGTCAGTCTCATCAGCCGGCAGGAACTCGCGGAAGCCCGGCTCGCCACACAATCCCGCTGGACCGAATGGGTGGAGGACCGCACCGTCGAGAACGCTCTGCCTCTTGTCGTGGCCATGGAGAACTCGTCCGAATCATCCGAGGCGATCCGCCACGTCATCGCGGAGACACCGATCCAGAACGACGATCTGAACACGGCCCTGTTCGTGCTGTGGACCGCGAGTTGGATCATGACGATCGATGACGACCTCGACACCGGGCTCGCAATCATCCATCGTCACCGGTCATCCCTTCCTAGCTTCGAGGGTTTCCTGCGTGGCGCGGAAGCAGCGCTCTCGTTCCTCCGCGATCGCTGGCCGGCGCCTCAACTCCTGGCAGACCCCGCACCGGACGCGGATCCGTTCAACCGGGAATATCTCGCAGGTGTACGCATTCAACTACAGATCGCGGGTGGGCGGACGGCCTCGGCCGGCGAGGCAATGGCAGCGTATTCCCCGAGCCGCCCGTCACAAGCGGCGCAGAAGACACTGTGGGAAGCGCTCAACGCCATTCTGGACGGCCGGGTGGAAGAAGGCACCGCGCTCGCCCTGAGTAGCCTCCGGGCCAACGCACGCCTCCTGAGCGTCGGGTCCATGGAAGCGTTCGAATACGCCGGGCTCCTCGGTCTGGTCGTGTCCGGGCGCCTCCATGAAGCCGAGGTACTCCTTCACAACGTCATGTCGACCACGCTCAGCTCGACCTTCCGCTACACCTACCACGCAGGCATCCTGTGCCTGGGAGCCCTCGTCTCCTCGTGGCAGGGCAAGCATGCATACTCCCGCGCCCTCAGTTCCCAGGCGCTCAGTTCGACAACGGCTCAAGGCCCTTTCCCTGGAATAGTCCCGAAACTGGTCGGCAGCGTCACCAGTGCCGCCCGCGATCGCCGGGCCAGCGCCTCGGAAGCGTGGCACATGGCCTCCGAGCGGCTTGCCTCGGGATACCTGGCAAGCGCCTACTTCGCGGCCTTGGAGGCCGGCGAGCTCGGCCCGGATCAATGGGGTGTCACGGACCAGATCAACGCGAGCCTGGGGGACGTCGAGAGCCCCCTTCTGGCCGCTGTCGGGCGCTACGTCATCGCCACCCACGAGGAAGATCGCGACGCGCTCACTGCCTGCATCGAAGACTTCGTCGGCATGTCCGCCACGCTGTTCGCCACCAAGGCCGCCGTCACGCTGGCGGTGCTGCAGCATCAGAACGGAGAGCCGGGCCTCGCGGCGGCCACGGCAGCCGAGGCGTGGGACAGAGCCGTGGCTGCCGGTCACGGCTCGGCGCACCTGTTCGACAGACTGCGGGCTCGCGTGTCGCTGTCCGCGCGCGAACAGGAGATCCTCAACCTCGCGGCGGAAGGCCTCACCTACGCCGATATCGGATCGCTCCTGGGCCTGAGCGGTCGCACGGCCGAAGCGCACCTCCAGAACGTGTCGAAGAAGGTCGGCACCACTGGGCGGGATCAGCTCTTCCGAGCTTCCGCGACGTGGCTTCTGCCGTCGGCCTCCTGACGTTTGCCGAAGCCGGCTTGTCACCCGGCCACGGGTGCGGGTCGGGCGCCGAAACGATCCGAAACTGCGCCCGACCCGTTTGAGCACGGACCACCTCGACGCTGTGTCCCCGGCGCCTACCCATGGTCTCCGTGCCCGAGGACGGCCCACGACCGTGCCGTCCTCGATCGAAAGTACTGGCTCTGCGGACACAATCGGGACGTCGCATCCATAAACCCGGAAACATGCACCACCGAATCCGTAGCCCGTGGAGCGGTTCTCCGTGGCCCAGCTACAGGGTCCCCCCTATCCGATAAAAGTGCCCGTAGATGAGTGGCGGCGAATACGCAGGGGCTCTGCGCGATGTTTATGGTGTGCGGAGTTGAGGATATTGACCAGTAAAGGACGACCATGGGCCAGGACCCCTTCACCCCTCGGCACGACCAGCAGCCTCCCTTCGACCCCGGCCGGGCCGGCGCATCGCAACCGACCGGAGCCACCCCGGCCCCTGGCTTGGTGCCGCCGGCACCGGGTCCGCAGAGCCCTTACTCGGCACCGAGCCACGGCGAACAGCCCGGCCCCGCGGGGCACGAGGGCCACCCGCCGGCCGGCACCCACGACCCGTACGCGACGCCGCGTGCGCCGGGATCCGTGCCGACCGCGCCGGCGCAGGCCTTTCCCGCCGGCGCGGGCAGCTTCGGCTCCCCGCCCGGGCTCGGACCGACGCCCGGAACCTACGCAGGCCCGGGTGCCGGTTCGCCGCCGCCGAGGACCGGACGCAAGGGACTGCTCATCGGCCTGATCGCCGGCGGTGCTGCGCTCGTGCTGGTGGTCGCGCTCGTGATCGTCTTCGTCGTGACGAGCATCGGACGGAGCACACCCTCCGAAGCGTCCGGCGCGACGGCGCACGCGGCACTCCAGGGGTATCTGGAGGCCGTCGCGGCGGGTGACGCCACCGCGGCCAAGGGATACGCTCTCAACGCGCCCCCCGAGTCCCCGCTGCTCACCGACGACTTCCTGAAGGCCGCGGTCGGGAAGAACCCGATCACCGACATCCAGGTCGTGGAAACCGAAGAATACGGCGAATCGGAATACCTCACGGCGAGCTACAAGCTCGGCGACACGACCGTCCAGGCCTCCTACGACCTGACCAAGATCGACGGCACCTGGCTACTGAACGACATCGTCGCCACCGACGACCGCCCCGAACAGTGGGGCGACCTCGACGTCAAGATCAACGGAACCCCCGCCCCCGACGAGGTGGCACTGTTCCCCGGCATGTACGAACTCACCACCGGCACCTCACTCATCGACTGGGACGACACCGACACCCTCACGGTGAAGGAACCCGGCGACTACATCGACGACCTCACCACTGCGGCCCCCCAGCTCAGCGACGCCGGCGAGAAGGCGATGGTGAAAGCATCACAGGACTGGCTCAAGCAGTGCCTGGCCCAGCAGTCGCTCACCCCGAAGGACTGCGCGATGAACTCACGCCTCCCCAGCGGAGTCACCATGAAACCCGGCACGCTGAAACGCACCGTCTCATCATCCGCGACCCCCTTCGCCGACGCCTCCCCCTACCTCAGCTACGGCGACCCGACCACCGTCACAATGTCGGCCTACATCCCCATCAAGGTCGACCTCACCGGCACCAACGGCAACCCCTACACGGGCTCAGTGTCGATCAGCCGAGCCGTCGGCACCATCGACGGGGAAAAGATCACCGTCGTGTTCACCTGAACCGACAGGCTCGCCCGCGGAACCCGTTGACCAGGAAGTCGCCCCGGCCCAGCCGGGGCGACTTCCTGCACCACGGAAAGGCGACCCCCGAGCTACGGGCAAAGCACCGCATGCTCCCCGATCCCCCGGCAAACGCCCCCACCACACACCGACCACGCCTACCTTCAACCACAGGCGGCATTCTCCTGTGCCGCCCCGAGGGCACGAACGGGCCACCCATGGACGCCTGAGCTCATGGCGCCAAGGTGGGTCGGTGCCCAAAGGCGGGCCGGGCGCAGTTCCATCGTCCTTGGGCGCCCGGCCCGTTCCCACAAGCGATCCAGGACCTGCTCAACCCGCCCGCACCGACTCAGCTCGTTGGCCCGGTACCCCCGGTGATCAGCGTCGAGCAGTCACCGGGCGACGCCGATCTGCTGCTGTGGATCATCGCCCCCGGCAAGCTCACCGACCACCTTGATCATCGGAGCAGGCCGTCCGGAAGGGGTTCCCGGCAGCCCCCGCGCAACGTCGCGGGCATGTTCATCCTGGTTGGTCACGACCGCGCCGGCCCCGGTGCGGGGCCGGCGCGGCGCACGTCCTATCGCAGGTCGAAGCGGTCGGCGTTCATGACCTTCGCCCAGGCGGCGACGAAGTCGCGCAGGAACTTCTCCTGTCCGTCGTCGCTGGCGTAGACCTCGGCGAGCGCACGCAGCTCGGAGTTCGCGCCGAACACGAGGTTGACCCGGGAGCCGAGCAGCTTCGTGCCGTCCTGCTTGACTCCCTCGAAGGCGTGCCCGTCGGGGTCGAGACGTGTCCAGGTCGTGCCGAGGTCGAGGAGGTTGACGAAGAAGTCGTTCGTCAGCGCCCCGACCCGGTCGGTGAACACGCCGAGCGGGGAGCCGTCCCAGTTCGCGCCGAGCACCCGCAGTCCGCCGATCAGGGCGGTCATCTCGGGGGCGGTGAGGGTGAGCAGGTTCGCCCGGTCGATCAGGACGTGCTCGGCGGGCAGCACCGACGGCACCGCGTAATAGTTGCGGAAGCCATCCTGCTTCGGCTCCAGCCACGCGAACGACTCGACATCGGTCTGCTCCTGCAGCGCGTCGCCACGACCGGAGACGAACGGCACGGTGATCGGCACCCCGGCCGCCTCGGCGGCCAACTCGACGCCGACGCCTCCGGCCAGCACGATCAGGTCGGCCAGCGACACCCCCGTGCCCGAGGACTCCTTGATCTCGGTCAGCCGGGCGATGGTGTCGGGGATGCCCGCGGCCTGGTTGACGGCCCACGACCGCTGCGGTTCCAGGGCGATGCGGGCGCCGTTGGCACCGCCGCGCTTGTCCGAGCCGCGGAAGGTGGACGCCGCCGCCCAGGCGACGCTCACCAACTGCGCGACGGTGAGCCCGGACGCCCTGACCGCGGCGGTGAGCGTGGCGACCTGGGCCTCGGTGAGCACGGTGCCCGCCGGCACGTAGTCCTGCCAGATCAGGATCTCCTCGGGGACGTCCGTGCCGAGATAGCGGGCCCGCGGGCCCATGTCACGGTGGGTCAGCTTGAACCAGGCCCGCGAGTAGGCGTCGGTGAACGCCGCGAAATCGTCCCGGAAGCGGCGCGCGATCTCGTCGTACACCGGGTCGGCGCGCAGCGCGAGGTCGGTGGTGAACATCCGCGGCTCGCGGAACCCGGAACCATCGGCCTGCGGCACCATGCCGGATCCGCCGCCGTCGACCGGGCGCCACTGCTTGGCCCCGGCGGGGGACGCCATCAGCTCCCACTCGTAGGCGTACAGGATGTGGAGGAACTCGTTGTCCCACCGGGTCGGGTGGTACGTCCACGTCACCTCCAGGCCTGAGGTGATCGCGTCGATGCCCTTGCCGGAGTTGTGGTCGGACTTCCAGCCGAGCCCCTGCTGCTCCAGCGGCGCGGCCTCCGGGTCGGGCCCGGGCGCGTCGGCAGGGGCATTGCCGTGGGCTTTGCCGAAGGTGTGGCCGCCGGCGATAAGAGCGACGGTCTCCTCGTCGTTCATCCCCATCCGGCCGAAGGTCACGCGGATGTCCGCCGCTGCGCGACCCGGATCGCCGTCGCCGTCCACACCCTCCGGATTCACGTAGATCAGGCCCATCTGCACGGCCGCGAGCGGATCCTCCAGGCCCTCGGCCGTACGATTCGCCGGGTAGCGCCTGTCCCCACCGAGCCAGGTCGACTCCGAACCCCAGTACACATCGTCGTCGGGCTCCCACACATCGGGACGTCCGCCGCCGAAGCCGAAGATCGGCAGCCCCATGTCCTCCTGCGCGACGTTGCCGGCCAGGATCATCAGGTCTCCCCAGGACAGCGCGGCGCCGTACTTCTTCTTGACCGGCCACAGCAGGCGCCGCGCCTTGTCGAGTGAGACGTTGTCGGGCCAGGAGTTGAGGGGGGCGAAACGCTGCTGACCGGTGCCGCCACCACCGCGCCCATCCTGCACACGGTAGGTGCCGGCCGAGTGCCACGCCATGCGCACGAACAGGCCGCCGTAGTGGCCGAAGTCGGCCGGCCACCAGTCCTTCGAATCGGTCAGCACGACCTTCAGGTCGGCCTTGACCGCGTCGAGGTCGAGCGCCTCGAAGGCGGCCCTGTAGTCGAAGCCGGGGTCCATCGGGTTCGACTTCTCGCCGTGCTTGGCGAGGATCTTCAGATTCAGCCTCTCGGGCCACCACATGGAGTTGGCGTTCCCGGCGGTGGGATGTGGGGCGGAGGCGTGCTGCACAGGGCAGCCTCCCTCGGTGGTCACTGTGGTCTCGGCCATGACACTCCTTCCAGGGTTCAGACGTGTTGTCAACAGGACGGCCCCGCGGACGCGGCGCAGTCCGGGCAGACGAAGTTGTGACACGGGTCGAGCCCCCGGAAGGCCGCGATGCCTCCGGCGACGACGACCTCTATGGGGCGATGACGGGCAGGTCGAAGGTGAACTCAGGGATCAGCGTGCCGCCGCTCGTCTTGGCGGCCGACCGCGTGAAGCGGATGGTGTAGTCCGGCGTGTCGAAGGCGGCGTCCGTCGACTTCGTCGTTCGGCACACGATCCATCCCTTGCCGACACGCGTCGACGCGTCGTACTTGTAGATCACATCTCCGCCGACGGCAGCCAGCATCTTCTCGCTGTTCGCCTTGTACCTGTCGCCTGTCAACAGACCCTGACAGGACGCCTTGGAGCCGTCGGCTCCGACCAGCGAGAACTCGCTTCCGCTCGGCGCGACGCCCATGTAGTCCGACGTGGATGCGTCCGTGGCGATCTCGATCCCCACCATGCGGACGTACAGACCCGACGGCTCGTCGTCCATCTGTGGCAGTGCAGGCACCCAGGTCGTGCCGGCCTTCTCGACGGTGGTCGTGACCTTGACCGCGCTGTCCGTGTACGTCTTGTCGAGCGTGACGATGCCCAGGTCACTGCCTGGAGCCACCGACGTCGACCCAGCAGGCGCGGGCGCGGACGGCGGAGTCACAGGAATGGCGGATCCCGCCGACGTGGCCGACGTCTCGACGCCCGACGCCTCCACACCTGCGTCGGTGCATCCGGCGAGCGGGACGGTCACGAGCAGAACAGCGCCGGCCGTTACCGCACTCGCACAGAACCTGAGCCTCATGCTCTCCCCCTCCGGAGATGGGTCTCCCGAAACGCGGAGCCGCTGGTACCGACGACCCGTGGTGCCCTGAACAAGCACAGTCGACCGCGCGAACTGTCCACGTACGTACCGACTCAGCGAGAATTAGGTGCGATCGCACCGTCTTCACGGTGCCCCTCCCCCGCTTCGCGTAGGCCTTCTTCGCCGAGGAAGTCCGCCGTCCACGGTCTCAGCCGCGCAGACTGCACCGGCACGACGTCCTTTCGACAAGCTCACGGGGACTGCACCGGCAGCATGCCCTTTCGACAAGCTCAAGGAGCCTCCCGCCGCACACTACGTAACTCGGCACGGCATTCCACATACGTCTGACACCGAATCCACGTAGATGACGATGCTTGCTTACGCACACCGGTGACCGTGCACCGTAAGCAGCGAATTCAGATGATGTGCTCATGGTCGTCTGGAGTTCCGAACTCGGATACCTCCAGAACTCCACCAGAGTGCGGCTCACGTGGTGACGGCCACACCTGCTCCGGTGCGCAATCCCATAATGAAAGGAACAGACCATGAGCACCCAGCCCACCACAGTGGTCGTCGAAGAGAAGCGACGCCGCCGCGGCGGTCTCTACTGGATCGCCGGAACGGCCGCCACCGCGCTCCTGCTCGGCGGCTCCACCTTCGCACTCTGGTCGGCCAGCGACACCTTCGGCGGAGACGATCTCTCCTCCGGCAACCTGGCCTTCTCCGCCGGCGACACCAGTTGGTACGACGTGTCCGCGGATCGCGCGGACCAATCGGAGACCATTCCCGGCACCTCCATCGTCACCGCCCACGCCATCACCCCCGCGTCCTGGCGCATGGTCCCCGGTGACGAGATCGCCATGGCCGTCGAAGCCGAGGTCACTCTCGACGGAGACAATCTGGTCGCGAAGCTCTCTGCCACGGACCTTCCAGACGGCACCGAGGGGTTCCCGACCCACAACCTGACCTACTCGTACGCCGTCTACTCCGATGGGGATGAGATCGTCGCCAAGAAGCCGATCCCCGCCGACGGCGTGCTCACCTACTTCGAGTCCGCGGATGGAGGTGCCGACGCCGTCCCCGGTGTGGTCAACACCGTGGACGCCGACGGCACGAGCGACGTCACGGTCGTGGTGTTCGCCGCCTTCACCGACGCCGCCACCGACGACGAGGACGTGAATGCATCGGCCGCGATCGGGGACGCGACCCTTCTGCTGGAGCAGGTCCGGGACACCGGGCAGCAGTTCAACTGATCCAGCAGCGATACGCATGGGCACGCAGAGGCGCTGCCCATGCGTATCGCCCCACCATCACGGTGAAGACTCCCGAAGGACGGTGACCATGAAGACGGCGACCACCTACGCGGATGCACTGGCGAGCCTGCGTGCGATCCGCCCGTCACGACGCCGGCGGCTGCTGTGGAGGTTGTTCGGCGCGCTCGGCTGGGTGCTGTCCGCGGCCGTGGTGGCTCTCGTCCTCCTGCTGGTGGTCATCCCCCGCGTCAACGGCGGCACGACACTGACGGTGATGACCGGCTCGATGCAGCCCGGTCTCCGTCCCGGCGACGTCGTCGCCACCCGCGCCGTCGATCCGGCACGGGCCTGTGACCAGGTCAAGGTGGGAGACCTCCTCAGCTACCTGCCGCTCCCCGACGACCCGACGCTGATCACGCACCGCGTGGTCGGCGTCGGCACGGGGACCGACACGGCCGCCTGCACCTTCCTCACCAAGGGAGATGCCAACTCCACCGCCGACAAGCTGGTGCTGCCCGTCCAGACACGGGGCGTGGTCATGTACTCCGTGCCGTGGGTCGGAAACGTTCGCCAGTGGCTCGGCACCAACGCCGACACCGCCCTGTGGGTGCTGCTCGGCGCCGTGCTTCTCGTGGGGCTGGCGTCCCTGCTGCTCCCGCGGCGGCGTCTGGTCGAGGTCACCCTCCCAGCCGATCCGCGCATCGACGCCGCCGACGCCGTGCTGAGCGTCTGGCGGTCGGCACCGCACGACCGTGAGGCCCTGGACCGCGCGCTCGCCGAGTGCGCCGAGATCTTCGAGACCCGGGCAGAGGGCGAGACCGAGCAGGACGCACCCTCGGACCCGACGCTCACCGGCACGGAGGCGATGAGCGATGCGTAACCGGACCATCGCCGCCCTGTCCGCGGCCGCAGCCCTTCTCGCAGGCCCGATTCTCTGGCTGACGGACGGCGGCGTCGCCGAGGCCGACTGGGTGGGCACCGCACCCATCCACGGCGCAACCGTCACTGCCGGGGCGCTCGACCTGGAGCTGCAGGAGTTCTCCTGGCAGAGCGCCTCGGCGGGCGCCGGAGGCTCCGGGGCGTCGACTCTGGCCGCCTATGAGGCATCGTCCGGCGAGGTGCTCACGCTGCGCCAGGACGTGTCCACGGTCGTCTCCGGCGACAATCTGGCAGTCGAACTCGCTCTGTCCTGGCCCGACCTGCCCGCGGGCGCATCCGTCACCTGGCATGTCGAGGATGCCATCGGACAGACCGCTCCCGCCCGTGACGAGGCAGCGCTCGCAACACGCGTCCGCCTCCCGGAGACCCCTGACGCGGCCGGTCAGTGGACGCTCGTGCTCACCGTGGCGCTCCCGCCCGACCATCCCGCCTTCGGCACGGGCGACGCCCTCGACCTCGGCACCCTCACCGTCCAGCTCGCCCAGACGCGCAGCGGCGAAGGGTTCACCCAGGCCGCCCCGCGTGCCGACGGACTGTGGAGCCAGTCGGCCGCGGTGAGGTTGCAGGTCGATACCGCTCGGCGCCGGGCCACCCTCATCAACTCCCTGGCGACCTCCGACCCGACGGGGGCGGCGAAGGACGCCAGCCCGGGTGACGGTGTCTGTTCGACGGGGAAGACGACGGTCGTCGGCGAGACGACGAAGGACGAGTGCACCCTGTTGGCGGCCATCCAGGAGGCCAATGCCGGGGGCATCGACGAGGTGGGCGTGGACCCCGACTTCGCCGGCGGGACCATCGCCATCGGCAACGTCAGCAACCGCATGTCGACAGCGACGGTGGCGGACAGCGCCGGCGCCTACTACCAGATCACACGAGCGGGTGTGACGGTGGACCTGGCGAACAAGGTGCACTTCACGACGGCCGACATCTACGGCGCCGGTTTCCTCATCGACGCGGCGAACGTGACCATCCGAAACATGACGGGATCGAACGTCGGCCAGGATCTCATCGTCATCACCGGCAGCGGTGACCGCGCGCTCGTCGAGAAGGTCACGTTCAATACGACGAGCAACTACTACAACGAGAACTTCGCCGTCGTGCTGGGCGGTGCGGACGGCGTGACCCTGCGCAACAACACGATCTCCGGGCTGGTCGACGCCACGTATGCCTCCGTCTTCGTCGCCTATTCGGCGTCCGCCTCGACGCCGATCACCAATCTGACCATCACCGGCAACACCTACACCGGCGGCAGCGGGGCGGCCTGCGGCGCGACAAGCACCCTCGGCTGCTCAACCCCGTTCTTCGGGGTCAACCCCACCTCCGGTTCCTCGAGCTCCTCGACGACGGTCCTGCAGCACGTGCTCATCTCGGGCAACACGGTCAACGGCTTCAACCAGGGCTCGTCGTCCGGAAACCGTCTGATGAACCTGCAGAACGCAACCCTCGACGACGTCGAGATCACGAACAACGAGTTTCGCGGGCTCAGGTCGGTGAGCAGCGCGTTGATCGACATGACGTCCACCACGGTGACGGATCTGTCGATCACCGACAACGTCTTCGAGGCCACCCAGATCAGCTCCGCCTACGACTACCCCCTCATCAAGCTTCGCCACCAGCCCCCGATGACGGGCGAGAACGTGATCTCCGGCAACAGCTTCTCGGCGCACAGCAGCAACTCCAACGGCTATGCCGTCTACGTCAGGGGCACCTCCGCACCGGCGGCCGATTCCGTCGCGGACTCCATGCTGCGCATCGTCGACAACCGCTTCGACGGCTTCGGGACGGCCTCACCCACGGCGACCGTGTTCGTTGAATACGCCGGCGGGGTGAAGATCGCCCGAAACACCTTCGGCGCCGCATCGGGGCACGCCACGTCCATGACGAACGAGGAGAACACGGCGGCGGGCCAATACCAGGCGCTGATCGACAACTACAGCCGCTACGGCAACGCGATGATGCAGACGTGGTACCCGACGGCGGCGACCAACGACGGCACCACCGTGCAGCTCACCGTGACGGCCCCGGCGACGGCGACCGGCGGCGGGGTCAAGGCGAGCTCGCCGGTCACCCTCGACGTGTACTGGACGGCAGACGCCACCGCTGAGGTGTACGTCGGGAGCTATGACGTCCCCACGGGCACCTCCGCCGTCCTCTCCGTTCCCACCAGCGGCTTGCCCGCGGGCGGCAACCTCCGGGTGCTGACCCACATGGGAGCGGCCACCTCTCAGTTCAGCCGAACTATCGCGGTGCCCGCGCCTGTGGCCCAGAGGTCGGCCACGCGGCCGGTCGCCGAGGCCGCCCCCACCGCCGAGGCCGCCCCCACGACCGCCCCGGCCGAGCCGGAGGCGCCGTCTCCGACACCCCACACACCGTCGGGCGAGTCGGCCGAGGCCACGTCCCCCGATGAGTCCGACGGCCAGGTGTCCGCCGAGGAGCCGGCCACGCCATCCTCCTCCGCGCCGCCGACCAGCGAGGACGAATCCCCGGCATCGGAGCCGGCCGCCGACTCACCGCAGCTACCGGTAGTAGACATCTGACGGTAGCCGAGACGCTCAGATCACCAACCAGGTGGCAAGGGCATCGCAGAGTTCGCGCCGGTTGCGGACGCCGATCTTGCGATAGGCGGCCAGCGTGTGCGTCTCCGCGGTGCGGCGCGTGATCTCCACCTCGTCTGCGACGGCGCTCGACGCCAGACCACGGGCGACGAGCGGAATGACCTCGCGTTCCCGCGGGGTGAGGTCCATCACCGCGTTGAACCTCGCGAAGAGGCCAGGACAACGACCCCCGAGCCCGCCGGCCTCGTGCCAGGCGGCACCCACTGCGGCCGTGGCCGCGTGGGCGTCACCCTGCCGGCGTAGCAGCAGAGCGCGCGAGATCGCGGCGCGCATCGCGTAGATCGGACCACAGGTGGCGCGCAGCGTCGTGGCCACCGCAGCGAGCTGATCCGTGTCGGCGGCCGCCAAGGCAGCGACGTAGCCGGTGAGTGCGCGCACGATGGCGCTCTCGGCGCCCATGCCCGCCTCGATCAGACAGGCCGTCCCGGCCACGTCGGCACATCGTTCAGCAGCCGACACGGCACTGAACACGGCGGCCGCAAGGTAGCCGTTCGCAAGCCGTTCGCGCACGGTCTCCCACAGCGGCCCTGGTCCGGCGGCGGGATCGAGGTACCGCTCCTGCGAGTGCCACATGCCGGGGTAGGGCCCGATGCACGTGCTCAGAGCGGTCGCCTGCGCCGCCAGCCTCCGCGCCTGATCCGCCTCTCCCTCCCAGTTCCTCACGACGGCCGTGAGGGAGAACAGTCCGGCGCGGAAGTGCCGCTGCAGGGGTGTGCCGGTAGGGAAGCGAAAGACGATGTCCACCAAGTCTTCCAGATCGTCGAGCCGACCCAGCAGGATCATGCCGACGGCCGCCGTGTAGGCATGACCGTCGATCAGACGGGGTTCCAGGGTCTCGATGGCATTGCCGAGATGGTCGAGCGCCCATTCCACCCCACCGGTGACATCGTCGCCCAGCACCCGCGCCAGACCCTCACAGATCGCACTGTGGCCGACGAACATCGGATCGCGGCAGTCATCGGTGGCAAGGATGCCGAGGGCCTCGGTCGTCTTTCCGGAAGCGATCAGACTCTCGACGGTCACCCCGGTCATCGCCTCCCGGCACACGGCAAGGTGAGGCTTGGCCTGCGCCAACAGGTCGGCGGCCTCCCGGGCGTGACCGTTGAGAAACGCGAGGTGTGCCTTGAACGCGCTCAGGTAGCCGTCGGCGTCCGGGATCAGCGCACGGTCCTCGTCCAGTTCGGCGAACGCTCCGTCCACATCGCGCTGCACTATCGCACGGTGGACCGCCGACCGGGCCGCCACAGCGGCGCACGCCGCCGGATCGTCGCCGGTGAGTGAGACATGGCCCAGCACCGTCGCGATCTCGCCGGGTTCCGCAGCGACGACGTCCATCGCCGTCAGCAACTGCGCAGCGTGCATGCTGTCGCGCTCCTGTTCCCAGGCACTCCTGCGAGCGGCAACTTCACCCCGCCAGTAGAGGCCCAGCCGAGCGGCGTACTCCGATGCTTCCGCTCCCATCGGCAACCGCTCTCGCCAGCTCCACGGCTCGGACTGCCGACCTCCGGCCCGCCCCGTGGAATCGACGGCATAGGCATCGAGCGGCGCGCGCCGGAGCAGATACTCGGCGAGCAAGGGCGGGAACACCGAGGCCGGGCAGCCCGAAGCACGACTCGCGACCCGCAGCAGGCCGGCCTCCCGCAGCGTCCGAACGTCTCCCGGTCGCGAGGTGACGATCGCCTCGATGCTCCTCGAGTCGCCTGCGGCGCGACCGATGGCCGCCAGAGACGCGATGTCGTCCTCGCCGAGATCCTGGATCAGCGGGTAGATCACCTGAAGCAGTTGGTCGTCCCACAGCTCACCGGTGACGGTCCACATGCCGTTCGCCTGCCGGATGCTGCCGTTCCGACGCGCTGAATCCACGATCGCGCACACCAGGCGCGGCAGCCCGCCCGAGAGGATGGCGATCTGGGCTACACCGGCGGGATCGACCGTCCCCGGAAGTGCTTCATGCACAAGCCGCTGAACGTCCTCGAAAGAGGCCGTCGCCATGGACAGCCGCACTGCCGGCTGGAACTCGGAAGCCAGCGCGCTCGCCAACTCGTCCCGCTCCCGACCGGGTCGGTGGGTGAACAGGATCGGGAACGGTCTGCGCACGTGCGCGGCGACGATCACGCCTCCGCTGGCCACGTCGAGATACTCCACGTCGTCGATCAGCACGGCCGTTGACTCGCCGACCAACTCACTGAGGGCGTCCGTCGCCCTCGCCAGCGCCAACGCGCTCAAGGTCGATGCAGACACCGGATCGATCGGGACACCGGCCAACGCGAGTGCGGTCAACGCCCGGCCGCGCAGCGGCGCAATGCCCTTGACCCACAGCGTCCCGTGGCCCGCCGCAGCGACCTCGCCCGCCACCCGCCGAGCGAGTGTCGAGCGGCCCGAACCGGGCAGTCCGACGAGTTGCACGCTCACGCCCTCCAGCAGACGGCCGGCGAGATCCGCCGCCTCGGAACGCGCCCGACGTTCATCCCGTCCTGCCACCGGCGACTCCGTTCTCGACAGTCCGCCATGCCACACACCGGTCGCCCGTACGGAGGTGGAATGACCGCGCTGCTCAGCCACCAGATGAATGTAGTCGCCGAGCCACCCGAAACGGCACCTCACAAGGCTTCTTCCGTATCGCAGAGCCGCACGCCCGTAACTGATCGGCATGACCACGTATCCCGCCGTGCGGCTCTGCGTACGAAACGAAGGAACGGACGACGATGCTCCGTCCTGCTCCCGGCAGGACAGGGCCTGGCAGCTCGGGTCTCGAGAACGCCCGGTTCGGGGAGGTTCTGCATCCCGTCACGGTGCTCGCGGCTGTCCTGCTCGGTGTCCGAAGCCCGTAGTCCGGGTGTTCTGCCTACGTGTCGGCGACCTCGGGGGCGGTGGTGGTGGTGCCGGCCGCCCCTAGACCGGGTGCGACGGCCACGGGCCTGGGTCGGTCCAGGGCAGAGTTGCCCTCGTTGAAGTCGGTCAGCACGGCGCTCCTCCCGAAAATCCCTTCGTTGCGCCGAAGCCCCTCCGAGGCTGGCTCCATCCCCCCAAAGGGGCCGCGGTCGCTTGAGCGCCGCGGCCCCAAAGAAATTGTGGACTGATCCCCGTGACGCAGAGAGCCGCCCCGGGCTGCAACCGGGGCGGCTCTGTGGTCGGAAGTGTCAGCTCCATCGGCGGCGTGCCGCCACGAGCCAGGTGCCGATGCCGACCGAACCCAGCCCGACAAGGCCGAGCGTCCAGGCGTCGCTCTCACTCAGCGAGGAGCCCGTGTTCGGCAGGCCCCTTCCGTGGTACGGCTCCTGGCCCGTGGGGTCCGGCGCGCTCGTGGAGGCGATCGTCTCGTCCCCGACGACAGGGAGCTGCTGGTCGGGCTTGATGGCCGGTTCGCTCGGCTTGGCGGGCGCCGCTGCGACAGTCACCGTGATGACGCCCTCGTGCATGAGACCGTCGACGCTCCGCCACGAGTAGCCGATGCGTGTCTGACCCACGAAACCCGCAGGGGCCGTGAAGGTCACCGTCCCGTCAGCGTTGAGGTGCCACGCGTCGGGAAGCTCCGCGGCGTCGACGTCGAGCGTGAGAGTGTCTGCGACGAACCCGGAGTCGTTCGCGAGCGGATCGAGCGTGACGGAGCCGCCCGCGCCGACCTCTCTGCGATCGTCGACCACGACCGGCTCGACCGGTGGTGCACCGACCGTCACGGTGATGGTCGCGGTCGCGATCTGTCCGTAGGCGTCGGTCACCGTGTACGTCGCGGTCGCGGTGCCGGTGAACCCGTCGGCCGGGGTGAACCGCACGACAGGGCGGCCGTCGCCGTCGACGGCGGACTGCCAGGAGCCGACCGTGGCCGTGTCGCCGTCGCCCTCGACGCCGGTGACCGTGAGCCCCGCCCCGGAGTCGTTCGCGAGCACGTCGATGTCGACGGGGGCGCCGTACGCGGTGCTGGTCTCGTCGTCGACCGCGACCGGCGCATCGATCGCGGTGATGCTCCACTGCCACCAGAAGGTGCCGCTCGTGCCCTTCGCCTCGTTGCCGATGAACGACGGCATCCCGACCAAGAGGTCGAACGGGCTGGTGGACTCCCCGGGCCTGAGGGTGACCTCCCCCGGCCAGCCCTTGATGGTCTCGCCGATGTAGGGGGCGATCGTGCCGGCGTCGTTCGCGCCGACGTAGCGCACGACGATCGGCACATCGAGATCGTTGGCCAACACGGCGTGCTGGCCGTAGACCTCACCCGGCGAGGCCCCGCCGATGGACCAGTGTTCGCTGTCGAGAACACCCTGAAGATCCGCATCCGACGCGTTGACGGTGTACACGGAGCTGTCCATATGCGGCTGCTGGATCGACCCGGGGTAGCCGTCGTTGTAGAAGTCGTCGTCGTTCCAGTTCTGGTTGTAGACACGGGCGACGTTGTAGCCGACGGCCGCGGACGGATTGGCGGCCGCGGTGCCTCCGGTCTTGACGCCGGCAGCTACCGTCACGGTGATCGACGCGCCGGGCTGGAGCGTGACCGGACTCGGCACGTCGTACGACTCCACGGTGACGTTCGCAGAACCCGATCCGGTGATCCGGACGTCGTAGCTGGACACGTTCTCGACGAGCCGCAGCTCGTAGGCGGAGGTGTTGACGAGGACAGCCGTCAAGTTCTTCAGCGTGCCCGCCGGGGTGTTGCCCATCGGCATCGTCACGGTCAGGGAGGCCTTCGGGCCCGTGAGCGAAACCCCGACCTGAGCAACGTCAACGGTCGTGGCGTAGTCGCTCGCAGCCCTCGGCTGCGGCTTCGCCCGCGACGTCTGAGCGGCCGACGCCACCGCCGCGGGAGCAGGCTCCGACGCAGAGGCGTCATCGGCAGCAGCCGTGGCGTGAGCCGGTTCGGGTTTCGACGTCTCGCCCTGCTCGTCCGCGACCGGGATCGGGTCTGGCGTCGGCGTCTCGTCCTGGTCCGCTGCAGGGGGTTGCGGCGCGTCGGATGGGAGACCCGACGTCACCTCCGTCGCCGGGCTGGTGGCGGGCTCCTCGACCGGCGTTGCGGCTGTCGTCGTGGAGGTGGGCTCGATCGGCGCGGCGTCGTCGGCGTGGGCGGGAGCGGCCAGGCCGATCGCGCACGACGAGATCGTGACGACGGCCAAGGAGGCCGCGGCGAAGCAGGACTTGCGGTTCATAACGGACTACTCCAGGTAGAAGGCCCTACGGCATCGACGCCCTCGGAACGGTCGAATGAAGCCGAATCCACGGAGACCAGATAGTCCCGGTTCGCCCTCGTCCACCGAGTGAGTCGACCCCATGATCGACGCGTCACGACCCCGCTCAGGACGACCCTCGACGATCCACGTACCGACAACGTCCGCCCTCAGTGCCCACCGACATCCGACTACGTGGTGTCGACGTGGCATTCGTGATTCACCCGCGACGGAGGTCGGCGAGTCGACGGCGAAGGCGGGACAATGCGCCACCAGCCGCCGACCGCGCGTCACGCAGTTCGCCCTTCAGACCGTTGCGAGTCCTCTCGCTCACGTCATAGCGGGAGGCACGCAACGCGGCGCTGAACTGCTCCGCGGCGAGTCGGGAGCGACCTTCCCTCGCGTAGGCCCGCGCGAGGCCGACCCGGGCCCTCACGCCGGCTTCGCGGACGTCCGGCGCCTTCTGTCCGGCGGCCGCCTCGATCGCGGCCCGGTACCACTCGATCGCGGCCCCGGGCCGGCCCTGCGTCTGTTCGAGTTCCGCCAGACCGAGCGCGGCTTCGACGCCGTGAAGGCGAATGGCCGGTTTCGCGTCGGCAAGGTAGCGGCGCGCGGCCGATCGGTACGTGACCGCAGCAAGCGCCAGTCGGTTCTGATCGGCCAACGCTGTTCCCTCGGCCCACATGGCGGAGGCGGCGATCTCGCGGAGCTCGGAATCGGTTGACGCGGCCCATCGTGCGACGCTTTCGGCGTAGACGTCCAGCTCCTCCTCATGGCGGCCCAGCCTGTCGAGCAGGATCGCTTTCAGTCGGAGGGCGTGCGCGATGTCGTGTTCCGTGCCCATCGAACGGCCGCCGTCCTGGAGTTCCAGCGCCTCTTCGACGCACGCCAGCGCTGCCTCCCGATCCCCCTGTGCGTCGAGGTTCTGCGCCTTCCTCACCATCGCGTACGGGCATCGGCAGCGTGGCAACGGGTGGCCGGCCGCAACGCATGACGCGATGACTCGGCTGTACACCGTGCTCGATCCGCGCAGATCTCCTTCCGCCTGCAGGCCTTCGGCACGACGCAGTTCCTCCGTGACGGTCCCGCGTGCCGAGCCCACGGGCTCGCCCGGAGGGGCGGCATCGCCGGCCTCCCCGTCTTCGACGGTCAGTTGGCGCTTGCAGATCAGTCGAGCAGAACGCGTTTCGGTCAGGATCTCACCCAGGGTGAGCTCGTGATCGACTCCCGGACGTCCGAGCGCAAGGTCGTACAGGGCGAGAGCCTCCTGGTGGCGACCACAAGCCGCAAGCGCTCGGCCGCTCTCGAGGAGTGCAGCCACCACGTCGCACGCGATCTCGGGATCCGTGTCGTCGACGAAGAGCCCTGCCAGACGGCGGCAGGTGGCCACTCCGGCATCGATGTGCCCTCGGGACAACTGGTACCGGCCGAGATCGTCCAGCGCGCCGGAGACCAGCCGGCGGATCGGACGCGATCGATCGCTCGCGAACAGCCACACGAGCGTGTTCACGACAAGGGCATAGGCCTCGTCATCCGAACCATCGGAGAACCCGCCCGTCGGAGCATTGTGGACCGACCACGAGACGCTGCGAGTTCCACCCGCCACAGGATCGCACGGGAGGCGTTCGGCCAGCATGTTCGCAGTCATCGTCAGCGCTTCGGCCGCGCGCAGCCGCACTGTCTCGTCGACAGATGCGCGGCCCTCGTTCTGGAAGACACGGACGACGCTCAGCAGGTCCGGCAGCGCCTCATCTTCACGCCCCTGCTGCCACAGGAGATCGCCACGCTCCAACACCCCCTGGACCGCCACCTGACACGCCATCACATCGTCGCTCTCGAGATAGCTCGAAACCAGTCTGTTCAAGGTGACAAGCGCCTCGTCGACGTCGCCCAGCGCCCGTTGGGTCTCCGCGCGCAGCAGCAACGTCCGCGCAATGCCGGCCCGCAACTCGGGGTTGTCCACATCTCCGAACCGGCGGAGCAACCGCTCCGTCTCTTCGAGTATCCACTCCGACGAACTCTGGGTCTCGACGCGATCCACCATCAGGTCGAGAAGCTCGGCCTCGGCCAACTCGTCATCGACATCTGCGTAGCGAAGCCACGCCTCTCCGGCGAGCGCGTCCGCCTGCTCCAGCAGCGCCGCGGCGCCGGAGTCGTCGCCTGTACCCGCCCAGTCGGCCTGTTCTCTCAGCGCGGCCGCCTTCACGCGAAGCGCCAGCACGACGCACCCGGCCTCGAAACCGTCGTCGCTGCGGCCATGCGCTGCGACAAGCGCATCGCACGCATCGACCACCGGCCGGTTGCCCGCCGGGCCGTCGCCCGGGTTCCGCGACTCGTTCAGCCACCTGACCAGATCCAACTGCCCTTGAGCATGCAACCGCTGCGTGTGGGGCTGAACCGCGTCTGCGTACCGCGCCGTGAACCCATGGAGAGCGGCCAGCGCCTCGTCCCGCCGACCGACTGCCCTGAGCTGGTCCGCACGGGCGATCGATGCCTCCGCTGCCACCTCGCGCAGCAAAGGATCGGAGGAGGCCCCCAGAGCGCCGTCCAAGCGTTCGAACTCCTCCAGCGCCGCGTCGACCTCACGAAGCCTCGCCAACGCCGTCCCTCGACGCAGGCGGAGCCGGGCCACGGTCAACCGTGTCGCCGGCAACGAGTCGTGACCGTACTCGGAGATCAGGCTCTCGATCTGCCGCAACGTGTTCGCCAACGCCAACGGCCCGTCCTGCCTCCCGTCCGACAGTGCGGCCAGCGCAGCGATCGCGACCTGCGCCCGCTCAGCCGGCGATCCGGGGCTGTGCGGGCTCCGTCCGAAGTCCTGAGGCATCACGGCGACTCGACCCCCCGCGTCGACGGATGCTTCAGCACACGGCCCTCGTGGAGAACCTCTCCACCCCATACTCCAGAACCCATGACCCTCGTGCCCCTCGCCAGACACGACTCCGCCAGTTGGCATCGGTCGCAGATCGCCAGCGCCCGAGCCTGGTCCTTTGCGCGCGCAGTCTCGTCGAACCAATACGGTTCCACCGATGCCGCGCGACACCGCCCGCCGTCAAAGGCCATCACGTCCTGAAGCAGCCGTCTGAAAGTAGCCCTGCGGTAGACACGACCCGCCTCTGCGCTTTGCACGGCTCTCCGATCCTCGCGCGCCCATGGGGGCGCAACGGCCCCCTCTTCGGCCGCCCGGCTGGACACGACCGATCTGCGTCCAGAATGGATCAGCGGCGCCCGGAGTACGGGCTCAGCACTCGGGCCTTGCCCGCTGGGAACCAGACACTCGTAGTCTCCGACCGACAACTCCGTAGCTCGCCCGAAGGACCCTTGAGCATGTCGAAAGGACCCATGAGCCCCCCGAAAGGACCCTTGAGCATGCCGAAAGGACCCACGAGCCCCCCGAAAGAACCCACGAGCCCCCCGAAAGAACCCACGAGCCCCCCGAAAGAACCCACGAGCCCCCCGAAAGAACCCACGAGCCTGCCGAAAGGACCCTTGAGCCTGCCGAAAGGACCCTTGAGCCTGCCGAAAGGACCCTTGAGCCTGCCGAAAGGACCCTTGAGCCTGTCGAAAGGACCCTTGAGCCTGTCGAAAGGACCCTTGAGCCTGTCGAAAGGACCCTCCCGGAACGGCGCCTGTCAGCGTCTCAGTTCGCCGTCGACGACCGTACGCCTGCGGCAGTCCCCGTTTGACTGCCCTCCATCTACGACTCAGCTCCCACGAACGCAGCAGGCGTTCAGGGGCTGATTCGAATCCCCGCGGCGCGATCCCCTTCCGCTGCCCGAACTCGTCGACGCCCAACCGTCGGGGCACAGAAGCAGGTACGAACGGCAAGGAGTTCGGTGATGAATCCGCTGATCACGCGATCGGCCGCTCGCGTGGCGGGCTGACGGCCAAGACACACCTCGTCGCTCACGGCAGGCCGAGTTCTCGCGTTCATCCTCACCGTCGGCAGATCGCAGACAGTTGGCCGGCCGCCCGCCGCACCCGAAGAGATCTGTGTCGTCGGCGCGACCGAGCGCCCACGCCGGCTCCCAGCACGGCGCCTTGCGGACAAAGAACCGGTCGCCGAAGGAGGCGCCGCGCCCAGGCCCGTAGTCCACGCTTGTGCCCTACCTATCCGCCCCCTTCGCGCTCGTACCAACCCCAGCCAACATCCCGGATCGCCCGCACAAAGTCCCAACGTGCCCTGCGTCCCGCCCCATCGACCACAGAGTCGACTCACACTGATGCCGCTTCAAGCCCGCGCTGACTTCCAGCGCTGGCACATGAGAGAAGAGAGCATGACGATTCCAGCACCGGAGCCCTGTGTCGTGGGGCTCTCCACAGACTTGGGCGGCGCAAGCGACCCGGCCGACCTTTCCCGTCCCCTGTACGGGGCGTCGTTCGGCACCGCAGTGAAGCGATTCTTCAAGAAGTACGCGGTGTTCACGGGGCGAGCCTCACGCAGCGAGTACTGGTGGCCGTCCTTGTTCGGGTTCCTCGTCCAGTTGATCCCGAGCGGCCTGGCGGTGATCGGCGCGGTCAACAGCGCGACCTGGGCAGCGCAGAACCCCATCAGGACAAGCATGGGCTTCGACGCGAACGGCAACGAGGTCTTCTCCGAGACGTCGCCCGGCCTGGTGCACGCGCCGAGCGCGGGCGTGATGTTCGCCGGGGTCGGCCTGTCCCTCGTCATCGGGCTCGCTCTGCTCGTGCCCGCCCTGGCGCTGCTGTGGCGTCGACTGCACGATGCGAACCTTGCAGGACTGTGGGCCCTGCTCGAACTGGTGCCGTACGTCGGTGGCCCGATCGTGATCGTCCTGGCACTGCTGCCGTCCAAACCGGAAGGTCGCCGGTTCGATCCCCAGCCGTGAACAGCCGCCGGCTCGGGCCGGGGCAGTGCCGCAACGAGAAAAGGTAATGCGTGTGGACGCTGGCACGCATGTGGCGTGTTTCTGCTCGTACCTATTTGCCCGGCCGGGGGTACGTAGCAGCCTCGGGTCACAGTACCGTCACCAGGCATGACGGAACAGGACATTCACGGCCTTGAGCAGAGCATCATCGCAGCAATGGCGGAGTCGGAGCAGCGGCTGTCAGAACGGATCGCGGATCTGGCGCACAGAATCGATGAGCGATTCGACGAGGCCGAGGGCCACACGGAGTCGGTGAAGTCCACCGGGCGCCGCCTGAAGGAGGTCATCGACGGTCATCGGCACGGACCGGTGACACCCGAACGGGCCCGGTGACCCCTGACGACTCACAGCACCTGACGACTCTTGGCAGCCGCCTCCGACCTGGCCCAAGGCCGGAGGCGGCGCCAAGACTGTTCACGCGAAGCGGTACCAGACCCTCTGCCGTCCGAACACCACCGACCGCTGCGAGCATCGGTGCGCGACAACGTTTCTAGAACGGCACGCCGCAATGAAGTGCAACATTGGCGAACGGCGTCGCCTCGCCGGTTCGCACGATGAGCGATGCCTGCGAGAGCATCGCCTTGAGCTGTTGGTGGCTGACCAGTTCGGGAGTGAGCCCATGCCCTGCGAACCACTCGGCGACCACCGTGTCACTGGACTCACGTGCAGCAGTGCTCTGTGCGACGATGATCTCCGCAAGGAGCGCGTCGAGCACTTGCCGTAAAGTCGGCACCCCCGCCACGAGGGCGAGATCGACGGTCGGAATGCCGGAGGGCAACGGCATTCCGGCGTCCACGACGAACACGATCTGGGTGTGACCAAGTTTCGCGAGATGATAGCTGAGGTCCGCGTTCCAGATGCCAGTTCTCTTCATTCATGTTCTCCGTTGAGTCGTCGCACGGAGCGGCTCCTTCTCCCGAACCTGTTCAACCGGCCGGGCAGGAGCCGCTCCTGCTATTGCGCGATCTACAGTGTAGTTTCAACGCTGGGATAGGACGCCTGCGCCCCCGGGCGCTGCACGGAGTACGCCGCCACGGAGGTCGCCATCCCCGCCGCATCCTCCAAGGTGAAACCGTCTGCAAGCGCAGCGGCGAGCGCCCCGACGAACGCATCCCCCGCGCCGGTCGTGTCCACCGCCTGCACCGGGATCGCCGGGATCGGCACGATCGGCCGGCCGGGCCCGTCGCAGATCAGCGCCCCCCGTTCTCCGAGAGTGATGGCGACGCTGCGGACGCCGGCCTCGATCAACGCCTGGGCGCAGTCGGCCTCCGTCCCCACTGCCAAAGGCGCGGCATCGGGTGAGCCCGACGCCAGCAGCGAGGCCGCTGCTGCGGCCTCGTGCTCGTTGACGACGAGCGGATCGGCACGGCGCAGCACGTCCGGGTCGATCGGGACGACCGGTGCGTAGTTGACCACGAGTCGTCCCGTGGCGAGCCGGGCAGCCTCCTCGACGCCGTCACGCGGGATCTCCATCTGTACGACAACGACGGCTGCGCCCGCTATGAGGCCGGCGTGGCGGGCGACGGCTTCGCGCCCAACCGTGCCGTTCGCGCCCGGAATGACGATGATCGAGTTGTCGCCGTCCGGCCCGACGGTGATGACCGCGACCCCGGTAGAAGTCGACTCGCTCGCCACCGCCGACAAATCGGTGTCCGAATCGCGCAGCAGGCTCAGCGCGCCCGCCGCGTACTCGTCGTCGCCGACAGCGCCCACCAGGGCGACGTCGGCCCCTGTGCGAGCGGCAGCGAGTGCCTGGTTCGCCCCCTTGCCCCCGGGCGAGACGGTCAGGGATTGCCCGATGACCGTCTCCCCGAGGCCGGGGCGTCGGGCCACGCGCGCCAGCAGGTCGGCGTTCACCGATCCCACAACGACCACGCGGCATTCAGCAGTCCTGTTCTTCATGGTGTGATCACGCCGGGATCAGGAGAAATCGGCGACGTTGTCTTTGGTGACCGTCTGCACGGGCACCGGCTGCGTGGCGGCCGGAGTATTGCCCGCCAGCGCGTCGGCCATGGCGTCGACCGCCGTCTTGCCGAGTTCCTTCGGCTGCTGCGCGATCGTCGCGGTGAGCGTGCCGGCCGTGATCGCCTTCAGCCCGTCCGCCGAGCCGTCGAAGCCCACGACGAAGACGGTCTTGCCCGCCTTGTCCCCGAGGGCCTGAATCGCACCGAGCGCCATCTCGTCGTTCTCCGCGAAGATGCCTACGACGTCGGGGTTGGCCTGCAGGAGGTTCGTCGTCACGTCGAGCCCCTGGGTTCGGTCGAAACCGGCCGTCTGCGTGGCGACGATCTGGATGTTGGGGTAGGCCTTCATGCCGTCGGTGAAGCCCTGACCGCGGTCGCGGCTGGCAGAGGTGCCGGCTGTTCCCTGCAGTTGGATGATCTTGCCTTTCTCACCGATGGCCTTCGCCAGGGCGTCCGCTGCCTGCTTGCCGCCCGCCACGTTGTCGGACGCGATGAACGACGTCACCGTCGCACCGGTGACGGCCCGGTCCACCGCGACGACGGGAATCTTCTTGTCGAGCGCCGGCTTGATCGCTGCGGCTGCCGCATCGGAGTCGACCGGGTTGATGATGATGCCCGCAGTTCCTGCGGACACGTCCGTCTGGATCTGGTTCGACTGCGTTGTCGCGTCGTTCTGCGCGTCGAGGACGGTCAGGCTCAGGCCCTTGGCTTCAGCCTCCGCCAGGGCTCCGTCACGAACGTCGACGAAGAACGGGTTGTTGAGCGTGGACAAAGCAAGCGTGACCTTCTTCTGGCCCGCCGTACCCGACGAAGCATCGGACGATCCCGCGTCTCGCCCACAGGCCGAGACTGTGAGCACCATCGCGGCCGCCAGGGACAGCGCGACAATATGTAGCCTTTTCTTCATGAGTTGCCCTCTTCCTTCTTTGGTGAGGTGGTTGTGGACTTGATCCGCCGGAGCGGACAGATTCCTATGCCCGCTAGTGGCGGGTGTCTTTGCGGCGCAGGACGTCGATGCCGACTGCTGCGGCGATCACGAGCCCGATGACGACCTGCTGCCAGAAGCTCGACACGTTGAGAATGTTCAGCCCGTTGCGAATGACCGCCAGGATCAGCGCACCCACGAGTGTGCCGCTGGCCTTGCCCACTCCGCCCGAAAGGGATGCGCCGCCGATGACGACAGCCGCGATGGCGTCCAGTTCGTAGCCGCTGGCCGCCTGCGGCTGGGCCGAGCTGAGCCGCCCTGCCAGCACCAGCCCCGCCAATCCGGCGTACAGCCCCGACAAGGCGAAGACGGTGACCAGAACGCGCTTGACGGGCAGACCGGCCAGTCGGGCCGACTCGATGTTTCCACCCACGGCGTACATCGAGCGGCCGATCACCGTGCGGTTCAGCACGAAACTGCAGACGAGCCCGGCGACGATCAGAACGAGGATCGGCACCGGCAACGTCACCCCGCCCGCGATGGGAATGTCCGAGCCGAGGAACGAGATAGCGTCGGGCGTCGAGATCGGGCGTCCGTCCGAAATGACCAGAGTCAGACCACGCGCCACCGACAGCATGGCGAGCGTCGCGATGAACGCGGGGAGCTTGCCGTATGACGTCGCGAAGCCGCTGACCAGCCCGACGACGAGACCGGTCAACAGTCCGGCGAGCAAGGCGAGCAGCCCGGGAAGTCCCGCGTCCGCGTACATCCACGCAGCGGCCATGGACGCCAGCGCCGCCACAGACCCGACCGACAGGTCGATCCCGGCGGCCACGATCACGAACGTCTGTCCGAAAGCCAGTACGGCAATCGTGGACGCCTGCACGCCGACGTTCACCAGGTTCTCGGCAGTGAAGAAATGCGGGGTGGCGATGAACAGCGCGAGGCAGAGCACGACGAGCCCCACCAGGGCGCCATTGGCCGAGACGAAGCGCCCGGTCTGCGCGGCGAGGCGGCGACCGGCCGGTGTGGCGGTGGTCATAGCGGTTTCCTTCCGTGGGGCGGGATCAGAGAGTTGAGACGTCAAGGTCTCGAACGGCCAGGCTCATCACCGAGTCCTGGGTGGCCTCCTCGGCGGCCAACTCGCCCACGATCCGTCCGTTGTTCATGACCAGGACGCGGTCGCTCATGCCGAGGACTTCGGGCAGATCGCTGGAGACCATGAGGACGCCACCTCCGGCTCTCGTGATCTCGTTGATGAACTCGTAGATCTCGACGCGGGCTCCCACGTCCACACCCCGGGTCGGCTCGTCGAGCAGCAGCACCCGCGATCCGGCCAGCGCCCAGCGCCCGAACACGCATTTCTGCTGGTTGCCGCCCGAGAGGTCGCGGACAGGCTGGTCGATGTCCCGCATCCGCACCGAAAGGCGCTTGGTCACCTCGGACGCACGGGCCCGCTGGCCCTTGCGATCCACAAGACCGGCGCGCGACGTCGAACGCAAGGTGGCGTAGCCGACGTTCTCGACCACGGACGCACCCAGCACCAGGCCCTGATTCTTGCGGTCCTCGGGGACCAGACCGATGCCGCGCATCACTGCCTGCCCGACGTTGCCCTTGCCGACGGGGCCGTCGCGGAGTGTCACGGTGCCGGCGTCGTAGCGGTCGGCACCTGCGATGCAACGGAGCAACTCCGTTCGACCCGCGCCCACGAGGCCCGCGACGCCGACGACCTCGCCGGCCCTCACCTCGAGGGAGACACCCCGCACGCGGGCTCCACGGCACAGGCCGTTCACCTCCAGCAGGAGGTCCGGCGCACCCTCGTATTCCCGCCGACGCGGGTAATGGTCTTCGATAGCGCGTCCGACCATGAGGCGAACGAGTTCGTCCTCTGGCGTGCTGGCGGGCACGATGTCGATCAGGTCGCCGTCACGCAGGACCGCCACACGATCCCCGATGCGGGCGACCTCCTCCAGATGATGACTGATGAAGATCATGGCCGTACCCCGGCGACGCAACTCGTCCATGATCGTGAACAGATCGTCGATCTCGGAGCCCGTCAGCGCGGCCGTCGGCTCGTCGAGAATGAGGATCCGGGCGTCCAGCGTGAGCGCCCTGGCGATCTCGACGAGCTGCTGCTGGGCGACGCCGAGAGAGTCGGCCGGGGTGTCCACGTCCACATCGAGACCGATCCGAGCGACGGCTTCGCACGCCGCGCGACGCATTCGCTTCCTGTCGAGCACGCCGCAGCGGTTCGGCAGTCGTCCGAGGAGGACATTCTCGGCCACCGACAGCGAGCCGACGATGTTGAGCTCTTGGTGAATGGTGGCGATCCCCGCCGATTCGGCCATGTGGACGGATGACAGGTCGGCGGGCTCACCGTTCAGCAGAATGCGGCCCGCGTCGGGATGATGGATGCCTGCGATCATCTTGATGAGCGTGGACTTGCCGGCGCCGTTCTCGCCGAGCAGGACGAGAACCTCGCCCGGGTGGACGTCGAGAGTCACCTGCCGAAGGACGTTGACCGGGCCGAACGACTTCGACACACCCTCCAGGCGCAGCACGGGAGCGAGATTCATCAGTGACCTCCAGTCGGGACCGCGCCGGTGGACCCGCGGACGATCAATCCCGTCGGCAAGACGATCGAGGCGACAGACTCCCCCGCGATGACATCGGCGATCATGCGAAACGCCAGCTCACCCATCCGGGCCGGATCGTGAGCGATCACGGTCAGCGGCGGATCGATGAGCGAGAACACGGGCTCGTCGTCGTAGCCGATCAGTGACAGCTCACGACCGATCACGACGCCGCGTTTGCGGCACGCCATGGCGACACCGAGTGTCATCAGCGAGTCGGCGGCGATGATCGCCGTCGGTGGCTCGGGCAGATCGAGAAGCACGTGCGCGCCCGACTCACCGCTGGCCATACGAAAGTCGCCGAGATGGATCAGGCCAGGATCGAGATCAAGCCCGCGTTCGGCAGCAGCCCGCTGGAAGGCGGACAGCCGTTCGCGGCCCGTCGACGTCTGCTGCGGCCCGGCGACGTACCCGACACGGCGATGCCCGAGACCGGTCAGGTGCTCGACAGCTTGGACGATACCCGCCACGTTGTCGGACGTGACCGACGGCACGGGCCGAGCCGACTCGACCACCCGGTCGACGAACACCAACGGAAGCCCATGGTCGAGAACGGTCGTCAGAGCGCCCGTGCCGTCTCCTTGCGGAGCCATCACGATGCCACCCACACGTTGAGTGAGCAGCAGGTCAAGGCACAGCGCCTGCTGCTGGGTCGACTCGTTCGCGTTGCACACGACCGTCACCATCCCGGCGGCGAGAGCCGCCTGCTCGACACCGTGAGCAATGTCCGCGAAGAACGGGTTTCGAATATCGGAGATGAGCACCCCGATGGTGTCGGCCCGGGACGAGCGCAGCGAACGCGCGCGCCCGTTCGCCCGGTAGCCGAGCATGCGCGCCGCATCCCGGACGCGCGCACGCGATGCCTCGGAGGTGTTGCCCGCGTCGTTGAGCACCCGTGAAGCCGTGGCGATCGAGACGCCCGCCCTGCCCGCGACATCGCGGATGGTCGCCTGATGCACCTCCCCCTCCTTTGGGTCGCGCATGGAAACGTTTACATGGAAACGTTTCCACACTGCATGGGTGGGGTCAACATCTGTTACTGAACTGTGATGCACACCACCCTCGTAGCCGAGGATCCACTGTTCGTTGGCCGGGATCGTCCACGGCTCGGTCGAGATGGCGGCCCTGGGATCGCATCCCTACCGGACTGGGACCCACTACGCAGAAACGCCCTTCGGGATACGAACTCGACGCTGCGATCTTCTGGGCGACCGGATGGGAATCTTACCCGTGCCTGTGCACCAGTAGCTTCGACCGACAGCGCTGCATCATGTCCCGGTGCCGCCCGTTGGAGGCGGAAACCGCCGGGGGGACGCCTCTCGTGGCATCGCGGCCGATCTGGATCGGAGGGATCCCAATGGAAAGCGATCGAGCCACCAGCCGGCGTGCCACTTCTTTGGACGTGGCACGCCGCGCGGGGTGCTCGCAGGCGGCCGTCTCCCTCTGGACAACGGGCAAGTACGCCGGGCGCATCGGGCCCGACCTGCAGGCTCGTATCGCTGCTGCCGTGAGCGAACTCGGATACCGGGCCAATCGCTCCGCTCGACGGCTCTCGGGCGGAACCGGAAAAAGCATCTCGCTCTTCTTTCCGGGAGCTCTCTGCCACTATGTGGGGAGCATTCTCGACGGCCTGGCTCGCGGTCTCAGCCGAGAATGGCAGATCACGATCGTCGACACCCGTCCAGGCGACCGCCGCCACGCACCGGAGTCGATCATCGCCTCAGCGGTCGGTGCGGGCACCAGTGCCGTTCTTGTCGCAGCTCCGTCTCGACGCGAGCTTCTGGCCCTGGAGCGTGTTCAGGGTCCGCAGATCATCGTCATCGATGCACCGGAAGCCCCGCCCGGCGCACACCTCGTGACCTACGACGAGGCCCGGGCCATGAGCCAGGCGGTTTCTCACCTGCGTTCCCTGAGACATGCTCGGATCGGTCACGTGCATCTGGCGACCGAATCCTTCGCCATGTGGCACAGACGCAAGCTCCTCATCGCCCAGCTCGTGCAATCGGGAGCCGAAGTCCTGTGCGACGAATTCTCACCCACACAGCCAGATGCCCTCCACCACGCCCAGACGCTCCTAGGACGGTGGCACCACACGGGAGTCACGGCAGTCATCTGCGACGACGAACGCCTCGCGTATGTCCTCATGCGGGCTGCGCGTGCCCTGCACATCCGCATCCCTCACGACTTCTCCCTCTTGACGTTCAGCGACAGTGACGCCGCCGCACTTCTCGATCCCGGACTCGCCGCCGTTCGCCTTCCCCGAGCGGCGCTCGGCCGCGCCGCCGCCTCGCTTCTCATGCAAGCCGACTCCGACGAGAGCGAGATGGTCAAGATGATCGGCACAGAGTACATTCCTCGACCTTCGGTAGCGCTGGCGCCCAAGGCGTAGCACCGGCGAGATCGTCGGCGCGCCCAGGCCGATACAGGAAGGCGTCCGACTGTGTCAGGCCCTCTCCCAAGGACGAGAGCATCCAGGCCGACCCCTGGCGCCGAACGGACGGGAGAACACGACTTTCAGAGAAAGCAGGTCTTCCGTCCGTTCGGCCGATCATGAAGGTCTTGGCTCACGACCGCACCCGCCCGATTCATCGTTGGGTGACGACTGGCCTCACTCTTGGTCAGAGTGCTCGGCTGAGCCGATCTGGAGCCCAGACTTCGCGGCTCTCTGCTTGCGAATGGCATAGGCCACGCCCAGAATGATGAACCAGACCGGTGCGATCGCCATCGGGATCAACGTGTCGATGTCGAGGCCGAGGATCACCAGCATGACGACGAAGAAACCTAGCACCACGTAGCTCATCGGAACTCCGAACGGCACCTTGTAGGACGAACTCCGATGGAGTTCCGGAGTCTTCTTGCGGTACACGAGATACGACACCATGATCAATGTCCACACGAAGATGAAGAGCACCGACGCCAACGTGGTGCCGTAGGTGAAGGCATCCATGATCGAGTCCGACGCATAGAGCAGCACCACGCCGGGAAGCACGCACAGACATGAGAAGACCAGGGCATTCACGGGAACCGACGACTTCGACAGCCTGGCGAATGCCTTCGGGGCAAGTCGTGTCAGGGACAAGCCGAACAGCATCCGGGACGTCGAATAGATCCCGGAGTTCATGGACGACGCCGCCGAGGTGAGGACGACGAAGTTGATCACCGCGGCCGCGACGCCGAGACCCGTCAGGGCGAACATGTTCACGAACGGGCTGATCTCGGGGTTGATCTCCTCCCACGGCGTCACAGCCAGGATCGCCATGAGCGCGAAGACGTAGAAGAAGACTATCCGGATAGGGATGGCGTTGATCGCCTTGGGCAGGGTGCGGTGAGGGTCCTTCGTCTCGGCCGAGGCCGTTCCTGCCAATTCGATGCCGACAAAGGCATAGAAGGCGATCTGGAAGCCTGTCAGGAAGCCGAGAATGCCGTTGGGGAACCAGCCGCCATGCTCGAGGTTGAGGATGTTCATCACGGAAGCATGCGACCCAGAAGGGCTCTGGAAGCCGATGATCACCATGCCGACGGCCACAACGATCAGCGCGACGATGGCGACGATCTTGATGATCGCGAACCAGAACTCGATCTCGCCGAACAGACGCACGGCCACGGCGTTGAGCCCCAGCAACAACGCGACCAGAAGGACAGCGGGTATCCACAGCGGGCAGTTGGGGAACCACCATGTGACGTAGCTGGTCACCGCGATCAGGTCGGACATGCCGATCACGATCCAGCAGAACCAGTAGGTCCATCCCGAGAAGAAGCCGGCCCAGGCGCCCAGCTTGTCCTCAGCGACGTCGCGGAACGACTTGTAGCGCAGGTTGGACAACAGCAGCTCGCCCATCGCCCGCATGAGGAAGAAGAGGAAGAACCCGATGATCACATAGATCAACAGGATGGAAGGACCGGCCAGATGGATGGTCTTGCCCGAACCCATGAACAGGCCCGTGCCGATCGCCCCCCCGAGTGCGATCATCTGCAGGTGCCGATTGCCCAAGCCACGCTTGAGACCATCTGCTCCTTCGGTTGGGTTGGGCTCGCCGACCGGGTGAATGGCGCTGCGATCCGTTTGTGTCATGACAATCTCCCTGAGCGTCCGGCCCGGTGCTAACCGAGGACCTCTGCCAGCGCGATCGCCTCGTAGTTCCAGGCCTCGGCGACCGGAGCGTTGACCAGCGAACCGGCGAAGGTGTTCAGACCCTTGGCCAACGCCGGGTTGGCCGTGAGCGCCTCACGCCACCCGAGGTCGGCAAGCTGCGTGGCGTAGGCCAAGGTGGCGTTCGTGAGCGCATAGGTGGAGGTGACGGGCACCGCTCCGGGCATGTTGGCAACGGCGTAGACCGTCGCATCGTGGACCTTGTAGACCGGGTCGGCGTGGGTCGTCGGGTGTGTGTCCTCGAAGCAGCCGCCCTGGTCGACGGCGATATCGACGAAGACCGAACCGGGCTTCGCAGCGGCGATCATGGCGTTGGTGACGAGCTTGGGTGCCCGTGCACCCGGGATCAGCACCGAGCCGATCACCAGATCCGCATCGACGACGGCCTCTCCGATGGAGTAGGCGGTCGAGTACATCGTCTTCACGTGACCGTCGAACTCCGAGTCGAGTTGAGCCAGGCGTGCCAGGTTGATGTCGATGACGGTGACATCCGCTCGCAGCCCGAAGGCCATCTGGGCCGCGTTGCTGCCGGCCACACCCGCGCCGATGACCACGACCTTGGCGTTCTTGGTGCCCGGCACGCCGGACAGCAGGACGCCATCGCCGCCGCAGTGCCTCATCAAGGAGTTGCAGCCCGCCAGGATCGACAGCCTGCCGGCCACCTCGGACATCGGGGAGAGCAACGGCAGCGCACCGTTGGCGGTCTGGACCGTCTCGTAGGCGATCGCCGTGGTTCCCGAGGACAGCAGTGCATCGGTCTGGGCCTGATCGGCCGCCAGATGCAGGTAGGTGAACAGCACGAGATCCTCGCGCAGATTCGGGTACTCGGACTCGATCGGCTCCTTGACCTTGATCACCAGCTCGGCTTCGCCCCAGGCGTCGGCGGCGGACACCAGGGTCGCGCCGGCACGGCTGAAGTCGTCGTCGCTGATTCCCGAGCCGACGCCCGCTCCGGTCTCCACCATCACGGTGTGACCGTGTTGAACCAGTTGGTGCACACCCGCCGGGGTGATCCCGACGCGGTTTTCCTGAGCCTTGATTTCCTTGGGGACGCCGATCCTCATTTGTTGCTCCTTTGCAATGAGTACAGGTTCTAGCGGTCGCCCCAGAGCCTTTCCGATCGGGTGGCTCATCGAAGCGCCGAGACCAACTAATCGCATTCGGAGACGGCACCGCCATGACGCCGAGTGAACTTCGAAGGTTCGTCGGCAGGTGGAGCTCGACGAAGCAGGAAGCTCGGCGACCGGGCTCCTGCCGCTAAGCACCTTCGCCTGGAACCTCGATGCTCTCGCGCACCACCCGCGGTGTGAGCAGGCACGTGACCTCATAGGGAATCGTCTCCATCAACTCCGCAAGATCATCGGTCGTGATCCGGTCGGACGAGCTTCTGCCCAGAAGGATCACCGGGTCGCCAACGGCAACGTTCGTCGTCGGCCCGAGGTTGATCATGCTCTGGTCCATGCACACGCGGCCCACGATGGGGTAGCTCCGGTTGTTGATGAGGACTCGACCCCGATTGGACAGCCGCCGGGAGTATCCATCTCCGTAGCCGACGGGAATGGTGGCTACCCGGGTCTCCTCCGTCGCCGTCCAGGTACGCCCGTAGCCGACGGTCTCGCCAGGGCGCACGCGTTTGATGAAGGACACGGTGGTGGTCCATTCCATGCCCGGCTCGAGGGCGACGGTGTGCGGACAGGCCGGGTCGGGATAGGCGCCGTAGATCATGATGCCGGGACGCACCATGTCGAACCAACTACCCGGATGGGCCAGGACCCCGGCGGAGTTGGCGAGGTGCTTGATCACTGGACCCACCGCAGCCTCGACAAGGTTGGCAGCCTCGCCGAAGAGGCGCTGCTGGTCGGCGGTGAAGCGGTCTTGGGATGGCATGTCGGCTACAGGAAGATGGGAAAAGACGCCGGACAACCGGACGCCGGCGGTCTTCGCGGCGAGGGCGGCGAGTCGCGGGGCGGCGTCGGGCCGCCGCCCGATTCTGCCCATGCCGGTGTCCAGCTTCAGGTGGATCTCCGCCACCTCACCGAGCGCGGTCGCCGAATGTCCGGCTTCGAGAATCGACGCCTCGTCGGTGACAGTGAGCGTGATGCCGGACGCAATCGCCTGGCCCACCTCGTCTCCCCGGGCGACG
Organism: Propionicicella superfundia DSM 22317; assembly: GCF_000423465.1. GTDB lineage: Bacteria > Actinomycetota > Actinomycetes > Propionibacteriales > Propionibacteriaceae > Propionicicella > Propionicicella superfundia. Next base: position 42,493 of record NZ_AUIA01000019.1, on the reverse strand, counting down.
GACAGCTTGAGAATGGGTAGACGTACACCGGCCCGCCGTAGGTCCAGACCTTCGGATACGTGCGCTACGCCGAGCCAGTCGGCAGCTCCGGTGGCTTCGATCATCCTCGACACCGCGACCGCGCCGTGTCCGTAGGCATTGGCCTTGACAGCCGCGAGGACGAGACGGTCACCCACCCGCTGGCGGACGGCGGCCAGGTTGAGTCGGATGTGATCGAGCCGCGTCGTGGCGACACTCGATGTATTTGAACCCATCCTTCACTCCCCCCGCCGAGCAGACGAAGACGGGTGACCGGCTGCCGAAGGGCCTTCGGCGACGGCGAGATCGCAGAGCGGCACCGGAGTCTGCCCGCGGAGATGCTCCATCACCACGCTGGTCTCGGTCGAGGCAACCGTGTCGCGTGAACTCAACTCGCGCACCACGAAATCTCGCAGCGCCGTCGTGTCTGGCAGACTCACCTGAACCAGAAGGTCGTGGACCCCTGCCAAGAACAGCACCTCCAGGACGCCGTCGACCTCCGTCAGCCGCGCGGCCTCTTGTAGCAGCAGCTTGCGAGCCGTCGGTTGCAGTGTCACCAGGATCACGGCATGCACCGAGCGCCCGAAATCGGCCGGTTCGATCAACGCAGAGAAACCTTTGATCACGCCGCGGGTAATCAGCGACTTGATGCGGACGCTGCACGTGGATTCGGAGATGGAGAGAGCGCGAGCGATGTCGTGGTTGGTCATCCTCCCGTTCCGTACGAGCAACCGGACGATGCCTTGATCGATCCTGTCCAATTTTACCATCGCGACCAATCCCCGCTAGCGATACACCCCGTAGGGCATCGCTCGCGTCGGCTAGAGATACGGAGAAATGCCCCTAATTCAAATAGCGAGTTTATCGACCACACATGGCGTTTCCGAGGAAGTATGCCGCAGGATCCAGTAGGCGACCGACGGAAAATACGGATGGAGACCCCCCTGTCTCAGTAGAGCAGGCAGTATTCAGGGGTGACCCATCGCTGACCGTGTCGGTCGCGGCGATCCTGGGCCTGCTGGGGAATCTCCCCACGCCGGCCGCGCCTCCGATGACGAAGTGCTGCGCTTCATCGACGCGCAGACGCTCGCATCCCGCGGCCTGAGTCTGGTGGATGGCACTGGCGTCCGCCCGACGGACCCCGGACGCCCTGCTGTGGACCCGCGACACGATGCTCCGCACGGCCGCCGCGTCCCTCGACCTCGCCTGGGACGAGTCCCCTCGACCGAAGTCCTGACGCCTTCACCACCTGCGGAAGCCCGGACCTGGGGTCCGCGGCACCGAGAGCGCCGTGGCACCAGAAAGAACATGCCGCGATGCGTGGCGAGGCCGCGAACGAGGCCGTCAACCGAATCAGCGACGGAACGACAACGTCGACGTGACCCGGATCGGGGCAGCCCTAGCGCGGTACGGTGCTACCGCCTCGGCCGTCGAGGACGCGGCGCATGGGAATGAGGACGAAGCCCGAAGGCAGTTCCTCAGGCACGCCACACTGATTGAATCCCAGACTCTCGTAAAACGAGGTGGCCGTGCCCTGTGCGGAAAGCACTACCTCCCGCCCGCCGAGTCCGGTGACAACCTCGAAAGCGATGTTCATCGCCTGGGTGCCTAGTCCTGCGCCACGGACTGCCTGACGTGTCGCAACCCAACCGATTCTCCACCGTCCACCGCCTTCATCAACACACCTGGCGCAGGATACCGCGAAGCCATCGGAATAACCTATGATGTGAACCGCCTCTTCGTCGAGGCCATCAAATACCTCGTCAGCGGGGATGCCCTGCTCTTCGACGAACACCGAACAACGAACCGGAAATGCATCATCGCATCCATCTCGACCGCTTATCGTGGCCCACGTAATTCCACCAGTATCCGTCATAGCAACTCCATGTAGCGAAAGCAGACCGCAGGGACCAAACGCTGACTATCCAAAGACAACCAGCCTCAATGGGACGTTCCCTCCTCACGGCCGAAAGCCTAGTGCGACGAACACGAGCACCGGGCTGGACCGGTGCATCTACCTCAGGAATCCCCGCCGTGGCGGGGGTCCATTGTCTATATGTTGAAGCGGAACTCCACGACGTCCCGTGCGTTGTGAGTATCTGCCGGGTAGGTGTGAGTAGGTCTGGATCGATGCGCCAAGACACTTCCCCGTCACCAGTAGACTCGCCGCAGCGTCCTGCGCCGTTTACGAGTAGTAGCATCGCCTTGAGCCTGCCCAAGCTGCGCCTACCCGGTAAGGGAGCAGCCCGCCCGCTGCTTGAGAGGGTGGCAGCCCGTTCGAGCCGGGCCAGGTCCGGGGGACTCACTTCTCAGCGGGAGATGTCGGAGTCTCCACCATCACGCACCTCACGCGTTAAACCTTCACTCCACCACGTTCCGAGCGCTGTGAAGGTCAGTGATTGACGCGAGCGAGTTGCGACCACTGCCGCCGTGGCACCCGGCGTTCCCGACCACCGACCTCGTGATCGTGGAAGCCATCACTCAACAAAGCGGCCCGGTATCAACCTCACGAAGACTTAGGCGCGTACTACTTGGCCGGAACGGATGAGACACGGTTGACTGAGCCGCAGATCTAACACGGCTTGTGCTCATGGACCGAGCAGCGCCAACGGGATCACGGCGACGCCATCGCGGCGGCGGTAGGCGGTGGTTCCGGTGGTGACAACGACCAGGTCTGCGACGCGATCAGGAATCTGCTCACGCAACCACAGAAGGTGCCGAACATCGGCATCGGAGACCGAGTGCGCCAGCTTCACCTCGATGGCGAGCACCTGTCCATCCACCCCCTGGACGATCAGGTCGATCTCATGCTCCCCCGCGTTGGTCCGCAGATGGAACACCTTGGCTTCCCACATCTGCGCGGCTACCCGGACACCCAACGTTACCAAGGACTCAAACAGCGGCCCGACCATGTGCACGCCTGCATGGCCTAGCAGCGCGTCTGCGGAAAGATTGAGCAACCTGGCCGCCAACGCCGGGTCAGCGAGCTGATGCTTCGGCGCCTGCTGCAGGCGCCGAATCTCATTGCTAGCCGGGATCCAGCCAGGCACGGGGTCGAGCAACCAAAGCCGAGTGAGGTGATCACGATACGCAATCGTGGTGGTCTTAGCCGGCTGGCGTCCATCTCCTCCGGCGGTGGCGTCCAGCAGCTTGGAGTAGGCCGTCGTCGTCGAGGATGCCGCAGCGTAGGCCGTCAACCAGCGACGGAGCGTCTCGGGCCGACGCACCTGAAAGCCAAGATCGGGCAAATCACGATCGATCACGCGCTGAAGATAGGCATCCAGCAGGCTGCGCCTCAGGCGAGGCGCAGCGCCCATGATCCCGGGAAACCCGCTGCCGACGATTGCCTCGGCATAATCACGCACCTCGTAGCTGGAATGACCGTTGATCTCGGGATGCCCACCACCCAACAAGGATTCCAGCGACACGGCGGGCACGACCACCCCACGCTCGTGAAGTGCCATTGGACGCATTCGCAGGGACAGAATCCGGCCAGCCCCACTGTGCGTACCCGACGCGTCTACAGGAGTCGCCGAACCAGTAAGTAGGAACCGACCAGGCCGAGCGCCAGCGTCCACCTGGCGTCGCACGGAGTCCCAAACCTGCGGGAGCTTCTGCCATTCATCCAGCAGCAAGGTGCCCTCGGGAACGGCTGTCAGCTCGAAATCGGCCTGCGCCACCTCACGCTGGGCAGCGTCGTCGAGGAACCACACCGTGTGGGCTCGCCGCTTCGCGGTGTCAGTCTTGCCGACGCCCTTCGGACCATCGAGGGCGATTGCCGGCGCGTGCGCGAGCAACTCATCCAGCTCCCGATCAATGGTCCGTTGCAGGTAGGGCACGCAGCCAGCATACTACCAGCAGGTTGACTACGCTACCATTTTCAGGGTCATAACCCTACCTTAGGCCGAGGCCTCACCCGAGCATCGGGCTTGGACCGGTGCATCTACTTCAGGGGCCTCCGCCACGGCGGGGGCTCCTTGTTTATACATTGAATCTGAACTCGACCACGTCGCCGTCCCGCATGACGTAGTCCTTGCCCTCCAGGCGGACGCGCCCGGCGGCCTTGGCGGCGGCGAGGGACCCGGCGGCGACGAGTTCGTCGTAGGACACGATCTCGGCCTTGATGAAGCCCTTCTGGAAGTCGGTGTGGATCACGCCCGCGGCCTGGGGCGCGGTCCAGCCCTTCTTGATGGTCCAGCCGCGCGACTCCTTCGGGCCGGCGGTGAGGAAGCTCTGCAGCCCGAGCGTGTCGTAGCCGACGCGCGCCAAGGTGTCCAGGCCGGGCTCGGCGATGCCCATCTCGGCGAGGAACTCCCGCGCCTCGGCGGGGTCGAGGTCGACCAGTTCCGATTCCACCTTGGCATCGAGGAAGACGGCCTCGGCGGGGGCCACGAGAGCCCGCAGCTCAGCCAGGTGGGCCTCGTCGGTGAGGACGTCCGCGTCGACGTTGAACACGTACAGGAACGGCTTGGCCGTCAAGAGGAACAGGTCGCGCAACGGCTCGGGGTCGAGGCCCGCCTGGAAGACGGTCCGGCCCTCGTTCAGCACCGACTGCGCCTCCTGGATGGCAGCCAGCGCCGGCTGGCGCTCCTTGCGCATCCGCGCCTCCTTCTCGACCCGGGGCAGCGCCTTCTCGATCGTCTGCAGGTCGGCGAGGATGAGCTCGGTCGTGATGATCTCCAGGTCGGCGCCCGGTTCGACGGCGCCGTTGACGTGCGTGACGTCCTCGTCGCGGAAGACGCGTGTGACCTGGCAGATCGCATCGGCCTCGCGGATGTTCGCGAGGAACGCGTTGCCCATCCCCTCGCCCTGGCTGGCGCCCTTCACGATGCCGGCGATGTCGACGAAGCTCACGGTGGCGGGGACGATCTGGGCCGACGCGTTCATCTTCGCGAGGACGTCCAGCCGGCCGTCGGGGACGCCGACGACGCCGATGTTCGGCTCGATCGTCGCGAACGGATAGTTCGCCGCGAGGACGTCGTTGCGCGTCAGCGCGTTGAACAGGGTGGACTTGCCCGCGTTGGGAAGACCGACGATTCCGATTGTCAATGCCACGACGCCCAAGCCTAGTGCCGGGCGTCGGACCGCCGTTCACGATCCGCCATCGGGCCGACGCGGGCAGGACGCGGATCGGCGACGCACCGGTGGGTCTCGGCGAAACTGTCGGGGGCGGCGGGCAGACTTTCCCCATGAACTCCACCTCCGTCCTCACCCTCGTGATCGGGCTGGTCCTCGGCGGGTTCACCGCGGCTCTGGCGGTGTGGCTCGTCCTGCGGGCACGCGTGGAGGCGGTGAAGGCAGAACACGAAGCCGACGAGGAGCGGCAGCGCGCCGATCTGGCGCAACTGCGCGCCGAGGGCTCCGACGCGCGAGCGGCCATCGAACGGGCGTCCGCCGAGACCGAGCGTGCCCGTGCGTCCGCGGCCCGCGCCGACGCGGAGAAGAGCGGCGTCTATGCGCAGTTGGCCGACCTGCGCGCCCAGGTGGGGCGCGCCGAGGCCGAGCGCGACGCCGCCGTGGCCCGTGCCGAAGAACTGGCGGCCGACCGCGAGACGATGACGGACCAGTTCAAGCTGTTGTCGGCTCAGACGCTGGAACGGCAGGGCAAGGCCGCCGACGCCACCGCCGAGCAGCGGCTGAAGCAGACCGAGGCGCTGCTCACCCCGGTGCGCGAGACGCTCGAGTCCTTCAACGCGCGTCTGGCCGAGGTGGAGAAGGAACGGGTCCGCATGACCACCGACCTGCGCAACCAGGTGGCGGCCGTGAAACTGACCGGCGACGAGCTGCGCCGCGAGACGACCGCGCTGGTCACGGCGCTGCGCAAGCCGCAGGTCCGCGGCGCGTGGGGAGAGATGCAGTTGAAGCGCGTCGTCGAGATCGCCGGCATGGTCGAGCACTGCGACTTCATCCAGCAGCACACCGCCGAGGGGGTCGACGGACGCATCCGACCCGACATGCTCGTCACCCTCTCCGACGGAAAGTTCGTCTACGTCGATTCGAAGATGCCCCTCACGTCGTTCCTCGACGCGCAGGAGACCGACGACCCGGCCGTGCGCGACCGTTGCCTGCACCTGTTCGCCAAGAACGTGAAGTCCCATGTCGATGCCCTGAGCGGCAAGCAGTACTGGCGGTCGAGCGACGCGACGCCCGAGTTCGTCATCCTCTTCATGCCGAGCGAGGCGCTGGCCGCCGAGGCGCTCCAGCAGATGCCCGAGCTCCACGAGTACGCCGCCGGCAAAGACGTCGTGATCGCCACCCCGACGACGCTCATCGCGATGCTGCGAGCGGTCTCCTACGGCTGGAAGCAGGCCCGGCTCGCCGGCAACGCCGCCGAGGTCGCCCAGCTCGGCCAAGAGCTGTACGAGCGGCTGGCGACGATGGGCGGTCACGTCGAGAAGCTCGGGCGGGCGCTCGGGGCCTCGGTCAAGGCGTACAACCAGACCGTCGCGTCGTTGGAGAGTCGCGTGTTCGTCTCCGCCCGCAAGTTCGCCGACCTCAAGGTCACGGCGAAAGAGCTCGGTGAGGTGACCGGCGTCCCCGAGGCCGTACGTCCACTCACCGCCCCCGAGCTCGTCGCGCCTCCCGCCGGCGTCGTGGCCCCGTCGGAGCCGAGGCCCGGCGAACTCCCCGTGGCGTCCGAAGCGGCGGCGTTCGAACTGCCCGAGGTCGCACAGCTCGTGCGGCCGGTGCCCGAGGTCGACGAACTCGTCGAGCGCACCGAGCAGAGCCCTCCGCCCGCGCTGCGCGACATCGGCTGACGCGCTCCGCGACATCCACTGGGAGCACGGGCCCCGGCACGCGACTACACGAGGAAGCGATACATCGGGCTGTTGGGGTCGATGACCTCGGCCGTGATCGGGCTCGCGTCCATGCTCTGCAGCAACCGGACGAAGTCGTCGGGCCCCGGCACCTCGATGCCGACGAGCGCCGGGCCGACCTCACGGTTGCTGCGCTTCACGTACTCGAAGTGCGTGATGTCGTCGTCGGGGCCGAGCACCTCGTCGAGGAAGCGCCGCAGCGCGCCGGGCTCCTGCGGGAAGTTCACCAGGAAGTAGTGCTTGCGTCCCTCGTAGACGAGGGACCGCTCCACGATCTCGGCGTAGCGCGACACGTCGTTGTTCCCGCCCGACAGGACCACGACCACATCGGTGTCGGGCTGCGGCGCGAAGAGTCCCAGGCTGGCGGCCGCCAGCGCGCCCGCGGGCTCCGCGATGATGCCGTCCACCTGGTACAACGCCAGCATCTCCGAACAGATCCGCCCCTCGGGCACCGACACGGTCACGGGCCGGCGACGCGAGCACAGCGAGAACGTGAGGTTGCCGACCCGCCGTACGGCGGCACCGTCCACGAAGGTGTCCATCCGGTTCAACGTCACCGGGCGGCCCGCCTCCAGCGCCGCCGCCAGGGACGCCGCGCCGGACGGCTCGGCGGCGACGATCCTCGTCTGCGGCGCCCGCTCGGCCATCCACACGAGACAGCCGCTCAGCATCCCGGCCCCGCCCACGGGCACGATGAGGACGTCGGGAGCCTTGCCCAACTGCTCGACGATCTCCCGCGCGCAGGTGCCGCCCCCCGCGATCGTCCGCGGGTCGTCGAACGCCGGGACGATCGTCGCCCCCGTCCGCTCGCATTCCCTGCGGGCGGCCTCGGCCGCGTCGTCGTAGGTGTCCCCGACGACGACGAGCTCGACATCGTCACCGCCGAGGTCGGTCATGCGCTGCCGCTTCTGCCGCGGCGTCGTCGACGGCACGAAGATCCGCCCGCGAATGCCGAGCAGCCTGCAGGACATGGCGACGCCCTGCCCATGGTTGCCGGCCGACGCGCAGACGACCCCGGCGGCGCGCTCCTCGTCGGTGAGCTGGGACATCAGGTTGTACGCGCCGCGGATCTTGTACGAGCGAACCGGCTGCAGATCCTCCCGTTTGATCCAGATCCGCGCACCCGTCGCGTCGGAGAGTCGTTGATTGCGTTGCAGCGGTGTCACGACCGACACACCCCGCAGCCGTTCCGCCGCCCGATCGACGGCCTCCGCGTCAAGCATCACCGGGTCATTGTGCCCGGTCGCAGCCGCGCACACGGGAAAGCCCGCGCAGCGGCCACCTCGTGGACAGGCTCACGCGAGGCGGCGCAGCTCGGGCGGGAGGGCGAACACGAGGTTCTCCTCGGTCAGCCGCTCCTCGGTGGCGGGCGGGAAGCCGTTCGCCTCGAAGAAGTCGAGCACTCCCTGCACGAGCGCATCCGGCACGGACGCCCCGCTGGTGACGCCGACCGTGTCCACGCCCTCCAGCCACTCCGGAGCGATCTCGCCGGCGTTGTCGACCCGGTGGGCAGCCTTGGCTCCGGCCTCCAGCGCCACCTCGACCAGCCGCACCGAGTTGGACGAGTTCCGCGACCCGACCACGATGAACAGGTCTGCGGTCGGCGCGATCTGCTTCACGGCCGACTGCCTGTTCTGCGTCGCGTAGCAGATGTCGTCGCTGGGCGGGTCGACCAGCAACGGGAACCGGGAACGCAGTTCCCCGACCGTGTCCCACGTCTCGTCGACGCTGAGCGTCGTCTGGCTGAGCCACGCGACCCGGCTCGGGTCGGCCACGTCCACCGCCCGTGCATCGCCGGGCGACTGGACGAGGGTGATGTGCTCGGGGGCCTCCCCCGTCGTCCCCTCGACCTCCTCGTGCCCGGCGTGGCCGATGAGCAGGATCTGCATCCCGTCGGCGGCGAAGCGCTTGGCCTCCTTGTGGACCTTCGTGACCAGCGGGCACGTGGCGTCGATCGTCTTCAGGTTGCGCCGCGCCGCCTCCTCGTGGACGGCCGGGGACACGCCGTGCGCGGAGAACACCACCGTCGCCCCCTCGGGCACCTCGGACAGGTCCTCCACGAAGACCGCGCCGCGCACCTCCAGCTCCTCCACGACGTGTTTGTTGTGCACGATCTGCTTGCGCACATACACGGGGGGCCCGTACACCTCGAGCGCACGCTCCACCGTCACGACCGCCCTGTCGACACCCGCGCAGTATCCACGCGGTGCAGCGACGACGAGCCTCTTCTGCGCAGCCATGCCGCCCAGTCTAGGTGAGACTCCCCGGCCCACTTAGAGTGGTCGCGTGAGGCTGGAACCGGTTCCCGGCGAGGCGGGCACCATCCGGCCCGTCAGCGCCCCGGAGGGGACGGACGCGGTCAGGCTGGTGGACGCCTCGGCCGGCAGACGCGTCGGCATGCTGGCCGCCGTGGACGCGGCGGCTGTCGTCGCGACGGCCACCGGCGCCGTGTGGCTGGCGCGGCTCGGAGCGGCCGCCTCGTTCCTCGCCGTCCTGGGCGTCCTGCTCCTCCTCGTCGTGCTCCTGCAGCAGCAACTGCCCTCCCGCGAACCTCTGCTGCTCGATCGCACCGGCGCGACGATACGGATCGTGGGCGCCGGCGTGCGTGTCGAATGGGACGCCGTGGAGCGCATCGACGCGATTCCCGGAACCCGGGCCACCTCGATCGTCTTCCGGTTCCGTCCCGGCGCCGCGGCCCGCGGACTCCTCCATCCGCTCGGCTGGCGCAGCGAATGGCTCCTGCGCCAGGAGGCCGCACGCGTGCGCGGTGTCCCCGGCGACGCGGCCGACGCCGCCCTCGCCGCGGCGCGCCACCTGCATCGCGCCCGGCTCGCGCAGACCGCCCGTCTCGACGCGTCCCTGCCGCCCTACTCGGCTTGACGGCGCCCGTCCTCGCGGTACCCGGCGAGGGCGGACCCCCCTCTACAGTGGATCCATGCCGCTGACCAGCTCCCCCGACACCCCTGTCCCACTGCGGGTCGTGGTCGGCGAGGTCAAGAAATGGGTCGAGCGCCTCGGTGAGATCTGGGTCGAAGGGCAGGTCGTGCAGCTCAACCGCCGAGCCGGCTCGCTCCACTTCCTCACGCTGCGCGACAAGCTCGCCGACACCTCGGTCTCGGTCACGGTGTCCACCCGAACCCTCGACGCGGCCGGGCCGCTGGCCGACGGGGCGACCGTCGCGGCGCTGCTGAAGCCTGCCGTGTTCGCGTCCAACGGACGGCTCGTGTTCGACTGCCACGATCTGCGCCCCGTGGGGATCGGACGCCTGCTCGCGCAGCTTGAGCAGACCAAGCGGCTCCTCCGGGCCGAAGGGCTGTTCGATCCCGCGCTCAAGCAGCGGCTGCCGTTCCTGCCCCGCCGGATCGGCCTGATCACCGGTGCGGGCAGCGCCGCCGAACGCGATGTTCTCACCAACGTCCAGGACCGCTGGCCCGCGGCGGTCTTCGAGATCCGGCACACCCAGGTGCAGGGTCCGTCCGCCGCCGCGCAGGTCATCGAGGCGGTTGCCGGCCTCGACCGCCACCCCGAGGTCGACGTCATCGTGATCGCCCGCGGCGGCGGTTCCTTCGAAGACCTGCTGCCGTTCTCCGACGAGGGTCTGGTCCGCGCGGTCTTCGCCTGTCGCACCCCCGTCGTCAGCGCCATCGGCCACGAGGTCGACACCCCGCTGCTGGACCATGTCGCCGATCTCCGCGCGTCCACGCCGACGGACGCCGCCAAACGGGTCGTGCCCGATGTCGCCGAGCAGAGCCGGGGGGTCCGGCAGGCGCGGGACCGGCTGCGGCGAGCCGTGGCCGCCCTGCATGCGGCCCTGCAGGCGCAGCTCGACGGCGTCCGTGCCCGTCAGGTGATGCGCGATCCCTCGGGCGTCCTCGACCTGCACGCCGAGCGGCTCGAGGCCACGCGGCACCGGCTGCGGCGCGCCGTCGCAGCGGACGTCGACGCCCGCGTCCGCGAGGTCGACCACCTGACCCTCCGGCTGCGCTCCCTCTCGCCGCAGCGCACCCTTGCCCGCGGCTATGCGATCCTCGTCGGACCCGCAACCACCACCGTCACGTCCGTCGCGCAGGTCACACCCGGAGACCGGGTCACCGCCTTCCTCGCGGACGGGGAGCTGACCGCCGACGTGGCGTCCATCACGAAGACCAGGAGGACCGATGTCCCAGACCCCCGCCCGTGACGACGCCGCCGGGCCCAGCTTCGAGCAGGCGCGCGACGAACTCGTCTCGATCGTGTCGCGGCTGGAGGCCGGGAACGTGCCGCTGTCGGAGTCCATGGCGCTGTGGGAACGCGGCGAAGAGCTCTCCCGGATCTGCCAGGGGTGGCTCGACGGCGCCCGCTCCCGGATCGACGCCGCGCGTGAGCCCGAGCAGACGTCCGACTGATGACCGCCGGGTACGTGGAGGGTTCATGTTGGTAGTCCAACAACAACCCTCCACGCAAGCGCCGATCCGCGCAGTCAGGCCACCGCGAGAAGCTGGGCGAAGGACTCCAGTTCCTCGTACGGGAGGTCGCCGCTCACGATGGCGGTGCTCTCGTCGGTCGTGAGGACGAGCGCACGGGTCCGGCCGTCGGCCGACGCGTAGCGGGTCCACTCCTGCGCCCCGACGGTGCTGGTGCCCTTCGCGGTGCCGCCGCGGGTGACGTCGGAGATGAAGGAGGCGGCCGGCGCGTCGGACTGATCCAGCCCCACGTACATGGGGCGGTTGTCCAGGAATCCGAGCTGCCAGGTGTTCCCGGCCACCGGTTCCCCGTCCAGACCCGGGTGCCCGGCGGTCGTCCACCGCGCCCGGGTCGCCCGCCACGACTCGGGGACGATCGTGGGCGCGAGCACGTCGAAGGATGCCTCGGACGCCGCCTGCTCGGCCACCGGGCGCCAGTCGACCGTGTCGACGGTGGGACCGTCGGTGTCGCGCGTGAAGAACCACGCGATGAGGACGATCGGGATCAGCAGCACGGCGAGCGAGATGAGCAGGTCGGTCAGTCGTCCCCCACCTCTGCTGCGCGCCACGCCGCCCATGGTGTCAGGTTCCCGGCCCGAACCGGAAGCCCGGCCGCGACGCACCCGCGTCGGACGACTCCTGGCCACCGTGCGACGCCCTCGGGATCCGACGGCGGTCCCCGCACGACGGGTGCACAGCTCGCCTCAGGCGAGGTCCTCCAGCATCTCGGTGACGAGCGCCGCGATGGGCGAGCGCTCCGGACGGGTCAGGGTGACGTGCGCGAACAACGGGTGCCCCTTCAGCTTGTCCACGACCGCGACGACGCCGTCGTGGCGGCCGACACGCAGGTTGTCACGCTGAGCGACGTCGTGGGTGAGGACGACACGCGAGTCCTGCCCGATCCTGCTGAGGACGGTGAGCAGGACGTTGCGCTCCAGCGACTGCGCCTCGTCCACGATCACGAAGGCGTCGTGCAGGGAGCGGCCCCGGATGTAGGTGAGCGGAAGCACCTCCAGCAGCCCGCGCGCCAGCACCTCGTCGATGACGTTCTTGTTGGTCACGGCGCCGAGGGTGTCGAACACGGCCTGCGCCCACGGCTGCATCTTCTCGCCCTCCGAGCCCGGCAGGTACCCGAGTTCCTGCCCGCCCACCGGGTACAGAGGCCGGAAGACGACCACCTTCGAGTGCATCCGGCGTTCCAGCACCGCCTCCAGCCCCGCGCACAGGGCGAGCGCCGACTTGCCGGTGCCCGCCCGGCCGCCCAGCGACACGATGCCCACCGTCGGGTCGAGCAGCAGGTCCAGGGCGACGCGTTGCTCGGCCGAGCGCCCGTGGATGCCGAAGCAGTCCCGGTCGGCGCGGATGAGCTTCACCGTGCCCGACGGCAGGACGCGTCCCAGCGCCGAGGAGCCCCCGCCCTGGACGACGACGCCGGTGTGGCACGGCAGCCCGAACGTGCTCGCAATCGACGCCTGCCCGTCGGCGTACAGGGCGTCGATCTCGGCCGGGTCGGCCTCGACGTCCACCATGCCCGTCCACTCGGTCTGGATCGCCATCTCGGCGCGGTACTCCTCGGCGGCGAGCCCCACCGAGGCCGCCTTCACCCGCATCGGAAGATCCTTGCTCACGAGGACGGCGTGCGCGCCCTCGGCGCGGTAGTTCAGCGCGACCGACAGGATGCGCGAGTCGTTGTCGCCCAGCCGGAAGCCGGGCGGGAGCACCGCGGGGTCGGTGTGGTTGAGCTCCACCTTCAGCGTGCCGCCGGCCGCGTTCACCGGGATCGGGGCGTCCAGGCGTCCGTGCTCGACCCGCAGGTCGTCCAGGAAGCGCAGCGCCGCACGCGCGAAGTACCCGAGCTCGGGGTGGTGTCTCTTCGCTTCCAGTTCCGCGATGACCACCAGGGGAAGGACGACCCGGTGCTCGGCGAACCGTTTCAGGGCGAACCCGTCGCTGAGAAGCACCGACGTGTCGACGACGTAGGTCTTGAGTGTCGTGGGCGACGTGGTGGCGACGCTGCGATCGTGGGCTGTGGTGGTCACGGCGGTCCTTCCCCGGGGCCGCACGGTCGTCCCGCCCGGCCCCACCTGTCAGATGTGGGCCGGGAGAGATCCTGGCGCTGGCCCGCGGAACCGTCCCGCGTGAGCCGGTCGCTGCATGGACGACCCCCCGAGTGGTCCCGCAGGGCGCGGCGGCCACGGTTCGAATGTACGTGCGGAGCCGGGCGCGTCACGCACGACACGCAGCGCGTCACACAGTCGTCACCTGGATGTCGCCGGGCCTGTCAGCGGCCGAATCGGCGCTCCCGCGCCTCGTAGGAACGCAGTGCCCGATAGAAGTCGACTCTGCGGAAGTCGGGCCACAGCGCCTCGCAGAAGTAGAACTCGCTGTGGGCGCTCTGCCACAGCAGGAAGCCCGACAGCCGCTGCTCGCCCGACGTGCGGATGATGAGGTCGGGGTCGGGCTGGCCCTTCGTGTAGAGGTGTTCGGCGATCCGCGTGTCGGAGATCCTGTCCGCGAGCTGTCCGATGGTGGCGCCGCGCGCCGCCTCCTCGGCGATGAGGGAGCGCACGGCATCGGTGAGCTCGTGGCGCCCGCCGTACGCGACGGCGACGTTGACGTGCATCCCCGCACGATCCGCACCGGCCTCCTGTGCCGCCCGCAGCCGTGCCGCGATGGCGTCGGGAAGCAGCGAGAGGTCGCCCACCGCCTGCACGCGCCACCGCTCCCCGAGCTCCTCGATGAGGGCGGCGATCACCTCCAGCAGAGGCTGCACCTCGTCCGACTCGCTGCGCGCCAGATTGTCGGTGCTGAGCACCCACAGGGTCACGACGGGGATGCCGACCTCGTCGCACCAGCCGCAGAATTCCACGAGCCGGTCGGCGCCCGCCCGGTACCCCGCGACGAGCGGCTGACCCGGTGCGTTCTGCCTGGCCCAGCGCCTGTTTCCGTCGGCCAGGACGGCGACGTGCTGGGGCAGCTTCTCCTTGTCGAGATGGGAGAGGAGCTGTTGCTCGTAGGTCGAGTAGACCAGTCCGGTGGGGCGCAGCCGATCGACCAGCCCGGTCACCCGATCCCACCAGCGCGCCATGGGGGTCAGCGTATCCCGACGAGATGCCGTTGAGCTGTGTCGCCCCACGGAGTACGGTTACCTACGATGCCGTAGGTTACGGCACCGTAGCCAAGGAGTGATCGGATGCCCCCGACTCTCACCGAACCGGCCGCGCCCGTGGACGCACCCGCCAAGCCCCGCCTGCGCGGGTGGCTGCACCTCGGCGCCACACCGGTGTTCCTCATAGCCGGCCTCGTTCTCATGGTCATCGCGCCCACCTTCGCACTCCGCGCGGCGACCGCCGTCTACGTCCTCACGGCCATGATCCTGTTCGGCACCAGCGCCGCGTATCACCGCGGCACCTGGTCCCCGCGGACACTCGCCCTGTTCCGCCGCGCGGATCACGCCAACATCTTCGGCTTCATCGCCGGGACCTACACACCGCTCGCCGTCGCCCTCCTCACAGGGACGTCCCGCGTCGTCCTGCTCACGCTCGTCTGGGCGGTCGCGCTCGCCGGCATGGCGATGCGCATCCTGTGGCTCGGAGCGCCGCGCTGGCTGTACACGGTCCTGTACGTCCTCACCGGCTGGCTGGCCCTGTTCTGGCTTCCTGCCTTCTGGGTGTCCGGCGGGGCCGCGGTCGTCATCCTGCTGGTCATCGGGGGCCTGGTCTATTCCGTGGGCGCGGTGGCGTACGCGACGAAGCGCCCCAACCCGATCCCGGGGTGGTTCGGGTTCCACGAGGTGTTCCACCTCTGCACGATCCTGGCCGCAGGGACGCAGTTCGCCGCGATCCTGATCGCGGTGCTCGTCCCCCGCTGATCCGGCCGACTCGTCAGGTTCGGTCCTCGGCCGCGGTCGCAGGACTCCCCGGTCCGGCGACCTCCGGCTCGGCGGCGTGAGCCGATCGGCCGGCGACCTCCGCCTGGGACGGTGCGGTGATCTTTCGCATGTGGCTGCGCATGTTGAAGAAGCCGAGTGCGATCACGACGGCGAGCCCGAGGACGATGAACAGCGGCAGGGCCCCCGCCTGGACCGAGTTCGGATCGAGTTGCAGCACCGGCATGGCGTCACCCTACTCCGAGCCGCGCTTGTGCCACAGAGCCCGGGCGGGCGTCGCGCGACATGCTCAGCGCAGGTCGTCCGGCCGGTACAACGGGTATTCCTGGGGCTGCTGCTCGGTGGGCTGCGCGGCCTGTCCGCTGGAGAGGTCGCCGTGCTCGCCGGACCCGATCGCCCGCTGCTCCCGCCGTTCGAGGCGTTCGACGCCTCGCGTCTCGCGGCGCTCGGACCGGGTTCGACCCTCGCCACCGGACCCGCGCGCCGACACCGCGAAGATCATGGGAACGGCCATCCCCAGCATCGGCCAGATCGGCCAGAAGTAGAGAAGCTCCCCCGCTGTCACGCTGGTCACGACCCAGATCGCGATCAGCAGCGCCGACAGCGCCGCCCATCCTCGGAGCGCTCCCGCGCGAACCCGGGAACGCCGCTGGACGGCCTGCTCCTGGGGCGCCGGGACCGATCGGATCATCACGTCGGACACGAGGGGCACGAACTGCCCGAGTTCCTTCGTCGCCTGGACCGATGCCAGCCGCGACGCGTGTTCATCCTCGGTGAGGCGTCCCTCGGCGAGCGCGCGACCCAGGATCGCCGATGCGTGCGCCCGGTCGGCGTTGCCGGCACGCAGGCCCGCTGTCGCGGGGTCGCGCGGGTCGGCCGTGAAGCCGCCCCACCCCTCGGAGCCTGCCGGAAGGCCCTGGTCGTGCACCGGTCCGCTCATCACCGTTTCCTCACGTCGGCGGCCACCCTCAGGCTACCCTCGGGTGTGCCTGTCGCTGAAACCCCTGGCCACCGGGGTCAGATCGAATAGGACCACGTTCCGTCGTCGTCCCCCGGGCCGTACAGGCCGGCGAACAGGTCGGTCTCGGGCAGATGGACGTCCACGGTGCTGCGCACGAGCTGGTAGTCCTCGGTCGGCCAGCCGAGTTGCTGGATCTCCAGGGGAACGGCGAACCACGACCCGTCGGGATCGACCTGCGTCGCGTGCGCCAGCAGCGCGGCGTCGCGCACCTCGAAATAGTCGGCGCACGGGATGAAGGTCGTCAGCCGGGGACCCAGCTCGTCCTCGGTCCAGTCCCGCAGCCGCTCCGCGTACGGAGACGGCAGTCCGCGCTCGTGCATGAGCCTGTCCAGTTCGGCGTACCGGCGCCGGTGGAACGACATCTGGTAATAGACCTTCTTCACCACCCACGGTTCCCCGTGTTCCGGCCAGCGATCGGGGTCGGCGGCGGCGTCCACGGCCGCCATCGAGATCTTGTGGCACATGACGTGGTCGGGGTGGGGATACCCGCCGCGCTCGTCGTAGGTCGTGACGACGTGGGGTCGGAGGTCGCGGATCACCTTGACCAGCCGCCCGGCCGCCTCGTCGACGTCCTCCAGAGCGAAACAGCCCTCGGGCAACGGCGGCGGCGGATCGCCTTCGGGAAACCCCGAGTCGACGAAGCCCAGCCACACCTGCTCGATGCCGAGGATCTCGCGCGCCCGCGCCATCTCGCCCCGGCGCACCTCGGCGATCTCGCCCTCGGGCACGATCCCCTGCAGCTTCGGGTTGAGGATCGACCCCCGCTCCCCGCCCGTGCACGTCGCGACGACGACCCGCACGCCCTCCGAGACGTACTTCGCCGTCGTCGCCGCGCCCTTGGACGACTCGTCGTCGGGATGGGCATGGACGTGGAGCAACCGGAAGGGCGCTCCGTCGGCGTCCACACGGTTCAGCAGTTCGACAGGCATGAGGGATAGTCAAGCGCACCCCCGTCCCCCGGCCCCGCCGTGACCGCCTGCCGGAGCGGGATGGGGCACAATGACGGCGTGAGCGACCTGCACGACGCCGAGCGGATTCGGCGACGGTATCCACGGCCCCGCAGCGGCCGCGTCGTGCTCGTCGCGCTGAGCTCTCTGCTCGTCCTCGCCGGGCTGACCTGGCTCGTCTGGGCGGCGTGGGAGGCGGCTCATCCCGACGTGGCCGGTCAGGTCGCGGGGTTCACCGTCCGCTCCGACACCTCGGTGGAGGTCAACCTCATCGTGGAGCGCGCCGATCCTGCGCGCGCCGCCACCTGCGACGTCTACGTCCAGTCCGAGAGCTACGAACGCGTCGGCGAACTGACGGTCGACGTCCCGCCCGGCGACCAGTCGCAAGTCCGCTTCGACGTCACCGTGAAGACGTTCAAGCGCGGCACGTCCGCGTCGCTGGGCGACTGCCGGACCGTCTGAACCCCTCCGGCACCGGCCTCGGAGAGGGCCGCCCGCGATACGCGTGCTGATAGGGTGGTGGGATGTCTGACCAAAATGCCAGCGGCGTGATCTGGCTCACGCAGGAGGCGTTCGACAAGCTGCGGAACGAGTATGAGTTCCTGAGCGGCGAAGGTCGCGCCCAGGTGAGCGCAAAGATCGCGCAAGCCCGTGAAGAGGGCGATCTCAGCGAGAACGGCGGCTACCACGCCGCACGCGAGGAGCAGGGCCACCAGGAGGCCCGCATCCGCCAGCTCAAGGACATGCTGTCCCGTGCGAAGGTGGGCGAGGCGCCCAGCAGCGACGAGGTCGCGCCCGGCGTCCGCGTCACCGTGGCCTTCGACGGCGATCCCGACGACACCGACACCTTCCTGCTCGGATCGCGCGAAGTGCTCGGACTGGACGGCTCCGTCACCGACGACGTCTACTCGCCGCAGTCCCCGATCGGCACCGCGGTGCTGGGCAAGCGCAAGGGCGATGTCGCGACGTACAAGGCGCCGAACGGCCGGGAGATCAGCGTGACGATCCTCGACGTCGCTCCCTTCTCGGGCTGAACCCCGCACACGCGAACAGGCCCGGGAGAGTCTCCCGGGCCTGTCGGCTTGCGTGCCGGCGTTCCCTCACAGTTCGGCGATCAGCCTCGCCGCCTCCTCCGGGGACAGGGCACCCGACGTCACCTCGGCGAGCACCTGTTCCTGGGACAGTTGCGCGGGGGGATCGGTCTCCCCGGCGAGCCCGAGCTTCAGCAGGAGCTCGGTGAAACGCAGTCGCGCCGTCGGGTAGGACACCCCGAGGTGCTTCTCGACCTCGCGCAGGTTCCCCCGCGACGCCAGGAACACCTGCAGGATCTCCAGTTCGCCCTCGTCCAGGGCGCAGAACCGGCAGTTCTCGAACGTCCCGGCCAGTTCGGAGCCGCACCCCGGACAGCCGAGCCGTGTCACGACGAGTTCGTCCCCGCAGACCGGGCACTCACGGGGCGCGTGGTACGTGGTGGAGCGACGCCTCATTCGGACTCACCGGCCTTCACCGACGCATAGCCCATGACGACGGCGAGATCGAGCCGAGC
The DNA here is from genome assembly GCF_000423465.1 of Propionicicella superfundia DSM 22317. Lineage (GTDB taxonomy): Bacteria > Actinomycetota > Actinomycetes > Propionibacteriales > Propionibacteriaceae > Propionicicella > Propionicicella superfundia. Next base: position 23,812 of record NZ_AUIA01000019.1, on the reverse strand, counting down.
CGACCCGTCGCCCAGGACCACCTCGTCGGCGGCCCCCGAGTGAGCGCCCGACCACGCCACCTTTCCGAGTTGCGCCTCGGCGTGGATGGTCACCTGGGAGCCCGCACCGAGGTGCACGGTGAGCGATCCCGACTCGCACCGGATCCGGTTGCGGCCCGTGGCGATGACGCCTTTCACCACGGTCGACCCGGCCTGCACCAGGACGTCGTTGACCTCGCTGACGTCGGTGAGGACAGCCCCTCCCGCGGTGACCCTGACCTTGCCCAGATAGGGCACCTTCTCGGTGGCGAGCGAACCGGCGGTCAACTCGACGTCCACGATGATGCTCGGGTTGACGTGCAGCAGCAGTTCCTTGCCGAGCCCCAATGCACGGATGTCGTCCAGCGACCGCGGCGGCCGCAGCAGGGTGAACCCGTCGAGGCTCGGCCCGATGTCGCCGTCGCTGGTCACCTCCAGCACCGACCCGTTGCGCCGCAGGACATGGGGCCCCTCCGCCGAGGCCGTGGCGACGGCAGGATCGCCGACGATGCGGACACGGCGCCCGATGGCGCGCACCGAGATCCGGTCCACGCCCCGGGTCCCCGCGGCACGACGCCTGCTCGGCGGCACCTCGTCCCCGAAGGCGGGCTGCTGATATGTGCCGGGCGCCGGGTCCGCCTCCGGTGGCAGGTCGGCGGTGTCGGGCTCGGCGGGCTTGGCCTTGGCGTCTTCGATGAGCCTGGCGGCCGCGGACGCGTCGATGCGGCCGGCGGCGAGGTCCTCAAGGATGCGCTGGAGTTCCGGACTTGTGCTCATGCCTCAACGTTAGGCCCCGCTTTCGAGAATCGAAAGCGCGCCTTTCCATTCTCAGGGTTCTCTGAGGGTCGTCCCTCTCTCGGGTGGACGTCCGTCATCGCCGAGCCCGAACGACTGCTCCGGATGCCGCAACGACCGCGCGAACGCCACGGAGAACGCCACCACCGGGATCGCCATCAAGGCGCCCACCAGCCCCGCCACGACCGAACCGGCGGCGATGCCCAGCAGCACGCCGAGCGGGTGGATGTCCACGGCCTTGCCGAGCAGGATCGGCTGCAGGAAGTGCGACTCCAACTGCATGACGAGGATCACCGCGCCCAGCATGATGAGCGCCGTCACCCAGCCATGCGCCACGAGCGCGAGCAGAACCGCCACGGCGCCGGCGACGAAGGCGCCGAGGATAGGGACGAACGAGGCGACGAAGGTGAGCCCGAACAACGCCCACGGCAGGGGCACCTGCAGCAGCAGAGCCGCGATCAGGACGCCGGTCGCGTCCACCAGGCACACCACCACCTGCGCCCGCATGTACGCGACCAGGGAGATCCAGCCGTCGCCTGCCGCGTGCCGCGTGCGCGCCCGCGCCGGGCCGGGCACCAAGGAGACCACGAACGACCAGATCCGCTCCCCCTCGAGCAGGAAGAAGAAGGTGGTCAGGATCGCAATGGCGGCGCCGGCCAGGAAATGCCCGACGCTCGCTCCCGCCGAGGCGACCACGCCGGCGATGCTCCCGGCGGCGTCCTGGAGGGCCGTGGTGAGCTGCGTCGTCCAGCCCTGGATCATCTCGTCGTTGACCTGCAGCGGCCCGTCGGAGAGCCACGCGAGAAGCTGCTGCACGCCGGCGATGGCGTTCTCGGACAGGCTCGGCGCCTCGGAGGCGATCTGCGCACCGAGCAGCGTGAGCACGCCTCCGACGACGAGGACGAGGACCAGCAGGCAGACCAGCGTCGACGCCACCCGGTGCACCTTGCGGCGCTGCAGCCACCGGTGGAGCGGGGTGAGCAGCGCGGTCAGCAGGATCGCCACGGCGAGCGGAATCGTCACCGTGGAGAAGTACCTGATCAGCCAGACGATCCCGCCGGCCAGCGCGGCGACGAGCAGGAGCCGCCAGGCCCACCCGGCGGCGATCCGCAGCGCCGGAGGAGTGAAGTCGTTCGCGAGCGTGGGGTCGTTGTCGTTCGCCATCGTTGCCTCCCGTCGTGCCTCCGGCCAGGGTAGCCGACCCACCTGCGGCGGCTCGGGCGAGTACCCTCGTGCCCGTGGTGTGGCGAGGGCTCGGCGGCATGCGGGAGGCCGCCCGATTCCCCCGATCGGTCTGGGTGCTGTCCTTCAACGGCTTCCTCGTCGCCCTGGGCTTCGGAGTCATGGTCCCCGTCCTGCCCGTGTACGCGAAGACGTTCGGGGTCGACAACCTCGCCCTCGGCTTCGTCGTCTCGGCCTTCGCGTTCATGCGGCTTGTGACCAGTCCCTTCTGCGGGTGGATCAACCGATGGCTCGGGGAACGCAACGCGATCGCGATCGGCATGACCATCGTCGGGATGTCGTCCGCGGCGATGGGCCTGTCGCAGACCTTCGCCCAGTTGCTCGTGTTCCGGATGCTCGGCGGCGTCGGCTCGGCGATGTTCACGGTGGCCGCGCTGGCCTTGTTGCTGGCATCGGCGCCCGAGGATCTGCGCGGTCGCGCGAGCGGCGTCTATCAGGGAGGGTTCCTGCTCGGAGGCATGGCCGGGCCCGCCGTGGGAGGGCTGCTCGCAGCCGTGTCCCTGACGGCGCCGTTCTACTTCTATGCCGCCACCTTGTTCGCGGCCGCGGCACTCGTCACCCTGCTGCTGCGCGGCGGGCGAGCGGCCGCCCACCGCTCCCGCCCTGCGGCGAGCCGCCCGTTCCGGCAGGTCGTCGCGGACGTCCGCTATCAGGCCGCGTGCGCGATGGCGTTCGGGCAGGGCTGGCAGTCGTTCGGCGTTCGTAACGCCCTCGTCCCCATCGTCGTCGTGGAGGGGTTGCACCAGGACACGACCTGGACGGGCACCGCGTTCGCCGTCGCCGCGGTGTGCCAGACGATCGCCCTGTTCCCCATCGGGCGCATCGTCGATCGCGTGGGCCGGCGACCCGTGATGATCGCCGCGGGTGTCGTGTGCGGGACCAGCACCCTGCTCATCCCCCTGGCACCGACCATCGGCTGGCTCATCGTCATCCTGTCGGCCTACGGCATCGGTGCCGCGATGCAGGGGACGGCCCCGACCGCGGCCGTCGGCGACGCGACCGGCGGAGGAGGAGGCACCCCGGTCGCGGTCTTCTCGATGACGTCCGATGTGGGATCCATCGTCGGGCCGATCGTGGCCGGCTGGCTGGCGGACCGGTTCTCGATACCCGTTGCGTTCACCGTGGGTGCCGCGATCCTGCTCGGCGGCGCCGTGTACGCACTGTTCATGCCTCGGGAGCGGCCCCCGGCCGATCGGCCGCCCGGGCCCACCGACATCGCCGATGAGGCCGGCGGGAGCGCGGCGGCCGTCGCCGACGCCGTCGACCAGGAGGGAGATCCCACATGACGGCAAGACCTCTGCGCGAACTCGTCGCGCCCGACTGGGCCGACGCGCTCGCCCCCGTCGCCGACACGGTGACCGAGATGGGACGGTTCCTGCGCGCCGAGATCGCCGCAGGCCGGGCCTATCTTCCGGCGGGAGAGAACGTGCTGCGCGCCTTCACTCGCCCGCTGGCGGACGTGCGCGTGCTCATCCTCGGCCAGGACCCGTACCCGACGCCCGGCCACCCCGTGGGACTGTCCTTCTCGGTGGCGCCCGACGTCCGTCCCCTGCCTCGCAGCCTCGTCAACATCTACCGCGAGCTGGAGGCCGACCTCGGCGTCCCGCCGGCTCCGTCGGGCGATCTCACGCCGTGGTTCGAGCAGGGCGTGCTGCTGCTGAACAGAGTGCTGACCGTCTCGCCCGGCCGACCCGGGTCGCACCGCGGCAAGGGATGGGAGAAGGTGACGCAGACCGCTATCGAGGCGCTTGTCAGCCGCGGCGGCCCGCTCGTGGCGATCCTGTGGGGGCGTGACGCGCAGTCCGTGGTGCCCGCCCTCGGCGCGATCCCGTATGTCGCCAGCGCGCACCCGTCCCCGATGTCGGCGGCCAACGGCTTCTTCGGGTCGCGGCCCTTCAGCCGCGCAAACGAGCAGCTCGTGTCGCAGGGCGCGGACCCCATCGACTGGGACCTCGCGACGGGGACTAGGCTCACCTCATCCCGAGTGTGAGAGGACGAAGATGTACTTCATCGTGGTCAAGTACGAGACGCTGCCCGAATGGACCGACACCTGGCTCGACCTCGTGGACGAGTTCACGAAGGCGACCCGTGCGGAGCCGGGCAACCTGTGGTTCGAGTGGTCCAAGAGCGTCGAGAACCCCCACGAGTGGGTGCTGATCGAAGCGTTCACCGACGACGGGGCCGTCCCCCACGTCAACAGCGAGCACTTCAAGAAGGCGATCAAGGAGATGCCGAAGGCCCTCGCCCACACCCCGAAGATCGTGAGCCGTCAGGTCGACGGCACGGGCTGGGACAAGATGGGCGAGATCACGATCGACTGAGAGCCACCGGGCAGGTCGAAACTCCGACGACCAGAAACCACCACAGGCATGCTCTATCTGTAACGGATTCTGCCGGTGCGGACGATGATCCGAGACACGGGGTGAGCACGCCGGTGCGAGGGTGAAGCGCACCGCGGTCGCCGCGGGTCGTCACCGGCGGGAACGTCACCAGCGCAGCTCGAGAGTGCAGCACTTCACGCCGCCGCCCCCTCGCAGGAGCTCCGACAGATCGACCGGATGCGCCACGTAGCCGGCTGCGGCGAGATCCCGGGCGAACCCTGTCGCCTGAGCGGCGACGACGACATTGCGTCCGTCGCTGAAGCAGTTCAGCCCGAGCACCGTCGCGTCCGCCTCGCTCACCGTGAGGGCGTCGGGGAAGCGGTCGGCGAGGATTCTGCGACTCGCCCGGTCGAAGGCCTGGGGCAGGTACGCCACCGACCGCGGACCACCTGCCGAGTCGAGGACGGCGAAGGCTGTGTCGAGGTGGTAGAAGCGGGGATCGACGAGACGCAGACTGACCACCTCACGTCCGAACACACGGCCGAGCTGGGCATGGCTCGCCCGATCGCTGCGGAAGCCGGTGCCGGCGAAGATCGTGTCGCCGACAAGGAGATAGTCGCCCTCGCCCTCGTTGTAGGAGGTCGGCTCGACCACGCGCAGCCCGCGCTCGGCGAACCACCCCATGTAGGCCGGTGCCTCCGATGCGCGCTCGACGTGGCGGAACCGCGGCCCGAGAGCGACGCCGTCCAGCACGAAGCCGCCGTTGGCGGCGTACACCATGTCCGGCAGGCCGGGCCGCGGGGCGACGAGTTCGACGTCGATGCCGAGCCGGCGGTACGTCTCACGCAGGTCCGTCCACTGCCGCAGTGCCCGCGCGGTGTCGGTCGGCTGCGTGGGGTGCATCCAGGGGTTGATGCGGTAGCTGACCGTGAAGTGCTCCGGGCGGCACATGAGGACGCGCTTGGGCGCGGCCAGCCGCGCGGGATCGCCTGCGGCCGATCCGGCCGGTGCCGCGGAGGGGATGTCAACGAGCGTCATGCCTTCATGGTGACACCGATTACGTGCGCATTCTTGGTATTTCGCGCAGGATATCTGCGACAATTGCTCTTTACACGCATGATTAGTGCGTACACTGCGACGCATGGATGCCATCGACCGCGCCATCATCGATCTCCTGCGGCAGAACGCGCGCGCTCCCTTCGGCGAACTCGGCTCCCGGGTCGGGCTCTCGGCCTCCGCCGTGAAGAGGCGCGTGGACCGGCTCACCGCGGCCGGCGTGATCCGTGCCTTCACTGTGCAGGTCGATCCCCGGCTGGAGGGTCTGGGCACCGAGGCGTACATCGAGCTCTTCTGTCGCGGCACCGTCGCCCCCGCCGACCTGCGCCGCATCCTGTCCGCGGAGCCGGCCGTCGTGTACGCAGCGACCGTGACCGGTGACGCGGATGCGCTCGTCCACATCCGCTCGCGCGACATCGAGTCCTTGGAAGAGGCCCTGGAGCGGGTCCGCAGCGCGCCGAGCGTGGATCACACCCGCTCGGCCATCGTCCTCAGCCGCCTGGTCAATCGCGACGCCGGCTGACCGACGCGGACGACGGCATCCGCCTCAGCCGGCGTTGCAGGTCACGCCGGTGGCGTGGACCGGGCAATACCCGTTCGGGTTCTTGTCGAGGTACTGCTGGTGATAGCGCTCGGCGAGATAGAACGGGGGCAGCGCACCCGGTGCGATGGTCGTGGTGATCGCGCCGTACCCGTGGCCGGACAGCTCGGCCTGGAAGGCGTCGCGAACCTCACCGGCCGCCGCACGCTGCTCCTCGGACACCGGGAAGATCGCCGACCTGTACTGCGTGCCGATGTCGTTGCCCTGCCTGTCGCCCTGCGTGGGATCGTGGTTCTCGAAGAACACCTTCAGCAGGTCGCGGTACGACACCGTCGCCGGATCGAAGACGACGCGAACCGTCTCGGCATGCCCGGTCATCCCGGAGCACACCTCTTCATAGGTCGGATTCGGCGTGAACCCGCCTTGATAGCCGACTGCCGTCGAGATCACGCCGGGGACGCCCCAGAACAGCTTCTCGGCCCCCCAGAAACAACCGAGAGCGACGTAGGCGACCTCGGGACCGCTCGGCACAGGCTCCAGCGGGGTGCCGAACACCTCGTGGTACACCACACCTGTCAGGATCGGCCGCGATCGCCCCGGCAGGGCGTTCTCGGCCGTCACACTCCGTGTCCATCGCACCATGCCACCCTAACGCGCGCGCGGCGGCCATCATTCCGGCGAGCGGGCACAGTTTGCATCGATGATCGTCGATGATAGATTCCCGATATGAGCGACGTCCTCGGCCTACCGGTCCTCCCCGCACCCCGCATGCTCGCCCGCGATCGCGCCGAAGAGTACGCGGAGTGGTTCCGCACCTTGTCGGATGCGACCCGCGTCCAACTCCTCGCATGGATCGCCCAGCACCCCGGCGGGGCGTCCGTGAAGGACCTCACCGCCACGTTCCCGGTGTCCCAGTCCACCATCAGCCACCACCTGGCGGCCCTGGTGGCCACGCGCTTCCTCACGGTCACACGATCCGGCACCCAATCCACCTATCGGGTGAACCCGGCCTGCGCCGGCGAGATGCCCGACGCCGTCGCCATCCTCACCGGTGACTGTTGCGCCGACGACGCCGCCGGCGCCGACTGCTGCGGCCCCGCGGCCGACGCGACGACCTCCTGCTGCACTCCGCCCGCGTCCACCGAATCGGCGCCCGACGCCGACATCCGGGAATCCGTCCGCGAGCGATACGCGGCCATCGCCCGCGAGGCGTCCGCGTCGTGCTGCACCCCGGCCGCGCTCACGCCCGACGGGGTGTTCGGCGCGACCCTCTACACCGCCGACGACGCCCAGGGCGCTCCCGCCGAGGCTCTCGGGCTTTCGCTGGGCTGCGGCGTGCCCACGTCGGCCGCCGACCCGCAGCCGGGTGAGACCGTGCTCGATCTGGGCTGCGGGGCCGGAGCGGACGTCCTCATCGCCGCTCAGCGCGTCGGGCCGACGGGCCGTGCGGTCGGCGTGGACATGACGCCGGAGATGCTCGACCTCGCCCGGTCGCAGGCGACACGCGCCGGCGTCACCAATGCCGAGTTCATACAGGGAGTCCTGGAGGATCTGCCGCTGCCCGACCGCTCCGTGGACGTCGTCATCAGCAACTGCGTGGTCAATCTCGCCGCCGACAAGGAGCGTGCGATCGCCGAGACCTTCCGGGTACTGGTCCCCGGGGGCCGGCTGGCGATCTCGGACGTCGTCCTCACCGGGGACCTCGACGAAGAGACCCGTGCGGACGTCGCACAGTGGACAGGGTGTATCGCCGGCGCCCTCACGGCCGATCAGTACCGTGCCGCCCTCAGGCGAGCGGGTTTCGAAGGTGTCTCCGTGACCGTGTCGCACGCGGTGCACGATGCGGCCCGGTCAGCGACGATCCGCGCCACGAAGCCGGTCGTCCCGGCGCCCGTTCACCCCTGACCTCTCTCCGAACATGTGTTGACTCCGCCGAGGCAGAGCAACTCAAGTTGCCTAACGCTGGTTAAGCAACTAGAGTTGCACCCATGAGTATCGGATCCGCTTCCGCGGACGACCCCATCGCCGACGATCTCGCAGCCGTCGGTGCCCTCCGAGCGCTCGCCGACCAATTGGAGGATTCCGCGGTCGAACGGGCGCTGCGCTCCGGTTGGGGATGGGCACAGATCGCCGAAGCCCTCGACGTCACCCGGCAGGCGGTGCACAAGAAGCACGTGCGCCGAGTGGCCTCACTGGGCCTCGATCTGCGCAGGAGGAACAATGGCTGACCAGGCGGGCTTCCGCGCCCTGCTTGACGTCGCACAGGCCGAGGCGGCCACTCGTTCGTCTGCGACCGTCGCGGCGGAACATCTGCTCCTCGCCTTGCTCTCCGACCAAGACCGCACAGCCGCCCGGATCCTCTCGCCGCAAGGCCTGACCCACGAGGCCTTCTCGACCGCCCTCGACCGGGAGCGCGACCACACTCTCGCCAGGATCGGCCTGAGCATCCCGGATCCGACCCGGCTGGCGGCCGCGCCACGTGCATTCACCGGCCACCCACGTCTCTCGGCGTCCGCCAAAGAAGCCTGGGATCGCGGCAGCCGTCTCACTCCCGGCCGACGAGAACGCACTCAGCCCCCCAGCGATCTCACGCTGCTCGTCGGCATCCTCTCCGCCGAGCTTGGAACCGTTCCCCGCGCGCTGATCCGCGGCGGCCTCGACCGGACGGAACTCCTCTCCGCCGCCCAGACGGCACTCCACAACCTATGAAGGGACAACCAGTGACTTCCATCGATGCGACCGACATCGCGATCGTCGCGGAAGGCCTCGTCAAGACCTTCGGCACGACTCGCGCGGTCGACGGAGTCGACCTGCGTGTCGATCGAGGCACGGTCTACGGGGTCCTCGGCCCGAACGGGGCCGGAAAGACCACCACCATCTCCATGCTCACCACCTTGCTCCGACCCGACGGCGGTCGCGCCAGCATCTTCGGCCATGACGTCATCGACGAGCCGGATGTCGTCAGGCAGCTCATCGGCGTGACCGGGCAGGACGCCTCGGTCGACGAGAAGATCTCCGGAATCGAGAACATGGTCGTCTTCGGGCGACTGCTCGGCCTCGGACGACAAGGCGCGAAGCGTCGGGGGCTCGATCTGCTCGACGCCTTCGGACTCGCCGAGGCCGCGACTCGGCCGGTCGCCAAATACTCTGGCGGCATGCGGCGGCGCCTCGACCTCGCCTCCAGCCTGATCGCACAGCCCCCGCTGATCTTCCTCGACGAGCCGACGACCGGCCTCGATCCCCGCACACGCGGACAGATGTGGGACGTCATCCGCGACCTCGTCGCGAATGGGTCGACCGTGCTCCTTACAACCCAGTACCTCGACGAGGCCGACCATCTTGCGGACCGCATCGCCGTCATCGACCGTGGACGCGTCGTCGCCGAGGGAACGGCGAACGACCTCAAGGCGCTCGTCGGCACGGCAACACTCCAGCTCGCCCTGGCAGATGCCGCCGTCACCGACGCGGCGCTGGCGACCACCGAGCACGTCCTCGGCACCCGCGCCTCGGCCACACCCGAACGCGGGCACATCACCGCCCCGATGGCGGACCCTGAACGCATTACCGATCTGCTCATCGCGCTACGGACGCAGGGCATTCGCCTCGCAGAAGTCAGCGTGGAACGACCGACCCTTGATGAGGTGTTCATGACCATCACGGGTCACGGCACCGCGGATCCCCAAACCGAGATCACGGGGAAGGTGGCCGCGTGACCGCGCTCGCTCAGGAACAGCCGGCCCTGGTCCCCCCGGTGCTGAAGAAGCACATCGGCCTGTACGACACCATCTCTCAAACCGTGACGATGGCCTATCGGGCCTTGCTGCGCCTGCGCAGAACGCCCGAGCAGTGGGTCGACGTCTTGATGATGCCGTTCATCTTCACCTTCATGTTCGCCTTCCTCTTTGGCGGCGCCATCGCCGGAAGCGTCGCCGACTATCTCCCCTCGCTCATCCCTGCGATCATCGTGCAATCGGTCGTCCAGGCCTCGATCCTGACAGGAACACAACTGAGAGAGGACATGGACACCGGCGTGTTCGATCGCTTCCGGTCCCTGCCGATCGCCCGCGTCGCACCGTTGGCCGGGCCCTTGGTGACCGACACGATTCGCTACGCGGTCATCACGAGCCTGACCATGCTCGTCGGACTCCTTATCGGCTGGCGCCCCGGCGGCGGATGGGGCATTCTCGCCGGAGCGCTGCTCGTCATCGTGGTGACGTGGGCGGTGAGCTGGATCTGGGCACTTCTCGGCGTAACCGCCCGCACGACCGGGACCGTCCAGGGGATCGCCACGCTCATCATGATGCCCATGACCTTCTTCTCCAACGCCTTCGTCCCCACCAGCACACTCCCCGCCTGGTTGCGCCCCATCGCCGAATGGAACCCGCTCTCGCATCTCATCACCGCCCTGCGCGCGCTGACGAACGACGGCGTCTGGGGGACCGATGCCTGGTGGACGCTGCTCGGAGCGGCAATTATCGTCGCGATCTTCGCCCCCTTGACCACGCGTGCCTATATGCGCAGGACCTGACCTCTGGCCTTCGAGGGAAGTGAGAACCACCCCCGGTCCGCCCTGGCGACAGGGACCGTCGCACCGATGGGTGATGTTCGATCTGGCTTGCCCGAGAGGGGTTCTGGAAGGACGCTGCGGCGGCGGACAGCCGCGTATCTGTCGACACGCCACCGTGGAGAAACCCAGAACGTGTCCATGACCGTGGGGGCCCGTGCGCGACGCACGGGCCCCCACGGGGATGTGTCAGTCCGAGGTCACTCCGTGGTCGCCTCGATCGGCTTGACGCCGCCGACATGCTGCACGGCGACCTTGCGAGGCCTCGCCTCTTCGGCCACGGGGATGTGCAGCGTCAGGACACCGTCGCTGTAGTCGGCCTCGATACCGTCCAGGGCGACGTCGTACCCGAGCGTCAACTGCCGGGCGAACGTCCCGGCGGGCCGCTCCCGCGTCAACCACCTGGCCTGGTCGGACAGGACGTCCGCCGCGCGCTGGGCGCGGACCGTCAGCGTGCGGCCGTCGATGTCGACGTCGATGCTGGCCGGATCCACACCCGGCAGGTCGATCCTCGCCACGAACTTGTCGTTGTCCCGGTACAGGTCCATGGGCATGGCCACCGTCGCCGGCAGGCGATTCACCTGCGAGAACCAGGACTCCATCTCACGCAGCGGATCAAAGCTACGAGCCATTGTCTCCAACTCCCTCCTCGACGAGTGATTAGCACTCTCGTTACATGAGTGCTAACGCCCTCGCACGACGAGGTATTCCGAACGCCGGAGATCCGCCGCCGGAAGCGATGAGCGGCGGGCCGTGGCCCGCCGCTCTCGCCTCAGAATCGGTCCAGTGCCTCTTCCCAGCGGCGCTGGATCTCGCTCGGATCCGTGTCCGGCCCGAGCCGGTCGTGGCGGACCTCCACCGTGGTGCCGGCCTCGCCCTCGGCAGTCATACGCAGGTCGACCATCGAGCCCGGCGCGCCGTCGTGGGCGTGCCAGCTGAAGCGGATCTGCTCGAGCGGGTGATAGCTGCGGACGACACCGTACGTGCCGTCAGCCGCGCGCCAGGAGTGTCCCTTGTCGCCCAGGACGCCTCCCTCCCCGAGTATCGCGTTCGCGCCTTCGTCGCTGACGAGCCGTCGCCAGACCTCCTTGACGGAACTCTGAACCAGGCGCGACACGACCACGGCGTTCGAGGTGTCCGTCGTCTCCTCTGTGTGCAATTGCGACATCGCTCAACCTCGCTTCTTTGCGTTGTAGCCCCGTAGGGCAACCGTAGCGAAATGTTACCCCGCTGCCGGTTGTCCGGGGAGTGCGAATCGGCCTGCCGTCCCATCTGCCGCAGGTCTTTCGGTCCGGTTCGGGCCTCACGCGGGCGGCGCGGGTGCGTGCCGGTTGCGGCGGTACGCCGAGACCGTGGCGTCGCCGGGAATCCAGAACCGCCACAAGACGTCCGCAGCGCGCGACACGCCGACACGGGCGCCGCGCGTCCACGACGCGGGCACCGCAGCGGGTGCGAGGGACAGCCCCGCGTCTCCGAGCCGTCGGCCCGAGTCGAGGACCCGAAGGCCCAGCGCCTGCCCCAGACAGCCCGGGCCGCGGGCGAGCCGATGATCCGGCACCCCGGCTCCTCGCCGCTGCCTCGCGAGTTCGGTGCCCGCGACGACCTCGCCCGCCCGCAACAGCACCGCCTCGGCGACGCCCTCCTCCCGGCACACGATGTTCACCGCCGTGTGGATCCCGTGGGACAGATAGCAGTAGATGGCCCCCGCCTCCGCGAACATCGCCGCGTTGCGCCGCGTGCGACCTCGGTACGCGTGGGACGCGGGATCGCTCTCCCCCGCGTACGCCTCCACCTCGGTCAGACGAACGGCGACATCGCCCACGCGCACCACGGCGCCGAGAAGGGTCGGAGCGACGAGAACCGCCGGATCGGTGAGAGGACGCACCCCTCCAGCATCGCCCATCCACAGCCTGCCCAGACACCCGGCCTGTAGTCTCGAAGGGTGGCTCGAAGGACGATCCGGATGCTGGCGACGGCGCTCATCGGCCTCGTGCTGTTCGCGGGCGGCTGCACGACGCCGTCCTCACCGCCGACGGTCGCCACCAGTTCGCCGGCCAGCCCGAGCGTGACCGCGTCGGCGACCACGGCACCGGACTTCACCCAGCCCGAAGCGGGGCTCGAGATCATCCGCAAGCTCATCGACGCTGCGGGCAACAGCAGGACCATCATGGTTCAGGTGAGCCGCACCGAGGCGACCGTGACGGTCGTCGTCGGGGCGGAGGCCCAGGCGTGGGGGTACCGCGACGGCGCGATCAAGCAGGTCGCCACCGACATCCAGTACGTCGACCAGGCCATCTTCGACATCAACGACTTCAACCTCAGCGATGTCGGCGCCCTGTTCCGCACCGCGTCCTCGGTGTCCGGATCGGATGCCCAGCAGAGTCTGCAGGTCGTCGACTACTCCGGCGGGGACGTCCTCATGACCGTGTCGACGAACCCCGAGTCGCGACCGGTGTTCTTCCGTTCCGACGGGACGCTGGTGTCCACGCTCGATTTCCACACCAAGTCGGGGATCGAGGAGGGACTCACCGACGCCATCGGGCAGAAGCAGCAGGTGTTCCGCGTCGGCGTGGACTCGGCACTGGGTGCCTACATCGACTACGTCGGCATGAACAACACGACCTTGCGCCGGCTCCGTCCGGCGAAGTTCCCCGCGTCCACGTCGGGGCGCAGCAACGCACCCGACCGGCCCGAGTTCCACGCCTCCGTCGTGTCCGCCGACCGCATCTGGCAGGTGCTGGAGGGCCTGCGGCAGGAGGGCACGTTCACCAGCGAGACGGTCTGGAGCGTCGCTGTCGAGGATCGCGAGGGAACCGGCACACCGAAGATGTACTTCACGGTCGGCGGGACGAGCTTCACCACGACGCTGGACGGCGAGAAGGTCGGCTGACCTCCCGGGCGGCACCGTGACCGGGAGGCCTCAGAGAGTCTTGGCCGAGAACGTGTCGCACGAGTTCGGGTTGCCGGACGAGTAGCCCGCCAGGAGCCAGCGCGAGCGCTGCTCGGTCGACCCGTGCGTCCACGACTCGCGGTCGACCCGACCGGTGGTCTGCTCCTGGATGCGGTCGTCACCGACCGCCTGGGCCGCGTCCACGGCACGCTTGAGGTCATCGGTCGTGACACCGCTGATCGGGCCGTTCTCCTGGGTCTGGGCGTTCTTGAGCCACACACCGGCGAAGCAGTCTGCCTGCAGTTCGAGCCGCACCTGGGGGGACGTGGCGCCGGTCTGGTTTCCGGCTCGCTGCACCTCGTCGAGCGTGCCGATCAGGTTCGACACATGATGCCCGTACTCGTGCGCGATGACGTACGCCTCGGCGGCATCGCCGCCCTGCGCGCCGAGCTGGGTGACGAGATCGTCGAAAAAGCCGGTGTCGAGGTAGACGGTGCTGTCGGCCGGGCAGTAGAAGGGGCCGACCGCGGAGGTGGCGGTGCCGCACGCGGTGTCGATCCGACCGGTGAAGGTCTTCGTCGTCGACATCGTGTAGCCCTCCACCGCGGACGCCCAGTACGCCTGGATGGAGTTGGTGTACGCCACGAAGCGGCAGTCCCGGTCGGCCGAGATGTCACTTCCCCGGGTGCAGTGCGCGTACGCGCCGGTGGACGTCTCGCCGGTCGTCGTGCCGTCGCCCAGCAACGCCGAAGGGTTCAGCCCGAAGACGAGCGCGAGGATCACCACCAGGAGGCCTGCTCCTCCCCCGAGGGCGATCTTCCCCCCGGACCTGCCTCCGCCCCCGCCGCCCATCTGCGACGGATCGAGCTGCGCATTCTCGTTGTACTGCATCGGCACCTCCCGGATCGGTGCGTCGAGCGTAGCGAGCGGCCAACCGATGCGGAATGGTCTTCCTCGCGGGCCGGCGCCTTGAAGCGCCGTGGACGTGTGCAACTATGGATCGATGCAGATCGTTGCGGTGCCGGCGGCCGGAAGGCCCGCGCTCTTCGTCGTCCATCTGCATCACGGCGCCGATCCGCGGCAGTTGCTGTGGGCCCGGGGGTACCGGGCCGTCCGTTTCCTCTCCGCCGGGCTCGTGCACGATGAGATCCGCATCACCGTGCAGGTCGCGCGGCACCACTCCGCCCGGACCATCAGTCCGCAGCGCGTGCGGATGATGGACCCGGGCCTGGAGATCTCCGTCGCCGACGAGATCGTCCAGCGGCAGCGCCCCGCCGCCTACGCCATCGTGCTCTCGACTCGCGGTGTCCTCGCGACGGAGTTCTCCGAGAAGACCGCCGTGCCCGGCATGTTCGGCCTTCCCGGTGGCGGGATCGATGCCGGCGAGAGTCCGTCGCAGGCGGTCGTGCGCGAGGTGCGCGAGGAGGCGAGCCAGGCCATCGAGCTCGACCAGCTCCTCGATGTGCAGACCGACCACTGGATCGGGCTGTCCCCCGGAGGGGTGCTGGAGGACTTCCATGCCGTGCGGGTCATCTATTCCGCCCAGTGCCCCGACCCGACCGTCCCGGTCGTGCAGGACATCGGCGGGACCACGGCGTCGGCGCGCTGGGTGCCGCTGGCGGAATGGCGCCGGGCGGCGTGGACGAGCGGATTCCGCATGCTGCTCGACCGGCACCTGCCCGACCTGACCGACAACACCGAGCGTCACGCCGGCTGAGACACCAGGACGCGGCCGGCCGTCTCCGGCAGTCCGGTCGCTCCCGAGCAGTACACGGCCGCTCCCGCACGCACCGGGCATGACGAAGGGCGGCCCCGCAGGGCCGCCCTTCGCGCGAGGGTCAGTCTCTGAAGTAGGACAGGATCCGCAGGAGCTCGACGTAGAGCCAGACCATGGTCACCATGAGCCCGAAGGCCGCGACCCAGGACTGCTCGGCCGGGGCCCGCATCTCGATGCCGCGCTGGATGTGGTCGAAGTCGAGGATGAGGTTGAGCACCGCCAGGACGACCGCGATGGCCGACACGGCGATGGCCAGCAGACCCGCACCGGATCCGATGGTGCGGATGCCGAGGCCGGCTCCGAACATCGCGAACACGAAGTTCACCAGCAGCAGGACGGCGAACGAGATCGTCGCGATCATGACGACCCGCTGGAACATCGGGGTGACGCGGATCTTCAGGAACTTGTAGGCCGCCAGCGTGACGCCGGCCGCGACGAACGTCGCCAGGATCGCCTGGCCGACGATCCCCGTGTAGAGGCTCTCGAAGATCTTGCTGATGGCCCCGATGAACACGCCTTCGACCAGCGCGTACAGGAACACGAACGCGGGCTGGACCTTGCGGCGCAGCGACACGAACAGAACCGTCACGAAGCCCGCGATCGAGGAGACGATGAGGGCCGGGTACAGCAAGGCGTCGGGGACCAGCAGCCACGTCGCCGCCGCCGAGGCGGCCAGGATGGCGAACAGGATGCCGGTCTTCAGCACGACGTCGTCCAGGGTCATGACGCCGGGTGCCTGCTGCGTCACGGGCTGCTGAGCGTAGTGAACGGGCTGACCGTACTGGTCGTACTGCGGCGCAGAACCCTGGCCCGGCATCTGCCCGGCAGGTTGGGCGTAGGTCGGATAGGTCGTCTGCCCCCCGTTCGGCGACCACACATCGGGTCGGGACAGGACCGGGTTACGACTTTCCAAGGCTTCCTCCTGACGTGAGTCACTCCAGTCTAGACAACGCGGACGGTCGAGCCCATCGGGGATGACCCCGGACTTGTCCGCAGCGCCGCCACGTCCCGCGGCCTGGCGCTCATGCCCGGGCCGCGACGCGGTCGAACGCTCCCCCGGCACCTCGCAGCGACCCTGCCGGACCCTGCTCGTGCACGCGCCCCGCGTCCAGCACGACCGCCCGGACCGTGTCGGGGATGAGATCGGCTCGATGCGTGATCTCCACCACGGTCATCCCGGTCGTCCGCTGAAGGCCGCCGAGGCGCTCCCGCACCGCGGCGGCGGTGGCGGCGTCGAGCTGGCTCAGCCCCTCGTCGAGCACGAGGACGCGAGGCGTCCCGACGAGCGCCCGGGCGAGCGCGAGGCGCTGCAGCTCACCGCCGGAGACGTTGAGCCCGCGCTCCCGGATGGGTGTGTCGAGCCCGTCGGGCAGACCGTCGATCCAGGTGTCGAGCGCCGCTGTCGCCACGGCGGCCCGGAGCCGTTCGGTGGATGCGTCCGGCACCCCGAGACGAAGGTTGTCGGCGATGGTTCCGCGCAGCACGGTCGGACGCTGCGGGACGAGCGTCACGCACGCGCGGAGGTCGTCGAGGGTCAGATCGGCGACGTTCACGCCCGCCAGCCGGATCTCGCCGGCGACCGGGTCCCAGCCGCGTGCGAGGAGGGACGCGAGTGTGGACTTCCCGCTGCCCGAGACCCCGACGAGACACGTCCACGACCCGGCGGCGAACTCCAGGCTGAGGTCCGCGACGGCGGGCTCGGTGCGTCCGGGGTAGCGGAAGGTCACGTCGGTCACGTCGACGCGTGCGCCGGCAGCCGCCTCGATCGTCCGCGGGTGTGCCGGCTCGCGCACGAGCGGCGCCGCGTCGGCCACCTCTCGGACGCGCGCGGCCGCGGCGTAGGCGGCGTCCAGGCTGGCGACGAAGTCGTCGACCCCACGGGACGGACCCCACAAGGAGACGGCCACGGCCAGCGCCGCCGCCACGTCCACGACGGAGCTCCCGATGGCGCCGCCCGTGACGAGAACGGCCACCAGAACCGCCCCGTTCAGTGTCGCGATCCCCCCGGAACGCACCGCCTGCAGGGCTGCCGAACGGGTCCGCGCGGCGCTGAGGACGCGGTCCGCCGCGTCGAGCCCGGCCAGCCGCCGCTCGCCGAGGTCGAAGGCGAGGACCTCGCGGACCCCCTGGACGTCGTCGCCGACGTGGGTGGCGAGGTCGCCCCGGCGGCCGGCGACCTCGCGTGTCAGCCGCCACGTCCGGCGGCTCGACAGCAGAGGGACGAGAAGGGCCACGCCGACCACGAACGGCGCGATGACGAGCGCGAGCGTCGCGTCCACCGCGACGGCCAGCCAGGCCAGGGAGACGATGGGGACGACGATGGCCGCGACGCCGGGCGGGAAGGTGTGGGCGAAGAAGGACTCGATCCGGTCGATGTCCCTGGTCGCACGATCGGTGAGCTCGGCCCCGGCGCGTCCCTGGGTCGCGGCCGGTGCCTGCGGGACGAGGCGTGCGAAGAAGACCTCTCGCAGCCGGGCGAGCGCGCTGAACGCGACCCAGTGTCCGGCATAGTGCTCCAGGTAGCGCAGCAGGGCCTTGGCGAGGCTCAGGCCGACGAGTTGGCCGACCAGCCCGAGAAGGGCGACCGGGTCCCCGACCGCGATCCTGGCGACGGCGGTGGCGGCAACCACGAGAAGAGCCACGCCGAGGAGCATCCCGGCGATCCGGGCGAGCACCGAGAATGTGAGCGGCGCGAGAAGCCCGCGCGTCTGTGCGACGAGCCACCGGGTGAGGCGCCACCGGTCGACCACCTGCGGCTCGGTGGCGGGACGGCCCGCGGTCGTGGTCCCGCTCACCGCGACGCCCCCGCTCCGACGGCTCCCAGATCGATGACCCGGTCGGCGGCGCCGATCGCATTCGGCCGGTGGGCGATCATCAGGACCGTCCGCCCCTCCGCGAGTCTGTCGAGTGCGGCGAGGATCGCGGCCTCGGCGGCGAGATCGACCTGCGACGTGGGCTCGTCGAGCACGAGGATCGGGGCATTGCGGAGGGCGGCGCGCGCGATGGCCAGGCGTTGGGCCTGCCCGCCCGAGAGGAGTCTGCCCTGCTCGCCGACCGGGGAGGCGAGTCCCTGGGGCAGGTCGGCCACCTCGGCGCGGAGGCCGGCGACGTCCAAGGCCTGCCACAGTTCCTCGTCGGTGGCCGTGGGCGAGGCGAGACGCAGATTGTCCGCGATCGACCCCAGGAACAGGAACGTCCGCTGCTCGACGACGGCCAGCCGGCTCCGGATCCGGGCGGCGTCGGTCGCCGCGGTGTCGAGGCCGTCGACCACGACGTGCCCGGAGCGCGGCAGCAGGTGCGCCTGGATGAGCGCGCTCACCGTCGACTTCCCGACTCCGCTGGGGCCGACGAGGGCAACGCGTTCCCCCGGCTCGACGCGCAGTGAGAGCCGGCGCAGGATGTCGGGTCCGTCGGGCCAGGCGGCGGTGACGTCGTCCAGGACGAGAGATCCGGGGGATTCCCGCCGGTCGCGGGAGGCAACGTGCGCGTCCGGCGCCATGGCGCCCCGGGCGGCCGCGGCATGCGCGGAGATGGCGCGCTGGGAGGCGCGACCCCCGATGCCCACGTAGAAGAACTTGCCCACCTGGTCGACCGGGCCGACGAGCAGGAGCGTCATCAGGACGATCGCGATCCCCTCCCCCGCGGTCAGCGCGCCCGCTCCCACGCGGGACACGGCGATGACCGTGCCGGTGGCGATCATGGCGAGGGAGAACGCGGCGTCGAGGACGAAGATGATGAGCTGGTTCCCCGCCAGCAGCCGCATCGTCTGCGCCCGGTGCGCCTCTCCCTCGTGGGCGAGCCGCTCCGCGGCGCGACCGCCCGCACGCGAGTACACGAGCGTCTCCAGCGCCTGGATGGATTCGAGGAAGGCAGCGGTGAGGCGCTGCTGCGACCGCCGGTAGGCGGTGCCGACCGGGCTCACGATGCGCTGGAAGCCGCCGATCAGGAGCGGCACGAGCAGCAGCAGAAGGGTCAGCCAGCCTGCGGTGACCGCGTCCACGCCGAGTGCCATCACGACCAGCACGACGAGCGGTGTCGAGACCGCCCCCACCACCGGGCCGAGGAAGCCTGCCCTGTACTGGGCGGTGCGTTCCACGCCCTCGGTGGCCAGTGAGAGGTTCGCCCCGGATCTCTGCTCGGCGTCCTGGACTCCGCGCGCGAACACGCCGGCCACGACCACGCGGCGGAGGCGGCGTTCCGCCTCGCCGCCGGACCACACGGAGAAGACGGCCACGCCCGCCGCGGAGAGTCCCGCGAGCAGGACCAGGAACGCCATGAGGACGATGTCCGCGACGGAGATGGCACGGCCGGCCGCGACGGTGTCGATCCCCGCGCCGAGCCGGACGAAGAGCAGCGCCGTCGCGGCGGCACCCAGCCAGGCGACGGTCGCCGAGCAGATCATCACCCATCGGGGCGAGGCCTGGCTCACGGCCGGGTCGAGCGGAGTCCTGGCGCCTCGGTCGGCGCGGCCCATGGGCGAACCTCCTGCGAGCGGATCCCCGGCGACGGGGCCGAGGACGGACGGCGGCCTGGCCGCGCCCGGTTGTGAGGTCAGCCTAACTCGCCGCGGGCCCGAGAGGGTGTCGTGTCAGGGCGGGCGTCGATCTCCGAGCCCTCGGCCGGCGATCAGATGCGCGGACTCGGGCGCGATGCCTCCGGAGCGGCGCACCGCCTCGTCGATCAGTACGCGAAGCTGATCTGCGCCCGATGAACCGTGGGCGTCTCGATCTCGTCCACGACGGCTGTGGCGAAGTCCGGCCCGCTGATGGCGGAGTTGCCGTCGGCGTCGACCAGCGCGACGTCCCCGCCGGTGCGATAGGTCCCGCGCGCCTCGCCCGGGGCCTGGGCGCCGAACACGGCACCGGGGCTGACGAACACCCAGTCGAGGGTCTCTGGCGTGGTCTCCAGCGCCGCCCGGACGGAGTTCATCTCGCCCGCCTCGGCGGCGAACTCCGGAGGCAGCCCCTCCCCTTCGGCGAAGCGGGGCGCGCCGGGAGCCGGACGCAGCGAGCCGAACCCGCCGATCACGACGAGCCGCGTTCCGGCATCCGCGATCGCGGCGGCCAGCAGCGTGTACACGTCCACGAGGGTTCCCTGGTTGTCCCCGCGCGGGGAGAGCGCTCCGACGACCACGTCGACACCGTCGAGCACCGAGGTTGCAGCGATGGCCTGACCCTGCTCGTAACGCACCCCGGAGACGGGCTCGGCGGGCAGTGACCGGCTCACCGAGATCACCTCGTGGCCGCGCCCGGCTGCTTCCTTCACGATGGCGGAGCCGGCGTATCCGGTGCCTCCGATGACGGCGATGGTGCTCATGCGTTCACAACTCCTGAGTTCGTCGATGGACAGGCCGGGAAGATCCGACCGATATGGTTACGTTAGGTGACCAAGTCTCACTTCGGAAGAAGGCACCTTGTGGTAACCACATCCGTCGCGCAGGACGAGGACCATCCCGCACTCAACCCCTACCTCCAGGGGTGCCCGACCCGCCGCATCCTCGACCGGATCGGCGATCGCTGGACGGTCCTCGTCGTCGGAGCGCTGGGCGACGAGACCGTCCGCTTCTCCGAGCTGCGGCGGCGGGTCGAGGGCATCTCGCAGAAGATGCTCACCCATACCCTGCGGGAGTTGGAACGCGACGGGCTGGTCAGGCGCACGGTGCACCCCGAGGTCCCGGTCCGCGTCGAGTACACGCTCACCGACGCGGGGCAGAGCCTCCGTGCGCCCCTCAAGGCCCTGGAGGCCTGGTCCATCAGCCACTTCGGCGACATCCGTGCCGCCCAGGCCGACTACGAGAGCCTGCACGCAGCGGACGAGTAGGTCCTGCGCCGTCCTCATCGGGCCGGCCGTGGGCATGGAACAGGGCTCCCGGACATCGGTCCAGGAGCCCCGTCCACGCAGCAGCGGCTACTGCTTCGGCAGGCGCCTGCGCAGGACCAACCCACTGCCGACCAGCGCTGTCACGAGCCCGATGGCGCCCATCAGGCCCGCCGTCGCATCCGTTCCGGTGTCTGCGAGCGGGCCCGCCCAGCCGGCGGGGTCGCCGTCGGTCGCCGCCGAAGAGCCGGCGGTCGTGGCCGCCGAGTTCGAGTCGGTCGCGCCGGGATCCGACGAGGACGCCGACCCGCTCGCCGACGGCGCCGTCGTCACCGGCGTGGCCGACGTGGGATCTGCAGACGTCGTGGGATCTGCAGACGTCGTGGGTTCGGTCGACGCCTCCAGCGGAACGATCCGCATCACCGCATTCGTCGGGTTGCCGGACGCATCCAGGGGCGCCTTGTTCACGGCATAGACCGTGCCGTCCGACCCCGTCGTCACGTGGTTGGGATTGACGCCGCCATCGAGGTTGGCGACCTTCTCCAGAGTCGTCGCGTCGATGACGGTGATCGTCCCGCCGGTCCGGTTGCTGACGTACACCAGGTCGTACACCGGGTCGAACGTCACATTCAGGGCGCCCGCTCCCGTCGGGATGTCGGCCACGATCTCGCCGGTCGCCAGGTCGAGCACCACCACGTTGTTGGTGGCCTGCGACGCGACGAACAACCGGTTGCGCTCCGGATCCACCGCGACGCCCGAGGCGGAGGCGACGTTCGTGCCCAGCGAGTAGTAGGTCACCCTCGCGCTGCGCGCGGCGGCGTCCGCACGGGTGTCGATCACGGCCGCCGTCGGGTAGTTGAGGCTCACGGTGTACAGCTTCCCGGTCTCCGGATCCAGGTCCAGGCTCATCACCGTGGTGAACGGGTGGTCGTCGTCCCCAAGAGTGATCCGCTCCTTGTAGGTGAGCGTCTGGCCGTCGTAGACGTCGATGTAGTTCTGATTCGAGGACGACACGTAGGCGAGATGCGTGGTCTCGTCCACGACCACGTCACGGGAGTGAGCAGTGGAACCCGCCGGGAACTGCTTGATCAGGCTGAGATCGTCCTGCGAGTACACCGCGACGGTGTTCTGCCGGGTGTTGGTGACCCACACCTGGCCGAGGTCGTTGTCCAGACCGATGCCGTACACCGCGTAACGTCCGCCGGTGCTCTCGTCGGCCACGGCCGGGGTGATCTCCGTCTCGACGGCGAGGGTCGTGCCGTCCAGCTTGATCAGCGACGTCTGCGTGACCGGCGGACGTCCGACGGCGGTGGTCACGAACAGCTTGCCGGTGCTCGGGTTGAGCGCGGACTGGTAGAGGCCGTTCGTGACGGCCGCCTCGGTGACGGTGAAGCCCTCGGAGTTGACCACAGTGTTGTCAGGGGTGATCTTCTGCCCGGTCGCGTACTCGCGATCGACGGCAGCAGCGGTGTAGCGCACGACGATCTCGGCGGCAAGCGTGGCATCGGCCGGGATCTCGACGCTGCCCAGTTCGGCCTTGCCGGTCTCGTCGGCGGTCACCGACGCGGACAGCCAGTTGGCGTCGCCGACGCCGAGTGCGGTGACGGTCGCGCCGGCGGGCAGGTTCACCACGGTCGCCGTGATGGTGCTGTTCTGGCTGGTCCCGCTCAGAGTGGCCGCGGGAGTGGACGTGAACGCGAGGTCCTTCGAGCCGTCCTCACTGCCGACGACAGTGATGGTGTGCTCACCTGCGAGGGCGGTGCCGGCGGCGAGGGTGGCGCTCCCGGAGAAGGCGCCGGAGTCGCCGACCGTCACCGTGGCGGCGTTGCCGCTCCACTGGACGGCCTGGCCCCCGTACGTGAGCGACACGGCGCTGCCCGCGACGTAGCCGGAGCCCTCGATGGAGACCGTCACCGCGCCGGTGGTGGCGGTGGAGACCTTGGCGATCGTGGCCGTCGCGTCGCCGCCCTCAACCGTGCCCACCTCGAAGGTGGCGTACTTGCTGACGGTCGTGCCGCCGTCGGTGCCGCTCAGGACGCGCACCCAGTAGGCACCGTCGGCGAGGTCAGCCGGCAACTGGAGGCGGATGCTGAAGTGTCCGTCCGCGTCGGGCAGCAGGTCGGTGTCTCTCACGTACACGGTCCCGGAGGTGGTCTCGCCATCGGGCTGCTCGGCGTCGAAGGCGATCTGACCGTCGTTCAGCTTGAAGGCGAGGAACCCGGTGCCCGTGGGCCTGGCGTCGAAGCCCGTGCCCTCGACCGTGACGACGCTGCCCGCGGGAGTCTTCGACGGGCTCACCGCCATGGATCCGTTGCCGGTCTCGCCCGCCGGGGTCTGGGTGGGTGTTGTGGTTTGGGGTGGGGTGGCTGTTTGGCTGGGGGACGCGGAGGGTGTCGATGCGGTGGTGATGGTGACCGTCGCGTCGGCGGACCGGGTCTTGTCGCCGGTGAGGAGGGAGCCGGTGAGGAAACGCAGGGTGTGGGTCTCGCCGGCGGCCCAGGTGGTGTTGGCGGTGGCGGTGGTGGGGAAGGGGACGGAGAGTTCCCAGGCGCCGGTTTCGTCTGCCTGGACGACGGCCCAGATGGTCGTGTTGGAGATGGTGGCCCCGGTGGCGGGGTTGGCGAGAGTGCCGGTGGTGCGGGTGACGCCGCCGTCGTCGAGTTTGAGGGCGATGACCGACCCGGCGGTGCCGGGGGTATTGGTCCACCCGGTGCCGCTGATGGTGAGGTTCTCTCCGGCGGTCCAGGTGTCGGGGACGGTGTAGGCGGCCCCATCCGACGTGACCCTCTCG
>NZ_AUIA01000018.1 GCF_000423465.1 Propionicicella superfundia DSM 22317 | reverse complement strand
CGGGGTGACGACGCGTGTGGGTGCTGCGCTTGAGACGTATGCGGCCGCGTTGGATGGGATCAAGCCGACTCTTGCCGAGTTCGAGGAGCGTGCGGTCGCGTTCCGGACCGAGGCGCTCGCCGGGTATCAGGTGACGAATCTTGAGGCGTACGGGAGCTTCACGTTCACGAGCTACTGGGAGTCGGGTGCCCATGGGCAGGAGCAGTTGGCGGGGACGAGTATGGATCCGCACGCGTACACCACGATCCCGTGGAACGAGCATGGACCGGCGGTGGAGAAGAACGCGTCGTTGCTGGGCGAGTTGAACCGGATCATCGAGTCGGTGTCGACGGCGGCGGCGACGTGTGCGAACACGATCCAGGCCGAGTTGACCACGGTGTGTGCTGTCCCTGCGCAGGCGATCACGGCTGCGGCGTTGGATGCGAATCCGGATGTGTCGTCGTGGGGGCGGCCGGTGGAGGAGAGCCGGAATTGCACGGAGTCTGTCGGGCACGGGCTCGGGAACTTCTGGGAGGGGACCTGGACCGGCGCGGCGTCCTTGATCGGCCGTGATCCGGAGAGTGGCGACTGGAGTTGGGGTGTTGCCGGCCGGTCGTGGCTGGGGGTTGGTGATTTCGCGTTGTCCACGGTGATCGTCACGTCGCCGTTGTTGTCGTCTCTTGCCTACACGGAGGGTCCTGTCGGGGGGTTTGTCGCTGGCCGGATGGATGTCGCGGTGACGGCGTGGGGGAGTCTGATCGGGTGGGATCATCAGGCGTTCCTGGCGGGGCAGGACGGGTGGAACAAGTGGCGGGCGGACGGGGTCGCTGCCGGGACCGAGGTGGTTGCGAATATCGGTACGTTCTTCATTCCCGGGGCGGGGGCTGCTGCGGGGAGTGCGAAGGGTGTGGTGACCGGGACTCGGATCGGGGGGTTCGTTGCGAGGACCGCGGTTCGGGTGGGGGAGATCGTGGTGCCGGGTGGTTCTCATCTTGTGGCCGGGGCGGTGCGTGTCGTCGATCTGGGTGCGGGTGGGGTGAAGAGTGGGTGGCGGGCGTTGGCCGATGTGGTGAAGCCCGTGACGCGCCCGAATGGTCTGCCCGGTGTGGTGGACACCGCGACCAGGAACGTGTCCCTTCCCGCCCACACCCCGGTGTCCGACGCGATCCGGCTCGACCAACCGAACACGCGCACTCACGGGGCTGGCGTCCCGGACGAGGCGCAGGGTGGGAACGAATCGCCGTCCGCTCCGCGGGGGACGGCACCGACCTCGTCGCGCGCAGGTTCGTATGATCCGTCCGCCCCGGTGCGTGAGACCGTCCGAGCCGTTGAAGCCCCGACACGGTACAAACCGGTGGATGTCCAGCGTGCGCTTGATGACGCTCCGCAGAATGAGTGGGGTCAGCCGGTCGATCACCGCAACGGCAGGCCGTTGCTGCTGGAGAATATCAACGGCGACCGTGGGTGGGTCATGCGGTGGGACGAGGCGAACCACTCCTGGGTCGCGGAGAACCGCGGCCTCAGCGAGTACGGCATGGAGGCCAAGGGTGTGCCCGGCAGCTACGGGTACGATGCCAATGGTGATCTGTTGCCGTACGCGAACTACCGGCCTGCCTACGCGCCCGAGCAGGTCGAAGGGGTGTGGGAGGCGTCCCGCGCCGAACAGATCGCCGATATCAAGAAAGGTAAGCTCCGCCTCGATACCCCTGGTGAGAACCAGATGTGGGTCCGGGTCCGTGACAATGTCAACGGCCCAGACCTGGTCGACCTCGGCCCTGACAAAGGAAAATGGCGTCTCATCGAGTGGGAGCCCGGGCAATCCCGAAAAGGGATCTGGGACATGGGTCATCTCGATAATGCGAAATACTCCGATCTGCGCGACCGCTATCTGTCTGGACGCATCTCGACAGAGCAGTTCCTGGAGAGGTATCGCAATCCGAAGAACTACCGCGTCGAAGACCCAGGGCGGAACCAAGCACACGACGACGAGGTAGCGACCGGGAAGTGAGGCAGGACATGGTGATGGCGTGGAATCCTTGGTATTCCGCCGAGAGTGATACGTTTGAGCGGTTCATGGAGCAGTACGATGCCAAGTTGGCTGTCGAGTATCGGGAGCCGGGTGGTACGACGGCGCTGCATGGGGCTTTGATGAACTCGGGCATGGTTGATCGGGTGAGGATCGCCAACCGGTTGTTGGATGATGGTGCCGATGCGTCGGCGGTGATCAGGAGTGACAATGTCAACGCGTTGCATGTCTTGTTCGCTGGGCGTAAGAAGCATGATTTCGTGTTGGAGGCGCCGTTGTTGAAGCGGTTGCTCGATGGGGGGGCGGATATCAATCTGCGGTCCGCGCGGTCCGGGGTTCCGCTCCAGGCGTTGGAGGATATCAGCGCGGATGATGAGGAGTTGGCTCCGTTCTATGATGTGGTGTTCGAGCGGCCTGATATTGATTTCGATGTGATTGTCAACAGGTACTACAACCGGACGCTGCGGGATTTCCTCTTCAATCTTCCGTGGGGGCGTGCTGATCTGCTCCGGCGTGCGCAGGAGTACGACGCGGCACACCCACGGGACTGACCACGGGGTCGGCCCGGGAGTGAGCCCTGCCACGGGTAGCATGCGGTTCATTACGGCGAGAAGATCGGAGTTGCTGTGTCCCCCGCGGGTATCGAGTTCATCCCGAAAGCCGGCGCATGTCTGGCCACGCTCAATGTCTTGGAGGGGCGTGGCAAGGTGCGGTGGATGGTGCGGCGCCCGTCGAAGGCGCCCGCTGACAACGGATGGCAGGTCATGAGCCATATCGACACCAGCGACTACCTCAACAACTCCGCCAACTGGCGGATCGTCGACTTCAACGACCTCTGTGCGATCGAGCCTGCGCTCATCGGCATCTGGGATCTGCCGGTAGGGTCCGACCTTCAACTCGTCCGTGACGAGCTCGGTATCCGTATCGTCGACACCCCCACCGGGGAGGAGATCCCGCTCGAACGCCTCTACGTTCCGCCTCAGCACCGCGCCTGAACGGCGCTGGGAGCGGTCCAGCCTCGTCAACGGCTGAACGCAGCCGCTGACGGGAACCAGATGGGTCAGGGCGCCAGGCGGATCACGATCCCAGCCGTGAGGTCGACTCGGCGAGAAGGTCGGCCGGGTCGAGCCACATGGACGGGTAGTTTCCGTACCAGCGCTGGACGCCATCGGCGTCGACGAGGACGAAGCCGTGCCCGGGAAGACCCTCGTGCATGCCCTTGCCGAGCACGTTGTACGCCGCCGACACCGTCCCGTCGTCCAGCAGGTACGGCGTCGTGACGCCATAGGTCTTCAGGTCGGGCAGGATCTCCTCGGCACTGTTCATCACGATCGGCAGCACGGTGATGCCGGCGGCGGCGAAGCCGGGGTTCTTCTCGATCTCGGCCATCTGGACGGTGCACGAGCCGCAA
The DNA here is from genome assembly GCF_000423465.1 of Propionicicella superfundia DSM 22317. GTDB lineage: Bacteria > Actinomycetota > Actinomycetes > Propionibacteriales > Propionibacteriaceae > Propionicicella > Propionicicella superfundia. The sequence goes on along the minus strand of NZ_AUIA01000018.1, from coordinate 111,087 downwards.
CCGGCGCCCTCGTTGAAATAGAGGATGACCGGGGACCCGCGCAGCGAGCTGAGCGTGACGGAACCGCCCTCGGTGGTGGGCAGCGTGAAGTCGGGCGCCGCGGTGGCCGTGTCGCCGCCGCTGGGGACGGCCGACCACAGCCCGACGACGACGAGCGCAACGGCGACCAGCCCTCCGGCGACGGCGAGCAGGCGGCGGCGGCGCCTCGTCCGGGCATGCTGCCGTCGTTCCTCGCGGAACTGCGCACGGCGGCTCCGGTGGGGCGGACGGGTCTTGTGGGTCATGGGCGATCCTCAGTGGCAGTTCTCGGAAGGAGCCGCGGCCTCGGGCTCGGCCGCAGGCGGGACGGTCGGCCGCCGGCGGTCGCGGAGGCTGACGACGACGAAGACGGTGGCCAGGGCCAGCAGACCGAGGCCGACCACGGGCTCGGGGACCGGCGCGGTCCACGCCAGCAGGCCCTCGAACGCGGCGGCGAGTCCTTCACCGACAGGCACCAGCGGGCTGTCGCCGCCGGTCATGTTCGTGGAACTCGCCTGGGAGATGACGGCGACGCCCATGATCGCGAAGCCGATCGCGACGGCGAGGTTCACGGTGTTCGTGTGGACGACGCGACCACCCACGCCGAACCGGACGGGCCGGGCGCCGAGCCGGGGGCGTCCCTTGGGCAGCCGGTCCCACAGCAGCGCCATCACGAACAGCGGCAGCACCATCCCGAAGACGTACGCCAGGCCGAGCGCGAACCCGCCGAGGGGCGAGCCCGACATCGCCGACAGCGTCATCACCCCCGCCAGCACCGGCGCGCAGCAACTGGACGCGATGCCGGAGAACACCCCGAGGCTGAAGAACGTCGCAGTGTCGGCCCGGCCGGTGTCGGGGGCGCGCAGCATCGACGGCATCGACCACATCCGTCCCGAGAGGGACAGGACTCCCAGGCCGATCATCAACAGGCCGCCCGCCCAGTACAGGACGGTGTGGTACTTGGCGATCGCCCCGGCGAGCAGGCTCACCCCGAGCGTGATCGGGACGAGCACCAGCCCCAGCCCGGCGGTGAAGACGAAGGTGAGCGGAAGCAGCCGCCACCGCCGGTTCTTCACCGCGGCAGCGAGGTAGCTCGGGGCGAGGAAGACGATGCAGCAGGGCGCGAACAGCGCCACCCCGCCGGCCAGAAAGGCCGCCAGGATGCTCCCGGCCGAGAGCAGACCGGCCCCCATCAGGCCACCGACCTGTCCAGACCGAGGGCGGCGGCGAGCTTGCGCCGAGGCAGGCGTCCGGCGCTGAAGTAGGCCCCGTCCAGCAACACCAGCGGGAAGACGGACGGGCGGTGGGCGGCGACGACGGTCTCTCCCTCCGGCGACTCGGCATCGACCGTCCCGAGGACGATCCGTCGCTCGTCGGCGAGCGTTGCGAGCACCCGGTGGGCGTCATCGCAGAGGTGGCACCCCGGTGAGGTGATCAGCGTTATCGCGGGCACGGCTCGGTCGGCGCGGCGGGGTTCGGTCACGTCGCCAGCGTGCCCGCGCGCGATCCGGTGACCGTTCAGAACGGGTCAAGAAGCGATCAAGACGCGCCGAGAGGGACACGGTCGCGGGACCGGCCCGATGGGGCTCGGCGCGATACTGGCGGGCATGGCGCACCACGACATCACGAAGGAACGCATCCTGCTCGTCGAGGACGAGGTGGCGCTCGCGAACGTTGTCGCGTCCTATCTCGAGCGGGCCGGATACGACGTGACACTGGAGCACACCGGTCCGGACGGGGTGACGAGCGCCCGGACGCTCGACCCCGATGTGATCGTCCTCGACCTCGGCCTGCCCGGGCTGGACGGGATCGAGGTCTGCCGCCAGGTCCGCACCTTCTCCGACTGCTACGTGCTGATGCTCACCGCCCGCGGCGACGAGGTGGACAGGCTCATCGGGCTGTCCGTCGGCGCCGACGACTACATCACCAAGCCGTTCAGCACCCGAGAACTCGTCGCCCGTGTCCAGGCCGTCCTGCGGCGTCCCCGCCGCGCGGCGGCGGCGGCCACAGAGATCGAGCCGCCGCGGGTGTTCGGCGACCTGCGGATCGACGCCGCCGGTCGTGAGGTCTGGATCGGCCAGGAGCCGGTGCACCTGACCCGGACGGAGTTCGACATCCTCGACGTGATCTCGGGCCTTCCGAAGGTCGCCCTCAGCCGCCGCCAGATCATCGACCGGGTGTGGGACGCGGACTGGCTCGGCGACGACCACGTCGTCGACGTCCACATCGCCAACCTGCGCCGCAAACTCGGCGACGACCCGAACGATCCGCGCTACGTCCTGACCGTGCGGGGCGTCGGCTACCGGATGGGCAAGGGATGAACGGCGACCGGACGTCCGTCTCGGGCTGGCGGCTGGGGACGCGGCTCTTCGTCTCGCAGGCGGTGGCCCTGGTCGCCGGCGTGCTGACCGCGGCACTGGTGGCGGCGATCATCGGCCCGCCCCTGTTCCACGCCCACCTGGTCGAGTCGGGTCAGGCGCCGGACGCGCCCGCGATCCCCCACATCGAGGAGGCGTTCGCCAGCGCGGGGGCCGTCTCGCTCGGCGTCGGGCTGCTCGTCGCGCTCGCCCTGGCGCTGGCCGTGACGTGGTACCTCACCCGCCGCATCCGGGGCCCCCTCGACACCCTCACCGCCGCCGCCCGCAGGATCAGCACCGGCGACTACACCGCCCAGGTGCCCGTCACCGATGCCGGACCCGAGCTGTCCGCGCTCGGCGACACGTTCAACGAGATGGCTCGCCGGCTCGGCAGCGTGGAGGACACGCGTCGCCGGCTGCTGTCCGACCTGGCGCACGAGCTACGCACCCCGATCGCGACCCTCGACGCCCATCTCGAGGGGCTCGCCGACGGCGTGATCCCGTGGGACGACTCCACCCGGCGGGTCCTGGAGCGGCAGGCCGAGCGGTTGACCCGTCTGGCCCGCGACCTCGACGATGTCTCCCGCGCCGAGGAGGGCCGCATCGCGCTGGATCCGAGCGCGCAGTCCCTGGCCGGTCTCGTGAGCGAGGCGCTCGACCAGGTGCGCACCGGGTACGCCGCCGCGTCGGTCGGGCTCGCCCAGGACGTCCCCGACGTGGACGTGTGGGCCGATCCGCAGCGGATCGCGCAGGTGCTCGGCAACCTGCTCGCCAACGCGTTGCGGCATACCCCGGCGGGCGGTCGCGTGACCGTCACCGGGCATCGCGGGCCGGGCCGGGTCGCCACCGTGGCCGTCGCGGACTCCGGCGAGGGCATGGCGGCCGAGCAGGTGCCCCACGTCTTCGAGCGTTTCTACCGCGGGGACACCGCCCGGGCCGGGGACGCGGCCGGGTCCGGCATCGGGCTCACCATCGCCCGGGCGATCGCCGAGGCTCACGGCGGCGATCTGACGGCCGCCAGCCCCGGGCCGGGCCGTGGATCCACCTTCACTTTGACGCTCCCGACGTCTCACGGCGCCTCCGCCCCGCTGTGACCAGTCGTACGCGCGGACGCCTTGCCCGCAAGGGACCTCCGATCCGAAGCCGCGGTTTCTTGACCGCGTCTTGACCGAATCCCCGCCGGATCCTGATCCGGTCCGGACACGCTGGCGGTCCGGCTCGCAGTTCACCGGAGCCGGCGACATCGACAGGAGTGCCATGACGTCACGGATCCGCCGCGCCCTCACCCTCGGGGCGGGGGCCCTCGCTCTCGTCCTCACGGCCTGCGCCGCGCCGACCGCGGACACCCCGCCGGCGTCCGCCACCTCAACGGTCGCGGCGGCCCACAACGCGGCCGACACCGAGTTCACCCAGATGATGATCGTCCACCACGAGGGCGCGATCGAGATGGCCGACCTGGCCGTGGAGAAGGCATCCACACCGGAGGTCACGGCGCTGGCCGAGCGCATCAAGGCCGCTCAGGGACCGGAGATCGAACGTATGACCGGCTGGCTGACGGCCTGGGGCGAGCCGACCGGCGCCGACACCGACCACGGCGGCATGGACCACGGCGGCATGGAGATGGACGGCATGACCCAGGCCGAGGCGATGAGCGACCTCTCCTCCCGCAGCGGCACGGCCTTCGACCGGCGGTTCCTCGACCTGATGACAGCGCATCACCAGGGTGCGATCACGATGGCGGAGGCCGTCATCGCCTCGGGGGAGAACGAGGACGTCGTGCGCCTCGCCCGTGCGATCGTCACCGCCCAGACCGCCGAGATCGCCGAGATGGCAACCCTGCTGGAGGGGCTGCGTCCCTAGGCACGACACCTGGCCGTGCTGACCTCGCCTCCCGCCTCCCGCCTCCCGCCTTCGGACACCACCGGGCCCGCCGAGCGCTCCCAAGCTGCCGGAAACTCGCCGAAATCCGGTGGTTTCAGAGCGCTCGGCGCGGCCTGTCGGGACGACGGACTCACGAAACGGCCCCGGTGCACGAGAACTAGGGTGGGCCCATGAAGATCATCGAGACGGACATCGAGGGGCTGGTCGTCTTCGAGCCCACGCCGCACCGGGACGAGCGCGGGTACTTCACCCGCACCTACGACGTGGACTACGCCGCCCAGGCGGGCATCGACGCGACGGGCTTCAAACAGGAGAACCAGTCGCGCTCCTACCAGGGCGTCGTCCGGGGCATGCACGGGCGCATCAACAAGGGCGAAGCCAAGCTCGTGCGGTGCGCGCACGGCGCGGTGCTGGACGTCACGGTCGACACCCGGGTGGGATCGCCCACGTTCGGCGAGGTGCGGACGTTCGTGCTGGACGACCAGACCGCCCGGCAGGTCTTCATCCCCCGCGGCTTCCTCCACGGGTACCAGGCGCTCACCGCCGTCACGGACTTCTGCTACAAGATCGACGACTTCTACGGTCCCGACGAGGACATCACCGTCGCCTACGACGACCCGGAGCTCGGGATCCGCTGGCCGGCACCCATCACCATCGTGAGCGAGCGCGATCGTGCCGGGATGTCCTGGGCCGCCTACAAGGAGTTCCTCGGCGTCGACTGACGGCCGCCGCCGCGAACCGGTCGCGGGCGCCGCGCGTGCGGATCAGCTCGCGGGCGGGACCTCGCGGGGAGTCGGGTCCATGACGACCCACCTCCCGCCGCCGGCCTCGATCTCGGGGTACGCCGCACGCACCTCGGGCAACAGATCGGGGACGAACAGCAGCACCCGGTCGGGCCGGGAGGCGACGAGGTCGGCCGGCGAGACGATGGGGATGCGGTTGCGCGGCATCGTCCGGCCGTGCTTGCCCGGGGCCGCATCGGCGATCACCGTGACGTCGTCCGTCGTGACCTCGGCCGAGCACAGCAGCGCCGACGTGCGCGACGCGGCACCGTACCCGCCGACCTTCAGGCCCGCGGCCCGGGTGTTCGCCAGGTACGCGCGGATCGCGGCCACCGACGTCTCCAGCGACCGGCCCAGGGACGCGACCCACTGCGGGTCGGTGACGCCCTCGGCGGTCTCCTTCGCGACCAGGTCGGTCACCGATGCCGCCTCGCCGCCCCAGCGGCTGCCGGCCCGCGCGAACGCCAGCATCGTGGTCCCGTTGCCGTAGAGCGCGTACTCCCACGCCCCCACGCCCACGAGGCCGATCTCGCGGGCCATACGCACCAGCGACGGCGCCGAATAGTACGCGAAATGCCCGTTCTTCAAGGCGTTCCACATGCCGTTGCGGACGATCGACGTCACGTTGTGGATCATCATCAGCAGGACGCTGTCAGGCCCCATGTGGCTCAGCCGCTCGGTGAACCCCGCATGCTGGTCCGCGTCGTGCATCATGCCGTGCACGTCGACCAGGAGCTCGGCCTCGCCCGCGGCGACCTCGACCATGTCGCGGCGGGCCAACTGCCGGGCCCACGAGCCGCCATGCGGACTCGGGTACTCCAGGACGCGCGTGCCCGGGATCACGAACCCGGCCGCCTCGGCATCGTCCACGCACAGCTCGGCCTGCCGGACGAGAGCCGCGGGCTCGACCCCGATCGGCTCCTCCGGCGTCGTCGGATCGTCCTCCAGTTGCAGCAGCCCGCTCACGGAGCTCATGACCATCCGGGTCGGATACGCCGGGTCCGGCAACGGGTCGGAGGGCAACGGGAACAGATCCGACGGCGGCTGTTCGCCCAGATCGAGGACGACGACGCCGCCCGGTTGTCCGCTCCACCGGTCACGCCACGTCGCGATGGGCGCAGGCCCGTGTTCGATCCCCATGTGTGTCCCCCCCAGACATCGGCGGCCCTCCCGCCGGACATCTTCATCGAACCGCACCCCGCCACGGTCGGGCAACAGCGCGGCTGTCGGTCGTTCAGGCGTCAGGGCCCAGCCAGGCCCGGATCCGCGCGTCGAACACGGTCTCGTCGAACTCCGCCGCACGGGCCGCCAGCGCGGCGGGCGCCGCGGTCCCCGCACGCTCCAGCGCCTCCCGCACCTCGGCTCCGGAGAAGTCGTCCACGAGGGCGCCCGTCACTTTGTCGAGGACGGTCTCGGCCGCGCCTCCCTGTCGCCGGGCGATGACCGGCGCCCCCGCCGCCATCGCCTCCAACGGCATGATCCCGAAGTCCTCGACGGGCGGGAACACGTACGCCAGGCACGCCTGGTACAAGGCCCGCAGCAGGGCGTCGGACGGGCGCGGCACGAAGTGGACCAGCCCCGGATGCCCGGCCGCCAGCTCCTCCAGGTGGGCGCGCTCGGGACCGTCGCCGGCCAGCACGACCGGGACGTCCGCGGCCCGGCCCGCCGCGATGACGAGATCCAGCCGCTTGTACGCGACGAATCGGGACGCGCCCAGCAGGAACGTGTCCGGGAGCGCTGCCAGGACGTCCTCCTCGGCCGCGGTGAGCCCGCCGTGCCGGGCGAAGGACGCCACGGCGACCGGCGGATTGATGACGACGGCGTCGCGGTGCCAGTACCGCTCGACACGCTCGCGGACGAAGTGGCTCACGACCGCGATCGAGTCGGCCTCCTGCGCACGCGCCCTGTCGAGGACGCGCAGCCCGGGCGACGCGATGCGTTGCGCGACGCCCTGGCCGCGGACGTCCGACTCCGGATTCCAGATGTACCGGGCCGGCGTGTAGCAGTACACGAGCTTGCGCGCGCCGCGCGCCGGGCCCGAGAACCGCACATGGTGGCTGAACAGGTGCGAGAAGGCGAGAACCCACGACGCGTCGCTGCGGCCGAGATGCCGCCACGTCGCGGGCATGAGCGGCAGGGCGAGCGCCTTGTGGTGTCGCAGCGGCGTGCGCGCCAGCCAGCTCTCGGCCACGCGCCCCGCGGCGAAGCGCTCCGGCGCGTCGTTCCACAGCGTGACGATGGGGGCGTCGGGATAGAGGCCCGAGATCCGGTCGGCGACCCTTTCCGCCCCTCCGAGCGGCTCGATCCACTCGTGGACGATGACACCGGTCATGCCTGCTCCAAGCCTTCGTGATAGTCCGTGATCGAGGTCGCGAGCGGGATCCGGGGTGTCCAGCCGAACTCGCGCCGCAGCCGGGACGCGTCCCCGACGACGCGGCTGGGATCTGCTGCCCGCGCGCGGGCGGGGTCGATGGCGAGGGCGGGCACGGGACGTCCCAGCGACGCGCAGACGAGGGCCAGGATGTCGTGGACCGCGACGGCCCGCCCCGAGGCCACGTTGTACACGTCGTGGGCCGGACGCTCGGCGAGCGCGACCTCCACATAGGCCCGCGCGACGTCCCGCACGTCGGTGTAGTCGCGCTCCATGTCCAGCGGGCCGGTGGGCAGCGGCTCCCCGGGCGCCAGCGCCTGCACCTTGGCGGTGAGGTCGGGGACGAGGAATCCCGTGCCCTGCCCGGGGCCGAGGCTGCCGAAGGGCCTCATCACGACGGCGTCCAGGCCGCGGGTGCGGTAGTAGCCGACCTGGTACTCGACGAGCACCTTGCTCACGGCGTACGGCGAGGCGGGCCGCAGCGGGGCCGACTCGTCGAGCGGCGTGTCGCCGGACGCACCCCCGTACACCGCCGCACTGCCCGCGACGAGCGTGCGGACCGGCCGACCGGAGGACAGGACGGTCTCGCACAGGTGGGTGACCATGGCGCTGTTGGACTCCAGGTAGCGCTGGGGCTCCGCGAAGGACGGGCCGACGGCGGTCAGGCCCGCGAGGTGGATGACGACGTCGCTCAGGGCCTCGGCCGGGAAACCCGCCGCGAGGTCGGCGATCACCAGGTCGTCGGCTTCGCCGGCGGGATCGTCCTGGTCGACGACGCCGACGACCTCGAGCCCGCGCTCGTGCAGCAGCTCCACGACATGTGCGCCGACGAACCCGCTCGCACCCGTCACCGTGACGGTGCCGCCGCCCGGTCGCGTCACCGGGCCGCCTCGGGGTGCGCCCTGCGCTCGCGGTCGAGGTCGGCGGCGACCATGAGGTCCACCAGTCCCTCGAAGTCGACGCGTCGCTCCCATCCGAGCACGCTGTGGGCCTTCGCGGGGTTGCCGAGCAGGATGTCCACCTCGGCGGGCCGCAGCAGCGCCTCGTCGTGCTCGACGTACGGGCGCCAGTCCTCGACGCCGATCCGGGCGAACGCGGCGGTGAGGAAGTCCTCGATGGAATGGGTGACGCCGGAGGCGAGCACGAAGTCGCCGGGTTCGGAGTGCTGGAGCATCCGCCACATGCCTTCGACGTAGTCGCCGGCGTATCCCCAGTCACGCTTCGGCCACAGCGCCCCGAGCCGCACCCTGTCCTGCAGGCCGAGGTGGATGCGCGCCACCGCCTTCGAGATCTTGCGCGTGACGAACTCCTCCCCGCGGTTCTCGCCCTCGTGGTTGAACGCGATCCCGCAGGAGACGAACATCCCGTAGCTCTCCCGGTAGTTCCGGGCGATCCAGTGCGCGTACAGCTTCGCGACGCCGTACGGGCTGCGGGGGTGGAAGCGGGAGTCCTCGTCGTAGCCGAGGCCCGGCCGGTTGTAGTCGAGGCCGCCGAACATCTCCGAACTGGACGCCTGGTAGATGCGGGTCTTGTCGGTGCGGCCGGTGAGGCGCACGGCCTCCAGCACGTTGAGCGTCCCCTGCCCGGTGACGGACATGGTCAGCGTGGGGTTCGCGAACGAGTAGCCCACGTGGCTCAGCGCAGCCATGTGGTAGATCTCGGTCGGGTCGGCGTGGTCGACGACCCGGGCCAGCGACACCGGGTCGGTCACGTCGCCCTCGACGAGGCGGACGAAGGGATGCGCCTCGAGCAGGGCGGGCCGCCGCGGGTTGTTCTGGCCGCGGATGAGCCCCACGACCTCGTACCCCTTGCCGTGCAGAAGGCCGGCCAGGTGCCCGCCGTCCTGCCCCGTGATGCCTGTGATGAGTGCGACTCGCGTTTCCGGCACCGTCCCCCCTTGGGCCGACCGTCGACGCCGCGCCGAGTGACGCGACGCGGCGATAGTAAACCCGGATCGAGCCGCCCGGCGAGGTGTCCGGACCGAAAGATCTGCCGACGCCGGCGTCGGGCCGGACCGGACGGAGGTGCGGTGGGCGAGTGCCCGTCAGGGAGGTGAAAGTGCTTGTCCCACCGGTGACGACCGCGCGGACGCCGGGCCGTGCCGGTGCAGTGCCTGCACTCCGATGACCAGCCCGGCCATCATCCACGGCAGGGAGGAGAGCCCGGCCAGCCAGTACAGATCCAACTGGCCCTGGACGAAGCGCGCCAGCAGCATGGCCGCCGCGAGGTTCCCGTAGCGCGGGTCGATCGTGAGCAGGAACCAGAGCCCGCCGCCCATGAGGACGAGGAAGCCGATCGTCCCGACGACACCGGCCGACGACAGCATCTCGAAGATCGCGTTGGGGGGCTGGAATCCCGCGCCGGAGAACCGGTCGGTGTACCACCAGCGCAGCCCCACGCCGAACACCGGTGATTCGGCCCAGATGTCGAGCGACTGGCCGAACCATTCGAGGCGCTGCGCGGCCGAGTTGAAGCGGTCTCCCTCGGCGTAGGCCTCGAGCTGGTCCGACAGCGAGTTCAGCACGAACCACATGCCGGGGATGAGCGCGAGCAGCAGGATCCGCCCCCGGCCGCCCCCGCCTTCCTTGCCCCGCAGCGCCATCAGGACGACCGTCACGGCGACGGACACCATGGCCTGGCGCGCGCCCGACGCCGCGATGCCGAGGCCGCAGGCGACGAGGGAGATGTAGGCGAAGCGCTTGCTCCAGCCGAGCCAGTCCGGGCGGAGGAACGCGATGAGGAACGCGAAGGCCAGCGTGTCGCCGGTGAAGTTCTTGTGGAAGATCCACAGGTAGACCGGCCCGAAGGATCCCTCCCGGACGAGCATCAGGGCGCCGACGACGAAGGCGGCGATGCCGATGAGCGAGCAGGCCCCCACGTAGAGCTTGAGCGCGGCGCCGGCATACCCGCGCCGGCCGACGACCCAGCCGACGAGAAGCGAGCCGATCACCATGAACAGCTCGTGACCCCATTCGACGAGGTTCGACAGATACGGGTTCAGCAGGAGCGTCGGGACGAGCATCGCCTGGTAGGCGATGCCGAGCCACAGAAGGGGCTGGAGCGGCTTGGCCTCGTCGCGCCGGTACAGAAGGAACGCGGGGAGCGTCGCGGCGATCAGGACGAGGTCGGTCACGCTGAGCGGCCCGGCACGCATCGGGAGCAGGATCGCCGGGAACGCCAGGACCGGCAGGAGGGCGATGTCGGTGGATGCGAGGCCGACGGCGAGGATGCCGATGGCGGCGACGATGGCCAGTTCCCCGAACTCGGCGGTCGCGAACCCGAGGCCGGCGGCCACCAGCAGCAGCAGGCCCACGGCCATCGCGACGGCGGCGATGTCGCCGAGCCGAAGCCGGCCCGTCCGCCACCGGCTCCGCACCGCGACGGGACGCAGGCGGGTCATCCGGGCGCCCCGGGTCCGGTCCCGTCGTCGACGGGTGCGGCGGGCAGCAGGGGCGAGGCGAGGGCGAGGAGCGCGTCGAGCTCACGGCCCAGGTCCTCGATCACCTCGCGCCAGACGGTGGCCGGCCGGCCCATCGGGTCGCGGACCTCGTCGGGGGTGCCGTTGCCGAGCAGCGACGACCGCTGCCGCCCCGAGCCCACGGCGTCGATCCAGTCGAGGAAATCCGCGCGTCGCGGGGCGGAGGCGTCACTCGCCAGTTCGGTGAAGCCCTTCAGGGTGAACACCCGCGGCCACAAGCCGGGCCAGGCCGCCACGATCTCGCGCGCCTGCGCGCGCGTCATGGTCAGGATCAGTGCGTCGGGCGGGAGCAGCGACTCCCGGAAGCGCCGGCTGCGATGACCGGTGAGGTCCAGTCCGTATTCGGCGGCGACCGCGACGCCCGTGTCGGGTGTCGGCATCCCGTCCTGGAGCAGGCCCGAGGACGACACGCCCGCGGCTCGGCCGTGCCTGGCCAGCATGCGGCGGGCCAGGGCCTCCGCGAGGGGTGATCGGCATCTGTTGGCCGTGCAGACGAACATGAGCGACGGCAGCCGATTCCGGGCGACGGGCAGCGCCTCACCCTGCGCGGCGAGCGTGGACGTCGGCCCGTGAGTCATGATTCGACCCCTCCGTCCGGATGCCATCTTCAGTCTGGCCAGCATAGTCTTGCCGCAGACCGAAGCTGAGGGGGGCGGCAGGTGGACGAGGTGGCTGCGGGAGCCGGACGGCCGCTGCGGGTGCTGCGGGCCGCGCACCACGGCGTGGTGAGCGCCTGGCGCGAGCGCGAGCGGGAACTGGTGCGGCGCGGGGTCGACCTGACGATGGTGTCGGCGACGAGGTGGAACGAGGGCGGAGCCGACATCGACCTCGACCCGGGCGACGACGACTTCGTCGTGGGGGTCGGCACGCTCGGCACGCATCCCAACGGCTTCCTGTTCGACCCGCGGCCGCTGTGGCGGCTGCTCGGGGAGCACTGGGATCTCATCGACCTGCACGAGGAGCCGTGTGCCACGCAGACGGCCGAGGTCCTCGCGCTGATGCGGCTGCGGGGCGTGACGGCTCCGGTCGTGATGTACGCGGCGCAGAACATCCCCAAGCGGTATCCGATCCCGATCCGCTGGACCGAGCGGTGGGCGCTGCGCCGGGCCGCGAACGCCTACGTGTGCAACGTCGAGGCCGGCCGGATCCTGCAGGACAAGGGGCTGCGGGCGCAGCCGAAGCTGATCGGGCTGGGGACCGACCTGGACGTCTTCACCCCGGGTGCCCACGACGCTCCGCGCACGCCGCTGAAGGTGGGGTACGCGGGCAGGCTCGAGACGTACAAGGGTGTGGACGTCCTGCTGCGCGCGATCGCCCGCACTCCCGACTGCACCCTGGAGGTCGCCGGCGACGGTCCCGAGCGGGACGCCCTGACCGCCCTGGCCGATGAGCTGGGCATCGCGGGGCGGGTGGACTTCCGTGGTCATCTTGGCGCGCAATTGCCCGCCTTCTACCGGGAGTTGGACGTTCTGGTCGTCCCGTCGCTGCCGACGAAGGGATGGCTGGAGCAGTTCGGCCGTGTCGTCGTCGAGGCGATGGCCTCCGGGGTGCCGGTGATCTCCAGCGCGAGCGGTGCCCTGCCCGAGGTGGTGGGCGACGCCGGGATCCTCGTCCCGCCCGGCGATCCGGACGCCATCGGCCGGGCGCTCACGGAGGTCGCCGATCCGGCGCGGTGGGCCGCGTTGCGGGCGGCCGGGCTGGAGCACTGCCGGCAGTACAGTTGGGCGGCGATCGGGGAGCGGCACCGTGCCTTCTACGACGAGGTCCTCGCCGCGGAGGAGCCCCCGCAGGGTGACCTGCCCGACCCCGAGGTGGTCGTCGTCGCGTACGGGTCGCCCGATCCGTTGCGCGCCGCCCTCGCCCCGCTCGCCGGCTTCCCGATCACGATCGTGGACAACTCGTCCGATCCGGACACCTGCGCCCTTGCGGAGGAGTTCGGCGCCCACTACGTCGATCCCGGCGCGAACCTGGGGTTCGCGGCGGCGGTCAACATCGCCCTCCGCTCGCTGGCCGAGCGCGGTCGCGGCGCGGCCGACGTCCTGCTGCTGAACCCCGACGCGACCATCGCCGCCGACGCCGTCGGCGCCCTGGAGCGCGAACTGCACGCCGACTCGCGCCTCGCCTGCGTCGCCCCGCGGCAGACCGCACCGGATTCGGGCACCCCCGACCGGGTCGTATGGCCCTTCCCCAGTCCGCTGGGGGCCTGGCTCGTGGCGCTGGGACTGGGACGGCTCGATCGCCGTCACGGCTTCGTGATCGGGTCGATCCTGTTGCTGAAGGGCGACGCCCTGCGGGACGTCGGCGGGTTCGACGAGCGGTTCTTCCTGTACGCCGAGGAGACGGACTGGCAACGGCGGGCCGTGGCGCGCGGCTGGCGCACGGGCTACGTGCCGGCCGTCGTCGGCACGCACGTCGGTGCGGGCACGAGTTCCGACTCGCAGGTTCGCTCGCGACTGTTCCATACGTCCCAGCTCGCCTACATCCACAAGCATTTCGGCGCCGCAGGGGAGATCGTCTACCGTGCGGCGACGGTCGCGGGGGCGGCCGTCCGCAGCGTCCTGGCATCGGGCGAGGCGCGCGACGACGCGCGGTGGAGGCTGCGCTTCTACCTCACCGCGCCCCGCGCCGGGCGAGGACGGGCGGCGACAGGCCCTGCGCGATGAGCCGTGACCTCATCGTCTGCTCGCTGGAGTCCTGGGACGACGTGTGGCGGCGCAACCAGTACCTCCTCGACGGACTGCTGCGCGGCGATCCCGACCTGCGCGTCCTCCTCGTCGAGCCGCCCGCCGATCCGCTCCACGCCGCGAGGCGCAGGGTGCGGCCGCGCCTCGGACGAGGGTTGCGTCGTCTCGACGGGTACGACGGACGGCTGTACGCGCTGCAGCCCACGAAGCTGCTGCCCCGCGTGGCCGGTCCCCTCGCCGACAGGATGCTGGCGGCGAGCGTCCGGCGGGCGGCGCGCCGGCTCCGGATGGAGCGGCCCGTGCTGTGGGTGAACGACCCGAACTGGGCGCATCTCGCGGGCACGGGGTGGCCGGCGATCTACGACATCACCGACGACTGGGTGGAGGCGGACCGGTCGCCGCGCGAACACGACCGGATCGTGGCCAACGAGGGCCGGTTGATGCGGGAGTGCACCGTCGTCGTCGTGTGCTCGACGGGGCTGCTGGCGACGAAGTCGCCCATCCGGCCGGTGGAGCTGATCCAGAACGGGGTGGACGTCGCCTGGTACCGGCGGCCGCAGCCGCGGCCCGACGACCTGCCGGCGGCGCCGACGGCGTTGTACGTCGGCACGCTGCACGAGGACCGGCTCGACGTCGACCTCGGCGTCGCCATCGGGACGCGTCTGGCGAGCCTCGGCGGGACGCTCGTGTTCGTCGGGCCCGACGCGCTGTCGACCGCCCACACGAGGCGCCTCCGGGAAACCGCGGGGGTCGTCCTGCTCGGGCCGAGGCCGCACACGGCGATCCCCGGCTATCTGCAGCATGCGGACGTGCTCGTCGTGCCGCACGTGGTGAACGACTTCACCGAGAGCCTCGATCCGATCAAGCTCTACGAGTATCAGGCCATCGGCAGGCCGATCGCGTCCACCCCCGTTGCGGGATTTCGCGAGCTGGACGGCGTCGCCGGGGTGGCCGTGGCGCCGCGCGAGACCCTGCCCGGCGCGATCGCGGACCTCATCGCCTCGCCTCCCGGACAGGTCGGTCCGTTCGACGCCCAGGACTGGAGCGTCCGGGTCGCGGCGATGGACGACGTGCTGCGCCGGGCGGGCGTCAGTGGTGCCGGCGTGAGGTGAACGGCCGGGCGGGGGGCGTGTCGAGCGCCTGCCCCTCCGGCTGCGCGTCGCGCGTGGGCGCGCCGTCGGCCGGGTGCCCGTCCAGCGGCTCCCCGGCAGCGGGAGCGACGCGGGCGCCGTCGCCCGCCTCACCATCGAGGGGGTCGGCGGACGCGGGGGACCCGGGCACGGGCAGCGGGGTCTCGGCGGCCGACCCGGAGCCGCCCGCCGGTGCCGTCGGATCCTCCGTGTAGTACCCCCCGTAGCTCTTCACGTTCGCCCGGCGGGACTTGTTGGCGACGACCCCGATCACCTCGGCACGGTTCGCTCGCAGTGTCTGAAGCGTTCCCTTGAGGGCCGTCCCGGTCGTGCGGCCCAGGGACGCCACGACGATGACCCCGTCGGTCTCGCCGCCGACGATGGCGGCGTCGGCGAGCGCCAGCCCTGGAGGCGTGTCGAGGATGACGATGTCGGCCATGTCGCGCAACCGGCCGAGCACCGTGCCGAGAGAATCGCCCGCGAGGAGGTCGGCGGGCTCCTGCCTGCTGCTGCCCGCGGGCAGGATGCGCAGGTTGGGGAACCCGGTGCCGACGAGGGTCCGGGCGATGGCCGCCCCGTCGCGATCGAGCTCCAGCGCATCGGCGAACCCGGGTGCGGCGTCGGGGAGGTTGAAGTACGTGCCGACCCGCGGGCGACGCAGGTCGGCCTCGACGAGGATCACGCTGCGGCCGGCGTGGGCGAACGAGACGGCCAGGTTGGCGCTGAGGAAGGTCTTGCCCTCGCCCGGCTCGGAACTCGTCAAAGCGAAGAGCGCGTGCCGCTGCGGGAAGACGACCTGCAGCGAGGTGCGAAGCGTCCGGACGCTCTCGTTGAACGGCGTCGGGACGCGCGAGGCCGCGGGCAGCGGATGCACCGCGAGCTCCTGGCGCGAGACCTTGGCGATGTCGGCGATGATGGGCCCGCCGATGGCCTCGTTGACGTCGTCGATCGTGCGCAGCCGGTCGTCGAACTGCTCGCGGATGAGCGCGATGCCGGCACCGGCGATGACACCGCTCACCAGCCCGACCAGCAGGAGCGTGAGCAGGGACACGCCCTGTGCGGTGCCGTTCGTGGCCTGTTGCAGGATGCTCGCCGGCGCGCCGGCGCTCTCGATGGAGGTGATCTGCGTCTGCAACTGGGTGATCTGCGCACTGGCGTCGTTGAAGCGCTGCTGCGCGAGCCGGTCGTCGGCGTTCTTGTTCAGGGCGCTGAGTGCGTCCGTCTGCGCCTTCTGCTGCGTCGTCAGTTGCGTGCGGAGGCTCTCCTCCCCGGCGGTCACCTGGGCGGCCAGGTGGTCGGTGTAGGCCTTCGCCACGGCGTTCGCCCGGTCCTTCGCCTGCTCGGCCGTCGTGCCGGTGGCGGTCACGTTCAGCTTGCTGGAGCGGACGCCTTCGACGAGTTCGGTCGTGATGGACGCCTGGACGGCGGCGGCACTGTCGCCGGTGAGCGATTTCGCGGCCGCTTCGGCGATCTCGGGCCCGGTGACGTAGTCGGGGTCGACGTCCAGGGCGATGGATCCGTAGCCGGTGCTCCCGGCCAGGGTCGACGTCGCCGCGGGGCTGTAGCGGAGCTGCGCCGTCGCCGCGTAGGTGACGGGCGCGAGTCGCGAGTACAGCAGCGCGGCGAGGAACACCAGCAGTGCTGTCGCGAGGGCGAGGACGCGTCGTTGCCACACGATGGCGAGCACGTGCCGGAAGGTCATGGGTCTGAATCCTGTCCCGCGGGATTTGCCGCAACGATGGGGAGTTGTCGTGCGACCGGATGGAGCATTGGCCATTGTACGTGTGCCGTAGCCGCGGCCCTGTCGCGAAGATACGAAATGTGTTTGTGCCGGCCGGATCGAAATGTCCGGCCGGGCTTGCGGGGGCGCTGTATCCCTTGGTGTGCTGACCCGGCCGGGACGGTAGTGTTCGGCGTAACGAACGCGGGGGTGCGACCTGAATGACTGATGCTGCTACTGATGTGACGCGGCGTCTGCGAGACCTGATTCTCGAACGCCTGGTTCCGTTGGACGAGGACGAGCTGGCCGATGACGCGCCCCTGGTCGACGAGATCCTCGATTCGCTCGGCATTGCCGAGGTCGCCGTCTTCATCGAAGAGGAGATCGACCGGCCGCTGGAGCCGTCCGAAGAGGTCCGGTCCACATTCGCGAGCGTCGACAGCGTGGTCGCATTCATCGTGGCGAACCGTCCGTAGCGTCATGTGCGGCATCGTCGGCCTGGTGGGCGACAGAGGCGTCGGCCCGGCCCGGCCTTCCGAGGCCGCGGTGCTCGCCGGCCTGGATGCCGTGCAGCACCGCGGGCCCGACGACTCTCGCTGTGACCGGGTGGGCTCGGCGACCTTCGGGACGGCACGGCTCGCGATGGTGGACAGACCCACCTCGGCGCAGCCCATGCGCGACGCCGCCGGCCGGCACCTGCTGGCCTTCAACGGCGAGATCTACAACTTCCGCGAATTGCGGACCGAGCTCGAACGCGAGGGACGCCGCTTCGCCACCGACGGCGACACCGAGGTGCTGCTGCACGCGCTCATCCACTGGGGCGTCGCGGCGCTGTCCCGGCTGAAGGGGCAGTTCGCCTTCGCGCTGTGGGACGACGTGACGTCCGAGTTGCTCCTGGCCCGGGACCGCTTCGGGATCGTGCCGCTGCACTGGACGCATACGGCCGGCGGAGGCGTGGCCTTCGCCTCCGAGGTGAAGTCCCTGCGTGCCATGGGACTGCATCCCAGGCTGAGCCTGTCCGACGTCATCGACGTGGGCGTCCTCTGGGGTACCCACCCGGGCCGGTCCGTGTACGCGGGTGTCGAGACCGTGCGCCCCGGAGGCTACGTCAGGATCGGCGCCGCCGGGGTGGAGCGAACGTCCTACTGGCAGTTCCGCTATGCGGCCGAGCGCGACCCGGCTCCCTTCGCCGATCAGGCCGCTCGGCTCCGTGACCTGCTGGGGCGCGCGGTGGAGCGGCGGGTGCCGGTCTACGGCGATCCGGCGGTGCTGCTGTCCGGCGGTCTCGACTCGAGCGCGGTCCTGGCCCTGCTCCGCGGGGCTCATCCCACCGGGCGCATCACGAGCTACTCCATCCAGTTCGCACAGGCGGCGCTCGACGAGGAGCCGTTCCAGGCGCTCGCCGCCACCGAGTTCGACACGGACCACATGGCGATCCTGTGCGGCGACCGCAGTGTCGCCGCGACTCTCGTCGAGGCCGTCCAGCATGCCGAGCAGCCGCTCACGCGGACCGCCTCCGCGTCGTCCATCGCGCTTGCCGCGACCATCGAGGCTCACGGCACGCGCGCCGTGCTCAGCGGCGAGGGGGCCGACGAACTGTTCTGCGGCTACGACCTCTTCAAGATCGCGGCCATCCGGGACGCCTGGAGCCGCGACCCGGATTCCGACACGCTGCCCGCCGCGCTGACCGATGTCCTCGCGCAACAGTCCCACCTCGGCCGGGCTGTGGAGCGGGCGTTCTACGAGCAGGGCATCGATCGCCGCGACGACCCGCTGTTCTCCCACCTCAACCGGTGGAGCTCGTCGTTCCGGATCACGCAGTACCTGGCCGCGGAGCACAGGGCCGGGCTCACGGTCGACACGGTGCTCGCCCGAGTGCGCGACGGCCTTCCCGCGGCGTACCTCGGCTGGTCGGCCGTCGAGCAGGCCCAGTACCTCGAGGTGACCTACTTCCTGGCCTCGTCCCTGCTCGCGAGCCAGTGCGATCGTCCCTACATGGCGCACAGCATCGAGGCCCGTTACCCGTTCCTCGACGAGGATGTCGTCGATTTCGCCCTCACCCTTCCGCTGGAGTCGAAGCTGGCGGGGCTGCAGGAGAAGGCGGTGCTCAAGCGTGCTGTGGGCGATGACGTCCCGGCCGCGATCCGGGACAGGGTCAAGCAGCCGTACACAGCTCCGGAGGGGGACGTGTTCCGGTCCGTGCCGGGCGCGGAGCTGATCGACGCCGTCCTCGCGCCTGCCGCGCTGCGCGAGCACGGGGTGTTCGACCCGAAGCGGGTGGCGTGGCTCGTGAACAAGCTGCGGCAGGGGCGGACGAGCTTCCACGACGACCTCGCCCTGCTGTGGATCGTCAGCGTCGAGATACTCGCCGATACGTACGGCGTGGCGTAGCCGAAGGATAGGGAGTACCCATGAGTGACCGTGAGAGCGCGGGCCGTTCGGTCCATCTCGACGACGTCGAGGCCGTGGCCGATGCGCTCGCCGCCGACATCCGGGACACGGTGCGGCGGTTCCGCCGCACCGGAGCGATCGTCGCCCTCAGCGGCGGGATCGACTCGTCGGTCTGCGTCGCCCTCGCCGTGCGGGCTCTGGGCGCTGGGCGCGTTCAGGGCGTGACCCTGCCCGACAAGGAGAGCTCTGCCGAGACGGCCGGGCTGGCGCGGCTCGCCGCCGACAGCGTCGGGGTCCGCTGCCGCGAGACCGACATCACACCCGTCCTCGACGCGCTGGGCTGCTACGACGACCGGCTGGCGGTCGTGCGGCGTCTCGAGCCCGGGTTCGACCCCGACGCGGGGGACACGTTCTCGGTCGAGTTCCAGCCGGCCACCGGCGACGGGGATCGGCTGCAGACGTTCGCCCTCAACGCGGTGCGCGACGGGCAGGCGCGGCGCCACCGGCTGGGCGGACGCGATTTCCTCACCATCATGGCCGCCACCAACCAGAAGCAGCGGGTGCGGACCCTGATGACGTACCGCATCGCCGACGAGGAGAACCTCATCGTCGTGGGCACGTCGAACAGGCTCGAGATCGACCAGGGGTTCTTCGTGAAGTTCGGCGACGGGTGCGGCGAGGCGTTCCCGTTGCGACCACTGCTCAAGACCCAGGTGTACGACCTCGCGGAGTTTCTCGGCGTCCCCGAGGAGATCCGCAGCCGGCCGCCCACGACCGACACGTTCAGCGCTCCGCAGAGCCAGGAGGAGTACTTCTACGGGACGTCCGTCGAGATGGGCGATGCGCTGTGGCTGGCCTGGCACGAGGGGGACGACCCGGCCCGGGTCGCGCAGCGCCTCGGGCTCGCCGCCGGCGACGTGGAGAAGTTCTTCGGTCTGTATGCGCGTCGCGCCGCGTACGCGGAGTACCTGCGGACGACGATCTGATCGTCCCCGGCCGTGGCCGGGGGCGGTTCGGGCCGCGCCGGGTTCGCGATCGTCCGCCCCGCGGCCCGCGTGGGGCTGACTGCCAGGTTGTGAGGCATACGGGACCGGGCTGGCGGGTCGGCTCGGGCTGACCGCCACGTTGCACGGGTTATCGCCCCCGGATCCGGGGGTCGTATGCCACGCAAGGTGGCGGTCACCTCTTCCTGGTCACGACGCCAGCGCTGATATGCCTCGCAACCTGGCAGTCAGCGGCGCGCCCTCGGCGGTGAACTGGTCACACGGCGGGCTGTCGGGGGTGCTTCTCTGGTTCGGGAACGGTCGGGGCGTGGGTGGGCGGGGTTCGCTGACTCCGCCGGGCTGGGCGTGTGGTTCTGTGGTTCGGGGGATGGTGCCGTGAGCGTGGTTGGGGCTGGTTCCTGTCGGGCTGGGCGGGGGTGTCGACGGCGCTTGAGAACTGATCGATAGCGGCGCTCGAAAAGTGAACACTCA
This sequence comes from Propionicicella superfundia DSM 22317, assembly GCF_000423465.1. Classification (GTDB taxonomy): domain Bacteria; phylum Actinomycetota; class Actinomycetes; order Propionibacteriales; family Propionibacteriaceae; genus Propionicicella; species Propionicicella superfundia. The sequence goes on along the minus strand of NZ_AUIA01000018.1, from coordinate 90,800 downwards.
ACGATTGGAGAGTGATCACTTTGGAGGACTGGGCGCTGATCAGGAGGCTGGCTTCGGACGGGGTTCCGAAGGCGCAGATCGCAGTGCGTTGGGGCTGGTTCCCGTCGGGCTGGGCGGGTGGTTCTGTGGTTGGGGGGATGGTGCCGTGGGCGTGGTTGGGGCTGGTTCCCGTCGGGCTGGGCGGGTGGTTCTGTGGTTGGGGGGATGGTGCCGTGAGCGCGGATGGGACTGGCCCCCGCCGAGCTTGCGAGGCGGGTGGTTGCGCACGGCACCATCCCCCGAACCACAGAACCGAATCAGACCAGACCACAGGACCAGACCACAGGACCAGACCACAGGACCAGACCACAGGACCGGACCGCAAGGGACCGGACCGACCGGACGGGGCCGGTGAGGCTCAGCGCCGCAACGCCTTGCCCGAGCGCGTGCGCGGCAGGTCGGCGACGAACGTCACCTGCCGGACGAGTCCCTTCGGCGTCACGGCCGACAACACCTGGCGCCGGATCGCCCGCTGGTCGGCATCGTCCGCGGCGACGACGAGCAGTTCTCCCTGCGCGTCCTCGCCGGGTCCGTCCGGGTGCAGGAGTGATTCGCGGACCCCGGGAATGAGGTTGACGACGGCCTCGACCGCCACCACCGAGACGCGGTTGCCGCGGAAGTTCAGCATCTCGGCCTCCCGGCCGGTGACGAACAGGTTTCCGGCCTCGTCCAGGTGCCCGAGGTCGGTCGTGGTCACCGGCTCGCCGGGCGGTCTCGGATCGGAGCCCAGATAGCCGATCATGAGGCTCGGCGAGTACACCTGGATGCGGCCGGTCGTGCCCGCCGGGACCGGCGCGCCCGTCTCGTCGACGATGCGGACGTGTGTGCCGGGCAGCGGCAGGCCGACCGAGTCCGGCGGCGCGCCGTCGCTCCCGCGACGCACCGCGACGCGGGCGGTCGCCTCGGTGAAGCCGTACATGAGGTAGGTCTCGCCCCGGAAGCGGGGGACGACCGCCGCCAGGTCGTCGTCGCCGATGCCGCCGCCGGCGAGGTAGAGGTGGGCGAGCCGTGGTGCGACGTCGCCGCCGAGTTCGATCCCGCGCGTGGCCATCAGCCGCAGGTAGTACGGGACGCAGGCGAACACGGTCACCTCGCCGTCGGTGAGCCCGGCCGCCAGCCGGCGCGACGGGGGCCCGTCGGGCAGCATGACGAGCGGTGTCCGGGTCGCCAGCGCCAGCAGCGCCATCGACAGTCCGAACGAATGGGAGAGGGTGAGGATCTGGCCCACCCTGTCCGACGGTCCCCAGCGGACGGCGAGGCGCAGCATCGCCGTCAGGTTCGCGACGATACCGGCCTCGGTCAGGCGGACGCCGCGCGGCAGGTGGGTGGTCCCGGACGTGAACAGGACGACCGCCTCGCGTGACCCTCCGGCAGGGATGCCGAAACCGGTGTCGAGGCGCGGCGACGGATCGACGCCGGATACGGGCGTGATCAGGCCGTCGTGCAGCAGGGCCGCGCAGCCCGATGCCGCGGCCTGCTGCTCGGGGCTCGCGTCGGCGGGGAGCATCGCGGCCGGGCGGCCGGACAGCAGGGCGGCGAGGACATCCACGACCCCCTGCGCGTCGGTGCTGGTGCGGACACCGATCCGCGCGGTGCCGGGGACCGCCGCCGAGATCCCGGCCGCGAGCGCGGTCGCCCGCGCGAACAGGTCCGCGCGGGAGACGGCACCGACAGGGTCGATCACGGCGGGTGTCGCGGCGCGCTCGTCGCCGCCGATCAGTCCCGCGAGGGTCACGACGCGTCCCGGTCGTCCGCCGAGCGCAGCCGCAGCACGCGGCTGGGAGCCGCGATCACACTGGCGTTCTCGGGGACGTCCGTCATGACGACGGCGTTGGGGCCGATGTTGGCGCCGTCCCCGATCCGTACCGCTCCGAGGATCCGGGCACCGGTGCCGATGCGGACGCGGGCACCGATGCGGGCGCCGGCCTCGGGCGTCCCGCCCTGCGCGTCCATGCGCAGCCCGACGGTCACCTCGTGGAGGATGAGGGCGTCGTCGCCGATCTCCGTCTCGGGCGCGATGACGATGCCGTGCTGGTGCGCGAAGTGGACCCTGCGGCCGATCTTCGCCCCCGGTGAGATCTCGTAGCCGATGTAGTTGCGGACGTACGCGGCGGCTGCGTGCTGCACGAAGCCGCCCACACGGGCCACGAGCCGATTGCGCCCCGGATGTGCGAGCCATTCACCGAGCCGGTGGACGATGAGGGCCTGCGACGCGGGGTGGAACGGGCTGCGGCCGTTGACCGCGCGATCCTCGCCGCAGATGTCGAGGAGACCGCGTAGCGTCCTCGCGTCCCACGCCGACGGGGGACTGACGACGATGTCCTGCTCCATGATCCAACCTCCTCTGCGCGTCAGACCATTGTCCGTCGTGCGCTGCGGTTCGTCTGCCAGGTGAGGATAGGACAGCGAGGATCGATCCGCGGATCGCACCGGGTCTCTGCGGTCGTGTGTCGCTCGCGGGGACGTCGTGAGGGCGCCCTCGTCGACGGGCGCGGACCTGACGGCAGGCTTCCCGGCGCCGTCGAGGACGGGCGACTCAGGTGTCGCGAGGGAGCGCCGCGACGAGTCGCACGAGCCCTTCGGCGAGCAGTCGTGCCCCACGCTCGTTGAGATGTGCGCCGTCGGAGGCGAGGTCGGGGTTCATCACCATGTAGGTGGCGCCCTCGTACTCCTTGCCCGCGTGGTAGCCGTCGTCGAGCCGCGATTCGAGGGCCGCGATGTCGTACAGCCGCCCGGTGGAGCCGTACCTTTCGCGGATCAGGTCGTTGTACTGGCCGCGCACGAGATTCTCGGGCGTGTTGGACGTCGTCCTGCCGAGCCACACCTTGAACGTCGACGTCGCTTTCTGGGCCCAGCCCGGGTCGACCGTCAAAGGGGCGGTCGTGTACAGGAATGTGACGTCGGGGTATGCCCGTTCGAGGGCGTCCATGGTCGTCGCGTACTCCTCGAACAGCGCCCGCGGATCGGTGGACGACGTGAAGTCGATGTAGCACAGCTTCATCAGCGCGACGTCGACGTCGTCGCCGATGCCGCCGTTCAACAGTGCGGCGAAGTCGGTGATCTTGCCCGACGGATCGCCGTTGGCGCCGACCGCGGCGTGCTGGAACACTCCACCCGTCCCGGGCTGCGCCGTGCGGCTCTCGACGAGGTCGGGCGAGGTCGACGTGCCCGTGTACACGGCGGACAGGCCGCCGATGATGTCGGCGCCCACGGACTGGTGGCCGAAGAAGACCCGGGTCTGCGCGAACGCCGCCTGCGTGTCGGCGCCGGGTGTCGCCGGCGGCGACTCGTCGGACGGGATCTCGACGGTTCGCCCGCCGCTGCCGAGAAGGACGGCCACGCCCACAAGTCCGGTCGCCACCGCGGCCAGGGCGACGACGCCCACGGCGGCCGTCACCAGTCCCCGCCGCTTCATGCGCGGCGTCCTTCGCGCGGCGTCGCCGTGTTCTCGTTCCGGACTCGTGCGCCCTCGGATCCCGTCTGCCGCATGCGTTCTCCCGGTGTCGTTGCGGTCCCGACATGGTACCCGGCCCGGAAAAGGAGGCCTTTGGGCAGCGGGCCCGTGGTGTGGGCGACGACGTCGTCTTCCCGCACCAGGGTGCTCGGGGTCTCCTCCGGTGGGTCGGACATCGATGGTGCCCGACCCACCGGAAGGACGAAGGGCCGTCAGTTCCCGGGGTCCACGACCGAGACCGCCCAGCGCTGGCCGGGAGCCGACACGACCGCGACGTCCACGACGGCGTGCCGGTCGACCTGGGAGTCAACTGAAAGGGTCGGATCTGCCTCTCGGCAATCCTTGGTGAAGTCCCCGTTGAAGCCCCCGACTTGTTCCAACTGAACCGTGATGATCCCGCGCCCCTGACACGTCAGGTAGACGAGGATGCGCTCCCCGGTGACCCGGAACGATCCGACCGTCGCCGAACTGTCCTGGTCGTCGAGCGAACCGAGCAGCGTGTCGCCGTCAGACGGCGTGACGTGGACGACCGGCGTGATCGACGGGCTCGGGGACGGACTCGCGACGGCCGGCGACGAGGGCGTCTCCGATGGGAAGGCGGACGGTTGGGTGGCCGTGCAACCGCCGGCGATCATCGCGATCGCGCCGAGGACCGCGACGAGGGCGGGGCGGGGGAACACCATCCGACCCCAGGTCTTCCACTCATCGGTCGGCCGCGCAAGGTGGGTGCTGTTCATGGGGTGTCGCTCCTTCGGGAATGGCGAGAGTACGGAGCCGAAAGCCCTGGACGGGCGTTGAATACTCCGTGGTAAGGGAAGCTATCCCGTCCAGGGGTCACATCCGGTCGGCGATGAGTTCGTGTGACTCGCCAGGGGGCGCCGTTCTCCGGGCAACGGCCGGATGACGAGGTGTTCGACGGGTCGGTCGTGGACCGGCCCGGCCCTGCTCCCCGTGCCCCGCGAAGATCACGATTTCGTGATGCCCCGCGCAGAAAAGCCCTCATCGCGGGTCATTTGGTGAGACCTCTTGTCCCGGGTGAGGAACACGGACAATGATGCCCCACAGTGAAGGGGCGAGGTGGCTTCTGAGTGATCCGCCCCGAGCCACGCCGGCCTCTATCCGCGGAAGCCGGCGCTTCCATATCGAGAACAGGAACGACTATGTTCTACAGCCATCGCCGAGCGCTCGCGGTCATCGCCGCGTCGGCCGCCTTGGCGTTGGGCGCCGCAGGATGTGCCCAGACCAAGGACAACGGTTCCGGAACGACCTCGTCGGGGGCGATCACGACCGGCACCACCGACAAGGTGACCTCGCTCGATCCCGCCGGCAGCTACGACAACGGGTCCTTCTTCGTGATGAACCAGATCTACGGGTTCCTCATGAACACTGCCCCCGGTGCCACCGATGTCACCCCGCAGCCCGACCTCGCCGAATCGGCGTCGTACACCACGCCGACCACCTACACCGTGAAGCTGAAGCCGGGGCTCAAGTTCGTGAACGGCCACGACCTCACCAGCTCCGACGTCAAGTTCACCTTCGACCGCATGGTCAAGATCAACGACCCGAACGGCCCGGCTTCCCTGCTCGGCAATCTCGTGAAGACCGAGGCGACCGACGCCACGACCGTCGTCTTCACCCTGAAGCAGGCCAACGACCAGATCTTCCCGCAGATTCTCGCCAGCCCGGCAGGGCCGATCGTCGACGAAGAGGTCTTCCCGGCCGACAAGGTGCTGGCCGACGCCGACATCGTCGAGGGACACCCGTTCAGCGGCCAGTACGACATCAGCTCGTACAGCCTGAACCAGCTCATCTCGTTCAAGGCATGGGACGGCTACCAGGGCTCCCTGGGCAACGCCGCGAACTCGACGGTGAACACGAAGTACTACGCCGACGCGAGCAACATGAAGCTCGACCTCGAGCAGGGAAACATCGACGTCGCCTACCGCAGCCTGTCGGCCACCGACATCGCATCGCTGCGCAGCAACGACAAGGTGGCGGTCCACGAGGGGCCCGGTGGTGAGATCCGCTACATCGTGTTCAACTTCAACACGATGCCGTTCGGGGCCACGACGTCCGACGCCAGCACGGCGAAGGCGCAGGCCGTGCGGCAGGCGATGGCCGACCTCGTCGACCGGTCCGCGATCGCGACGAACGTGTACAAGGACACCTACACCCCGCTGTACGGGTATGTGCCGAGCGGCCTCAAGGGCGCCGGCGAGCAGTTCAAGACCCTCTACGGCGACGGCAACGGCAAGCCGGACCTCGACAAGGCGAAGAAGGCCCTGTCCGATGCCGGGGTGGCGACGCCGGTGACGATCAACCTGCAGTACAACCCGGACCACTACGGTCCGAGCTCGGGCGACGAGTACGCGCTCATCAAGACCCAGCTCGAGAACGGTGGCCTGTTCAAGGTCAATCTGCAGTCGACCGAGTGGGTGCAGTACTCCAAGGACCGCACGAACGACGTCTACCCGGTGTACCAGCTCGGCTGGTTCCCCGACTACTCCGATCCGGAGAACTACCTGTCGCCGTTCTTCGTCAAGGACAACTTCCTCAACAACCACTACGACAACGCGACCGTGCAGAGCCTGATCGCCAAGCAGGTCTCGATCACCGACACCGCCGAGCGGGAGAAGGCGATCCTGGAGATCCAGGATCTCGTCTCCAAGGACATCTCCACGCTGCCGCTGCTGCAGGGCAAGCAGTTCGCCATCTCGGGCACGTCGGTGCAGGGCGTGACCCTGGACGCCTCGTTCAAGTTCCGCCTTGCTCCGCTGAGCAAGTGATGCACACGGCTGCCGGGCCCCGTTCGCGGGGCCCGGCAGCCCCTCAGGAAGGACGTCCATGGGCACACCGACCGAAGAGCGTCGCAGCGAGTCGCTGAGCGACATCGAGCTCCCGCTCGGCGCGGCGACCGCGCAGGTGGACGCCACCGCGACCGGCTCGGGCCGGAAGTCGGGCGGCCTCGGCCGGTACATCTTCGTCCGCTTCCTGCTGATCTTCCCCACCGTCTTCATCCTGATGACGGTGGTGTTCTTCCTCATGCGCCTGACGGGTGACCCGATCACCGCGGCACTGGGCGGCCGCCTCCCGCCCGATCAGCTCGCCGAACGGGTCCACGCGGCCGGGTACGATCGGCCGCTGCTGGTCCAGTACGTCGAGTATCTGGGCGGCATCCTGCGCGGCGACTTCGGCACGACGTACACCGACAATCGTCCCGTCACCGACATCCTCATGACGTACGGCTCGGCGACGGCCGAACTCGTCCTCAACTCCCTCATCGTGGCGCTCCTCATCGGCGTCCCGCTCGGGATGCTCGCCGCCCGCCTTCGCGACCGCTGGCCGGACGCGGTGCTGCGGGTCTTCGCGATCCTCGGGTACGCCACGCCGGTGTTCTTCATCGGCCTGCTGCTGAAGCTGGTCTTCTCGGTGAACCTCGGTTGGCTGCCGGTCAACGGCCGCGTCTCGACCGGCGGCGAGGTCGAGTTGCAGAACGTGGCCAACCCGTCCCCGTTCTACTGGCTGGATGCCCTGCGGCTCGGTGATCCGGCGCTCCTGGCCGACGTCGCCTCGCACGCCGTCCTTCCCGCGGTGGCCCTGGGCCTGCTGACCGGCGGCGTGTTCCTGCGGCTCGTCCGCACCAATCTCATCGGCACCCTCGAACAGCCGTACGTGGACGCGGCGCGGTCGCGCGGCGTCCGCGAGACGCGTCTGGTGAACCGCCACGGACTGCGGCCCGCGCTGATCCCCGTCATCACCGTGATGGGCATGCAGATCGCGATGAGCCTCGGCGGCGCGGTGCTCACCGAGACGACGTTCGAGTGGAAGGGACTGGGGTTCATCCTCACCCAGTACATGTCGTCCCGCGACTACGTGGCGGTCCAGGGGATCGTGATGATGATGGCCGTGATCGTCGCGCTGACGAACTTCGTGGTCGACGTCATCGCCGCTCTCATCGACCCGCGGATCCGGTACTGAGGGGGCTGTCCAGATGTCCGAGACCCGAACCCCCTGGTGGGCCGCCCTCCCCGTCGTCAGCGACCTTCGCCGCAGCCGCGGGCTGCAGCGCGGCATGCTCATCGTCGGTGTGACCCTCACCGCCCTGCTCGTCCTCACCGCCGCTCTGGCCCCCGTGATCGCCCCCTACTCGTGGGCGCAGACCAGCGGCCCCGACGGCGACTTCGGGACGCAGCAGCCTCCGTCGTCGGCCCACCTGTGGGGGACGACGGTCAGCGGCTTCGACGTCCTCAGCCGGACGATCTGGGGCACCCGGACCGCGCTGGGCGTCATCGTGGCGGCGGTTCTGGCCTCCATCGTCATCGGCGTCCTGCTCGGCCTCATCTCGGGGTACGTGGGCGGCTGGCTCGACCGTGTCCTGGTCATGTTCGCCGACGCGATCTACGCGTTCCCGTCGCTGCTGCTCGCGATCGTGATGTCCATCGTCATCTCCGGGGGCCGGTCGAGCATGTGGGGCGGCATCCTGTCGGCGGCGCTGTCGATCACCGTGGTCTTCGTGCCGCAGTACTTCCGGGTGATCCGGGCCGAGGCCGTCCGCCTCAAGGCCGAGCCGTTCGTCGAGGCCGCCAAGGTGATGGGCGCACCGCACCGGCGGATCATGTTCACCCATATCCTGCGCAACGCGACACGCACCCTGCCGCTGATCCTCACTCTCAACGCGTCGGAGGCGATCCTCACGCTGGCCGGTCTGGGCTTCGTCGGTTTCGGGATCGAGCCGACGGCCGCGGCCGAATGGGGATACGACCTCAACCGGTCGGTCGCGGACGTGACGAGCGGCATCTGGTGGACCTCGGTGTTCCCCGGCGTCGCCATCGTGTTGTCCGTGCTCGGGATGACGCTCATGGGCGAGTCCATGAACGATCTCAACGACCCGCGGCTGCGGACCCGGCGCAAGGTGCGCAAGGCGGCCGCCGCGGCGGCCGCGGAAGGCGGAACCGCCGACGAACCCGGCCTGGCCGTCGAAGGGGGAACCCGATGAGCGAGTCCACGTTGCCGGCGTTCGCGACCTCGGGCGAGCCCGACCGGCTGCGGATCGAGGAGTTGGCGGTGACGTTCGTCACCGACGTCGCGGACGTCCACGCCGTGAAGGGCGTCAGCCTGGGGGTGGCTCCCGGCGAGATCCTCGCCCTGGTCGGGGAGTCCGGGTCGGGCAAGACCGTCACCGGCCGGTCCGTCCTCGGGCTGCTGCCCGAGACCGCCGCGACGACGGGTGCGATCTGGATCGGCGACCGGAACGTCGTCGGGCTGAGCGGCGCGCAATTGCGCGAGGTGCGCGGCCAGGACGTGTCGATGATCTTCCAGGAGCCGTCCTCGGCGCTGAACCCCGTCTTCCCCATCTGGTGGCAGTTCGGCGAGGGACTGCGCGCCCACGACCCGAAGGTGACCCGCAGGCAGATCAAGCAGCGCGCGGTCGCCGCGTTGGCGAAGGTCGGCATTCCCGACGCGGAGCGACGCATCACCCAGTATCCGCACCAGTTCTCGGGCGGCCAGAAGCAGCGCATCATGATCGCGATGGCGCTGGAGATGGGCGCGCGGCTGATCGTCGCCGACGAGCCCACCACCGCCCTGGACGTCACGGTGCAGGCCGAGATCCTGCAACTGCTGCGGGACGTGCGCGACGCGTACGGCACGTCGATCATCCTCATCACCCACAACATGGGCGTCGTCGCCGACCTGGCGGACTCGGTCGCCGTGATGTACAGAGGGCAGATCATCGAGCGCAACTGGGTGGCCGACCTCTTCTCGCACCCGCAGGAGGCGTACACGCGGCAACTGCTGGACGCCGTCCCGCGCATCGGGCGGGCGTCGGCCTCGGCGGGCGTCACAGACCAGAGCCGGGCGGCGTTCGCCGCGGCCGAACCCGTTGTGGAGGCGTCCGGCCTTGTCATCGAGTACCCGGGGCGGCTCGGTGTGCTTCCGTTCCGGGCCGTGCGCGGCGTCGACTTCCGGATCGCGCCCGGCGAGGTGTACGGGCTGGTCGGGGAGTCGGGCTCCGGCAAGACGACCATCGGTCGCGCCATCGCGGGGCTCGAACCGGTCAGCGGCGGGTCGCTGAAGGTGTTCGGGCACGAGATGCGCGGTACCCGGGAGCGGGACTTCCGGCCGCTGCGGAGCCGGATCGGGTTCGTCTTCCAGGATCCGGCGACCTCCTTCAATCCCCAGTTGACGATCGAGGACGCGATCGGCGAACCGCTGGCGATCCACCGGCCGACGATGTCGGCGCCCGACCGGGGTGCGGCGGTCCGCCGCATGCTGGAGGCCGTGGAGCTGCCGGCGGCGTATGCGGGACGTTTCCCGCACGAGCTGTCCGGGGGGCAGCGGCAACGGGTGTCGCTGGCGCGGTCCCTCGTGCTCGGTCCCGACCTGCTGATCGCCGACGAGCCGACCTCGGCGCTCGACGTGAGCGTGCAGGCGACGGTGCTGGAGCTCTTCACGCAGTTGCAGGCCGAGTTCGGGTTCGCCTGCCTGTTCATCAGCCACGACCTGGCCGTCGTCGACATGCTGGCGCAGCGGATCGGGGTGCTGTATCGCGGTGAGCTGGTCGAGCAGGGCATCGGTTCGGAGATCCTCGGCAGCCCGCAGGATCCGTACACGAAGCGGCTGCTCGCGTCCTTGCCCGTGCCCGATCCGGCCGAGCAGGCCGAGCGGCGGGCCGAACTGGCCCGCGTGCTCGCGGAGCCGGCGCCCCGCTGACTCGTTGGTCTGGATCGCCATCGTCTCGCTGCCTGCGATGCGGTCGAGGCGACGCACCATGAGGCGTGCTGCCGCCGACCCTTTCGTGGCCGCGATCGTCTTCCTGCTGGGCGGCAGCGCGTTCGTCGCCATGATCGGCAGACCCCCTGACGGTCATGAGCCAGGCGGGTCTTCTCAGTAGATGGCAGATCGGTGACCGGTTGTGAGGGCAAGGATCGTCAGCCGTTCATCGACGATCTGCACGATGATCCGGTGGTCGCCGACGCGGTATCGCCACGTTCCTGCGTGGGTGGCTGTCAGCGCACGTCCTCGACGTCGAGGGTCTGATAGTTCGGCGACGGCGTGAAGGTAGGCGATGATGCGGGCCTGCACGGGTCGGTCGAGGCGGCGGAGGGCGCGGTCGAACGTGGACGTCGTCTCGACCGTCCAGTTCGGCGGGTTCACAGGTCGCCGGCAGCGCGCAGTTCGGCGGTCGCGCGAGTCACGTCGCCGCCGGTGATCCCCAACTGCGCTTCGAGGTCTGCCAGCGGAGCACCGCGGCCGCCGGCGGCCGTCAGCTCGCGGAGCGCCTCGTCGGCGGCGTAGGCGTCCTCGAGGTCTTGCAGGTACTCGCGGATCGCCGCTCGCACGTAGAAGGACTTGGTCCGACCGGTACGCCGGGCCAACCCATCAAGCCGCGCCTCTTCCTCTTTGGTCAGTCGGATCGTGACGGTCACGACACCTCCTCCGGGTGTAAGACATGTACACGCCCATGGTACTCGGTCAGGCTGCGCAGCCGGACGCCGCGCCGGCCGAGATCCCGGATCGACTCGATGGCCATCTGCACGACGGCTGATCCGTAGCCAGCGGCCTCGACGACCGCAGCCGTGAGCGGACCACGCAGCGTGTGGCGAACGGCTTGACCTGAGTTGAACGCAGGTTCAAGATATTGAACATGAGTTCAACCGATGATCTGACGACGGCCGCGCGCATTCGCGACGCTGCGGTCGCCCTCGTGTCTCGGACGGGCTGGGAGCGGGTCACGCTGCGCCGGATCGCCGCCGAGGCCGACGTGCCGGTCGGCCTCGTCTCGTACCACTTCGGGTCGAAGGACGGGCTGCGCCGGGCGTGCGACGACTGGGTCATGCAGCGCATCGGCGAGGAGAAGGACCTCGTGATGGGCTCCGGACCGCTGCCGGACATGCGGAGCTACCTCACCGAGCGGCCGGAGCTGGGCCCGCTCCACGACTACATCGCGATGTGCCTGCGGCACGGCGGGCGGGTCGCGCAGCACGTCTTCGACGGCATGGTCGACACGACCGTCGACATGCTGCGCGACGGCGCCGAGGCCGGCACGCTGCGCCGCTACGACGACGACTACTCCATCGCCGTCGTCCTCGTCGCCCTCGGCGCCGGTGCCGGTCTGCTCGGCGAGCACGTCGCCCGCCTCTTCGGCGGCGGCGACGACGTCCTCGCGCCGGACACCTACCCGCGCTACGCCCGCGCGACGATCGAGATCTTCACCCACCCGCTGCTGGCCGACGCGCGCTGGCTGGACGCCATGAACGCGATGACCCCTCCCGGCAGCGACGACCAGACCCACCTCGTCACGGACAAGGAGTCCTGATGACCTCTGCCATCGACATCGCCGGCCTCACGAAGAGGTTCGGCGCGACCGTCGCCCTGGACGACCTCACCATGCAGGTCCGGACGGGACAGGTCCACGGCTTCCTCGGGCCCAACGGCGCGGGCAAGTCGACCACGATCCGGGTGCTGCTGGGGCTGCTGCGCGCCGACTCCGGCACGGCGGTCCTCCTCGGCGGGGATCCGTGGCGCGACGCCGCGGCACTCCACCGCCGGCTCGCCTACGTCCCCGGGGACGTGAACCTCTGGCCGAACCTCACCGGCGGCGAGGCCATCGACATCATCGGCCGGGCCAGGGGCGGGCTCGACAAGCGCAGACGCGACGACCTGATCGCGCGCTTCGACCTCGATCCGCGGAAGAAGGGGAGGACGTACTCGAAGGGAAACCGGCAGAAGGTCGCGCTCATCGCCGCCCTCGCATCCGATGTCGAGCTGCTGCTGCTCGACGAGCCGACGTCCGGCCTGGATCCGCTCATGGAGCGCACCTTCACCGACTACATCCGCACCGAACGGGACGCGGGGTGCACGGTGCTGCTGTCCAGTCACATCCTGTCCGAGGTCGAGGCGCTGTGCGACGTCGTCAGCATCATCAAGAGCGGCCGGATCGTGCAGACGGGGACGCTCGACGAACTCCGCCACCTGCACCGGACCGTCGTCGTCGCCGAGCTGGCCGACCCGTCCGTGGTGTCGGGGCTGCCGGGGGTGTCGGAACGCACGAGGAGCGACGGGCGGACGACCTGGCACGTCGCCGACGAGGCGATGCCGGCGGTGCTGGCGGCCCTGGCGCGGGCGGGAGCGCGCGGTGTGACCGCGACCCCGCCCAGCCTCGAGGAGCTGTTCCTGGCGCAGTACGCCGAGAGGGCCTCGGCGTGACCGGGTTCGGCACCGCGCTGCGGCTGGCGCTCCGGCGGAATCTCGTCTTCTACCTGTGCTGGATCGCCGGGCTGGCCATGCTGCTGCCGGCCACCGTGACCAAGTACCACGACCTCGTCCCCGACGGGCCGAGCGGCGCCGTCATGCTCGCTCAGCTCGCCGCCAACCCCACGATGCGCGCCATCCTCGGTCCGGCGATCGACCTGACGACCGCCGGGGGCTTCACGTTCTGGCGGGTCGGCACGTTCACGGCGGCCGGCGCGGCGATGATGGCGGCTCTCGGCGTGATCCGGGCCACGCGTGACGAGGAGGAGAACGGGCGGGTCGAACTGATCCGGTCCGGGGCGGTGTCCCGCGCCGTCCCGCTCGCCGCGGGCCTGGCGCTCGCCGTTGCGGCCTCCCTTTTCTGCGGGGCGGTCATCGGCGCGTCCATGGCGGCCCTCGCCGGAGTCGCCGGCGGGTGGGCGTCCGGTCTCGGGATCGGCCTCACCGGTGCGATGTTCGCGGCCGTGGCGGCGGTCGTCGCCCAGGTGTTCGAGAGTTCTCGGACGGCGAGGGCGTGGAGTGTCGGGGTGCTCCTCGGCGGGCTGTACCTCGCGCGTGCACTCGTCGACGGGTCGCGCACCGAGCCGGACGCCTGGACCTGGGCGATGCCCCTGGACTGGGCCGCGCTGGCGCGTCCCTACGCGGGCGAGCGCTGGTGGGTGCTGGCCCTTCCGGCGGCGGTGACGATCGTGCTGTCGGCCCTCGCGTTCCGCCTCGAGGCCCTGCGCGACCACGGCGCCGGGCTGCGGCAGCCATCCCTGGGCGCGGCCGACGCGGCGCCGTACCTGCGAGACGCCCGCGGCCTGTCATGGCGGCTGCAGCGCGGCGGCATCGTCGGCTGGACCATCGCCATCGTGGTCTCCGCGCTGTCGATGGGCTCCCTGTCCCTGTCGATGGGCTCGCTGCTCGAAGGGCAGGACGCGCTGGCGGAGATGCTGCGACGGCTCGGCGGAGGGGCGGGCGCCCTGCAGGCGGCCTTCTTCGCGGCCATGCTCTCCATCATGGCGACGGTGGTCACCCTCAGCGGCGTGCTCGTGCTGGGAAGGCTGCGGCAGGAGGAGACCGCGGGGAGGGCCGAGGTGATGCTGGCGACGGCGACCTCGCGCTGGGCCTATGCGCTGAGCACGTTGGTCCCCGCCGTTCTGCTCCCGGCGGGTCTGCTCGTGGCGACGGGAGCGCTGCTGCCGATCGCGCAGGCGCAGCACGACGGGTCGCCCGACCTGATCGGGACGTACACGCAGGCGGCCTGTGCCCTGCTGCCGGGCGTCGTCCTCGTCCTCGGCCTCGCGATGTTCCTCATCGGGTGGCTGCCCCGCTGGTTCGGTCTCTCGTGGGCGGTCGTGGGGTGGACGATCGTGGTGTCCTGGCTGCTGCCCCTGTTCGACGTCCCCGACTGGCTGTTGAAGCTCCAGCCGTGGGGGCACCTGCCTCACCTGCCGGCCGACGAGATGACCTGGGGTGCGTTCTCGGTCACTCTGGCCGCGGGGGCCGTCCTGCTCGTCCTCGGAGCGGTCGGCTACCGGCGTCGCGACATCTACGGTCGGTGAAGGGGTTTCTCAGGTTACTGCACGGCTCGGAGCGAGAAGAGCCAATCCTGATGGGAAGATCCGCCTCGAAAAATTGCTGAGAAATTTCCTGAGAACGTCTCAGGCTGACCCTGTCCGTGGATAGCGTGTCCATCGAACGGAGGACACCGGCGCGGGCCGGCGTCCAGCACACAGGGGGCGACGTGACGGACGCGAGCAGCACCGGGGAAGGCCCAGCCTCCGGGCGCCGGGCGATTCCGGCCACTCCCGTGCGTCGGCGCGGTCTGCCGGCCGCCGTCGGCGTCGGAGCCGTCGGCGGGACCGGTCTGCTGTTCCCCGGCCCCGGGGGCGGGAACGGCGGCGTGGCCGTCCCGCTCTCCGGTGACTCGCCCCCGGTGCCGGGCCCGTCGGCCCGCGCCACGACCCTGGCCGGCGCCTCCTCGCCGGTCCCCCCGATCTCGACGGCGTCTCGCGACGCAGCACGCTCCCTGATCCCCGCGCGCGTCGCGGACGCCGTCGACCCCAACCAGAGCGCCGATCAGGCCCCGGCGGGACGAGCGCCGACCGGGCCACCGCTCCTCTGCGATGACCCGGGGCACCGCTGAGCTGTTCGCCGCGACGTCGAAGGCGCTGCGTACGCCCGAGCGAACTCGGCCGACGGGTCGAGCAGAACGCCAGTGCGGGACCCATCACGGCCACGGTGGCGTCGCCCTCGTCCCCGGTCGCCGCGCTCAGGCCGGCGTGTGGGCCAGCTCCCGTTCCCGCACAGGCATCGGCGCCGGACGCCGCGGGTTCAGCAGCCTGACGCCGGGCTGCTCGATGTAGCGGTGGGCCAGCCACGACACGCCCAGCGCGATCAGGAACGCCGTCGTGGCGACGAGCGCGGACGTGCTCCAACTGTGGGTGATGCCGACGGCGTTCCACAGCGAGACCCAGGCTTCCAGGATCAGCAGGTGGAACAGGTAGAACGCGTACGACACCGCGCCGAGGGTCACCAGGGGACGCGTGGCGAGCAGGCCGCCGTGCCCGGCGATGTCCGCACGCGCCAGGGCGGCGGTGAGCAGCGCGAACCCGACGACGGTGTACGCCGAGTAGCTCAACGGGGATGTCAGGTCGTCGTTGGCCCATGCGTAGCCGGCGAGCGCCGTGAAGACGCCGAGGGTGAGGCTCGGGCCGCGCCAGGCACCGGTGCGCATCAGGTGCGCCAGGCAGATGCCGAGGAGGAACTCCGGCAGCCGTCCCAGCGGCGAGCTGTGCGCGGCGACGATCGCAGGGAGCTGGTCGGTGAACAGCGGGATCGCGATGGTGGCGGCCGTGGAGGCGAGGGCCAGGACGGCGACCGCGGCGGATCGCAGCCGCGCGACGACCGCGATGAGGAAGGGGAACGCGAGATAGAAGAAGGCCTCGCACACCAGCGTCCAGCTCACGGGGTTGCCGACCTGCAACCACTCGGGGTTCCAGGCGCTCACGAGGAGGAGGTTGGCGATCACCGGGATCGGGTCGGTGGGGGCGATGCGGGGGATGAGGGTGAAGCCGAGCACCAGGGCGAGCGCCACGCCGACGACGTGCAGCGGGTAGATCCGGGCGAGGCGCTTGCGCCAGAAGCGGGCCACGGTCGTCCCCGGACGATGGCTCCAGGTGAGAACGAAGCCGGAGAGGATGAAGAACAGGGACACGCCGGTGGCCCCGGCTCCGAAGGCATGGTTGAGCACCTTCTGCGCGATACCGCCGATCTGGCCGATATTGCGCAGATGGAAGGCGAAGACGACGAGGGCGGCAACCCACCGCAGGCCTGTGAGCGAGTCCAGGCGCGGGTGGGAAACGCTGACGGCCACGGGGGGACCTGGCTGAGCAACGGACATCGCCTCCATTCCAGCACAAACCACTGAGAAATCCTAAGTCTCTCCTCAGGTATTGCTGTGAGTGCCGCCTGTGGAACCATGTACCCATGGGCCTGCCAGAGAACCAGCTCGGTCAGGGGGAGCGCGAGGTCGCTCACCTCCGGACGCATCCCAAGGTGCTCATCCTTCCCACTGCGCTGGCGATCGTCGTCGTCGTCCTCGCCGTCGTCGCGCTCGTCGTCATGCCGGCCACCTGGCAGCCGTGGTCGCTGATCGTGATCGTCGCCGCGGTCCTGGTCGCCGTGTTCCCGCTGTTCCTGTTGCCGCTGCTGCGCTGGCTGACGACGACGTACACGATCACCAACCACCGCCTCATCACCCGCCGCGGGATCCTGACGAGGACCGGTCACGATCTGCCGTTGCGCAGCATCAGCAACGTGTCGTACGAGAAGTCGCTGTCCGATCGCGTCTTCGGCTGCGGGACGCTGGTCTTCACCACGTCGGCGGAGGCACCGGTCGTCCTGCACGACATCCCCGACGCGGAGGAACTCGGCGTGAAGGTCTCCGAGCTTCTCTCGGACGACCCTCGCGGCTGAGGGACGGACGCCGGCGGGCACCGCACGGTCGTCGCCCTACCATTGCCCGTGGTGATGGATCCCACCGGGGTCGCCTCGCGGCCCGAACCGCCCCCGTGCTGATGGTTGCCTACCGTTCCGCGAGAGGGGCGCCCCTGCGCCCGTGAGCCAGTGAGGACAACCATGGTGGATCGAATACCGCCGCAGCCGGATCCCTCGCGACTGACCCCGTTCGCCGGGCGTCCCCTCGTCGTCGCCGTGACACCCGGTCAGCCGTCGCTCGTCGCCCTGACCGCCGCGTCCCTGGTCGCGGCGACCGGCGGTGCGCTGTACTTCGCCTACGTGGACGCGTCCCGCTACACCGAGGACGAGTACCCCGACGGGACGGTCCGGCACCTGCCCATCAACCCCGACGCGGCCGACGACACGTGGACGACGACGAAGGAGACGCTCGTCGTGCAGCTCGGAGACGCCCTCGCCGGGCAGCCGGCCGAGTGGCACTTCCGCTATCTCGCCGGACGCGTCGACCGCTCCCTCACCCATCTCGCGCGGGCCGTGGACGCCGCCGCGATCGTCGTCGGGACGCGGGTCGGCCGGGCCCACCGGGTGTCGGACTTCCTCAACGGCTCGCTGCAGATGCAGTTGTCGCACCGGCAGCACCGCCCCGTCCTCGTGGTTCCGCTCCAGGTCGTCGACTGGCGAGGGAGGGCACCGTGGGAGTGAGCCGCTCCCGCCTCAGACCCCCTCACCGCGACCTGCTCCCGTTGCTCGGCATCGGCCTCGGCGGCGCCCTCGGCACCGTGACGCGGGCCGAGCTGTCCCGGCTGTGGCCGGTGTCGCCGGGGGACTTCCCGTGGACGACGTTCGTCATCAACCTCACCGGAGCGGTCGTCCTGTCGTTCCTGCTGGAGGCGCTGGGACGGCGCGGGCCCGACAGCGGCCGGCGCCGCCTGATCCGGCTGACCGTGGGGACCGGTCTCATCGGCGGGTACACCACGTACAGCACGTTCGCCGTCGAGACCGTGCAAGCGCTGGCCGTCGCCCCGCTCGTCGGGGTCTGCTACCTGGTCGCCAGCGTGGTCGGCGGCCCGCTCGCCGCCGTCCTCGGGTACCTGGCCGCCCGCCGGCTCGTGCCCCTGGCCGGGAAGGCGGTCGCATGAGTCTGTTCCTGCTGGGTCTCGCCGGCGGTCTCGGAGCGATCTCCCGCTTTCTCGTCGATGCCTTCGTCGCACGGCACAACCGGTTACGGCTGCCGATCGGGACGATCGTCGTCAACGTCAGCGGCGCACTGCTGCTGGGCATCCTCACCGGCTGGGCCACCCATGCCGCGCCGGGCCTTCCCGCGGAGCTCCGCCTCGTGCTCGGGACGGGCTTCTGCGGCGGCTACACGACGTTCAGCACGGCGGCCGTCGAGGCCATGCGCCTCGGGCTCTCCGGGAGTCCCGACCGCGCCGTCCTGTACGCCGTCGTGACGGCCGGCGGCGCCGCCGCGGCCGCGTTCGCCGGTCTCTGGGCGGGGTCGCTGCTGGCCTGACTGCGAGGATCTCGACGCAGTCCTGTTGAGTGCGGTGAGCCGTGGTCCGAGCGCCAGGACGCCGAGTGAGCCAGGTTGCGAGGCATAGGAGGCCGGGTCATCCGGCCGTTGCGGGGTGACCGCCACGTTGCACGGGTTATCCGGCCCGGATCCGGCGCCGTATGCCTCGCAAGGTGGTGGTCACGGTTCGAGGGCTGCGTCCACCGGGGCGGTATGCCTCGCAACCTGGCGGTGAACCCCGCAACCGGACGGGCTGGGTGCATGCGCGCGTGTCCGGCCCGGGAGTTCCGCCCGGTGGGGACGGCGTGGCCGCACGGCGGGCCGGCTGCGATGAGCCCGAAAGTCGGATGCCCCGGGTACCGGGAGTCCGACACAATGGCGAGATGTTCCTGTCCGTGACTCTGACCGGTCCCCACGCACCCGACCTCGGCTTCCTGCTGCACAAGCATCCCGGTCGCGTGCAGACGTTCGACCTCGCCGCCGGGCGGGCCACGGTGCTGTACCCGGTGGACGAGCCCGGTGAGAGCACGTGTGCGCTGCTGCTGGACATCGACCCGATCGCCCTCGTCCGCGGCAAGCGCTTCCGGAGCGAGTCGGGCCTGCTCGACCAGTACGTGAACGACCGGCCGTACGCGGCGTCGTCGCTCGTGTCGGTCGCACTCGGACGCGTGTTCCGAAGCGCGCTCAACGGCGAATGCCCGGCTCGGCCCGGCCTGGCCGACCGCGCGCTCCCGCTGACCGTGCGGATCCCGTGCGTACCCGTGCGGACGCACCGCGACGCGTCCGCCGACGCACAGGTACGCGCATTGTTCGAGCCGCTCGGCTGGACCGTGGACGCGCGCAGCGTTCCGCTCGCCCCCGGCCTCGACTGGGGCGACGCCCCCTACGTCGACCTCACCCTGTCCGGTGAGCAGCGACTCGCGGACGCGCTGAGCCACGTCTACGTTCTGCTGCCGGTCCTGGACAACGCAAAGCACTACTGGGTCGGTTCCGACGAGGTGGAGAAACTGCTGCGGCGGGCCGAGGCGTGGCTGCCCGCCCCCCCCGCCAGGGATCTCATCCCCCGCCGCTACCTCGCGTTCAGGCGCGAGTTCGTCGCCGACGCGACGGCCAGGCTCGACGCGCTCGACGGTGCGGTGCCCGACACCGCGGGCGCAGCGGCGGACACCGGCGACGGGGCGCTGCCCGAACCGGCCGACGAGACAGGCCCGGCCGGCGAGACCGTCGCGGCGGGCGAGGTCGCGCCGGCGGTGCCGTCGATGCCGGAGACAGGCTCCGCGGACGTCGCGGGCCGCCCGCCCCTGGCGGCTCGACGTGCCGAGGCCGTCCTCAACACCCTGCACGAGGTCGACGCCCGGCGAGTCGTCGATCTGGGCTGCGGCGAGGGCCACTATCTGCGGCGGCTGATCGCCGACCCCCACTTCACCGAGATCCTCGGGGTGGACGTCTCGCCGCGCGCCCTCGCGACCGCCGAGCGGCGGTTGCGCCTGCACCGACTGTCGGACCGGCAGCGGGCGCGGCTGACGCTGCGGCAGTCCTCGGCGACCTACCGCGACGACGGGCTCGCCGGCTACGACGCGATCCTCCTGGTGGAGGTGATCGAGCACATCCCGCCCGACCGGCTGGAATCGGTCGCCGCCAACGTGTTCGGCGCCGCGCGGCCCAGCCACGTCGTCGTCACGACGCCGAACGTCGAGTACAACGCGGTCTACGGACTGCCCGAGGGGCGCCTGCGTCACGCCGACCACCGCTTCGAGTGGACGCGCGCCGAGTTCGCCGCGTGGGCCGCCGCCGTCGCGGACGTCCACGGGTACGACGTCGAGCTCCGCGGCGTCGGCGACGTCGATCCCGACCGCGGCGCACCCACCCAGCTCGCCGTGTTCGGCAGGAGGGCCGCATGAGAGAACTGCACGTGCCCGCGCTCAGCCTCGTCGCCCTGGTCGGGGTGTCGGGCTCGGGGAAGTCCACCTTCGGCGCCCGGGCATTCGCCCCGTTCGAGGTGATCGGCTCGGACTTCTGCCGCGGCCTGGTGAGCGGCGACGAGAACGACCAGGCCGCATCCGGCGACGCGTTCGACGTCCTGCACTACATCGTGGGCAAGAGACTCGACCGGGGCCTGTTGACGGTCGTGGACGCGACCAACGTGAGCGCAGAGTCCCGCGCGGCGCTCGTGGCGCTGGCCCGCGACCACGACGTCCTCCCGGTCGCCCTCGTGCTGGACGTCGATGTGAACCTGGCCATAGAACGCAACCGGGCACGTCCCGACCGGGCCTTCGGCGAGGGGCCCGTGCGGCGGCAGCATGCCCAGTTGCGCAGGTCTCTGCGCGGAGGTGCGAAGGAGGGGTTCCGGGCGGTCCATGTGCTGAAGGGCCCCGCCGAGATCGACGAGGCCACGATCGTCCGCGACCCTCTCCTCAACGATCGCCGGAGCCTGCACGGACCTTTCGACATCGTCGGGGACGTCCACGGCTGCCTGGACGAACTGCTCGACCTGCTCGCCACGCTGGGGTACGCCGTGAGCCGGGACGACCGCGGCCGGCCCGTCGACGCCGCTCACGCGGAGGGGCGCACCGCCGTCTTCCTCGGCGACCTCGTCGACCGCGGACCCGCGGTGGCCGGCGTCCTGCGGCTCGTCATGGGCATGACGGCCGCCGGGCACGCCCTCGCCGTGCCCGGCAACCACGAGGCGAAGCTCGTCCGCGCCCTCGACGGGCGGAACGTGAACGTGTCCCACGGACTCGCCCAGACCCTCGCCGAGCTCGACGCCGAGCCGCCCGAGTTCCGCCGCGCCGTGCGCGACTGGTGCTACGACCTCGTCTCGCACCTCGTGCTCGACGACGGGAATCTCGTCGTCGCCCATGCGGGACTGAAGGAGGCCTACCACGGGCGCGCGTCGGGCCGGGTGCGGTCGTTCGCGCTCTACGGGGACACCGACGGCGAGACCGACGAGTTCGGCCTGCCCGTGCGATACCCGTGGGCCGAGGAGTACCGCGGCCGGGCGCTCGTCGCCTACGGGCACACGCCGACGACCGACCTGGAGTGGGTCAACAACACGATCTGCCTCGACACCGGCTGCGTGTTCGGCGGAATGCTGTCGGCGCTGCGCTACCCCGAGCGCGAGACCGTCCAGGTTCCCGCGCGGGCGGTCCACTGCGAGCCGGTGAAGCCGCTCGGCGGCGCCCGGCCGGCCGAGCGGCCGCGCGACGAGCTGCGGCTGGACGACGTCCTCGGGCGGCGGGCCGTCGAGACCGCCGGCGGCCGGGTCACCGTGACGGCCGAGAACGCCGCCGGAGCCTTCGAGGTGATGAGCAGGTTCGCTCTCCACCCGCGGCTCGTGCCGTACCTGCCGGCGACGATGTGCCCGGTGGCGACGTCCCAGCGCGAGGGATACCTGGAGCACCCGGAGGAGGCCTTCGCCCAGTACGCGGCGTGGAGCGTCGGCAACGTGGTGTGCGAGGAGAAGCACATGGGGTCCCGCGCGGTCGTGTACCTGCGGCCCGACGGCGGCGCGGTGTACACGCGGACGGGCCGCACGTTCTTCCCGGGCGATCTCACCGAGACGCTGCTCGGACGGGTGCGCGCGGCCGCGACGACCGCGGGGCTGTTCGGCGAGCTCGGCAGCGAGTGGCTGCTCCTGGACGCCGAGCTCCTGCCGTGGTCGGCGAAGTCGATGGGGTTGCTGCGGGAGCAGTACGCACCGGTCGGGGCGGCGGCCGAGCTGGCGCTGCCGTCCGCCGTGGCGGCCGTCGAGAGCGCTCGCGCCCGCGGCCTCGACGTGACCGAGACCGCCGACTGGACGCAGGCCCGGCTCGCCGACGCCCGCGCGTATGCGGCGGCGTGGCGCCGGTATGTGTGGCCGACCGAGGGGCTGGACGGTGTCCAGCTCGCCGTCTTCCAGGTGCTCGCCGCCGAGGGCCGCACCTTCGTCGACGTCGATCATCGGTGGCACCTGGACCTGTCGGACCGTCTCGTCGCCGCCGACCCCGGGCTCTTCCGTGCCACGCGGCGCCGGGTGGTCGATCTCGCCGAGCAGGCCGACCGGGACGCGGCCACCGCCTGGTGGGAGGGCCTCACCGCCGACGGGGGTGAGGGGATGATCGTCAAGCCGCTGCCGGACGCCGATGGCGAGCGGAGGTGGGCCCGCGACGTCCAGCCCGGGGTGAAGGTCCGTGGCCCGGAGTACCTGCGGATCATCTACGGCCCCGAGTACGCCCGCCCCGGGAACCTCGCGCGGCTGCGGTCGCGGAGCCTGCGGCACAAGGCGTCCCTGGCGATCCGGGAGCACGCCCTCGGACGCGAGTCGCTGGACCGGCTCGTTCGCGGCGAGCCGCTGTGGCGCGTGCACGAGGCCGTCTTCGCGGTGCTGGCACTGGAGTCCGAGCCGGTCGATCCCCGCCTGTGAGGCGCTGCCCGGCGTGCGGCGGCATGGTGCGCCCGGACGTCGTGGTGCACGGGGAGCCGCTCGACGTGGCTACCCTTCGGCCGCGCCGCTACGCCAAGGCCGCGAAGCTACCCGTCGCCCGGTAGCTTCCCGGCCGGAGCGTAGCGACGCGGGAGCATCGACGCCCCACCGGTAGCGACGTGCCCAGGACGGCGGCGCTCAGCGCGGAGGCTCCTCCTGGTGGCCGTGCGGATGGAGGATCTCCTCGCCCTCGGGCGGACCGAGCGGGGCGGCGGGGATCGCCTGGGTGACCGCGCCGGCCGTGCGCCCACGACTGCGGAGGCGGTGCTCCACGAGCGATGCCAGCCGGGTGAGCAGGTAGTTCAGCGTGATGAACAGCCCGGCCGCGACGATGTAGGCGGGGATCGTGTTCCCGTACGCACTGCCGAGGGTCTTCGACCAGTTGAGCAGGTCCAGGTAGGTGATCGAATACCCCAGCGCGGAGTCCTTGAGGATGACGACCGTCTGCCCGATGAGGGCCGGGAGCATCGCCGTCAGCGCCTGTGGGAGCTGGATCTGACGCAGCGTCTGGCCACGCGTGAGACCGATCGACAGACCCGCCTCGCTCTGACCCTTGGGGAGTGCGTTCACGCCCGAGCGGACGAGTTCGGCGATCAGCGATCCGTTGTACAGCGTGAGAGCGGTGACGACCGCGATGAAGGGGTTGAGCGCGCTGCCGAACAGCTGCAGCCCCGAGTACACGCCGAACGCGAAGATCACCATGATGAGGACCGGGACGGCCCGGAAGAACTCCACCACGAGGCCGCAGGGGATGCGGATGAACGGCGACCGGGAGAGCCGGCCCATGCCGAACAGCAGCCCGAAGACCAGTGCCAGGACGATGGCCGTCGCGGCGGCCCGCAGCGTGCCGAGCAGGCCGGGGATCAGATACTCCACCCAGGCCACGGGCGTGAGGAACGGCTCCCACATGTACGGCGCCAGTTGGCCCTTCTCACCCATCTTGGTGATGACGACGTAGCCGATGACGGCGACGACGGCGAGGGCGACGACCGTGAAGACGTTGTACAGCGCCCGGGTCTTCGGACCCGGCGCGTCGAACAGGGCGGGGGCGCTCATCGCTTCACCGCCAGTCTCTCGGACATCCAGGTGACGGCCACGCCCAGCGGGAAGGTCATGATGAGGAACCCGACCGCGAAGATGAAGAAGACGCCCAGCGTGCCGGTCTCGTTCTCGACGACCTCCGACATCAGGCCGGCGGCCTCGGTCACGCCGATCATCGCGGCGACCGTGCTGTTCTTGATGAGGGCGATGATGGCCGAGCCCAGCGGCGCGATGGACCCGCGGAACGCCTGTGGCAGGAGCACCTCGCGTAGCGACTGGCCGAAGGTGAGACCGATGGAACGCGCCGCCTCGGCCTGCCCCGGCGGGATGGTGTTGACCCCGCTGCGCAGCGCCTCGCAGACGTACGTCGCGTGGTACAGGCTGAGCATGATGACGGCCCACCAGAACGCGTTCGTCTTCGCGTTGTCGGAGATCTGGAGGCCGAGGATGTAGGTGAGGCCGAGGATGGAGAACACCATCAGCAATGTCAGCGGCGTGTTGCGGATCGTGTTCACGTAGCCCGTGCCCATCGCCCGCAGCACCGGCACGGGGGCGACCCGGAGGACGGCGACGATCGTGCCCAGCAGCAGCGAACCGATCGTCCCGAGGACCGAGAGCTGAATGGTCAGCCAGAATGCTCCGACGAAGTCGTAGTTGGCGAGGATCTCACCCACTGTGCCTCCTTACTTCTCGACTCGTTCGACCCTGACTCGCGAGGGTGCCGCCCGGCGAGGGTCGTTCGCCGGGCGGCACCACAGGGCTACGAGCAGGCCGCCGGGGTGGGCGGGTTGCCGGCGCCGGGGGTGAAGCCGGCCGGGCCGAGGTTGTTGGTGACGAACGTCTGCCAGGAGCCGTCCGAGATCATCTCCGTGATCGCGGTGGTGATCTTGGTGCACAGCTCGGTGTCGCCCTTCTTCAGGCCGATGCCGTAGTTCTCGGTCGAGAACGTGTTGCCGACGACCTTCAGCTTGCCCTTGTACTGTTCCTGCGCGGCGTAGCCGGCGAGGATCGTGTCGTCGGTGGTCAGCGCGTCGATGCTGCCCGCGGCGAGAGCGGCCACACACTCCGAGTACGTGCCGAACTCCTGCAGGTTGACGTCGGGCACCTTGTCCTTGACGTTCTGCGCGGACGTCGACCCGGTCACCGAACACAGCTTCTTGCCGCTCAGCGCGTCCACACCCGTGATCGACGTGTCATCGGCCCGGACCAGCAGATCCTGGCCGGCGATGAAGTACGGACCGGCGAAGGACACCTTCTCCTTGCGCTTGTCGGTGATCGAGTACGTGCCGACGATGTAGGTCACCTGACCGTTCTCGATCAGCGACTCCCGCTGCCCGCTCGGCGCTTGCGTCCACTCGATCTGCGACTCGGAATAGCCCAGCTTGTCCGCCACGTACTTCGCGACGTCGACGTCCATGCCCGTGTACGTGTCGCCCTGCTTCAGGCCGAGACCCGGCTGGTCGAACTTGATGCCGATCTTGATTGTGTCGCCGGATCCGGATGTGGACCCGGTCGTGCCCGAGCCGCACGCGGCCAGGGACAGCATGAGAACCCCCGCGAGGGCCCCCATCGCCAGTTTCTTTGCAGACACTTCCATTCCTCCTTGGTTGCGGCGGATCAGTGGGTCAGGATCTTGCTGAGGAAGTCCTTGGCACGATCCGTCTTCGGATTGGCGAAGAACTCATTGGGGACGGCCGTCTCGACGATCTGACCGGCGTCCATGAAGACGACCCGGTCGGCCGCCTTCCGGGCGAACCCCATCTCGTGCGTGACGACGATCATCGTCATCCCCGAGGCCGCCAGCTCGACCATGACGTCGAGGACCTCGTTGATCATCTCAGGATCGAGGGCCGACGTGGGCTCGTCGAAGAGCATCACCTTCGGGTGCATCGCGAGCGATCGCGCGATGGCGACCCGCTGCTGCTGGCCGCCCGACAACTGTGCCGGGACCTTCTTCGCCTGGTGCGCGACGCCGACCCGTTCCAGGAGCTGCATCGCCTCCTTCTCGGCGTCCGCTCTGGCGAGCTTGCGCACCTTCATGGGGCCGAGCGTGACGTTCTCCAGGATCGTCTTGTGTGCGAACAGGTTGAACGACTGGAACACCATCCCGACATCGGCACGCAACTGTGCGAGCGCGCGTCCCTCCTCGGGCAGTGGGACGCCGTCGATGAGGATGGACCCGGACTCGAACGTCTCAAGCCTGTTGATCGTGCGGCACAGGGTGGACTTCCCCGACCCGGACGGGCCGATGAGGATGACGACCTCACCCTTGTTCACTTCGAGATCTATGTCCTGCAGGACATGCAGATCCCCGAAGTGTTTGTTCACCTTGCTGAGTTGGACCAACGGGCTAGCCATGGCTCACCCAAACATTCCGCCGAAGTGCTGGTCAAGTTGGTCGTGTTCCGATTCCATTCCGATTCGATAAAGGTACGGTGACCTTCCGCGCGCCCTGCACCGCCGTGCCCACAGGGATTCCGTGCCTCACCAGGGCCCTTCGGATAGGGTCTCGACATGACGGACGTCATCATCCGGAAGAACACCGAACGATCGCGCTACGAGGCGCTGCTCGGCGACGAGGTCGCGGGCTATGCGGAGTATCGCCGGCTCGACGGCGACGTGATCCAACTGCCCCACACCCTCGTCGAACGACGCTACGAGGGTCACGGCGTCGGGAGTGCCCTCGTCCACCATGCACTCGACGACATCGCGGCCCTCGGGCTCCGTGTCGACCCGTTGTGCCCGTTCGTGGCCGCGTGGATCGACCGGCATCCGGCGTACGCGCCGCTCGTCGCCGTCGACCGCACCCGTGGCGCCCACGACCGGCGCGCGACGCCCGAGCCCTGACAGGTCCTCAGACGGGCCACGGCTCCCGGCGCCAGGCCGCGTCCCAGAACATCCACTCGTACCGCGACGCCGTGACGAACGCGGTCGTCATGCGCGCCGCGGTGGTCTCGTCGGCGGCATCGCCGAGCCGGTCCACGATGCGGCGGGCCTGCTCGACCTGACCGGCGAAGGCCGGATCGGAGTACAGCCCGATCCAGTCGGCGAACGGGTGGTCGTCCAGCCGCCCGGCGCGCTCCAGCAGTTCGTTCCCGACGTCCTGGTACACCCAGTAGCACGGCAGGACGCCGGTCGCGGCCTCGGCGTAGTTCCCACCCGCGAGGAGCGAGAGCAGGTAGGACGTGTAGGCGCGGGAGGTCGGCGACATCGTGGCCGCGTCGGGGTCCGCGACGTGGCTGGCGTGGAGTTGCCGCTCGACCTCGATGGACTCCCGGGCGCCGGTCGCCCAGAAGACGAGGTCGGCGGGGTCGGTCGCCATCGTGGCGAGACCCGCGAGCACGCGTCCGTACTGGCCGAGGTAGAGGGCGTCCTGCGTGAGGTATCCCACGAACAGGTCGCGGTCGAGGGTCCCGTCCCCGAGTGTCTGCAGGAACGGGTGTTCGCCGATCGCGGCCCGGATCGGGACGATGGCCTCCCACAGGCGGTCGGTGAACCTCATGCGCGCTCCCAGATGTCGAAGAAGTGGTGCACCGGGCCGTTGCCGCTCCCGATCCGCAGACCGTCGGCCGCGGCGATCGCCCCGGTCAGGTACTCCTTGGCGGCGGCGACGGCGTCGACCCAGTCGGCGCTGACCGGGCGGAGCGCCGCGATCGCCGACGACAGGGTGCAGCCGGTGCCGTGCGTGTTCGTCGTGGCGACGCGGCGCGCGGTGAGTCGGACGGTGCGTCCGGGCTCGGTGTAGACGTCGGTCGCGGCGTCGTCGAGGTGCCCGCCCTTCAGCAGGACCCGCTGGGCCCCGAGGTCGAGCAGGGCCCGGGCCTGGGCCTCGAGTCCGGCCGTCGTCGTCGCCGGGGCGGTGTCCAGCAGGACGGCCGCCTCGGAGATGTTCGGGGTGATGAGGCTCGCCAGGGGGATGAGCCGGCGGACGGCGTCCTCGGCGTCGCGCGACAGGAGCCGGTCCCCGCTGGTGGCGACCATGACGGGGTCGAGGACGCTGATCGCGAACCCGGGCAGGTACTGCCCGACGAGGTCGGCCAGGTCGGTCGTGGCGAGCATCCCGATTTTCACGGCGGTCGGTGCGATGTCCGCCAGGACGGTGTCGAGTTGCAGCTTCACGAAGTCGGTCGGGACGACGTGGACGCCGGTGACGCCCTGGGTGCTCTGCGCGGTGAGGGCCGTGATCACGGTCATGCCGTAGGCGCCGAGGGCCGAGAACGTCTTCAGGTCGGCCTGGATGCCGGCGCCCCCCGACGGGTCGCTGCCGGCGATCGACAAGGCGGTGATGGTCATCGACGACTCCATTCACGCACGAGCGAGGCGGTCGCGGCCGCCGGGTCGGGCTGCCCGCAGATCGCGCTCACCACGGATGCCCCGGCGACGCCGGTGTCCCGAACGGCGGCGATGTTGGAGGGTCCGATGCCGCCGATCGCGACGGCCGGCCACGGGCAGGCGGCCACCCGCTCCGCCAAGCCGGCGAGCCCGAGGGCGGCTCCCGCGTCGGGTTTGGTCGACTGGTCGAACACCGGCCCGATGCCGACGTAGTCCAGTCGGGCGCCCGTGGCGCGGGCCGCGGCGAACTCGGCCGGCTCGGACGCCGAGAGGCCGAGGATCGCGTCGGGACCGAGCAGCTCCCGGGCCTGTGCGATCGGCATGTCTCCCTGCCCGACGTGAGCGCCGTCGGCGCCCGCCGCGGCGACGAGGTGGACGCGGTCGTTGAGGACGACCGGCACCCCGGTCCCGCGGGCGGCGGCGACGACCTGGACGGCGAGGGCGAGGAATTCGTCGTCGGTGGCGTGGGGATCACGGACCTGGACGAACGTGGCCCCGGCGCCGATGGCGTCGCGGACGGTGCGGGCCACGCCGTACCCGCCGCACAGGCCGGTGTCGGTGATGAGATAGACGGAGAGGTCGAGGGTCACGACAGCCGCGCTCCTGCCTCGATGTCGGCGGGTGTGACGGCGTCCAGTTCGTCGAGCAGCGCGACGGCGAACGACCCGGGCCGGGGCGCGACGCGCACGGCGCGCTCGGCGGCGACGGTGAGCAGAGCCGTGGCGGTCGCGGCCGCCAGCAGCCGGTCGTCGGTCACGGCCGCGAACCCCGCCATGAGGGCGCCGAGGGAGCATCCGACGCCGGTGACCCGCGTCATGACCGGGTGCCCGTTGTGGATCCGGACGAGCCGGTCGCCGTCGGTGAGCTGGTCGACGTCGCCCGACACGGCGACGACGGTGCGATGGGCTCTGGCGAGGTCGCGGGCGATGTCCACGACGGACGCGGACGACTCGGAGCTGTCGACCCCCCGTCCGCCCGCGCCGCCCGCCAGGCCCGCGATCTCGGAGGCGTTCCCGCGCAGGATCGCGGGGTTCGCGAGGCCCAGCAGCTCGCGCGCCACCCCGGTCCGCCACGCCAGGCCGCCGGCGGCGACCGGGTCGAGGACCCAGGGCGTGTCTGCCTCGGCCGCGGCGGACACGGCCACGCGCATCGCCTCGACGGGTTCGAGATACGGCGTGCCGAGATTGACCAGGATGCCGCTCGCCACCTTCGCGAAGTCGCCGGACTCCCGCGGGTTGTCGACCATCGCGGGTGCGGCGCCGGACGCGAGGAGGACGTTGGCCGTCCATTGGGCGACGACGATGTTCGTGATGCAGGCGACGAGCGGCTGGGCCGACCGGAAATCGGCGAGGGCGGCCGCGAGCGCAGCGGATGACAGTGATGTGGTGGTCGTCATGTCGACGTCCCTTCGCTAGCACGATCTAGATCAGGTTCGACGGGTGTGTTCTCAGCCCCATGTCGCCGGGGCACCCCGCGTCGTTGCCGCGATTCTACTCCCGGAGTGTGCCCGTCGGGGTGCGAACGTTGGCTAGGTTGGCGGACATGACAGAGCCGAACGCGGTCATCTCGGTCCGGGACCTGCACATGAGCTTCGGCGAGCAGCACGTGCTGAAGGGTCTCTCCTTCGAGGTGTACCGCGGGGAGACCTTCGGTCTGCTCGGCTCCAACGGCTCCGGGAAGACGACGACGCTGCGCGCTCTGCTCGGCATCTACCCCACGGCTCGTGGCGAGGCCCTCATCGAGGGGACGCGGTTCGATCCGAGCATGGGTGCCCGGATCGGGTACCTGCCGGAGGAGCGCGGGCTGTACCGCAAGGAGCCCGTGCTGCCTGTCATGACCTATTTCGGCCAGCTCAAGGGGATGCCGGCGGCGGTGGCGGAGGGGTGGTCGCGCGGGTATCTGGAGAAGGTCGGGCTCGCCGGGAAGGAGCGCACGCGGCTCGACAAGCTGTCGGGCGGGGAGCAGCAGAAGGTCCAGCTCGGCGTGACCATCATGAACGACCCCGCGCTGCTCATCCTCGACGAGCCGACGAAGGGGTTCGACCCGGTCAACCGGCGGCTGCTGATGTCCATCGTCGAGGAGCACCGGCAGCGTGGCGCGACGATCGTGATGATCACCCACCAGATGGAGGAGGTCGAGCGGCTGTGCGACCGGGTTCTCCTCCTCAAGGACGGTGTGGCCGAGGCCTACGGCACGGTGCCCCAGGTCCAGGACCAGTACGGTGGGCGGACGCTGCGGATCGAGTTCACCGGGCGGCTGCCGGACTCGCCGACGGTGCGTCCCACGGTCCGGGAGCAGAACTACGCCGAGATCCCGCTTCCGGACGGTGCTCCGGCCACAGGCATCCTGCGCGAACTGCTGGACGCCGGGGTCGAGATCCGTCGGTTCGAGACGTCCCGGGCGAGCCTGGAGCAGATCTTCCTGCAGGTCTACGGGGAGCGAGCGGAGGACTGACATGAATCTCTCGGTGCACAACGTCGGCAGGGTCATCCGGTTCGAGGTGACCCGGACCTTGCGCAAGCCGACGTTCTGGGCGCTGTCGCTGGCCGTGCCGCTGCTGTTCGGTGCGGTGTTCGGCCTGGTGTACTTCAGCAGTTCGTCGACGGAGTCGGCGGCCACCGCGCAGTCCGAGCAGCGCTTCGACTTCACCTACACCGACGCGTCGGGGATCGTCGATCCGCACCTCGCGGCGGCGATGGGCGGGCGCGAGGTGACCGACGGCGAGGCCGCGCTGGCCGACGTCCGGGCCGGGACGTCCACCGCGTACTTCGCCTTTCCCGCCGAGCCGGCGACGCAGGCGACCCGGGTGTACGGCCAGGACGCGGGCTTGTTCGACAGCGGCAAGTACGCCTCGGTCGCGCAGGCGTTGATCAAGGCGAGTGTGGCTCAACGGATCGGTGACCCGGAGTTGGCGACCCTGGCCGCCGCCGGTGTCGACGTCCAGGCCAGCACCTACAGGGACGGGGTGCCGACAGGGGGGATCTTGTCGTTTCTCGCCCCGATGGTCTTCCTGGTGCTGTTCTACCTGTCGATCATGATGCTCGGGAACCAGATGCTGAACGTGACGCTGGAGGAGAAGGAGAACCGCGTCACCGAGATGATCCTGACGACCATCCGGCCGACATCCCTCATCGTCGGCAAGGTGGTCGCCCTCGTGATCGTGGGGATCATCCAGGGACTCGTGTTCTCGCTGCCGGTGATCGTCGCCCTCGCTGTCATGCCGGGACTGGTGGACCTGCCCGATGTCGACCTCAGCGCGCTGGTGATCGATCCCGGCCGGATGGTCGTGGGCGGGCTGTTGTTCGGCACCGGGTTCCTGATGTTCACCGGGCTGCTGGTCGCGATCGGCTCGGTGATGCCGAGCGCGAAGGAGGCCGGCAGCGCGTTCGCGGTCGTGATCGTGTCGCTGTTCCTGCCGTTCTACGCCGTCGCGATGCTGATCGCCGAGCCGCGAGGGACCGTCGCGCAGATCTTCACCTACTTCCCCCTGACCGCGCCGGTCACCGCCATGCTCCGCAACGCGGCCGGGGCGCTGGACTGGTGGGAGGCGCTGATCGTGCTGGTGGAGCTGTTCGTGTTCGCGGCCGCGCTGCTGGCGGTCGGCGTCCGGTTGTTCCGCACGGGATCGATCTCGTACAACGCCAGACTGGACGTCCGCAAGGCGCTGGGCATGGCCTGATCCGGGCCCGCGGCGAGCGCCGGTTGGCGCTCTGCCGGGCGCGGCGGCCGGCCACCGTCAGACCCGAACCTCGCGAGCGCTCCTAGCCGACGGGGGGACGTTCGCCGGAGCCACGGGCGACGTACTCGACGGGGACCACGATCATCTCCGTCGCTCCGGTGGGGTCGTCGAGGCGGTGCAGGGCCCGCCGTGCGGCGATCCGGCCGAGCTCGACCGGATCGTGCCGGATCACCGAGATGCCGAACATGTCCGCCAGATCCAGGTCGTCGTAGCCGACGAGCGCCACGTCGGCGCGGCGCCGCCGCAGGACGCGGACGGCGGCGGTGGTCGCGCGGTTGTTCCCGCAGACGATCGCGGTCGGCGGGTCCGGCAGGTCGAGCAGGTCCTCGATGAGGCGTTCGATGGGCACCGACACGTCGTCGGACCCGCGGAGGTAGGTGCGGCCGGTGGGCAGCCCCACCTCGCCGAGAGCGTCGTCGTAGCCGGCGAGCCGCTCGTCCTGGGTGTACACCCCGAGCGGATTGCAGACGTACCCGATGCGCCGGTGCCCGTGCTCGACGAGCGAGCGTGTCGCCAGGTACCCGCCGCGGCGGTTGTCGAGCACGACCGAGTCCGCCACGAGGTTGCGGGCCGGTCGGTCGAGGGCCACGATCGACAGGCCGAGCCGTCGCTCGCCCTCGAGGAAGGAGTGGTCGGCGCCGACCGGGACGAACAGGATGCTGCGGACGCGCTGGGACACGAGTGCGTCGATGACGCGCCTCTCCCCCTCGGGATCGTCGCTCGTGGCCACCACCATGGTGAGGTCGTGGGCGGACATCTCCCGCTCGATACCGGTCGCGACCTGGACGTAGAACTGGTTCGTGAGCTCGGCGGTGACGAAGCCGACGGTCCGCATGAGACCGTCGCGGCGGAGGCTGCTCGCCAGGACGTTGGGGCGGAAGTGGAGCCGGTCGGCGGCGGCCAGGACTTTCTCGCGGGTGTCCGGCGAGACGGCGTCGGGGTGGGCGTAGACACGGGAGACCGTCTTCGGGCTCACTCCGGACAGTCGCGCGACATCGGCCAGCGTCGGCCTCGCGTGAACGATGGGGGCGTGTTGTCCCGAACTCACGACTCAACAGTATAGGCGTCGGATGACATCGTAGGACAAGCCCTGTCGCGGGTAGCCGTGTCCAAATCGTTACAGAAGGCAAAATGCCTTGTCAACACCCTATATCTGATGGCGGTGTGCGCCGATGGGCATGCAGACATCGTTGACATCAAGAACCGGCCTGCCTACGCTCCGAGAGCGGTGACAGCGCAGTATCGCCCAGTCGTGTGCGAGGAGGCAGCGGCAGTGACAGGTGCAGACGTGATCCTGGAGATGCGGGACATCGTCAAGGAGTTCCCCGGGGTGAAGGCGCTCGACGGCGTGTCCCTCACCGTGCGGCGCGGCGAGATCCACGCGATCTGCGGTGAGAACGGCGCGGGCAAGTCGACCCTGATGAAGGTGCTCTCCGGCGTCCATCCGCACGGCACCTACTCCGGCGAGATCGTCTACGAGGGCCGCACGGCCGAGTTCCACAACATCCGCGCCAGCGAGCACGCCGGGATCGTCATCATCCACCAGGAGCTCGCGCTCATCCCCGAGCTGTCGATCGCCGAGAACATCTTCCTCGGCAACGAGGTCCGCGGGCGGCTGGGCATCGACTGGATCGAGGCGCACCGGCTCGCCCGCGAGGTCATGGCGCGGGTCGGCCTCACCGACGACGATCCCGACACCCCGGTCAAGACGATCGGCGTCGGCAAGCAGCAGCTCGTCGAGATCGCGAAGGCCATCTCCAAGAACGTCCAGCTCCTCATCCTCGACGAGCCCACCGCGGCGCTCAACGAACAGGACTCGGCGCAACTGCTGGACCTGATCCGGCAGTTCCGCGACCAGGGGATCACCTGCATCATGATCTCCCACAAGCTGAACGAGATCGCCGCCGTCGCCGACTCCATCTCGATCATCCGCGACGGGCACAGCGTCGAGACGATCGACGTCCAGCCCGGCGTCCCCGTCGACGAGGACCGCATCATCCGGGGCATGGTCGGGCGCGAGCTGACGTCCCGCTTCCCCGACCACGAGTCGCATCCGGGCGAGGTGCTGCTCGAGGTCCGCGACTGGACGGTGCGCCACCCCGTCGTGCAGGAGCGACTGGTCTGCGACCGCTCCAGCTTCTTCATCCGCCGCGGGGAGATCGTCGGCTTCGCCGGTCTCATGGGCGCCGGCCGGACCGAACTGGCCCGGAGCCTGTTCGGCCGGTCCTACGGCATCTGGGAGTCCGGCACGATGGCCCTCGACGGCCGCCCGATCGCGCCGAAGTCCGTGGCGGCGGCGATCGACGCGGGGATGGCCTACGTGACGGAGGATCGCAAGACGCTCGGGCTGAACCTGCTCGACACCATCCGCACCACGATCGTCTCGGCCGACCTCAAGCGGATCGCGCCGGGCGGCGTCATCGACCTGAACTCGGAGTTCGAGGCCGCCGAGAAGTACCGCAAGGAACTGCGGATCAAGACGCCGACCGTGAACGAGGGCGTCGTCAAGCTGTCGGGCGGGAATCAGCAGAAGGTCGTCGTCGGGAAGTGGCTGTTCACCGAGCCCGAACTGCTGATCCTGGACGAGCCCACGCGCGGCATCGACGTGGGCGCCAAGTACGAGATGTACGGCATCATCGGGGCGCTCGCCGACGCGGGCAAGGGCGTGATGGTGATCTCGTCCGAACTCCCCGAACTGCTGGGCATCTGCGATCGCATCTACACGGTCCGCAAGGGCCAGATCACCGGTGTCGTCGACGCCGGCGCCACCACCCAAGAGGAACTCATGCGCCTCATGACCACCACCGCGACCTCGACCGCGGCCTGAGCGCCACCCAGAAGGAACACATCGATGGAGCACCTCAAGAAACTGTTCGGGGGCAACCTCCGCCAGTTCGGCATGCTGATCACTCTCGTCGTGATGGTCGGTCTCTTCCAGATCCTGACGCGCGGGCGCGTGTGGACGCCGACGAACCTGATGAACCTGCTCAACGGGAACTCGTACATCCTGGTGCTGGCCATCGGCATGGTGCTGGTGATCATCGCCGGCCACATCGACCTGTCGGTCGGCTCGGTCGCGGCGTTCGTCGGCATCGTGGTGGCGATCGCCATGCGTGACTGGGGAGTTCCGTGGTGGGCGGGCATCCTGCTCGGAATCGTGCTCGGGGCGGTCATCGGCGCCTGGCAGGGCTTCTGGATGGCCTACGTCGGCATCCCGGGCTTCATCGTCACACTCGCCGGCTACCTGTTCTTCCGCGGCGCCAACCAGTTCGTCGGCAAGTCGAACACCGTGCCGGTGCCCGAGGCGTTCCAGGTCATCGGCGCCGGCTACCTGCCGGAATGGGGCCCGGACACCGGCATGAACAACTCCACGCTGCTCGTCGGCGTCCTCGCCGTCGTGGCCCTCGCGGTCTTCCAGATCCGCGGCCGGGCCAAGCTCGTCCGGGTCGGTGCAGAGGTGCCGCCGATGTGGGCGACGATCACGCGCATCGTCCTGCTGTCTCTGGTCATCGTCTTCGTGACGATCATGTACGCGTCCGGGCGGCCCGGCACGTCCTTCCCCATCTCGGGGCTCATCCTCGTCGCGCTCGTGTTCCTGTACAGCTTCTTCTCGCAGAAGACCCCGATCGGCCGCCACATCTACGCCGTGGGCGGCAACCGGCACGCCGCCGAGCTGTCCGGCGTGAACAGCAAGACCGTCTACTTCCTCGTCATGGTCAACATGTCGACCCTGGCCGCACTCGCCGGCATGATGTTCGTCGCCCGGTCGACCGCCTCCGGTCCGTTCGACGGCGTCGGCTGGGAGCTCGACGCCATCGCGGCCGTGTTCATCGGCGGCGCGGCCGTCTCGGGCGGCGTCGGCACGGTCGTCGGCTCCATGGTCGGTGGTCTGGTCATGGCCGTCCTCAACAACGGGCTCGATCTCATGGGCGCCGGGGCGGACTGGAAGCAGATGATCAAGGGCCTGGTGCTGCTGCTCGCCGTGGCGGTCGACGTGTGGAACAAACAGCAGGGCCGCCCCTCCATCACCGGTCTCCTGCTGCGGCGGAGGGCCGCGCAGCAGATGGTCTCGGACATCGCCGAGCCCACGGAAGAGACACCCCCCGTCGAGGACGTCACACAGAAGGTCTGAACGTCCGTCCCGGTTCGCAGTGGAACCGCACCCGTGGCCGCAGCCAGCCGGCTCGGCCGATTGCTCCAATCAGGAAGGTTCGGAATGAGGAAGTTCACGAAGGGCGCGGTAGCCCTTGCTGCTGCCGCGACGTTGGCCCTGGCCGGCTGTGGCAGCGGCCGGACCGAGTCGACCAGCGGGTCGACCGGTGGCTCCGGAGGCTTCGCGGCCGGCTCCTTGATCGGTGTCGCGCTGCCGCAGAAGACGTCGGAGAACTGGGTGCTCGCCGAAGGGCTGTTCAACGACGGGCTGAAGGCTGCGGGCTACCAGGCCGACGTCCAGTTCGCCAACGGCGGCGTCTCGGAGCAGCAGAACCAGATCGATGCGATGGTCACCAAGGGTGCCAAGGTCATCGTCGTCGGAGCCATCGACGGCTCTCAGCTCAACACGCAGCTCAAGGCGGCCAAGGACTCGGGCGCCACGGTCATCGCCTACGACCGGCTGCTGCTCAACACCAATGACGTCGACTACTACGTCGCCTTCGACAACTACAAGGTCGGTCAGTTGCAGGGCCAGGCGCTGCTCGACGGCCTGAAGGCGCGCAAGGGCTCCAGCCCGTGGAACATCGAACTCATCGCGGGCTCGCCCGACGATGCCAACAGCCAGGTGTTCTTCAACGGCGCCATGAGCGTGCTCCAGCCGAAGATCGACGACGGCACCCTCAAGGTCCTGTCGGGACAGACGACCTTCTCGCAGGTCTCCACCCAGGGCTGGAAGGCCGAGAACGCGCAGAAGCGCATGGACACCGTGCTGTCGGGCTACTACAGCAGTGCCGAGCTCGACGGCATCCTCTCCCCGAACGACACGCTCGCTCGCGCGGCGATGACGTCGGTGAAGGCCGCCGGCAAGGAGATCCCGGTCGTGACCGGCCAGGACTCCGAGGTGGAGTCCGTGAAGTCCATCATGGCGGGCGAGCAGTACTCGACCATCTTCAAGGACACCAACAAGCTCGTGGCCCAGACCATCACCATGGTCAATGCCCTGCAGAAGGGCGAAGAGGTCCCGGTCAACGACACCAAGTCCTATGACAACGGCGTCAAGATCGTCCCGGCGTACCTGCTGGACCCGGTTATCGTGACCAAGGAGAACGCCGCCGAGGTGTACAAGGACGACAAGACCCTCGGCCCGCTCACCAAGGGCTGATCCACGAATCCCGGTGGGTGTGCCGCAGCGCGGCACACCCACCGTTCATCCTGCGGAAAGGGCGCCCCGTCCATGAGTACGGCAGACGACCGCTTCCTTGCGATCGACGGAGGGCAGACGGCCGTGAAGGTCTCGCATGCGGGCCGGCGGCTGTCCTTCCCCGGTCTGCGCACCAACACCGAGATCATGCCGCAGTTGGCGGAGGTGGTCTCCGCGGTGATCCCCGCTCCGGGCCCGTCGGACTGGACCGTGGCGGTCGGCACCACGGGTCTGACGAGGGCGGAGGGCGATCCGCGCATCCTGCTGGAGCTGTGCAGGGCGAGAGGCGTCGGGCGGGTGATCCTCGCCCACGACTCCGTGACGTCCTTCCTCGGTGCCGTCGGCTTCCGCCGGGGCGTCGTGGTGGCGTCCGGCACAGGCGTGGTGACGTTCGGGGTCGGCGCGGACTCGGTCGCGCGCGTGGACGGCTGGGGCAACCTCATGGGCGACGTCGGCAGCGGGTTCTGGATCGGGCGATCCGGGCTGGAGGCCGTCATGCGCGCCTACGACGGGCGCGGCCCCGCCACGGCGATCACCGAACTGGCGACGGAGCGCTGGCCCGATCTGTCCCAGGCGTACATCGAACTGCAGGGAAACCCGGGTCATGTGCGGCTCGTCGCCTCGTTCGCGAAGGGCATCGCCTGTCTGGCGGAGACCGACGAGGTGGCCGCGGCCATCTGCCGGCGAGCGGGGGAGGAGCTCGCGTTGTCGGCGCGGACCGCCGTGTCCCGGATCGGCGAGGCCGCGTCGCCGCGTCCCGTCGTCTGCCTCGTCGGCGGTGTGTTCCGCAGCCGGCACGTGCGCGAATCCTGTATCGCCGGGCTCCGCCGCGAGTGGCCGCGGTTCGAGCCGTTCGAGGCGGCCGGAGACGGGCTCGTGGGGGCGGAGGCGCTGGCGTCGCTGCCCGCGGACAGCCCGCTCTCGTCCAGCGTGGCCGTCGCCGCCGTGTAGCGCCGGTGCCGGGGCGCCGGAATCGCGAACGGACCGTGGGCGAGCGCCACTAGGGTGGGAGCCGACTGCGCGCGGCGAGGGCGCCGCCCGAGGGAGCGAGGACGGACAGGTGGCACGTTCGCACACGGTGATCGACCAGATCGAGACTTTCGCCGCTCACAACTACCATCCGCTGCCGGTCGTCATCGAGTCGGCCCAGGGCGTGTGGATGACCGACGTCGACGGACGCCGCTACATGGACTTCCTGTCGGCCTATTCGGCGATGAACTTCGGTCACAACCATCCCGTCCTCGTCGAGGCGGCCGTCGCGCAGCTCCACAAGGTGTGCCTGACGTCGCGAGCGTTCTATGCGTCCGCGTTCGGCCCGTTCGCCCAGGACCTGTGCGAACTCCTCGGCATGGACATGATGCTGCCGATGAACACCGGCGCCGAGGCCGTCGAGACCGCCATCAAGCTCGCGCGCAAGTGGGGGTACCAGGTCAAGGGCGTCGCCCCGGACGCGGCCGAGATCGTGGGGATGCAGGACAACTTCCACGGGCGGACGACGACGATCATCTCGCTCAGCAACGACGACAGCGCCCGGGCCGACTTCGGGCCCTACACCCCGGGGCTCACGTCCGTCCCGTTCGGCGACGTCGACGCGTTGCGTGCGGCGATCACCCCCAACACGGTCGCCGTCCTCCTGGAGCCCATCCAGGGTGAGGCCGGCGTCATCCTCCCGCCCGAGGGGTTCCTGGCGGAGGTGCGGCGGCTGACGCGCGAGCGCAACGTCCTCATGATCGTGGACGAGATCCAGACCGGCATGGCCCGCACGGGCACGACGCTGTACTGCGACCAGGTGGGGGTCGAGCCCGACCTCGTCCTGCTCGGGAAGGCGCTCGGCGGCGGGATCGTGCCCGTGTCCGCCGTCGTCGGCACCCGGGACGTCCTCGGACTGATACAGCCGGGGCAGCACGGCTCGACGTTCGGCGGCAATCCGCTGGCGAGCGCCGTCGGGTCCGCCGTGATCGCGCTGCTGCACACCGGGGAGATGCAGCAGCGGGCCGTGGAACGCGGGGCGCAGTTGAGGGCCGCGCTGGAGCCGCTGGTGGGCCACGGCGTCACCGAGGTGCGAACCGCCGGCCTCTGGGCGGGCGTCGACATCGATCCGGCGGCCGGGACCGGCCGGGAGGTGAGCGAGCGGCTGCTCGAGCGGGGGCTGCTCGTGAAGGACACGCACGTTCAGACCATCCGTATCGCGCCGCCGCTGGTGATCACCGAGGGGGAGCTGGAATGGGCCATGGTCCAGCTCGCCGAGGTGGTGGAGTCGCTGCGCTCCTAGCGTCCAGGTCTCAGGCCAGGGACAGGAACAGCTTCTCCATCTCGTTGACGTCGACCTCGTCCAGCTCGCCCTCGGGGGTGAAGCACTGCCGCAGGCCGGACGCGATGATCGCGAAGCCGGCGCGGTCGAGAGCCTTGGAGACCGCTGCGACCTGCGTCACGATGTCACGGCATTCGCGGCCTTCCTCGATCATGGCGATCACGCCGCCGAGCTGGCCCTGTGCACGCTTGAGGCGCAGGATGACCGACGCCATCTCGTCCGCCGGGAGCCGGGTCATCGGCCGATGAGCTTCGAGAAGAAGCTGCTCGCCTGCGACTCGTGTCCGCCGCACCACTGGCCGGCGGGAACCTGCTTCCGCACCGAGTCGATGTGCTGGCCGCAGCCGGCCCAGGTCGTCTTGCCGCACACCTTGCACGCCACCGGGTAACACATGTTCTGATGATCTCCTTGGTCGGGTTCCCTACGGGTGGAACCATATACCCCCTGGGGTATAGGCTTCAAGCGTGAACAACCCGAAGTCCATTGTCATCATCGGCGGCGTCGCCGGCGGCATGTCCGCCGCCACCCGCCTGCGCAGGCTGCTCGAAGACGCCACGATCACCGTGCTCGAACGCAGCGGCAACGTCTCCTTCGCGAACTGCGGCCTGCCCTACTACGTGGGGGGTGTCATCGAGGAGCGTTCCGCGCTGCTCCTGCAGACGCCCGAGTCCCTCTTCGACCGGTTCCGCCTCGATGTGCGGATCCACCACGAGGCCACGGCGATCGACGTCGCCCGGCGGGTCGTCGCGGTGCGCGATCTCGCCACCGGCCAGGAGTCCGAGCTCGCGTACGACGCCCTCGTGCTGTCGCCCGGTGCTCGTGCGGTGCGGCCCCCGATCCCCGGGATCGACCGGGCACTGACCCTGCGCGACATCGAGGACACCGACCGCATGACGGAGGCGATCGCGGGTGCGGGCAGCGCCGCGGTGATCGGTGGCGGGTTCATCGGGCTCG
Organism: Propionicicella superfundia DSM 22317; assembly: GCF_000423465.1. GTDB lineage: Bacteria > Actinomycetota > Actinomycetes > Propionibacteriales > Propionibacteriaceae > Propionicicella > Propionicicella superfundia. Next base: position 50,387 of record NZ_AUIA01000018.1, on the reverse strand, counting down.
AGGTGGCCGAGAACCTGCGCCACAGGGGGCTCGACGTGACTGTCGTGGAGGCCACCGACCAGGTCATGGCCCCGCTGGACCCCGAGATGGCCAGGCTCGTCGCGGATGCGCTCGAAGCCGACGGCATCGCCGTTCGCCTCGGAGCCTCCGCCGTCGAGATCTCCGAGGGCGGGGTCCGCCTCGCCGACGGCGACGTCGTCGCTGCCGACGTCGTGGTCGCCGCCATCGGCGTCCGGCCCGACACCACGCTGGCCGCCGCGGCGGGCATCGAGCTCGGGCAGGCGGGCGGCATCGCCGTGGACGACGAACTCCGCACCAGCGCCCCGGGCGTGTGGGCCGTCGGCGATGTGATCGAGAAACGCCGCCCCGACGGCACGGCCGGGCTGGTCCCTCTCGCCGGGCCCGCCAACAGGCAGGGCAGGCTGGCCGCCGACTCGATCGCGGGACTGCCGGTCAGGAACCCACGCGCCCTCGGCACGGCCGTCGTCGGCGTGTGCGGCCTGCAGGTCGCCGCGACGGGCGTCACCGAGAAGGCACTGCGGGCGAGCGGGCGTCCGCACCGCGTGATCCACACCCACCCCCTGAACCATGCCGGCTACTATCCGGGCGCGAGCGCACTGGCCCTGAAACTGCTCGTCGACCCCGATTCCGACGCCATCCTGGGGGCGCAGGCCGTGGGTGCGTCCGGAGCCGACAAGCGCATCGACGTCATCGCGACAGCGATGACCGCGGGGATGACCGCCTCCGAGTTGCTCGACCTCGACCTGTGCTACGCACCTCAGTTCGGGTCGGCCAAAGACCCCGTGAACATGCTCGGCTACCTGGCCGACAACCAGCACCGGGGCCTCGTCCGGACGGCGCAGTGGCACGAGGTGGCGGACCTGGCGACCCACGGGGCGATGCTTCTGGACGTGCGGACCGTCGGTGAGTTCGCCGCCGGGACGATCCCCGGCGCCGTCAACGTTCCGCTGGACGAGGTGCGCGAGCGTCTCGACGAGATCCCTGTCGACGCGGAGGTCCTCGTCTTCTGCGCCGTGGGGCAGCGCGGGCACTCGGCGACCCGGTTGCTGGCCCAGGCGGGGCGGACGGTCCGCAACCTGGACGGCGGGATCAAGACCTGGCGGGCGGGCGTGCGTGCCCGTCCGTGACCGGGCGGGACGACGAAAGGCGACTCGTCCTCACTGGGGACGAGCCGCCTCCGGGCGGCGGGCGCTCAGGCCTGCTTGATGGCGGAGACCTCGATCTCCAGGGTGATCTTGTCGCTCACGAGCACGCCGCCGGCCTCGAGGGCCGCGTTCCAGGTGATCCCCCAGTCGGCGCGGGAGATGACCGTGCTGCCCTCGAACCCCACGCGCTGGTTGCCGAACGGGTCGGTCGCCGCACCGGTGAACTCGAACGGGACGGTGACGGACTTGGTCACGCCCTTGATCGTCAGGTCGCCGGTCACCTCGAGCGTGAGCTCGTCGGTCTGTGCGAAGCCCGTCGACGTGAAGGTGATGGTCGGGAAGTCCCCGGCGCCGAAGAAGTCACCGCTGCGCAGGTGGTTGTCGCGGTCGGCGTTGTTGGTGTTGATGCTGGTCGACTGGATGGTCACCGCGACGCCGGACTTCGCGACGTCGGTGCCGTCGATCGTCCCGCTGCCCTCGAAGGTGTCGAAGGATCCGCGGACCTTGGTGATCATGGCGTGCCGCGTCACGAAGCCGAGGCGGGAGTGGCTGGGGTCGAGAGCATAGGTTCCGGTGAGGTCGGCGATGGTGGTCATGGTGTTCTCCTCGCGTGGTCATTTAGAAGTCAACTATCCTGATGGTAGAGGAGATTGGTTGAACTATCAAGTACTTCTCGAAGAAGATCCGGTTCTGCCACGACGCGCCTGTAGTGTTGCGCATGATCGACGGCGATTGCGGCAGGAGCCGCGTGAGTGAAGGAGTTCTCGTGACATCCGATGTGGCACATCTCACTGTTGGCGACAGCCAGGTCGACCTCCCCATCGTCCCCTCGGTCGAGGGCGGTCACGGTCTGGACATCTCCAGACTGCGGAACGAAACCGGCAACGTCACCCTGGACAACGGCTTCGCCAACACCGCGAGCTGCAAGTCCGCGATCACCTACATCGACGGCGAGGCCGGGATCCTCCGCTACCGCGGATACCCGATCGAGCAACTGGCCGAGCAGTCCACCTTCCTGGAGACCGCCTATCTGGTCATCTACGGCGAGCTCCCCACCGCCGAGGAGCTCGAGGGATTCACCAACGACATCCGGCGCTCCACGCTGCTCGACGAGCGCATGCGCGACTTCTTCCGGACCTTCCCGCGCCGCTCGCACCCGATGCCCGTGCTCTCGGCAGGCATCATCGCTCTCTCCCTGTTCGCCCAGGACGCCGTCGGCTTCGCGCCCGAGCGGATCGAACGCGCCACGCACCAGCTCATCGCGAAGGTGCCGACGCTGGCGGCCTACGGCTACAAGAACTCCCGCGGCGAGCCGACCCTCTACCCCGACAACTCCCTGAGCTACGTCGAGAACTTCCTGCGCATGTCCTTCGGGTATCCGACGGAGGAGTACGAGTTCACCGACGACATCACCCGCGCCCTGGACGTCCTGCTCATCCTCCACGCCGACCACGAGCAGAACTGCTCGACCTCCACCGTCCGCGTCGTCGGCTCGTCGCAGGCGAACCTGTTCGTCTCCGTGGCCGCCGGCGTCAGCGCGCTGTCCGGGCCGCTGCACGGCGGGGCCAACCAGGCCGTGCTGGAGATGCTGCGCCAGATCCAGGACGAGGGCATCCCGGCCCAGACCTACATCAACCGGGTCAAGGACAACAAGGATCACACCCGCCTGATGGGGTTCGGACACCGGATCTACCGCAACTACGATCCCCGCGCCGCCATCGTCAAGCGCCACGCCGACGCCATCCTGCGGCAGCACAGCGGTCACGACGCCCTGCTCGACCTCGCCGTCGAGCTCGAACAGGCCGCCCTGGCCGATCCGTACTTCCAGGAGCGCAAGCTCTACCCGAACGTGGACTTCTACACCGGCCTCATCTATCAGGCGATGGGCTTCCCCGTCGAGATGTTCACGGTGCTGTTCGCGATCGGCCGGCTCCCCGGGTGGATCGCTCACTGGCGCGAGATGGTGGCCGATCCGACCAACAAGATCGCCCGCCCGCGACAGGTGTACACGGGCCAGACGGTTCGCGACTACCTGCCGATGGATGAGCGCGCGTGACCGACCCACAGTGTCCACGGGCCGGGTCTCGCTAGACTGTCCCCGTGGAGCATCCCGCTCGGGACCAGGGAAGGTCGAGCATGTTGGGACTTCCGGACTACGCCGCCCTCAACTCTCAGCTCGGTGAGACTCTGCGCCGAGCCAAACCCGCCGTCGTGGCCCACCGCGGCCTCGGCCACGCCAGTATCGCGCCGAACACCATCGGGGCGGTGCGCGCCGCCGTCCGCAGCGGGGCGGAGGTCGTGCAGATCCCGGTGAGCGCGTCGGCCGACATGTACTTCTGGGCGTTCCACGACGGGTTCGAGCCCGAACATCTCGGCATCGAGCGCAACATCCAGACGCTGACCGCGACCGAGGTGCGGCAGCAGTCCTACATCTGGCGCGACCGCCCGGGCCGGACGGCGCGCGTCCAGCCCCTGCTCGAACTGCTGGGCAAGTTCGCCGGTGGCCCGGTGCTGTTCACGATCGACCGCTCGTGGTGGCGGTGGCCCCAGCTTCTGGTCGCCCTCGACGGCCTGCGCATGCCGGGCCAGTTGATGCTGAAGGCTCCCGCGTGGGAGATGGAGGCGATCTCACGGCTGCGGCGCCACCCCACGAAGTACCCGTTCGTTCCGATCTGCAGCACCGAGGAGGAGGTCGAGGACGTCCTGCGCCTGGACGAGCTCAACACCGTCGGGCTGGAGCTCATCACCACGACGCCGCAGAGTCCGTGGTTCGATCCGGACGTCATCGAGGGCTACCACCGCCGGGGACTGTTCATCCTCGTCAACTCGGTGACGCTCACGACGGGAATCCCCCAGTTCGGAGGCTACGAGGACGAGGACGCGATCTTCGACTGTCCCGCTGCGGCGTGGCAGCCGCTGTTCGACCTCGGCGTCGACGCCATCCAGACCGACTGGCCCTGGCTGCTGCGCGCGTACCGGGACTCCGTCCAGCGCTGACCGGCACGCGTCCAAGGCGCGCGGTGGGGCGGCGTCCTGTTGCGCAAGCGTGCAACTTTGCCGAATCCCGGGTGGCCGTCCGTCCCGGGCCACACGATGGAGGCACCTTCAGCAAGGAGGGTGTTCATGACCGATTCGCAGAGCCGCAGGCCGCTCGGTGACCCGCCGGATCGTCCTGTCGCCGGTGCGCCGCGGCAGGCCTGGACGCGGTGACCGGGGGCGCGCGATGATCCACGAGTACAAGACCCTCACGCAGTTCCTGATCGACCAGCGCCGCGCGCAGTCCTGCACCACCACGGGCGATCTGAACAGCCTGGTGCTGGCCGTCGCCACGGCCTGCAAGCTCATCTCGAAGCGGATCGCCCAGGGCAGACTCGGCGTCGTCCCCGATCAGCCGCCGCAGTCGCTCGACGAGGAGGCCCTCGAGATCTTCAGCACCTCGGTGTCCCGCACCGGGCTGACCTGCGGCCTGCTGTCCGACAAGAGCAACGGCCCGATCTGCCCGCCGCGGTTCATCCCGCGGGGACACTACGCCCTGATCTGCGACCAGTTGGACGGTGCGCGGAACATCGATCTCAACGGCACCGTGGGCAGCATCTTCTCGATCCTGCGGACCAGCGGGGACCAGAGCGCCTGCGAGACCGACTTCCTGGTGCCGGGCTCGACCCAGGTGGTGGCCGGCTACGCCATCTACGGACCGTCCACGATGCTCGTCCTCACACTGGGGCACGGCACTCACGGGTTCACCCTCGACCCGCTGACCGGCGAGTGGCTGCAGACCCATCCGCAGATCCGGATCCCGGAGCAGACGACCGATTTCCACATCAACTCCTCCTACGCGCGCTTCTGGGAGTCCCCGGTGAAGCGGTACGTCGACGAGTGCCTGCGCGGCTCGTCCGGAGACCGCGGCAAGGACTTCAACATGCGGTGGGTGGCATCCCTGGTCGCCGACTGCCACCGGATCCTCATGCGTGGAGGCGTGTTCCTGTCGCCGCGCCTGATCCGCACAGACCTGCGGCACGGCAAGCTCCTGCTGCTCCCGGAGGTCGACCCCGTCGCCTTCGTCGTCCAGCAGGCCGGGGGCAGGGTGACGACCGGTGTGGCGTCGCCCCTCGACACGGTGCCGACCGACCTCTACCAGCACAGCCCGTTCATCTTCGGGTCTGCCAAGGAGGTCTCGCGCATCGAGGACTACCACACGGATGAGACGTCCCATCGCACGTACACGTCGCCGCTGTTCGCCGAGCGCGGCCTGTTCGACGATCGGGGCGAGTGACCACTCGCCGAGGAGGGCCAGGCACCATGTCAACGAAACATCCCATCATCGCGATCACCGGCTCGTCCGGGGCGGGGACGACGTCGGTCATGCAGACCTTCTCGGGGATCTTCCGCCGGGAAGGGGTCGACGCGACGTTCATCGAGGGTGACAGCTTCCACCGCTACGACCGCGTCGAGATGTCCAAGCGGATCGCCGAGTCGGGAGGGACGCTGAGCCACTTCGGCCCCGAGGCGAACCTGTTCCCCGAGTTGGAGCAGACGTTCGCGTCGTACGCCGAGACCGGCTCCGGCAAGGTGCGGCGTTACCTTCACGACACGACGGAGGCGGCCCCGTACGGGCAGGACCCGGGTACCTTCACCGCCTGGGAGGATCTGCCGTCGAGCGACGTCCTCTTCTACGAGGGCCTGCACGGCGGTGTCGTCACCGACGACGCCAACGTCGCCCAGCACGTCGATCTGCTCATCGGCGTGGTGCCGGTGGTGAATCTCGAGTGGATCCAGAAGATCCACCGCGACCGGGCGAAACGCGGGTACACCACCGAGGCGGTCACGGACACGATCCTGCGGCGCATGAACGACTACGTGCACTACATCTGCCCGCAGTTCACGCGGTCGCACATCAACTTCCAGCGGGTTCCCGTCGTCGACACGTCCAACCCGTTCGTCGCCCGCTGGATCCCGACGCCCGACGAGTCGATCGTCGTCATCCGGTTCGCGAATCCGCGCGGTATCGACTTCCCGTACCTGCTGTCGATGCTGCACGACTCCTACATGTCGCGGGCGAACACCATCGTGGTGCCGGGCGGCAAGATGGAGTTGGCCATGCAACTGATCTTCACGCCGATGATCCTGCGCATCATGGATCGCCGCCGCCGCGCCCTCGACCGGGACTGACCCCCGCTCCATCCGCCGAGCGCTCCCAAACTGCCGGTTTCCTGCTGATTTCCGGGGGTTTCAGAGCGTTCGGCGGGGGTGCCTTGCGGGTGCTCCCGCCCGCTCCATCCGCCGAGCGCTCCCAAACTGCCGGTTTCCCGCTGATTTCCGGGGGTTTCAGAGCGTTCGGCGGGGGTGCCGGGGCCGTGGCCCGGACCTCACATCCGGTCGAGGACGAGCCGAGCGGTCCCTTCGTCGACGACGAGGTGCGTCACGACGCCCGCCCGCAACGCCCCCAGCAGGGCGGGCGCCCGCCGCGGGTCGCCCACGACGCAGATGCGCTTCGGGACCTTGCGAAGATCGCGCGGTGTGACGCCCGACGCGCGGTGGTTGAAATCGATGTCCTCCCAGGAACCGTCCTCGCGCAGCAGGACGGTGCACACGTCCCCGACGATGCCCCGCTTGGTTATGCGGGCGATCTCGTCGGGGTCGAAGTAGCCGGCGGTGTACACCTGGGACGGCACCGCGCCCTGGGGCGACCCCACGCCGAAGATCGCGATGTCCAGATGCGCCAGTTTGTTGAGGACGTACTGGATGGACCGTTCCCGCCACATGGCCGCCTTGGTCTCGGCGTAGTCGAAGAACGCCGGGACGGGAAAGTGGACGACGCGGGCGTCGAAGGCCTCTCCTATCGTCTCGAGGATCTCCCCTATGTACGGGATCCCGGTGCTGTGCGAGTTCGCGCCGCCGTTGAGCTGGACGATGCTGCTGCCCACCAGCGAGCGGTGACCGAGATGCCGGGCGACGTTGGCGACCGTCACACCCCACGCGGCCCCGATCAGCATGTTGTCGCCGACCGCCTCGGTGATGAGCCGGGCCGCGAGCCGGGCGACCTGGTCGAAACGGACGTACTCGTTGGCGCTGTCGCGCACCGAGATGATGTGGACCCGGACACCGAACGCATCGCCGATGGCCTTCGCCGCCGGGGACTGCGAGCCGCTCTGCTCGGCGAGACTGATGCGGACGAGTCCGGTCTCGCGCGCATTCTTCAGCAGTCTGGAGACCGAAGATCGCGAGAGCCCGAGGTGGCGGGCGATGCTCTGCATCGTCTCCCCCTGGACGTAGTACCTGGACGCGGCCTGGTACATGTCGTCGTATCGGTCGTTCATGACGCACCCCACAAATTCCCACGCGCTGGTTGCACAGTGTTTCAGATCTGCGCCCCAAGTGTGAACCTGTGCCTACCCGTATTGCCAGTCGGTCGCGGCGTGCCGCGGCGGGTTTTCAGGGCAGGATCGTGCGGGCTCGGATGCGCCCCTCCATCACCTCCTGGAGAAGCCGGACCGTGTCCGTCCGGAGGTCGACGCCGAGCCGGCGGGCGTGTGCCGTGGTCTTCAGCGCCAGACGCTCGACCTCACGATGATTCCCGGCCCGGCGTTCGGTGCGGATCCGTGCGCACAGCAACTCCTCGTCCTCGGGCGAGACGGTCAGCGCGCGGGCGATCGCCCACCGCGCACGGTCGATGTCCCCCGCGTTCAGGGCGTGATCGGTGAGTTCCAGCCCGATGTCGCGGATCGTCGCCATGATGTCCATCCGCAACTCCTCGGCCCAGCTCCACTGGCCGGGCGCCGCGTCCGCCAGCACGGCGCCGCGCACCATGCCGAGCGCCGTGTGCAGCGTCTCCGGCGGTGTGCGATTCACCCCGGGCGCGATGAGAATCTGCAATTGTTGCCAGTCCGAACTGACGGCGGGGTGCAGCCAGATGCGCCCCGAATAGGCGTCCGGCAGGTACGCGGCGCCGTCGTCGTCCTTGCCGAGCCACGACCGCAGCCTGCTCACGGACGACCGCCGCGACGACTCGGCGACCAGCAGCGACGACGTCATCGCCGCGGCGGTGCTGCCCTGATGCTCCAGGAGCCAGGCGCAGTACTCCATGCAGGTCCGCTGCCCCCGTGCGGGCGGGGAGCCGGTCGTCCCGAGCAGTTCGATCGGCCCGAGAAGGTTGAGGAGCGGATGCAGCGGTCGGTGGCTTCCTGGCACGGCTTCCTCCTGGCGGCTGACGACGAGGGGACGGTTCGAGGGCGTGGAAGGGGGCGGGTCCTCGCCCTCGGGGGGCCACCACGGGGCCGGGGTGGACCGGGGGCTCTCGGCGACCTGGCGGAGCTCCGCGACCGCCGCCTGCGTCTGCGCGGCCAGGCGTTGCGCGTGCGACACCGCGGGCCCCTGCGGCAGCAGGCGACCTCGCAGAGCGGCCTCGGGGCCGGTCACCTCCCAGGTCGCGGGGCCGGTGTCGTGCGCGAGGACGACCGTGACGCCGGCCTCGTGGGCGCGCGCGGCGAGCACCCTGTCGCGCAGGGCGGCGGGGAGTCGTCCGCCGAACACGAAGACCGCGGCGGGCCGGACGTCGGCGAGTCCGTGGCGAAGTCCCTCGCGCCGGGCCGCCACGAGCGATTCCAGCCCGTCCACCAGATCGTCCTCGGTGCCGGAGCAGACGTCGTCGCGCGCCGGGAGGAGGAGCCCGGCCAGCCCCGGGGTCACATGGAGCAGCAGGTCGGGCGCCCACGGAGCGGTGGCCAGTTCGAGCACCCAGGCCGTCGCCACGTCGTCCACGGCCGACGTCGGGCCGCAGATGCCCAGCACCGGGGTGGACAGCAGATCGTGCAGGACGGTCTCGCCGTCGAGCTCGCCGAGCGTGACGAGGGCCGGGTACGGGTGCGGCCCGGCCGGGTCGCCCGCGTCGGCCCGCGCGGAGGCAGGCAGCACCCATCCGTCGGCGGCGGCCTCGAACAACGCGGGCGGCGCGGGGGGCGCGCCGTCGAAGGCGAGGACGATCCGGTCGCGGGTGACGCCGAGGCGCGACAGAGGCGGCGGGTCGATGCCGAACACCTGGCAGTGCTCTCCGACCAGGCGCAGGGCTGCGTCGAGCAGGGTCAGCCGCAGGGGATCGGCCACGGTCGCCAGAGCCGTCCGGACCCGGGCACCGTCCTCGCCGGGCTGCAGGAAACGTCGCCCACGCGGGCGGCTCCATCCCTGCGTCTCCCGCGACGCCGCCAGCGCGGCGCAGATCCCGGCGGCCATCAGCGGGCCGGCTCCGCCGAGGAGCAGGAGCGCGGGGTTCGCGGCGGACTCGCCGGCGATCACCGTGGCCCGATCCTCCGTGTCGACCTCGTCGGGTGAGCCCGTCGTGGCTGCCGGCGTGGCAGGAGCCGACCCCACCGGGGGGTCCGACGTGGGCTGCGCGGTCCGCGGCGTCTGTGCCGAGTCCGGCCTGGCCGCGGGTCGTTCGGGTGCCGGCGGCTGCGGGGACGCGGTCCCCGCCGAGCCGGGGAGTCGCAGCACCCAGCCGATGTCGATCTGGTCGGGATCGGCGATCTGATCGAGGTTGAGTTCGTGAATCTCGCGCCACCGCTCCCCGTCGCCCAGGGACCGCTCGGCGATGGACCACAGGGAGTCGCCGCGCTGGACCGTGACCGTCCGGCTCTCTCCCGATGCCCTGTCCAGCGGAGCGGCGGGAAGACGTGGCCCGGCCGCGAGACTCGTGCCGGGCGGGTTCGCGTCGGCCGGGAGCCGCAGGATCTGGCCGGCCCGGAGGTCGAGGCGCGGGTCGAGACCGGGATTCACCGCGACGAGATCGGACCACCGCGCTCCGGAGCCGAGGAACTGCTCGGAGAGTGTCCACAGGTCGTCGCCGGGAGCCACCGTGTAGGAGAGGTGCGCGTCGTCGACGGCCTGCGTCTCCGCAGCGGGCGGCGGAACGGCCTCCGCCGCGGTCGCCGGCCGCTCGGCCTCCGGCACGGCGTCGGGGACCGGCGCGTACAGCACCGAGGCGTGGGCCGGCGGCGGGACGTCATCGCCCGCGACGGCGCGCAGGGTCGCGAGAGCGGCGACCGCCCCCACGAGGAACGCCGCCGCCGCGCGCGGCGCCCGCAGCCCGCGCGGTGTGCGGACCCGCCCGTGCGACACCCGCTCGGCGAGCTCTGCCAGCAGCGAGACGACGAACACCAGCCACGCGGCCCAGCCCGCGAGGACGACGGCGAAGGTCAGCAGCGTCCCGTCATCGGGCATGAGCAGGATGCGCCAGCCCCGGCCGAGGTCGGGCGGACGGAACGCGGCCGCCAGCAGCACCGGAGCGCCGGCGACGAGCCCCAGCAGGACGAGCAGGGCGAGAACCCCGCGCACGATCTTCATGCGTGTCTCCCTCGGTAGCGGTCCAGGACGGAGGAAGCGGAGTGGGCGACGACGATCGTCCCCGGCCGGCCGGGGACGATCAGGCCTCCGAAGGACACATGGCACGCCACGGCGACCGTCACCGTGGCGGGCCGACCGACGGGGACGGCGAACCCCGACGTGTCGACGGCGACATCCCGCGATCCGCACCCGACTCCGGCACCGTCCAACTCCGTCGTGGCGACGAGCCGCGCGGCCGCCTCCGCCGCGGAAGCCGAGCGCTGCAACGTGGCGGCCCGGGCGGCCGAGGCCGCGGCGCGTTCCACGGTCGTGCGGGCGTGCCAGTACCTGCCGCCGCCGGCGACGACGCCGAGAAGCACGATCAGCACCGGGACGACGATGACGAGCTCGACGGACATCGACATGCCCCGCTCGTCCCGCGGGGGTGGCGGGTGTCTCATGGTCGGGTCGCCGCCTCGACAGGTCGCGTGGCCTGTTCGTGGATGCGGCCGAGGCCGCCCACCTCGACGGGCAGGACGGCATTCCCGCGGACGGTCACGGTCACGAGGCCGTCCGCCCGGCTGATCGACACGTCGATCTCCCGGACGCCGGCGTTCTCGGCGATACGGATCGCCTTCCGGCGCGCCTCGTCGGGATCCCCGGTCGCGGCAGCGGCGGTGTCGCCGGCCACCGCGGCGGCGGTGGCAGCACCCATGCGGGCGTACATCCACAGACCCACGGCCAGCAGGCCGAGGATGAGGGCGAGCAGCAACGGCATGAGCAGCGCCCAGGCGGTCGAGTCCGCGAGGCCGCGTTCGTCGCGCCGTTCCGGGCGGGTCATTGCAGGCCTTGCAGCTTTCCGGTCACGTACGCCGTGACGACGGTGACGATCAGCAGCGCGACGGCGACCGCGCCGGCGACGAGGAGGGCGTTCTCCGTCGACTGCGACAGCCCGCGCTCATCCCTCCTCGGTGCGGCGACCAGCGATGCGAGGACCTGGAACGGGATCAGCACGGGTACTCCTTGGGTAGGGGTCGGTTCGGATGGACGGGGCCGGTCAGGGGGTCAGCAGCCGAAGCAGCGGGGGGACGAACAGGATCAGGGTGAAGACGAGGGTCGGGACGGTCATGGGCAGGGTCATGCGTTCCGACACGGTCTGTGCGGCGATGCGCCGGCCGGTGAGGTGTGCATCGCGAAGCTCGGCCACCCGGGCCCGGAGGACGCCGGCCAGGGCCGCGCCGGACTCGTCGAGCCGCATCACGTCGGCGATGTCGTGGAGCTCGGAGAACTCCAACTCGTCGGCGAGGGCGCGTAGGTGCGCGTACGGTGCCGTCTGCTCCAGCCGCGCCCGGTCGAGCGCACCCCGGATGCGGGTGAAGACGGGATGCTGCGACACCTCTGCCGCTGCCGCGAGCGCCTGGGGCCCCGACCTGTTGGCCAGACGCTCCAGGACGACGAGGTCGAAGTAGGTGAACAGGGCTTCGCGGCCGTCGCTGCGATCGGCCTTCGCCTGTCGCCGCAGCACCAGGTCGGGCACGAGGAACCCGGCGACCGCGCCGGCGAGTCCGGCGCCGATCGGAACGAATCCCGGGAGACCGCCGACGCCCGCGAGCACCCCGGTGAGGACGAGCGGGGCCGCGAGGCCGACGAGTGCCCAGATCAGCTTCTCCGCGTAGAAGTCGCCCACGGAGCGCTCCTGGCGCAGCAGTGCGGAGCGCTGCCGGGTCGTCAGCGGGAGCCGCACTGCGCGGAAGACCGCGGCGCCGACGCGTTCGAGCCGGCCGTCCCCGGCCGCGATGCGGTCCTCGGACGCGCCCCCGCGGATGCCGTCGAGGACGTCCAGGGCGTCGGTCAGCCGCGGCGGATGGTGGACGGCTCCCGCCGCGATCAGCCAGCTTCCGCCCGCGAGGAGCATGCCCGCGATCAACGCGATGACCGGGCCGGTCACTGGAGGATCCTCTCGCGCACACGGGGAGCGGTCAGGCGGCGCAGCCAGACGAGCGACCCGAGATAGGCCGCGAGCAACGAGGCGAGGATGATCTGTCCGTACCACGTGCCGTACGGGGCGAAGAAGTCTCGTCCGAGGATGATCGCCCCGCCCAGGATGACGAGGGTGAGGACGGTGACCTGCCGCACCACGATCCGGGGCTTGGCCTGCTCGGCCTCGATCTCCCGTCCGGCCCGCAGCCGGTCGCCGATGGAGTCGGCCAGCGACTGGAGCGTCTCGACGGCACCGGTGCCGCCTCGTTCCGCGGCGAGGACGAGGGCGGCGAGAACGGCGTCGGCGTCGGGGCTGGCCAGGTCGTCGGCGGTCGCGAGCAGCGACTGGCGGATCGGCCACCGGTCGTCGAGCCGGGCCACGAGCGCCGCGACGGGATCGGCGAGGAGAGCGGGGACCTGGCGGCGTGTCGCGCGGATCGCATCGGGGATCGACACCCCCGTGGACAGGGTCGCGACCAGGAGCCGCACCCATCGGTCGAGGGCCTCCAGGAGGAGGAGGTCTCGATTGACGGGCGTCGCGAGCAGCCCGGGCAGCAGCAGGACGACGGCCGGGACGAGGATCGTGACGACGGGCCACCCGGTCAGTGCCGTGCCGAGCACGCCCCCGGCGACGGCGAGCGCGACCCTGCCGGTGGCGGCCGTGCCGAGCCGCCGCCGCCGTTCGCGGTGGCTTCGGCGGCGCTTCGATCCCCGTCGCGGAACCACCCCCGTCAGTCCGGCCAGGAACGCGCAGAGGCCCCCTGCGATCAGGGCCCCGCACGCGAGGGCGAGCACCTCAGGCATGGCGATCGCCCCTCGGGGAATCGTGCGGCAGGAACTCGGCGAGGTCCCGGCGGAGCCTGTCGCCGGGATCGAGGACGCCCGGGGTGCCGCCGGACGCGCGGTAGACGAGGTGGGTGACGGGACGCTCCCTCTCGACGGCGCCGGTCAGGCCGCGGACCTCGGAGACGACGCGCCGCCGGCGCCCGCCTCGCCAGGTGTCGTCGGTGAGCTGCACATGGATCAGCAGATCCAGGTGGTGGGCGATCTGCCGGTACGCCTCGGACATGGTCAGGACCCCGCCTTCGGCGACGCGGGCGGCGAGGCGGTCGATCGTGGACTCCGCCGAATGGCTGTGCGTCGTCGACAAGGTGCCGGCACCGGCCTGCATGGCCTGGAACATGGCGCCTGCCTCGGTGCCGCGGACCTCGCCGACGACGAGCCGGGTGAGGTTCTGCCGCAGCGCCTCGGGGATGAGGTCGGCGACGGAGTACTCCCCGAGGTGCCGACCGTCGACCAGTTCGCCCATCCCGATGCGCGCCTGGAGCGCGACGATGTTGGAGCGACCGGGCTGCAGATGCGTGAGGAGCTCGTAGTCGGTCTCGAGCGTGCCGAAGCGCTCGCCGTGCGGGATCGCCGCGATGAGCGCCCGCAGCAGGGTGGTCTTCCCTGCGCCCTGGTCGCCGGCGATCACCACGGACTTGCGGGCGCGCACCGCCGCGGTGAGCAGTCGCGCCAGTTCCCGGGGGAGCATTCCCGTGTCCGCCAGGTCGGGGAGGGACACGTCGGTGAGCGTGTGCTGCCGGATGGTGATCGCGGGCCTGTGCGTGAGTCCGAACGCGATCGCATGGAGCCGGAACCGGTCGCCGAGCGCCAGGGTCATGGTGGGATGCGCCTCGTCGAACGGGCGCGACGGCGTGGCGGACTCGCCGAGGAAGCGGATGGCCTCGATGAGTTCCTCGTCGCTGTCCGCGACGGGCGGGTGCGGCGTCCGGGTGCCGTCGGGGAACTGCACCATGACGGACTCGTGCCCGTTGATCTCGATGTTCTCCGCGGCCGGGATCTCGAACAGCGGCTGGAGGCGGCCATAGCCGAAGATCGCGCTCTCGAGCGCCTGTGCGTACACCTGCTCGGTCGCCAGCGACCACAGGGCCAGCCCGGCGTCGCTCTGCTGGCGTGCGTGCGCGCGGACGACCGAGCGGACGACCGAGCGCCCGAGCAGCCGGCGGTCGAACTCGGGAAGAGGACGGCCCGTGCTCGCGAGGTGCGCGGCGAGGCGTGCCGCGATCTCGGCCGAGGCCACCCGGCGAAGGCCGACGATGAGCGGCCAGTCGATCCCGTCGGGTTCGCGAGCGAACTCGGGACGCGGCGCGGGCGGGGTCGCCGCGGGCATCGTGGGATCGAGGCCGTCGTCGCGGGCGAGCAGCGGGATCGTTCCGAGAGGCTTCATGAGGCGCCCTGCCGGGCGTGGGGCCGCGCAGCGAGGGCCGAGAGTCGCGAGGCGGCCGCCACGATCGAGCGACGGTAGGGCGATTCGGCGAAGCGGCGGGGCGCGGGGTGACCCTCGCTGAAGACGCCGGCGGCCACGGGATCGTGTGCCACCGTGGCGACGATGGGCGTCTGGAACTGCGCGGCGATCTCGGCCGCTCCGTAGGGCTGCCCGTCGCCGACGAGAAGCAGCCCGACGCGCGTCCCCGCCTCGCGGGCGGCGTCCTGCAGCGGCGGCAGGTACAGGCGCAGTCCGGCGAGGGAGCGCAGGCTGGTCCGGCAGCACACCACCAGCGCATCGGCCCGGGTCACCAGGACGTCGGGCAGTCCCGTCCGCCCGATCCGGCCGCCGTCGACGATCACGTCGGTGCCTGCCGCGCTGGTCGCCTGGAACGCGTCCAGCAGCGCCGGCCACACCGGGGCGAAGAGGTCGCTTCCGGCCGGGTGCACGAAGCCCGGAAGAAGGCTGCGGTACGGCGGCGCGCTCGTCAGGGGCATCGTCGCCCGCAGGATCTCGGAGTCGAGGGACCGCCCTTCCCGGTGGACGAGGGCGAGGGCGGGGAGGCCCCGTCCGCTCGGATCGGCACCCGCGAGGTATCCGGCGAGGACGGCCTGGTCGGGGTCGCGGTTGCAGTCGGCCAGCAGCGCGTCCCGCGGCCATTCCAGGGTCAGCCCCACCGCGGTCGTCGTGACGCCCGGGGAGCCACCGGCGGACGTCAGCACCAGCACGCTCACGGCGCCTCCAGGATCAACGCGAGCTGATCGACCGCGGCGAGCCGGGCGACCGTCTCGGCGGACGCCGCGGGCACCCACACGTCCAGCACGCGGGCGCCGTCGGCCGTCTCCAGCGGAGCGGAGGCGACCGTTCCCCGCACGCTGACCGGGCTCGTTCCGGCAGCGTCCGGCGGCGGCACCGAGATGATCCGCACCGGCGTTCCGCGGGGGAGGGCGGCCACGGGCAGCCGGCCGAGCGGGAGCCTGATCCCGACCTGTGCCCGCCCCGCGGGCTGCTCGGACGTCCCGGTCGTGCCCTCCAGGACGATGCTGCCGGCGGGGAGGTCCACCAGTGCCTCCTGCCCGACCAGATCGGTGAGCCGCGCCGACGGGACGGCTCGCATGCCGCCGAGATGCCCGACGGTCATCTGTACGAGATCGTCCGCGTCGACCACCTCGCCGCGCATGACGGTGGCGGCCATGGCCACGACCACGTTGGCCGTCGCGGCGCGCGAGTAGAGCAGCAGCGACCCGACGGCGCCGAGGCAGATGGCCAGGATGCCCGCGGCGATCCAGCGGGGATTCCGGCGTGCCCGCAGGTGTCGCGCGGGTGCGGCTGATGGCGGAACGGTCATGGGGGCGGCCCCTCGAACTTGGGTCGGTTCCCTGGCGGCGTGTCAGGTTGACAACAGACTCTAGGACACCCGAGTCCATTGAATGATGGACTCTTCGGCGTTCTGTGGACAGTGTTGTGGACAGTCCGGTCGAAACCTGGACGATCAGTGCAGAAACCCTGTCCTGTCAGGGGGATCAGCCGTCGGCGGGAGATCCCGTCATCCACAAGGCGGACACGCTGTTGACCCGCGTCGGGCCCCCGTGTCTCCGATGGCCGTGCCCGCTCGTCAAGGGACGTCCACAGGCTGGACACAGCCCGAACCGGCCGATCCGCGGGCCGGAGGGCCTGCGCGGGACCCGACGCGGATGAGCGTCCCGGCCCGTCTCGGATTGCGGCCCGAGCTAGGTTGGCCGAGTGGAACCTGTCGTCTGTCTGCACGGGGCGGCGAGCCGTCCTGCGACGTGGGATCGGGTGCGCGGCGCACTCCACGCCCACGGCCGGACGACCCTGGCGTTCCCGCTGCTCGGCCACCGCGGCGCCGCGTGTCCCGGCAGATATCCGCTCGTCGCGTTCCGTGACGACGTCCTGAGGCGCCTCGACCACGCCGGTGTGGAGCGGCTGGCCCTCGTCGGGCACTCCCTCGGGGCGTACACGGCCACGCTCGTCGCGCAGCACGACCCCGACCGCATCACGCGCCTCGTCCTCGAAGACCCCCCGGTGCCGCCGCGCGGCCCGTACGACGGGCCTCCGTTCCCGTGCCGCACCGCGCTCGGGATGTGCGCGCTCGCTCCGCTGGGGATGCGCCGTTTCGACCCCCGGCTGATGTGGCAGGTGATCGCGCAACTGACGTCGCCGCAGCAGCAGTGGTGGGCCGCGCTCGGAGCCGTCTCCGCGCCGGCGCTCGTCGTCGCGGGCGGCCCGCTGAGCCGGGTCCCGCTGCCACGCCTCGTCGCGCTCGCGACCGCCCTTCCCGACGCGCGCGTCGTCACGGTCGCGGCCGGTCACCGCGTCCACTCCCGGGATCCGCAGGGCTTCCTCGCGGCGGCCATGCCCTTCCTGCTGGACTGAGACGAGCCCCCTCGGCGAGTGCCGCGGATCGGCCTCCGGGCCGTCCGAAGTGTGGCATCATGCCAAGTGCCTGCGTGACGGAACCCGGTGCGAATCCGGGACGGTCGGGCCACTGTGATCCAGCTTCGGCTGGCAGTCAGATACGTGCGCAGGCGTCGGTTCCTTAGGCCACGTCACCTAGAGAGGGAACTCATGCATATCGCTGAGGGATTCCTGCCTGTCGCCCACTGCGTCGCCTGGTACGCGGTGTCCACACCATTCATCGTCCATGGGGCCCGTGCGGTCGTGAAGCAGGCGAAGGAGCACCCCGAGTCGCGCCTGCTGCTCGCCGCCGCCGGGGCGTTCACCTTCGTCCTGTCCTCCATCAAGCTGCCATCGGTCACGGGCAGTTCCTCCCATCCCACCGGGACAGGGCTCGGCGCGGTGCTCTTCCGGCCACCCGTGATGGCGTTCCTGTCCACGATCGTCCTCGTGTTCCAGGCGCTGCTGCTCGCGCACGGCGGCATCACGACGCTCGGCGCGAACGTCTTCTCGATGGGCATCGCCGGGCCGTGGGTGGGCTACGCGTTCTGGACGCTGTCGAACAAGCTGAAGCTGAACCGCAACGTCGGCGTGTTCCTCGCGCTCGCGTTCGCCGACCTGTCGACGTACGTCGTCACGTCGTTCCAGCTCGCCCTCGCCTTCCCCGACCCCGTCTCGGGCATCTTCGGCTCGGTGGCGAAGTTCATGGGCATCTTCGCGATCTCGCAGGTGCCGCTCGCGATCGCCGAGGGAATCCTCGGCGTGCTCGTCTTCCGTCTGCTGACCGATGTCGCCCGGCCCGAGCTGGAGCGGCTCGGCGTCCTCGGCTCCCTCGCGGTGAAGGAGGCCTGAGATGGGAAGGCTGCGGAAGTCCACCGTCAACATCCTGCTCGTCGCCGCCCTCGTCGTGATCTTCGCGGTCAGCTTCGTCGTCGGCGGCACCCGCACCGACCCCGAGGAGCGCTTCGGCGGCACCGACGGGGCGGCCACGGCGCAGATCGAGGAATCCAATCCCGACTACCAGCCCTGGTTCGAGCCGTTCTTCCAGCCCGAGTCCGGCGAGGTCGAGTCGGGCCTGTTCGCGCTGCAGGCCGCCCTCGGCGGCGTCGTCCTCGGCTTCGCCTTCGGCGGGCTGTGGGGACGTCGCCGGAGCAAGGCCGCGGCTCCCGACGGCCGGCCGTCGCCCGATCCCGCCGCCTGATGGCCCACGGCCTCGCGCTGGACCACGCCGCGTGGTCCAGCCCGTGGCGCGTGCGGTCGCTGCGTGACAAGGGAATCCTGTCGGCGGGACTGCTGCTCGCGGCGGTGTCGCTGCCGTCCGTCCCGGGTGGGTGCGCGGTGGCGGTGGTCAGCCTGGTGCTGCTGGTCGGGCCGGTCGGGGTCGGCTGGAGGAGGCTCGGCCGGATCGGCTGGGTGCCGCTGGTGTCGATCCTGATCGGGGTCGCGACGGTCGCCGTGAGCGTCGCGTGGGACGGTGCGCTCGTCGTGCGCGTCACCCCCGAGGGAGTCGCCACGGCCGGCAATCTGCTGATCCGTGCCCTCGCGGCGACCCTGGCCATGTTCGTGCTGGCCTGCTCGACGCCGATGGTCGACCTGCTGGAGGGACTGCGCCGGGCGCATCTTCCCGATGCGCTCGTGGAGATCGCGGCCCTCGTGTACCGCTTCACGTTCGGGCTGCTGGAGTCCGCCGGAGCCATCCACGCCGCACAGGAGGCGCGCCTCGGCTACGCGACACGGCGGGCTGCGATGCGATCGGCGTCGATGGGGGTCGCCGTCCTGTTCGTCCGGGCCTGGGAGCGTGCGCGGCGGCTGGAGGCCGGCCTGGCCGGACGCGGGTACGAGGAGGGTCTGCGCACCCTCGCGCCCGAACGCGTGCGGTCGACGGGGTTCCTCGTCGCGAGCGTGGCGGTGGTGGCGGCGATCGGCGGCGGCGCGCTCGCGTGGGAGTGGGCGCGATGAGCCACCGTCACCTCACGGCCGAGGGACTGTCGGTTCGCTTCGGGGAGCACGAGGTGCTGCGGGGGACCGATCTCGACATCCCCCGGGGCGGGCGGCTCGCTCTGCTCGGGGCCAACGGCTCGGGCAAGACGACGCTGCTGCGCACCCTGTCGGGGGCGATCCGCCCCGGGGAGGGACGCGTGCTGGTCGACGGCGCCCCTGTCGCCTACGATCGGCGCGGTCTGCGGGCCCATCGTCAGGTGGTCCAGTTCGTCGCCCAGAACCCCGACGACCAGCTCTTCGCCGCGGACGTCCAGCGGGACGTGTCGTTCGGGCCCGTGAACCTCGGCCTGCCCGAGGACGAGGTGCGTCGGCGGGTGGACGAGGCGCTGGGCGTCCTGTCCATCGCCGATCTCGCCGAGCGCCCGATCCACGAACTGTCGTACGGGCAGCGCAAGCGGGTCGCGATCGCCGGGGCGCTGGCGATGAAGCCGTGCCTGATCCTGCTGGACGAGCCGACCGCCGGGCTCGATCCGCAGGGCGTCGACGAGATGGTCGCCGCACTGGAGAGCCTGCTGCGGGCGCGGACGACAGTGGTGATCTCAACCCACGAGGTAGATTTCGCCTTGTGGTGGGCCGATTCGGTAGCAGTGTTGGAGAGTGGTGCGGTGCGGCACGGCGGGCCGGCGGCCCTGTTGTCCGACGAGGATCTCGTGGGAAGGGCGCGTCTTCGGCAGCCCATGGTGCTGCAGGCGGCCGCGCGGCTGGGGCTGGACCCGGCCGGTATCCGCGACGTCGCCGGGCTGGTGGATGCGGTGCGTGCCGCCCAGGAGCAGTGGAGGTGAGTGGATGAGCCGCCGGATCGCGTCGTCCGCGGGGGCGTTGGCCGGTCTCGGGTCGGCCGTCCTGTTCGGTGCCGGGGCCCCGGTCGCGAAGCTGCTGCTGGGCGACATCAGCCCGTGGCTGCTGGCCGGGCTGCTGTACACCGCGTCGGGCCTCGCCCTGTTCGCATGGCGGCTGGTGCGCCGGAGCCCGCGTGTCCACCTCGCCCGCGCCGACATCCCGCCGCTGGCCGGCGCCATCGTGTTCGGAGGCGTCCTCGGCCCCGTGCTGCTGATGCTCGGCCTCAGCGCGATGCCCGCCTCGGGGGCGTCCCTCCTGCTCAATGCCGAAGGCGTGTTCACGGCCCTGATCGCGTGGGTCGTCTTTCGCGAGGCGACCGACCGGCGCGTCGTCGCCGGATTCGCTCTGATCGCGCTCGGGGCGGTCGTCCTGTCGTGGCCGGGCGCCGTCGAGTTCTCCGGAGTCTGGCCCGCGGCGGCCGTGCTCGGCGCCTGCCTGTGCTGGGGGATCGACAACAATCTCACCCGGCAGGTGGCCCTCACCGACGCCACCTGGCTGGCGGCCGTCAAGGGAGCGGTCGCGGGCCCGGTGAACCTCGTGCTGGCGCTGGTCCTCGGAGCGACGCTGCCCGGGGCCGTACCGCTGCTCGGGGCGGCCGCGGTCGGCGTCGTGTCGTACGGCATCAGCCTGGTGCTGTTCATCACCGCCCTCGCGAAGGTCGGGACGGCCCGCGCCGGGGCGTACTATTCGGTCGCCCCCTTCGTCGGCGCCGGCCTCGCGGTCGCACTCGGCGACCCGCTCGGCTGGCCGCTCGTGGTGGCCGCCGTCCTCATGGGGGCGGGGGTCTGGCTGCACCTCACCGAGGCGCACGTCCACGAGCACACGCACGAGCCGATCACGCACGAGCACTGGCACACCCACGACGACGGGCATCACGACCACGTCCACGAACCGCCCGTCCCGGCCGGGGTGCGGCACCGGCACGTCCACACCCACGAGCCCGTCACGCATTCCCATCCGCACTTCCCCGACAGCCACCACCGCCACAGCCACGGTCACGCCGAGGTGTGAGCGGCGCCCGCGGCGGGTCAGCGAGTCTGCCAGGGGTCGATCACCGGGACGCCAGGGTGGGCTCCCCGGTACCGGGGAGCGTCACCGGAATCCCGCCGCGGTGCTTGTCACGTCACGAATCGCCAGCGGCGGACGTCCCGGACTGGCATGATCGGCACCGGCGACCCCGGCGTCCGGCCGCGGCGTGCCGCGGATCCAGGAGACCGGCTGATGAGTGTGACCGAACAGGTGCCCGTCCCGCGTCGGAGCTACCGGCTGGCGACCGGCTTCACCCTCGGCGCCGTCCTGCTCGGGTCGGCCGTCTGCGCGACCGAGTCGGGACTCGCCTGCCCCACCTGGCCCGGGTGCTTCCACGATCAGGTGACGCCCAGCGGCCTTCACTCGGCCATCGAGTTCACCCACCGGGTCGTCGCCTTCGGCTCGCTGGTGTCCCTGGGTTTCGCAGCGTGGTTCGGGCGGCGCCTTCCCGACAGGCGCCTGCGGTGGTTCCCGTTCGCCGCGCTGGTCGCCGCGATCGCCTCGGGCTTCTTCGGCATGATGATCGTGCTCTTCAGCCTGCCGAAGGCTCTCGGCGTGCTGGACGTCGCAGCGGCTCAGGTGGCGCTCTGCCTCATCTCGTGGGCGGCCGTCCGTCTGGAGGACCCGGGAGACGGCGAGTCCCGACTCGGCCGGTGGGGCTGGGCGACGACCGGCGTGGTGATCGTCATGCACCTGCTCGGCATCGTCGTCGCCGGCGAGGGATCGCTGGTGCGCTGCCTGGGCTGGCCCGTGTGGCGGATCGTCGAGGGCGACGAATACCCGGCGCTCCAGTGGGCACGCCTCGCGCTGGGAGCGGTCGCCGTCGTGATGCTGGCCTGGCTGCTGGTGCGGGCCTGGGGACGCCGCCGGTTGCGTGTCCACGTCGTCGTCCTCGCCGCCGCATGGCTGGCCGAACTCGTCCTGGGCCAGGCCATCGTCGGTCAGTTCACGGGCGGTCAGCCCCGCAACATCTGGCTGGCCGCGGTGTACTCCATGCTCGCCGGCGTCATCGTCTGGCTGATCGCGATGCTGGCGGCACGCGCCGGGCGGGCCGAGCCCGGGGACGCCCCCCCGCCGCAGGACGAACCGGCGCGGGCGGTCGCCGCCTGACGCCGCCCGGGCGGGCGGAAGGCCCTGTCGGCCCGTGCGCAGCGAGCCCGGACGTCAGGCCTGTGTCGGCGTGCCCCCCGTGGAAGGCCCCCCGGCGACGGCTCGGGCCTCGCGCAGCGCGGCACGGCCCACCGGCAGGGACACGGCGAGCACCGCGGCGGCGAAGGTCGCGACCCCCGCGAGCACGAGGACGACCTGCACGGACCAGACCTCGGCCAGCGGACCGAAGACCGCCATGCCCAGGGGCATCGCCACGGCCGACACGATGCCGAAGAGACCGAACACCCGACCCTGCCGCTCCGGCTCCACCGACTCCTGCAGCACCGTCATGGACGGGGTGGAGAAGGCGGGCACGACCGCACCGGTCAGGAACATGAAGACGTAGAACACCCACAGATTGGGCGACAGGCCCAGGGCGATCGACAGGATGCCGAAGGCGATCGCCGAGCCGAAGATGAGGCGGATGCGGTCGAGCCTCGCGCCCCACAACCCGACGGTCGCGCCCGCGATCAGCATGCCGACCGAGAAGGACAGCTCCAGCACCGTCAGCTTCCACACCTCGTCGCCGAAGGTGTTGGCGACCATCAGCGGCGTGAGGTAGGACGGCGCCGCGGCGAGGACCATCACGACGGCGTTGAGCCCCAGCAGCCACCGTACGAGCCCGTGCCCGGCCGCGTACCTCGCCCCCTCCACGAGGTCCCCGAAGTAGCTGACGGCCTCGGAGGACCGCGCGACCTTGCCGACGGGCACGAGCGCAAGAAGCCCGATGCCGATGATCGCGGTGCCGACGTCCACGAAGAACACGGCACCGATCGGCAGGACGCTGTACAGCAGGGCCGCGACCGCGGGACCGATGAGCATCAGTCCGGACTGGATGCTCTGGTTGAGCCCGTTGATGGTCATCAGGTGAGTGGTCGGCACCAACTGGGGGATCAGGGCACCGACGGCGGGTGTCTGAATGCCCGCTCCGGCGGAGCGCACCGCGAGCGCGCAGAAGATGAGCCACAGGTCGGTCCGCCCCGACAGCATCAGCAGCGCGAGGACGAGGGTCGTCAGCGCGATCACCGCGTCGGAGCCCATGATGAGCAGCTTCCGGTTGTGCCGGTCGGCCCAGACGCCGCCGAAGATCGAGATGATCGCCTGCGGGAGGAACCCGAACACGGCCGACATGGCCACGGCGACGCCGTCCTTGGTCGTGAGCGTGATGTACCACATCACCGCGTACTGCACGATCATCGAGCCGAACAGCGACACGGCCTGGCCGGAGAGGAACACGGCGACATCGCGCCGCCAGTGAGGGCGGTCGGCGGCGTCGAGCTCCGGCGAGGCGGCGCGTGAGTCCATTCGGCCACCCTACAAGCCGCGTCGGACAGTCCTGTGCGGAGTCTGTGGGGCCCGGAAGGACCGTCGCGCCGCCTCGCCGGGACGTCCATCGAGTCGGTGACTGCCGCCGACCCGTTCTCCCGGGGGACGATGGGGCACCGCGCGGGGACGCGGTGGGATGGCCCACGGGGAGGCGCCATGAAGTATGTCCACGAGAGCACCCCTTCGCAGCATTGGACCGATGAGTCCTACCGGTTGCAGCAGGAGGGGAGGATCAGGACCGCCGCCGCGAGACGCCGCACGGGATGGCGGATCACCGCGGCGGGGCCGTGCCCGCGCTGCTCCGGCCCCTTCACCTTCCGCGAGGAGGCCGAGCAGTCCGTCGTGGCCCGGCTGGACGACGAGGTGGCCGACGCGGAAGGCGTCGCGTCCGCCGCCGCGCTCGGGGACGGTGACGGACCTCCCTCGACCGTGACCGTCACCTGCGACGCACCCGGGATCTACGACGGCGCGCCCGGCGGTGTCGCCGGGTGCGGCGCCTGCTTCACGCTGTACGTCCTGTGAGGAGAGCCATGTCCGAACCGCAGACCCCCCGGCCGTTGCCGGACCGTCCGCCCGCCGCGCCGACGGCGGAGGCGCAGCGTCGCAGCCAGGACTGGCAGCGGCTGGCCGCCCTCGCGGAGAAGGAGGTGCCCACCTCCGTCGATGCCTGGAGAGGCGGCCTCTCGGGGCTCGTCAGCACCGCCGCCGCGGGGCTGCTGCTCATCAAGCTGCCCGATGCCGCCTCGATCGACCCGGCCTGGAGGATCGCGGTCGTGGCGATCGCCGTGGTCGCGACCGTCGCGGGCCTCACATCGCTGTGGACGGCGCTGACGGCGACGGCGGGGCACCCCGCCACCATCTCCCGTGCCGAGTTCGAGCGGCGGTACGAGTCGTTCGACGACTTCAGCGTCCAGCGGCGCAGCGGGTCCGTGGCGCGGCTCGCCGTCGCCCGAGGGGCGGCGGTCGTGAGCGTCGTCGCCCTGCTGATCGGGGCGTCCCTGCTGTGGCTCGCGCCGCCGAAGGCCACGACGCCGTACCTGAAGGTGAGGACGAGCGCCGCGACGGTGTGCGGGACGGTCGCCTCGGGCGACCACGGCGAGGTGCGCCTCGACGTCGCCGGCGAGCGGGATCCCCACGTCGTCCGCTACGCCGACATCCAGAATCTGTGGGTCGTGTCCTCGTGCTGACGCCGGGATCGCTCGGCGGCGTCGGCGATACTGGCCGGGTGAGACGACTCGGGATCCTGCTGTTCGACGGGGTGGAGGAACTCGACGCGATGGGCCCCTGGGAGGTCCTGTCGTACTGGACCAGCCACCACCCGGCCGACGGCTGGGAGACGCGGCTCGTGGCCCGTGACAAGGTGCCGGTCACCGCCGCGAAGGGCGCGGTCCTCGTCCCGCACGCGGCGTGGGCGCCCGACCTGGATCTCGTCGTGATCCCCGGCGGCGCCGGGACGCGCGCGCTCATGAGGGACGCCGGCACCCTCGCCTGGGTGCGCGACCTTCGCGAACGCGGCGCGCTCATCACCAGCGTGTGCACGGGCGCGCTGGTCCTGGCTGCCGCCGGGCTGCTCGCGGGACGTGCCGCGACCACCTACCATGCGAGTTTCGGCGAGCTGCTCGCCGCCGAGCCGACCTGCCTGCCCGATCGCGAGGCGCGCTGGGTCGACACGGGGGACGTCGTCACCGCCGCCGGTGTGTCCGCGGGGATCGACATGGCGCTGCATCTGGTCGACCGCCTGGCCGGGCGGGAACGGGCGCGGCAGGTGCGCCGCGGGATCCAGTACGATCCCGAGCCGCCGGTCTGACCGCTGCCGGTCGCGGCCGCCGCGTGCCGGCCATCGCTCCGGGTCGAGCCCGCAACGTCAGGCCCGGCGGTCGGACGCCAGGTACGCCGTGCCCGCCGTGACGGTCGTCGCGGTCAGCACCGCCGGCCACGGGCCGATCCTCCGGGCCAGGGGATGGGACGCGCCGAACGCCGCCACGTACAGCGCGAGCAGCGCGGCGGCCGGCCCCGCGCCGTGACGCGCGTACCAGGTGCGCCCGGCCCACACCGCCGCCGCCCCGAGCAGGACGGTGCCGAGCGGCCGAACGCCCGACTCGCGGGCGCTCACCCACCCGCCGATGAGGCCGAGGGCGGTGACCGAGGCGGTGGACACGTCGCGTGCGGGCTTCCAGCGCGGAGAAGTCATGGCGTCACCCTACGTCGGCGACCTGCGCGGGCGGCGTGGTGCCGGCGTCGCGCCCCCCGCTCCGGACACGGCTCACGACACAGCACGAGGGGTGACGGCCAGGCCGCCACCCCTCGTCCCGTCGAGGATCAGCCGTCGATCTGCTTGGCGGCCAGGAAGTGCGCGATGTCCTTCGTGGCCGGGTACAGCTCGAGGTAGCGGGCGAACATCTCGTCGTACAGCCCCTTGTTGTCGGGGTTCGGGGTGACGGTCGCCGCGGGCTCCATCCAGCTCGTCGCCTCGTCGGCGGCGCCGACGTTCTGGGCCGAGATCAGCGCGTCGCCGTAGCTGGCGCCGATGGCGAGCTTCGGCAGCACCTGCTCGATGCCGCAGACATCCGACATGATCTGGGTCCACAGGCCGCCCTTGGTGCCGCCGCCGACCGCGACGAAGCGCTTTCCTTCGCCGCCGGCCTCCTTGATGGACTCCAGCAGGTGCCGGGTGCCGTAGGCCGTGGCCTCCAGCAGCGCCCTGTACAGCTCGCCGCGGGTGGTGCTCAGCGTCAGGCCTGCGATCACGCCGCGGGCCATCGGGTCGCTGATCGGCGTCCGCTCACCGGCGAAGTACGGCAGGGCGAGCAGTCCGTTGGCCCCTGGCTTGACCTCTTCGGCCTCCTCGGTGAGCACCGCGTACTCGACGCCGCCGGTGAGGTCCTTGAGCCAGGTGGTCAGTGCCCCGGAGGCCGAGAGGCCGCCGGCGAGGGCGAACGTGTTGCGGTACACGCTGGTGCAGGCCCACAGGTTCGGGTGTGCCATGACGTGGTCGGCGATCAGATCGGCGACGATCGTCGAGCCGTACATCAGCATGACGTCGCCGGCGTCCTTCACGCCGACGCTGATCGCCTCGCTGAAGGCGTCGGTCGTGCCGACGCCGACCGGGATGCCTTCGGGCAGCCCGCTGAGCCGGGCCCCCTCGGCCGTGATGTACCCGGCGATCTCATTGGAGTACTTCAGCTCGGGGAGGGCCATTCCGGGGGCGCACAGCTCGGACCACTCGGGGATCCAGCTCTGTGTCCGGGGCGAGTACATCGGATCGAACATGGACGCCGACTGATGATCCAGCACGTAGGCGCCGGTCAGCTTGAAGGCGACGTAGGTCTGGCTCATGAAGAAGTACTTCGCCTTCTCCCACACCCAGGGTTCGTTGCGGACCGTCCACAGGAACTTCGGGCCGTGCGACTGCGAGGTCAGCAGGTTGCCGCACCGTTCGAGCAGGGCGTCGACGCCGAGCTTGTCGGTGAGTTCCTCCACCTCCTTGTAGGCGCGGGTGTCCACGCCGTACAGGATCGCCGGGCGAAGCGGGACCCCGTTGGCGTCGCAGAAGACGCTGCAGGGTCCGATGCCGGACGTCGTGATGCCGACGATCGGGCCGCTGGCCTTGTGCAACAGATCTTGTGTGATCGCCAGGAAGTCCGCCCACCACACCTCATCGGCGTCGTGTTCGACGTGACCGGGCTTCGGCATGGATGTCCGGTGCTGCTGCTCCGAAGTGGCGATGACCTTGCCGTCCAGCTCGGCCAGCACCCCCTTCGAGCTTCCGGTGCCGAAGTCGATGCCGATGACCAATCCTTGGTTAGTCATTTCTTGCTCCTCTCTGCGGGCATCGCTGCCCGCTCGGGTACGGCGCGACCTTGCCTCCGTCCATGAGCAAAGTACGCGATGGCCGTGTGAGGGAACAGCGGAAGAAGATCGAGAAAAGAGCAAACTGCCGGACGGTCCCGGAGGATGCCGTACGGACGCGGCGGGATACGGCGGGCGGAGGGCCGAAGGGCCTCGCCCGGCTGAGGTCCGCACAGCCGGGCGAGGCCGTCGCCCGTTCAGCGGGCTTCGCGCAGCGTATCCGCCAACGGGGTCGTCGGCCGTCCGAGGAGCCGCGACAGCGTGCCGTCGGTGTAGCCGAGGGTGCCGTCGGCCACGTTGGCGTCGAGGGCGACCGCGAAGCCGACCGCCGCCTCGGGCACGCCCGCGGCCAGCAGCGCGGCGCGATGCTCGTCGCCGGTCACGTGGCGCACCTCGACCGGACGACCGGACACGGCGGCGAAGGACTCCGCCACGTCTTCGGGCAGGAGGGCCCGGTCGCCGGCGAGTTCGAGCACCGCCGCCGGAGGCTCGGCGGCGAGCAGGACCGCGGCGGCCGCCTCGGCGTAGTCGGCTCGGGCGGCGTAGGCGATGCGGCCGTCCCCGGCGCTGGTGAGAAGGACGCCCGACGCGGTGGCCCGCTCGTAGTCGGGCACGGCGTTCTCGTTGTACCAGTTGTTGCGGAGGATCACGGCGGGCAGTCCCGCCTCGGCGATGGCCTCCTCGGTCGCCTTGTGCTCGGGAGCCAGGAGCAGCGTGGACGTCGTGGCGAACGGGGCGCTGGTGTACGCGAATCGTGTCACGCCCGCCCGCGCCGCGGCCTCGATGACGTTGCGGTGCTGCGCGAGACGTTGCCCGATCTCGTTGCCCGAGATGAGGAGCACCGTGTCCGCGCCCGCGACAGCGGCTGCGACCGTGGCCGGATCGGTGTAGTCGACCACCGCGGTCCCGAGACCGCGTCCGGCCAGCCCGCTCAGCCGTTCGGTGTTTCGCCCGACGGCGATGATGTCGCCGGGCTCCGCGCCGCGGGCGAGGAGTGCGTCGATGACGAGGCCGCCGAGGTGACCGGTCGCGCCGGTGACGAGGATGGTCATGGTGAGGGTTCCTTTCGTCGGTGCGCGGGTGCGCGTGTCGCCAGGGACAACCTCTGCCGGGACGACGCGTATTCCGGAATGACGGTACCCACTTTCTGGTTAGGTACAGGTATGTCTGTTAGTTTTGCGGAGTTGCGGGCCCGAGGCGGCGACAAGCCTCTCTTCTCGGCGGAGTGCTCGACCCGCGTCGTCCTCGACCATGTGACGCGCAAGTGGGGCGTCCTCGTGATCGTGGTGCTCTCGGGCGGCACGCACCGCTGGGGGGAGTTGCGGCGCGAGGTCGACGGGATCAGCGAGAAGATGCTGGGCACGACACTGCGGACCCTCGAAGCGGACGGCTTCGTGCACCGGGAGACGTTCGGAACGGTCCCGCCGCGGGTCGAGTACTCGCTGACCAACCGGGGGCGGGAACTCGCCGAGCGGCTGCTGCCCCTCGTGGAGTGGGTCGCCGACTACGTGGGCGAGACCGTCGAGGACTGATGCCCGTCGGCGTCCCCGGAGCGCCGCTCGGCAGACCGAGCATCTTCCGGCGGCTCACGAGTCGTGGGCGGATTCGAGTATCTGGTGAGCCAGGTTCGCTTGGTCCGAGGTGAAGACGACGGTGATCCGTGTATCTGCGATTGTGGTTTCCGCGTGTGTCCATGTGGACGACTCGGGTTGCCAGGGCGCTGGGGCGGAGGCGTCGTTCAGGGTGACATGGATGGCCTGCGCGGCGTCGGGGAAAGCGGGGCACGTGGTCGACGTGCTGCCGGTGGCATAGTCGAGGTCGATGTACGGCCGCGCCGGGGTTGCCGGCCGGGCGCAGTAGTCCGGGCGCGGTGCGGACCCTGTGGTCCAGTCGTCGGGGACGGCGACAGAAACGGAGCCTCTGGTCTCCCAGCGGAAGCCGCTGGGAGCGGCAGGTGTGCCGACGCCGCCCCCTGCCTCGATGTAGGGCGTCGTGGTCTCGGTGCCGGAGGGCACGGGTTCGACGGACAGGCGTGAGGCGACGGCGATGCCGACGACGAGGGCGATCACGCCGACGCAGACAACAGTCGCGAGAACCAGCCTGGTTCTGGCTGCGCGAGCGTGGATCTCCGCCAGCATGGCCCCGGTGAGCGGAGTGGCTGCCGGGTCGCTGAGGGTCTCCAGGGCGCGTGTGAGGCGGTCCCGGGTGCTCCGGTGGGCTGCCGCGTCGGTGGGCTCTTCTGGGTTGGTCTGGTCTTGGTTCATGGTTGTTCCTTGTCAACCGCATCCCGCAGGGCGTTCAATGCGTGGCGGACGACGGATCGGGCTGCCGCGTCGGTGCAGTTGCAGAGAGTTGCGATGTCCGCGTAGCTGCGGTCCTCGAGGTAGCGCAAGGCAACGATGGCCCGTTGCCGCGGCTGGAGCCCGCGCAGCAGTTCGGCGAGCAGCGCCGCATCAGCGAAGGCGTCGGTGGCGTCGCCATCGGTCCGGGTAGCGGGATCGAGATCTGGATATGGGGTGGTCTTCCGCGTCCGCCGCCATCGAGTGATGTTGGCGTTGACGATGGAGCGGCGGATGTAGGCGTCTGGGTCGCCGTGGGAAGACACGCGCCGCCATCGGGGGTAGATGCCCACAAGGGCGTCCTGCACCGCGTCCTCAGCGTCGTGGCGGTTGCCGGTCACGATGTAGGCGAACCGCATCCAGGACTCCCACTGGGTGCGGACGTAGCTGTCGAAGTCCGGTGGCGCGGGTCGCCCACCGGCTCCGTCCGTTTCGCCTGTCGTCCTTGGCATCGTCACATTCTGCCCACACGCTCCGGACCGGCGTTTCGTGCGTGGCGGCGGGGTGCCGCGCGAAGGGCGATGGGCGGAGCGCTCATTCCCATTCGAGCTCGATCCACTCCGATGGCCCGGAGGCGAGTTCGACCCGACCGCTGTCCGTCGTGGCGACGTGGAACTCGTCGTCGAAGAGCGCCCGTACCCACTCGGGAGTGTCGTCGGCGCCCGTCGCGCAGCCTATGGTGGCGACGGTCCGCCTCGTGAGGTCCGGGATCCATTGCCCGTCGCTGATGCGGTACGGGGTGGTTGAGATGTGGCACGGGCCGATCTCGGTGACCAGTTCCAGCCAGTCGCCTGCCGCGCTGAAGGTGCTGGATGACAAGCGGACCACGCCGGGCAGGGGGACGGTCGAGCCGTCGGGGCCCTGCCCGGCGACACTGACGAGCCTGCCGCACGAGACCAGTTCGGAGCCGGGCAGCCAGCACCCGGCTGGGCGGGAGGGGGAGGCGCTCCACCAGGGGCTGTCCTCGCCGGACGCATCGGGGCTGGTGAGAGCGCCCGATGAGCAGCCAGCGAGGACCACGGCTGCGATGAGGGCCAGGATGCGGGTCGAAAGGCCGTGTGGGCTGGACATGTGAGGTGCTCCTTTTGCATGCGGGCAAGCATGTGATGGGCGGCTGCCCGCCAGCCGGGTTCGAAACCGGTTGCACGGGCCGCCGCAGCAGCCTCAGGCGGTGATAAGAGTCGCGCCAAAGGAGCGGGCGATGGTTCTGGTCGAGGAGAACAGCACGGTCGTGCTGCACTTGTTGGTGCCGGCGTCGTGCACCGAGCCGCACTGGGAACCCGTCATCACGGTGCCGGAGAGGCCTTGGATCATGCCGACCACCTTCAGGGAGAAACCGGTTGCACACACACCGCCGCTGGTGTTCTTCATGTAGCCACCCGCCCAAAAGGGCGATGTGTCCTTCGACCGAGTCGCCGCGACATCCGCGTCGCTCTCGATCAGGAAGGCCCTGGCTCCGGACAGCTTGGCCACCTCGGCGGAAAGAGCCTGGCGGGACACCAGAACATCCTGAGCGACTTTGCCCGTCGAGTCGGCGGTGAGAGCCCCGACCCACACTCCGTCGACCTCCAAGCCGTTGTCCTCCAGGCCGATACCGGCGATGGATGTGACGACAGAGCCGGACCTGTTGATCCTGTCGGCGTTGTCCCAGATCTTCTGGGTGGCCTGCCCGATTTGGGACAGCGACATTGACCGGGGCTCAGCTTCGGCCTTGATACCGAGGCTGGCGGCCTTATCCAATATCTTGACTAGGAACGGGTTCTTGTCTCCGTACCACAGAATCCGCGTGGACAGGGTGGCCGCGTCGTTGATCTGCTCCAGATAGCCGCTTTTCGCTGTCTCGGGCTGGTCCAGGATCCAACCCTTCAACTGGCCCAGGGCAGCCTGGTTGTCCAAGAAGGCAGCTCCCGCCTCTCTTGCGAAGATGTCGAGTTGGGAGACTTCCCCTCCCGATGAGGTCTTCTGCAGCTTCGCCTGGCCATCCGAACCGGCGTCGTCCGCCCGGGCGACACCGCCCGGCAGCAGGATCAGACCAATGCTCGCTGCGGCCGCCCATAACAGCAAGGCCCCCCTGCACATGCGGTTCTTCATCGTCGAGTCCCTTCTCGATCATCAGACGCGCTGTCGCGCCTCATGCGCCCCATACACTCGGCGGCGACGGGATTCGTGCGGGCCGTCGTTGCAGGCTCATCCTCCGATCGTGGGCGGCTGGGTGACGTGCGGGCGTTCGTGGCTGTCGTCAGCGGGCTGCGTCGACCGTGGCGCCGCCCGGGGTGACGGTCATATCGCCAGGCGGCGTTGTCGGCGTCGATACCGAATCAGGAACGCTAGCCGAGGATCGTGAGCGCCCGCACGACGAGGTCGCGCGCATACGGGGCGGCCACCGTCGCGAGGAAGCGGGCGAAATCGACATGGGCGTCGTCGTCGGCCCGGTCGGAGATCGTGCGCGCGACGGCGAACGGAACGCGGGCGCCGGTGCACACCTGGGCGACCGCCGCTCCTTCCATCTCGACGGCCAGCGCGTCGGGGAGGTCGCGGCGCAGGGCGTCGGACGCCGCGCTGTCGGCGATGAACTGGTCGCCGCTCACGATGAGCCCGGTGTGCCACCTCGGGGTCGGCAGGCCGAGTGCGGCCAGGGCGTCGCGGTGCCCGGCAACGGCATCGGACGCGGCGGCGCCCAGCGCGCCGGTGAGTTCGGGATCGGGCCGGAGCCGGACCACGCCGTCGACCTGCCAGCGGGGAAACAGCGGCCGGGGATCCACATCGTGCTGGAGGAGCGCGTCGGCGACGACCACGTCCCCGGGACGAACCTCGGGCGCCAGCCCTCCGGCGGTCCCGACCATCACGACGGCATCCGCCCGCTGGCACAGGATCGCCGCCGTGGCCGCAGCGGCGACCTTCCCGACGCCGGAACGGGCGAGGACCACCGGTGTCCCGGCGAGCGTGCCGTGGCGGAGGCTTCTGCCGAGGACGTGCTCCTCGCGGACCGCGCCTTCGGCGGCCGTCGCGTCGGCCAGCGCCCGGAGTTCCTCGGCCATCGCCGCGACGACGGCGACCACACGTTGCTGCATGCCGCCATTGTCGGCCAGCGTGGAGAGTTGATGTTGGTAGTCCAACATCAACTCTCCACGCTAGGCCACGCGGTGGCAGCGCGGGCAGGAGACCGGCAGCCCGGACCAGCCGCGATCAGCCAGCGCCCGCGCGACCGTCCATGCCACGTCGCACGGCGATCCCACGACATGCGCCCAGCCGAATCTGAGGGTGATCAGCCCCGCCAGGCGATGCTCGTTGTCCCGCGTCATGTCCATGAGCGCGGCGCGCCCCGCGTGGTAGCGCCGGCCGTCCAGTTCGACGACGACGCCGTACTCCCGGTACCAGACGTCGGCACGGTAGCGGGCGGTCGGGCCGGCCTGCCGGACGGCACGGGGAAGTCCGTGAGCGCGCTCGACGTCCCGCGCATACCGCAGTTCGAGCGGACTCTCGCACCCCGCCGCCACCTCGGCGACAAGGTCGGCGAGGAGCCTCCGGCGCGGATGCCGGGGAAGGTCGTCCAGAAGGTGCAGCACCTCGCGGCCATGGGTGCGACGGGCGCGTGTCGCCTCCGCCACCAAGGCGACGAGCTCATCGGACTCGACCTCGGCGGCGAGATCGACGAGAGTCTGCGGGATCGACGTGCGCGGAAGGTCCCCCCGCCCGGATCGATCGGAGCGGATGAACCGCCAGCGCTCGTCACGCTCATGACGCGCGCTCCCGACGAAGACCTCGACGGGTAGCACGGGTTCGCGCACCATGCCGTGCAGGAACGCTGCGGCGCGGAGCCCGAGCACGGCCCGTGATCCGCCGATCAACACCCCCGCCCAGGCCACCTGCGCCCATCCGCCGTCTCCGGTGGCGTAGACACCGCGGGCCAGCGGGACGAGGCGGCCTTCGCGGCGCAGCCGCCGGACCACCTCGGGGCTGACCCCGAGCGCGGCGAGCTGGGAACGGGCGATCGCGTGGCCCTGCCGCACGGCCAGGGAGATGGCCTCGGGCGGGGTGGGGAGCCGACTGTGCATGCACCGAGCATGGCGTCTCCCGTGCCGGGGCGCCTCCGGGCCTGTGGACAACTCCCGAACGGGCGTTGCGTGGAGAGTTGATGTTGGACTACCAACATCAACTCTCCACGGTGGGCGCCTACAAGTCGTCGCGACGCAGGACGACGGTCTCCTCGGTGTCCTCGTCGGACGACCAGGGTGCGCTCCGACCGGGCAGGCTCACGACGAACTCGGCGCCGCCTTCGGGGGCGCGGCCGGCCGCGACCGCGCCGCCGTGCGCCTTCACCGTGTGGTCGACGATGGACAGGCCCAGCCCTGTCCCGGGAGTGGTGCGGGCCTTGTCGGAGCGGTAGAACCGGTCGAAGACGTGCGGCAGGTCCTCCTCGGCGATGCCCGGTCCCTGGTCGGCGATCCGGAGCCGGCCGTCGGCCATCTCGACCGTGACCGTGCCCCCGTCGGGGGAGAACTTCACCGCGTTGTCGAGCAGGTTCGTCACCGCCCGCTCCAGGCTGTCGGGCTCGCCGACGAGGTACAGCGGCTCCAGGGAGACGTCGAAGGTGAGACTCGGTCCGCGCCGTTTCGCCCGCTCGACGGCCCGCGCGACCACGTCCTGGAAGTCGATGGGCTCGGGCGCGGCCTCGACGCGGTCCTCGCGGGAGAGCTGGACGAGATCGCCCACGAGCGTCGTGAACTCGCCGAGCTGCGCCGCCACATCGGCGAGGATCTCGCTGCGCGCGCCGGGCGGAAGCATGCCGGACCGGTCGTCGGCCATCAGCAGCTCGATGTTCGTCCGCATCGAGGTCAGGGGGGTCCGCAGTTCGTGCCCGGCGTCGGCGATGAGCCGCTTCTGCCGCTCCCTGGACGACTCGAGGCTCAACAGCATCGTGTTGAACGCCCGCGTCAGGTCGGCGATCTCGTCGTCGCCCCGGACCGTGATGGGTTCGAGGTCGTCGGTCTCGGTGATGACGGCGACGGCCTGGCTGAGGTCGCGCAGCGGACGCACGGCCGAGCGCCCGATCCACCACCCGAATCCGGTCGCGAGGACGATCCCGGTGAAGCCGAATACGAGGATGGCGATCTGGAGCGAGCGGAGGATGTCCTCGGTGGGGGCGAGCGGACGACCGATGACGAGCGCGTAGTACGACCCGTCCACGTCGAGCGGGACGGCGACGAGCCGGTACCGCGCGCCGTCGGTGCCCTTGACGGTGCGCGCCGACGAGCCCACCTGCGTGCGTGCGATCGCCAGCTCGGTGGCCCCGGGGGTGAACGGTGCGGGCGATCCCGGCACGTAGGTCGACTGGTTGTCCGAGCGCAGCAGCACGACGTTGGCGTTCACCGCGCGGAGCGCGTCGTTGTTGATCCCGCCCATCCCCTCGATGTCGCGCTGTACCCAGGTGCGGGTGACGGCGGCGATCTCGACGAGTTCGTCGTCGGTGCGGGCGTACAGCGCGACGGCGCTTGTCACGTACGCCGCCACGGAGGCCATACCGACGGCGAAGGCGACACCGATCGCGACCAGGACCGAGATCCGGTCCTGCAGCAATCGGCGGGGATTCGGCAGCCTCTCCAGGAGTTCCCGGATCACGGTGGGGATTCACGCAGGACGTAGCCGATCCCGCGCACCGTGTGGATCAGCCGAGGCTCGGAATCGACCTCGGTCTTGCGGCGCAGGTACCCGATGTAGACCTCGAGGGAGTTCGCGGTGGTCGGGAAGTCGAATCCCCACACCTCGTTGAGCAGCCAGCCGCGCTCCAGGACGCGGCGCGGATGCTCCATGAAGGTCTGCAGCAGGGCGAACTCGGTGCGGGTGAGCGAGATCCGCCGCCCGGCCCGTGTCACCTCGCGGGTCTGCAGGTCGAGCGTGAGGTTCTCGAACACCAGCAGGTCGGTGGTGAACTCCGCGGCAGGCTTCGAGCGCCGCGTGAGCGCCCGGATGCGGGCGAGGAGCTCGTCGAGCGCGAACGGCTTGGCCATGTAGTCGTCGCCGCCGGCATCCAACCCGTCGACCCGGTCGTTGACCGCGTCGCGCGCCGTCAGGACGAGGATCGGCACGTCGTTGCCGTTCGCCCGCAGCATGCGCGTGGCCTCCAGGCCGTCGAGGCGCGGCATCATCACGTCCATGATGACGGCGTCGGGACGCGCTCCCGCCAGCTTTGCCAGGGCGTCCACGCCGTCGACGGCGGTCGAGACCTCGTAGCCGCTGTACTGCAGCGACCGTGCGAGGGAGTCCCGGACCGCCTGGTCGTCGTCAACCACCAGGATGTGCATGGTGCCAGCCTGCCACGCTTTCCGGACCGGCATGGACGCGTTCGGCCGCGCGTCCGCGGATCGGCGGACCTGTGAGGAGCGTTATGGGGCGGGCAGCCTGATCGTCAGACGGCGTCGGCCGCCCCGGTCGCGAACCGGCGGATGTGCGCGAAGATGCCCGGGATCGCCGCCTCGATCGCGGCGGCGGTGCGCTCGAATCCCTCCTGCCCGCCGTACCACGGATCGGGGACGCCCTGGCCCGGCCGGGCGCCGGGGTCGAACTCGCTGAGCAGCCGGACGTCGGCGCCGGGAGCGGAGCGGCGGAGGGCGCGCACATGGTGCTCCTCCATGCCGACGATCAGGTCGGCGGCGGCGATCTCGGCACCGGTGATCCGGTGGGCGACGTGACCGCCGGTGGCGTACCCGGCGGCGCGGAGCTGCCGGGCCGCCCGCGGATCGACGGGATTGCCGTCCTCCTCGTCGCTGGTTCCCGCGCTGGAGAAGCGGGCAGGGACGTCCAGTTCGCGCTCCGCCCTGCCGCGTGCGATGAACTCGGCCATCGGGGATCGGCAGATGTTGCCGGTGCACACGAAGACGACGCCGAAGGTGTCCGTCTCGCCGGGCTCCGGGCGGTCGTGGGCGCGGGATCGGCGGGACGTCACTGGTGCGTCTCCTCTCGGTTGTTGTCCAGGAAGGCGTTGACGATGAAGCTCACCGTCGACACGATGAGGGCGCCGAGGACGGCCGACCAGAAGTCGTCCACGTGCCACCCGATCTGCAGGTACCCCGCCAGCCAGGACGTCAGCATCAGCAGAGCGGCGTTCACGACGAGCAGGAAGATGCCGAGCGTCACGAGGACGAGCGGGGCGGTGACGAAGGTGAAGAACGGCTTGACCAGGGCATTCACCACGCCGAAGATGACCGCGACCAGGAGGATCGCGAAGACCTTGTCGGCGTTCGTCGTTCCTCCGGCGGAGATTCCCGGGACGAGGAGGGTCGCGACCGCGAGGGCCGCGGCGTTCGCCAGGAAGCGAGTCAGCATGTGTCGATACTGTCACGGCCGGAGGCATGCCCGTTATCGTGGCCACCTACGCGTGAGAGGAACAGCGGGCATATGTCGCAGGAGGCCGTGCGCTCCCTTGCCGGGCGTGACTTCTTGAAGGAGACGGATTTCACCCCCGCGGAGTGGCGGCATCTGGTGGATCTGACGGCACGCCTGAAGGCGGACCGGCGCGCCGGGGTCGAGGCGCGCAGGCTCGTGGGCCGGACGATCGCGGTCGTCTTCGACAGGCCGTCGACCCGGA
This sequence comes from Propionicicella superfundia DSM 22317, assembly GCF_000423465.1. Lineage (GTDB taxonomy): Bacteria > Actinomycetota > Actinomycetes > Propionibacteriales > Propionibacteriaceae > Propionicicella > Propionicicella superfundia. The sequence goes on along the minus strand of NZ_AUIA01000018.1, from coordinate 13,121 downwards.
CGCGGACCTCCTTCGAGGTCGCCGCGTTCCACCAGGGCGCGTTCACGACCTACCTCGGCCCCGACGACACGCATCTGGCGCTTCAGGAGTCCGTCGCCGACACGGCGCGGATGCTGGGCGGGATCTACGATGCGATCGCCTTCCGCGGCGGTTCGCACCGCGATGTGGAGATCCTCGCGGAGCATGCGCAGGTGCCCGTGTACAACGGGCTCACCGACGAGTGGCATCCGACGCAGAGCCTGTGCGACATGTTCACGATGCGCGAGTCGTCGGGCCTGGAGGATCGGGACATCGCCTTCGCGTTCCTCGGCGACGCGCGCTTCAACGTCGCCCGCTCGCTGCTGTACGCGGGGGCGCTGCTGGGCATGGACGTCCGCATCGTCGCCCCGTCGGGGTTCCAGCCGCCGGTCGAGCTGGTGGAGCAGGCCCGCGACGCGGCCGCGATCACGGGCGCGCGGATCACGGTGACCGACGATGTGCGTACCGGGGTGGCCGACGTCGATTTCGTGCACACCGACGTGTGGCTGACGATGGGGGAGCCGGCAGAGGTGTGGGCACGGAGGATCGCGGCGCTGCGCCCGTACCAGGTGACGATGGACGTCTTGGAGCAGACCGGCAACTCCGATGTGAGATTCATGCACTGCCTGCCCGCCTACCACGACCGCAGCACGGCGGTCGCCGACGAGGTGTACCGGCTGGCCGGGATGAGCGAGCTGGAGGTGACCGACGAGGTGTTCGGCTCGCCGCAGTCCATCGTGTTCGCGCAGTCCGAGAACCGGATGCACTCGATCAAGGCGGTGCTCGCCGCCACCCTGACGGACTGAGAGGGCCGACGCGGGAGGCTTCCGCCGGACCGCGGCCGGTCAGGACCCGCCGGTCGCCGCGCCCGCCGCGGCGGCCTGTGCCTCCTGGATCGCGTCGTAGGTCGCCCGCGCGACCCAGTGCCGGGTCCGCAACTCCTTGGTCTGGCGGCGGACGCCGGCGCCGTCGTGGGCGATTCCCCGCAGCAGGATGCGGGGGACGATGCCGGCGGCGGCGAGCAGTCCGATGAGGGCCGCCTGCCGGTCGTCGGGGGCGGCGCCGAGCAGCAGCACGTCCTGCAGCCCCCGCCGGACGTCGGCCTCGTGACCGTCCGCCACGGCCGGCCACCGGGACCACCGGAACCCGAGGAAGCTCCGCTCGTCGCGCTGGACGAGCTCGGCCCGCGACAGCCGTTCGAACAGGCGGGTGCGGAGCCGGGGGAGCCGCGACAGCGCGGAGACGAGGGCGCCCGGTCGCCAACTGCTCTTCCGGGCGGCGCGGCTGAGAGCCTCGGCGAGGAGCGGGTCTGCGGGGGGTTCGAGGCCAGGGTCCGGGACGATCCTGTTGCGGCGCGTCGTCTCGCCGCGCTCGGTCAGCCGCAGGTGGCCGCTCAGCGCCAGATCGGCCAGCAGGGCTCCGGCGAGCAGGAATCCGGAGTTGGACGTCATGACCTCGGGCTTGCCGGAGTCGTCGTCGGTGAGCAGCAGGAGAAGGTCCTCGGCGACGAGCATGGCACCTCCCGCGCAGATCGTGGTCGTGTCCAGTCTGACAGGGGTCGATGCCCGGCGGAGCGGGTGCAGGGATATCGACGGCGTGCGCTCGGGCGCCGGGCGCGTTACCGTGGTCGGGCCATGCAGGGGAACCCGGTGCGACTCCGGGGCTGACGCGCAACCGTACAGCCGGAATGCCTGCGGGTGACGACCGTCAGCGCGCCCAGGTCCTCCTCCGGTGCGCCGACCCATCGGAAGGACGGGCGGAGATGTCCCTGATCACCCACCTGCGGACGTGGCGGAGGTCGCGTCGCGGCGTCCTGCGGGCTGTCGCCGCGCTGACCGTGGCCGGCCTGCTGGCCGGGGGAGCCGTGCCCGCCGCGAGCGCCGCGCCTGTCGCCGCGCCGGAGACGTGCGCCGGCGTGTGGGTCGTCGTGGACGCGTCCGCGCTCGGGCAGGGGGTGACGCGCGGGTGCGCCGCGTCGCACGACACGGGTCTGGACGCGCTGCAGAGCGCCGGCTACGCCGTCACGCAGCGCTCGGGGCTCCTCACGTCGATCGACGGCCTGCCGAGCGACGAGCGTGTCGCGGCCGATCACTACTGGTCGTACTGGCATGCCGTCGAGAACGGGGACGGCACGTGGTCGTCCTGGTCGTACTCGCAGTCCGGTGCGGCGACCTACCGGCCGGTGAGGGGATCCGCCGAGGGGTGGCGGTTCGTGACCGTGAACACCATGAGTCCGCCGGCTCCCTCGCAGACGCCGCCGCGGCAGTCCGTGAGTGTCGCCGCGACGTCCGTCCCGGGTTCGCTGCTGGTCGGGCAGTCGGCGTCGGTGACGGCGACGGTGAGCGAGGTCAACCCCGGCGGCAGGCCGGTCGCGCTGGAGGTCAGGACCGGGTCGGGCTGGTCGACGAGCCGGACGGGCACGACGGCGTCCGACGGGCGGGTCGCGCTGCCCCTGACCTATGGCGCCACGACCGCCGGCACGTACACCTACCGGCTGCGGGTGGGATCGGGCACGGCGGTGACCTACTCGGGCACTTTCGCGGTCACGCGGCGGGGGACCACTCCGGTCGTGACCTCCCGGCCCGCGTCGGCGCTGGTGGGTCAGTCGGTGTCGGTGAGGGGGTCGGTGCCGAACACGGGGTCGGGCCGGACGGTGTGGGTGCAGTTCCTGGTGGGCGGGTCGTGGTCGAGGAGTCGGTCGGGGGTGACGAACTCGTCGGGTCAGGTGACGATTCCGTTGACGTACGGGTCGGGGACGGCGGGGACGTACCGGTGGCGGCTGTCGTACACGAATCCGCATGGCTTCACGTCGACCTCGCCGACCTATACGGTCACGCGGCGGGGGACCACTCCGGCCGTCGTCTCGCGTCCCGCCACGGCCAAGGTGGGTCGGTCGGTGTCGGTGAGGGGGTCGGTGCCGAACACGGGGTCGGGCCGGACGGTGTGGGTGCAGTTCCTGGTGGGCGGGTCGTGGTCGAGGAGTCGGTCGGGGGTGACGAACTCGTCGGGTCAGGTGACGATTCCGTTGACGTACGGGTCGGGGACGGCGGGGACGTACCGGTGGCGGCTGTCGTACACGAATCCGTATGGCTTCACGTCCACGTCGCCGAGCTACACGATCCGCCGTACGAGGTGACGCGCCGCCGTACGAGGTGACGCGGCTCCCGGCGTCGGCGGTCGCTTCTCCGGTGATTCGATGCCGTGGCGGCGGCCGTTGGTCACTTCTGCCCGGTGCGGGTGTGACTTTTTCCCGACAAGTGTTGACATCCCGTTCCTGCTCCCGTATTTTCTCCGCATTCCGTTCGACGGAATCGCTTTCCGTGCAGGGATTGTCCGCTGATTGACTCCACCGGGCGAGGGTGCCCGGTCCCATCCGACCGCTTCCGATCAGAAGGGCCGATATGACGTCGCACGATACCCCCCAGGGTATGCCGGACGAGAGTTCGCCGGAGTACCGCCTTCCCGAGGACCACTGGCCTCTGCCCGAGTTGAGCACGGTCGAACCGCACCCGCACCCCCCGATGTCGGCCTACGTCCGGATGCAGCGCTCGGACGACTTCCAGGGCCTCCGGCGGAGCTTCCGGACCTTCGCCTTCCCTGTGGTGGTGGCGGTGCTGGCGTGGTACTTCCTCTACGTCCTGCTGTCCACCTTCGCCGAGGAGTTCATGGGCGCTCCGCTGGTCGGCACTCTCACCAACGGGATGATCATCGGCCTCATCCAGTTCCCGACCACCTGGTTCGCGACGTGGCTCTACATGCGCCGGACGGCGACGGTGCTCGACCCGCAGGCGGCCGAATTGCGGCAGCGGGTCGAAGCGGAGGTGGGGGCATGAACACCGGGAATCCCATCATCAACATTGCGATCTTTGCGGCATTCGTCGTTGTCACACTGCTTGTCGTGATCAAAGTGACCCGTGATTCAGAGAAGCGGGCCGGCTCCTTCTACACGGGCGGCGCGGCCTTTTCCGGTCGCCAGAACGGACTTGCTATAACCGGTGATTACCTGTCCGCCGCAGCGTTCCTCGGCGTCACCGGCGCCATCGCCGTCTACGGCTACGACGGGCTGCTGTACTCCGTGGGCTTCTTCGTCGCACTGCTGCTCGCGCTGTACCTCGTGGCCGAGCCGCTGCGGAACACCGGTCAGTACACGATGGCCGACGTCTTGAGCTTCCGCATGAACCAACGGCCGGTGAGGACGGCGGCGGCGCTGTCGACGCTCACCATCTCGTTCGTGTACCTCCTCGCGCAGATGGCCGGCGCGGGCGGGCTGGTGGCCTTGCTGCTCGGCGTCACCGATCCCCTGGCCCAGTCGGGGGTGATCGTCGTCGTCGGCGTCGTCATGATCGTGTACGTCCTGATCGGAGGCATGAAGGGGACGACCTGGGTGCAGATGATCAAGGCGACGCTCCTCATCGCCGGCGCGGCGCTGATGACGTTCTGGGTGATGTCGAAGAACGGGTTCAACCTGTCCACGCTCCTCGGCAACGCCGCCGCGGTCCATCCGAAGGGGGATGCGATCCTGCAGCCGATGCTCCAGTACGGCGCCGGAGGGGTCGTCACCAAGCTCAGCTTCCTGTCCCTGGCGATCGCCCTGGTCGCCGGCCCGTCCGGCCTGCCGCATGTGCTGATGCGGTTCTACACGGTGCCGTCGGCCAAGGAGGCGCGTCGCTCGGCCACCTGGGCGATCGTGCTGGTCGGGATCTTCTTCCTGTTCACGCTGATGCTCGGATACGGCGCCGCGCAACTCGTGGGGGTCGAGCGCATCCTGGCTGCTCCGGGCAAGGCCAACTCCGCCGCACCGCTGCTCGCCCTCGTCCTTGGCGGCGAGGTCCTGATGGGGATCATCTCCGGCGTCGCGTTCGCGACGATCCTGGCCGTCGTGGCCGGACTCACGATCACGGCGTCGGCCTCGTTCGCCCACGACTTCTACAACTCGGTGCTGAAGAAGGGCAAGGCCGATCCGGCGCAGGAGGTGAAGGTCGCGCGCACCACCGCCGTGGTCATCGGGGTGCTCGCCATCGTGGGCGGCATCGCGGCGAACGGACAGAACATCGCGTTCCTCGTGTCGCTGGCGTTCGCGGTCGCGGCGTCCGCCAATCTGCCGGCGATCCTGATGACGCTGTACTGGAAGCGGTTCACCACGCGCGGCTCGGTGTGGTCGATCTACACCGGGCTCGTGTCGGCGATCGTCCTCATCGTGCTCTCGCCGGCGATCTCGGCGACCAATCCGATCGCGATCTTCCCCCTGACCAGCCCGACCATCGTGTCCTTGCCGCTGGCCTTCCTCGCGGGATGGATCGGCACGGTCACGTCCTCCGTGCCGGCGGACGCCGAGCTTCAGGCCGAGATGGAGGTGCGGTCGATGACGGGTGCCGGGTCCGCTGGAGCTGTCGCGCACTGAGAGCCCACCGCCGGGCCGCCCTGGGAGATCCGGGGCCGCCCGGCGTGTGGCACAGGGCTGGACCTTGGGAGGTACCTACGGTTACGGTACCGTAGGTTTGTCGCGGCCGGGGCGGTTCTCCCGATCGCGATCACCGTCCATCCGTCGTCCGGACCGACAGGAGCGCCGCGTGACACCCGATACGACCGAGGACGAGATCGTCCAGCTCCTCACTCCCGCAGGGGAACGCACCGCCAACGCGGACTTCGCCTTCACGGGCACCGACGAGGACGTCGCCGGGTACCTCCGCGACATGGTCCTCGCCCGCCGCCTCGACACGGAGGGCACCGCACTCCAGCGCAAGGGAGAGCTCGGGCTGTGGTGCCCGCTGCTCGGCCAGGAGGGCGCGCAGGTCGGCTCGGCCGCCGCGGTGGGGCCGCTCGACTTCGTCTTCCCCAGTTACCGCGAGCACGCGGTGGCGCTGAAGATGGGCGTCGACCCGCTCGCACTGCTGGCGCCGTTCCGCGGAACGTCCATGATCGACTGGGACCCGCGGCGGCTGCGCTTCCACCTGTACTCCTTCGTGATCGGCACCCAGACGCTGCATGCCGTCGGGTACGCCATGGGCATGCAACGTGACGGTGTCGTGGGCAATCCCGACCCCGCCGACAACGGCGCGACGCTCGTCTACTTCGGCGACGGCGCGACGTCCCAGGGAGACGTCAACGAGGCCTTCGTCTTCGCGGCCTCCTACCAGGCCCCGGTGGTCTTCTTCTGCCAGAACAACCAGTGGGCGATCTCCGAGCCGATCGCGCGCCAGTCCCGCATCCCGCTGTACCGCCGGGCCGACGGCTACGGATTCCCGGGGGTTCGCGTCGACGGCAACGACCCGCTGGCCGTGCACGCGGTGACATCGTGGGCGCTGGAACGCGCCCGCTCCGGCAAGGGGCCGACGTTCATCGAGGCGTTCACCTACCGCATGGGCGCGCACACGACGTCCGACGATCCGACCAAGTACCGGCTCGAGGCCGAGCTCGCCGAATGGCGGGCCAAGGATCCGATCGAACGCACGAAGGCGTACCTGCTGGACCGCGGCGCGATCGACCAGCCGTTCCTGGACGACCTGCAGGCGGAGTCGGACGCGCTCGCCGAGCGGATGCGGACCGGCTGCCTGACGCTGCCTCCGCCCGAGTTGCCGGACATGTGGTCGCGAGCCTTCGCCGCCACCCCCCAGTACCTCGCGACGCAGCGGGCGGCCTACGTCGCCTACGCGGACAGCTTCCTCGACGCGGAGGTGGCCGGATGACCGCGTTCACGATGGCGAAGGCCCTCAACGCGGGGTTGCGGCGGTCCCTGGAGGCCGACCCGAAGGTGCTGCTCGCAGGCGAGGACATCGGCAGGCTCGGCGGCGTCTTCCGCATCACCGAGGGGTTGCAGGAGGAGTTCGGCACCGATCGCGTCGTCGACTCGCCGCTGGCCGAGTCGGGCATCGTCGGGACGGCGATCGGCCTGGCCCTGCGCGGGTACCGGCCGGTCGTCGAGATCCAGTTCGAGGGGTTCGTGTTCCCGGCGTTCGATCAGATCGTGAGCCAGTTGTCCCGGATGTTCTTCCGGTCGCACGGGAGGCTCCCGATGCCGGTCGTCGTGCGGATGCCGGCCGGCGGCGGGGTGGGCGCGATCGAGCACCACTCGGAGTCGCCCGAGGCGTACTTCGCCCACACCCCCGGGCTGAAGGTCGTGACACCGTCCAATCCGCTGGACGCGTACTGGATGATCCAGCAGTCCATCGCGAGCGACGATCCGGTGATCTTCTTCGAGCCGAAGCGGCGCTACCACGAGAAGGGCGAGGTCGACCTGGTCGCCCCGCCGCTCCCGCTGCACCGGGCGCGCGTGGTGAAGCCCGGCCGGGACGCCACGCTCCTCACCTACGGCGGACAGGTGCGAACCTGCCTGGAGGCCGCCGTCGCGGCCGCCGAGGAGGGCAAGGACCTGGAGGTGGTCGACCTGCGCTCGCTGTCCCCGCTGGACGACGCCACGGTCCTCGAGTCGGTGGCCCGCACGGGCCGGGCCGTGGTCGTCCACGAGGCGAGCCGCAATGCCGGGCTGGGCGCCGAGATCGCCGCCCGGGTCCAGGAGGGGTGCTTCTTCTCGCTCCACGCCCCCGTGCTGCGGGTGACGGGCTACGACTTCCCGTACCCGCCGAGCAAGCTGGAGTCGGAGTTCCTGCCCGACCTCGACCGGATCCTTGACGCGGTCGACCGCACCCTGGCCTACTGAGCACGCGCGACAACGAGGAGACCACCATGCTGCAGTTCCGACTCCCCGATCCCGGCGAGGGACTGGTGGAGGCCGAGATCACGTCGTGGCGCGTTGCCGTCGGCGACGAGGTGCAGGTCAACGACATCCTGCTGGAGATCGAGACCGCGAAGTCCCTGGTCGAGCTGCCCTCGCCCCACGCCGGCCGGGTCGCCCGCCTCCTGGTCGCCGAGGGCGACACCGTCGCGATCGGGACGCCGGTCATCGAGATCGACGACGGCCGGGGCAACGGACCCTCTCCCGACGCCGGATCGTCGGTCACGACGGTGACCGACCTCGCAGAGTCCGCGCCGTCGGCGCCCAGCGCGCCGACTCCGGCCGCCCCCGACGCCGCCCCGCGCGAGGTCGAGGGTGGACGTTCCACCGCCGCGGAGGCGGGCGCCGCGCTGCTCGTCGGCTACGGGGCCAGGCCGGGCGCGGTCAGCAGACGGCCGCGCAAGGGCGTCGTCGCGGTCCCGCCGGAGGAGACGAAGGAACAGGTCCAGGAGTCGTACGCGACGGACAGGCCCGTCTCGCGGCGTGTGGACGAGGTCACCGAGACCCATGCGGTGACGGCCGAGGCGGCAGGCGATCCGCTGCCCGCGCCCGGTGCCGAACCGCCCGCGCCGTCGCTGCCGCGCAGCCCGCTCGCCGCCCCGCAGGTGCGCCGCCTCGCACGCGATCTGGGTGTCGACCTTCACGGCGTGCCCGGGTCGGGGCCGGGGGGAGTGATCACACGCGAGGACGTCGTCGCGGCGGCCGACGCCGTGTCGTCGGTGCGGGTGACGCGGCCCGAGCACGAGCGGCGGCCGCTGCGCGGCGTGCGCAAGGCGATGGTCACGTCCATGACCGAGTCGCTGCGCGTGCCGCAGGCGACGGCGTGGGTGACCATCGACGTGACCGAGACGATGACGCTCGTCGAGTCGCTGAAGGGGCGCCGCGAGTTCGCCAGCCTGCGCGTCTCGCCTCTGCTGGTGTTCGCGAAGGCCGCGTGCCTGGCGATCGCCCGCAACCCCGAGATCAACTCCAGCTACGACGAGGCGACCGGTGAGATCGTCCTGCACCGCGACGTGAACCTCGGCATCGCCGCGGCCACGCCGCGAGGTCTCATCGTGCCGAACATCAAGCAGGCCAACGAGCTGAACCTCGTGGAGCTCGCCCAGGCCATGAACCGGATGATCGCCGTGGCGCGGGAGGGTCGCGTGCAGCCGTCCGACATGGTCGGCGGAACCTTCACGATCACGAACGTGGGCATCTTCGGGGTGGACGCCGGGACGCCGATCCTCAACCCGGGCGAGGCCGCGATCCTCTGCCTCGGGACGGTCAAGCGGCGTCCGTGGCTGGTCGGCACCGGCGCCGAGGAGCGGATCGAGCCCCGTTACGTGTGCACGGTGGTCATCACGTTCGACCATCGTCTCGTCGACGGGGAGATGGGGTCGAAGTTCCTCGGCGACGTCGCCACGATCCTGGAGGATCCGGGCCTCTCGCTGCTGTTCTGAGGGGACCGGGGGATCCCACGGGCTGCGACCTGGCCCCCGGCGGGGGAGGATAGGTCCATGACGCAGCAGGATCCCTACGCGAACCTCGGACCGAACTACGACCCGCAGCAGCCTCAGGGGCAGGGCGGCTACCCCTCCTCCGCCGGATCGGCGGGTTACCCGGCCGCCGGCTATCCGTCGGCGCCCAATCCGTACGAGGGTGCGCGTCAGGCGCCCGACGTGTCGCAGGCCTACGGGTACGGTGTCCAGCCGCAGGAGGGCGGGTCCCCGGCGTATCCGCCGAGCCCGTCCTATCCGCAGAGCGCGGCCTCCGCCGCCCCCGGACCGACCGGGTACCCGGCGACGGTCCCCGGCTACGCGGCCGCACCGGTGAAGCCGAGCCCGTTCGGCCTGCTGTTCGACTTCGGGTTCAGCAAGGTCGCGACACCGCAGCTCGGCAAACTGCTCCATGTGGGGACGTTTGCCGCGGGCCTGCTGTGGTACGTCGGCACGGTCGCCGGGCTGTTCTACTCCTCGATGAGCGCCCTCCCCTACGGGGGGAGCACCGTCAACAGCTTCTACATGGTGGTCGCGGTGCTGTTCCTGTTGACGGGCTGGGTCTTCCCGCTCGTGGTGACCGGTCTCGTCCGCGTGTTCGTGGAGTTCGCGACGGCGACGGTCGCGGCTGCGCATGCCGTGCCGGGGGAGCCGGGGCAGACGGACGCCGCCTGACGGGCCCGTCGCGGAGAACCCGTCTCGCCGAGCGCTCCCCTTCCCGCGGGAATCGGCGGAATTCCGGAGGATGCAGAGCGCTCGGTGAGTTCGGCGGGACGGCGCTACGGTGAGTCCGTGAGCCAGCCGACGTACGCCCGGGTCGATCTCGGCGCGATCGAGGAGAATCTGCGCGGAATCCGCGCTCGTGTGGGGGACAGGCTGATCCTGTCCGCCGTCAAGGCCGACGCCTACGGCCATGGTGCCGTGCCGGTCGCCCGCCACCTGGCCGCGGCCGGGGTGACCGACCGGTTCGGTGTCGCCACCGTGGCCGAGGGACTCGAACTCCGCAGGGCAGGCGTCGAGCTGCCGATTCTCAAGCTGAGCCCGTGCTTCTCCGACGAGGTCGACGCGGCGGTCGCGCACGGCATCACGCTGACGGTCGTCGATGCGACGACCATCGACATGGTCGCCGCGGCGGCGGGTCGAGCCGGCGTCACCGTTCCCGTGCACCTGAAGATCGACACCGGCATGGGACGCCTCGGGGAGCGGCCGGAGCGGGCCGCCGACCTGGCAGCGCTGATCGACGACGCACCGAACCTCGACCTGGAGGGTCTGTTCTCCCATCTCGCGGTCGCCGACGTCCCGGCTCAGGACGAGTACACGGCGGCGCAGACGCGGCGCTTCGCCGCGGCGGTCGAAGCCGTCACGGCGGCCCGTGGCCGTCCGCGCATCGTGCACCTCGCGAACTCGGCGGGTGTCCTGGCGCACCCCGACACCTGGTTCGACATGGTGCGGCCCGGCATCATGATCTACGGTTCGTACCCCGACGCGGCGACCCCCCGGACGGTCGATCTGCGGCCGGCGCTCGCGTGGAGCACGCGGGTGTCGTTCGTGAAGGACGTCGTCGCGGGAGAGACGGTCAGCTATGGCCGCACCTGGACGGCGCCGCGCGCCACGCGGATCGCGACGATCCCCGTCGGCTACGGGGACGGGTACAACCGGCGACTGTCCAATACGGGGCGGGTTCTCATCGAGGGCCGGTCCTACCCGATCGCGGGACGCGTCTGCATGGACCAGTTCATGGTCGACCTCGGGCCTGGCTCGGCGGTCTCCCGGGGCGCCGAGGTCGTCCTCGTGGGGCGCTCGGGCGACGAACGGATCACGACGACCGAACTGGCCGATCTGCTCGGCACGATCTCCTACGAGGTCACGTGCGCCATCACGCGCCGGGTCCCCCGGGAATACGTTCCCGCCAGCGGCGGAGCGGACGCGCAGCCGGCTCTCTGATCGGGAGGGCGGTGCGGACGTCCCGTCTCCCGTGCTCCGGTCCGGAGCCGGTCCGGTCCGGCCCTGTGGTTCGTCCTGGTCCGGGCCCTGTGCTCCCGGGGCCTCAGGCGCGTTCGGCGAGAAGCAGCCCCGCGAGTTCGTGCGGTTCGATCCGGGCGGGCCAGTCGGGATTGGGACGTCCGTAACCGCGGGCGAGGACGAAGGACGCCGTCTCGCGGTCGGACCCGCCGCCGTGGCCGCCCTCGGGACGGTGTCCGTGGTCGGTGACCGCCGCCACCAGCCAGGGCTCGCCCCGCGCAGCGCGCTCCTCCACCCGGGCGAGGATGCGAGCCACATGGGTGTCGATGCGCGTGATGGCCCGCCGGTACTCCGGCCCCTCCGTCCCGAACAGGTGTGCCGCCTCGTCGGTGCCGCAGAAGTACACGAAGCCGACGTCCACGGCGACGTCCTGCCGCAGGGCGAAGTCCGCGTAGTCGGTGATCTCGGCGTCGGTCACGGTGTACCCGCGCTGCTCGCCCTCGCGCGAGATGACGTAGTGCAGCCCCGCGAGCTGCTGCTCCCGCCGCTCGTGGATGACGGGCCCGGTGCTCGCGGGATCGACGAGCGGCGACCAGCCGGCGGCCGCGAAGGTGACGGTGGTCTGATCGGCATAGAAGGCCCGGCTCAGCAGGTCGGGAAACATGACCAGCCGGTTACCGAAGAGTTGGTTGTTGGTGACCCCATGCTGCTCGGCGGGCACTCCGGTGAGGATCGTCGCCCACCCGGGGCCTGACAGTGTCGGAACTGGCATCCGCATGTCCACGCGCGTTCCCTCTTGTGCCAGCGACATGAGCGCCGGTCCGCAGAGAGGCTCGGCCTCCAGGATCGGAAGGTAGAACCCGTCGACACCGAGCAGGAGAATATGAGACCTCGTCACCTGCAAAGTGTTACCGCACCGATGGGTCCAGAGACAATCGCGGCGCGCAGAACCACCATTCGGTCGCGAAGGCGACGCATGGATCGGCGTCGCTACGTCCCGGGTCGGGACGCTACGCCAAGGCCGGGACGCTACCGGTCCCCCGGTAGCTTCCCGGCCGGAGCGTAGCTACGCCGCCGCTCACCGCCTCGTCCGGTCCGGGTTGCCCTTGCGGCCGTCCGCAGGAGATGACATTATTGAACAGGTTCTAACAGGTTCGCACAACATCGATCAGAGCCGAACGAGTGCCGCCAACGACGGCGGCTTTGCTGTGCGACGGACAAGGAGTCTTTCATGCCTGATTTCGCGAGGTTGACGAAGCGTGAGTTGGGGAAGTGTTTTGATTACGCGATTTTGCGGAAGGACATCACGGAGGCGGAGATCCGGGCGGAGTGCAAGACGGCGGTGGCGTATAACTGCATGGCGTTTTGTTTCGGGTCGTCGTATTGGACGCCGGTGGTGGCTGAGGAGTTGGCGGGGACGGGTGTGTTGGTGGGGGCTGGTGTGGGGTTCCCGTTCGGGAATCAGTCGAGTGCGGTGAAGTGTCGGGAGGTGGAGGAGGCCGTCGGGTGGGGGGCGACGGTGTTGGACAACACGATGAATCTGCATGATCTGAAGGATCGGAAGTACGACAAGATCCTGGCGGAGTTCCGGGAGTATGTGGATGCGGCGCAGGGTGTGATGACGAAGATGATCATCGATACGGCGTTCTTGTCGGTGGAGGAGGTTGCGACGGCGTGTCGGTTGATCGCGGAGGCGGGGATCGATTGGGCGAAGTCGGCGACGGGTCAGTTCGAGGCGCCGACGTTGGAGCAGGTGTTGGTGATGGTGGACACGTTGGCGGGGTCGGGTACGCGGGTGAAGGTGTCGGGGATCAAGGCGCCGCATGCGCAGAATGCGTATGTGTTCTTGATGGCGGGGGCTGAGTTGATCGGGACGCGTGCGGCGCCGGCGGTGATCGATCAGCTCGATACGTTCCGCCGGATCGGCGTCG
>NZ_AUIA01000017.1 GCF_000423465.1 Propionicicella superfundia DSM 22317 | reverse complement strand
TGGACGATGCAATACGTCACCTGATGGCTCGCGATGTAGTCGAGCATGCGTTTCAAGTCCGGCCTGTCGGCGGAGCGGGCGGACTCCCCAGCATCGACGAACTCCGCCACAATCCGCGCACCGAGAGCTTCAGCCTTGCGGCCGTTGGCTTCGCGTTGCGCCGGGATGGAGAACCCCTCGTCGCGGCCACCCTTCGCGGCCTGTTCCTTCGTGGAGACGCGCTGATAGGTCACCGCCGTAAATGCGAGCTTCTCGTCAGCCTCGGCTGGTGCTGGGAGTAAGAGGGTCATCGTGCTGTCCTTCCTTGGCCTAGCCAGTGCTGTCGCCGGGGCCGTTAGTTTGATCGTCTCGCGCGGGAGTTTGATCGTCTCGCGCGGGAATGGCGCGGTCCTGGGCTTCTTCGTGGTGGAGCTGTTCGGCGAGGTGCAGCACCAACGCAACGAGACGGGCGGTGTCCGGTTCCTCCAGCACGCGCGGCGTCGCGGTGATGCGGCGGCCGGTATCGGTGGTGCGGGAGTAGCCCATGGAGGAGAGGTGCTCGACCTCGCCCCTGGATCGTGTCTTTTGTTCGTTCCTGGTTCACAGTGCTCGGAGGTGTCCGCGTTGCGTGATGCGTCTACCGCGTTCTTCGGGTGGGACTTGTTCACGGGCGGTATCGATCTGCTCAGCGAATGCTTGTAGTTCGGTGAGGGTGGCGTGGAACTTCTCGATCTGCTCGTCGGTGAGTTCCGCAGCGAGTTGGGGGATGTCGTAGCGGTCGCACCAGCCGGTGAACTCGTCCCAGGTGAGCACGAACGCCCGAACGTTGAGCCTGGGCATGGGCTGGAACGTGCTCTTGCGCTTCTTCTGCTTCGCGCGCTTCTCCGCTTTGACGCGGGCGAGGGCTTGGCGGGCGAGGCGATCCAGCTCACCCGCCGCCTCATCGCGGATGCGAGTGTATGCGGGCGTGACGGGGCAGCCTGCTTCGATTTGTTCGAGTTCTGTTTTCGCGTGGGCGCGGAGCTGTTCTTCACGGGTGGGATCGTCGGCGATCTTCTCGATGAACCCGATCTGCTCCAACCGGGAATACGAGGCCCGCCCGGTGACCATGAGTGCCGCCTGATGCCGAGCTTCACCTGCCTGTCCGGACGGTGCCGCTGGGTCAGCGGTGCCGTCACTGCCGGGTTGGTGGTCTTCGCTGAACCGTGAGGCTTCTTGCCTGCGTTTGGCGTCTTCGGCGAGGAGGGCTTTGAGTTCTCGGTAGAGGGCGGCGGCCTCGATCTGGTTCAGCGGCTTGTGGAGCACGTTCTCGTCCTGCTCCGCGAGCAACTGCCCGAGCCGGTCGGAGATCCCGGACCGTACCCACACGCGGACGGTCTTCCACCCGAGCTTCTTGATCGCCGTGAGTCGGCGTGCCCCGCAGATGAGGAACCCGTCAAGGTTCACCGTGATCGGTTGCAATAGGCCGTGGCGTTGAATCTATGCGGCGAGGGTGTCGATCTCGCCGAGGTCCTTGCGGTGCCGGTTCCCGACGGGGATGGAGGAGACGGCGCGTTCGACGTAGAAGCCATCCTTTGGCACATCCATCCCCGATCACCTCCCCACTCCGGAGGAAGCGAAGGAGACGGCGGCGACGAGGTCATCATCCTCCAGCAGCAGCGGCATCGTTTCGCCGATCAGCAGCCGCAACAGCACGCCCCGCCCCATGGGCGTCGCCGCGTGCACGGGTTCGGGGCTGCCTAGTAGGGCTCGGAGCAGTGCGTGCCAGGCGGGGCGAGGAAGATCCAGCATCGCCGGAGTCTGCTGATCGCGCCGCAACGCGCTATACGCGGCCTGCCGTGCACCGGCTTTCGTCAGTGCGTCACAGACGTGCTCAACCGCATCCCGCGCCGTATCGCCCGGCCAGCCCAGCAGCACCAGGAGCGTGATCGCCCCTTCGACCGCGTGAAGGACAGGCGTGGAGACAGGATCGGGTTCTGGTGTGTCGAGGTCGTTGAAGTGTTCGTCAATGAACCCGAACACGGGGTGGTCGTCCACCATCGGGTGCTCACGGTCGGAGAATCGTTCGGGATCGTGGAACACGGTGAACCGCTTCCGCCTGGCCTGATGCACTGAGCACAAGAGCCCCTGCCCGCGTTCCTCGACCGAGCAGGTGATCCGCACCGAATGCGTGATCACCGCCCACGGATCACGAGCACGCCGCGCCGCCGGGGTGCGCATCACCTCGAAGGCGGCAGAGACTGCCTCCCACGGATCAAGCCGGTGCTTGACGGCGAGAGCGGCGTACTTGTCCCGCGCGTACCGCATCAGATCGGCAGCGACGGGATCATGCACCCACGCGCCCTCGCCCTGCTCGTGCAGACGACACAACAGACAACGCAGTTTCTCGCTATCGCGAAAACTGATAACGGCACCCGCGTGGTCGGTCATGGTCTCGCTCCCCTTTCCCATACCGGATAGGTGCTCACTGGTTAACCAGATGGCAGAGCTGTTAGTGGGCGGCGGTGGAAATTGTCACGTTGGCCGTCTTTCAACGCGCAGTGACGCGTAGACGAGCCTGATCAGCTTCATGGGCTTGAGATGGGTCTGCCGGTCCCAGAACTCGGGCGGTACCACGCTCGCCTCGTCAATATCTTGGTGGACATACCAGCCAGCTTCTTCGAGCCAGCGGCGTGCATCAGATGGTGCGGTCGTGCACAGCCACGGCTCCCCAGCCTTGCCCGCCATCGTTGCGACAGCGTTTGCGTAGGTCGCACCCGACTCATCTCGGTGTCTAGGTGAAAGGACGTAGTCGAAGATCAGGACTGACCCGTGTGACAGGCCGGAGAGGTCGGCGACGAATCGTCGGCACTGTGCCGGGGGCAGGTACATGCTTACCCCGAGCCAGAGGATCACTGCTGGGCGTCGGGTGTTGAAACCGGCCATCTTCAACAGGTGGGGGTCCAGGCCATTCCTGAGATCGGCGGCAACATGATGAGCGAAGTCGGCGACTCCGGCGTTGCGGAACAGTTCTTCGCGCCACGCAAGCACCCCGGGTAGGTCCACGAGCCATGCCTGTCCATCAAACCGGTCGTGAACCCGCTGGAGCGTGGTGTCCAGGCCTGCGCCAACGATAACGAGCTGATCAATACCAAGGTCCAGAAGCGTCCGGTCGGCAAAGTTGGAACGCGCACACGCCGACAGGCGTGCGGCAGCCAGCACGGGCGCCTCGGGGTGTTCGACTTGAAAACTGAGCGGGGACGGGCTGGTCGAGTCGCACA
This sequence comes from Propionicicella superfundia DSM 22317, assembly GCF_000423465.1. Taxonomy (GTDB): domain Bacteria; phylum Actinomycetota; class Actinomycetes; order Propionibacteriales; family Propionibacteriaceae; genus Propionicicella; species Propionicicella superfundia. The sequence continues at coordinate 123,057 of NZ_AUIA01000017.1, read as the reverse complement.
ATCGTTGTGCGACTGGGTCCTCTAGCAGGTGTGGTTCTTGGTCGACGATCGGATGCGCGGCACGAGCTGCGGCAGCGAAGACCGCGGTCGTGCTGTAACCAGTTGTATCTCTCACTTCAACTAACTACCATGAGTAGGCCACAGATAGCGGGAAGCACGCCGCGCACACCCAGAACTGACCGGCCTGAGCGTGGGATCACTCAGGAGCTCTTAGCCCCTTCCCCGCCGTGGAAACCGCCCGGGCTCCCGCTCTCCACCGGCCCAGTCTTAGCGAACACGCGTCTTGCAGATGCGGCAGGTGCTCAGAGCGGTGTCGTTCGGAAGTCGAGTCCGGACAAGTGTCGGTGCTGCGTGAGATGCTTGTCTAGACGGCGAAGGTTTTCCTCCGCGCGGGCAGTGGATATGTCTCAGGGACGCAGATTGAAGCGAGGTGACCGCATAATGACCGAAGCTGAGGTGGAGCAACGGCGGGTTCGCTTCTACGGTGTGCACGACTTAGCAGCAGGCGTGTTCGTCCCACGCGCGGCTGAGCTTGCCGCCGGATTCGATTCTGGGGTCGAACTGACGAGTGTCATGGATGCCCTTGAGCTCCACAATGTGCAGAAATATCTAGAGCATGGGCTGCTCCCAATCTCGTACTCAGAGGAGGAGGCAGAACAGCTTGTAGAGCAGGTTCCGAAGATTCGTAGCGCCGTTGCGAGGTATTTCGCATCGGTTGATAACGAGAACGTCGCCATCCTCGTGGCTGAGGTTAGCTATGAGTTTCATGGTGATCTGCTTGCCTTGCTGGGACAACACAAGGTCTTTGAACGTTGCTCTAGCTCGGCGACTATTCCCGCACTGAAAGCGGCGAGAGTGCATCTCTCGGAGATGCTGACGAACAGAAGTCTTGTATCCGCCTATGACGAAGAACTGCGGGACGAGCTACTCGCCGAGCCGCGCAATGCAGAAATTCTTGCTCGCAAGTACTTGGAAAAAGACGAGAAAGCGAAGGTCTATTTGCCAGGTAGCTTCACGTCTAAGGATGCACGCGACTTGATGGAACGTTACATCGATGATGATGACGCGAACTCAAACTATCTGCGGCTAATTTTCTACGGCGAAGGACAATGCCGAAGCTGGTATTGACGCCAAGCTAAGACTTAAAGCCAAGCGGAGAAATGAAGATCTGACTGCGAAGTTCTTTGAACAGAACTCTGGATTCAGGAAGGGTTGTGAAATCTCTATTGCTGAGGATCAAGATGAGCCGGCGCTATCGGAGATTGACTCCTCTGACGGATCAGTGTTGCGGCATACCTACAGCAAACGATGGCTAGAGGAAACCACCGAATACCCAAGCATCCTGAACAACTTCCAGCATTTGTTTGAGTTTACCGACCAGCAGGTGATCCTGACACTGCCTTCCTACCCTGCGCACTTGGGTGTGATGGAGCGAATAATGGGGGTTACAGGAAACGCGGAGTACAAAACCGGTGTCTCTTTCCAAAGCCTAGACGCAAGCTCTTTGCTTCAGACTCACGTGTATCGTTTGTTCTTGAAATCGCACGGCATATCTCTCGAGGACGTGATTGCGTGGTTTTTCGAGAAGTATTTAGTTGAAGAATTTGAAGCAGCGAACTTCTCATTCTCTCCGTCGGCAAGTGAGGCACCCTACCTCCAAAGGGTTCGACATCTCTTCGCGGAAATGGAAAGTGTTGCAAACCAATTCAGCGTGTTCGTCGAAGATGGACACCTTGATCGCGAGTTGCTTACTATGGGTGCGGACCAGGTCCGATATCGAGAGATACCCAGCCTGCTTCAGGGCAAGTATGTATACCCGGTGGCTGACCAGGAAATTGGTGGCGTCCTCCACTTGTTATTTTCAGATCAATCATCATTGACCTACATCGAAGAGGGATTGCAGGGTAACAACGCGGTCGAACTCCTGCTGCGAAATCAAATCTCATACACCGACTTTCACGAATATCAGCGGGCCAGTATTGACCACCTCATCCGACTCGGGGTGCTTGAGAATGCTGGAGGACGAGTTCAGTTCAGGAGCTTGGATCAACTCGTACTTCTTTCGGCGCTGTTCAATACTGAGGCGGCGAACTACTATCACCTATCATCTGCTGCGCGCCTTGATGTTGATAAAATGGTCGAAAAGGGTTGGGTGACGCGACGATCCTCGCTGCTCACAGATGCTGAAGCCGATTACTTCAATTACTTCCTCAACAGAGTGGGGTTCAGTAACGGGCCAAACTTGCGCAATAGGTACTTGCACGGTTCACAAGCTCATACTGACGGCGAAGATGCACACTTTAATTCATACCTCATCGCGCTGCGCTCACTTATAGCGCTGGTCATCAAGATGAATGATGATTTCTGTCTTGCTGCTGGGAGTGCTGATAGAAGCTAAACCTCGCAGTGACTCCTTGTCTTGGCGGTATCTGCTGAGGTCGGGCCCTCATGTTTCCCCAAATAAGTAGATCCGCTATCGGCCTCCCCAAAGACGCTCCAGTTACGTCCGATGCAGTCGTGCGACTGGTTCGCCTCGACTTGCAAGAGGCGTGGCAGCTCAAACGAGGTCTGCGAACGGGAGCAGCGACAGGGTCGTGGACGTCTTCTGAAAGACGTGTGGCAACGCGCTTCGTATGCGGACTACGGTGAGTGGTCGACCGTTGGTCGCGGTGCTGCGAAGTATGCGGCGGGTCGACGGGCCGATGCGCGTTCGCTTCTAACGTTGGGCCCTCTCGAACCGCTTCAGGGAATCCCCGTAATGCTTTGAGACATCGGTGGGGACATCGAAGGAAATGGGTAGTTCCAGCGAGACGGATTCACCGCTTTCGAGAGTCTCGTTTAACTGGTCCATTCGTTGCCGGAAATCCAGGATGAACTCATGCACAGCCTCGACGGGTTGTGTCGCGTAGTCGGCGAGTGCGCGGAGCGTATCGCGTCCTTCTTCAAGCGGAGTTGTTGCTGAGCGGATGCGATGTGACCAACCGAGCAACTCATCGTAGATCAACAGCATGCGACTGGCGAGATGTTGGATCAGGTCCGGATCTCCGGCCTCCCCAGGGGCACCCATTGCGGCAACCTGAGCAGGACCGAGTAGTAGGCGTTCAAACGCTTCGGTGGTGCTCATCATCCGTGCGAACTCGATCTGTGCATAGTTGTGGAGCTCACTTGTGGGAATGAACTCTCCGCCCAATGCGAGTTGGAGGCGATGGTCGTTGTAAGCATCGCTACGTTGCCCAAGTCCTGCGGCTAACCAGTAGCTGAAAAGGATGTACTCCCATCCGGCTGGTCGTTCACCAATGAGGATCGCGGCCTCGGTCGGCGTGCGCGGTACGCGCCCGTTGAAACGTCTAGATCCTTCGGCGTGAGACGAGCCGAGTTTGGCCACGACAGCTCGCGCAACCCCGACTGCCCCCTCGGTCTGCCCGTCGAGGTAGGCGACGCTACTGCGAACGCCTGGAAGCTCAGTCGAATCGAGGCGTACCGGAAGCAAGTACGGCGTTGTGCTCTGCAAGGCGCGCACCAGGACACTGCGCCTCTCCAGCCGTGTCCACGGCTTGGCCGCGTAGTGCATGGAAACGAACATCACGGCGAAGCGAGCGCGGTGTTCGTACACGTCGGGGAAGTACTCGGTGAGGTCCTGGCCCCCACATCTCAACCTTCGCGTCCTCGTCGTAGAACACGCTGAAGCCAGCTTCCTTCACTAGCTCGACCACCTCGTTGACGAACACTCGGTCCTCGCCGGCAAATGTCACTGCGACGTCGAAGTCATACTCACTCATGGCTACCTCCCTCCTGCCCTCTGCTCCAGAATATGGGTGCCGGCACTCTCCCGGCTGGCGGCGCAGCGATACGCGCGGCGCAGGCAGGTGTTGACCACTGCTCTGCTCAGCCTGTACCACTCAGTCCTTTTCGTATAACATTAATGGCATGAGCGAGCGCGAGACGATCAACGGCACGCCCGTCACCGAGGAGCAGATCGCGGCCTGGGCGACCGAAGCGGAGGCTGGCTACGACGTGGCAGCGCTGAAGAAGCGGGGTCGTGGTCGGCCGGGTCGTGGCGCGGAGCCGTCTCAGGTCATCGCGTTGCGTCTCACGGCGGATGAGATCAGTGCTCTTGATGCGCGGGCGGAGCGTGAAGGCAAGTCGCGCTCCGAGGTAATCCGCGAGGCGCTGGCTTCGGCGTGAGAGTTCACCCGTCGGCGCTCAAACACGGCGTCGATGCCGAGGACGCGATCCAGGCTGCGACCTGGGCAACGTGGATCGAGGACCTCGATGATGACAGTCCGGCTCGGCAGCTTCGGCTCGGGTTCGACACCCGTGGCCGACTGCTGGAGACGATTGTGCTGGTCTTCGACAGTGGGAACGAACTCGTGATCCACGCCATGAAGGCCCGCACACAGATGCTCGATCTCCTGCCGTAGCGACCTCCATGCCCGGATTCATCTGGTCCTCGTCCTCTCCCAGACCGTCATCCGGCTCACCTCGAACCGACGGGCGATGGACATGATGCTCTCGCCGTTGTCGCGGGCCGTGTGAATCGCGTCTATCTGGTTGGCAGTCAGAGGCGTTCGATTCCGTCTCTTTGGTTCCGTGACAGCCCCGGCGAGGCCTGAATCGGCTGTGGAGCCCGACGCCCCGAGACCCCGCTTCGCCAGTTCCCACACGGATTCCAGTCGTTCGACGCGCTTCCACTCATGTGGTTGGAGTCTGCCCCGGTCCACCAGAAGCTCGTTGTTCAAACCGGCGACGTTTTCGGTTTGAATCCTCCTATCGCTCCCTTGGGCCTCGTGGTCCAGGGCGAGCGTGTGGACTTCGGGGTTGAGCAGCACGTTGAAGGGTGTGCCTGGTGCTCCCTCGACGGTGTCGGAGTCGGGTTTGGCCCAGATTGTCTCGAAGAACGCTTGGTTGCAGGTGCGGCGGAGTGAGTCGTCGATGCTCATGTAGAGCTTGTGGCAGTCACCGGCCAGGGTGAGGCAGTCGTCGAGGTGGGCTTTGGCTTGCTCGTACTCGGTGGACGAGGCCTCGATCTGCACGTCGAGCCAGGCGAGGCGGCGACCGATGCGGTCTTGCTCGGTCTTGAGGAGATCGACGGGGACGGCTCCGGCGTAGTGGGCTTACAGGGGTTTCCGCGTTCGTTGCGCGGGGTTCGAGCAGAGAGGGCACTTCGTCAAGCGCGTGCCGCGTCATCCACGGTTCCAGTCGTTGAACGAGGGCGCGCTGAACGTGCACGCGAGGTTGACTTCGGGCTGTGACTTCACGCGGGGCGGACGGACGGCAACTCCACGATCACGTCTGCCCTGGTCAATAAACTGTGGACATGAGTAGTGCAGGTCAGGCCAATGAAGCGGGCAGCGTCTTCCGTCGCGACGCTGCGGTCTATTTCGCCGTGTACGCGCTCATCGGTAAGCCGATCGCCCCGCTCAACCAGACAGCGCGGGTTCAACGGTTGGACTTCGAGACTACCGATCCCACAGATGACATTGTCTTGAGTCTCGACGACGGCACGAAGGCCTTCATCTCGGCGAAGAACCACGTGGACGCGGGAAAATCGTTCAAAGAGACCGTCGCCGGCTGGATCGCTCAGGTCGAAGAAGGGATGGGGCCCAACGACTTGCTGGGATTGACCTTTGGCAGTTGTGCTGGATGGGTCCGTGATCTCGCAGATGGCCTACGCCGACTGCGTCTCGGTCAAGAAATCTCAAGAACGGCGGAGCTGTCAGCATTACAGAAATTGGATGCTCTTGTCCCGGAAGGACATCGTGACGAGATCCGTCAGCGAGCAAGATATGGTGCATATCTCCGAATCCGCGATAAGCGGGGATACGACGGCGACGTTAGAGGTACTACTTTCTGGAGTTATCGAGGGGGATACGAGGCTGGCAATTTCCGTCTTGTCAAGCATGCTCCATGCGTTGGCAGGGGGCGCGCTAGGAACTGACGTTCCAACATTGGTCAGGAAGATCGGTGACACGGCGGGACTTGTTGTTCGACCAGGAGGTGATTCTCCTGCCGGGCTCGAAGCATCCTCGCTCGCGGCGTTGACTTCCTATCTCGAAGGGTTTGCATCCCGGCGCGGAAGAGTGAACCTTCCGCTCCTAGCAGATGATCTCGAACCGGTAGTCGTTGCCCGCCCCTACTGCTCCCAAGTTCTCGCTCCTCAGACAGAAGATGCACCTATCCTCGTTGAGGATCGGTGCAGGCGTAGATCTCCGACGTCGCCATCGTGGGGAAGCTCGCTTTGAGCTGCTCGATGTGGACTTCGGGGATTTGGCAAGTCTGTCGGTGGCCAACGAGCACGATGAAGAATCCCGCGTCGCTGACGCCAAGGAAGTCGCCGTCGTGGAGGTCTCGTATGCGCAGCAACCGCAGGCCGTCTACGATGACCTCGTCCACTTGATCTACTCGGGTGTCGACGATGCCGAGCCGTCGCAGTTCGTCAGTGTGGTCTCCGTTGAACACGCGTACTCTGAGGCCGGAAATATCAAGGGTTTCTCTCATGGTGTCTTCGGGGCGAAGGGGAACGTCTGAGAACATCCCCATCACGACGCCTTCGTTCAGGAGTATTCCAAAGCTCACCGGACCGTGGGTCTTACTCAACAGTGTCATCCCGGACAGTTCGGCATAGGCGCCGCGAGGGTCCTCGTACTCCGAAACCTCCTCGCCATATTGCACGCTCAGGTAGTTCGGCTTTTCGCTGGGCCGTCGGACTAGGCCTGCGATCAGCCCGCGCTTGACCTGCTCTGCGTAGGATTCATACTCACGAGGGAGCGCAGAGAAGACGGCCACCAGGAACTCACGCAACCATGTGACCGGAACACGCTGACGCCGGAACCACGTCAAGACTGAACACCTACTCGTTGCGGGATGCGGACTAATCAAAGCCTACTTTACCATCGGTCTCGCTGCGCTCCGCTGAAGATGTTGAGGCTCCTCCGAATGGGCGGAGCTACGCTGCGGCGTTCTTCGTCACCTACAGGATCAAATGAACGTGCTGGCGGGCCCGGTTCTGGAGGTCGAGATACGCACGCCCGGCCGCACTGTTCCGCGACGGCCTGCTCATCGGGCACTCGCCACATCGAGCGCGGAGCGCACCGGGCCAAACGTGCCAAGCGCCTCCGCGTACTCCAGCAGCAGCGCAGGCCTCGCACCCGGCGCGGCCAGGTAGCGGTACAAGGCGGCATGCGCGATCGGCTCGCCGAAGCGGCGGCGGAACCGCATCAGGTCCACCACCGTCCGGGCCGCATCATAGATGCGCACCGGCTCGCCCGGCCCGGCATCGAACGTCGAGAGCCCAAGCTCGAAGGTGGACTCCTCGAAGCGGAACACCGTCACCGGCGGGTAGTCGATCACCGGAGCATGGGACCGCTTCGGCACGGCGATCTGCACCGTCGGCGGCATCTCGTCCGTCAACTCATGGATCGCCGCTGCCGACACGCAGCACACGATCGCCCGCGGCGAGCGATATGCCACCGCCAGCACGTCCGGGTAGGAGGCCGGCGGCGCGTCCGCCCGCCGGAACACGCCACGTGAGAGCTTCACGATCTGGCCGACATCCCGCCAGGCATATAGATCCCGTGGGTGCACGCCACGCGTCCTGGCCGTCTCCGTCGTGAACGTGGACGGGAGCGTCTCGTCGAACTCCTTCATGGATAAAATCCTTGCACACTAGAAGCGATTGTGTGCAGAGTTTATCCAGTCGACTGGATGGCCCTCCAGGACAGGACTCGGCCTCAGGTGCCTCAGTCACTGGGTTGAGGCTGTAGCCGTCGATACCTGGGAGGACAGCGCAGCATGTACGCCGCGACCGCGCACAGTGTCGCGCGAAGGGAGGAACATGCTCGACGACGAACAGCTCGCAGCGATCATCGAAGTCGGGTATGAGCAGCGTGGAGTCGAGTTCAAGAGTGCGGGCGATCGCACTGACCGAGCCTTCCTGGCGAACGTTGCACGCGTGTCCTCGCGCGCTCTAACCAGCGTGACGGCGGTCACCTCATCGTCGGCCTCAGCGAGGACGGTATCGACGCCGCCGAAACCGCCGTTTCAGGCGGCGTGCTGCAGGAGCTACCAAAGCTTGATGGGACGATTCTCTGCGGCCGCAGCGAGGTAGTCTCCGCAGGCTCGCACGAGATACTTGAGGTTATGCGGCTGTAAAGCATCCCATCTTCCAACGAGCGGGTCACCTGCACCGGGGCGGCCGTCGAGCGCATGGAGAGCGGCCCTGTGGGGTGACCCCTTGGGCTGTGCCGCGAACTCTTTGAGATACGTACTTGAAAGGGCGCGGCCATCGGTAGTAACCACTTTGGCGAAGCCGAAGCTGGAGTCCTCGTATCTGTGGATCTCAACCAGCCACCCTTGCCCCACAGGCTCAAGCGTTTCCCAGGACTTCGTACGCAAGAGGCCCTCTTTTGCGTGCCCTACCGTTTCAAGTAGTTGGCGTGGAGGAATCTTCTCTTGCGTGACTGCGGCCAGGAACTCTCGACAGAACTCTTGGAGCCTGTTCGACTCCTCGTCAATGGCCTCGGTTCTCGCGCGGTGTTCCGCTTCTGCATTGCGGCGCGCATCGTCGAGTAGTCCCATGCGTTTGATCCTACTCACCGTCGCAGTCGTGTAGCCCGCCTCGTCGACGATGATCAGTCCGTCGCGCCGCAGTCTGGCGAGCTCTTCCGGGAGCCGTCCGGCGCGGTGGTCACAACGACGGCCGCGACGGGGGCTGGCTCCTGATCCAGCACGTCCAGTCGTCCACCCGTGTGCTGTTGCGGCTGCAACGCCAGTACCTGTCCGACATCGAACCCAAGGGCGAGGCGCAAACCACCCGGGATCGTCTACCTGCTCGAGTGGGCGAGTGCCCCGGTGGCAAGCCCCATGCTCCGCAACCTCCCGACCTCGCGGATCGAGGCGGCGATCAACCGCAGCCAGTTCGCCGTCACCGGGGCCACCCGGTTCGAGGGCGGCACGATGACGATGCCCTCCGGGCGTATCCTCCGCTCCGAGGACGTGATGAAGCCGCTGGGGGGCCCGAAGCGCACCCCGGACTTCTACGAGGTCGGCGCCCTCCAACACACCCGCCTCGTGGACGACGGCGACCGAACCCCACCGCGCGAATGGCGGGAATCAGCCGCGTACCCCTCTCGACCGCGCAAGGCTGGGTCGCCCGCGTTCGCAGCAAAGGCGTGCTCCCGCCCGGACGGCGTGGGCGCACCGGATAGCCGTTGGAGACGGCCACGGCTGGCTTCCCGGCCGGTGTCGGAGGTGGCCGGGTAACATGAAGGCTCAGAGCGAGAGGAGCAGGCCATGAGTAACACGATCCTGACCGCTGGCGCTCCGGCGGCGCGGACGAGGCCGGACTTCACACATGTCTCGGATGTGATGCTCTACGACATCGCCCGCCACACCGCCTCGCTGCTGACGTCGATTCTGCTGGGTCGTCAGCGTGCCGCGACTGACGATGCCGACCGAGAGCACTGGGTGGCCCGTGAGCGGTTGGTCATGCAGCAGGTTCGGGCGCTTGACCCCGACGACCGGGCCGGGCTGATCGCGCAGAACGAGGCCTGGGAGGACGAGGCCAGCGCCCTGCGCGACGGGCAGTAGGGCAAGCGGCTCGGGGGTGAGTGACCTGGACGACGAGCCACAGCTCGGCAGCGAGGCGTGGCTCGCTCACGTCTTCACTGACGAGGCCCGCGACCTGCTGTTCGCGGGGCACCGGCCGGATCGTGAGCGCCCGGTGCTGGTGCTCTTGGGTGGTCAGCCCGCGGCGGGCAAGACGCAGGCGCAACGGACGATCCTGGCCGAGCACCCCGATGATGATCTGGTCGAGGTCACCGGGGATGACCTGCGCCGGTACCACCCCGACTATGACCGGCTCGCCCGTGAAGCGCCGTTCCTGATGCCGAACGAGACCGCCCCGGTCTCGGGCGGTCTCGTCCGCCTCGCCGTCGAGCACGCTCATGAGCGCAGGTTCTCGCTGCTTCTGGAGGGCACGTTCCGCGATGCGGCGATGGTCACCGGCACCGCGACCCGGTTCGCCGATGCCGGGTATCGGGTCGAAGTCGTCGCGGTCGCCACCCCGGCGGTCGTGTCACGCCTGTCGGCGGAGATGCGCTCCCTTGCCGGTGGTCTGCCCGCCGTGGGACGGTGGACGCCACCGAGTGCGCACGAGTCCGCACTGAAGCACTCGCCCGGGGTGGTCGCCGCGCTCGAAGCGCTCCCGCACGTCGCCCGGCTGCAGGTGTTCTCCCGTGAACGACGCCTCTACGACAACACCCGCACCGCCACCGGGCAGTGGGAGCACCCGGCGAAAGCAGCGTCGGTGCTGCGCGCCGAACAGCACCGCAGGCTCGCCGACTCGGAAGCGTTCGCGTGGCTGCGCGACTACCAGGGCGTGTTCGCTCTGGCCGCCGCCCGGCCCGGCTACCTTGGCTCCGAGACCGCGCCCGCCTACCTGCGCCTGCAAGCCGACGCGGACACGATGATCCGATCCCTGATGCTCACCCCCGGCGCGCCGGTGGGCGAGCTGCGCGCCGAGCACCGCAAACGCCACACCCACCTACGCCGGGTGCTCCCGCCCGAGGTCATGCCACGCCGCTCCACACCAGCGCCGCTACCGGAGAACCGCCCACAGCCCCCACGCCGGGAACCCCCGACACTCGGACGCTGACCCCGCCCCGACCGCTATTGGATACCGCCCTCGGCACGCTCGTCCTGCTTGCCGAGCACCGTCCGCTATCACACACCTGGGCGGGATCGTCACGGCGATCGCCCGCGCCTGGGGTAGTGACGCCACAGCGTCGAAACGTGCTGGGTCGCCTCGCCGTCGATGCAGCTCACACGGCAGCCCCTGGTGCGCCCGTCGCTCGACAACCCCACCGCGTAGAGCGGGACGTCTACAGGCCACGTGCTGGCCCCTCGCGACCGGTGTTCGAGCCGAGTATGCGGTCGTTGCTGGCGGAGTTCCCGGACATGTCTGCTCGACCCGACCTCTCCAGTGCAGGCGCGCCGCTGTGGTGCACCCGCGCGGGAGGCGGGGCAGACCTGAACACGGCGGTGCTGTCGGCACCTTTCGACGGTGCCTGGGTCCGAGGAGCGCTCCGCCCGTCAACCGGCCATCGACAAGCCAAAGCGATGAGATTTCCGCCGTCGTGACCGGCTCTTTCCTGGGCCAGATCTTGCCCGAGCCAGACGCCGATATCTGAGGTAAGCTCCGGCGCAAAGTAACCCTGCCGCGGGAGGTCTCTGCTCGGGGCTGGTGAGCGGAGGCGGCATGAACCTTCGAAGTACGCGTCGCTGGGTGGCGCTGGTGTGCGTCGGCGCCCTTGTATCAGCGGGCTTGACCCTGGGCACGGTCGTCGAGCCGGCGGCTGCTGCCGGGAACGGAACCCTGTCGCTGTACAAGGCGATCGAGAACCTCGCGACCGGTGCCAGCGAGGGCGATCGCGGCAAGTGGGACGTCCAGGCGGTCAATACCGACACGGCCGAGACCATCCGTGCCAACGGCCTCAACGGTTTCCAGACCAGGGTCATCCCCTCCGGCCAGTATCGGATCTCCGAGCTGGCCACCGCCAACACCCCCGCGGGCTACCGGTTCCGGGACTGGAACTGCGGTGGCACGGTCTACACCGACCCGACCCCGGTCATCACCCTCGCAGAAGGCCAGAGCCTCACCTGCACCATCACCAACGAGGCCGTTCAGTCGACGCTCACACTGCGCAAGGTGGTCGACGGCGGTTCGGCTCCCGCATCCATGTGGACGCTGCAGGCACTGGACGGCCCGACCGGCGTCGGGGGTACCGCAAACACACCGCCGGTCACGAACCAGTCGGTGCGCATCGGCACCTACCGGCTCCAGGAGTCCGGCGGTCCGTCCGGCGGCGGCTACACGGCAGGGCCGTGGCAGTGTACGTATGTCGACCATCTCGGCAATACCGGGGAGGTCGCGGTAAACGGCAACAACCAGATCACGATCGTGCTCGACAGAGCGGTCACCTGCACCATCGTGAACACGGCCGAGGCGAGCGGCGCTCAACTCACATTGGTCAAGCAGATCGAGTCACCGGATGGAGAAGCCCACGCGCCCGAGGACTTCACGCTGACTGCCACGCCGGGCAGCGGTGGCGATGTGATCACCGGAACGACAGGGTCGCCGCAGGTCTCCCACGTCGAGGCGGAGGTCGGCGTCGGCTATACCCTGTCCGAGACCGGCCCGGCCGGATACACGGCCGGTTCCTGGGCCTGCACCGACCCGGCCGGCGCGACGTTCACCCTCACCGGTGACGCGCTCACCCTCCAAGAGGGCGCCGACGTCACCTGCACGATCGTCAACGAGTTCACCGGCGGCTGGCTCACTCTCACCAAGCAAGTGGTGGACAGCGCTCAGCCTGCGTCCGCCTGGACCTTGACCGCAACCGGCACCGGCGCTGCGGCAGGAACCACCGTCGAGGGCACGACCGGCTCGACCGCCGTCACCCGGGTGCCGGTTCCGTCGGGCGACTACGACCTGTCCGAGGACGGGCCGATCGAGGGCTACACCACCGATGGCTTCTCGTGCGACGGCGGCAGCACCCACGTGTCCAGCGTCGAGGTCACGGCAGGTGCCGAGATCACCTGCGCGATCGTGAACGTTCGCAACCGCAACGTCACGCAGTTGACCCTGGTCAAGGAGGTCGACAACGCCGGCGGCGGCACGCTCGATGAGTTGGACTGGGGGCTGCGTGCCCAGGGAGGAAGCCCGCCGCGGGCAATCTCGGGCCGTTCGGGCTTGAACACGGTGACCTACGTGATCGTGAGTCCGGGTGCCTACACCCTCACCGAGGGCCCCTTCGGCGGTGCCGACGTCTCCGGATACCAGTCCGAGGGCTGGACCTGCGTGGACTCGGCGGCGGGAGAGCTGCCCCTCACCGGCGCCGCGCAGAACGTCGTCGACCTCGCCGCGGGCGCGCAGGTCACCTGCACGGTCCGGAACGTCTGGCAGGGTTCGACGATCACCTTCCGCAAACAGGTCATCAACACCCCCTTCGGCAGTCACGCCCCCAGTGAGTGGGACCTCGCCGTCGAGTCGCAGGACGGTGCGACCACCGTGCTCAGCGGCAACGGTGCGAACGGCATCGACCGAGCGTCGATCACGCCAGGCACCTACCGGCTCACCGAGACCGACGGCCCGGGCGGTTACCAGTTCCAGTCCTACCAATGCCTCGGAGACGGCGACTCCGACGCGGACCCGAATGACGACCTGGTCACGATCCCGCCGTCATCGGACGTGGTCTGCACCGTGACGAACCGCTCCGTCCCGCCGACGCTCACGCTCGTCAAGGAGATCGACAACACCGGCGGCGGCACCGCGAGCGTCGCCGACTTCACGCTGAAGGCGCGTGGCCCCGGGAATGCGGCGATCTCCGGCCCCAGCGGCAGTTCGTCTGTCACGCAGGTCGTGCTGCCGCCCGGTGACTATGTGTTCAGCGAGGACGGCCCCGCCGGCTACACAGCCGAGTGGGAATGCACCGGCGGGGAGAGCTGGAACGCGGCCACCGGGGTTGCGGTGCTGGATGTCGGCGACGACATGATCTGTACCGCCGTCAACACCGTCCAGCGTCCCACCCTCACGCTCGTGAAGGACGTCGTCGGCGGGCCGGCGACCGCCGCCGACTGGCAGCTCACCGCCGACGGTCCCGGCGCGCCTCATACGGGCGTCACCGGGGACGCGACCGTGACGGGCGTCGAGGTGGATGCCGGCGCGTACGACCTCAGCGAGGCTGCGGTGGATTCCACCGACCCGCTCGCGGCCGGCTACACCGCCGGCGCCTGGTCGTGTGACGCAGGCGCGCTGACCGGGAGCCGGCTCACCCTCGCGCCAGGCGATGACGTCACCTGCACGATCACGAACACCTGGACGGGCGGCACGCTCACCTTGGTCAAGGTGGTGGACGACGGCCAGGTCTCTCCGCCCGGAGGGGCCACCCCCGGGGCGTGGACGCTGACCGCCGCCGGTCCGGTGTCCGTGACCGGCTCCGGCGGTAGTTCCGCGATCGTCTCGCAGCCCGTGCCGGCCGGCGACTACGACCTGTCCGAGGCGCTCACCGCCGGTCCGGTCGACGACGACTACCACCCGGGCGCATGGGTCTGCACCGGCACCGGCGGCACTCTTGTGCCCGGCGATCCGGGCGAGGGCGTGCTCACCATCGCCGCGGGGGTCGACGCCGACGTCACCTGCACCTTGGTGAACCTCTTCCAGCCCCCGCACCTCACCCTGCGCAAGGTGGTCTCCGGCGGTGGCCCGCTGTCCGACACCGATGACTGGACCCTGGCGTTCACCGGGGGCTCCTCCGGATCCGGCGTCACCGGCGACGACCCGATCACCGCGATCGCCGTCGGCTCGGGCACGTACCAGTTGAGCGAGACACCCAGTGACACCGCGGCAGCCGAGGGCTACGCCACCGGCGCGTGGAGCTGCACGGGCGGTGTCGTGGTGGACGGTGGTGGCGGCACCGCCGAGCTCACGCTGACCTCCGACGACCTCGACGTCGTCTGCACCATCACCAACACGTGGACCGGAAGCAGACTCACCCTGGTCAAACAGGTCGACGACGGCGGCGAAACCTCGAACCCCAGCGGCGAGGCCACCGACTGGACACTGACCGCCCAGAGCGACGACGACGTCCTGCAAGGACTCGGAGGCGGAACCGACTTCGTCCTGCCGGGCGACTACACCCTTTCGGAGGAACTGACCGGCTCGGCCGACGCCGACTACCGACCGGGCAACTGGGAGTGCACGACCGCGACCGGCACCACGTTCACTCCCGGCGACCCCGGGAGGGCGGAGCTGACGATCGACGCGGGCGCGAACGCCGACATCACCTGCACCTTGCGGAACCTGCTGCGTCCGCCGCACCTGACCCTGGTGAAGCACGTGACCGGAGGCCCGCTCGACGCGCTGGCCGACTGGACGCTGACCGCGAACGGTGGGGACGACCCGATCGTCGTGTCCGCTCCCGCGGATGATCCCTCCCTGGTCGGGCGCTCCGTCGGCGGTGGAAGCTTCGCGCTCTCCGAGGTGCCCACCGACTCCACCGCGACCACGGCCGGCTACACCACCACCGGCTGGTCCTGCGACGGCGGTGATCTCACGGCCTCCGGCGACAGCACGGCAACCCTTGTGCTCGACGCCGACAGCGACCTCGACGTCACCTGCGAGATCACGAACACCTGGACCGGCGGCAGTCTCACCCTGGTCAAGCAGGTCGCCGACGGCAGCAACGGCCCGGGGAACACCCCCGCCAACTGGACGCTGACCGCCACCGGCCTCACCACGGTGACCGGCGTGGGCGGCAGCAGTGAAGTCATCGACCAGTTCGTTCCCGCCGGCGACTACACCTTGACCGAGCAGGCCACCGCGGGCGACGGGCCGGATCGAGCCGGCGAGTACCAGGCGTCGGCGTGGTCGTGTGAGGGCGGATCGCTCGTTGGCGGTACCGTCACGGTGGCGTCGGGCGCCGACGTGACCTGCACCATCACCAACCAGTTCCTGCCTCCGCACCTGACCCTGGTCAAACAGGTCACGGGCGGCGGGCCCGCATCCTCACCCGACGACTGGCCGCTGTCGTGGGACAACCCCGATCTGGGCCACCCTGGCCAGGGCACCGGCGTCACCGGCGAACCGGAGGTCACCGACGTCGCCGTCGGCTCCGGCACCGTCACACTGACCGAGCAGCCCGTCGAAGGCTACCGGGCAGGACTCTGGACCTGCGTCGGAGCGCAGGAGGCTCCCGTCCAGGTGGAGGGCACCGGCACGGCGACCCTCACGCTGACCGTGGGGGACGCCAACGTGACCTGCACGATCACCAATGAGTGGACGGGCGCCCAGCTCACCTTGACCAAGGTCGTCGACGACGGCCAGGAGGAGCCCGATATCCCAGGCCGCCCGGTCGACTGGAGACTGAGCGCCATCGGCGGAGACGACCGGCTCGATGTCGACGGCACCGGCAGCGACTACGTGCTGTCCGGAGAATACGCGCTGTCGGAGACCGTCAACACCACGGTCGACCCGGAGTACCGCCCCGGTGAGTGGCGGTGCACGGGGTCGGGCTTCACGTTCACCCCGGGCCAGCCCGGCCTCGGGGTCCTCGACCTGGAACCGGGAGCGGTCGTCACCTGCACCTTGTCGAACCTCTACGACCCGCCGCATCTCACGCTCCGCAAGGTCGTGGACGGCGGACCTTTGCCCGACACCGTCGACTGGACGCTGCAGTTCGTCGAAGACGGCGGCGACGCCGGCTGGGGCCGCACAGGAGACAGCGAGATCACCGGTGTCGCGGTCGGTGCCGGCACCTACACGCTCTCGGAACGGCCCACCGCCGCGTCGGCGTCATCGGACGGGTACGTCAGCTCGGGCTGGTCATGCGACAGCGCGTCGCCTGCGGTGCCCGGCCCGAACGGCACCGCGACGGTCACTCTGAGTGACGACGATCTGGACGTGACGTGCACGATCACCAACACCTGGTCCGGGGGGACCCTGACCCTGGTCAAGCAGGTGGAAGGCGGCACCGCGGCTCCGGGGGACTGGACGCTGTCCGCGACCGACAGCAGTGGCGCGATCGCCGCCGAGGGCACGAGCGGGCAGTCCGCGGTGACGAACCTGCCCGTGCTGGCGGGTGCCTACTCTCTCAGCGAGACGGCGAACTCGACCGCTGCCCCTCTCAACCAGTACGCAGCGGGAACCTGGTCATGCACCGGCGGGGCTCTGAACGGGTCGGTCGTCCAGGTGGGGGTCGGCGCCGATGTGCACTGCACGGTGATCAACGTCTTCGATCCACCTCGACTCACACTGGTGAAAGAGGTGCAGGGCGGATCGGCGAGTCCCACTGACTGGACCCTGACCGCCAGGGGCCCCGTCACGGTCTCGGGCGTGACCGGAGACCCGCTCGTGACTGCCGCGGCGGTGGAGCCCGGCACGTATGTGCTGGCCGAGGAGCCTGTGGCGGGCAGTCCCACCGAGGGCTACGTGGCCGAGGGCTGGAATTGTGGCGATGCGCAGGTCAATGACGGCGTGCTGGTGCTCGGCGTCGGTGACGACGTCACGTGTGTCGCGACCAATCGCATCCAGGATGGAGGCACCGCGCCACCCGACGGCGACAAGGGTGGGAACGAGGACCTCGCCGCGACGGGCGCAGGCTCACTGTGGTGGCTCATCGGTGGCGTCGTCGTCATGGCGGTCGGAACCGTGCTGCTTACCGGAACTGCGCCGAGGAGGCGGCGGTAGCACCCCGCGTTCACCGGATGCGCACGACAACGGAACACGGTCGAGTGCGCCGCGCTGATGGAGAAGCACGTTCGTCGAAGTCGAAGTAGCGCAGGTAGGGGTCGTCGAAATTGCGCGGGAGCGTGCCGACGCCGAGGGGAGTGGAATCCCGGCCCCAGTTGATCGTGCGCAGTTCGAGAAGCGTCCGGGCTCGAGTCGCTGACCGATCAGGCGAGCCCATCGAGTCGAGCGAAGGCTGTCACGCCAGGCCGGCCCAAGCCGACCGGCGGTAGCGTCAAGCACGTCGAGGGCTTCCAGATGGCGAGTGTGAGAACCTCCATCCTCGCAAGACCTCGACACCACGTGCGGGGCTGACGCGCCGGCCCGACTCGCACCCCCGACTGGGAAGAGCGGTGAAACCGCTTCTGACCGGGTGATGCGGAGCGTCACGGGTGACAGCCGGGTTTCGACGCCGATAGGGTGAGATGCGCACGCATCGCGCATCCAAACTCGGAGGTCATCGGCGTGGGTGTCCCCGTGAGCAGCGACTCTGCCGCAGCGCTGCGCTACGCGCTCTCGTTCACGACCGGCGGCCTCCTGGAGCGCGAGGCCACCAACTTGGCGCCTGTCTACGTCGAGTACCGCGACTGGGCGAACGTCCGAGACGTTGCTGTCGGGCAGAACCTCCTGAAGGCGCGCACCCACCAGACGGGCGTGCGGCTCGTTCGTGAGACGGTCCAGAGGATGTCGGCGCTCTCCGACCACGAGGTCGAGATCCTCGCGGACCTCACCGCCTCGGAGCGCGGCCACCTCATGTGGGCGGCCGCATGCCGCCGCTACGACCTCGTCGGGGAGTTCGCCGAAGAGGTGCTCCGTGAGCGCTACCTCACCTTGGCTGGCGCGGTTTCATACGAGGACTATGACTCGTTCTACCGCGCTAAGGCCATGTGGCACGACGAGCTCGACGCCGTCTCGCCCGCAACCTACAAGAAGCTCCGGCAGGTGCTCTTCAAGATGATGGTCGAGGCAGAGTTGCTGACGCCGCAGGGTGCGATCGAGCCCGCTCTCCTCTCGGCTCGCGTCACCGATTGCCTTGCCCAGCGCACGCCGAGCGACATCCGCTTCTTTCCGACGAGGGTGGCCTGATGCCCCTACAGCCCAAGCCCACACTGGCTCAGCAAGAGGAGCACCTGTTCAAGGTCCTCAGTAGCCAGCGCTTCCTGAAGATGGAGGGCCTCGGCAACGAGGTCGCCCACTTCATCTACGACTACGACCCGACGTGGGCGCTCGATGTCGCCCAAGCCAAGAAGCGCATCAAGACGAAGCTCGACACCGAGTTGGGTATCAAGGTCTTCGAGGTCAACCTCTACGACCTGTGCGTCGAACTGCTCAAGAGGCGCAACGTATGGGAGCGCGTCCTCGCCGCCGAGCCGACGATGGACAAGCCTGACTTTCTCAAGACGCTGCAGAACATGCTCGACCCCCAGATGCACCTCGCCCCAGCCATTAGGGAGCGCATTGCAGCCGAGTCGTTCCAGATCCTCTTCCTCACCGGCATCGGCGAAGTGTTTCCGTTCGTGCGCTCCCACACAGTGCTCAACAACCTTCAAACCGTCGTCTCCGACAAGCCGATGCTGATGTTCTTCCCCGGGCGGTACGAGGTGTCGGCTACGCAAGGCTCAGCGCTGGTCCTGTTCGGTCAACTCAAGGACGACTCTTTCTACCGCGCCAAGCGCATCCTCGACCAGGAAGCATGATCCGATGAAACTCAGCGAGATCTTCCTCAAGGACGTCACCCGCTCGATCGAGGGCGTCGTCAAGGCCGACGACGTCGACCACCTTGGCATCGAGGTCGAGGAGTACGTCTTCACCAATGACGCCGCGAAGGGCGTCGCGCCGCTGCTGGAGGAGTACACCAACTACGCGAACGCCAACGGCGTGTGGATATCCGGTTTCTTCGGCTCTGGTAAGTCCCACCTACTCAAGATGCTCGCGCACCTCCTCGGTGATGTCGAGGGCCAGGCGTTCCCCCGCGAGAAGGTCAGCGAGAGCTTCCTCAGCAAGACCGACGACGCGATGCTCATCGCCTCGCTCAAGAAAGCCGCCTCGATTCCGGCGAAGAGTCTGCTGTTCAATATCGACCAGAAGGCGACCCTCATCGTCAAGGACCAGACCGATGCCCTGCTCAAGGTCTTCGTCAAGGTCTTCGACGAGAGCCGCGGCTACTTCGGCAATGACGGCGCCGTCGCCCGCTTCGAGGAGGACCTCGACAAACGCGGTCAGTACGAGGCGTTCAAGGCCGCCTTCGCCAAGCACGCCGGCATCGACTGGTCGCAAGGGCGCGAGCAGACCGCACTCGAAGGTCACAACATCGACAAGGCGTTCACTGAGGTCAACGGTGAGGCGAACTCCGGGATCATCGCCCAGTACCAGAAGTCCTATGCCGTCTCGATCGAGGACTTCGCTGCATCGGTCAAGGCGTGGATCGACCAGCAGGAGCCTGGATTCCGGCTCAATTTCTTCGTCGACGAGGTCGGGCAGTTCATCGCCGACGACGTCAAGCTGATGCTCAACCTCCAGACCATCGCCGAGTCCCTCAACACCAAGTGCAAGGGACATTCGTGGGTGTTCGTCACCTCGCAAGAGGACATGGACAAGGTCATCGGCGACCGCTCCAGGCAGCAGGGCAACGACTTCTCCAAGATCCAGGCGCGGTTCAGCGCCAAGGTGAAGCTCACCAGTCAGGACGTCGAAGAGGTCATCAGCAAGCGCCTGCTGGAGAAGAACGCCGCGGGCACTGCCGCACTCGCGTTGATCTACTCCACGGAAGCGGGCAACTTCCCGACGATCTTCAACTTCGTCGACGGCGCGAAAACCTACCGCAACTACATCGACGAAGCCCGGTTCATCAACACCTACCCGTTCGTCACCTACCAGATCCCGATGTTCCAGGCCGCCATCGAGGGTCTGTCGGACCACAACATGTTCGAGGGCAAGAACAGCTCGGTCGGCGAACGTTCCATGCTCGGCGTGGTCCAGGAGGTCGCCAAGCGTATCGGCACCGAACAGGTCGGCGGCCTCGCAACCTTCGACCAGATGTTCGCGGGCATCAGCGCCGCGCTGAAGTCGGCCGCCCAGAGCGCCATCCTTCAGGCCGAGAGGCACCTGCCCGACCCCGGCTCCGATGTCACGATCGTCGCTAACCGCCTGCTCAAGGCGCTGTTCCTGGTCAAGTACGTCGACACCTTCAAGGCCACGCCCCGCAACCTCACCGTGCTCGTCTACGACCGCTTCGGCCTCGACCTCACAGGCCTGGGCAAGCAGGTGCAGGAGGCACTCAACCTGCTGGAGACCCAGTCGTACGTCCAGCGCAACGGCAACGTCTACGAGTACCTCACCAACGAGGAACAAGAGATCGAGAAGGAGATCAAGGCGGTCGACATCGACTCGTCCGAGGTCTCCAGCAAGCTCTTCCGCTACCTCTCGTCCGACATCCTGAAGACCAACAAGCTCAAGTACCTCAAGAACGGCCAGGACTTTTCATTCGGTTACAAGCTCGACGACATCGTCCAGGGAAACCAGCGTGAGTTGACCATCCACTTCATCACGCCCGAGACGAGCTACAGCGACTCCGAGATCGCGACTCAGAGCATGGGCCGAGACGAACTGCGGGTCTTCCTCGGCCGCGACAAGCGCCTGCTCGCAGACCTGCGCCTGCTCCTCAAGACCGAGAAGTACACCAAGCAGCGCACCAATTCCGGCGCCACCCCCTCGACGCAGGCGATCCTGCAGTCCAAGCAGATCCTCAACGCCGACCGCGAGAAGGAACTCGTCGAGCGCCTGCGCCAGGCCGTTGGCAAGGCGCAGTTGATCATCAACGCCGCGGAGATCCCCTCCAGCTCTCAGGATGCAGTGACTCGGCTGACGGACGGGTTCCAGGAACTGGTGAGCCGGACTTACACGAACCTCGGCCTGCTCGGCGGCAAGGTGTACCCCGAACAGCAGGTCGCCGGAGCGGTGCAGAACGACCATGGGCTGTTCAGCGCTGGAAGCTCTAGTGTCCTCGTCTCTCCGGGCGCCGAGGTGGAGTCCTGGATCATCACCCAGACGGGCCTGGGCGAACAGGTGACCATCAAGAAGATCGTGAACCGCTTCGAGACCAAGCCTTACGGCTGGGATCTCGGCTCCATCGAGGTTGTCCTGGGCTGGCTCGTCGGCAACGGGAAGGTCTCGCTGAGCGTCGACTCCAACCCGGTCGTTCGAACCGAGGCGGTGGCCCTCATCCGGAACACGACCAAGCAGCAACACGTCGTCGTCGCCCCGCAGAAGGCCTATGACCAGGCGAAGGTCTCCTCTTTCAAGAGATTCTGCGCCGACTTCTTCGATGAGGGCGCCGTGCCGAGCGACCCTGCCGAGCTGGCCAGGTTCGGCAAGGACCAGCTCACGTCCCGGCGTGACGAGCTCAACGGCCTCGTGAGCAGCAGCCGGTACCCGTTCGTCGCCCAGCTCTCCGGCGTCGTCGCCGTGCTCGACGAGGTCGTCGGCAAGCAGGTCGACTGGTACCTCACCGACTTCGACAAGGCCGACGAACTGCTCGAAGCCAAGGAAGACCTCGTCGACCCGATCAAGTCCTTCCTCCACGGCCAGCAAGCCAAGATCTTCGATGACGCGCAAACCCTGCTGAACGCCAACACCGGGAACCTCAGCTACCTCCCCGCAGGCAGCGCCGACGCCATCAAGACCCTGCTCGGCGACGCCAACGCCTTCCGCGGCAACAAGATGAACCAGCTCAAGGCCTCGGCCGACGCGTTGCGGGGTCAGATCGACGACGTCATCGCCGACAAGCGCTCCGACGTGACCGACGCGATCGAGGGACGCAAGGCTGAGATCCTCGGCAGCGCGTACTACGCCAACGCCACCCCCGCCGCGCAGAGCACTGTGATTCGCAGTATCGACGCGATTCTCGCGCGGCTCGACGGTGAGAGCCAGATCGCGCTCGTCCTCCAGGCAGGGGCGACCTTCGAGCAGAACGACTACCCGGAGCTCCTGAGCCAGCTCGTTGCGTCGCAGCAGAGCGGTGGAGATGACGCTCCGTCGCCGTCGATGGTCTCGGTCAAGACGATCCAGGTCACGGGCGTCTCCGGCGTCCTCGAATCCGAGAACGACGTCGACAACTACCTCGCCGCGCTGCGCAACGCGCTCGTCGAGACCCTCAACGACGGCAAGCGAATAACGCTCTGATGGATACCGCACCGCTCAGGTCCTTCGCCACGTGGGCGCGCACGGAACTCATCCGCGAGGTGGGCGCGCGCATTACCGCCGTACTTGCTCAGGCGTCACCCGAGCGCGTCGAGCAGTCGCGAGCCGTATCCGCTCTGGAACGGGCCATCGCCGCCGGGGGAGGGGGCGTCAAAGGCAGGGCGCATGTCGCCGACAAGGTCGCCTACACCTGGTTCAACCGCATCATCGCCCTGCGCTTCATGGACGCCAACGGCTACACCAGTATCGGCGTCGTCTCACCCGCGGCTGACCAGGTCGGCCAGCCCGAGGCACTGGCCGCGGCCAAGCGCGGACAGCTCGACGGCGATGTGGTCAAGGGCGCGAGCGCCGCGACCGTCACAGGACTGCTCAACGGCACCCGCAAGCCCCGGCCGGGTGTCGACGCCCAGGCCGAGGCATACGCGCTCCTCCTCGCGGACTACTGCCGCTTCTGGAACAGAGCCATGCCCTTCATGTTCGAACGCGAAGGCGACTTCACGGAACTGCTCATCCCGGCCAACGTGCTCGCCGAGGACTCCGTCCTGAGCCGCTCCGTCAGGGTGCTCACCGAGGAGGTCTGCCAGGACGTCGAGGCCATCGGTTGGCTCTACCAGTTCTACGTCGCCGAGCGGAAGGACGAGGTCTTCGCCGGGTTCAAGAAGAACAAGAAGGCCGGTGCCGACGAGATCCCCGCAGCCACCCAGCTCTTCACCCCGCACTGGATCGTTCGCTACCTCGTCGAGAACTCCCTGGGGCGACTGTGGATGCTCAACCACCCAGAGTCCAGTCTGGTCGACCGCATGGACTACTACATCGCCCCGGTCGACGAGGAGACCGACTTCCTCACGATCACCAAGCCCGAGGAACTCACGGTGATCGACCCGGCGTGCGGTTCGGGTCACATGCTCACCTACGCGTTCGATCTCCTTTACGCGATCTACGAGGAGGAGGGCTACACCCCCTCGCAGATCCCCGGACTGATCCTCACGAACAACCTCTACGGCACAGAGATCGACCCCCGTGCCGGAGTGCTCGCGGCATTCGCCCTCACGATGAAAGCTGCGGCCAAGCGCAAGCTCTTCCTCAAGAACCCGGTCGAGCCGAACGTCTGCGTGCTCGACCCGATCTCCTTCAGCGCCGACGAGCTGAGCTACCTCGTCACCAAGGACGGCGACCGGCACGCGGAGGAAGCGTTCTGGAACCAGTTCGTGAACGCCGACACATTCGGCTCCCTCATCCAGCCGGATCCCGCGCTGACCGCCCGTCTTGCAGACCACCTCGCGACGCTCGACGCGGACGGCGACATCCTCCGCGCTGATGCACTCGACTGGGCTCAGCGCGTCATCGACCAAGCCACGTACCTGACGGGCGGCTACGCGGTCGTGGTGGCAAACCCGCCCTACATGGGCAGCAAGCAGATGAACGCCCTGCTTTCACAGTTCATGAAGGACGAGTACCCGACCGGCAAGTCCGATCTCATGACGGCGTTCATGGTTCGGGCTCAGGTGTTGTCAGCACCCCGCGGCGTCTGGGCGATGATCAACCTCCCGTCGTGGATGTCGCTGAAGTCGTTCGAAGACCTCCGGCACGACCTGCTCCAGGACCAGCGGATCGCGTCAATGGCACACCTAGGACGCGGGATCTTTGGATCGGACTTCGGCACTGTCGCGTTCGTCGTTGACAACGTGCGCCCTGCGACGGCGCGGGGCGTCTACCGACGGCTCTTCGAACAGCACGTCGATGTCAGGTCCGTGGCCGCGATCGAGGCGCTGTTCCGTGACAGCACGTACAACCGATACGAGGTGTCGCAGGCTGACTTTTCGGCCATCCCCGGCTCGCCGATCGTTTACTGGCTCAGTGAAAAGATGCGCGCGGCCTTCTCGACGGGGAAGCCTTTGAGCGAGGTCGCGAACCTTCGCCAGGGGCTGGCGACTGCCGACAACGGCCAGTTCCTGCGCCAGTGGTGGGAGGTCTCGGGGAGCCGTGCGGCGTTCGCTTGCACGTCGCGTGAAGAGGCCGCAGCCAGCGGTGTGCGTTGGTTTCCGTACAACAAGGGAGGTGACTTCCGGAAGTGGTACGGGAACCAGGCACACGTCGTCAACTGGGAGAACGACGGCGCAGAGATCCGGGTGTTCGGAGCGGGGCGCGGCGGGCGCCCCCGATCAAGGGCGCAGAACACGGACACCTACTTTTCACCGTCCGTGTCATGGTCCGACATCTCATCCGGGGAGGCCGCGTTCCGCCGCTACCCGTCGGGATACATCTACGCGAACACAGGGCATTCCGGGTTTGGCGAGGAGGCGCTTCTTGACCGGCTAGCACTTCTTCTGAACTCGACGCTTGTCACGCGGATGCTACGGGTGCTCGCCCCGACCATGCACTTCGATATCGGGTATGTCGGGTTGGTACCGGTCGCGCCTGGGGTTGAGGATTTCCCAGCGGACCTTCTTGCTGACCTCGCTGAGTCGGCACAAGCAGACTGGGATATCGCCGAGACGTCGTGGGGGTTCACGAAGAACCCTCTGGTCTCAGGTACATGACGCTTGGATCAAGTCAACGTCGACAACTCGACCAGCGAGTTCTTCGTGAACCCCCACGACGTCTCCGCAACGTTCCAGTCCTCTCGCGAAGTCTCAACGAGGCGGTTGATACTGTCCGTCGGAAGTTCTCTGATCTCCTCGGCGACCGGGACGAGCCCCACATACCCGATGTGGAAGTGAAGCGTGGGTGCCACCACCTTCATGACGCCCATCACGAAACTGGAGTTCAGCAGCAGGGTGATCTGGTCCAGCATCGTCGGATCACCAAAACCCGAGTGACCTGTCGAGTCATGGATGAAGCCCTGGGGGTAGCGGCGGAACGCGGCCTCCCCGGATGAGATGTCGGACCATGACACGGACGGTGAAAAGTACCGGTCACGGCCTTGCCCCCGGACCAGCTTCTTGCCCTTCGGCACCATGTACGGGTATCGCTCGGCGAGCCCCTCCTCGATCTCCCGGCCATCGTGCTCCCAGTTGATGACGTGTTCCTGGTTGCCGTACCACCTCCGGAACGCGCCGCCCTTGTTGTAGGGGAACCAACGCCGCCCACTTGAACCGGCACTCTCCAGCGACTCGCAGTCGAACATCGTGCGATCCTGCGACACCTCCCACCACTGCCGCATGAAGCGGCCGTTGTCGCCCGTCCGTAGACCCACCAACAGCTCAGCGAGCTCGCCAAGCGGCTTCCCGACCTTGAACGCGGTCCGCATCTTTTCACTGAGCCAGTAAACGATCGGCGAGCCGGGGATGGCCGTTTTTTTTGTAGAAGAACCCTGCTTGCCCGGTTCGTTCAGCAAGAGCGACGCGCAGGTCCTTGTCCTTGGGCTCGGACCCGAGGGGTGTGAGGCGGACGAACGGCGCGTGCCGGCTGCGGTTTCCGGTCATCGACAGCACGAAGGCGGTGTTCGCGCCGAAGGTATCCGCGTGGTAGGCGGTATCCCGGAGGTGCAGGAAAGACTCGAAGGAGTGACCGTCCAGCAGCCGCCGCCGTAGCTCCTCGAATGACTTGAGGGACATCCAAGCGTCCCCGACCACGATGGCGAGCAACGCGGCGCCATCGGCGAGTTCGATGCCGCGCAGGATAAAGGCGCCGTAGAGATCCTGCTTGGCGTCCGGGTACTCGTCCTTCATGAACTGTGTTGCGGTCAGTGGGCTTCTCGGCCGCAGACGGTCTCTCGCGGCCCAACGCCGGTACCGGTGCCGCCGGGAGCTCTGCGACGGATGGCTACCCCGATGGCTACCCTCCTGGTCCGGCCGAGACTGTGACGATTGGGGATGTCCAGGTCGAAGCAGCGCAGCAAAGGATCAGGTTCTGTCTACCAGAACTCGCGGGGGCAGTGGGTCGCGGTCATCGAGGCCGGCTGGACGGCGCACGGAACCCGGCATCGGCTCACGCTCAAGGCGCGGACCGAAGCCGAGGTACGTGCCCGGCTGGCCGAGGCTCAGCGACGCATCGCGACCGAGGGGCCCGCCGCACCATTCGCCACCGTCACGATGAAGCGCTGGGCCGACCAGTGGCTCGCCCAACGCCAGCGCATCGTGCGCCCCGGCACGTTCGTCTCGGACCGCTCAGCGGTCCGCCGGTGGATCGTCCCGACCATTGGGCACCTGCGGCTCGACTCCCTGACGCCATCGGATATCCGCAAGGTGGCCGCCTCGCAAGAGGACGCAGGGCTGGCTCTCGCCACGATGCAGCGCACCCACGCTGTACTGGGCAAGCTCCTCGCCGACGCGGTCGCTGACGGGTACCAGGTCTGCCAACGCGCACGGGAGACGGCAAGCCCCGGCCTCGGGCCCTCGCCGAGGCAGTCGCTCACCATCGCCGACGCGATGAAGATCCTCGCCGTGGCGGCCGACCGGCCCGACGCGTCGCGCTGGGTAGCAGCGCTCGTAGAAGGTCTCCGCCCTGCCGAGGCGCTCGGCTTGACCTGGGAGATGGTTGACCTTGACAGCGAGACGATGACGCTCGCCTGGCAACTCAAAGCGCTCCCGTACGTCGAGCACCGCAATCCTGACAGCGGCTTCCGCGTTCCGCGCGGCTTCGAGTCTCGCCACCTGCAAGGCGCCTACCATCTCGTGCGTCCCAAGACCCGCGCAGGCAGCCGAGTCATCCCGCTCGTCCCTTGGCTGGCCCACGCCCTCAAGTCGTGGCGTGGGCAGGCGCCCTCTCTTCACGGGCTGGTCTGGCCACGGGACGACGGCGCTCCGCGATCGGCCGAGCTCGACCGGCGTCAGTGGTGCGAGATCGCCGACCAGGCGCAGGTCACCGTGACGCTCCCCGACGGCCGGACGCGACGCCCCTTGCTGTACGAGGCGCGGCACACCGCCGCCACCCTGCTGCTCGCCAACGGTATCGACGAGACCACCATCAAAGCGATCCTCGGGCACTCCTCGGTGCTGAGCACCCAGTCCTACCTGCACACAGACCGGACGCGAACCCGCGCTGCGCTCGTGGCGTCCGCGGACTTGCTGGGCTTGGGCCGGTAGCCTTGACACGAGCACATCGGCTACCCCAATGGCTACCCCTCCGTGCCCGGGCCGTGGCCCACAGGGGAGGTCGAGACCCGGCAATCCCTCGTGAGGCACCCAGTTGAAGACTCTTGAAGAGACCGTTGCACAGCACCGCGACGAGTGGGCGGCGCGCTCGCTTGCCCAGCAGCAACTGGAGATCGCGAACAACGAGGCTGTTGCGAAGCTGTACGGGCTCGAGGACGAGGTGCCGTCGTACGTGCCTCTCGAACGAGTGTCACTGACGAACAACTCCGCGTTCCGGTGGCCGAACAGGACGCCCGAAGAGCGCGACGCCCTGTTCGCGCAGTCCGCCATCGTCGACCTCATCTCCTACGCCGTCGGCTGCATGTTCGGCCGCTACAGTGTGGACGAGACAGGGCTCATCCTCGGCGACCAGGGATCCACGCTCGACGACTACCTCGCCAGAGTCCCGAACCCCACGTTCATGCCGGACAAGGACAACGTCGTCCCGATCGTCGACAGCGACTGGTTCGAGGACGACATCGTCGAGCGGTTCCGCTTGTTCCTCCGGACGGTCTTCGGCGCGCAGTACTTCGAGGAGAACCTGCGGTTCGTCAACGAGACGCTCGGGGTGAAGAGCCTTCGCGACTACTTCATCAGGACCACGGCGCGCGGCTCGTCCTCGAAGTTCTACGACGATCACGTCCAGCGCTACAAGAAGCGGCCGATCTACTGGCTGTTCTCCAGCCCCAAGGGGACGTTCAACGCGCTCATCTACATGCACCGCTACACGCCCTCGACCGTCTCGACGGTGTTGACCTACCTGCGCGAGTACGTGACCAAGCTGGAGTCGGCCCTCCAGCAGGCCGAGCGTGCCGGGAACGCGCCCGAGTCCGACCGGCTCCGCCGCATCCTCGTCGAGCTCAACGAGTACGAGCACGAGACCCTGTATCCGAAGGCCTCGGAGAACGTCACCATCGATCTTGACGACGGGGTCAGGACGAACTACCCGAAGTTCGGTGCCGCACTCCGCAAGATCGCGGGCCTGGAAGCGTCCGAGTGACCGATGGGAGATCGTGATGGCTGATCTCTGGGCGCTGCATGCGGATGGCCGGGTTGCCGCGCTCGAAGGAAAGACCCGTGAGTACAAGCGCGATCTGTCCTCACCGACCAAGCCACTTCGCACCATCGTGGCCTTCGCGAACTCCGCCGGCGGGCAGCTCGTGGTCGGCGTCGCGGACGACGGCACCGTCGTCGGGGTGGCCGACCCTCTCGCCGAGGAGGAGCGGCTCGCAAGCCTGATCGCGGACAGCATCGAGCCGCAGCTCGTTCCGGCGATCGACCTCGCCACCGTCGCTGGCGAGACCGTGCTGGTAGTCGAGGTGCCCCTGAGCACGCGACGCCCGCACTACATGAAGGCGCAGGGCATCGACGGCGGTGTCTATGTGCGCCTCGGGTCGACGACCCGTCAGGCCGACCCGGCGCTGGTGGCCGAGTTGGAGCGCACCGCGAGGGGCGTGGCATTCGAGGACTTGCCCGAGCCGCGCGCGTCGCTCGCAGACCTCGATCTCGCACAGCTCGGCAACCTCCGGGGGCGTGCCACGACCGCCAAGGATCTCGTCGCTCTCGGTCTCGCGGTGAAGCATGGGACGCAGGTCGTGCCGACCAATGCCGGGATCCTCGCCGCCTGTGCTGAACCGACCCTGTTCCTCCCCTCAGCGTGGGTTCAGTGCGGGCGGCTTCGCGGCCCAGAGGGCATCGACATCTTCGACCAGGCCGAGATTCACAAGCCCCTCCCGCAGGCGGTTGATGACGTGATGGCCTTCTTGACCAAGCACGCCTACAAGACGGGCGTGTTCGGTGAGGCGCGTCGCAAAGATGTCTACTCGATCCCCGTCGAGGCGATCCGTGAGGTGATCATCAATGCGCTCGTTCATGCGAGCTATGCGGAGCGCGGTACGCCCATCCGTGTCGGCTTCTACGACAACCGCATCGTGGTCGAGAGTCCCGGCGGCCTCGTGTCCGGCATGACGGTGGAGACGATGCGCGGGGTGTCGCGGCTGCGTAACCCGTCCCTCGCCCGCATCTTCCGAGACGCCGGGCTCATCGAACAGTGGGGTAGCGGCGTCAACCGCGTCTATAGCGAGATCGCGAAGGCCGGCCTCCCCGCCCCTGACATCGAGGAGATCGTCGACCGGGTCCGCGTCACGATCCACGTGGCCGACCACTCGGCGACACCCAGGTCGGCCGAGCAAGATACCTACGCGCGTAGCAATGAGGGTAGGCATGTCGGTAGGTATGATGTGGGCATGTTGAGCGCGGCAGTCGAAGGTCCCGTCCACCGCAACATCCTCCTCGAAGCAGTCGGCCTCAAGCCGCTGTCGCAGAACTACACACGCCACGTCGCCCCGCTCATCGAAGCGGGCCTGCTCGCGATGACGGTGCCTGACAAGCCGCGCAGCAAGGCTCAGCGGTATCGAATCACCGACGCTGGACGCGCGTTCTTGGAGGCTACCAAGTGACTGATCTGACCTCCATCCAAGACGCCCTGCAGAGCCGACTCGTCTCGCAGCGGGTCGTGTTCTGGCATGACCCTGCCGGTGAGTACGCTGCCGACCTCGACGCGCTGGACCTTGACGCGGTCAACATCATCCGTGTCGAGGACAACGAGTTCGGCGTGAAGAACACCCTCCTCGCCGACCATGTCAGCAAGCACCTCGTCTACCGTTCCGGTGACCTGCCGCGCGGCACCGCAAACTGGCTGCTCGACCTGGAGCTCGCCTACGGCGTCTTCACCGCCGACAAGACCTCGATGCTTCAGCAGGAGCTTGGGCTCAACGATCCGGCGCTGGTGTCGGTGATCGAGCAGCACCAGAAGTTCTTCGCAGCGAACAGTCGCAAGCAGGCGCTGCTGAGGCTCCTGGACGACGGGGACGACACCGCCCGCCTGCGCGCCAAGATGTGCCAGGTGCTCGTCAAGGCATCGGGCCACAAGCTCACCGACATCGTGCGCGAGGTTCTCGTCGAGAACGCCGCCGGGAGAACCGCCAAATTCGAGGAACTCGTCACCTACGGCCTCGACCAGTTCTTCTGGGACGGGCTTGCCAACATCTACAGGTACCCGAGCAAGACCCCGACGATCGACGACTTCGTCCTGTGGATGTTCGGTCGCGCCATCGAAGACTTCGCCTCGACCACACCCGACGAGTTCCGCAACATCCGCAGCGACTTCAACGCTTTGCGCTACGACGTCCGCACCCAGGACGTGATGACGGCGCTGGCCTCCCGCGCGGCCGACGCGCTAGACGTGAAGTCCAAGATCGAGCACCGCGACTTCCGTGAGTTGGCCAAGGTCACGATCTTCGAGGACGTTGACCGCAAGGTCATCGTCGATCTCGCCGCCGCTGTCGCCACCCAGTCGGTGACGCCGCGTGAAGTCGCAGACCTCGTCCGACAGCGCCAGGAAAGCCTGTGGAAGGCCAAGTACGCCAAGCTCTACCAGGCCATCCAGAGTGCATCCGAGCTGCTCGCAGCGATCGCCGGCCTGCCGCACACCATCGCCTCAGCCGCGCTGGGCCTGGAGAAATACCAGTCCGACTGGTACCGCATCGACCAGCAGTACCGGTGGTTCACCTACGCCCACCAGACGGCCGACTTCCAGAAGCCGCTCGAAGCACTCAAGACCGAGGTCGACAAGCAGTACGCCAACAAGTACCTCTACGACTTCGGCGGGCTGTGGCAGCAGGCCATCGAGCCGATGGGCGAGTGGAAGTCTGCCGTGCTCGCGCCGCAGGCGAGGTTCTTCGACCGCGATGTCGCACCCGTCGTCAAGGACGGCCGCACCAAGGCGGTCGTCATCATCTCCGACGGCATGCGCTACGAGGTTGCCGAGGAACTGGCATCCATGATCCGGGGTGAGGACCGCTTCGACGCCTCGCTCTCGGCTGTGCTCGGCTCGCTGCCGAGCTACACGCAACTCGGCATGGCGTCGCTGCTCCCGCAGTCGAGCCTGGAGCTCGACCCCGAAGGTCTGCCGGTGCTGGCGGACGGGAAGCCGACGAACGGCACCGCGAACCGCGACAAGATCCTCCAGGCGGTCAGAGGGCACGCCATCACGGCCGCCGAGGTACTGGCCATGCCGGGAATCGAGCTTCGTGAGCTGTATACGAAGCACCAGATCTTCTACGTCTACCACGACCGCATCGATGCGGCGGGCGACAAGGCCTCGACAGAGCGAACCGTCTTCGAGGCGACCGAGGAGTCCCTCCGTGAGTTGCTTCTTCTCGTGAAGAAGTGGACCAACGCGAACGCGACGAACATCCTGATCACCGCGGACCACGGGTTCCTCTATCAGGACACTCCGCTGGAGCAGTCGTGCTATGTCTCGCGGACCCCCCAGGGCGATGCCGTGACGAAGACCAACCGTCGCTACGTCCTGGGCCGCTCGCTGAAGCCGTCTCCATCGTTCATGACGTTCACCTCGGCGCAGGCCGGGCTCGCGGGCGACCTGGACATCCAGATCCCCAAGTCGATCCACCGCATCCCGCAGCCCGGCGCTGGCACTCGCTACGTCCACGGCGGCGCGGCCCTCCAGGAGATCGTCGTCCCGGTGATCACGGTCAACAAGAAGCGCAAGAGCGACATCCGCCCGGTCAACGTCGACCTCATGCCGGAGACCGACAAGATCACCACGGGCCAGATCGCGGTCAAGCTGCTCCAGCGCGAGGCCGTCACGGACAAGATCCAACCGCGCCAGGTCCGGCTCGGCCTGTACGTTGGGGAGACCCCGATCTCCGACCAGCCCGTCCTGACCTTCGACAGCGCATCCGAGGATCAGCGCGATCGGTACCAGAAGGCCGTCCTGTACCTGACCCAGGACGCCGACGAATACAACAACAGGCCCGTCGAGTTGCGGCTCGAAGAGCCGATCCCAAACACGACGCAGTGGAAGACATTCTCCAAGGGGAACTACACGATCAGGCGGTCGTTCACGACGGACTTCGACTTCTAGGAGAGCCATGACGAACCTTGAAGAGGCTCTCGGCGAGTTCGATGTCCTCGCCGTGAACGCGGCCGACACCACCCCGGCGAAGTCCGCGCTCGACGACAAGATCAACGAGCAGTTCGCCGGTGCCGTCGTTCGCAAGGACCTCGTCAAAGCGGTCCGAGGGAACGCCGTCGTGCCGTCGTACGTCCTGGAGTACCTGCTGGGCCAGTACGCGGCGTCAGACGACGAAGCGACGATCCAGGCTGGGATCGACAGCGTCCGCCAGATCCTTGCGACCCACTACGTGAACCGCAACGAGCACATGCTCGTGAAGTCCGAGATCCGCCGCAAAGGCCTCCTCCGCGTGATCGACAGGGTCACCGTCACTCTCAACGAGAAGAACGACGTCCACGAGGCCGAGTTCGAGAACCTCCAGGTCAAGGGCGTCATCATCGACGACGTCACGGTCAAGCAGAACCCCAAGCTCCTCGTCGGCGGGGTCTGGTGTATCTCCGAGATCGAGTACTTCCACTCCGACGACCAGCGTGTCGTGCCGTGGATCCTCGGCAGCCTGAAGCCCATCCAGGTCGCCGGCGTCGACATCGACCACTACAACGAGGCGCGCAAGGCGTTCACCACAGAGGAGTGGATCGACCTGCTCATGCAGTCGATCGGCCTCAACCCCGAGCAGTTCAACGAGCGAGGCAAGCTTATTGCCCTGACCCGCCTCATTCCCTTCGTCGAGCGCAACTACAACGTCGTTGAACTCGGCCCCAAGGGTACCGGTAAGTCCCACACGTTCAGCGAGTTCTCCCCGAACGGCATCCTCATCTCCGGCGGCGAAGTCACGGTCGCCAAGCTCTTCGTCAACAACGCGAGCGGACGCATCGGCCTGGTGGGGTATTGGGACTGCGTCGCGTTCGATGAGTTCGCCGCGAACCGGCGGACCGACCAGAACCTCGTCAACGTGATGAAGAACTACCTCGCGAACAAGTCGTTCTCGCGAGGTACGAGCATTTACGGCGCTGAGGCGTCGATGGCATTCATCGGCAACACCACGCACACGGTGCCGTACATGCTCAAGAACACCGACCTGTTCGACGAGTTGCCCGACGCGTACCGCGACCCGGCATGGCTCGACCGCATCCACCACTATGTGCCGGGGTGGGAGGTCGCCCCGATTCGCGCGGAGATGTTCTCCGCGGGCTACGGCTTCGTCGTCGACTATCTCGCCGAGATCCTGCGGGCGAAGCGCACCGAGGACTTCTCGGACAAGTACAAGGACTACTTCACGCTCGACACCTCGATCTCGACGCGCGACCAGGACGGGGTCCGCAAGACCTTCTCTGGGCTGATGAAGCTCGTACACCCAACGGGCGAGGCCACCGAGGACGAGGTCTGCGCGCTCCTTGAGTTCGCGATCGAGGGTCGCAAGCGCGTCAAGGATTCGATCCTTCGGATCGACGCCACGATGCGCGACACCCCCGTCAACTTCCGGTACGCCGACAAGACGGGCACGTGGCACGAGGTCACGACCCTTGAAGAGAGCCAGTACCCGCAGCTGTACCGGCGCAGCTACGACGCGACACCTTACGGTGACGGAGGGCCTGGCGGGGGCGTGGCCGAGGCGGCTGAACCGGTGCCAACCAGCGGCCCGGCGACCGCCGCCGCCTCATCGACGCCGGAGGTTGCTGCTGAGGCCGTCTCCCCGCTGACCGAGGGGCACCGGGACTTCACGGCCGGCCAGAAGGGCGTCTCCTACGGGACCCTCCTGCTGCCCTACCTTCACGGCGCGACCAAGATCACGATCACGGACCCGTACATCCGCATGCCGCACCAGGGGCGCAACCTCGCCGATCTGCTCAGCCTGCTCGCCGCGGCCAAGGACGACGCCGACGAGATCGACGTCGACCTCATCACGACGGAGGAGCCCAAGGCCGAGTTCAAGCGCAACCAGTTGCTCATGCTCAAGTCGATCAAGGACGCGTCCGACGCGGTTGGTGTTCGCCTCAGGGTCCGGCTCGACGACACGATCCACGACCGCCGCATCGAGACCAACCACGGTTGGCGCATCGACCTCGGCAAGGGCCTCGACATCTGGCAGAAGCCGAGCGACAACCCCTTCGACTTCGGCCGCAACCACCAGGAGTTCCGCCTCATCGGCTCGGCGTTCAGCGTCCACTACGTGAAGATCCCGGTGGTCGACGGCGGGGAGGACGCGCAGCGATCGAGTCGATCTCGATCGAGCTGTTCAGTCGATTGAGAGTACTCAGATCTCACTCGGGCGCGTGACCGCGCTGGTTGGGTCAAACAAAGTTCGGTGTTGAAGGAGTATGCGTCGCGCTCGTCCATCCTCCCGTCCGTGGCGAGCCAGTCGATTGTCCGGCGGAGGACGCCCACGACCGCGACGCCAAGCGTTTCCGCGACGCCGACGGGCGCCCACGCCTCGGCCGTGTCGACGGGTGCGCCGCCGGTCGGAACTCGTGACGACTAGGGCGGTCAGTTCCGAGGCAACGGAAGGAAGCGGCCGAGGAGGAACTTCACAACCTCCTCGGTCAGCCTGTGATACGTGTGCATGTTTGCGGTCGAGATCGCCTGACTCCCGCCATGCGCCAGCTTGTGTCGGGCCCCGATCAGGTTCCCAAGGCTTTGGCGACGCTCGTCCTGCGCGAGGAAATCCGTCAGCTCGGCGCGCCACTGGGCATCGAAGTTCCCCACGAGCCGTTCGAGATTCGTCGGATTGAGGTTCGTCTGCTTGCCAACCTGCGTCTGAGCGAAAGCGAGCACTCGGTGCGACGAGTGCTCTTCGAGGTACGCGTTCGCCATGTGCTGGACAGCAGACTCGATGAACCCGCTCATACGAATGACCGCGAGACGTGCGAGGTGGCCTCGCACTGCGAGTTCTTCAGCGGCGTCCGCGAGAAGGACGAGTTCGTCGATCTCGCGGAGCTCTGCCTTGATAGCGGAGCGCCGATCGACGTAGGCGGTCATACGTCGGCGAACGCGGCTCGCGCGAGACGCAGGCGGGTGGCCACCGACTCCTCGTTGGCAGTCGCCTTCGTGACGGCGTCAAGGAACTCGGGAGCTGCCACGAGAGCGTCGTACGCCGACAACCATTGTTCAGTGGCGACGTCCGCGGAGGAATCACTCGCCAGCCGGTGCATCAGACCTACGAAGACCGAGTCGAGGATGGCCGCGTTCACCTGGGTGCGGAGTCGGAAAATCCGGTCTCGGGAAGAGAGAATCGCCGTCGCTCGCGTGAACAGGCTGCCAAGGCCGTCAAGATCAACGTCCACACCGTTCCGGTGACTGGCGAGGAAGTTGTTGAGGAACGTCTTCAAGGGGGCTTCGTAATTCCCGCTGTCGGCGTACAGTGCCAGGACGCGCAGGATCAACTCTTGATCTTTGAGTCGATCGCTGCGCTTCCCGAAGATCTTGCGCCAGTTCGTGTCGTTGTTGAGCGCGCGGATCGCCTCGACCGCCTTGCCGCCGTATAGGGCGACGCGAATCTCGTGTGGTTGAAGGTTGGTTCCACCGGAGTTCAGGCGCTCGAAAATCTGGTAAACGCTCTCGTACTCCTCAACTGACTGCGGAGAGCGGATGATGATCGCCTGGATGAAGGTGTCGTCAAGACCGCGGCGGGCCTCGTCGCTGAGCGTTCCGTACGTCTTTGACTTGAACGCGTCGTCGACCGCATCAAGCCGGAACTGACTGGTGTAGAACGCTGCGAGTGTCGTCAGACGCTGCTGTCCGTCTAGAACTAGGTACTTCTTGCCGGGCTGTTCGACAAGGAAGATTCCAGGTACTGGATAGCCGAGGAGGAGCGACTCGATGAAGCGGTCCTGCTGGGGCCGTCGCCAGACCCGGCCGCGCTGGAAGCCCGTAGCGTTCGGGTCGGGCAGTTCTACTGTCGGGTCGAAGGTTGGGACGACGATCGAGCGCTCGTTGTAGCGCCGAACGAGACCGTGGATGTCGAACTCGGTCCCGAAGTAGGAGATCGGTACCGCCTTAGATGCGACCTCGTCGGACTCGTCGACGTCGTCGACCTCAGTCGATCCAAGGTCGAGCAAGTCCCTGACGGTATCGGGTCCTGCGTCGGGCTGCTCACTCATGTCCGTACTCTATCGGCGGCCTCGGCGCGGATTCGGCCGCGCGGCTCTACGGGGCCGGAAGGGCGAAACGTCGAAGGAGCCAGGCGCCGCTCTATGCACGTGCCGCCTGCGGTGGGCGCCATGGGCCGTCCTGATTCGTCCGCCGACGAACGCACTGATCATGAACGTCAGGACACCCAGAACCGATGCCCACCAGACGAAACCCGAGGTGCCCCCGAGCGCGAACGACAGGAAGACGACGTCGCCGGGCATGTTGACGACGGAGACGCGACCGAGTTCGAGGTAGCTGAAAGCGTCGACGAGTCCGGCACCGACGGTCACCAGCGCCAGCGGCAGCGGCCCGTCCGGGTACCACCTCGGCGGCACGATGGGGCCCAGGCATGCGCTGCGTCCGCAGGACGTTTGCCCGCCTGCGTGCGGGCCATGGTAAGAAGTCGGTCGTGGACGACGCGGCGAGACAGCGCCTGTGGGAGCACCGGCAGACGACGAACGAGGACTTCAACAGCATCTCGAACTATTTCCTGCTGGCGCAGTCCTTCCTGCTCCTGGCCGCGGTCGACGGAATGGGCACCCCCGATGTCGCCCGGCTGGCGGTGTCGATCCTGGGACTGCTTCTGACCGTCCTGTGGTGCTATGTCCAGGCGAAGCAGCGATATCTGCTCAACCAGTTGAAGGCGGAATGCGCGGAGGAGTTCCCCGAGTACAACTCCACGCGCGCATCGCGGACCCATCGCATCTGGCGCTTCTCCAACACGGCCGTCATGGCCTACGTCATTCCCGGGCTGTTCGCTGTGACGTGGCTCGTCGTCCTCCTGGCGCGTGTCGTGTGACCGACGGCTCCGAGGGGTCGTCGGACGCCCGGCGACGCGTGTCCAACGGTGCCGTCGTCGACCGTGGACTCATGGACCAGGTGGCCACGGAGCTGAGCGCACTCACCGGCGCGGCGGCGCAGGTCGAGCCGCTCGCGTCGGGGGTCTCCTCCGCGAACCTGTACTGCAGGTCGGGCGGGCATGAGTTCGTCGCGCGGATCGAGCTCTTCCGCTCGCTCGCCGATCTCGAATGCGACTTCGCGTACGCGGAGAGCGCCGCGCGCCACGGGGTGAACGCCATCCCGCTGCCCGTCTGGATCGGTCACGTGGGGCGCGCACCCGTGTCGATCCGGCCGTGGATCACCGGGGCGCAGGCCGACGTGGCGGAGATGACGCCCGCGCTCGCGTACCTCGCGGGCCGGCAGCTCGCGTTCGTCCACGGAGCCCGGGTGCCGACCGGGCGGGCGTGGTTCTACGAGGAGCCGCTCGCGGACCCGACCGGTCTGCGGCTTCCCGACCGCCCGCTCGTCGAGACAGCGCTGCGGAACTGCGTCGCGCTCCCGCGCGAGGGCGTCATGGTTCACACCGACTACCGAGCGTCGAACTGGGTGGTCTCCGAATCCGGGCTCCACGTGCTCGACTGGGAGAAGGCGGCCCCCGGGCCGAGGCTGTTCGATCTCGGGCTTGCGGCGTTCCACTTCGCGGCGTGGCCGGGGCCGGCCTGGCGGGACCTCGTCCAGCGCTTTCTCGACGGCTACACCTCCGTGTACGGAGCCCAGCGGTTCGGCGAGGTCGTGGACGCGATCCGGACGGCCGGCTCGGTCTTCTACCTCGTGGACGCGGAGATCTTCGGGCGAACCCGGGACGCGGAGGTCGCCTCGCCGATCGACAGACGGCACGCGGAGTACTTCCTGCGGTACTGCGAGCCGGCGATGAACTGCCTCGTGGAGCGTCTTCCGGCTCTCACGCG
This sequence comes from Propionicicella superfundia DSM 22317, assembly GCF_000423465.1. GTDB lineage: Bacteria > Actinomycetota > Actinomycetes > Propionibacteriales > Propionibacteriaceae > Propionicicella > Propionicicella superfundia. The sequence goes on along the minus strand of NZ_AUIA01000017.1, from coordinate 84,684 downwards.
ACGAGCGTGAAAGGCCAGTCGCCCGAGTCGATGTCGTTCAACCCGTGGCTCACGGCCACCGGCAGCCAGCCTGCGGTGTCGGCGTATCGCAGGTACTCCGGCCGGTCCTCGACCAGGCACGCGTCGCGACCCCAGGAGCGTTGAGTGAAGTCCAGCCGCCCGCGTTTGCCGTCGACCTCCGGGTCGTCCGGCGAGCCCTCGCAGAGCACGGCGTCGAACCGCTTCCGCAGGTCCAGAAGGTCGAGGAGCGCACCGATGTGCTTGTAGCTGCCCGAGCTCACGATCCAACTCGGGATGCCGCGCGCTGCCAGGTGGTCCAGCAAAGGGGTCACGAACCAGTTCGGACGCAGGTCTCGGCATCGCGCCAGATAGTCGGCCGACCGCTCGGTCTTGAGTTCGGCGATGTCCGTGCTGATTCCGCACCGTTCGCGAAGCGTCGCCCAGATCCGGGCCTCCGGTTCGCCGATGAACTCCGCGAGCGACTCCGGGGACACGTCCACACCGTGCCGGCGGAGGATGTCGGCGAAGGCGGCCATCTGGCGGGGCTCGGTGTCTGCGACGACGCCGTCGAAATCCCACAGCACCGCCGAGACGTCATCGAGGCGGGGCAGGAGCCCGTCCGGGAGCATCACGACAGTCACCCTAGCCAACCGCCTGCCGCCCGCGACAGGTCGCGCCCACGGGGACGGGGCTTGGCTGAGTGGCCGGGCCTGTGCCTGGGTCCGGGCCCTGCCTGTCGGTAGGGCGGGGAGATTCTCGCGTAGCTACGTTCCGGCCGGGAAGCTACGGGGGGACCGGTAGCGTCGCGGCTTTGGCGTAGCGTCCTGGCCCGGAGGGTAGCTACGACCAGCCCGCCCACGATCGCGGCGGCCGGCGCGTCCCGGTCTCGATCAGCCCCTATCCCGTCGCCGCGTGTCCGGCGGGCCGATCCCGTCCGACGAGCCCGAGGGCGATCACCACGGACACCGCACAGGCGCCCGCGACCACCAGGTAGATCAACCCGAGCGCACCCCCCATCGCCGCGAGCAGGGCCTCGGGACCGGCGGTGGCCGCACCGCCGACACCGGCGGTGTAGATCGCCCCCAGCAGGACGGTTCCCAGCGAGGCCCCGATCGGGTAGAAGCTGTTGATCAGCCCCGTCGCCATGCCTACCCGGTCCACGGCGACCGCGCTCGTCGCGACACTCATCAACGGGGTGTTGGCCAGCGAGTTGCCGAAGCCCCAGACCATCGTCGAGGGAATGAACCACCAGGGATCGACGAGTGTGGACGCCTGCCAGGCGATCACCGCGGCGCTTGCGCCCAGCAGGGCGAAGCCGACGGCGAGGACGGTGCGGGGGGCGAGACGGGACTGCAGTGCGCCGGCGACGATCGAACCGATCAGCGCGCACACTCCCAGCGGCAGGATCAGCAGTCCGGTCTGGGTGGGCGTGAGCCCGTGACCGGACTGCAGGTACAGCATGATGTAGACGGTCGCCCCCGACGTGCCGACCCGGTTGAGGACCGCCAGCAGGGACACCCCCAGGAAGGTGCGTTGGCTGAGCAGCCGGACGTCCAGCACCGGGTGGGCGATCCGCAGCGCCCGGGCGACCAGCAGCGTCCCGGCCACGACCGCGCCGGCCAGCCAGGCCAGCACGCGCGGCCCCGTCCAGCCGTCGTCCTGGGCCAGTGTCAGACCGTAGTTGAGCGCGCCCAGGGAGCCGGCCAGCAGCACGGCTCCGACCCAGTCGAAGCGCCCCGGGACCGGCGTGCGCTCCCGGTCGGAGGGCAGGACGCGCAGGCTGATGACGACCGACACGATGCCGAGCGGGACGTTGATCAGGAACATCGATCGCCACCCGGCGGCGTCCACCAGCAGCCCGCCGAGGCTGGGGGAGGCGATGGACGTCAGCCCGACCGCAGCCGACCAGATGGCGATGGCCATCGCGCGTCGCCGCTCGTCGAAGGTGCGCGCGAGGATGGGCATGACGGAGGCGAACATGGTGGCCGCCGCCGCGCCCTTGACGAGCCGGAACGCGACCAGCATGCCGCCGCTGGGGGCCAGCCCGCAGGCCAGGGACGCCGCGGTGAACAGGGCCATGCCCCCGATGAACATGCGTTTGGTGCCGATCCGGTCGTTCAGCGATCCGGCCGGCTGGATCAGCGCACCGAACGCGACGGCGTACCCGACCACGACCCATTGCAGCGAGCTGAGGGTCGCGCCGGGCAGGTCCGTGCCGATCTGCGGCAGCGCCACGGTGACGATGAGCATGTCGATGGACATCAGCGTCGAGGCCAGCACGACCACCGTGAGGATCAGCCGCTCGGCGGTGGTGTAGCGAGGCTTGGCGTCCGATGCCGGGGTCGTGGTCTCGGCGGTGCTCATCGAGGCTCCTCAGGTCGCGGTCGGGGCAATAAGCGATACGGTATGGCAAGCGAATCCACGAGCGCAATAGGCTATTGCAAAAGGAGGGGCGATGGAGGGCACCCGCAGCGGACCCGGACGTCCGGCCAGGATCAGCCGGGAACGCGTCGAGCAGGCCGTCATCGCGGTCGGGTTCGACGCGGCGACCACCACGAGCGTCGCCAGGCACCTGGGAGTGGAACAGTCCTCGCTGTACCGGCACATCGGCTCGCGCGAGCAGATGGTCCTCGGAGCGGTCGAGCGGGTCTTCGCGGCCTGCGACTGGGATCCGCCGGCCACCGACTGGCAGGCCTACCTGCGGGCGGTGGCCGCCACGATCTGGCGGGTGCTCCGGGAGAACCGGGGACTGGCCGCCACCCTGTACGAACTCGAACAGGTCACCGAGTCGGCGCGCGCGGTGATGACCCGCGGCGTCGCGCGGCTGGTCGGGTACGGCTGGCAGGTACCCGAGGCGGTCCTCGTCCTGGACAGCATCTCGGACATGACCGGGGACACCGTCAACCAGATCGAGCTCGCGGAACGGTCCACCGGGCCCAGTCGCGAGGAGTTGGCCGAACGCTACTTGGCGAGCGCGCGGGCGACCGGCGCCGAGCATCCCTCCGCGGACGACGCCCTGGCCGAGCAGACCGGACGATTCATCATCGAGATGCTCCACGAGGACCCGCAGGAGTGGTGGCGGCGCAAACTGGACCTGCTGATCGCCGGCGCCGAGCACCTTCGCGCCTCCCAGCCGCCGGCCGGGACAGTGACGGACGCGTACTCCTGAGAGAGACCAGGGCAGGAGGGGAGATCGCGGGCTGCGCCTTCGTCCGGCGTGCAGAGCGTCGCCGCCCGCCCCGCGTCGTCGTGTGCTGCATCCCGCCGCCCGCCGGCATCGCCGAACAGATCGGGCTGCAGATGGCCCGTGCGCGACAGTCCCGTCGTCGCCGAGCCCCCGTGATCGGCAGCGGGCGGCGGCCCGTGCCCCGCACGCGCCCGAGGCGGGCCTGAGCGCTTTCGCCTCCGAGGCACCATGGAAGAGTGACGTCTGCCGTCAACACCGATTCGACCGCACAGTCTCTGCCCTTCGACCCCACCATCACCGACGCCGACGAGGTCGCGCGAGCCCTCGGCGTCGACCCCGCCGGCGGGCTGAGCTCCGCCGAGGCCGCGCGCCGGCTCGCTGCCGACGGGCCCAACGAGTTGCGCGCCGCACGGAGCGTGCCGTGGTGGCGCAAGCTGCTCCGGCAGTTCCAGAATCCGCTCGTCTACCTGCTGCTGGTCGCGGTGGCCGTCGCGGTCGCGGCGTGGATGGTCGAGGGCGCGCAGGGCGTCCCGGTCGACCCGATCGTCATCGTGGCGGTCCTGATGCTCAATGCGATCGTCGGCCTGGTCCAGGAGCGTCGCGCGGACAGCGCCGTCGCCGCGCTGAGTTCGATGACGGCTTCGACGTCGACCGTGCTGCGCGACGGTCGCCTGCACACCGTCCCGTCGTCGGAGCTGGTGCGAGGAGACGTCCTGGTACTGGCCGAGGGCGATGCGGTGGGGGCGGACGGTCGCCTGCTGTCGGCCGGCCGGCTGCGGGTGCAGGAGTCCTCGCTGACCGGCGAGAGCGTGCCGGTGGCCAAGCAGGTCGACACGCTGGGCGGACCGGTTCCGCTGGGGGACCGGGCGAACATGGTCTACAAGGGCACGGTCGTTCCGCTGGGAGTCGGCCGCGCGGTGGTGACCGCCACAGGGATGGCGACCGAGGTGGGAGGCATCGCCGAGCAGCTCGCGCAGACACGAGAGGAGCCCACCCCGCTCGACCGGGAGATCGCCGGCGTCTCCCGGCTGCTCGGGATCAGCGTCGTCGCCATCGCGATCGTCGTCATGATCGTCACGGCCCTGGTCAACGAGATCTCGACGGCCGGCGAACTGGTCACGGTCCTGCTGCTGGGCGTGTCGCTGGCCGTCGCGGCCGTGCCCGAGGGGCTGCCGGCGATCCTGTCGGTCGTGCTGGCGATCGGCGCGCAGCAGATGGCCCGCAGGAAGGCGGTCGTCCGGCAACTGAGCTCGGTCGAGACGCTCGGTTCGGCGTCGGTGGTGTGCACCGACAAGACCGGCACGCTCACCCGCAACGAGATGACGATCGAGCGGGTGCTGACGGCCGGGGGAGTGACCGAGCTGACCGGCGTCGGCTACGCCCCGGTGGGCGACCTGGTTCGCGACGGTCGCCCGGTGCCGGACGGTGCGCTGCGCGGTGAGGCGCTGATGACCCTGGTCCACGGCGCGCTGGCGAGCAACGCCGAATTGCACGAACAGGACGGTCGGTGGCAGATCGAGGGTGATCCGACCGAGGCGGCGTTCCTCGTCGCGGCCGGCAAACTCGACGAGGCAGCGGCGACGATCGAGAGCCACAGCCGCGAGGGCGAGGTGCCGTTCAGTTCGGACCGCAAGATGATGTCGGTGCTCGTCGCGGGCGACCAGCGGCTGCTGGTGAGCAAAGGCGCACCGGACGTCCTCGCGGGACGCTGCACGCGGCTGGTGCGTGGCGGCGAGGTCGTCGCGCTCGCGGACGACGACCGCACCCGCCTCCTCGACGGCGCGGCCGGGATGGCCGGGGAGGCGTTGCGCACGCTGGCGGTCGCGTATCGACCGCTGGCCGACGACGAACGACTGACCGAGGACGACGACGGCATGGATCTGGAAAGAGACCTCGTCCTCGTCGGCGTCGTCGGCATGATCGACCCGCCGCGCCCCGAGGTGGCCGGCGCCGTCGCCGAGGCCCGACGCGCGGGAATCTGCACGGTCATGATCACCGGCGACCATCCGGCCACGGCGGTTCGGATCGCGACCGACCTCGGCATCGCCGCCCCCGACGGCCCCGCGCTGACCGGTGCCGAGCTGGATCGACTCGACGACGAGACGCTCGCCGAGGAGGCCCGGCACGTCAGCGTGTACGCACGGGTGACGTCCGCGCACAAGAACCGGATCGTGGACGCGCTGCAGTCCCGCGGCCTCGTGGTCGCCATGACCGGCGACGGGGTCAACGACGCGCCCGCGCTGAAGTCGGCCGACATCGGCGTCGCCATGGGGATCACCGGGACCGAGGTGACCAAGCAGGCGGGCCGGATGGTGCTCGCCGACGACAACTTCGCCACGATCATCGTCGCGATCCGTCTGGGGCGGGTGATCTTCGACAACATCAAGAAGTTCCTGCGCTACCTGCTGTCGTCGAACATGGGCGAGGTCCTCACCGTCTTTCTCGGGGTCGTCCTGGCCGGGGCCATCGGCTTGGCGGACGGCGGGGGCGGGGTCGTGGTCCCGTTGCTCGCGGTCCAGATCCTGTGGATCAATCTCGTCACCGACTCCCTGCCCGCCCTGGCGATGGGTGTGGATCCTGAGATCGACGACGTGATGGCCCGTCCGCCGCGTTCCCCGTCCGACCGGCTGATCGACGGCCGAATGTGGGGAGGCATCCTGTACGTGGGGCTCGTGATGGCCGTCGCCTCGCTCCTGGCCATCGACGTGTTCCTGCCGGGCGGTCTGATCGAGGGCACCGACACGCTCGCGGTCGCCCGCACCGCCGGGTTCACGACCCTCGTGCTCGCCCAGCTCTTCAATGCGCTCAACTCGCGATCCGAGACGGCCAGCGCCGCCCGCCGTCTCTTCGGGAACGGCTGGTTGTGGGGCGCGCTGGCGGTCGCGCTGGCGCTGCAGATCGCCGTCGTCGAGGTGCCGGTGCTCCAGACGGCCTTCGGCACCGCCTCACTCGATCTCAGGCATTGGGCGGTCGTCGTCGCGCTGGCATCGACCGTGCTGTGGGCCGACGAATTGCGCAAACTGGTGCTGCGCGCAGCGCAGCGGCGGCGCGCGGAGGCGTCCTGACCCGGGGCGAGCTCGTGGACCGAAGGGCCGAGGGAATCCCCGGCCTGTGGCGTGGCGCTGGCTGCCAGGTTGTGCGGCATACCTGCTCCGATGGCCGGACCCACAAGAGGTGGCCGCCACGTTGTATGGCATACGACGGTGAAGCGAGGCGGCATAGCCGGTACAACCTGGCGGTCGGCGCGCGGCGGCCTGACGACCCGGTCGGCAACGCCTCGCAACCTGGCGGTCAGCCCGCCCGCACCCAGCCCGAGCCGAGGGGCTGCGCGGCCCGTCGGCGAAACCGGCCGTTTCGCCGGTCAGGCGGGATGCTCCGCGCTCGATTCGCTCCGCTCGACGCCGACGGTGACCTGGGCGAGGAGGGCGGCGACCACCCCGACGGCGACGAGTGCCGGGGCGAATGCCGCGGTGAGCACGGTGACGGCGAGGCCGGCGGTCAGCGGGATCTCCAGAAGCGTGGTCCCGGCCTCGTCCTTCAGGAAGACGCGTCGGACGTTGCCTTCGCGGATGAGTCCTCGCACCCTGCCCAGGAGGTCGTTCCCGGAGACCGTGAACTCTTCGTCGTGGGTCTTGTCGGTCATTGCCGTGGCTCCTTCTCCGGTCCGTCGCGGACCGATGGATCCTCATCGCAGCTTCTCGGTGTCGTCCGATGAGGTGACGTCTCCAGGTTCTCTCGACGAGCGCGTCCGCGAGTCCTCCGCCTGCGGTGTTCCGGAGTACGTCACCCGCAGTAGCTCGGGCGGAACCAGTCCGCCCGAGATATGGTTGACATGTCAACTAGGAGGTTCGGGTGATCGACGTCGTCGTCATCGGAGCGGGTCAGGCCGGGCTGTCGTCGTCCTACTACCTGCGGCGCGAGGGCGTGGAGCACGTCGTCCTCGACGCGAACCCGGGGCCGGGCGGCGCGTGGCGGCACCGGTGGCCGTCCCTCACCTTCGGCGGCGCGCACGCCATCCACGACCTGCCCGGCTTGAAACTGGGCACCCCCGACCCGCACGAGCCCGCGTCGCAGGTGGTCGCGCGGTACTAAGGCGAGTACGAGCAGCGCTTCGCCCTGCCGGTGCGCCGTCCGGTCCGGGTCGACGCCGTGACGTCCGACCACGGCCCCGACGGCCCCCTGACCGTGCGGACCGACACGGCGACCTACCGTGCGCGGGTGGTGATCAACGCCACCGGCACGTGGGACCGGCCGTACTGGCCGCACATACCCGGCCGCGAGACGTTCGCGGGCCGCCAGCTCCACACCCATGACTTCCGCTCCGCCGACGAGCTGCGCGGCCTGGACGTGGTCGTCGTCGGGGGCGGGACGTCGGCCGTGCAGTTCCTCCTGCAGCTCGACGGCGTCGCCGCGAGGACGACCTGGGCGACCCGCCGCCCGCCGCAGTGGACCGACGCGCCGTTCGACACCGAATGGGGGGCGGACGTCGAGCGCCGGGTCCGCGAGCGCACCCTCGCGGGCCTGCCCACGCTCAGCGTGGTCGCGGCGACCGGGCTGCCGCTCACCCAGGAGTACCGGCGGGGGATCGCCTCCGGGCTCCTGGTCTCGCGGGGAATGTTCACCCGGATCACACCCGACGGCGTCGTGTTCCCGCCCGGGACCGGCGCGTCCCCGGGGTCGACGGCCGAGACGGTCCACGCCGACGTGATCCTGTGGGCCACGGGGTTCCGTCCCTCCGTCGACCACCTCGCACCCCTGCACCTCCACGAACCCGGCGGCGGCATCCGCACCGACGGCACCCTCGTCGCGAGAGAGCCGCGGCTGCTGCTCGCCGGTTACGGCGCGTCGGCGTCGACCCTCGGCGCCACGCGGGCCGGACGTCGCGCCGCCCGCGCGGCCGCGAGAAGGGTGGCGAAGCCGGCCCTATGAGGTGACGGAACCCCACTCGGCGAGGGCCGCGGGGCTCGTGATCTCCTCGACGCCGAGACCGATCGCTCCACGGACCGGGCCGTTGCGGCTGTACAGGCCGTCCCGCACCAGGGGCGGGCTGTCGCGCCGGAAGCGCATCAGCCCCTCGTCGAAGCCGCGGGCGAACGCCACGGGCGCCGCCGCGCGGAGGTCGGTCGCCACGCCGGCGAGCGTCACCACCTCGGGCCCGTGCAGGTTCACGAGTCCCGCGATCCCCGCCCCCAGGGCATGCGCGGTCAGGTCGACGGCGCGCCGCTGCGCGGAGTCCCCGGCCCGGCCGGACCGGACGTCGTCCAGCAGGCCCTGGGCGTACGCCACGGGATCGTCGGGAACCGGCGCCCCGAGGTGGCGTGCGAGGGCTCGGCCGTCGACGGTGAGATCCCAGCACCCCCTCGCCCCGCAGGGGCAGCGAAGCTCCGGATCCCCGAACGGCAGGTGGCCGTACTCGCCGTCGGCCCCCTGGACTCCGGTGACCGGACGTCCGTCGACCAGCAGCACCCCGCCGACCCCCACCGCGACCAGGACGTGCAGGGCCACCCGCGCGTCGCGCGCCGCTCCGGTGCGGGCCTCGGCGAGGCCGCCGAGGGTCGCGTCGTTGCCGGCCAGCAGGCGCACCCGGCCCGGTGGCTCGATCCGGCCGGTCAGGACGCCGAGGTCGGCCTCGCCCCAGCCGCGCGTCGAGAACTGCAGGAGCCTGGAGCCGCTGACCGTGCCTGCCACGGCCGCGACGACCGCGCGGATGCGCCCGGCATGGGCGGACACCGCGCGCGCCATCTCGCCGGCGATCGCGGGCAGTCGCCCGGCGAGGTCCTCGTCGCCCCACACTCCCGAGGCGACCTCGGTGATCCCGCCGGTCAGGTCGCTCAGGACGATCCGCCACCCGCCGGAACGCAGGTCGACCACCGCGACGAGCGGACCCCGCGGGTGGGCGCCCAGCGTCGTCGTCGGCCGTCCGGGGCCCGCGGGGGGCGCCCGGTGCTCGGCGAGCAACCCGGCCCCCCGCAGCCGCTCGATGAGCTCCGCGGCCGCACCGCTGGACAGCCCGAGGCGTGCGCGGGCCTCGGTGCGGGTGATCCGCGGCTCGGAGTGGACGAGCCGGAGAAGCTCCGAGGCCGTCGTCCAGCGCAACCGGGCCGACCTCGGCCGGGAACGACCGGTCACGGCTGGCATCGTCTCACCCCCAGGAATATGCTCGTAGAACGAGTAAACCACGGGAAGGGGTCGAACCGATGGCGCAGGGGGTCTCCCACGACGGCGGGACGACGCTCCGCGGCGCCCGGGCGGGCCTCTTGAGCCTGTCGGCCTCCGCCTTCGCCGCGGTGACGACCGAGATGGTGCCCGTCGGGCTCCTCCCGCAGATCGGCGCGGGATTCGGCGTCGGCGAGTCCACCACCGGGCTGCTGGTCAGCCTCTACGCGGTGATGGTCGCGGTCCTGTCCGTCCCGCTGACCTTCCTCACCCGGCACGTGCGTCGCAAGCCGTTGCTGCTCCTCACTCTCGGCAGCTACCTGCTGAGCAATCTGATCGTCGTGCTGGCGCCATCCCTCCTGGTCGTCGGCATCGGCCGCGCCCTGGGCGGCGCGACGCATGCGCTCTTCTTCTCCGTGTGCATCGGCTACGCCGCCCGGCTGGTCCCGCCGTCGCTGACCGGCCGCGCGATGGCCCTGTCCTCGGCGGGCGGATCGGCCGGCTTCATCCTGGGCGTCCCCCTGACGACGGCCCTGGGCAACGCGGCCGGGTGGAGGACGGCCTTCGTCGCCCTGGTCGTGCTGCTCGCGGTCGTCCTCGTGCTGGTCGTGCTCGTGCTCCCGTCGGTGGAGGCGCCCGTCGAGCACCGCAGCGCCTACACGGGCCACCTGCGCCAGTTCGTCGCGGTCGTCGGCGCCAACGGGCTCACCTTCCTCGGCCAGTACGTGCTCTACACCTTCGTCAGCGTCGTGCTTCTCCGGTCGGGCGCCGCCCCGGAGTGGGTGGGCCCCGTCCTGCTGGTCTTCGGCGTCTGCGGGCTCATCGGCCTGGCCATCGCGGGACCGCGACTCGATCTGCACACCCGTGCCAGCGCGCTGGTGATGACCGGCACACTCGTCCTCGGCATCGTCGGAGTGGGCATCGCGTACCCCGTGCTCGCCGGCGTCGTGGTCGCGGGGGCGGTGTGGGCGATGGCGTTCGGCCCGATCCCCTCGCTGTATCAGACCGTGGCGGTCCGCACGCGGGCGACGTCGCCCGAGATCGCCGGGGCATGGATCAACGGCACCGCCAACCTCGGGATCGCCGTCGGAGCGGCGATCGGCGGGCGCGTCCTGGTCCTGACGGGCGTCGAAGGACTCGCGTGGGTGGCGGCGGTCCTGATGGCGTCGGCGGCGCTCCTCATCCTGCTCGCCCGGCGGGCCTTCCCGAAGGCGCCGTTCTCGCGCGAGCCCTGAGAGCGCCGGAGCGGTGTTCGGTCGCCGGTCAGGAGCGGACGAGGCGCGCGATCGCGGCGCTCGCCTCGGCGAGTTTCGCCTCGGCTTCCGGCCCTCCCTGCCTCGCCGCGTCCACGACGCAGTGCCGTAGATGGTCGTCGAGCAGGGCGAGCGCGACGTTCTCCAGGGCGCTGGTGAGGGCCGAGATCTGGGTGAGGATGTCGATGCAGTACTGCTCCTCGTCGACCATGCGGTGGATGCCGCGGGCCTGGCCTTCGATGCGTTTGAGGCGCTGCAGATAGCGCGTCTTGTCGGACAGGTAGCCGTGGTGGCCGGTCTCGGTGCTCATCGGTGCTCGTCTCCTTCGTGGTGCCTCGGCGGGAGGATCTGGTCGGCGCCGGCCTCGGGTCGCAGGTCGAGGCGCCGCAGCACCTGGGCGTTGGCCGCGACGACGATGGTGGACAGCGACATCAGGATGGCGCCCACCGACATCGGCAGGGTGAACCCGACGGGGGCGAGCACCCCGGCCGCGAGGGGGACGGCGAGGAGGTTGTACCCGGCGGCCCACCACAGGTTCTGCGTCATCTTCCGGTAGGCGGCGCGGGAGAGCTGGACGACCGAGAGCACCGAGCGCGGGTCGGACCCGGCGAGGATGACCCCCGCTGACGCGATCGCGACGTCGGTGCCCGCGCCGATGGCGATGCCGACATCGGCCTGGGCCAGCGCCGGGGCATCGTTCACGCCGTCGCCGACCATGGCGACGGTGCGTCCCTCGCCCTGCAGCTCGCGGACGGTGGAGGCCTTGTCGGCGGGCAGGACCCCCGCGTACACGCGGTCGATGCCGAGGGCCGACGCGACCGTGCGGGCGACCGGTTCGGCGTCCCCGGTGACCATGACGACCTGGATGCCGAGGGCGTGCAGGGCCGCCACGGCGCGCTCCGACTCGTCGCGCACGGCGTCGCTGAGGCGGAGGGCGCCGATGACCCGGCCGTCCGCCAGGATGTGCAGGACGGTGGCACCCTCCGCGTCCCAGGAGGCCGCGATCGGGAGACCGTCCACCTCCGCGTCGGCCAGCAGCCGCGGCCCGCCGACCCGGACGCCGATCCCGTCGACCGCTGCGCTGACTCCCAGTGACGGGGTCGACGCGAAGCCGGTCGCGGCGGGGATCCCGAGTCCCTGCCGCTCGGCGGCGGCGACGATGGCCCGGGCGAGCGGGTGCTCGGACATCGCCTCGGCGCCGGCGGCGAGCGCCAGGACGCGTTCGGCGGTGTATCCGGGGCCGGGCTCGATGGCGGTGAGTGCGGGCTCGCCACGCGTGAGCGTGCCGGTCTTGTCGAAGAGCACAGTGTCGACGGTGCGCATGCGCTCCAGCGCGAGCCGGTCCTTCACGAGGACGCCGCCGCGCGCGGCCCGCTCGGTCGCGATCGACACGACGAGCGGGATGGCCAGCCCCAGGGCATGCGGGCAGGCGATGACCAGGACGGTGATGGTGCGCACGAGCCCGTCGTCGGGCAGCCCGAACAGCGTCCACGCGGTCATGGTGAGAGCCGCGGCGACCAGGGCGTACCAGAAGAGCCAGGCGGCGGCGCGGTCGGCGATCCGCTGTGCTCGGGACGAGGAGTTCTGGGCCTCGTCCACCAGTCGCCGGATGCCGGCCAGGGCGGTGTCCTCGCCGACGGCGGTCACCTCGACCCGGACGGCCGAATCGGTCGCGATCGTGCCCGCCACCACGAGGTCCCCGGCGCCGCGACGGACCGCCCGGGACTCCCCGGTGATCATCGACTCGTCCATGCTGGCCGCCCCCGAGGCGATCCGTCCGTCGGCCGGGACGCGACCGCCCGGCCGCACCACCACGAGGTCGCCCACCTGCAGGTCGGCCGGATCGACGAGCCGTGTGGCGGCGCCGTCGACGACCTCGGCCCGGTCGGGCAGCAGCGCCGCGAGCGAGTCGAGCGCCGAGGTGGTCTGGGCGAGGGAGCGCATCTCCAGCCAATGGCCGAGCAGCATGATCACGATGAGCAGGGCCAGTTCCCACCAGAAGTCCAGCGCGTGGTCCAGCAGGCCGACGACGGCACCCCAGGAGGCGAGGAACGCCACGGTGATCGCCAGCGCGATGAGCAGCATCATGCCGGGACGGCGGGAGCGGATCTCCGCCCACGCGCCGGTGAGGAACGGGGAGCCTCCCCAGCAGAACATGACCGTGCCCAGCAGCGGTGAGACCCACGTGGTCCACCCCGTCGCGGGCAGGGCGTACCCGAGCAGGTCCGCGAACATCGCCGAGAAGGCCACGACCGGGATCGCGAGCGCGAGCATGATCCAGAACAGGCGCCGGAAGCGGGCCACGTGGTCGCCGTGGCCGGTGTGGTCGCCGTGGCCGGTGTGGGCCGCGTGGCTGTCGTGGGACGCGTGGCTGGTGTCGGTGCGGCCGGGATCGACGTCCATGGCATGCATGTGCGTCGTTCCGAGGTCGTCGTGGTCGTGCTCGTGGTGCTGGTGGTGATCGTGCCCCGCATGCGACATATCGCCAGTATACCCTAGGGGGGTAGGGTAGCAAGTCCGCGGTCGTCGACACTCTCGGTGGCGACCCGGGCGCCGGGATCCCCACCGCGCAGGGGACATCGTCCGGTTTGTGGCCTCGCCGGTCAGTGACTGATCGGTAGCGTCGTGGCCATCCGTGTCGGCCGGAAGGCCCGCGCCGACAGAGAGGAAGGCGATGAAACTTGTCGTACACGAGTTGCTGACGCTGGACGGCGTCATGCAGGGGCCGTGGTCGCCCGAGGAGGACTCCTCGGGCGACTTCGCGCACGGTGGCTGGATGGCCCCGTTCGCCGAGCTTCCAGGCTGGCGACGGGTCGTCGGCGAGTGGTTCGCGCGCACGTCCGCGGTGCTCATGGGGCGCACGACCTACGGTCTCATGCACCCCTACTGGAGCCGGCTCGCCGACACGGAGGACACCGTGGCCGCAGTCCTCAACTCGGCTCCGAAGTACGTGGTCAGCTCGACTCTCACCTGCCTGGACTGGGCCAATGCCCAAGCCCTGCGGGGAGGATGGTCCGACCAGATCGCGCTTCTGAAGAGGGTCGGGGACGGCGAGTTGCAGGTGCACGGAAGCTGGCAGCTCGCCAGCGCCCTGCACGCGACGGGCCTGGTGGACGAGTACCGGCTGATCGTGTTCCCCGTCGCGGTCGGCACCGGCAAACGACTCTTCGCCGACGGCACCCCGCCGAACGGCTTCGAAGTGCTCCGGGCCGAGGTTCTCGACGGCACCGTGGGGTACCTGGTGCTGCGCCCGGCGCCGTTCGCGAAGAGCGGGCTCGCGCTGGACCAGGTCACGGGGGTCGCGCGTCCGGCCTGACGGACGCGACGGGCCCGGCAGCCGTGCACCCGAGCGAGCCCCGGCACAGTGAGAAAAGCGGATGCGGCACGGGTGCCGACGCGCCACGATAGCGGCGTGATGAGCTCTGTCGTGACGGTACGGCCGACCCTCGCCGACGAGCTGGACGCGTCCGCCGAGGTCGTACGGCGTGCCTTCGCCACGGTGGCCGAGCGCTTCGGTCTGACTCCCGCCACCTGCCCGACGAACGCGGCTTTCCTGTCGGTGTCGCGGCTGGCGCGGGAGCGTGACCGGGGCGACCTCCACCTGGGCGCGTACCTGACGGACGGGACACTCGTCGGCTTCGCCGCCGTGCGCCGTCCCGACCGGAACGCCTGCGAGATGGAGAAGCTCGCCGTCCTCCCGGAGCACCGGCATCACGGTGCCGGAGCGGCACTGGTCGCCGCCGCCGCGGATGCCGCCCGCACCCGCGGCGCCGCTCGCCTCACCATCGGCATCATCGAGGAGAACACCGTGCTCAAACAGTGGTACGCGGCCCTCGGCTTCGTCCACACCGGCACCGCGACGTTCCCCCACCTTCCCTTCACGGTCGGCTATCTGGAGCGGGCGGTCTGACGGGCGGACCGGTCGGCCGGCGAGGACGCGACCTGTGGCTCGCACCGGGTCTGCGACCGCCGCGGGCGCGCGCTTCGGCAAGCACGTGAGCTGGATCTCGGGCGACGGGTCGCAGATCGCTGCGCGACGGCGTTCTCGTCCGGCTAGCCTCACTGCCATGCCGGACGATTTCCTCGTGGTCAAGAACCCCGAGCCAGGATCGACTCTGCCGTATCTCGTCCGCCTCCCCCTTGGTGAGGAGGGCGTCGTGCTCAAGACACGCGAGGTGTGGCCCCGCACGGCCAAGGTGTACTGCCATCGCACCGACGCCTGGCCTGCCGACCCCGAGGTGGTCGACCGGGCGGCCACGGTCGCGTGCGTGCGACGCGGCGCCGCCATCGATCTCGTCCTCGAGCGGGGCCGCGAGAACCGCTCACAGTTCATCCTCACCTCCGCCAAGGGGCGCGAGGTGATCTTCTGGCAGACGGCCCGGACGTCCCGAAAGGCCAGGCCGGATGTACGGACGCCGTCGGCCCGTGCCGCCGGAACTGCTCGGCTGGAGATCGTGATGGACGTCCACGAGCGATACGGCTGGACGTTCGCGAAGGAGGACGTCCAGGTCACGAAACGACCTCTTGCCGCGGGCGACTACGCGGTCGAGGCCGACGGGTCGGTCGTTGCCGTCGTGGAGCGGAAGTCGCTGGACGACCTCGTGTCGACCCTGACCTCGGACAGGGTGTGGACGATGCTCGCCGGGCTCGCGGCCGTCCCGCGGGCGGCGGTCGTCGTGGAGGAGCGGTACTCGCGGATCTTCGGCCTGACCCACGTGCGTCCCGCTGCGGTGGCGGACCGGCTGGGTGAGTGTCAGGCCAGGTTCCCGGCCGTGCCGATCGTCTTCGCGGAGACACGGCCGTTGGCCCAGCAGTGGGCATACCGGTTCCTGGCGGCCTGCCTCGCCGAGCGGCGCCAGGAGGCCGAGGTCGAGCGCAGGCTCGGGCAGCTCGGTGGTGCGCCGCCGCCGGAGCCGCTGCCCGCGACCGCCGCGGAGGTGCGGTCCTGGGCCCGGGCAGCGGGTATCGAGGTGTCGGCGAAGGGCCGGGTCCCGGCCCAGGTGCTCGCGGCGTATGCGCGAGCGCATCCGGAGCGCTGAGCCCCGCCTCCGGGTCAGCGCGTCACAGTCGCCACGGTCAGCCCCGCCTCGGCCCCCGCGGGCGCGTCCATCGCCATGAGGGCGTCGCCCGCTCCGGCCAGGTCGATGACGCGCCCGACGAGGCGGTGCGGATCCAGCCGCCCGCCCGCGATCAGCTCCAGCAGCCCCGGGTAGTCGGACGCGGCCATGCCGTGGCTGCCGACGATCTCCAGCTCGCGCGAGACGAGGTCACCCCAGGCGAGGGGGGCGACGGCGTCCTCGGCGAGCATCAGCCCCACCTGGACGTGCCGGCCGCGGCGGCGCAGCGAGCCGACACAGGCTGCGGCGGTCGCGGGCGAGCCGACGGCGTCCAGCGAGACGTGGACGCCGCCGCCGGTCAGGTCGGCGAGGACGTCCGGGTCGGCGACGGGCAGCACGGTCGTCGCGCCGAGGTCGAGTGCGCGGGCGCGGGCGGCGGGCGACGGGTCGGCCGCGACGATCCGCGCGCCCAGGGCCGCGGCGATGAGGATCGCGGACAGTCCCACTCCACCGCACCCGACGACGAGCAGCCATTCGCCGGCGGCGAGCCTGCTCTGCGCGGTGAGAGCGTGATAGGCCGTCGCGAACCGGCACCCGAGGGACGCCGCCGCGACATCGTCCACCGCGTCGGGAAGCTGCACGAGGTTGAAGTCGGCGGCTCGCACGGCGACCTGTTCCGCGTACGACCCGGGGTGGGTGAAGCCGGGCTGCGTCTGCTGCGGGCACACCTGCGCCTGCCCGGCGAGGCACCACGCGCACCGCCCGCAGGCGTTCACGAACGGGGCGGTCACCCTGTCGCCGGGGGCGAAGCGGGTCACGCCCTCGCCGACGGCGGCGACGACGCCGGCGAACTCGTGGCCGGGGATCATCGGCAGCGGCACGGGGTCGTGGCCGCGCCAGGCGTGCCAGTCGGAGCGGCAGATGCCGGTCGCCGTGACGTCGATCACCGCTCCGCCGGGCGCGCACACGGGCGCGGGCATCTCGGTGAGCCGCGGCGGCTCCCCGACGGCGTCGTAGACGATGGCGCGCATGCGTTCCTTCCGGCCGGTGCCCGAGCGTCCCCGGCGTTTCAGACCTTAGTGTGGGAGGGCGCCTCGCCGCGGGTGCACCGGGCAGCGGGACACGGCCCGACCCGGGATCAGTCGCCGGTGAGGACGACGAGCCGCTGCGTGGCGCGGCTCATGGCGACGTACCGGTCGACGGCGCCCTCGATGCCCGCGCCGAACCGGTCGGGGTTCACGAGGACGACGAGGTCGAACTCGAGTCCCTTCGCGAGCTCGGGGGTGAGCGACCGGACGCGTGGCGTCCCCGCGAACGTCGGGTCGCCGATGACGCACGCGACGCCCTCGGCGTGGGCGGCGAGCCAGTCGTCGAGCACCGCGCCCAGCTCGGCGGCGTGTCCGTGGACGACCGGGACACCGGTGGAACGGACCGAGACGGGCACGTTGGCGTCGGGCAGCACCGAGCGGATGACGGGACCTGCCTCCGCCATGACCTCGGCGGGCGTGCGGTAGTTGATGCCGAGCGTGGCGAGCCCGATGCGGTCGAAGCCGATCCGCTCGAGGCGCTCCTGCCAGGACTCCGCGAAGCCGTGCCGGGCCTGGGCGCGGTCGCCGACGACGGTGAAGCTGCGCGACGGGCAGCGGCGCAGCAGCATCTGCCACTCCGCGTCGGACAGCTCCTGGGCCTCGTCCACGATGATGTGTGCGAACGGCCCGGCGAGCACGTCGGGGTCGGCGGCCGGCTCCGCGTCCTCGTCGAGGAGCGCCTGCCGCAGGTCGTCGCCGCGCAGCATCATCAGGCTGCTCTCGGGGTCGTCGTCGGTCTCGATCAGGTAGTCGACGACCCGGTCCATGTACTCGCGCTGCTCCGCGAGAGCGGCTTCGCGGCGGCGCGCGCGGGCGGGCGCCTCGGGGTCGCCGACTCGCAGCCGGGCGGCGTCGAGCAGCGGCAGGTCGGACGTCGTCCACGCCTGCGGTTCGGTGCGCTGCAGACGGCGCACCTCGTCGGGGGAGAGCCAGGGGGCGCACATCCGCAGGTACGCGGGGACCGTCCACAGATCGCCGACGGTCTCGCGCGGATCCAGGATCGGCCACGCTCGGCGGAAGGCCGTGCGCAGGTCGGCGTTCCGCAGCAGCGACGCGCGGAGCGTCGCGGGCGGCGTGTCCTCGTCTCCGAGCCGGTCGGCGAGGATGGTGAGGAGCTCCTCCCGGACCTCCTGCTGCGCCTCGTTGTGCGGCGTGGCGGGATCGGCCGCGGCGAACGCCTCGGCCCAGTCCGCGGCGGTGAGGACGACATCGCCCCGGTCGGTCTCGACGACCAGGTCGTCGGTCGGCGGCTCCTCGTACAGCCGGACGGCCGGCTCGATCGCCGTCGACAGGTCGGCGGACGCCTTGAGCCGCGCCACCTCCGGGTCGGTCTCGGGGACCGCCGCGGCGCCTTCGGGGAGCAGGTCCCGCAGGGTGCAGGTCCGGACGCCCTCCTCGCCGAGCGCGGGGAGGACGTCGGCGACGTAGGCCAGGTAGGGCCGGTGCGGGCCGACCACCAGGACGCCGCCCCGGCCCTCGCCCATGCGGGGGTCGGAGTACAGCAGGTACGCGGCGCGGTGCAGCGCCACGACCGTCTTGCCCGTGCCGGGGCCGCCGTCCACGACGAGCGCGCCGCGGGAGTCCGCGCGGATGATGGCGTCCTGGTCGGCCGCGATGGTGCCGAGGACGTCTCGCATCCGGGCCGAGCGGACGGCGCCGAGGCTGGCGATGAACGCCGACTCGTCGTCCAGCGCGGCGTGTCCCTCCAGGCCGTCGGGGGTGAATGCCTCGTCCCAGTAGTCGGTGATCCGGCCGCGTGCCCAGCGGTAGCGGCGGCGCCCGGCCAGGCCCTGCGGGTTGGCCCGGGTCGCGGCGAAGAACGGTTCGGCGGCGGGGGTGCGCCAGTCGATCAGCAGCGGCTCGCCCGTGCTGTCGGTGAGGCCGACCCGTCCGATGTAGACGGGCTCCGGATCGTCCACGCGGACGATCCGGCCGAGGCACAGGTCGAGACCGGACCGCCGCAGGATGCGCAGCCGGGCTGTGAGGCGATGGATCTCCAGGTCGCGGTCGAGCGCCTGCCTGCCTTTTCCGCCGGGGTCACGCCGCAGCGCGTCGAGCTGTCGGGTCAGCTCGGCGACCTGTCGCGCGAGGGTCGCCGAGATGAGGGCGAGGTGCCGCGCATCGCGGGCGATCAACGCCGGGTCGGCCTTGGCCGACAGGTGCTCGGGAAGGGCGAAAACGCCGGTTGCCGGTGGGGTCACGTCATCAGCTCCCAGATTGGATCGGACGTCGATTCTGCGCCTCCCCCCGGGCCTTGCGGCAAGCCCCCCTGTGCGTTGTACGTTGGAAGTGGAAAGAGCCGCTCGGCTCGTTCGCGTGGCCGTCGGCGCTGGTCGCGAACCCCTCTCCCCCTTTCGCTCCCCGGTCACGTTTCCGCTTCTGAGGGCCATGTTCGCGGGCGTGGCACGCGGTCTGCCGCGAAGCGGTGGAGTGTGGCAGAGTTGAGACGCAGCGTGCGTGACGGGCACGGACATCGGCGTTCGGCCGAGCCGCTGAGGTGGTTCCCAACGGAGGGGTTTGGACGATGGCAGCGAAGATTCTCCTTGTCGGTAGCGTGATGATGGACCTCATCCTGCGGTGCGAGCGCGCACCGGAGCCGAGTGAGAGTGTCCTCGGGCACGACTACCGCAATGCTCCCGGCGGCAAGGGCAGCAACGCCGCCGTGGCGGCCGCGCGTGCGGGAGCGAAGGTCGTCGCGTACGCGACGGTGGGCAACGACTCGAACGGCGACTACCTGCTGGACCGCTGGAAGGACGAGGGCGTCGACACGACCCACGTGCTGCGCCGCGACGGCAACACCGGATTCGTGGCGATCACGCTGGAGGACAGCGGCCAGAACCGGCTCATCATCTTCCCGGGTGTGAACATGGAGACCCCGCCCGACGAGTTGGAGAAGGCGTTCGACGACGGCTGCGACGCGGTCCTGCTGCAGTTCGAGATCCCGTCCGAGACCAACAAGCGGGCGATCGAGCTGGCCAACGAGCGCGGGATCATCACGGTCCTCGACGCCGGCCCGGTGCGGGCGAACGCCCTGGACGGCCTGCCGCCGGTCACGATCCTGTCGCCGAACGAGACGGAGACGAAGGCGCTCGTGGGCGTGTACCCGGGGGATGACGCGACGTGCCGCGAGGCGGCGCAGAAGCTGATGGAGATCAACCATCCGACGTACGTCGTCCTCAAGCTGGGCGATCGCGGTTCGTACATCTACGGCCAGGGCATCGACACCCTCGTCCCGACGAACAAGGTCGACGCGGTCGATCCGACGGCGGCCGGTGACGCGTTCACCGGAACGCTGGCCAAGGCCTACGTCGAGCTGAACGGCGACATCGTCGCGGCGGCGACGTACGCCAATGCGTCCGGCGCCCTGACCTGCACGAAGCTCGGCGCTCAGCCGTCGTTGCCGACGGCCGCCGAGATCGACGCCTTCCTGGCGGCGCACGCCTGATCGTCGTCAGCGTGGAGGGTTGTTGTTGGTAGTCCAACATCAACCCTCCACGTTGTGTGTCCGGCCCGTCAGGCCTGGAGTTCGCGCGCCTGGGAGCGCACCTGTCGAAGAGCCCAGAGCGCCCCGCCGGCCGCCCCCAGCGTCACGGCCGAACAGGTCGCGAGCAGAGCGGCCCAGGGCACTCCCGCGGGGTCGTACCACCCCGGGAGTGCGAAGAGGATCAGCGGCACGGGGACGACCGCCCCGACGGCGGCGGCCACGAGCGCGGGGACGACGACGAGCCCGGTGATCCACAGGGCGACGTGCGTGATCCAGGCCCGCGACAGCCCGAGTGCCCGGAGCCCGGAGAGGGCGGGCGCGAGAACCTGGAGTTCCAGCCGCAGGGACAACGCGGCGAACAGCGCGAAGCCGAACCCGAAGGCGACGGCCGCGAGCTGGAGCCACAGCGGGATCCCCCACGGCTGCACCGGGCGGTGGTAGTCGAAGTCCGCGGCGAGCCCGGTGGTGTCGACGTAGTGCTCGGCAGCCGCCAGTTGCTCGTCGGACAGGCCGTAGAAGACCTTGTACACCTGGACCCCGTCGCGCGGGGCGGCCACCTTGTCGGTGAGGACGATCCCCGAGAAGAGGACGGATCTCTGCCACGCCGGCAGCGGGTGGGCGAACGCGGTGGCCTGCGCGGTCGTCTTCCCGTCGTTGAAGCTCAGCTCGACGGGGCCGCTCACGTCCTGGACGAACACGATCTCGCCGCGCGCCAGCGCCTCCTGCCCCTGCGTGCTGAGCTGAGGGAGGAGCCGCCGGGCCTCCTCGACCGAGGCGACGGACACGACCGGTCCGTGACCCTGGACGTAACCGACGTGCGTCAGCTCGATGGACGGCGGGTCGCCCATCGCGGCCATGAACGCCGACACCGCGTCGGCGGGGATCGTCGTGCCGTCGACACGCGTGACGGTGGCGACGGCGGTGCCCGCCGGAACAGCCGGTTCGTTGATCGCGTCGACGCCGGCGGCGGCGGCGGAGCTCATGGTCAGCATGGCCGCGATGAGCCCGACGCCGAGGGCGAGGCTGCCGGTGAGGGCGTCGGTCCGGGCTCGCTGCTCGCCGATGATGCGCGCGGCCAGCGCCCGGGGGCGCACACCGCGCCGCAGTCGCGGCAGCGCACGGCTCAGGAGCCACGGCAGGCACAGTGTCGCGGAGACCACGGCGAGGGCGGAACCGAGCGCGAGCAGCAGGCTGGAGCGCGAGAACATGCCGATCGCGAGGAACGCCAGGAATGCCGCTCCGGCGAGCGTGAGCGCCGTCTCGTCGCTGAGTCGCTGCCGCCTGGCCCTCGCCCGTGCCGCAGCTCGCCCGGACAGGGCGCGAACCGGCAGCAGCAGCCCGAGCGCCACCCCCACCGCGGCCATCGCCCCCATCGCCGCGAGCACCCCCGTCGGGATTTCCAGCGGGGCGATCGGCTTGCCGCCGTTCAGCTCGACCAGACCGGGACGAGCGGCGAAGGCGATCCCGACGCCGACGACCACGCCTGCGGCGCACGCGAGCGCGGCCGCCGCCACGAGGGCGAGAGCCAGGCTCGCGGCGACCGGGCGGCGCGGCACGCCCACCTGCCACAGGATCGTCGTCTGACGCGCGAGCCAGCGCCGCAGCCGCACGACGGCGGCGAGGTTCACTCCGAGCACGACGACGAAGGACGGCCAGGACGAGGTGGCGTTCTGCTGATCCACCTCGAAGGCGTCATCGAGGATCTGATCGCGCGACAGCGAATAGACGACACCCTCTTGGGCGAGCGCGGCGGCCGTCTCGGCCGGGTGAGGGGACATCCATAGGTAGGCGGTGGAAGCCCTCAGGCCATCCGCCAGATAATCGGGCACGCTCCACGAAGCCCAGGTCCCGGGGGCGCACAGCACCATGGCGTCGCGCGGGTCGAAGACATCGCGAACCCGGCCCACGAGAGTGAGTGCGAAATCGCCCGGAACCAGCCGCACCTCGGTCAGGGAGCCGCTCGCGATGCATTCACCCGCCTGCTGCGGCCACCGGCCCTCCAGGAGCTCGTACCGCCCCTCGATCGTGATCGACGGTGGGGCGGTCTCGATGAAGAAGAGCTGGGTGGGCCCGTCCGACGTGATCGCATCGAGGCGTGTCACGAGTTCGGGAACGACGGTGGTCGCCCCGTGCTCGCGCGCGGCGCGTTCCCACTCGGTGGACCCGGTTGATCCGGGGGCGACGCGGTGGATGGGAGACGTTGTCTGGCCGTCAGCGCCGCCCAGAGTCTGCGTCGCCTGCTGCTCGGGGCTGAGAGGCAGGCTGAGCAGCGCCGTCGTGATGGCGCACAGCACGCCCGTGACGAGCGCGAGCCCGACCACCGTGGAGCGCAGCAGGGACGATCGCGTCAGCAGGCGGGCAATGAATCCGCTAGTGCGCCACATGGGGAACCAGCCGTCCGTCGGCAAGATCGAAGGACTGATCGGCGACGTCGGCCGCGCCGGGATCGTGGGTGCCCAGCAGCACCGTGATCCCGTGCTCGCCAGCCAGGCTCCGCAGCGTCGCGAACAGGGCTCGCGTTGTCGTCTGGTCCAGCGATCCGGTCGGCTCGTCGGCCAGCAGCAGGCTCTTGTGGCCGGCGATGGCCCGGGCCACGCCCACCCGTTGCCGCTGCCCGCCCGACATCTCGGCGGGCATCCGGTTCGCCAGTTCGCCCAGCGAGACCAGCTCCAGACATCGCATCGCCTCGGTGTCCGCCTCGGCCGGCGTGAGACCCTGCGCCACCAGCGGCAGCGCGATGTTCTCCTTGGCCGTGAACTGCATGATCAGGTTGTGGTCCTGGAACACCACGCCGATCCGGGTGAGTCGCAGGTGTGCGTACTCGGCGTCCTTCAGGGTCGTGCAGTCGGCCCCCAGAAGCTCGACCGATCCGCCGTCGGCGGTCAGCAGGCCCGCCAGGATCGAGATCAGCGTCGTCTTGCCCGACCCGCTCGCACCGAACAGGCACGTCAGCGTGCCGGGTGCGGCGAGGAGGTCCGCGCCCCGCAGGACGTGGACCTCCTCGGCCGGTGTCGCGAAGGTCTTGACCAGGCCCCGCGCTACCACAGCGTCAGTCATCCGCTCAGCACCTCGTGGTCGTGCCGAGAGCGAACGAACTCGTTGTCACCAGGCGCGAAGAACGCCGAGTCGGGGCGGGTGTTCGTCCTGTGATATCTGCCCGTGTCGGCGGTGTCGTCCCACCGGGTTTCACCGGTACCGTCCTCATCGGGAACTCCTTTACGGGGTCGGGGGTGAAGAATTCCTCGCTGCGATGTGCGGCCGTGACGTGAAGCTAACATGCGCCATGAGGGGCGTCAAACGCCAAGTTCTGTGGGCTTTACGATGCGGCCGGACGTGAATGCCGGGCTCTCCGCCCGGCGTTTGTTTCTTTTCGCTCTGACTAGGGCGAGCGTTTTGTTCCGGCGCTGAACGACCTCCCGAGGCGGGTTTATGGCGCATCGAGAAAAAGAGTGAGTGAGGCGTCCGATGCGTGCTGAAGGCACCCCGCGTCCGCAAGGTCCGGTCGCAGGAGGGTCGCCGACGCGTCCATGGCCAACTCATAGGCGCCCGACAGCCCAGACCCCGGGTTTCACAGGGATGCCCCGTCATCATCGAGGAGGGAGTGCTGCGCCGTCGACCGCGGATCCGGCAGTGCCCTGTGGACACATCGCAGGAGGGCGTTTACATGGCAGGGTTCTGGCGGGGCCGGTCCTCGAAGAAGGGGGCGTCACGCGGGCCATCGCCCGACAGTGCGGCGGCCGCCGACACGGCGGCCGCGGACGGCACGACGGACGCGGACGCGACCCGGACACGGCGCTGGCCGCCGTCGAGGTGGTCGCGCCGCACGAAGATCCTCGCCGGCGTCACGGCCGGCGTCCTCGTCCTGGCCGCCGGGGGAACGACCGCCTGGGCGCTGACCCGCCCGAAGGCCGAGGAGACCACGACGACCGAGGTGACCGCCACGGCCGAGAAGACCACCCACGAGACCACCGTCACGGCGACCGGCACCCTCGCGGCCCAGAACGAGAGCTACCTCTCGTTCCCGTCGCAGGGCACCGTCACAGCCGTCAAGGTGTCGGTCGGGGACAAGGTCACCAAGGGACAGGTCCTCGCGACGCAGGACACCACGAGCCTCGAATCGGCAGTGACCGAGGCCCAGGCCGCCGTCGACTCCGCCGACTCCACCCTGGAGGCGTTGGAGGACGACTCCGACTCCACCGACGAACAGATCGCCGCCGCCGAGGCGACACTCGCCGCGGCGAAGACGAAGCTCGTCTCGGCCGAGGAGAGCCTCGACGGCGCGACGATGACCTCACCCATCGCCGGCGTCGTCGCCGAGCTCAACATCACCGCCGGCGAGACGTCGTCCGGCGGCACCTCGACCACGTCCGGTCCCGGCGAGACGTCCGGCTCGTCGTCGACCGGCGACGTCATCGTCGTGGACACCACGAAATGGCAGGTCGAGGCGAGCGTGAGCATGTCGGACGTCGCCGAGCTCAGCAAGGGACTGTCCGCAGAGATCGTCCCCGACGGGTCCAGCGAGACCCTCGACGGGACGCTGAAGACGATCGACGTGGTCGGCTCCAGCTCCACCTCGGGAACAGCGACCTTCCCGATCGTCGTCGTCATCGACGGGACGCCGAGCGGCCTGTACATCGGAGGCTCCGCCGACGTGACCGTCGTGCTCACCTCGGTCGAGGCGCTCACCGTGCCCACCGCCGCCGTCACCACCGAGGACGGGCAGGCCTACGTGACGGTCCGCGCCGACGGCACCGACACGAAGACGGCGGTCACCGTGGGCCGCACCTTCGGGACGAGCACCGAGATCACCGAAGGGCTGAACGACGGCGACGAGGTCGTGTACACGAGCACGTCCGGCGCCCGCGGCGGCGGGCAGATGCCCAGCGGCAGCCAGACCGGAGGCTTCCCCAACGGGGGAATGGCGAGCGGCGGCGGCATGCCGGCGGGCAACGGCGGCTACGCGCAGCCCCAGTCCGAACAGAGCCGGTGACATGGCAGCCATCGTCGAACTCGCCGGCGTGCGCAAGACCTACACCTCGGGCACGCTCAGCGTGGACGCGCTGCGCGGCATCACCGCGACCATCGACCAGGGCGAGTACGTCGCCATCATGGGCCCGTCCGGCTCGGGGAAGTCGACCCTGATGCACATCCTCGGCTGCCTCGACGTGCCCACGGCGGGCACCTACCACCTGGCCGGCGAGGACGTGTCCGAGATGACGGAGACCGAGCTGGCCGACGTCCGCAACCGTCGCATCGGCTTCGTGTTCCAGCAGTTCAACCTGCTGGCCGGGATGTCCGCCTGGCACAACGTCGAACTGCCCCTGCTCTACGCCGGCGTGCATCGCACCGAGCGCCGGGACCGCGCACTGGCCGCCCTGGAACGGGTCGGGCTCGCCGACCGCAGCGCCCACCGACCCGGAGAACTGTCCGGCGGACAGCAGCAGCGCGTGTCCATCGCCCGGGCACTGGTCACGAACCCCGACATCATCCTGGCCGACGAGCCCACCGGCAACCTGGACTCGGTATCGACCCGGGACGTGCTCGGGCTGCTGGACGACCTCCACCGGCAGGGGCGCACGATCATCCTCATCACGCACGAGTACGACGTCGCCGAGGTCGCCGAACGGCGACTCGTCATCCGTGACGGGCTGCTCTCCGATCAGCCGGTCACCGCCGCGGGGGTGACGCCGTGAACCTCGCGGAGACCTTCCGGACGGCGTTCAACGCCATCGCACACCGCAAGCTGCGATCCGCCCTCACGATGCTCGGCATCCTCATCGGCATCGCGTCGGTCATGCTGACCGTGGGCCTGGGCACGGGCGCGCAGCAGTCCGTCACCGACCAGGTCAACAAACTCGGCTCGAACCTGCTTCTGGTCACCCAGGGCACCGGCACGGGCCTGTCGACGAGCGGCACCCAGACCCGCACGATGCAACGGTCGAGCGAGTCCGTGTCGCTGACGCTCGCCGACGCCGACGCGCTCGCCGACCAGACCGCGAACCCCGACATCGCACGCGTCGCCCCCGTGTCGACATCGTCCACCACCGTGACGGCGACCTACCGCGACACGACGAACTCGTCCACCGTGTCGGTCGTCGGCACCACGACCGACTGGCAGGTCATCCGCAACAGGACCCTGGCCTACGGGCGGTTCTTCACCGCCAACGAGTCGACGATCCAGTCCCGCGTCGCGGTGCTCGGCCCGACGACGGCCGAGACGCTCTTCGGCAGCGGCGTGGACCCGGTCGGGCAGTCCGTCACGATCAACAGCCAGTCCTACGCCGTCATCGGCGTGCTCGACGCCATCGGGACGACCCTGTCGGGTGACGAGGACGACCTCGTGGTGATCCCGGCCGGGACGTACGCCGCGAACCTGACCTCGTCGTCCAACATGAACAACGTCACCACGATCTACCTGGAGGCCACGAGCAGCGAGACGCTGAGCGCGGCGTACCAGCAGGCGACCAACACGATGATGTCGCAGCGTGGGGTGAACGCCGCGACGCAGAACTTCACGGTGTCGAGCCAGCAGGCCCTCGTGGACACGCTCAGCTCGCTGACGGCCATCCTCAGCGCCGTGCTGGGAGGCATCGCGGCGATCTCGCTGCTCGTGGGCGGCATCGGGGTCATGAACATCATGCTCGTGAGCGTCACCGAACGCGTCCGGGAGATCGGCCTCCGCAAGGCGCTGGGGGCGACGCCCCGGTCGATCCGGTGGCAGTTCCTGGTGGAGGCGAGCCTGCTCGGGCTGATGGGCGGCGGGCTGGGCGTCGCGCTCGGCTTCCTCGGCGCCTACGTCATCCCGAAGGTCATCAGCCAGCCCGTCGTCATCTCCCCCTGGGCCACCGTCCTGGCCCTCGGCGTGTCCCTGCTGATCGGGGTCGTCGCCGGTGTGTACCCGGCAGCGCGCGCGGCGCGTCTTGCCCCCATCGATGCCCTGAGGAACGAGTGACCATGGCACGTCGCAAGAACAAAGGAATCGCCGTCTGGTCGGCGCTCGGCGTCGCGCTCCTGGTGAGCGGCGTCGTCGGGTACCAGGCGCTCGCCGTCGGGACCGGCGCCGCGTCCTACTCGGTCGTGACCGTCGGGTCCCATGCGATCGAGCAGACGCTGACCGCGACGGGGACGGTGCACCACACGAACCAGGTGGCGCTGTCCTTCCCGACGTCGGGGACGGTCAAGACGGTCTCCGTCTCGGCCGGCGACACCGTCACGGCGGGGCAGACCATCGCGACGATGGACACGACGAGCCTCGAAGCGGCCGTCACCTCGGCGCAGGCCGACTATCTCTCGGCGGTCGCGACGCTGGCCGTCAACGAGGCGACCTACGAGGGGACGTCCAGCAGCACGTCCTCCAGCGCCACGGCGTCCAGTTCGGCCTCGACCTCCGGCGGTTCGGGATCCTCCGGCTCCGGCTCCTCGTCCGGGACGCAGGCGTCGGCTCCCTCCTCGTCGGGGACGGGCGGGTCCTCCTCCGGCTCCGGGACGCGTCCCTCGTCCGCGTCGAGCAGTACAGGGACGAGTGGCGGCACCTCCTCGGTCGACGTGGATCTGACCGACGTCACCGAGCCGCTGCTGACGGCGCTCGACACCATCTCGCAGCAGGTCACCGACGTCGTCGGCGCGTGCACCGCGGCCGGTGCGACCGTCACGGTCACGGTCACGCAGACCGTCACCGTCACCGTCACGGAGACGTCCTCGCCGACGGCGACCGCGACCGACTCGCAGACGTCGGCGTCACCGTCCGCGACGTCCACCGCGTCGGGCTCCGCCTCACCGACGGCGACGGCGACCGGGTCCGGCTCCGCCACCCCCACCTCGACCGCCACATCGGGCGCCTCCCAGGAGTGCACCACGGCGGTGGCCGCGCTGAACGCCTCCACGCAGGCGCTCCCGGCGAAGCTCGCCGCGGTGCAGACCGCGATGAAGACCGCGCAGACCGCGCTGGAGAAGCAGGCCGCGGCGCTGCGCACGCAGGCGGCGGCCGTGTCGTCGCAGGCCGCCGAGCTGACCGCCAAGGCGGCCGAGCTGGAGCAGCAGGCCGCCCAGCTCCAGAGCCAGTCGGCGTCCCTGCAGTCCCAGACGCAGCAGACCGCCACCAGCGTCGGCTCCGCGGTGAGCGCGGCCGGCTCGGCGCTGGGCGGCTCCTCGGACTCGTCGTCGGCCGGGGGCGCCGGCGGCCAGAGCCAGGAGGTGACGGAGGCGACGCTCATCACCAACAGGGCGTCGGTGGAGACGACGCGGGTCGCGCTCCAGCAGGCGAAGGACAATCTGTCCGCGGCGACGATCACCGCGCCGATCGCGGGGCGCATCGCCAGCATCCCGTTCGTCGCGGGCAAGAACACGAGCACGTCGGACCAGGTCGTCCTCATCGGCGACGGCGCGATCGAGGTGTCCGTCCCCATCTCCTACAGCGACATCGCCACCGTGACCGTGGGGCAGACGGCCCGGGTGACCAATCCGTCGACGTCGGAGACGCTGGAGGGTCAGGTGACCCGGATCGGGCTCCTGCCGAGTTCGACGTCGAGCGGGACGTCCACCGGCAGCGGGACGTCGACGTCGTCCTCCACGACCTCGTCGACGACGTACCCGGTGACGGTCCTCGTCGCGACGGGCGGATCGTCGCTGGCGGAGTCGACCCGGGTGTCCACGTCGATCGTGACCGCGTCGGTGACGGCCGACGTCGCGATCCCCGCGTCGGCGTTCACCCCGTCGACGACCGAGACGAACAGCGGAACCGTCTCGGTCGTCAGCGGCGGGACCGCCACGGAGAAGACGATCACGGTCGGCGCCCAGGGCGACGGCTGGATCGAGGTCGTCGAGGGCCTGTCGGCCGGTGACGAGGTGTCGGTGGCCGACCGGAACGAACCGCTGCCCGAGGCGTCGGTGTCGAGTTCGACGCCGAATGCCGAGCAGGAGGGCCCCGGCGACATGAGCGGTCAGAGCGGGGGCGGCGCTCCTCCCGGTGGCGGGATGGGCGGCGGTCAGCCTCCGCGGTGAGCGGCGCGGCGTCCCGGCGCCGCGCCCGCCCCGGGGGAGACGGGCCCGGCGATCTCGTGTCGCCCGCGTTACGGCTCGGCTCGGATCGCGTTACACCTCGACCTGGAGGCGTCCAGAATCGCGGGGTCCCGCGGACGCCGTGACATGGTCGGCTCAGGAGGACGTACCCGACGGGGAAGGGGCGAAGCGTGGAGCGCGTGGACGTTGTTGTCGTGGGGCTCGGCTCGATGGGGTCGATGGCGTTGTGGCGGCTGGCGGCCGCCCGGCCCGATCTGAGGCTGCTGGGGATCGAACAGTACGGCGGCGTCCACTTCCACGGGGCCTACGCGGGCGAGTCGCGGCTGTTCCGTGTGGCCGCGAAGGAGGGCCGCATCTACACCCCGCTGCTGGTGCGCTCCCGTGAGCTGTGGACCGAGCTGGAGCAGGCGTCCGGCCGCGAGATCCTGCTGAAGGTGGGGGCGCTGAGCGTCGGCCCCGCCGGTCATCCCGACCTCGATGCCACCCTGCAGTCGATCTCCGACCACGACCTGCCGCACGAGACGATGGACGCGGCGGAGTTGCGCGCCCGGTACCCGCAGTTCCACATCGAGGCGGACGATGTCGGTGTCCTGGACGTCCTCGGTGGCGGTACCCGCTCCGAGGTGGGAGTGCTGGCGGCCACGGGCGAGGCGATCCGGCTGGGTGCGGCCGCCCGGTTCGGCGTCCAGGTGGACGGGATCGACGTCACATCCGACGGGGTGCGCGTCGCGACGAGCGAGGGGGACGTCCTGGCCGACCGGGTGGTCGTGACGGCCGGGCCGTGGACGACGCGTGTCCTGCCCGACCTCGCGGACCTGCTGACGGTGTCCACGTATGCCCTCACGTGGTTCATGCCCCGCCACATCGAGCGGTTCACGCCGGACCGCTTCCCGGGGTTCATGCGGGATCTCGGAGGCGTCCACGCGTTCGGGGTGCCCACGCTGGACGGCTACAGCATCAAGATGTGTCCGCAGGTGGATCTCGACGAGGTCGCCGACATCGCGGCCCGCCCGCCGGGCCTGGTCCGCGAGCAGTTGGTGTGGGTCGGCGAGCAGGCGGTGCGGATGATCCCCGATCTCGTGCCCGAGGCCGTCCGGTGGTCGGTGCACTCCGACTCGAAGACGGCGGCGCGGATGCCGGTGATCGACACCGTCGCCGACGGGCGGATCGTCGTCGCCGCGGGCATGAGCGGCAACGGGTTCAAGTTCGCTCCTGTCTACGGGCAGGCGCTCGCCGAGGTGATCCTCACCGGCGACAGCGAGTGGACGCGGCCGCAGTTCACGGCCGCGTCCCATCGGGAGGCCGCCGTCCCGGTGTGAGGTCGAAGCCTGGCGAGCGGTGCGCCCTCTCTTGTTGAGAACCGTTATCATTAGCGTGTGATCGGATCGTCACCGGGCAGCAGGCCGCGTACGCCACGCATCGCACCCGTTCCCGTGATCGGCCTGACGGGCTACCTCGGAGCGGGCAAGACCAGCGTGCTCAACCACCTGCTGCGATCGGCCGCGCGCATCGGGGTCGTCATCAACGACGTCGGTGCCGAGAACGTCGACGCCGCGCTCGTGTCCGGCTACGTCGGCGAACCGGGAGCCGTGGCCGGCGGGTGCCTGTGCTGCGCACCCGACTCCACCGCCCTCGCGGACGCCCTTGATCGGCTCTCCGATCCGCGGACGGCCCTCGATGCCATCGTCGTGGAGGCCAGCGGCGTCGCCGAACCGGGTGCACTCGCCCGCGTCGTCGGGGCGGCCTGCGGCCCGCGCGCCCGCCCGGCGGGCATCGTGGACGTCGTGGACGCGGTCGAGCACTTCGACACGGTGGACCGGTTCACCGCGCCGCCGCGGCGGCATGCCGCCACCTCGCTGGTGATCGTCAACAAACTCGACCGGGTTCCGCCGTCCCTGCGGCGCGACGTCCTCGACCGCATCGAGGGCCGAGTGCAGGCGCGCAACCCGCGAGCCGTCGTCGTCGGAGCGATCCGCGGGAGGGTCGACCCCGCGCTCCTGCTGGACACGGCGGACATCGTCGTCGCGCAGCCGTTCCTGTGGGAGGCCGAGGACGTCGCCCCGCCCGGCGCGGAGCCGGTGGACTGGCACGGGCACAGCCGGGCCGATGTGGTGACCGAATCCCCGCCGGGGCCGGTCGACCCCGGTCGACTCGCGCGCCTGCTGGAGACGCCGCCCGCGGGCGTGTACCGGCTGAAGGGGATCCTGCACGTCCGCGCCCCCGCCCGGCCGACCCGCTTCGCGGTGAACGTCGTCGGCACGAACGTCCAACTCGCCGCGCTGCGCGGGCGCGAGGCGGCCTGTCCCGACACCCTCGTCGCCATCGGGCCCCGGCTCGACGCGTCGGCGGTGCGCAGCAGCATGCGGGCGGCGCTCCGGGCCTCCGCCGACCGGGCGTCGGCAGGGCAGTGGGCACGGCTCCGGCGCTACGTCGAGCGCGTCCCCGCCTGACGGAGGACCTCCTCGGCGGGGTCGCGGCGCCCGGGCGTCGTCAGGCTCCGCCCGTGCCGGTGTCGCCGCCGGGCCCCTCCGCCTCGCCCTCGCTCGCATCGGCCTGGTACACGTCGGGGATGCCGTCCGCGTCGGCGTCGACCGACTCCTCCTGCTCGATCACGCGGTAGCGGCGGTTCCGGACGGTCAGCAGGACCGACGCCAGGCCCGCGGAGACGACCGAGGCGAGCAGGATCGCGACCTTGGCATAGCCGTGCTCGGGGGACGACGCGTCGAAGCTCAGGTCCGCCACGAGCAGCGAGACCGTGAAGCCGATGCCGCCCAGCATGCCCACGCCGAGCAGGTCGACCCAGCGCAGCGACGGATCGAGGCGGATGCGGGACAGCCGCGTCGTGACCCACACACCCGCGACGATGCCGATCGGCTTCCCGACGACCAGCCCGGCCACGATGCCGAGCGTCACCGGACTGGACAGGGCCGAGACGAAGCCGCCCCAGCCGCCCAGCGCCACCCCCGCGGAGAAGAAGGCGAACAAGGGCACGGCGACCGCGGTGGATAGAGGACGGAAACGGTGTTCGAACTCGCCCGCGAGCCCTCGGCTGTCGCCGCCGTCGGGGTGGCGCACGGGAACGGTGAACCCGAGAGCCACCCCCGCGAGGGTCGCGTGGATACCCGAGGCGTGCAGCGCCGCCCACGCGACGATGCCGATCGGCAGCAGGACGACCCACGCCGCCCAGGTCGCGCGCAGGAACCATCGACGGCCGCGCTGCACGACCACGGCGAAGACGGCGACGGCCGCGAGAGCGCCGGCGAGCGGCAGCGGGGAAAGATGATCCGTGTAGAACACCGCGATGATGACGATGGCGATGAGATCGTCCACGACCGCCAGCGTGAGCAGGAAGAGGCGCAACTGCCGCGGCAGATGGGAGCCGATGATCGCGAGCACCGCCACGGCGAACGCGATATCGGTCGCGGTGGGGATGGCCCAGCCGTGACGGTAGGCCGGGTCGGCCCCGGCGACGGCCAGGTAGAGCAGCGCCGGGACGGCCACGCCGGTCGCGGCCGCGGTCACCGGGACGAGGGCGGCGGCAGGGCGGC
The DNA here is from genome assembly GCF_000423465.1 of Propionicicella superfundia DSM 22317. Lineage (GTDB taxonomy): Bacteria > Actinomycetota > Actinomycetes > Propionibacteriales > Propionibacteriaceae > Propionicicella > Propionicicella superfundia. The sequence goes on along the minus strand of NZ_AUIA01000017.1, from coordinate 51,893 downwards.
GGAGGTCGCCGGCGACGAACTCGCTCTTCAACTCCAGCCCGACCATGAAGAAGAACACCGCGAGCAGCCCGTCGGCGGCCCAGCCGCCCAGCGTGAGGTCGAGGTGGAGCCCCGCGGGACCGAAGGTCACATCGCGCAACGCGAAGTACGACGCCGCGAACGGGCTGTTCGCCCACACGATCGCTGCGGCGGCGAAGGCCACCAGGAGCGCCCCGCCCACGGTCTCCCGTCGCAGCAGGTCGCCGATGCGCAGCGCTTCGGCATAGCTCCCCCGGCGCGGAAAGCGCGAGGCGCGGGACACGGGCACGGGGAGCTTCTTCCTCTGGACGTGCGCACGGTCGGAGCCCGGCGCGAAGCCGTCCTCCAACCTACCAAGCCGGCTGCCTGACCCCGCGGGCGGGGGAGACCCACCCGCGTCCACTCGGTGGCCGGGACCGTGCGGGCAGGGACGGCCCCGCGAACCCCGTCCGAGGTGACCGGCCGCCCCCGACCGGCGACGTTCCTCTTCCCTGCCGGGTCGTCTGCTGGCTACCGTATGGACGTACCCGCAGTCGAGGAGGCGGCATGGGAATCGAAGACAACATCGACGAGACGGTCCAGCAGGTGTCCGACACCGTCGGCGACGTGACGGGCGACGGGTCCGCCGTGGCCGACGCGGCCGAGCGGATCGAGGGCGAGGCCAGTGAGGCGGCCGGCGATCTCGGCGACAAGCTCGCCGACGTGGCCGACGACGTGGCCGACGCTCTCGAGGACGTCGGCGAGAAGATCTCCGACGCGTTCGAGGGCCTGAAGGGGAAACTGTTCGGCAACGACTGATGGTCGCCGCGCCAGGCGCGGCGGCGAGACGAGGAGGGCGGGACGAGCAGTCGTCCCGCCCTCCCGCCGTGCGAGGGCCCAGCCGATAAGCTGACGTGAGGTTGGCCGACCCGCGCGCCCCGGGTCCTCTCAGCGCGAAGGAGTCTCCGTGTCCACCCGCAGTCCGCAGGATCGCGTCGTCCCCACCGAGCCGCCGACGGAGGTGGACGTCCGGCTCGTCGTGACCGACATGGACGGCACCCTGCTCGACGGTGCGGGCCACCTCCCCGAGGGATTCTGGCCGCTCCTGGCCGAACTGCACGAGCGGGGGATCGTGTTCGCGGCCGCGAGCGGACGACAGTACGCGACCCTCACGCAGCAGTTCGCACACGAGGCGGATCGGCTGGCCTACATCGCCGAGAACGGGACGATGGTCGTTCTCGACGGCGAGGTCGTGAGCCTTCACCCGATGGATCCCGACGACGTCCGGCGGCTCGTCGCGAAGACGCGGGAGATGCGCCGCGACGGGTACCGGGTCGGCGGGATCCGGTGCGGTCGCCGCTCCGCCTACATCGAGGCGTCCGATCCCGAGTTCGTCCGGCAGGTCGCGGTGTACTACGCCAAGAAGAAGATCGTCCCCGATGTCCTGGAGCCCGTCGACGACACCTTGAAGTACGCGGTCTTCGACGCCGACGACGCCGAGACCGGAAGCGGCCCCGTGCTGCGCGCGTTCGGGGCTCCGAACCAGGTCGTGGTGTCCACGGGGCACTGGCTCGACATCATGGCGCCCGGGGTCAACAAGGGAACCGCCGTGCGCGATCTCCAGCAGGCGCTGGACGTGACTCCGGCCCAGACCGTCGTCTTCGGCGACTACCTCAACGACCTCGAGATGATGTCCGCCGCCGACCACTCGTTCGCGATGGCGAACGCCCATCCGGCGATCATCGCCGCGGCGGGGCACGTCGCGCCGTCCAACGAGGACCTCGGCGTCGTCACCACGTTGCGGACGATGCTCGGCGGCTGACCCGCCGCCGGGTGCACCCTCAGGGGGACACAGCCTGCTGACAGGCAGGACCACAGTCGTTCCCGGGTGGGACGCCGGTACCCGAAACATCCCCACGGAGCGGATCAGGAGCCGATCCGCCTGACCCGCCGTCATCACTAGCGTGCTGGGCATACCGCCTCCGCTCCTCCGATCCGAAAGGCACCGACATGACCCTGTCCGCAGCAGTCGTCGAACTCGCCGCCTATGCGCGCGACCTCACGAAGGTGTACGGCTCCGGCCCCAACGCCGTCCATGCCCTCGCCGGGGTGGACCTCGAGATCGCGAGGGGATCGTTCACGGCGGTGATGGGGCCATCGGGCAGCGGGAAGTCGACCTTGATGCACTGCCTGGCGGGGCTCGACCGGGTCACCACAGGGCATGTGTACATCGGCGACTCCGACATCACGACGTTGCCCGACCGCGATCTGACACGACTGCGGCGCGACCGGATCGGGTTCATCTTCCAGGCGTTCAACCTGTTGCCCACGATGACCGGCCTGCAGAACATCGTGCTCCCGCTGGAGCTCGCCGGGCGCCGCGTCGACCTCGCCGCCGTCCACGTCATCACCGACTCGCTCGGGATCACCGACCGGCTCGGGCATCTGCCGAGCCAGTTGTCGGGCGGCGAGCAGCAGCGGGTGGCCGTCGCGCGCGCCCTCGTGTCCGAGCCAGATCTGATCTTCGCCGACGAGCCGACCGGGGCGCTCGACACGCGGACGGGCCGTGCGCTGCTGGAGTACCTGGCGCACGCGAGCTCGTCCCTGGGGCACACCATCGTCATGGTCACCCACGACCCGATCGCCGCCGCGTACGCCGAGCGAGCGATCATCCTGTCCGACGGCCGCATCGTGCAGGACATCCCCCACCCCACCAGCCAGGACGCCCTCGCGGCGCTGAACGATGCGGACGTCGCATGATCTCCGTCGCGCTCCGTGAGATCCGTCACCGCCCGCGCCGGCTCCTCGCGACCTGGGCCGGCATCGCCCTGTCGGTCGCGTTCCTCGTGGCGACGCAGATCCTCGCCCACACGGAGTTGGCGGCGCTGGCCAAGGTCGACCTGATCGAGGTGCTGGCGGCGGACTTCGTCGTGGCCGTCCCGCCGGACGCCGACCCCGACGCGGCGGCGGACCCGTCGAAGGCCCCCGCCGCCCTCGCGACCCTCACCGGGGCCGAGGTCGCGCCGGTCCTCAGCACCCTGACGTCGGTCGGGGAGGGCGGCGACTCCCAGTACGCGACCGTGACCGCGATCCCCGACAGCGAGGCACTGCGGTCCGGCCGTATCGTGTCGGGACGCTGGCCGACCGGAGCGACCGAGTTCGTGACCTCGCAGCGCGATGCCGAGGCCCTCCATCTGAACGTCGGCCAGTCCATCGCCGCCGGAGACCAGCGGTACACGCTGGTCGGTCTCACGGACGACCCGCACAGCGTGATCGGCGGGAGCGTGCATCTGCGCGTCCCGATGGCCGCGTTCAGCGACGTCTCCGCCTCGCAGTGGATCGTGAAGGTGCCCGACGGCATGTCGGTCACGGCCGCCATCGAGACCGTCAACAACGAGCTGGCCCGTCAGGGCGCCGGCGCGGTGAAGGCGATGCCGACGCCGCAGTACATCGATGCGGTCGTCGCGAGCCTGGCGCCCGGCGTGAACCCGCTCGAGATCATCGCGAACGCGTTCGGCGTCCTGTCGCTCGTCGTGGGCACGATCATGATCTCCACGACCTTCGCGATCCTGCTGGCCCAGCGGCGCCGGCAGATCGCCCTCATGCGGATGATCGGCGCGAGCACCGCCCAGGTGCGTCGCAGCCTGCTGGTCGAGGCGACCCTCGTCGGCGTCGTCGGGTCGCTGCTCGGGGTCGGGCTCGGGTTCGGGGCGGCTACCGGCGTCAGCGCGTGGAGCGGGTCGCTCGGCTTCGGTCTCGTGGTCCCGTGGATGTCGGTCGTGGTGTCGTTCCTCGCCGGCGTCCTGGCGGCCGTCGTCGCCGCGTGGGTGCCGGTGCGCCGCACGATGCGCGTCGCGCCCATGGAGGCGATCCGCGAGCAGGTCACCTTGCAGACCAGGTCGTTCTCCGTCGTGCGACTGGTGCTGTGCTCGGTCCTGACCCTCGGTGGCGTGGCGCTCGCGGTGGTCACGTTCCAGGCGGGAACCTACGCATTCTTCGTCGCCTTGGCCTCGGGCGCGTTGCTGGCGATCGGCATCCTGGCGGGGTCGCCGCTGTTCGTCCCGCCGTTGCTGCGCGGGCTGGGGGCGCTGGTCCGGCCGCTCGGGCCGGTGCCGCGCCTGGCGGCCGACAACGCGTCGCGGAACGCAACGCGGAGCGCGGCGACCGCGACGGCGCTCATGCTCGCCGTCGGGCTGGTCGTGACGCTCCAGGTCGCGACCGCCACCACCAAGGCGACCATGATCGACGAGATCGCCGCCGCCAACCCCCTCGACGTCTCGGTCTCCAGCGCGGGCCCGGCGATCCCCACGGCGACCGTGACGAAGCTGCAGGCCGTGCCCGGTGTCGCCGCCTCCGCGGTGTTGCACGGCGGTATCGCCGAGGCGCGGTCGAGCGACGGGGATTCGCTGTCGTCGATGCGCGTGTACCGCTACGACCCCGCGGTGGCCGACGTCCTCGCCGTGAAGGTCGACGTCGGTCCCGGCCGAGCCGTCGTCGGGTCCGGTGTCCTTCCCCCAGGCCAGAAGGAGGGAAACCTCACGCTGACCGGCGCGAGCGGGGCGGCGGTCGTCGTCCATGTCGTGACGGCCGACTACCTCGGGTACGACGAGCTGCTGGCCGACGCGGCGACGTTCTCCTCGCTGACCGCCGACGTCGGGCCGATGGCGGTGTGGCTGAAGGCGAACGACAAGAACGAGGCGGCGCCGCTCTACTCGGCGGTGCAGGACATCGTCGGCGAGGGGAGCGGACTGCAGGTCAGCGGCAGCCTCGTGTACGCGGCTCTCATCACGCAGGTGCTCGACGCCCTGCTGCTCGTCGCGACGATCCTGTCCGGGGTGGCCGTCGTGATCGCGCTGATCGGCGTCGGCAACACGCTCGGCCTGTCGGTGCTGGAGAGGACGCGCGAGTCGGCGCTGCTGCGGGCGCTCGGGTTGCAGAAGCGCGGGCTCCGCGCGTCGCTCACCGTCGAGGCGCTGCTCATCGGCGTCGTCGGCGTCGCGGTCGGGACGGCGGCGGGCATCTGGTTCGGCTGGTTCGCCAGCGCGGCGCTGATGGTGACCGGGGACTTCGCGGCCCCGGGCCTGACGGTCGACCTGACGACGACCGGCATCCTCGTGCTCATCGCCCTCGCGGCGGCCGTCGGATCCTCGGTGCTGCCGGGGCGGCGGGCCGCGCTGGCGACGCCCGTGGAGGCGCTGGCCGACGTCGACTGACCCGCCGGGACATTGCGTGGAGGGTTGTTGTTGGACTACCAACAACAACCCTCCACGCTGTCGTCAGTCAGCGGCCGCGCGGGGAGCCAGCGCGTCCATGGCCGCCGCGACGAGACGTCCCACGACGGCGGCGGCCACGAGGCACAGACCCAGGTGCCAGGGTGCGCGTGTCATCTCCCAGGTGATGGCGGCCGCGAAGATCCAGGCGCGTTCGGACGCCGCGAGGCAGGCGGCCGCGCCGATCACGCCGAAGGCGGCGGCGGACGGCTGCCCGGTGAGCAGGGCGGCTGCGGCGCCCACCGCCGCACCCGTGGACAGTGCCGGCATGAGCACGCCGCCGACGGCACCGCTGCGCAGGTAGGCGCTGGTGAGCAGCGGCTTCGCCACGATGTACGCCAGCAGGACGGGCAGCGTCTCGGCGTCTCGCAGGGCCGGCTCCAGAAGCGCCAGTCCGTTCCCGCCGACCGGAAGCCAGAAGGACGCCAGGCCGACGACGAGCCCGACGGCCGCGACACCCAGCACGAGCCGCACGCCCGGTCCGATCGCCGACCGCCGCGCCCGTCCGGACACGGCGGCGAAGCCATGCCCGGCGAGGCCCGCCACGACGCCGCCGCCGAGGGCGAACGCGACGTCCGTCCAGCTCGGGTCGAGGGGCGGGAGGGGCAGCCGGGGTCCGGAGCCGATCACCGTCCAGGCGAGGACGGATGCGATCGCCGACATCGGCGCGGCGCACAGGACGGCCCGCCACGACCATCCCGATCCCACCGCGCGGCGCAGCAGGCGCCGGGCCGCCCCGGGCCGCTCGCGCGTCTCGCCGTCCCGAGCGGGAGCGCCGGCCAGCACGATCGTCGTGGTGAAGAGGACGCCGGTGATCGGCACGTTGTACACCGCCGCCAGGCCGGCGCCCGCCGCGGCCCCGATGAGCACCCGGCGGAGGTCGCTCGACAGGGGCGCGCGGGCGGTCAGGTCGCTGACCAGCCCGGCCGCCGCGAGGCGAGGTGCGGCCTCCCGGCCGATCGACCCGCCCGTCGCGACGACGAGGATCTGCGTGGCGGCGTCGGCCACCGTCCGCAGCCAGACGCGGGGCCGGCCGGCCGGGTGACGCGCGTCGCCGGCGGCTCGCACGAGGGCGTTGACCGTCGGGGCCGGGCCGTGGCGGCGCAACGCCCACCACGCGAGACCGGCGATCAGCCCGCCCGCGACGGGCGGCACGAGGCGCCGCGCCCACGAAAGCGGATCGCCGCCTGCCGAGGCTCCGGTGAGGTCGGGTTCGGCCGCCGACCCGAACGCGAGCAGGGAGATGCCGCGCAGCAGCAGGATCAGGCCGATGGCGGCACCGCCGGTGAGGACGCCGCCGAGCACCACGAGGCCCACGACGGCCGCGCCGCGGCGGAACGCTCCCGCCCTCATGGCGAGGTCAGAATTCGAGGACGATCTTGCCGATGTTCGAACCTGATTCGAGGAGTTCGTGCGCTCGCGCGACGTCCTCGAACGGGATCCTCGTCTCATGCGGATGCCGGATCGCGCCCGACTCGTACAACGGCCAGACGCGTTCGGCCACCTGGCAGCAGATGGCCGCCTTCTGCACGGGCGGGCGGCCGCGGAGGCTCGTCGCCGTCACCGTGCCCCGCTTGACGAGGAGCGCGTTCAGGTCGAGGGTTCCCTTCCGCCCGCCCTGGAGACCGATGACGACGAGCCGGCCATCGGGGGACAGTGCCGTCACGTTGGCCTCGAGGTATTTGGCGCCCATGACGTCGAGGATCACGTCGGCCCCGGGGCCCGCCGCTTCCTTCACGGCGGCCACCCAGTCGTCGTGGTAGTCGATCGCGACGTCGGCTCCGAGATCGCGGCAGATCTGCAGCTTCTCGGGTGAGCCGGCCGTGGCGATCACCCGCGCGCCGAGCGCCTTCGCGTACTGGATCGCGAACGTCCCGATGCCGCCCGCGCCGCCGTGGACGAGGAAGGTCTCGCCCGCGGACAGGTGGACGTGGTCGAGGTTGGAGACGACCGTGGCCGCCACCTCGATGATCCCAGCCGCCGACACGAGGTCGAACCCGCCGGGAGGGGTGATGACCTGCCCGGCGTCGACGGCGACGTACTCGGCGTACCCGCCTCCGGCGAGCAGCGCCACGCACGGCTCGCCCACCTTTCGCGCCGTGACCTCGGAGCCGGCCTCCTCGATGATCCCGGACACCTCCAGGCCGATGGTGTCGCTCTCTCCGGGCGGCGGGGGGTAGAAGCCGCGGCGCTGCAGGAGGTCGGCACGGTTGACGCCGGCGGCGACGGACCGGATGAGCACCTGGCCGGGTCGGAGGACCGGCCGTTCCACCTCGGCGATCCGGAGAGACTCGGGCCCACCGGGTTCGGTGACGATGACTGCGCGCATGGTGTCAGCTTGCCATGGACGTCCGCCAGGCGGGCGAAACGAGTTCCGTGGCGTCCCTTCGGCGACGTCCGGGGCGATCGTCGCCAGGGGTACGATGAGGCGTCCTTCCGGGGACGGCGAGATCGCATAGTGGACTAGTGCAGCCGCCTTGAAAGCGGCCGAGCGGGTGACCGTTCCGTGGGTTCGAATCCCACTCTCGCCGCGGGCCCCGCCCGCCACGTTCCGGTTGTCAGAGGGCCGGGGAGACGGCCGCCGGCGGCGGCTTCCGATACGCCTCCGCCCCGCCCGGCACGGCGCGGAAGCCGGCGGCTCGGTAGACACGGCCGGCCGCGTTCGTCGGTTCGGTGACGATGACCCACTCGGCGCAGCCGCGCCGGGCCGCCCACTGCCCGGCGACGCCCAGGAGATGGGATGCCAGTCCGCGCCGGCGGTGCTCGGGATCGGTGCTGACGTCCTGATAGCGGGCGCGGTGGCCGCACAGGACGATGCCCAGGTCGGCGAGGAGCCGGGATTTCGAGAATGCTCCGAACCACGCCGCGACGCCGCGGTCCATCAGCCGTCGCCGCTGCCGGGCCTGGGCGGTGACGAAGGCTGCAAACTCGGCGGGATCCTGCGCCCGGGTGGCGGCGTTCTCGGCGATCGCCCGCTCGACGTCGTGAGCCCAGTCGTCGGGGGTGAAGGGCCGGATCTCGTAGCCCGGCACGGGCGGGGTCTCGTGCGGGGCTGCCATCGCGGCCAGCGTGTCGAGGGGCTGGATGTCGATGCCGTGACGGGCCCAGCCCGTGGCGTCCGGCGTCGTGGGCAGACCGACGGCAACCCACCCGGCGTCGGGGAACTCCTCGGCGAACGCCGCCGTCCAGCGGTCGGCGTCGGACACGGTCGCCGGATCGGTGACCAGGAGGAAGTTCGCCCAGTGCGCCCATCGGTTCTGCGGCGTCCGCACGATCAGGTGGTCGTCGCGCCGTGCGATGCGGGCGCCGGCGAGTTCCAGGATCGCGAGGTCGGTCGTCCAGTTCGCCGGAAGGGCTGCTGTGCGTGAGTTCATGACACCACCTCGGGGACCGCGCGGAGAGCCTCCCCAGGATCGCACACCGCAGTGGCCCTCACGTGGGCCCGACGTCCCGAAGCTGACGGCGCATCGCGTTGTGGGGCCGCGCGATCCGGCGCCCGGACGCGGACTCCTGCCGGGGCGGATCGCGTGTCGTCCGGCTCGTCACGCGGCCTGGGAGTCGGGTCGGGGTCCGGGAATGTGGACGTGCACCGCGACGACGCCGGGAGGCGATATCATCGCCGCATGACGATCAATCAGGTGGCGGGAGTCGCGCTCGACCACACCGCGACGGAGCGGTTCTCCGATCTGTTCGACGCGTTGTCCGACTCCACGCGGCTGGCGATCCTGCAGCACCTGTCCGCCGGGCCGCACCGGGTCCGCGACCTCGTGGGGCACCTCGGGTTCGCCCAGTCGACGGTCAGCGCCCACCTGGCCTGCCTGCGCGAGTGCGGCCTCGTGGAGTCGCGCACCGAAGGACGCGCGTCCTGGTTCAGCCTCGCCTCGCCGGATCTGCTCGCCAGGCTGCTGGGTGCCGCGGAAGACCTGCTGGCCGCGACGGGCGGCCGGGTGACGTTGTGCACCCACCTCATGCACCCGCACGGGCAGCACGAGCGGGAGGTGTCGTGATGGGCGGCCATTCCCACTCCCACACCCACGGCGCGGTGGACGAGGCCCACCTCGGCGCTCATCGGCAGCGGCTCGCGATCGCCTTCGGGATCACCGCGTCGCTGCTCGTCGCCCAGGCCGTCGGCGCTGTGTGGACCGGCAGCCTCGCCCTGCTCACCGACACCGCGCACATGCTCACCGACACCGCGGGGCTGGCCGTCGCGCTCGGCGCGTCCGTGCTCGCCGGACGTCCGCCGTCGCCGTCCCGCACGTGGGGCTTCCGGCGCGTCGAGGTGCTGGCCGCCCTCGCCCAGGCGAGCATCCTGTTGGCCGTCGGCATCTTCGCGGCCATCGAGGGCGCGCGCCGCCTGTGGGAGCCGCCCGAGATGGCGTCGGCCGAACTCCTCCTCTTCGGCGTCCTCGGGCTGATCGGCAATGTCGTGTCGATGTGGGTGCTGGCCGGCGGGCGGAAGGCGAACCTCGCGACGCGAGGAGCGTTCCTCGAGGTGGTCAACGACGCCCTGGGCTCGATCGGGGTCATCGTGGCGGCGGTCGTCATCGCCCTCACCGGATGGCAGCAGGCCGACGCCGTCGCGGGTCTCGTGATCGCCGGGCTGATCGTGCCCCGTGCGCTCGTCCTGCTGCGCGACGCCACCCACATCCTGATGGAGTTCACGCCGCGCGGCCTCGACCTGGACGAGGTGCGCACGCACCTGCTGGACGTGAGGCACGTGCGCGGCGTCCACGACCTGCATGCGTCCACGGTCGCCAGCGGCCTGCCTGTCCTCACCGCCCACGTGGTGGTCGACGGGGAGTGCTTCACCGACGGGCACGCTCCCGAGATCCTGCGTGAGCTGCAGACGTGCGTGGCCGAGCATTTCCCGGTCACGGTGTCCCACTCGACGTTCCAGGTCGAGTCGGCCGGGTGCGAGACGTGGGAGGAGAGAGGTCTCGACTGATGGGCGGCGCCGCGTCTGGCGATGGCGGACCGGTCAGTCGGCGCAGGCCAGGCGGATGGCGTCCATCGTGCGCAGCGTCCGCAGGGTGCGTGTCTGGTCGGGAGAGGGATCGTCGCCGGATGCGACGAGGTGGGCGAACCGGCGTGCGTGGTACCTGAGGTTCGGCCTCGGGATGCCCAGTTCGTGGTGCTCCTCGGTGCCGTCCAGGAGTGTGAGGTGGAGCGTCCGCGGGGCGGCGATGTGGTCGATCGTGAGCGTGCCGAGCTCGCCTTGGATCTCGCTCGGCCGGTGGGAGAACGTGATCTTCGACCAGCTCGCATCGGCGATGAACCCGGGGTAGGACGCCAGCACAGCCCCCGCGCCGTCGGCGGCGCCGGGCAGAGGGATGCTGCGCGCGACGAGCGACGGCGGCTCGCCGAACAGGTCCACGAGCGGCGCGATGCAGTAGACGCCGAGGTCGAGGAGGGCGCCTCCGGCCATCGCGGGGTCGAAGATGTTGACCTGTTCCCCGGCGAGCACGATGTCGTACCGGGCGGAGCGCTGCTGGTAGCCGAAGGAGACCCGGCGGATCGTCCCGAGGCGTGGCAGCAGGTCGCGGACGGCGGCGAAGCCGGGGTCGTACACGTTGCGCATCCCCTCGAGAAGCACGACCCCGCGTGCGTGGGCCGCGGCGACGAGGTCGGCGAACTCCGCGGCGGTCGGTGTCGCGGGCTTCTCGACGAGGACGTGCTTTCCGGCCGCGATGGCGGCCTGTGCCTGGCGGTGGTGAAGGGCGTTGGGCGACGCGATGTAGACGGCGTCGATCGCGTCGGAGGCGAGCAGGTCGTCGAGGGGGCCCGCCGCCCATCCCGGAACCCCGTTGGCGGCGGCGAACGTCTGCGCCCGCTCCGCGGTCCGCGAGTACGCGACGGTGACGTCGATCTCGGGCACCTCCGCGGTCTCGGCGATGAAGGTGTGGGTGATCGTGCTCGTGCCGATCGTGGCCATCCGGATCATGCCCCCAGTCTTCCCGAACCCCCGCCGAACGCTCCCAAACTCCCGAAAACGAGCCGAATTCCGGCAGTTCCGGAGCGCTCGGCGAGGGGCGGCGGGAGAAAGAGAGCGTTCGGTCAGGGGGAACGGGGGCGGGAGCGCGGTCAGGCCGGGACGGCGACCATGCGGCGCGCGATGAGTCCGGACGCGGCGGCGCCCAGCAGCACCAGCGCCCCGGCGCCGAGCACGCCGATCAGGAAGCGCAGCAGGACCATCGGCTGCGCGAAGGCGCCCGCGCCGATGATGGGGACGCTGAACAGCAGCATGAAGCCGGTGGAGGTGCTCATGCCCGCCACGAGCGGGATGAGGGTCTCCCGAAGGCGTGCCCGATCCAGCGTCCGGCGATCGGTCCCGGCGAGGACGAGCGAGCGATATTCCTGACGCTGGTCGATGACACGTCCCGCCTGCAGGACGCCGGTCGAGACGGCGGCGAGGACCCCCGCGATGGCGAGCGCCAGCAGCCCGCCCGTGCTGAGATCGGTCGCGAAGATGCGCTGTCCCTCGTCGAGGCTGTCGGGCGACACGAGACCGGCGACCGCGGTGATGCCGGCGATGAACGTCGCCAGGGCCACGCCGCCGACGCTGCGCCACGCGGTCCGCGGGTCGTCGGCGATGCGGCGTCCGGCAAGCAGGGTCGCGACATTCCTGGACGTGCCGGCGGCGATGCGGCCGACGATGCCGAGGATGAACGGTCCCACGATGTTGAGGGTCGCCATGCCGGCGGCGATGACCGCCATCAGGAGGACGACCACGAGCATCCCGGCCTGACCCGAGAGGGCATTGGCCGCGAGCAGGGCGACGAACGCGACGACCACCGACAGGACGCGGACGGCCCGCAGCGCAGGCGGCGTGACCCGGGTCGCGACGCCCAGCGGGGTGATCGTCACCCGGCCGAGGCTGCTGAGCGCCGACACGAGCGCGACGACGACCACACCGGCGAACGCGCCCAGCAGCACCGGGACCCCGACCCACAACTCGGCGATGTCGAACGTCCTCCCCTGGAAGTTCAGGTGCGCGACGACCGGGAGGAGGGCGACATAGCCGGCGATGCCGAGGAGGCCGCCGAGCACCGACTGGAGCGTGGCGTCCAACACCGTGAGGGCGGACACCTGCGCCGTCGTGCCGCCCGCGAGGCGAAGCGCGGCGAGCCGGGCGTCCCGCCGCGCGACGGCGAGCCGGGCGGCTGCCGCTCCGAGCGTCGTGAGCGGAACCAGCAGCAGCAGGACGGCGAAGCCGGCGAGGAACACGTACGAGCCGCCGTCGTAGTCGCCGACCGACGTCCCGGCGTCGGCGCGGCGCCAGAACGCGAGGAAGCCGCCCCCGACGACGAGCGCCATCGCCGTCGTCACGGCGAACGCGATGACGGCGAGGACGCCGGTCAGCCGGGCCGGGTCGGAGGTGTCCACCTGACGGCGGCGACGCAGCAGCCACCACAGGCGCAGGGTGCTCACCGGCTCACCGCCATGGGATCGTACGCGGGCGGGAGGAACGGTGCACGGCCGGGGGTCGCGGGTCCGGCGCCGGTGGAGACGGTGCTTCCGAGTGCGGTCGGCGGCGGAGACGGCATCTGGCGCGCCTCGCGAGCGATCACGCCGTCACGCATATGGACGGTGCGTGAGCACCACCGGGCGACCTCCGCGTCGTGGGTGACGACGACGAGAGCGGCCCCCTGCTCGGACGCGGCCGCGGTGAGGAGCCGCATCATGTCCCAGCCCGTCTGCCGGTCGAGGGCGCCGGTGGGCTCGTCGGCGAAGATGACGCCGGGGTCGCTCGCGAGGGCGCGGGCGATGGCGACGCGCTGGGCCTGCCCGCCCGACAGTTCGCCGGGACGCCGCGACTCCATGCCGGAGAGCCCCAGCCGTCCCAGCCACTCCCGCGCCCGTGCGGTGGCCTCGGCTCGTGACGTCCCCGCCAGCAGCAGCGGCAGGGCGGCGTTCTCGTCGGCCGGAAGCTCCGGAAGGAGCTGTCCCGACTGGAACACGAACCCGAACTCGGACCGACGCAGCCTCGTGCGTTCGCGCTCGGAGAGGCCCGAAAGATCCCGCCCCCGCCACCGGACCTCGCCCGAGGTCGGCGCCAGGATGCCTGCCAGGACGTGCAGGAGAGTGGTCTTCCCCGATCCGGACGGCCCCATCACCGCGAGGGACTCGCCGCGGGAGAGGGTGAGGTCCACCCCGGCGAGAGCACGGGTGTGGACGGTTCCGGTGTCGTAGGTCTTCGTGAGGCCGCGCGCCTCCAGGGAGTCGGATCCAGTCATGGCTCCAGCCTTTCGCCCGGACGTCGGCGGACGCGTCCCGCTGTGGTCGCCGGCGGCGGTGTCCGTGAGCGTCCCCGTGCCGCGGCGACGTGTTCCCGCAGGGGGGCCGGCGGTAGTCCCGGGGGCGGATCTCAACGCTCACCGAGCGCTCCGAAGCTGTCGGATTCCGGCGGATTTCCGCCAGTTCCGGAGCGTTCGGCGACGTGGGGCCCCAGGGCTCGGAATCGGCGGGGACTCGCCGAGCGCCACGAGGCCGATGGTGGCCGTACCCGGGGGCTGTCCGGGCAGAATGAAGCCGTGGACGTCATAACGCTCCGGCCTCGCCCACCGATCCGGGCGTTGGCCATTGTCGCGGCCGCAACGATCGTCGGGGTGGTCGCGTACGTGGCGGCCGACGCCGTCTCGTGGGGAATCGTGCTGCGCATCGCCGGGATCGTCTGCTTCGTCGTGGCCGGCCTGCTGCTGCTCGCGGCGATCGGGGCGGTACGCCGCAGCCGGGTTCGCGTCGAGATCGACGACGTGGGGTTCCTCGTGCTCGGCCCGGGAGGTCCGCAGCGCGGCCGATGGGAGGACATCACCAGGGTCAGCCAGTCGCCGTCGGGGCGGCGAATCACGCTGCACCGGCGTGACGGGGCCGTCATCCACCTCGTCGGTCAGGTCGAGGGCGTCGAACTGGCGAGGCTCAAGGCGTCCATCGTCGAGCACCTCGACGCGAACCGCGGGTACGGGCTGACGGACGGCACGAACAAGGGCTGACCGAGACGTTACGTCTTCGGGTTGTACGCGCAGGCGTCAGCGGTGTCCTCGGCGGCCTGGGTCGACGCGCTGGCCGTGCCGGCGGAACTCGTCGTCTTCGTGGCCGTGGGTGTCGAAGTGCCGGTGGTACTCGTTCCCGGTGCCGAGCTGGACGAGGTGGGCGAGGCCTGCGCGGTGGAGGTCGCAGACGCCTGCGTGAGCGCCGTCGCCACCCGGGTACGGACCATGTCCCAGTCGGGGTAGCGGCTGGAGAAGCCGTCGACGCCGTGCTTGAACACGATCGACTTGAGGTTGTTCTTCTCCTTCACCTTGGTCGCGACGGTGAGGATGTCGGGCAGGATGTCGGATTGGATGTCCGTGCGGATGATCTGCTTGCCGGCTTTCGTGATCGCCTCGTACCGGGTGAGGACGTTGACCGGATCGGCCTGCCGGACGACGGCGGAGATCACGCAGCGCTGGCGCTCCATGCGGCTGTAGTCGTCCAGCCCGTAGCGACCCCGCGCGTACCACAGCGCGTCGGTGCCGCCGAGGTGCTGGTTCGGGCCGGGCTCCAGCCATTCCTCGGGCGGGATGCCCTTGTCGGTGCTGCCGCCCTTCGGGATCCGGTAGTTGATGTTGACGGTGATCCCGCCGAGGGCGTCGATGAGGTCCTTGAACCCGTCGAGGTTGATCATCGCGTAGTAGTCGATGTCCAGCCCGAGCGCATATCCGACGGAGATCTTCATGATGTCGGCGCCGACGTTGTCGGTCTCTCCGAGGATGTCGGTGCCGACGGTGGCCGGGACATTGTCGTACATCGCGTTGAGCATGTACTCGGCGTTGTCGGGGTCGTACCCGTCGTAGAAGCCCTCCGGGTAGTACTCGTACAGCGGCGACGACGTCGGGAACGGCATCTTCGCCGTGTTGCGTGGCAGCGAGATGAGGACGGTGTCGCCCGTCACGGTGTCGATGCTCGCGACGATGACGGTGTCGGTGCGGGCGCCCAGCGACTCGTCGCGGTCGAATCCGTTGTCGCCACCGAGAAGGAGGACGTTGAGCCGCCCGTTGAACGGGGCGGCGCTGGTGGTCGTCGGCTTCGTCGTCGAGCGCGTCGCCGACTTGGTATTGGTGAACACCGTGCCGAGGAGGGACGCGGTGTCGTAGATGTACCGGACGGCCACGGCGGCAGGGGCGGCGACGACGAAGGAGAGGAGCCCGACGAGGATGGCGCCGGCGGCGCGCTGCCCGAGGCTGGGATTGGCCGGACGCGTCCGCAGGTGGGTGTAGCCGACGACCATGACCCACAGAAGGCCCCCGACGGCGATCGCGGCCCCGGCGAAGGCGAGGGTGTTCACACTGATGTACGACGCGACTGCGGACACGGCGTCCGCCCGGTAGCGGATCAGGACGTATCCGAGACCGGCGACCGCCCCGGCCATCACGCCGAGCAGCGACCAGCCGAGGACCTTGCGGCCCGACCGGATGAGCCCGACGGGCGGGACGACGGCCGCCAGGACGGTCCAGCCGGCAGAGGCGGCGAAACCGGTGCGGAGATCCGGCACAGCGGCCCGTTGCGGAGACCCGGAGGCGGCAGCGGGCGGCTCGTCGCCGTCGTCGAGGATCCGCCGTGGCTCGGAGTCGTCCGGCGTCCAACTGCTCATGCCCCTCCTGGGGTCGCGCTAGTAACCCGTCAGGTTATCAACCTCCCCAATGGTAACTATCCGGGCAACGCGGTGTGCGTCCGCCCCCCATTTCGGGGTCCGCCGCCTGACTAGGAGTTTCCTGTGAGCGTGCGCATTCGGCGGCTCTTCGGCATCGATCGCGCGCGGTCAGCGGACGACGCGACCGGCCCCTCCACGACGGTGCGGCAGGTCCTTTGCGACGCGGTGCCCTCCTCACCGCGAGGTGCGGGTCGGCGACGTCTGTGCGCGTCCGATGGGCCGCTCGGGAAAGCGCTTTGCCCATCGCGCCGACCCACCTGTAGCATTGGCGCGGCCGGGAGGTGTCGCCTAGTCCGGTCTATGGCGCCCGCCTGCTAAGCGGGTTGAGGGCTTCAACCCTCTCGCGGGTTCAAATCCCGCCACCTCCGCCAGTTGGACGCGCGTCTTGCGCGTCGTCACCCGGGGAAGGCGATTCCGGGCGAGGGTTGGTTCTGGCGAACCGGTTCAGGTTCCTCACTCCCAGATCGGCGAGGACAAGGCTCGCGCCGTGCAGCGGACCACCACGAGGCTTCGAAGTGGACCCGGCCAGGGGCAGTCAGTCCCCGAGGCCGCGGGCGGCGAGGGCGTCCCCGGTCTGCTGGGCGCGGGCGACGACCCGCACCACGTAGGGGGCGAGGTAGTGGCGCGGGTTGCGCCCCAGCCCGCGGGCGGCGACGGCGTCCCGGGTCTCCTGGGCCAGCTCGACGCTCTCGGGCAGCGCGTGCATGGACAGCGCGAACAGCAGCGCGACCCGGTCGGCGTCGACGAACGGCACACGGCGAAGGCCGCGGGTCACGGCGTCGAGCAGGGCGTTCACCTCGGTCGTGGTCATCACGACCAGCGCGAGGAGGGCCAGGCTCACCAGGTCGGCCAGCGATTCGACGGCGCGTGCCGCCCCGAACAGCCACCACTGGAACCCGGCGACGGCGACGGCGACGATGAGCACCCCGCGCACCTGGCGCGCCGCGGATCGCCACCGCAGCCGCGCGACACCCGTGAGGACGAGCGCGAAAAGGAGGCACGCGAGAGCCCACGGCAGGTTCCGGATGCTGACGATCGCGATGCTCCAGATCCCCAGCCCGGCGATCTTGATCCACACGGGCATCCGGTGCAGGAGTGTGTCGCCGGGTTGGTACTGGCCGACGAGCGGGGACGTCACGAGGCGGCCTCGGCGAGGGCCAGTTCCGTGTAGTGCTCGACGGCGGCCTCGGCCGGGCCGTCGAAGACCACCCGGGCGTGATCGACGACCAGCACCCGGTCGCAGCGCCGGACGAGGTCGAGGTCGTGGCTGACCAGGACGAGTTGCGGCTCCAGCTCGAACAGTCTTTGTGCCACCCGGCGCGAGTTCGCCAGGTCGAGCAGGGTGGTGGGCTCGTCGGCGACGACGACCGCGGGCCGGGTGGCCAGGACGCCGGCCAGGGCCAGGAGCTGCCGCTGGCCGCCGGAGAGGGCATGGACGCTGGTCCGGGCGCGGTCGGCGAGGCCGAACTCGGCCAGGATGTCGAGCGCCGCCGCTCTCCGGCGGGCCGGGTCGGGAAGTCCGCGCCGGAGGGACAGCTCCACGTCCTCGACGCAGGTCGGCATGATGAGCTGAGCGGCGGGATCGGTGAAGCAGAACCCGACGCGGCGTCGCACGGCCGCCGGATCCTTCGCGGGGTCGAGGCCGTCGACGAGGACCCGGCCGGTCGTCGCCGTGGTGAGTCCGTTGAACAGCCGGACCAGCGTGGACTTGCCCGACCCGTTGCCGCCGATCACCCCGATGCGGCGCTCGGTGAGCCGCAACGAGGTCGGTTCGAGGATCAGCAGGTCGTCGTCGGGGACCCGGACGGCGGCGTCCTGCAGTTCGATGGTCGCCGTCACGAGCGGGCGAGCAGCTTCGGGAAGGCCCGGTGCACCTCGGCGGCGATCAGCGACACGAGCGTGATCTTGATGACGTCGCCCAGCCAGAACGGGATGTCCCACGAGAGGGCGACCTCGAACGGGACGCCCTGGTGGATCATCATGCCGGCGATGCCGAGGGGGTGGACCACCAGGATGCTGCCGGCCGCGACGGCGGGCAGGACGAGGAGCGCCCGGATACGACGCGGGCCCACCACGTATTTCACCAGGAAGCCGATGAGGGCCGCCGCGATCGGGAACGAGATGAGGTAGCCGGCGCTCACGCCGGTGAAGACACCGAGCCCCGAGGAGTGCTCGGCGAACACCGGCAGGCCGATCGCGCCCAGTCCGAGGTAGAGGCTCACGGCGAGGAAGCCGCGCAGCGGGCCGAGGATCGCGCCGGCGAGTGCGACACCGAGGGTCTGCAGGGTGATCGGCACGCCGGCACCGCCGACGGGGATGGCGCCCAGGTAGGCCAGCGCACCGATGAGCGCGGCGAAGGCGGCGACGAGTGCGAGATCGGTGGTGGTGAGGCGGGCGCGGGTGCGGGCGGCCGGCTCCGCGATGACATCGGTGGCGACGGGATCGGTCATGACTCTCCTGGGACGGCCCGGGTGACGCGGGACGATGGCGACTGAATGGTGTTCAGGTGAACGGTGTTCAGGCTACCGATAGGCTGCCGAAATGGCCAACAGTCTCGACGACGTCGTCCAGGCGGCGATGCGGGTCCTGGACGCCTGGGGGCTGGAGTTCTTCTCGATGCGGCGGCTGGCGGGGGAACTCGGCGTCCAGCCCAGCGCGCTGTATCACCACGTCCGCGACAAGCAGACCCTGCTCGGGCTCATGGCCGACCGGATCGTCGCCGGGGTGCGGATCGACGAGGACCTGGTGGCCTCCTGCCGGCGGCTGCGCGACGCCATGCTCGCCGTCCGCGACGGGGCAGAGGTCGTCGCGACCGCGTCGGCGTTCCGGTTCGACCTGACCGGGCTGGAGAGCCGGTTCGCCGCGTTCACGTCGGCGGACGTGGCCCGCACGCTGCTGATCTACGTGATGGGACACACGCAGGCATCCCAGCTCCACCGACAGGCGGCCGACCTGGGCCTCATCGCGCCCGACCCGGATCTGGACGCGTCCTTCGAGCGCGGCCTGCGGATCATCCTCCGCTAGCCGGCCCGCGCCCGAGGGCCCCCTTCCCGCGAGCATTGACGAAACGCCCACCTCGGCACCGCGCACCGGACCGTTCGCCCGCGATTTCCGACGCACGATCTCGGCCGAGGGAGGGACGTGTTAGTGTGCGCGCATGACCACGCATGGACGTCCCGCATCTTCGGCCCTCCGGTGCCTGCGGTCCATGTGTATGCCGTCCATGTGTATGGGTTGTTGATTCCTCCGACCCGCTCCTCCTGACCGGGCTCCGCGCACCGGACGTCCCGCGCCCTCCTCGGGCCATCCCCGCACCCGCCTTCGCGGGCTGACACCGTGCGCACGCGGCGGACCTCACCGGTCCCCGCCCGAGCCGTCCGGTCGACGCACCGGCAGCGTCCCCGCCGCTCGCCGCTGACGATCCGCTCGCCACGACCAGCCGTGAAGAAGACCGCTCATGAACACACTCGCACTCGCGGAAACCGCCTCGTCCTCGCCGGGGACGGCACAGACCCCGTCCTCGCCGCCCCGCGGATGTGCCGAGCCGCGGCAGGCCCCCGTGGACCCGCGCTACTGGAAGGCCGGGTCCCGTGGGTGGTACGCGGTCGCGATCCTCGGCTTCGTGGCCTCGCTCACGGCGAGCCTGGCCGTGCCGGGCAACCTCCCCGGCCTGAAACCCGGCAAGGACTTCTCCCCGGACTATCCGCTCGACCCCACCAACTACCGCATCCTCCTGGCTGCCTGCGCCGGGGCGCTCGTGCTGCTGTACCCGATCCTGCGACGCGTCCCGCGATGGGGCGATCGCGTCTTCCACAAGGCGCAGTTCATCTTCGCCGGGGCGCTGGCGCTCGGCGTCTGGGATCTCCTGACGTCCAAGCTCTTCTGGATGCGTCCGCCCTACTTCCCCGGACCGGTGACGATCCTCGCGTACCTGCCGACCAACGCGGTGAACCTGCTCGGTCACATCGTCGCCTCCAGCCGCCTGTTCGCCATCGGCCTGCTGCTCGGCATCGTCGCGGGGGTGGGGACCGGCATCCTCATCGGCTGGTACCGGCAGTGGTTCTACTGGCTGTACCCGGTCCTCAAGTTCACGGGGGTCGTGCCGGCCACGGCCTGGATGCCCATCGCGACCGTCCTCCTGAAGCCGCCGCCGGTGGCCATGACCTTCCTGCTGGTGATCGCCTCCTGGTTCATCATCGCGTTCATGATGTGCCAGGGCATCGTGTCCACCCCCAAGGTCCTCTACGAGGTCAGCCGGACGCTCGGCGCCACGCGCAGCTACCTGCTGTTCCACGTGGCGATCCCGCACGCGACCCCGAGCATCTTCACGGGCATCAGCATGGCGACGAGCATGTCGTTCCTGACGCTCGTCGCCGCCGAGATGATGGGCGCCACGGCGGGCCTGGGGTACTTCATCAACTACTCGAAGACGTTCAGCAAGTACTACCAGGTGTACGCCGCGATCATCATCATGTTCATCGTCTTCAGCGTGATCCTCGCGCTCATCGACCTCGTCAAGAAGCGGGTGCTGCGCTGGCAGGAGGGGCTGGTGGAGCAATGAGCCCGCTGGTCGACATCGCTCACGTCACGCGCGTCTACGGCAACGGCAAGGACGAGACCCACGCGCTGCAGGACGTGTCCCTGCAGGTCGCGCAGGGGGAGTTCGTCAGCCTCATCGGCCCGTCGGGGTGCGGCAAGACCACGCTGCTGCGCCTGATCGCCGGTCTCGACGTCCCGCAGGGCGGCACGCTGCACGTGGCCGGCGAGCAGATCTCCGGCCCCAGCCACGAGCGGGGGTACGTCTTCCAGCAGGGGGCGTTGTTCCCCTGGGCGACCGTGGCGCAGAACATCGCCACCGGCCTCAAGGCCCGAGGCGTGTACCGGCAGCAGCAGCACCGTGTGCCGGAGTACGTCGAACTGGTCGGGCTGGACGGTTTCGCCGAGGCCTACCCGCACCAGCTCTCCGGCGGCATGGCGCAGCGCGTGGCGATCGCCCGCGCGCTGATCAACGAGCCGCGGGTGCTGCTGCTCGACGAGCCGATGGGGGCACTCGACTCGTTCACCCGCGTCGAGGTCCAGGACAAGCTCCTGGACCTGTGGCAGCGCCTGGGCTCGACCATGATCCTGGTGACCCACGACGTCGACGAGGCCATCTACCTGAGCGATCGCATCGTCGTCATGACGCCCCGCCCGGGCAGGATCAGCGAGATCATCGACGTCTCGCTCGACCGCCCCCGTGCCCGCGACGACGACGGGTTCCTCCGCCTGCGTTCGCGCATCCTCGACAAGCTGAACCTGGCCGGTTCGAGGCCGGGCGCCCACCCGGAACGGGCATCCCGATGAGCCGCCGGACGATTCCCGAGGGAGGTGCCAGGCAGATGCGATGTCCGTCCCGCCACGTCGCCGGAAGAACACCCGCCGCCCCCGCCGCCTCGCGGGGCTGAGTCCGCGGCGACCGGCCAATCCGGGCCAGAACACCGGCCGAACGTCCCGCAAAACGTCGTGGCGTCGGCCGCATCGAGTCGTGAACCACTGTCAGGAGAAACGAAATGAGTCAGATCAATCTCGATCGGAGGAGGTTCTTCCTCCTCGGGGGGACGGCGGCCCTGGCCATCGGCGTGCCGTCGCTGCTGTCGGCGTGCGGTGCGCCCGCCACGAGCGGGGCGACCGGGGGGACGTCCGGCGCCGCCTCGCTGGGCAAGACGCAGGTGCAGGCGCTGGGCGGGGGCCTGTGCGGCTCTCCGAGCTACATCGCCCAGGAAAAGGGCTTCTGGGCCGAGCAGGGCATCGACGTCGAGTTGGTGAGCGGCACCTTCCAGCAGCAGAAGGACGGCCTGGCCAGTGGCCAGTACCTCGTGGCCAACGGAGATTTCCAGTTCTTCCCCGCGGTCGAGCAGGGGCTGGACCTCAAGATCATCGGCGGCATGCACACCGGCTGCATCAAGCTGCTCGTCCCCGGCGACTCGCCGATCACCTCGGTGGCGGGGCTGAAGGGCAAGAAGATCGGCGTGGACGAGATCGGCGGCACTCCGTGGGCCGTCGCGTCGGTGGCCCTGGGGGATGCGGGGATCGACCCGTCGGAGTCCGCGGGCCAGGTGACGTTCGCGCCCTACGACCTGACCACGCTGGAGGAGGTCGCGAAACGGGGCGAGGTCGACGCCATCGCCGCCTGGGATCCGCAGGCGACCATCGCGGAGAACAACGGGTTCCGCGTGTTGGTCGACATCAGCTCGCATCCCCTGTTCGCGGGCAGGTTCTGCTGCTTCCTGTACGCCTCGGGCGCGGCGGTCAACGACAAGCCCGAGACCGTCGCCGCGCTGCTGCGCGGCTGGTACAAGGCGATCGAGTGGATCGCCGAGAACCCCGAGGAGACGGCCAGGATCGTCACCGACAGCAGCCAGCACGAGGCATACGTCCCGTCCGAGGACCAGGAACTCCTCGTCACGTTGCTGAAGAGCTACCACTACAAGAACCACGCGTCCTCCGCGTCCTCGGACTCCCAAGCGCGGGACGATGCGCTCTTCTTCGTCGGCAAGCTGAAGGACGTCGGCTACCTGTCCAGCAGCATCGACACCGAGCAGTTCGTGGACAACCTGGTGGTGCAGGTCGACCTCTGAGACGCCACGACGGCCGGATCCTTCGCCGAACGCTCTGCTTCCGCCGGATTTCCTCCGATTTCCGTGGGTTTGGGAGCGTTCGGCGAGCCCGGTCGTCGTTTTCGCGGCGGGATTCGGGCTCCGGGCGGGGCATTCGGCGGCGCTTTGTTACTCTGGCGGGGATCTGCCGGCAGCGCGAGAGGTCGTGATCGATGCCATCCGAAACCGAGCATGCCGACCGTCTCCGGCCGCATCTCCCCTCCCCGGGGCGGCGGGTTCCGGTCACGACGTACCGGCTGCAGCTCGGCCCGAACCTCACGTTCGCGCAGGCCGCCGACCGGCTCGACTACCTGCAGCGGCTCGGGATCACCGACCTGTACCTGTCACCGATCCTCGCGGCCTCGCCCGGCTCGACCCACGGGTACGACGTGGTCGACCACAGCCGCATCTCGGAGGCACTCGGCGGCCGGGAGGGATTCGAGGCGCTCGCCCGCGCCGCGCACGAGCGGGACATGGGCGTCATCGTGGACGTCGTCCCGAACCACATGTCGTTCCCCACACCGCTGTACGCCAACAGGGCGCTCTGGTCGGTCCTGAAGGAGGGGCCGCAGTCGCCGTACGCGAACTGGTTCGACGGCATCGACACGAGCGACGGACTGCTCATGCCGGTCCTCGGCGCACGGATCGGGACGGTGATCGCCACGGACCAGATCTCTCTCACCTGGAAGGTCATCCCGGGCTTCGAGGACGAGGGCGAACAGGGCGTCCTGGAGTACTACGACCGTGTGTTCCCCGTCCGCGCCGGGACCGAGACGCTGCCGCTGGCCGAGTGCGTCCAGCAGCAGTTCTACCGGCTGGCGTACTGGAAGGTCGCCGACGAGGAACTCAACTACCGCCGCTTCTTCGACGTGGACACGCTCGCGGCGATCCGGGTCGAGGACCCGGAGGTGTTCGAGGCGACCCACGCCCTGCTGCTCGAGCTCTACCACGCCGGCTACATCGACGGGTTCCGGATCGACCATCCCGACGGGCTGGCCGATCCCCGCGGGTACCTGCGGCGGCTGTCCATCGCGACCGGCGGCGCCTGGATCGTGGCCGAGAAGATCCTGAGCGGCGGCGAGATGCTGCCCGACGACTGGCCGGTGTCCGGCACGACCGGGTACGACGCGTCCTGGCGCATCGGCGCGCTCCAGGTCGACAGCGCCGGCGGCGTGAACCTCACGATGGCCGCCGAGGGCCTGGGCGAGTCCCAGCCGTCGCAGTTGCACGACGTCGTGGACGCGTCCAAGCGAGAGATCATCGCGACGTCCCTGTCGGCCGAGGTGCACCGGCTCGCGTCCCTCGCCCAGGAGATCGTCAAGGACGACATCTACCTGCGCGACCACACCTTCCGCTGGCTGCGCCGGTGCCTCATCGAGCTCATCGTCGCGTTCGACCGTTACCGCGCGTACATCGTCCCGGGCCAGGACGTTCACCCCGACTCGCGCGCGGCCATCGAGCGCGCCGCCGAGATCGCCCGCCGGCGTCTCGACGAGGACCTGCTCGACACGCTCGACGTCGTCGTCGACCTGGTCACCGGGGTCGAGGTCGGCAGCGCCGGCCACCGCCAGCAGGACCTGCGGGACGAACTGGTCGTGAGATTCCAGCAGGTCTGCGGAGCGGTCGAGGCCAAGGGGGTCGAGGACACGGCGTTCTACCGCTGGACGCCCCTGGTCAGCCTGAACGAGGTCGGCGGCTCCCCGACCGCGTGGAGCTACGGCCCCGACCAGTTCCACGCCTGGTGTTCGGAGATGTCGCAGCGCTGGCCGGCGACGATGACCGTGGGAACCACGCACGACACCAAGCGCGGCGAGGACGTCCGGGCCCGCATCAACGTCATCAGCCAGTTCTCGGTCGACTGGCTGACGCTGCTGGAGAAGGTCCATCCGCTGGTGGCGGGGCTCGACGGGGCGACGGAGAACCTGCTGTGGCAGACCCTGGCGGGCACCTGGACCGACGAGGGGCCGATCTCGGCCGACCGCTTGAAGCAGTACATGCTGAAGGCGTCGCGCGAGATGAAGACGTGGACGACCTGGACGAGTCCCGACACCGAGGCCGAGGACCAGGTCCTCGAACTCATCGACGCGCTGCTCACCGACGACCACGTCATGGACGCGTTCGGACGCTGGGCGCAACTCACCCACGACGCCAACCGCACCGCGGTCCTGTCGCGCAAGATCATCCAGCTCACCTGCCTCGGCGTCGGCGACATCTACCAGGGGACCGAGACGACGCAGACGCATCTCGTCGACCCCGACAACCGGCGTCCCGTGGACGTCGCCGCCCTGTCGCGGCTGCTGACGTCGGTCCAGGAGCGGCCGCCGTCCACCCTCGCCGAGGAGAAACTGTTCATCACGCACCGGATCTGCGACCTGCGTCGCCGCCGGCCGCAGGCGTTCGTCGGCGAGGCCGCGTGCTACCGCCCGCTCGCGACGACCACGGGGCATCTCATCGCGTACGAACGCGGCGCGGAGGTCGTCGTCCTCGCCACCCGGCTCTCGGGCGCGTTGACCGCACTCGGCGGATTCCAGGAGCACACCGTGGCCCTGCCCGAGGGGCGCTGGACCGACATCTTCACCGGGCTCACGGTGAGCGGGGGGCTGGTTCGGCTGGCCGACGTGCTCGGCCCGTATCCCAGTGCGGTGTTCGAGCGGCTCGAGGAGGCGTGACGTGGAGCTGTCCGTGTGGGCTCCCGCCGCGGGATCGGTGGACCTGCTGATCAACGACGCCGTCGAGCCGCTGACCCGCGGCGACGGGGGGTACTGGCGGGGCGAGGTGTGGCCCGGCCTGGACTATCTGCTGTCGGTGGACGGTGGCCCGGGACGTCCCGACCCCCGGTCGCGCTGGCAGCCGCACGGCGTCCACGGGCCGACGCGGGCGTTCGACGTCGGCGCCCACCCCTGGGGCGACGCGGCCTGGGCCGGGGCGGACGCTCTCGGACAGGTGATCTACGAGCTCCATGTCGGCACGTTCACCCCGCGGGGGACGTTGGATGCCGCGATCGAGCGACTGCCCGTCCTCGCCGAGCTGGGGATCGGCCTCGTCGAGGTGATGCCCGTGGCGGCGTTCCCCGGCGACCGGGGCTGGGGGTACGACGGGGTCGACCTGTACGCCGTCCATGACGCCTACGGGGGCCCGGCGGCGCTGCAGCGGTTCGTCGACGCGGCGCACGGGCACGGGCTGGGCGTCGTCCTCGACGTCGTGTACAACCATCTCGGGCCGGCGGGCAACTATCTCTCGCAGTTCGGCCCGTACTTCACCGACGCGCATCACACTCCGTGGGGGTGGGCGGTCAACCTCGACCAGGAGGGCAACGAGGGCGTCCGCCGATACCTCATCGACAACGCGCTCGGGTGGTTCCGCGACTTCCACGTGGACGCGCTCCGGCTGGACGCGATCCAGACGCTCGCCGACGGTTCGGAGAAGCGGTTCCTCGCGCAGTTGAGCGACGAGACGCGGTCGCTGGCCGACCGTCTGGGACGTCCGTTGCGCATCATCGGCGAGACGGACACGAACGAGGTGCGGCTGATCACGCCGACCGCCGAGGGCGGGGACGGGCTGGACGGGATCTGGTCCGACGACTTCCACCACGCGCTGCACGCCTACTACACCGGTGAGCGCTTCGGGTACTACGTGGACTTCGGTGGCTCGGAGCCCCTCGTGACGGTGGTCGAGAAGGGGTTCTGGTGGGACGGTCGATACTCGCCGTACCACGGCGGTCCCTGGGGCGAGCCGCTGCCGGAGGATGTCGATCGGCGCCGCCTCGTCGCGTGCTCGGAGAACCACGACCAGGTCGGCAACCGCGCGGCGGGGGACAGGCCTGCGGCCGCGCTCGCTCCCGGCGCCCTGGCCGGCCAGGCGGCCGTGCTGCTCGTCAATCCCGGAACGCCTTTGCTGTTCCAGGGCCAGGAATGGGGTTCGCCGCGGCCTTTCCAGTACTTCACCGACCACGAGCCCGAGTTGGGCCGGGCGGTGTCGGAGGGACGTCGGCAGGAGTTCGCCGCGTTCGACTGGGGGGCTCGCGTGCCGGGTGGCGACGTCCCCGACCCCCAGGATCGGGCGACGTTCGAGCGCTCCAAGCTGGACTGGAGCGACCTCCGCGTGCCGGAACACCGCGAACTGTGGGAGTGGTACCGGACGCTGATCGCTCTCCGCCGCGAGACGTTCGGTGACGGGGCCTGTGAGCAGGTGGTCGACGCCGAGGCAGGCGACGGGTGGTTCCGGATGGAGCGAGGGCCGCTCACGGTCGTCCTGACGTCCGGTCCGTCCGCGGTGTCTGTGCCTGTGGGAGGCGAGATCGTCGCCCGGTTCGGTCGGGTGGACCTCGTCGTGGACGAGACGACCGGGACGACGGAGCTCGAGGTGGGCCCTCTCTCGGTGGCTGTGCTGCGGCACTGATCGGCCGTCGCCCGCGCGCCCGGCGGTCGCTCTGGAGACCGGGGGCCGTCTTTCCTACGATGCGGGCATGACGAACGTTCTCGTCGCCGGATCTTCGGGCCTGATCGGGACGGCGCTGTGTCGCGAGTTGCGTACTCGCGGGCATGTCGCCCGGCGCCTCCTCCGCCGCGCACCTGTGGATCGTGACGACCTTCGCTGGGAGCCCGGGACGCCGCTCAGTCCCGCCCACCTCTCAGGGGTGGATGCGGTGGTGAACCTCGCGGGCGCGGGGATCGGCGACCGTCGCTGGACGGCCGAGTACAAGGAGGTCATCCGGGCGTCGCGGGTGACGGCGACCCGGACGCTCGCCGAGGCCGTCGCGGCCGCGGACCATCCGGTGCGCCTGGTGCAGGCGAGCGCGGTGGGCTACTACGGCGACCGCGGGGACGAGCCGCTCGACGAGGTCAGCGCCCGCGGCCGGGGGTTCCTGGCCGAGGTCGTGACGGACTGGGAGCGCTCCGCCGCCCCGGCGGTCGACGCCGGAGCGTCCGTGGCCTATCTGCGAACCGGCATCGTCCTCGCCCCGGGGGGAGGCGCGGCCGCCCCGCTCGTCCGTCTCGGCCGGCTCGGGCTCCTGGGGCCGATGGGCACGGGCGACCAGTGGTGGCCGTGGATCACGCTCGCCGACGAGGTCGCGGCGATCATCCACCTGATCGAGCGTCCGCGGATCGTGGGTCCTGTCAACGCCGTCGGGCCGGAACCGGCTCGGCAGCGGGATGTCGCCGGGGCGCTGGCCGCGGCGTTGCACCGGCCGGCGCTGGTGCCGACGCCGGCCTTCGCTCTCAGGGCGGTGATGGGTGAGTTCGCCTCCGACATCCTCGGGAGCCAGCGCATCGTCGGGTCGGTGCTCGTCGACAGCGGCTTCGTCCATGTCCATGGCGATCTCGTCGCTGCGGCGACCTACGTGACGGGTCGCTGACGGTCGGGTCTGGCTCGTTCCTGTGGCCCGGTTCGGTTCGGGTCGGCCCGGGCCCCGCGCTCGACCCGCCGAACGCTCCCAAACCGCCGGAATTCGCGCAGAATCCGGCGGTTTGGGAGCGTTCGGCGTTGGGTGGTCCTGTTCGGTCCGGGTCGGTCCGGGTCGGTCCTGTGGTCCTGGGGTCCGGGGGACGGCGCCGTTCGCAACCACCCGCCTCGCAGGCTCGGCGGGGGCCAGTCCCGTCCACGCTCACGGCGCCGTTCCTCCGGACCCCCGGACCTGTGTGCGGTTGGTGGGGGCCAGTCCGGTTCACGCTCACGGCGCCGCTCCCCCGGACCACGGGACCAACGTGTGGGTGGGGATGGGGGTCGTCTGCGTTCTCGGTGGTGACCGCCAGGTTGTGCGGCATACCGGCGCCGGTGTCGCGGGTGCGGAGAGGTGACCGCCAGGTTGTGCGGCATACGGCTCGGATTCGAGGGGTTGTAGCCCGTGCAACCTGGCGGTGAGTCTGCTCCGGCCCGGCAGCCCGGTCTCGTATGCCTCGCAACGTGGCGGTCGGCGTGAGGTCGACGGGTGGTCCGCATGGCGGCGGGGTCGTGCCGCCGGGGGTTGGTCTGGTCTGCGCTCGTTGGGGGAGCGTGCCGCTGCGCTCGCTTCGCGGATGTGGTGGGGGTCGGTCTTGGCCACGGCGTCGTGCTCCTGGCCCGCGGGACCAACGTGTGGGTGGGGGTGGGGGTCGTCTGCGTTCTCGGTGGTGACCGCCAGGTTGTGCGGCATACCGGCGTCGGTGTCGCGGTGTGGTGGGGGCCGGTCCGGTCGCGCACGACCCCGTTCCGGGGCGGAGAATCGTGGCCCGGCGGACGGGGGTCGAACGCCGTCAGAGCCGTTCGGCGAGGAAGCGCAACTGTGCCGGCGCCACCGACTCCCAGAAGGTCTGCGAGTGGTCTCCCGCGGCGAACAGGGTCGTCGGCTCGGGGACGCCGGGCGTGGCACGCAGAACCTCGGCGAAGGACTCGTTGCCCGGGAAGAAGGTGTCGCTCCTTCCGCACGCCAGGAGGATCGGCAGATCGGCCAGTCTCTCCGGGTGCGGGACGAAGTTGTTGGCGTCGAACTGAGCGCGCGTGACCGCCTCTTGCGTCGGCAGGCTGTCGAATCGCTCGTAGCAGGGGGTGCTCAGCGCCGCCACGGCACGCAGCCTGCCCTGCAGATCCTGGGAGGCGAGCCGCAGCGTCCCCCAGCCGCCCATCGACCATCCGGTGAGCCCCAGCCGCGAGGTGTCCAGCCCCTGCGTCGCCAGCAACGCCACGAACTCCTCGGCCACCAGGGCGCCGGCATCCTGGCTTCCGATCTTCTGCCAGTACAGGCTGCCTCCGTCGATCGCCGCGAGTGCGAACGGGGCGGCTCCGTCGCGGACGACGTCGGCGAGGTGCTCGGGGTAGTGCATCCGATCCGCCGTGTGGATGGAGTCGCCGAGGCCGTGCAGGACGATCGCGACGGGCAGGTCCGCGCCGGTAGGCGTCCCCGCCGGATACCACACGACCCAGTCGTGCCTGCTGCCGGTGAATCGCGACGACAGCCGGCCGGTGAGCGTCGGGACCGCAGGACTCGGGGAGCTGCAGGCCGTGATGAGCGGTGTCGCGGCGAGCGTGCCCAGGAACCGGCGCCGCGAAAGCGGACGAGCGCCGGACCGGGCACGGGTCACGGCCGTCGCCTGTCCTGACCGGGGTGGAGAACACTCACGGTGGACGACCGAGGCCCGCTCGTGGCCTCGGCGGAGGTCGCGTCTTCGAGGCCCTGGCGGGGCGGGATGCCGGTCCGCCGGATGGAGACGCGACCGCGAACGTACCCGGCGACCGTCCACAGCAGGCACGTCACGACGGCTGCGGCACCCGCGGCGTTCGCCCGTCGCACCTGACGCCAGAACGCCCCCGGGATCACCCGCAACGCATAGGACCTCTCGGAGCTCAGTGCGGCACCGGGGGTCGAAAGCGCCGTGACCATGGCCTTCGACACGCCCTCGGCGAAGCTGCGTCGCCGCAGATAGCGCCACGTCAGCCGGTCCTCGCTCACGTGGTGATGAACGCGTGCCCCGGGCTCGAACATGAAGCGGCCCTGCGGGTTGAACCGGACGGCACGGATGCACAGCTCGGTCTCTTCGCACCCCAGCGGGGTCTTCCCGACCCGCCCGAGGCTCTCCGCGAAGCCGCCGGCCTGCACCGCGACCTCGCGCCGGACCGCCATATTGCAGCCCATCAGGTTGCGGATGGGGCCGGTGCTGGCGGGCTGCCCGCTGAACGAGCAGCCCACAACCCAGTCCAGCACCCCGCGTTCGCCGTCGGCGGCAAGCGGCAGCGTGCCCGGACGCCCGAGACCGGTGGGCCAGCGCGGGACGGCTGTTCCGCCCACCCCCAGCACCTTCGGGTCGGCGAACGGACCCAGCAGGGCATCCAGCCAACCCGGCTCCGCCGAGGCGTCGTCGTCGAGGAAGACCAGGATCTCGCCGCGAGCTGCGAGGACCGCGGTGTTCCGGGCCCCCGACAGCCCTTGCCGCAGCGCGTTCGGCATGATCCGGGTCGCCGGGAGCTCGCGCCGGGCGCGGGCGAGCAGCTCCTCGTTGTGGTCGATGACGAGGAGGACCTCGGCCGGGCGCTCGGCCAGCGCGGACGCGATCGCCTCCGCCAACTGGCCCCAGCGCCTCATCGTGTACGCGCACACGATGACCGTCGCCTGTGCAGTGGTCATGCGGCTTTCTGCGACGCCTCGCGGGAGAGGGCGGTGACGCGCCGCATCCAGCGCATCCCGACGTTGGCGACCTCGGGGCGGCGACGAAGAGTCCGCTGCCGCTCGGTGATCAGCGTCCGCAGGACGCGCGTGCCGTCGGAGATGGCGTTGAGGTTGCTGACGCCGAAGGTCCGCTCGCGCTCGACGCTCGGAACCTCGGTCGTGACCACCCCGGCGGCCGACATGCGGCAGAAGATCAGACTCTCGATCTCGAACCCGTCGCCCCAGAGCATGGTGCCCTCCTCGGCGCGGGCGTCGACCGGGGGCAGGTCCAGCACCGGAAGGAGGTCCCGCCAGAACGCGTTGTAGCCGTAGCACAAGTCGGTGAAATGCGTACGGTACGCAAGATTCCCGACGAGGTTCAGGCCACGGTTGCCCAGGTCACGGATCCGGGTGATGTCGTGGCTCCCGCCGCCTTCGACGAAGCGGCTTCCCTTCGCGAAGTCGGCTCCGGCCAGGAGAGCGTCGACGAAGCGCGGGATCTCTGCCGGATCGGCGGAGCCGTCGGCGTCGAACATCACGAGGATGTCGCCGGTGGCGGCGGCGAACCCGCAAGCCAGAGCGTTGCCCTTGCCTCGGCGTGTCTGCTTCACGACCGTGATGTCGGGCATCACCTCACGGGCGACGTCGACCGTGCCGTCCGTCGAGTTCCCGTCGATGAGAACCACCTCGTGAACCTCAGGAAGGGTCGGAAGCAATTGGCGGAGATTATCCGCCTCGTTCATGGCAGGAATGATGATGCTGACATTTGGGGTCGGACGGAAGAACACTTACTGCACCTCCCAGTGCGAGACATCGGAGGGAGGCAGGAAAATGTATATGACAGCGCTCCACCCCCCGCTGGAGGATTTCACTTCATCACGGACCGGGGTCACTGGGAGCCCTTCTGTGGAAGGGATGTCACCTACCTGGGGGACAAGGGATGCGTTTGCGCTTGTGGTTCCAGGAATGCAGTCGTAGTTTTTCCCTCGGAGACGAGGCGATTACGATGACGGCTCGGAAGAATCATGGTCGCTCGCCGAGGCGCGCGGTGATGCCGGGGGGCAGCCGCGTTCATGCAGGGGTGGGCGACTGCTTACGGGGGGAGCTTATGACGGGGGACGGATTGACCTTGCTCCTTGTCGACCAGGGCCGGGGCATGTTCGGAGCCCAGCGGGTGCTCCTGCGGCTCGCTCCGCTGCTGGTGGCGCGGGGTATCACGCCTGTTCTCGGATCTCCGCCGGGGCTCGACCTCGCGCTCCAATGGCAGGCCGCCGGCTTCGGCTTCCACGAGCTCGACATCCCCCTGGACCACTCGATCCGGACGCAGGGCGACACCGGGCCCATCAGCGTCGCCCGCCTTGCCCGCGAGGCGGCCGGCGTGCCGCGCGCCGTCGGGGCCATCGCACGGGGCGCGGCCGAGACCGGCGCCGACGTCGTGCTGGCCAACGCCCACTGGACACATCTCGACGCGGCGCTCGCAGGACTGTCGGGCAGGGTGCCCACCCTGCTGTACCTGCACGAACAGAGCGTCCCCGGATTCGGCACGAGGCTGCGCCGGCTCGCCTGCACGCTCGCCCGCGGCGCCATCGCGGTCAGCGCCGACGTCGCCGAGCAGGTGAAAGGAGGGCCGCGGACCACCGTCGTCCCCAACGGCGTCGACATCGGCATGTTCCACCCCACCGGCGCCGATCCGGCGACCCGGCGGGAACTCGGAGCGCAGCCGGGCGACATCCTCGTCACAGCGCTCACCCGGCTCGACCCGGTGAAGCGGATCGAGGATCTGATCGACGCCGTCGCCGGCATCTCCGACCCGCGCGTCAGACTGGCCGTCGCGGGGGCGACCAGCCAGTATCCCGACTACGCCGCCGAGGTCACGGCCCGCGCGGAGCGGATGCTCGGCGGCCGGGTGCGATTCGTGGGGGAGCGGTCGGACGTGCCCGCGGTGCTGAACGCGAGCGACGTCGTCGCTCACTGCGGCACCGTCGAAGGCATGCCCCTGGGCCTCCTCGAGGCACAGGCGTGCGGCATCCCGGTCGTCGCCTACCGGGCGGCCGGAGTACCGCAGATCGTCGCCGACGGGGAGACGGGATTCGTCGTCCCCGCCCTCGACGTCGGAACCCTACGCGCGGCGTTGGCGCGCCTGACCCAGGACGCGACGCTCCGCGAGCGTCTCGGCGCACAGGGACGCCGCCGCGTCGTGGACGGCTTCTCCCTGACCGCGCAGGCCGACCGCGTCGCCGCGCGCGTCCGTGCGGAGGTCGCGTGACGATCGCACCCGAGAAACGACCGCACGACAGCCTGATCCGCCACATCGTGGGGGACTCCGTGTTCCTCTTCATCGCGTCGGGCTCCACGGCGCTCGTCGGTGTCGCGTTCTGGGTCGTCGCAGCCAGGCTCATGCCGGCCGAGGCGCTGGGGAACGACTCGGCGGTCGTCTCCGCGATCACGGCGGCGGCCGCCATCGCAGCGACGGGAGTCGGGAACGCCTTCGTCGTCTGCATCCCCGGCAGCGGAGTCGGGCGGGCGAGACTGATCCAGTTCGGGCTCAGGATCGTCCTCTGCGCATCCCTCGTCACCGGCCTGATCGTCGGGGTCCTCGTCATGCTCCTCGTCCCGGGCAACGAATCGCCGCTCACGGTGCTGCTCGTCACCGCCGCGACGATGGTGTGGGCGCTGTTCGTCGTACAGGATCCGGTCCTCACCGCCACGGGCCGGGCACGCTGGCTCGTCTGGGAGAACCTTCCGGTCAACATCGCGAAACTGGCGCTCCTGCTGGTGCTGGCCCCGCTCGTCCCCCATCCGGCGAGCGTGTCCATGGTGCTGCCGGCCATCGTCGCCGTCGTCGTCGTGCTCGGCCTGATCCGGACGCGGGTCGCACCGCCGACCGCCGCCGAATGCGCCGGGATCGCCGATCCCCCCGCGGAGGGACGCGCGTGGCTGCGCGAGAGCCGACGCCGGGTCGTCCTCTTCGTCCTGCGCGACGGGACCGGTTCCGCGCTCGGCCTCGGGGTCTTCATGGGTCTCCCGTTCGTCGTCACGGCCGTGGCCGGGGGCAGTCAGGGCGCGGTGTTCATGCTCTGCCTGCAGGTGAGCCTGGGCTTCGACCTGATCACGAGCGCGATCACGGTCTCGCTGACGACCAACGGAGCCGCTCATCCCGAACGCGTGGGGGATCTCGCCCGACGGGTCTGGTTGCGGCTGCTCCTGATCGCCGGCGTCTTCCTCGCAGGCCTGCTGGTCCTCGGGCGATGGGCGCTGGGAGTCTTCGGGCCGGAGTATCAGACGACGGCCGCCTACCTGACGCTGATCGTGCTCGCGGTCGGCTCGGCGCTGCGAACGGCCTTCGAGGTGTGGACCGCCCTCATGCGGATCCACCACCGCACCACCGAATTGCTGATCGTCAACATCCTCGGAGCGACCGTCACCGTGTCACTCGCCCTGGTGGGCGCAGGCATGGCCGGTGCCCCGGGAGCCGCGTGCGGCGTCCTCGCCGGAACACTCGTGACGAGCGTGCCGGGCGCGATCGGGCTCGTGCGCACCGGCCCGGGAGTGGCGCGATGAACGACTCGGCCCCGGCCCTGCGGGAGATCTTCCCGGCCATGTCCACCGACGTCCCCGAGCAGGTCGACGACCTGCCGTGGCGCGGGGCGACCTGGGTCGCGGGGGTGGACCTCACCCGTCTCGACGGAGCCGCCGACTGGCTGCCCCTGCGGGGTTCGCGGGGGTACAACCGTGCCCAGGTGCTGATCCGCGAGGGGATGCGGGTCCGCGGCTTCGTCGTGCTGCCGATCTACGCCTCGCAGACGGACGACGGCTGGATCGAGACCGCCGAGCTGAGCCGCGCGGCGGCCGGCCTGCCGCATGGCGACGAGGTGCCGAGCCCTGCGACGTCCCCGTCGATCACCGTGATCATCTGCACCCGCGACCGTGTCGACTCCCTGGCC
The DNA here is from genome assembly GCF_000423465.1 of Propionicicella superfundia DSM 22317. Taxonomy (GTDB): domain Bacteria; phylum Actinomycetota; class Actinomycetes; order Propionibacteriales; family Propionibacteriaceae; genus Propionicicella; species Propionicicella superfundia. The sequence goes on along the minus strand of NZ_AUIA01000017.1, from coordinate 17,238 downwards.
TCCGCGCTGGCCTCCGTCCGCGATCTCGACTACGAGGACTACGACATCGTCGTCGTGGACAACGCGTCCCCGACCCCCGCGACAGCCGACTACGTCCGGAGCCTCGGCGATCCGCGGATCCGGCTGGTGTCCGAACCCGTCCCGGGCCTCTCCCGCGCCCGCAACACCGGGCTGCGGGCGGCACGCGGCGAGATCGTCGCGTACACCGACGACGACGTGGTCGTCGACCGGCTGTGGCTGCGGGGGCTCGTCGCGGGATTCGACCGTGGCGACGTCGAGTGCGTCAGCGGGCTGGTGCCGACCGGCGAACTGCGCACCCGCACCCAGATGTGGTTCGACCGCCGCGTCAGTTGGTCCGACGCCACGAGCGTGCGGATGTTCCGGCTCGACGAGCCCCCGGCGGACAACCCCCTGTTCCCGTTCCGCGTGGGCGACTTCGGCACCGGCGCGAGCTTCGCGGTGCGGCGCGAGACCCTGCAGCGGCTCGGCGGCTTCGACGAGGCCCTCGGCGTCGGGACGCCGACCGGCGGCGGCGAGGACATCGACATGTTCGTCCGGATCCTGCTGGACGGCGGCGGTCTCGTCGTCGAGCCGTCCGCCGTCGTGTGGCACCGGCACCGCGACGACATCCCCGCCCTGCGCAAACAGGCGGTCGGGTACGGTCTCGGGCTCGGCGCGTGGCTGACCAAGGTCGCGCTCCAGCCCCGCACGGCATGGATGCTCGCCCGGCGCGTCCCGGGAGGGATCCGCCGCGCCGCGAGGATGGCTCGCGGAGAGGCCGCCCCGGAACGGGAGGGCAGGGCGATCTCCGATGCGGATCTGCCTGCCGAGTACACGCAGGACCTCGGTGCCCTCGAAGTGAGGTCGGCGCTACGAGGTCCGTGGCGGCTGGTGCGGTCGCGCATGATGGGCGGACGCCCGGCACCGCTGCGCATGGATGCCGAACCCGCGGGCCACGAGTCGCTGCCGCTGTCCGGCGGGCTCGGCCGGACCGGTCGCGCGGCCTGGCTGCGCGTCGCGGCGCTGGTCGCGGCGGCCTGCGGTCTTCTGGGCCAGATCGCCGCATTGCCCTCCGACCTGCGGCTCGCCGGGATCGTCGTCTTCCTCCTCGTCGGGCCCGGAGCCGTCATCGCGGCGCGGCTCGCCCTGCCGACCAGCACGGCAGCGGTGGTGACGATGACCGTCGGGCTCTCCCTCCTCACCGGAGTGGGGTATCTGATGCTCGTCCTCGGGTCCTGGTACCCCGGCACGGTCACCTGGGTGCTCCTGGCCATAACGGTCGTCGGAGGTGTGCAGGGATTGCGGCCCGGCGTCCTGCGTTCGTCGTGGCCGCGGTGGCTGAAGATCGCCCACGGTCGTCGTCTGCGCGTCGGGGACCGGCTGGGCCTCCTGGGGCCGGTGGTGGTGACCGTGGGCGGTCTCCTCGTCTGGGTCGTCTCGCTTCTGACGGCGGACGGGACTCCCACCAGCAACTTCGGGCTGCTCTTCCAGGTGCCGGGCCTGATCGTGGCGACCGTTCTCGTCCTGCTGGGATTCGTCCTGCTCCTGATGCAGGATCGGCTCGTGGGCGCGGCCGGCGCCCTGCTGGCGCTCATCGCCGTCACCCGGGCCAGCGTGCCGCTGCTCAGCCCTTTGCCCATCTACACCTGGGCGTACAAGCACATGGGTGTCGTCGACTGGATCCTGCAGACCGGCACGCTCGCACCGGACGTCGACATCTACAACATGTGGCCGGGGATGTTCGCCGGCTCCGCCTGGCTCATGTCGGTCAGCGGAGCGGGTCAACTCGGCTTCGCCCACTGGTTCGCCGTCGGAATCCACATCGGGCTGGCGACCGCGGTCTACGACCTGGCGCGCGCGTTCGGGCGGACGCGGCGCGTGGCGCTGATGGCCGTGCTCGTCGTCGAGACGCTCAACTGGGTGGGACAGGACTACTACGCGCCCCAGTCCGTCGCGTACCTCATGGCCGTGGGCCTGATCGGACTGCTCCTCCGCACGAAGACCATGCCGCGGCTGGGGTGGCTCATCGTGCCGTCGTTCGTCGCCCTCACCGTCACGCATCAGTTGACACCGATCTGGGTCGCCGGGATCGCCCTCGTCCTGGGCGTCACCCGGCGGGTCAGGCCGTGGTGGCTCGGGATCGTCCTCGCCCTCGTCGCCGGCTCGTTCGTGGCTGCGAACTCCTCGATCGTGGCCGACTACGGGTTCGTGTCGGGGTTCTCGCCGCTGACGAACGCGCAGTCCAACATCCCGACGGTCGGCTCGGCCGGGAGACAGTTCACCATGTTCGTCGACCGTCTTCCCCCGCTCGTGCTGTGGGCCGGGGCGGCCGTCCTCGCGGTGAACAGATGGCTCACCGGGCGGCCGGTGTGGGTCCCGCTCATCCTGGGGTTCTCCTCCTTCGGGCTGCTCCTCGGGCAGTCCTACGGCGGCGAGGCGATCTTCCGGGTGTTTCTGTACTCCTTGCCGGGCTGCGCCCTGCTCGTGTCGGGGTGGCTGGTCAACGGCCTCGCGCGCCTGCCCGTCCGAGGCGTCCAGGCGAAAGCGCACGGGATCCTGACCAGCGTGCTCGTGATCGTGATGTCCCTGTGCTCCCTGCAGGGCTACCTGGGCACCTGGCCTGCGAGCTATGTCTCCACGGAGCAGTTCGCTCACGCGAAGTCGCTGTACGCACGGATCGATCCGCCGGCGCTCATCCTCGGAATGGCGACCGGGCTGCCCGATCGTCCCGTCGCGGAGTACGTCGCGTTCGCCCGTGCCTACGCGAACTACGACCTCCCCCTCGTGCCCAACCTGGAGGTCTCCACACTGGCCTTCACCTCGCAGGCGGACGTCGCCGTGCTGGAGGCCGCGATCGGGCAGCAGGGGATCCCGACCTACGTGGTCGTGAGCCGGCAGATGGTCGTCGTCTCGGACTACTACGGCCTGTACCCCGATGGCGGGTTGGAGCGGCTCCCGGCGCTGCTGCAGGAGAACCCGAGATGGACCCTGGTGATCCACGACGAAGACCTGTGGGTGTTCCGGGCCACCGTTCAGAAAGGCGAGTCATGACATCCGGCAGCGCTCGGTGCATACCCATCAGCGGTCTCGACAGACAGTGGGTCGGCCAGCAGACCACGGCCGTGATCGGCCCGCTGGATCTGCCCCCGGTCTCGGATCTGCGCGCAGCCTTCGTCGAGCTGGCGGAACTGGACGGCAGGACGCGCGCCGGCTGGACCATCGATGCCCGTCGAAGACGCTGGTGTTTCGACCCCGGTCGGCTTGCGGAACTGGCCGAGGAGGTCGTGCACGCCGGGGAGCCCGCTCTGCCCGAGGGCGAGCCGGCTCCTGCGGAGATCCTTGCCGCGATCGAGCGGCTCTCGGCCGGGCGCAACCGCGAACGGCTGCCGCTGTCGATCACCCGAGCCGGCGATCTGCTCCTGTGGGACCAGAGCCACGCCCTCGGGGACGCTCAGCTTCTCCTCGGCATGACGAGTGCGCTCGTCGGGGTGGCCACGACGGGTCTGCTTCCGAAATGGGTCGCCGCGGAGCCGAGCAGGCACCCGCTCCTGCTGGCGGTGCGACACGCGTTCGGCCAGCGTAGCGGGCGGTTCTCGGGGTTGATCCGCGACCGCCTGTCCGCCGTCCGTCCGTTCGGGCGGCGGTCCGAACCGGCGGCCACGGCGACGGAGCCGTGGGAGCCCGCCATGGCCAGCGTCTTCACGGTGTTCGACCGTTCCTCGTGGGAGAGCGTGCAGCGCTGGCGGCGCGCTCAGGCCCCCGACGCGTCCATGGCGAGTGTCTACCTCGTCCTGATGCGGCTCGCCTTGAGGGAGGCCGGAGTCCCGGTGTCCCCCGACACGCTCGTCCTGTACGACTGCCGCAGGCATCTTCCGCGCGGGGCCTGCGCACGGGGGAACTTCGTGGTCGGGATCCGGCAGCGTTTCGCCGACGACCCGATCGAGGTGGGCGACACTCTCAGCCGCACCTTCGTGTCGGGTCGCCCGCTGGCGACGATGGCGGTCTCGACGGCGAAGAGGCGCTTCGCCCGACAGGGACCGCCGAGGTCGGTGTCCTCGTCGCCCGTCATCGTTCCGGCTTTCGCCTTCGCCCCGCGCAGCCGCGACGTCGAACTGATGCCGTGGCGACGGAAGGACCTGCGCTGCTACAGCGCGAGCACCACTCCGGCCGCCCCCGATGCCGTGACGTTGGCCACGATGCTCGTGGGCGGGCGGCTGAGCGCCACGTGGTCGTTCCACCGCAATGTGATCCCCGAGAAGGCGATGCGACGCGCGCTGCAGGTGATCGGGGACGATCCTGTCGCCTTGCTGGAGGCGTCGCGGCCTGTGTAGCGGGCCGATGAGCTGGTCGCTTCCCGCGACGGTTCCGGTCGTTCTCGACGAGCGTCGGGCGCTCCGCTAGGCGGGTTCCGACACGTCGACGGACTCGGCGCCGAGGACGCGGATGAGGTCGTCGGCGTCCACGAGTGCGGCGACGCCGTGGCCGCCCGCACCGATGGACACCCGTCGTCCGGCCACCGTCGCATCGGCGACGACCGGCCAGGGGTGGATCGATCCGAAGGGGGTGATGGTGCCTCGTTCGTAGCCCGTGGCGTCCCGCGCGGTGGCGGCGTCGGGCATGGACACCCTGTTCACGCCGAGGTGGGTGCGCAGCTTCGGCCAACTGATCTGGCGATCGCCGGGCACGAGCACGAACAGGTACTCGCCTTCGGACCTCCGCACCACGAGGGTCTTCACGATGTCGCCCGGGGTCACGCCGCGCGCCGCGGCGGCCTCCTCCAGCGAGGAGACCGGGCCGTGCCGGGTGATCTCGAACGCGATCCCGGACGCTGTCAGCGCGGCTTCGGCGCGCTCGATCCCCGTGAGTTCGGCCACGCGCCGAGTCTAGATCGTGTGCACGAACCGACCACGTGACCGAGCGGGCCTCGACTCGCCGCAGAAGACGGGCGGGGCGGGCGCCGGCATCCTCAGGGCGCTGTCGGGTGGATCGCCTCGGCGGGTGGGGCGCGGCGCGACCCGAGTTCGACCACGTACATGGCCGACACGATCAGCAACCCGCCGACGACGACCCGCAGGGTGAACGGCTCGCCGCCGATGCCGATGGCGAACAACGCGGCGAACAGGGGCTCGGTCGTCATCAGGACGGCGGCGCGGGCCGGAGCGATGCGGGCCTGTGCCCATGTCTGCGCCCACACGGCGCCCGCGCCGGCGATGAGCGCCATGTAGGCGATGACGATCCAGTGCGTCGAGGACGTCGGCAGGATGTACCCGTCGGGCGCCGCGACCACCGTCGTCATGGCGGCGATGGTCATCGTCTGGACCACGGCGAGCCCGGTCGCGTTCGAGACGGTGGACCACCGTCCGGTCGCGAGGATCTGGGCGGCGTAGACGATGGCCGAGGCGAGCGTGAGCCATTCCCCGGGGCCGAACTGCAGCCCGCCGGGCTGGAGGGACAGCGTTGCGAGGCCTGCCAGCGACAGGGCCACCGCCGTCCACACGGCCCCTCCCAGCCGGTCGCGGAACACGAGTGCGGCGAGGATCGGGGTGAACACGACGTACAGCCCGGTGACGAAGCCCGACATGGTCGCCGAGGTGCGTTCCAGCCCGAAGGTCTGGAGGATCTGGGCGGCGCCGTACAGGCCGCCGATGAGGGCACCGGCGAGCCAGTCGCGGCGAGTGAGGCGGCGCAGGTGGCGCCAGAAGAGCGCGACCATGACGACCGCGGCGATGGTGAAGCGCACCGACAGGAAGTCCAGGGTCGGCATGATCTTCACGAGATCGCGGATGAGGAAGAACGTGGAACCCCAGACCGCGGTCATGGCGAGGATGAGCAGCGTCGGCAGGACGCCGCCGCGATGCTTGCCTGCCTGGACCACCCTCGGACTCTACGGGGTGGTCGGTCGGCGACAGACGGGTGTCCAACGGGCCGGTTCGAGCGAACGGGACGAGTCCTGTACGCTACCTGGCGGAGGATTCGCCTAGAGGCCTATGGCGCTCGCTTGGAAAGCGGGTTGGGTTCACACCCTCACGAGTTCGAATCTCGTATCCTCCGCCACTCCGATTCCCGCCCTGACTAGGGCGGGAATCGTCGTTTCTGAGTCAGTTGACCAGTCAAAGCCGAGGTTGTGCGCTATCTTTGCGCTAAATTTCCGCGGGGCGCTTCCAGGGGACGTCAACTCTCGTCTCAACGTCGGATGCGGGTCGTACGCTCAAGCCATGACGTCGGAACTCGCGGACTACATCGAGGCGGGTAAGCACCTGTCTCCCGATGAGCGTGAGATCGCCGCGCTCGCGCTGCAGCGGGTTGACGAGGCCGAGCAGGCCGAGGTCGATGCTGCTTGGGACGAGGAGATTGACCGGCGGGTCGACGAGATCATGACCGGCAAGGTGGAGCTTGTCGACGGCGAGGAGACGATCGCCATCGCGCGGGCACGCCTGGCCGAGCGTCGTAAGTAATGCTGGGTTGGCGCGAGCACCCTGCGGCTCGCGAGGAGTTTCTGGACGCCGTCGATTGGTACGAGGACCAGGCGCCTGGCTTGGGCAGTCGCCTCGTGGACGAGGCTGATGCTGACCTAGCATGCAAATTGAACCTGGAAGTTCTTACCCGTCCGCCCTACCACGCCGACTGTTGCTTCAGTGTGCCAACAATTCGTTTGCCCTAGTCAGCGTCTGGTCGCAGCCTGCCGACGAATCAGATCGATGCGAGGCGCGCGATGTAGGTGTTGAGCCAGTCGACGGCGGACTCGGCGGTGGGCAGCACGTCGAGGCCCTCGGCGGCGATGGCGTAGAGGCTCTCCCACTCGGGGTCGGCAACCGCCGTCGGCGGCCAGGGGTGCTCATTGCGGTAGGCGAACGTCCGTCGTGCTGCTGTCGCGACCAGGGTTTCGTCGGTGAGCGGGACGGTCAGTTGCAGGTCGACCAGGTCGTGGGCTCGGTCGCTGCCGGGTGCGGTGGCCGCATGGATCTTCTGGGCGACCTGGTGATGCAGGGGCTGCACCCGCACCGGCGCGGGGGCAGGCAAGCCGAGAGCGGCGAAGAGGTCCACCACCTCCGCTGACATGCGGAGTTCAGCTGGCTCGGCGGTCGCCTCGAGTTCGTCGTAGCCAACCTCAAGGTCGATCGCCTTGAACACCTTGCCCTGGTAGCGCAGCGTGACGCGGAAGGGCTGCATCGCGTAGGCCGCAGGGACGGTCGCTGGAGCGCGCTTGGCTCCCATCGTCACGGTGCCCGTGAAGCCGCCCCAGCCGGCTGCAAGCCGGGCCGCGAGTTCGTCGCGGAAGGCATCGAGGTCGCCGCGGTAGGCCGTGTCGAGGTCGGGAGTCTCGCGGGTGAGGCGCTCGCCCAGGCGGAGCTTCAGCCCGGTACCGCCCTTGATGGCCGAGTCGGGCAACATCTGCGCCAGCACCATGTTGCCGAACAGCGCCATCAGGCGCCGTTCAGTCGTTCCCATGTCACGAGCCAGACCGGCGATCTGGCGTCGCAGATCGCTCACGCGGCGCGGGGCTTCCATGGTCATGCATTCTCCAGTTCGGCGATGACGGATTGGGCCTCGGCGTCGTCCATGAGGCCTCGTGCGGCGGCGAGACGCGCAGCGTCAACGAGCCGAGAGGTCATCACGCGGCCGCGGCTGGCAAGCAAGGCGGTTCCGAGCCGCATCGCCGGCACGCCGTCGATGTCGTCGCGGTCCTCGGCGGGTACGTCCAGGCGGACCAACTCGACAGAAGGCGGGAGGCGTTTGCGGACGCGGTCGCCGGTGGCGACCCGGATGCGGCGGAGGTTCACCTGGGCGAGGTCGTGCGCGGCGAGCACCGCGTCGTCGGCCAGCACCGCATCCTCACCCGCCAGAGCGACCGCGATCGCGAACTCGGTCAGGCCGTCCTTGGGAGCCTCATTCATCAGGTACACGCCGTGGCCGACCCGGGTGAGAGCGCCGCGGGTCGCAAGCTTGCGGACCTCGACCGCAGGCACGCCAGCTGCCTCGGCGTCCCGGACGGTGACGACGCCGTGGGTGTCGAATGCGAGTTCGCGCAGGGTCTGCCTGTGGGTCATCGTTCCTCCTGCCAATAGCGTACCAATATTGGTACGGTATTGGCGCGTGTCCGCCAGATCAAGGCGGGCGGTGGGCTGGCGCGCGGCGGAACCTTCCAAGTTTGGGGCCCCTTCACTTGGAGGTTCGGGGTGGCTTGTCAACTGAACTTGGAAGGTCCGCCGGTTCGCGGCTGGCGCCCCGAATTGTTGCCACAGTGGGGCACATATTCGTTTGCCGTAGTCAGCAGCCAGCCACAGCCGCCGGCGTGCGCCCGAGGGACGCACCCGCAGCTGCGACCGGCACTTGCCCTCACGAGATTCCGCTTCGTGAGGGGATCACTGCGACCGACGCCGGCGAACGATCCGGTCGCCGATCGGGATGGGGTGGAACAGCGCCTCGACGTCCTCGATGCGGACCCGGATGGGTCGGCCTTCGAAGCGGTAGCCGGGGAGCCGTCCCTTGCGGATGCGGCGACGGAGGGTGTCGACGCTGAGTCCGAAGCGCAGGGACGCCTGCTGCAGCGACAGCCACTCCCGGCTCTCGGGCAGCGGCTCGGAGTTGGAGAGCGGACGTACCGCGGCGAGGGAGCTCATGATGGGCGTTCCTTTCGTGGGGATGGGTTTTCTTGTCCGGCTGGGCCGGGGGTCTGTGGGTCAGCGGCCGATGCTGTAGCCGCCGGGGTCCTGGCGGTGCGGGCCGCCGGGGAACGGGTCAGGGCTGCGGACGAGGTGCTCGTCGGGGCGCAGGCTGGGCCCGGTGTGGGTGGGCCGCGGGCTTGGGCGGCGGGGCGGCACGACGGTCTCCCAGATGACGGGACGGTCGGGGCGCAGGTCGTAGTCGAGTCGCAGTCGGAGCGCGGCGGCGGGCTGGTCGACGGGCAGGGGGCGCCGGTTGATTGCTGCCACCACGTCCTTCTCAAGCCCGTCGAGGGTGGCTGAGCGGTGGGCGAGTTCCTGGGCGAGCAGAGCCGTGCCGGGATCATCGGCGAGCACGGGTGCCCAGGCGGTGAGCAGCCGGTTCCAGAGCTGGACGGCGGGCCGGTCGGTCAGCGTGAGGTCGTTCAGCTGCTCCTGGACGCGGACCTCGGCAGGATGGTGGGTCATCGGGCCGGTAGGTCGCAGGTCGGTGTCGGGGATGCCGTGGGCGGCGCGCCACTGGGCGATGTCGGCGACCACCTCGTCGGGCAGGTCGATGTGCAATCTGTGCAGCCAGGCAGGCTCGGTGGTAGCTGCGAGGGCCTCGTCGCGGACCTCGCGGCCAAGCCGCGTGACCAACTGCGCCCGTTGGGTGAGGTAGCCGGCCCAGTAGCGGTCGGCGGCAAGCCGGGCGGGGACGCCGGGCAGCCACGGCAGCGGCCTGCGCCCGGCGTCCGGGTCGAGCCGGTCGAGGCGGTGGTCGAGGACGGCCGCTGCGTCGCGGGCGTCGTCCACGGGTCCTTCCTCGACGACAGCGCGGAAGGCTCCCAGCGGGTTGCGTCCGTCGGCTGCGATCACGAACAGGTGGGCGCGCAGGGTCGGCCAGGCGGGCGCGTCCTCCAGCATGGTGAACGCGGACGGCAGCCGATCGATCGCATCCTTCAGGCCCGGCTCCGCGATCTGCTCAGCGGCGTAGGTGATGGCGTCGAGGTAGCAGGCGACGGCGTGCGCCAGTGGCTCGGCGGGTCGGGCGAGTTCGCGGCGCAGGGTTGTGGCCGAGACCGGGCCGTCGTCCCGGGCGAGGATGGCCTCCAGCAGCTCGGCTGCCGACGGCGGCTCGAGCACCCGGGCATCGTTGGCGGAATGCTCGTCGACCGGCCCGGTCACCTGGAGGTAGAGGTGGTTGGCCTGCCGTCCGCGGCTGGCCATCGTGTAGAACAGCTGACGGGCTTCGGCACCGGTGAGAATGCCGTGGCAGGTGTCGGCGGTGGTGCCCTGGGCGGTGTGGATGGTCGTGGCGTAGCCGAGGTCGACCGAGGCGGCGACGTAGTCGGCCGGCAGCACAGTGGTCTTGCCGGTGCGCAGGTGCTTCACGGTCATCGCACCACTCGCGCGGGCACGGGTGACCAGCCAGCGGTCGCCGTTACGCACCCAGTCGGACGCCCCGACGCGCAGCCGCCGGTCGTTGGTGCGGGTGATCACCACGTCTCCCTTCGACGCAGCGTTCCCGTCGCGCAGCGGAACCTCCCAGCGCGCCAGGTGCCCACCGAGCCGGGCGTCCCGGGCCAGCGCGTTGAGCTGGGCGACCTGCTCGCGGGTGGGGGCGAGCATGATCGCGTCGAGTCCGTTCTGCCGGTCGAAGGCCCAGGCGTCGAGCACCTGGTCGAGGACGGTGTCGGAGTCGCCCACATGGACGCGGTCGTGGTCGAAGTAGTACCCGAGCCCGGACAGGTTCCCGTCCCGCAGCTCAAGCGACGCGGTTGCCTCCGCGGGATCGGTGAACCGGACGACCTCCTCCAACCGGATCGCACTCCATGTGGCGTCGATGTCGCGCAACACGCCGCCGGCACCGACCGCCCCAAGCTGCGCGGTGTCGCCGACCAGCCGAACGGCTGCGCTCCGTCCGATTGCCCAGGTCACGACGGCGTGCAGGGTGAGGGTGTCCGCCATGCCGGCCTCGTCGATCACGAGCATGGACGCCGGCCCGACCCGCCCGGCCCACTCGGGCAACGGTTCCTCGGGTCGGGCAAGGTGCCAGGCGAGCTTGTGGAGCGTCTCGGTGCGCCCGCCGAGTTGCTCCTGCAACTGGTCGGCGGCCGCCGCGGACGGCGCAAGCCCGAGCACATGACCGCGGCTGTTGCGCCAGGCGGCGGCGAGGGTGCGCAGGGCGGTGGTCTTGCCGGTACCGGCCGGGGCGATCGCCACCATCAGCCGCCGGTCAGAGGTGGCCATCGCGGTAACGAGGTCCCGCTGGCCAGGGTTGAGGGGCGCGCGGTTGGCCAGGGACTGCAGCAGGGCGAGGTGGAGCGAGTTCGGGTCGACGACCCGCCCGCCACGCGCGCCGGCGGCGTTCACGAGGTCGGCCTCGGCAGCCAGGATCCGGGCCGAGCTGTACCGGGCCGAGAACGCCCGCACGTAGACCGACGTGCCGTCCGGACGGCGCAGTCCGGCGGGTTCGACGATCCCGTCGTCCGACGCGTCCAGCGGGACGCTGTGCCGAGAGAGGGCGGTGGCGACCAACCGGTCCACGGCAGCGTCCAGCTGGTCGAGGCCGACGTTGTGGGTGCGGGCCTGTCGGGAGGCTTCGGCACGGACATGGGTGGGTCCCCACTCGGCACGGTCCCGTTCGATGGTCTCGACGACAACCTGGGCGACGCGGTCGAACCAGGCGTCGTCCAGCACCGGCGCCGGGGCGGGCGGGGCGCCGAACAGGGTGTCGCGCATCCGGGCGTACGCGACTGGCCCGAGCACCCCGAGGGCCTCGTGCTGCCAGCGGGCGCGCTGGGTGGCCTCGCTGATGGGGGCGTGCTTGTGCTCGCGGGTGGCCAGGGTGGCCTGCTGCGCCAGCTCGATCCGCTCGATCGGGGTGGGTGGACGTCCGTGCTCGTCCTGGAAGCGCCGGGCGAGTTCCTTCTCCTTGACCCGGATCGTGCGGGCCCGGACCGACCACGCGTCCAGCAGTTCGCTGGGAACCCCGACAATCTCGCGGACGGGCCGCCGTCCCGGCTCGATGGTCGGCCGCGGGGCGAACCGCAGTCCCAACTCCTTGAGCCGGGTCTCCAGGTGGGTGTTGTACTCCTCCGAGGCATCCACGCGCGCCTTGTAGAGCGTGTCCCCGTCGAGGGCGAGCCAGGTGCCGTCCTCGGCCTGCACCTTGTTCGCGACGGCGACGTGGGTGTGCAGGTCAGGATTGCCGGCGCGGGAGTCGCGGTGGGTGAACGCGGCGGCGATCAGCCCGCGCGTGGTGACCTGTCGGACGCCGCCAGCGCCTCGGCGGGTGAAGACGGCGCTGCTCTCCAGCCAGTCGAGGGTGTGGGCGACCGAATCGTCATGGGCCTGGCGGATGAGGGCGGCGAGCTTCGGGTCGGCCAGCGCCCACAGCGTCGACACGCTCTTCACCGGGGAGAAGGTCAGGTCGAATCCGGAGACGGCTTTCGGCGGGGCGGACACCTTCGCGATGAACCCGTACAGCTCGTTGCGGGTCAGTGGCTCGCGACCGTGTTTGGCGAGGAACAGCTCGGCGCCGACCTCGCTGCGCAGCCGGGCTCGGAGGTTCCGTCCGTCCGTCGCCGAGAGCGAACGTCCCCGGGTGGCCTCGTCGTAGCGGCGAGCGAGCTCGAGCTGGAACGGGGTCGCCTTGTCGAACTCGGGGAACTTCTGGCCCAGCCGGATCGCTCTGGCCTTGTCGCGATCGGACGCATCCGGGCCGAGCGCCTCGATGAGCTGGTCGCTGAGCGGGTGGCGGCCTTGCTCGAACAGGTACTTCATCTGCTCGGCGGTCACCTCGTCCCCGGGCTTCATGCCCAGTCCAGTCAGGCCCGAACCCATCCACCGGCCGGGTGACTCGCCGGCCACCTGGTAGTAGTCGGCGAGCTTCGTCCGTCCCAGCTCGGTGGAGTCCAGGGCAGCGACGTGGCGGGTCAGGTAGTCGCCCACCGTCCCCGGAGTCAGCTTCACGATCGACATCACGGACGAACACCTCCTACTTTCATAAGCAGATGAGCCGACCCTGATTCGGACACCCGCGTCGATGTGTTTGTTGAGCACCCACTCACTACAGGCAGATGAGCGGGCCTTCGCCGGACAGACCTGGAGAACTTGGCGCGTCTCACCCCCTACAGGCTGCTGCTAGTTCGATTGACGTCAGATCGGGCCTCGGCCGAGGCTTCGGTTCAGGTGCCCGGGGTGGTCGCTCACTAACAGGCTGTCCACGTTGTGTGACTCTCAACTGGCGTGTGTTGCCCCGGGCACCGCCAGTTGGGAACGCCTCTCGCCGGACAACTCGCCTCCTTTCGCCCACCCGAAGCAGCTCCTCGCCCCTGTACGGACACCCCCGCCGTGGAAGATGCCGCCCGCAGCGTCGAGTTCACCTATGAAGAAGGCACCGACCTGCCCTCGGTGGCCACCGAGAGGGCCATGAATCTGCTGAGACCTCGTTCCTCACCTCCCCAGAAGGAACCGAGACCCCTCTCTGTGACCACCTCTTTGGGCGGGGAACCGCGCCTCGTGGCCGAGGATCGCTGCAACGTGTGGCCTTGTACGACCGCAATCTGTGGCCCGCTCTCCTGTCAGACCGTGCTAGGTATGGCAGAATAGTTCCGAGATAGGAAGTTTTCTGACATGGCTGAGTTGACCGTCACCGAACTCGCCGACCGCCTCGGCGTGACGACGCGGCGTGCGCGCGACCTGCTCGACACCGGCGACATCGCGGGGCGCCAGCTGGCCAACAGGACGTGGCTGGCCGACAGCGACTCGGTGCTTCGCTACGAGACGTCGGCGCGGCGAGGCAAGGGCCGCGGCCTGGATGCGGCCTCGGCCTGGGGTCTGCTGTGGGAGCTCTCCGGCCTAGACGCCGGTTGGCTCACGCCCAGCACCCGGGCTCGCGTCCGCCGGCGTATCCGGGAGTCGAGCGCCGAGAAGATCGTTAAGGCAGTCGGCAAGCGGACAGTCGCCCGTCGCTACACGGCTGCCAATGTTGAGCGCGCGTCCCAGCGCCTCATCGCGACCGGACGCGCAGCAGCAAGGGTCCTGGGCACCGACCTGATCGACGACCGTCGCCGCGTCTCCGGCTACGTCCGTGAGGGCTCCGTGGACGACTATGCCGAGCAGCACTTCATGGTTGCCGAACTCGCCGGCCAGGACGTCCTCTACGAGAACACCCTGCCAATCCGGTTCGATGGTGACGTGATGCCGGCGGCGGTTGTGGCCGCTGACCTGGCCTTGAGTACGGATACCCGGGAGCGCAGTGCCGGGTTGGGGGCGATCGAGGAGTTGAGGCAGGCATGGCTGGCCGCGCACTAACCGTCGACATGCAGGATGACGACCGCCTCCCCGCCTGGCAAACCGTCATCGAACTCGCCGAGTCCGGCACCGGTTCGAACTGGACGCTCGTCGGCGGGCTCATGGTCGCCGCCCACGCGAGGCGCGCCGGCGTGTTGATGGGCCGTCCGACCGACGACGTCGACGCCCTTGTCGATTACGCGGCGAACCGTGCGAGCCTCATCGAGGCTCGCACGGTGCTCGCGAGGCTTGGCTTTGGGCTCAGCCGTGGCGACACGTTCGCCTACCGTTTCGTGCACGCCGACGGCCGGAAGATCGACGTCATGATCGCCGACCACCTGCCGTCCCGGATGAAGCCGAGACTCGCGCAAATGCCGGCGTTCGCCGCGCCAGCCGGTGAACAGGCCATCCGTCGGCGCGACATCTACCGGCTCGAATTCCGAGGCGGAAAGCATGTCGAGATCGGCGTCCCCGACGAACTCGGGGCGCTGGTCGCCAAGAGTGCGGCCTTCCTTGTCGACAATCGCGACCGCGGACGGCACCTCGACGACTCAGCGGTCCTGCTCGCCTGCATTGAGGATGCCTCGACACTCGACTACGCGTCGGCGAGTTCGAACGATCGCAAGCGGATCAAGGCCACCACTGACCTGCTTGCTGACGAGACTCACCCGTCCTGGGCGAACCTCGACGAGCCCGACCGGCGCCGCGGTCGGTTGAATGTCATCCTTGTTCGACGGGCGCTTGGCATCTCAACAGGTTGATGGCCAACTTCCGATGTACCCGGTTCTTGTCCGGGGTGCGGCGCGTGCTGGCAATACGCTTCAGGAATGACGGATGAATGGTCGGAGATTGAGGCCATCGTGGCCACCACCCACAGGGTCGAGAAGTACGGTGGCATCAGGTTGAGCGACAGCGCCCTTGCTGACATCGCGGATGGGCTCAACTCCGGCGGAGTGCCGTTTCAGGGTCACCATGACCCACTTCAACCGATCCGCACCCGTGATCTTCACGCAGAGATCGTGACGCTGAGTGATGGTGAGCGTGCGGTAAGGCTGACCGGCTTCGTCCACACTGACGACTGGGCCGAAGTCGGCGATGTGCATGGCATGTCGTTCGCAACCATCGAACCCCTGGGCAGAGCAGACGGCATCAACCCCGACGCAGAATCAATCGAACTTTCCGCCGACGCCGCATGGTTCGATGACGACACGATTGCCGCTGCGTGCTCGATCATGAGCGCGGTGGCCACGACCAACGGGAACCGTCTCTACCAGTTCTCCGTGGTGGACGACGCGAGGATGGTTCTCGAACTGGGCATGAACTTCGTCATCGCGCTCGGTCCGGACCTTGCGGCCAGTGCAGTCTGGGATGGAGTGAAGCTGATGCTGATGGCTGTGCTTCCGAAGCGGCGGAAACTCGACCCGGCCGCAACGACCCGGATCGAGCTGCGAACCCCACTCCCTGGCGGCGAGGTCGTCGCTGTCATCGATACTCCGGACATCGAGACGGCGAAGCAGGCGATCAGCGCGTACTCGCAGGCGGTTGAGGCAGCCGCCAAGGCTGCCAAGGCAGAGCGCGAGGTTGTTGCTTGGTCACAGTCTCCGAGCAGCGGCGGGTGGGTGTCGGGGAAGGCCAAGCGCAAGCGAGACTGAGCGCCGCCAGGGCTGTCGTCGGGCTCTGACACGATGGATCCGTGGATCCGAAGACGAACCTGGAGTACCTCGACTTTCTCTCTCGCCACCTACAGGAGTTCATCGCTGTGTTCGATGAGTTCATGACGCTGCACGTTGAGAACACCGGCCCGAACGCGTTGGCACTCGGGATTGCGCCCGCAGTGTTTGAGAGGGATGGCGCAGATGCGGGGCGCGTCAAGGAACTGACTGCCGAGCTACACCGCCTGTCCGGCACTCTGATGGACCTCAGCGAGGTCACCAGCATCTACATGACTGTCCAGGGCGCTGGGACGATCGATCCCTTCATGAACTGGGCGACCATGCTCCAGCCCAAACCGCTGCTGGAGGCGTCGAACGTGCGAGGCTGCGCAGTCCAGGCAGCAGGCCGACTGCAAGGGCTGAGGGCGAAGGCAGAGGCGCTTGCCGCCCCTTCGCTCGACCCGGTCCGACTGCATCCTCTGGTTTGGGCGGCGGCGTGCCGGCTCTGGAACGACGGCCACCTCAGGCAGGCAGTCGCCGCAGCTGGCGAAGCAGTCACCGGCCAGATGAAGCAGCTAACCGGGCGCAACGACTCAGCCGACACCTCCCTCTGGCAGCAAGCCTTCTCGGCGAGCTCACCCGAAGCCGGGAAGCCCCGTCTCCGATGGCCGGGAGACCCGGTCGACCAGGACGTGCGCACGATGAACGACGGGCTCCGGCAGTTCGCGCCCGGCGCCAACATGGTGATCCGGAACCCTGCCACCCACGTCGACGAGGCGCTGACCGAGCAGGATGCCCTGGAACGGTTGGCAACGCTGAGTGTGCTCGCACGGCTTATCGACTCCTGCGCCGTGGTGTCGGTCTCTGCAGGAGAGCGCACGTCAGCCGTCTGAGGGTCTTGATCTATTCCGAAGTGCACAGGGTGTATCAGGGAATCCGGGTCTGGGGACCCGATCTGGGGACGTGGGGGGGCGAAGCCCAGATCGCTCTCTGGATTGGACAGTGCAGGCGGTAATCATGGCTTTGGCTAGGTGTTATGGTCCGATCAAGGGCTGAGCCGGTGGGCTTCGCCCCAGGGATGGCAGGCGGAGGGAATCGTGGCAGCGCCGAAACCATCACCTATGCACACTCCTGCCGAGTGCTGCATACGTTCCCCCAACCTGTTCAGGCTGGAGATCCACCCTGCTGTCGGTCGTCGCGGATAGTGTTTCAGCCAGCGATGGAGCGGGGGATCGAGAGGGGCACGCGTGGCACGCGTAGCGAAGAAGACGGCACCAGCCAAGTCACTTGAGGGGTCTGCTGCACGATCAGGTGACAGTGGTTAGTCACGCAGCCTGAGTGGCTGTCGTGGTCATGATGGTCTCGTACTCGATGGGGGTCAATCGGCCCAGCCCGTCTTGGCGCCGGCGTCGGTGGTAGGTGCGTTCGATCCAGGTCACGATGGCGATCCGGAGTTCCTCGCGGGTGGTCCAGGCGTGCCGGTTGAGGACGTTCTTCTGGAGCAGGGAGAAGAAGCTCTCCATGGCGGCGTTGTCGCCGCAGGCACCGACCCTGCCCATCGATCCGACCATCGAGTGGCGGTGGAGCGCACCGACGAATTTTCTGCTGCGGAATTGCGACCCTCTGTCGGTGTGCACCGTACA
>NZ_KE384023.1:133309-145034 GCF_000423465.1 Propionicicella superfundia DSM 22317 | reverse complement strand
CCACATCTACATCGGCCACACCTTCATGAACCCCTCCTACCGCCCCATGACCGACTACGTCTGGATCACCCGCTACACCCCCGCCACCGGCAGAACCGAAACCTTCGACATCGGCACCGAAGCCGGCATCGGCGTCAACGCGATCACCACCACCGACGACACCCTCTACATCCTCGGCACCGGCACCGACGAAGAACAGGTCACCCTCCTGACCTACAACCTGCCCGACATGACCGAACGCTCCCGAACCACCATCCACCGCCCCACCGGCTACGGCCACCGCTACCCCGCCGGACTCATCGTCCCCTGACCCCCAATGGAGCACCCCATGACCGACAGCGAACCCGCAGCGTACGACGACCGGCGCCCGCCGAGGCCGCAGGCCCAACGGACACCCATCACGGTGAAATGGGCGGCCATCCTCACGCTTGCGGCCATCGCGTTCTTCGGCGCGTCCCTCGGCCTCGTCTGGCTGGCGTACGTGGCGCCCTCCCCGGCCCTGCCCATCGTCGCCGTCGGGGTCGTCATCGCGAGCATCGGGCTCGTGATCGCCTACCGCCGACTGCGGCGGAGCGCGCCGTGAGACGCGTCCTCGACAGTTGGCCCTACCTGCTGGGCGTCGTCGGCATGTTCGCCCTGCTGTGGGCCGACGAAGGGGTGTCGATGGTCTGCTCCTCGCCCGGCCCGTGCTGGGGGATGACCGCCGACGACTGGCTGGGGCATGCGATCCTGCTGCGCTGGTTCATCCTCCCGGCCATCGCCTTCCAGGGCGCGGCACTGCTGGCCTTCCGGCGCGGCTACGACTGGGTGACGCTGGTGGTCTGCTTCGCCGGAGCCGCGATCCTGCCCGAGCCCGCGCAGCAGTACGGAACCATCACGGCGGACTGGGACCACGTCCACTGGACCCTGGCCGTCTTCTTCCTCATCGTCACCCATCTCGGCATCCTCGCCGGCCTGGGCCTGCGCACGATCGCCCGCCGGCGGACCCGAGCACTCGCCCACCAACCACCCCGATGACGACGAGGACGAGCCCGGCCGCACCGTGGCCCTATGCCAGACCGACCCCCACGTACTTGGTCTCCAGGTACTCCTCGATGCCCTCATAGCTGCCCTCGCGACCGAGGCCGGACGACTTCACGCCGCCGAACGGCGCGGCCGGGTTGGACACGACCCCCGAGTTCAGCCCCACCATTCCGGTCTCCAACCGCTCCACGACCGACAGCGCCTCGTCGAGATCCTGGCCGTAGACGTACGCGATGAGCCCGAACTCGCTGCCGTTGGCCAGCGCGACCGCCTCGTCGAGCGTCTCGAACGTGGTGACGGGCGCCACGGGCCCGAAGATCTCCTCCGTCATCACCCGCGCGTCCGCCGACACCCCACCGAGCACGGTCGGCTGCAGGAAACTGCCCGGCCCGTCCACACGGGCGCCCCCGGTGAGAACCCTCGCGCCCTTGCCCACGGCATCGGCGATGAGACCCTCGACACGAGCCACGGCGTCCTCGTCGATGAGCGGACCGACCTGGACGCCGTCCCGGGTGCCGTCGCCCACCGTCATCGCGGCCAGGGCGTCCGCCAGCCTCGTCGAGAACTCGGCGGCCACGGACGCGTGCACCAGGAAACGGTTCGCCGCCGTGCACGCCTCACCGATATTGCGCATCTTCGCCGCCACCGCGCCCGCGACCGCGCGGTCGAGATCGGCCGACGGCAGCACCAGGAACGGCGCATTGCCTCCGAGCTCCATGGACGTCCGCAGAACCCGGTCGGCGGCCTGCGCCAGCAGCCCGCGGCCCACCTCGGTCGACCCGGTGAACGTGAGCTTGCGCAGCCGCGGGTCCGCCAGGAGCGGCGCAGACACGGCGCCCGACCGGGACGTCGTCACGCAGTTCACCACGCCCGCCGGCAGGCCGACCTCGGCGAGGACGTCCATCAGCAGCAGCGTCGTCAGCGGCGTCGCCGAGGCCGGCTTCACGACCACGGTGCACCCGGCCGCCAGCGCCGGACCGATCTTGCGCGTCCCCATCGCGAGCGGGAAGTTCCACGGAGTGATGGCGTACACGGGACCCACCGGCTGCTTCATCGTCAGAATCCGCGCCCGGCCCGAGGGCGCCACCGCGTACCGGCCGTCGATGCGCACCGCCTCCTCGCTGAACCAGCGGAAGAACTCGGCCCCGTAGTTCACCTCGCCGTGTGCCTCGGCGAGCGGCTTGCCCATCTCGAGGGTCATCGTCCAGGCGAAGTCGTCGGCCCGCTCGTGGATTCGGGTGTACGCGGCACGGAGCAGCTCGCCACGCACCCGCGGCTCGGTCGCCGCCCACTGCTCGCGCACCGCGACAGCGGCGTCCAGCGCCGCGAGCCCGTCGGTGGCCGACGCATCGGCGACCTCCGCGATCACCTCCCCCGTCGCGGGGTTGTACACGGGAAAGGCCTGCTCGCGAGACTCCCAGGATCCGCCGATGAACAGCCCCTTCGGAATCCGCCGCACAAGATCGGTGACGTTCATGCCTCCATCTTCGCCCCGAGCATCGCCGACTGCAGCCAGGCCGTCGGGATGCCCAGGCCGGTCACCAGATCGTCCGCGAGCGGACGGAGCTCACCGCACAGCCGGTTCACGGCCTGCGTCAGGGCCTTGGCCCGCTGCGGCGAGATCCGCCCGCGCTCCAGGTACCACGCCCGTTCGGCCTCCAGCACCGACAGCGCGTAGAGATCGCACAGCCTGCCGAGGACGTCCTTCACGGCCGGGTCGGGACACGCCTCGATACCCGCCACGAAGCTCTCCAGCACCACCTTGTCCATGTGGGCGCGGGCGGCGTACAGCATGTGGTCCTGCGCCTTGTTCGTCGCGGCGAACGCCGCCTCCCCCGACCGGGCCGCGCTCCGCAGCCGCGCCGCGAGCCGGCCGACGACGTGACGCTCACGCTCCTCGAACATCGAGACCTGCCAGCCACGGTGCTCGACGGTGTCGGCGCCCGTGCCCTGAGCCGCGGCCACGAGCCGGTCGACGCCAGGCAGGTTCGCCGTCCGGTCGACGACGGCACCACCCAGCGACTTCGCGGACGCCTGAACGAGCTTCACCGGGTCGAGCCCGACCCACGCCTGCTTGTAGTCCCCGAGAAGCTGTTTGGCGACCAGTTGCAGCAGCACCGTGTTGTCGCCCTCGAAGGTCGCGAACACGTCGACGTCCTGACGGATCGTGGTCAGCCCGCTCTCGGTCATGTATCCCGCCCCGCCGCACGCCTCGCGACAGGCCTGCACGGCGTCGTTGGCGAACCGGCTCTGCACCGCCTTCAGGCCGGCGGCCCGCGCCTCCAGCTCGCGCTGGGCCCGCTCGTCGCCGCCTTCCAGCAGCGCGACCTCGGCCAGTCGCTCGATGAGCCGGTTCTGCGCGAAACCGTAGGCATAGGCCGTCGCGATCGCCGGCAACAGCCTGCGCTGGTGGGCGAGGTAGTCCAGCAGCACGACCCCCTCGGGGTGGCCGGGCGCGACGAACTGGCGACGGCGCACCGCGTAGGTCGTGGCGATGGTCAGGGCCTTCCGCGCCGCCGTCGCCGCCCCTCCGCCGATGCACACCCGGCCCCGGACGAGCGTCCCGAGCATGGTGAAGAAGCGCCGGTTGGCGTTGTCGATCGGCGACCGGTACACCCCGTCGGCGCCGACACCGCCGTACCGGTCGAGCAGCAGCTCGCGCGGGACACGCACATGGTCGAAGGTCAAAGTGCCGTTGTCGACGCCGAGCAGGCCGCCCTTGTGCCCGTTGTCGCCGCAGGTCACGCCGGGCATGTCGGCGCCGTCGGCGTCCCGGATGGGGACGAGGATCGCGTGGATCCCGTGCAGCTTCGGGCCGACGATGAGCTGCCCGAAGACCACCGCCATCCGCCCGTGGGCGCCGGCATTGCCGATGTAGGTCTTGGTGGCCGTCGGCGTCGGCGAGTGGACCACGTATTCGGCCGTGCGCTCGTCGTAGGTGATGGTCGTCTCCAGGCCCGACACGTCGCTGCCGTGCCCCTGCTCGGTCATGCCGAAGCAGCCGGGCGTGCGCACCTCCAGCGCGTCGGCGAGGAAGCGCTCGTGATGCCAGGCGGTGCCCAGGTTCCAGATCGCGCCGCCGTACAGCCCGTGCTGCACGCCCGACTTGATCGCGAGCGACATGTCGGCCGCGCAGAGCAGTTCGAAGTGGACGACCGAGTGCGCCAGCGGACCCCGGCCGCCGTACTGCGGATCGGTGCCGGCGCGCCCGAACTCGTGACCGGCCAGTGCCTGCAGCGCCCGCAGCGTCCATTCCCGCGCATCGTCGACGGACTGCAGCGGATCCCGGAGGACCTCCTCGGGACGCAGCTCGGCGCGGGTCCGCTGCCGCTCGTCGTGGAACGGCCCGTCCAGTGCGGCGAGCAGGCCCGCCCCGAGGTCGTCCCGCGGGCCGGGGTCGGTGTCGGAGGGACGCGTGTCCACATCGATGCTCATCGGGCTACCTTTCGTCGGCGAAGGCGGTGCGGAATCCGAGGATGATGTCGTCGACGACCTCGTCCACCGAGCGCGTGTGGCCCGTGGCCGCCCAGTTGTCGGTCGCGGCCCGGATGAACCCCACCAGCCCATGGCCCCAGGTCGCGGCGGGTGCCGGGTCCAGGCCGCGGGCGGCGAGGTGAGCCTCGATGGCGACCGCGAGCTCGTCGCCGATGCGGGTCGTCAACCCCGTGACGGCGTCGCGGGTGTCGGGCGAGATCGGCCGCGACAGCACGAAGAAGTAGATCTCGGGATCGCGCTCGACGAGCGTGAGGTAGGCCCGCGCCAGGGCGGCGACCACCTCTGCGAGGTCGGAGTGCGCGTCGGCCATCGCCGACCGGAGGTTCCGCAGGATGTAGTCCATGGTCGCGTCGACGACCGCCGCGTAGAGGCCGAGACGGTCCCCGAAATGCCGGTAGAAGACGGACTTGCTCGTCTTGGCGACGGCGGCGATCTCGTCCATTCCCACGCCCGGCCCGTATTTCCGGATGGCCCGCAGCGTGTCCTCGACGAGCTCTCGCCGCCGCGTGGCGCGGTGCTGCTCCCAGCGGGTGCTGCGGCCATCGGCGACGGTGGACATACGCCGGATGATACTCGATACTTACGGTACTCGCTACTATCAGTACCCAGTAGTTCCAGCCGTCCGGAACCGACCACGGAGGACCATGTGAGCGACCGCACAGCAGTCATCGTCGGGGGGAACCGCACCCCGTTCGCGAAGATCGGCGGCCCCTACGCGCACGCCTCCAGCCGGGACCTGCTCATTGCCGCGATCGACGGCCTCGTGGCCCGATTCGGGCTCGCAGGCGAGACCGTCGGCGAGGTCGCGGCCGGCGCCGTCCTCCGGCACACCCGCGACTTCAATCTCACCCGCGAGGCCGTGCTCGGGTCGGCGCTGGCCCCCGAGACGCCGGCGGTCGACCTCGCCCAGGCGTGCGCCACCGGATTCGAGACCGTGACATACGTGGCGAACAAGATCCGCGCCGGCCAGGTGGACGTCGGCATCGCCGGCGGCGTGGACAGCGCCAGCGACGCCCCCATGGCGGCCAACGAGGGGCTGCGCCGCGCACTGCTGCGGCTCAACGCGGCCAGGACGCTGCAGGACCGGCTCCTCGCCCTCACCGCACTCCGACCCGGCCATGTCGTCCCCGAGGCACCCGTCGTGCGCGAGCCCCGCACCGGGCTGTCGATGGGCGAGCACCAGGCCGTCACGACGAAGGCCTGGAGGATCACCCGCGAGGCGCAGGACGAGCTCGCCGCAGCGTCCCACCACAACCTCGCCGCCACCTGGGCGTCGGGGTTCTTCGACGACCTCGTCACGGCGTACCTCGGGCTCGCCACCGACGGCCTGCTCCGGGCCGACACGTCGACCCAGAAGCTGGCGAAGCTCCCCCCGGTGTTCGGCGACGGTCCCGAAGCCACCATGACGGCCGGCAACTCGACGGCGCTCACCGACGGCGCGGCGGTCGTCCTCGTCGCCGAAGAGGGCTACGCACGCCGCCGGAACTGGCCCGTCCTGGCCCGCATCGTCGACGTCGAGGTCGCCGCCGTCGACTTCGTGTCGGGCGCCGAGGGCCTGCTGATGGCCCCTGCGTACGCCGTGCCGAAGCTGCTGGACCGCCAGGGGCTCGGGCTCGGCGACCTCACCTACGTGGAGATCCACGAGGCGTTCGCCGCCACCGTCCTGTCGATCCTCGCGGCATGGTCCGACGACGAGTTCTGCCGGACGAGGCTCGGGCGTGAGGGCGCGTACGGCACGGTCGATCGCGACCGGCTCAACGTGACAGGCTCGTCCCTGGCGACCGGGCACCCGTTCGCCGCGACCGGAGCCCGCATCGCCGCCACGCTCGCGAAACTGCTGCACCGGTCCGGTCCGGGCAGCCGCGGCCTCCTCTCGATCTGCGCCGCCGGCGGCCAGGGGGTCGCCGCCGTTCTGGAGGGAATGTGATGCCTGACCTGTTCGAGACCTTCCTCACGTCGCCGCTCGGCAAGGCGCTCGCGCCGAAGGTCGGCCTGCCGCAACCCGTGACGCTGCGCCGCGGCCGGGTCCTGCCCAGCGGCGGGATCGCCCTCGCGTCGCTGCCCGGAGCGGGGCTGGCGGCCGAGGCGCTACGGCTGCTGGAGATCGTCCCCGTCCCCGCCGTCCGCGACGACCCCGAGGCGCGCGTCCCCGACGCCGAGGGACGTCCGAAGCCACCCCGCTACGAGGAACGGATCGGCGCGCTGGTGATCGACGCGTCGACGCTCACACGGATCGACGAGCTGGAACATCTGCGGGCCTGGCTGCGGCCCGCAGTGCGCGGGGTGCAGCCGTCCGGCCGGATCGTCCTCGTCGCGCCCGAGCCCGAGTCGGCCGACGGCGTCGAGAAGCGAGCGGTCTTCCACGCGGTCGACGGGCTCAACCGGTCCCTCGGCAAGGAGCTGCGCCACGGCGTCACGACGAACCTCGTGTACGTGGCGCCCGGGGTCACCGCCGCGGCGCTGACGTCCACTCTGCTCTTCCTGCTGGAGGGCCGCTCGGCGTTCGTCGACGGCCAGTCCTGGCGGGTCGGGCCGGCCGATGTCGCCGCGACGTCCGCCCGGGCGCTGGCCGGGCTCGTCGTCGTCGTGACCGGCGCGGCGCGCGGCATCGGGGCGCGGATCGCCGAGGTCGCGGCCAGGGACGGTGCGCACGTCGTCGCCGTCGACGTCCCGCAGGCCGGCGAAGGGCTCGCCGAGGTCGCCAACACGCTGCGCGGGAGCGCCCTGCAACTCGACATCACCGCCCCCGACGCCGCCGCCCGGATCGCCGCACACGTCGCCCAGACCCTCCCGGGCCGCCGGCTGCACGCCATCGTCCACAACGCCGGCATCACGCGCGACAAGCTGCTCGCCAACATGGACGAGTCCCGCTGGGCAGCAGTGCTCGAGGTCAACCTCGCCGCGCAGGTGCGCATCAATGACGCCCTGCTCGACGCCGCCCTCCCGGGGGGCCTGGCCGACGGCGGGCGGATCGTCGGCGTGTCGTCGACCAGCGGCATCGCGGGCAACCGCGGCCAGACGAACTACGGCGCCTCCAAGGCCGGAGTCGTCGGTGTCGTCCGGTACCTGGCGCCGCGGCTGGCCGACCGCGGGATCACGGTCAATGCCGTCGCCCCGGGGTTCATCGAGACCGACATGACGGCGGCCATCCCGCCCGTCTCGCGAGAGATCTTCCGCCGCACGAACAGCCTGCAGCAGGGCGGGCAGCCGGTGGACGTCGCCGAGACGATCGGCTATTTCCTCGACCCGGCCAGCGCGGGCGTGACGGGCCAGGTCATCCGGGTGTGCGGCCAGAACCTGGTCGGAGCGTGATGGACGTCGTCCTCCCCCGGCTGCCGCAGGCGGGCGGGCTGATCGCGGGCGCCGTGCTCACCACGCCGCGGCGGCCCCCGCCGACGGCGGGCCTGCCGGGCCGGCGGGTGGTCGTCCACGGCGTTCGCCACGAGCCGGCGCGGCTCGCCGCGTACGGCCGGGTGTGCGGGTTCGCACTCCGCGACGAGGTGCCCGCCACGTGGCTGCACGTGCTGTCGTTCCCGCTGCAGACGTACCTCATGGCCGAACGCGATTTCCCGTTTCGGCTCGCGGGGCTGGTGCACGTGTCCAACGTCATCGAGCAGTACCGGCCCGTCCGGGTGACCGAGCCGGTCGACATCGCGACGGCGGCCACCGGCCTCGCGCCGCACCGGCGGGGCGTCGTGTTCGACCTCGTCGGCGAGGTCCGGGTGGGGCCGGAACTGGTGTGGCGCGGGACGAGCACCTACCTCGCCCGGGGAGCGAGTCTCGCAGTGGAGGCGCCGGAGGTGCCGCCCACGGAGCGGCCCGCTCCCGTGCCGCCCACCGCCCGCTGGCGGTTGCCCGCCGATCTCGGACGCCGGTACGCCGCGGTGTCCGGGGACATCAACCCCATCCATCTGAGCGCCGTCACCGCCCGCCCGTTCGGGTTCCGGCGCCCGATCGTCCACGGCATGTGGACGTACGCCCGCGTGCTCTCGTCCCTCGACGGACGCCTGCCGCACGCGTTCCGCGCCGACATGCGATTCCTGAAGCCGATCCCGCTGCCTGCCACGGTGAGCTTCGGGGAGATCCCCGGGTTCCACGTGGCCGTCGTGAACGCGGATCAGCAGCCGTACCTGACGGGATCCGTGGCTGCCTTGTGACCCGGCCGGTGGCCCCCGGAGGCAACCGCGAACCGGCCCCCCGCGCGTCCGTTCGCACGAGGGGCCGGGATTCGAAGACCGGTCAGCGGATCACGGGATGAGGATGCCCCGTCCGACCAGCCGTCCGTTGTCGAGATCGCTGATCGCGTCGTTGGCGTTCTCGAGCGGGTACTCCGCCGTATGCAACGTCACCTTTCCCTGCGCGGTGAGGGTCATCAGCTCGACCAGGTCGTTGTAGGTGCCGACCAGGTTTCCGATGACGTTGATCTCGCGGGAGATGATCTCGATGGTGGGGATCTGCACCTCGCCGCCGTACCCGATGACGTACTGCGAACCGCGGTTCTGCATGAGGCTCGGGGTCAGCTTCTCGGTGCCGCTCTCGCCGACGTAGTCGAAGACGACCTGCGCGCCGCCGCCGGTGATGTCCTGCACGGCCTTGACGATGGCCGCGTCGTCGGTCGCGAGCACGGTGTGGTGCGCGCCGATCTGCTTGGCGAGGTCCAGTGCGGCCTCACTGCGATCGACGACGGTGATCTCGGCCGAGGTGATCGCCGCGAGCGTCTGGATGCCGATGTGACCGAGACCGCCGGCGCCGATCACGACGGCATGGGTTCCGGGGAAGAGGACATCGGCCGACTTGCGGACCGCGTGGTAGGCGGTCAGGCCGGCGTCGGCCAGTGCGGCGATGTCCTTCGGCTGCAGCTTGGGGTCGAGCTTGACGACCGCCCGGGCGTTCGTGAGCAACTGCTCAGCCATGCCGCCGTCCACATTGAGCCCGGGGAAGGTGGCGTTGGCGCAGTGGGAGTCCTCCCCGACGCGGCAGGCCGGGCACAGTCCACAACTGGTGAGCGGATGCATGATCACGGTGTCGCCGACCGCGACGTTCGTCACGGCGCTGCCGACGGCAGCCACCCAGCCGGCGTTCTCGTGACCGAGGATGTAGGGCAGCTTCGGGTGCTGGATATGGTCCCACTGCCCTTCGATGATGTGAAGATCGGTGCGGCACAGGCCGGCCGCTCCGACAGTGACGATGACATCCCAGGGACCTGTGATCTTGGGCTCGGCCACCTCTTCGACGACCGGAGCCTGGTGGTACGCGTGGAGCCGCAATGCCTTCATTCTGTTCCTCCTTGAACAGGGTTCCGATACTCCAGCATGGGACGCCCGCGGCACGCGTCGGCAGGGCGTTTATCGCTGGATGAGAACCTGTCGGACTCTTGGCCGACCCGCTCTTGACCGCGGGGGTCCCGGATCAGCATGGTTGATCCATGGCGGACGACGCGCCCGAGCGCCGTGGCCTGCGCAGCGCTGCCAGGCCGGACCCGGAGACGGGTCCCATCTCGCGCGCCTTCTCGATCCTGGAACTGGTCGCCGAGCGCGGCGGGGCGACCGCCCGGGAGATCGCCGAGGCGTCGGGACTGCCGCTGCCGACCGTGTACCGGCTGTCCCAGGAACTGGTCCGCAACGGCTACCTCGTCCATCTCAAGAAGCGGCAGCGCTTCGAGCTGGGATACCGGTTGCACAATCTGGACGTGGCGCTGCACCGGCAGGTCGCCGTCCCCCCGGCCGTCCGGGCGGTCGTCGACTCGCTGCACGAGGCGTGCGGGATGGCTGCCTACTACGCCGTCTACCGTGGGACCGATGTGATCCTCGCGCACGTGTCGGACTGCGCGAAGCACCCGCGGGTGAAACCGCTCGACTTCGGCTTCAACGAGGCTGCGCACGCGACCGCGTTCGGCAAGATCATGCTCGCCGGCATGGCGGCCGAGGACCGACAGGCGTATCTGGCCGCGCGCGGCATGCCGCCGCTCACGCCGCAGACCATCACGAAGCCCGCGCGGCTGGAGGCCGAGCTGCGGGACGTCGTCACGCTGGGGATCGCCTGGGAGAGCGAGGAGATGCTGCCGGGCATGGCCTGCGGCGCGGTCGCGGTCCACGGGCCGGCCGGCACCATCACCGGCGCCGTGTCGATCAGCAGCTCGCCGTGCGATCTGCGGCGGCGGCGACAGGAGACCGACCGGCTGCTGCGCGAGCACGCCTCGCAGGTGAGCCGCTACTTCCGTTCAGGCTGCGTCCGCATCGCCGGGCGCCGTGCGTGAGCCCGGTCGGCGACCTTCTCAGGCGTCCACCTCGTCGTCGATGAGCGTCCGCCAGGAGCGCACCAGCCCAGGGTCGACGTAGGCCTTCCACGAGCGCCCTGGGCGGGCGGACGACCCGATCTGGAAACGCCGTACGCCGGCGCGAGCGAGCCAGGGGACATGCTCGGGCTGGAGATCCCCACCGGCCTGGACGAGGTTCGCGATACGGGGGTCGGAACGCGCCAGCCGGATCAGCTCGTCCAGCCCGTGCTCGACGTCTCTCGCCGATCCCGCCGTCACGACGCCGTCCAGTCGCGGCAGTGTGAGGACCGTGCGCCAGGCGCGGTCCGTCTCCAGGCAGGCGTCGAAGCCGCGGTGGAAGGTCCACGGCCAGTCCGTCCCGTCGAGGAGCAGCCCCAGGACCTCGGTGTCCACCTCGCTGCGGCCGTTGACGAAGCCCAGGACCATGCCGTCCGCGCCCCCGGCGCGGTAGTCGGCGACGAGCCCCTTCAGCCGTGTCGCCTCGCCGCCGTCGGTGGAGTAGCCGGCTCGCAGCTTCACCAGCGGGCGGACGTCGATGTCGACGGTTCGGCGGACGTCCCGCAGCAGGTCGGGTGCCGGGGAGAGCCCGCCTTCGTCGCGCGAGCCGACGAGCACGATCCCGTCCGCGCCCCCGGCTGCGGCGTGCCGGGCGTCGGCGACGTGCTGACACACGATGACCAGGCGGCCTGCCATGCGCTCAATCTACTGGCGGTGGGGGCATCCTGGCGGACGCCACGAGCGGGCACCGGGCACCTGTCCGGGCCGCGCTCCTCGCACACCCCACAACAGCGGCCGCCTCCACCGGCGACGCCCCCTCCCGGGCCCCCTGCCAGAACCCGCCCTCCCACTCCGGAGGCGACCTCGGCCTGCCCTGCACACGACGACACAACACCCGCCAGACGGCAGATGCTGCAACCACCCCCTGAACCC
>NZ_KE384023.1:55123-132422 GCF_000423465.1 Propionicicella superfundia DSM 22317 | reverse complement strand
GTCGCCGGACAGATCAGCCTCGACGAGTACAGCCGCCGGACCTGCGCCCGCTACAGCGTGCCCGAGGAGCCCGGGCGGGCGAGTGCGGACCCGGTTGCCGTGTTCGACGCGATGTGGGAGGCAGGGACGTCGCTCATGGGTTCCTACGTGTGGCTCGCTGATCACGCCGCCTCTGAGGAGGAGGCGCGACGCTGGTGGGCTGCTTACGCGGACGTGATCGCGCAGCGGAAGAGGATTGACGCCCGTGATCCCCACGTGCAGCGTCAGGCGGCGGCCGAGTTCATCGCGCGGGAGCGGGCTGTCGCCACGCTGGTCCGCGTATGACCGAGTGGTCTCCTGACAAGGCGTGGTTGGACGATTGTTTTCGAACCGAGGTCGTCCCTGACCTTTACGCCGGACGCTCGGCCGAGGATCGTCCGGTCATGGTGACGTTGGGGGGTCAGCCGGGGGCGGGGAAGAGCCGTGCGACTCAGTTTGCGCGCGCTGCATGATGACGTTGACCTCGTGGCTGTCAATGGTGATGACTTCCGTGCTCTGCACCCAGACTTCAACCGGTTACAGCGGACCGACCCCGAGGCGATGCCGGCCGTCACCCAGGCTGTCAGCGGGCCGCTGGTGGCGCGCGCTGTTGCGTACGCCAGGGAGCATCGGGTGTCGGTTCTGATCGAGGGGACGTTCCGCGAGCCGACGATGGTCTTGGACACGGCACGCCGCTTTCGGGAGGCGGGGTTCGAGGTGCATGCGGTTGCGCGGTGCCGCCGGAGGTGTCTCGGGCCTCGACGTTGGGGCGGTTCTACGAGACGTTGGGTGCGCATTCGCGTCCGTTGACGGCCCAGGAGCGCGCTCTCGTGGCCTCGATCGAGAAGCACAGCCTCCAGGCTGACGGTGCCCCTGCGCGATCCGCGCTTGCGGCTGCGAGGGCGGCGTTTGGCAGACCCGCGGCCGAGGCCACCAAGGCCACGCCGTCGACGAGGAGCTCCGCACCGCCACGTACGGGGGCGATGAGCGATCGAGCCAGGCCGGCCCGCCGCGTCGAAGGAGGAAGCGATCGAATCGCTCGGTGATGTGCGTCCGACCACCGACCATGACGACTCGCGACCCCACGCAGGAGTGGGACCCACCGCCCAGCGCGGTCGGATCACCTGACGAGGGTCGATGCCCAAGGCGTCGGCCCTCGCGCATAGAGGAGACCGCCGACGAGCGGCCCCGGAAAGGATGAGGCGTCGCCGAACGGCCCTGAGGAGACCAGGAGCCCACACGTCGTGGCGCTGGGACCATTCGCACCGGACCGCTCGCAGGACGCCTCCGACACGGCACAGCCGCCCCCGGACGAACCGGGAGCGGCTGAGCTCGTTTCTGCCCGAAGGCGGCGGATCAGAAGTCCATGCCGCCCATGCCACCGTCGCCGGCGGGCATGGCGGGAGCCTTCTCGGGCTTGTCCGCGATGACGGCCTCGGTGGTGAGGAACAGCGCCGCGATGGACGCCGCGTTCTGCAGCGCGGAACGGGTGACCTTGGCCGGGTCGATGATGCCCGCGGACACCATGTCGACGTACTGGTCGGTCGCCGCGTCGAGACCCTGACCGGCGGGCAGGCCGCCGACCCTCTCGGCCACGACCCCGCCCTCGAGGCCCGCGTTGACGGCGATCTGCTTGAGCGGAGCCTGGCAGGCGGTGAACACGATCTGCGCGCCGGTCGCCTCGTCGCCGGTGAGCCCGTCGACCTCGGCGGCCTTGGCGGCCTGCAGCAGCGCGACGCCGCCACCGGCGACGATGCCCTCCTCGACCGCAGCCTTGGCGTTGCGGACAGCGTCCTCA
Source organism: Propionicicella superfundia DSM 22317 (assembly GCF_000423465.1). Taxonomy (GTDB): domain Bacteria; phylum Actinomycetota; class Actinomycetes; order Propionibacteriales; family Propionibacteriaceae; genus Propionicicella; species Propionicicella superfundia. The sequence continues at coordinate 130,606 of NZ_KE384023.1, read as the reverse complement.
ATGCGGTGCTTGCGCTCCTTCAGCTCGACCTCGGTGGCCGCGCCGACCTTGATGACGGCGACGCCGCCGGCCAGCTTGGCGAGCCGCTCCTGCAGCTTCTCGCGGTCGTAGTCGGAGTCGGAGTTCTCGATCTCCTTGCGGATCTGGGCCACGCGACCCGCGATCTGCTCGGAGTCGCCGGCGCCCTCGATGATCGTGCACTCGTCCTTGGTCACGCGGATCGACCGGGCGCGGCCCAGCAGTTCCAGCGTCACGGCGTCCAGCTTGAGCCCGACCTCTTCGGAGATGACCTGACCACCGGTCAGGATCGCGATGTCGGTCAGCATCGCCTTGCGGCGATCGCCGAAGCCCGGGGCCTTGACGGCCACGGACTTGAACGTGCCCTTGATCTTGTTGACGATCAGGCCGGCGAGAGCCTCGCCCTCGACGTCCTCGGCGATGACCAGCAACGGCTTGCCGGACTGCACGACCTTCTCGAGCACAGGCAGCATGTCGCGCAGGTTGGAGATCTTCGAGTTGACGATCAGGATGTACGGATCGTCGAGCACCGCCTCCATGCGCTCGGTGTCGGTCACGAAGTAGGGCGAGATGTAGCCCTTGTCGAAGCGCATGCCCTCGGTGAGCTCCAACTCGAGCCCGAAGGTGTTGCTCTCCTCGACGGTGATGACGCCTTCCTTGCCGACCTTGTCCATCGCCTCGGCGATGATCTCGCCGATGTTGGCGTCGGCGGCGGAGATCGACGCGGTCGCGGCGATCTGCTCCTTGGTCTCGATGTCGACGGACTGGTTGCCGAGCTGCTCGACAATCGCGGCGACGGCCTTCTCGATGCCCTTCTTCAGGCCCATCGGGTTGGCGCCGGCGGTCACGTTGCGCAGGCCTTCGCGCACCATCGCCTGGGCGATGACGGTCGCGGTCGTCGTGCCGTCACCGGCGACGTCGTCGGTCTTCTTCGCGACCTCCTTGACCAGCTCGGCGCCGATCTTCTCGTACGGGTCCTCGAGCTCGATCTCCTTGGCGATGGAGACGCCGTCGTTGGTGATGGTCGGCGCGCCCCACTTCTTCTCGAGGACGACGTTGCGGCCCTTCGGGCCGAGCGTGACCTTCACCGCGTCGGCGAGGGTGTTCATGCCCCGCTCCAAGGCGCGCCGCGCCTCGGTGTCAAATTCGATCAGTTTTGCCATGTGTTCCGGGAGTCCTCCCGCATCCTGGGGCAGCATGCCCCGCGTGGTCTGGGTCAGCGCCTCATCGATGCCCGCGACGGACGGCTTGAGCCTCATCGAGTTCGGCGGTCATGGCACTCTCATGCCGAGAGTGCTAAGTCCATGTTTAGCACTCGCCCCCCGCGAGTGCAAACGTTTCGGGGTCGGTCCCGCGAGGACGGGTACGCTGCCGCCAGACCGGCGAGAGGACGGCGCATGGAGCAGGAGTCACCCGCCGCGACGCGTGCCAGGATCTTCGTCAACGCCTGGAACCTGTCCACACCCGCGGGGCTGCTCATCGCCGTGCTCGGACGGGCGCGGATCCGCGGTGGCCCGGACGGCCTGTGGCTGGCCGAGGGATACCGACTCCCGTTCCCCGTCGCCCGTGCCTTCACCGTGGGGAACGTCCTCATCACCCCCACCGCCTTCGACCGGCTCGGGCCCGACGTCGTGGCCCACGAGACGGCCCATGCCCGCCAGTACATGCGGTGGGGCTGGCTCTTCGGTCCCGCCTACGTCGGGGCGATGGCCTGGTCCTGGCTGCGCACCGGCGACCGGGCGGCCCGCAACCACTTCGAGCGCGGCGCCGGGCTGGAGCGCGGCGGCTACAGGGACGTCCCGCTGCGGCCCTGCTGCCGGCGGCGAGAGTCCGTCCGGGTCTGACCGGCGGGCGTCATCGACGCGGGCAGGCGACGAGGCTGCGCCAGGCGAACGTCAGCCGCGCCTCCGCCGAGCAGTCGAACAGCTCGTCCACCCGCTCACGCACGATCGCGGGCGCCTGGTCGAGCGTGAACCACGTGGAGTCGATGATGAGGTATTGCGCCGTGGTGTCGGAGCTGAGGCACTCGAGATTGTCGGCGAAGCTGCGCATCCGGGTGACCGCGTCGATGGTGACCGATCGCTGCAGCCACTGCGGGCTCGGGTAGCGACACGGCGTGGGGTTGCCGATGGAGTACCCGACCGAGCCGAAGGTGAAGTACAGGACGGGGGTGTCGGCGCCGATGGCGTCCCGCACCTCGGCCGCCGCGGCCCGCCTGAGGCGGACCGCGCCCACCGTGATCTGGTAGTCGTACACGGAGTAGGCATAGGTCGCGGTCGGCATGGACGACACCGCCAGCACCGCGCACAGGACGGCCGCGCCCAGGCTCGGCACGGCACCTGCGCCCAGCCGCAACGGACGCCGCGGAGACCCGCGGCGGGTCGCGAAGGCGACCAGCACGATGCCCGCGAGAGCCACGCCCAGACAGACCGCCGCCGCCGTGGCGCGGTGGTCGAGCCGCCAGTCCGCGGGCATCGCCATCAGCGCGAGCCCGGCGGCGCCGGCGACGACGGCCGACAGCACGAGCGGCATGCGCGCCCGTGGGACACGGACGAACGCGACGCCGGCCAGGATCGCCGCGAACACGGGCGCCCCGACGAAGTGGTACATCAGCCCTTCGCCCTGCCCGAAGCCGGACGCGACGGACAATGCGCCGAGGACGACCACCGCCGCCGCCGTCCACCATCGGCTCCGGCGCGACGTCCGGCTCGCCACGAGCGCCGCCGCGGAGACCGGCAGGGTCATGACGACCGGGCTCACGACGGCGGTCTCGACGACGTGCAGTGCGAGCTTCGTGAGATCGCTCAGCCGCAGCCCGCGGTTGAGCGGCGACTGCTGGACGAGCGTCACCTGGTCGGACAGCCAGATGTTCTCCCACGGCAGCAGGACGTTCATGAGGCCCGCCCACACGCCGACGAGCAGCCCTCCGGAAACGGCCGTCGCGACGGCGCGGCGACGATCCAGGAGGAAGATCACGACGAGCGCCATCGCGGCCCAGGGAGCCGTGGCGAGCTTCACCGCGACGACCGCCATCACGCACAGCCCCCCGGCCAGCGCACCCAGCCACCACCGCCGTGGCCAGAGCGCCGCTCCCACCGCGAGCACGGACAGCACCACGCCGAGCCAGTCGGGCTGCAGGAAGTGCCAGGGCGGAGCGAGGGTCAGGGCGGTTGCGGCCGCGAAGGCCGAGACCGCGGCGAGGCGACGCCCGACGTGGCGCCGCAACCCCGCGAACGCCACCGCGCAGACCGCGACGACGACCAGATCGGCGGACAGCCGGATGATCGTCTCGCCCGCGAACGTGCCCGTCACCGGCACGAACACGGCCCGGACGCCGTCGAGTCCGGCCATGAAGAAGCGGTACGCGACCGGTCGCGCGACGAAGATGTCCTGCACCGCGAACCCGGCGAGGCCCGCGGTGCGCAACCCGCCGAGGGTATAGGTGACGTCACCGTTCAGCGCGGAGCGCGTGGTGAGGGCGATGCCGGCGACCCACGCCAGCAGGGCGACGACGACGAGCGGTCTGCCCCAGCCTCGGGCGTCCCCCTCGGGTGTGGGAGAGGTGAGGGCGTCGGACACACCGGGAGACTAGGAAGATCCCCTGTGCCGCACGTGTGCGGAGGCTGAGGAAATGCCTGGCGGTGCCTCGACGAGCGCTCCGGAACCACCGTCCCGGTTCGCCGAACGCTCCCAAACCGCCGGAAATCCGCCGGAATCCGCCAGTTCCGGAGCGTTCGGCGGTCTACTGGACGCGGGTTTCGAGGCGCGCCGCCGATCTGGCGAGGCGCCGCTGCTCGCGCAGCCGGCGGAGCCGCTTCACCAGCAGCGGGTCCTCGACGAGGGCCGCCGGATCGTCGATGAGTTCGTTGAGCAACTGGTAGTAGCGCGTGGGCGTGAGGTCGAACCGATCCCGGATCCCCCGCTCCTTCGCGCCCGACTGTGCCCACCATGACCGTTCGAATGCAAGGATGTCCTTACCGAGCGGCGCGAGATCGGTCGTTTCCGAGCTGTGAACGGGCTGGGCCATACCTCCATGGTAAGCCGTGAATGACATCGGTGTCATTCAGGTAGCACGCCGCCCGGCTAGAGTGGCCCCGGATCGACGAAGGAACGTGATGGACAGACTCGACGGCCGGATCCGCAACTACGCATGGGGTTCGCAGACCGCGATTCCCCGGCTGCTGGGGCGTGAGGCTGATGGTCAACCGCAGGCCGAGTACTGGCTGGGAGCGCACCCTCTTGCCCCGGCCCTCCTCGCGGGCGTCCCGCTGGATGCCTACCTGGAGAAGCACCCGGCCGGCATCGGTGCCGCCTCGCGCGCCCGCTTCGGCGACAAGCTCCCCTACCTGATGAAGATCCTGGCGGCGGCGCAGGCGCTGTCCATCCAGGCGCACCCCTCCCGCGAGCAGGCCGAGGAGGGATTCGCGTTCGAGAACGGCGCCGGGACCCCCCTCGACTCGCCCGAGCGCACCTACCGCGACGACTGGCCCAAGCCCGAGCTGTTGGTGGCCCTCGAACCGTTCGAGGCCCTCGTGGGCTTCCGCGACCCGCACGAGACGGCCGAGTTGTTCGCCGGGCTCGGCGTCGGAGTCTCCCTCGACTCGGTCATCGGCCCCCTCACCGAGCGGCGGGGGTCGGCCGCCCTGGCCGAAGTGTTCCTCGACGTCCTCAGTCTGGACGCCGACCGGATGCATCTCGTCACCGAGGTGTGCGCAGCGGCCGTGAAGCACATGGACGACGACGGCCCGATCGGCGAGTTCGCGCGCACCGCCGTCGAACTCGACGAGCACTACGCCGGCGACCCCGGCATCCTCGCCGCGCTCCTCATGAACCGCGTGACCGTCCCGGTCGGACAGGGCGTGTTCCTGCCCGCGGGCGTCATGCACGCCTACCTCAAGGGCACCGGCATCGAGGTCATGGCCAACTCCGACAACGTCATCCGCGGTGGGCTCACACCCAAGCACATCGACGTCTCGGCGCTGGTCGGGGTCGTGGAGTTCGCGCCGCACCCGGTCGAGTTCGAAGTGGCCACCGAGATCGCCCCCGGCATCTTCGCGTACGCCCGGCGGTGCCCCGAGTTCCAGGTGTGGCGGCTGGAGGTCTCCCCGGCCTTCGGCGCCGTCGAGGTCCCGGCGTCCGACCGCGGCCGGGTCGTCCTGCTCACCGCCGGGCACCTGGAGATCGCGGCCGGCGACGAGCGCCTCGAACTGCGCCAGGGGGAGGCCACGTTCCTGCCCGCCGGGGATCGTCCCGTGCTGGTGAGCGGGGATGCGCAGGCATTCATGTCCGGCCCGGGGGTCTGAAGAACGCGGGCGACCCCGGACCGGCCGCTCAGCGTGACCGGATCTCGTCCACGTCCACGGGCCGACCGAGGTCGCGCGAAAGAGCGAGTGCCTCGCACACGTACAGCGCCTCGAGCGCATCGGCGATCGACGCGGGCGAGGTCGCCAGGCCCGCGGCGACGTCGAGGAACGCGACGAGCTCGGCGGAGTAGGCCGCCTGGAACCGCGGATAGAACCAGCCGTGGGGCTCGCCGTCGGGGAAGGTGACGCCGGGCTCGGCCGACAGCAGCGCCGAGTGAGCGTCCAGCCCGGCGACGACGGTTCCCTGTGTACCCGCGACCTCCATCCGGACGTCGTAGCCCTGGCCGTTGTACCGCGACAGGTGCAGGGTGGCGAGCCCGCCGTCGCTCATCGTCAGCACCGCCACCGCCTCCGAGCTGTCGCCGGCGTCGCCGAAGTAGCCGGCGCCCCGCGCGACGCCCTGCGCGAACACCGTTCGCACCTCGGTCCCGGTGATCCAGCGCAGCGCGTCCACATCGTGGATACCGCAGTCCTTGAAGATGCCACCGGAGGTCGGGACGAATTCCGCGGGCGGCGGCGTTGGATCGCATGTGACCATGTGCACTCGCCGGACCTCGCCGAGGCGGCCGGCGCGGACCGCCTCGCGGGCCGCCGCGTACCCGGTGTCGAAGCGCCGCTGGAAGCCGATCTGCACGGGGGTGCCTGCCGTGGCGACGACCTCGCCGACCCTCCGGGTGGTCGGCACGTCGAGCGCCACGGGCTTCTCGCAGAAGGCCGGGACTCCGGCCCGGGCCGCGGCCACGAGCAGTTCCGCGTGCGTGGAGGTGGGTGTCGAGATGACGACGGCATCCACGCGCGAGAGGATGTCGGTCAGGGCACAGGCCTCGGCATCCAAGGCGGCTGCGAGTAGTTGGGCACGAGCCGGATCGGCATCCGCCAGAAGCAGAGTCCCCGTGCCTGCCTGGTCGAGCAGAGTGCGGGCGTGAGCCTCGCCGATCCGCCCGAGACCGATGATTCCTACGCGCAGTGGTGAGGTTGTCATGACGCTCCTCGAAGTCTCTCCTGGCACCGGCCGTCGTCGCCGGCGGGCCTACCTCTCTGGAGACCCTAGCCGAATCATATGTTCGCACAAAGATAACACCCGCACCGGCTCCGCGACGGCATGGAGACCGTGCCGGCGCGACCCGCGGAACCCCTCGACCATGGGACTCCGCAGGGCGAGAGCCCCGGAGACACGGGGAGCAGGGCGACGCAGAGCCCTCGCATGGGCCTCATCGCCGCCCGTGCTCGTCGCCCTTGTCACAGCACAACCAGGCATCCATTCACGGGATTGTCTTGACAAAGAAAGCGTCAGCCTGCAACGCTACCGCAACCAGGCAACGCCGCCCGGCCCGGGAACGAACCCGGGTCGCCGGCGCGGCGAGATCAGCGAGGAGGCTGAGGGATGACGGTCGTCGGCACAGACGTCGCCCAAGAACCTGAGACCGCTCCCACCGGTGCACTGCTGGAGGCACGGGGAGTCAGCAAGGTCTTTCCAGGAGTGAGGGCACTGAGCAACGTGGACTTCACGCTCCGCGGCGGTGAGGTGCACGCGCTCGTCGGCGAGAACGGCGCAGGCAAGTCCACCCTCATGAAGGTGTTCGCCGGGCTGTACCAGCCCGACGGCGGAGAGGTCCTGCAACGGGGCAAGCCGATCACCCTGCCCACGCCCCTGTCGGCGCACCTGGCCGGGATCAGCGTCATCCATCAGGAGTTCTTCCTCATGAACCACCTGACCGTGGCGCAGAACATCTTCATCGGACGGGAACCCAAGCTCCCCGGCGGAGTCCTGAACGACGACGCCGCCCTCAACAGGCAGGCCGCAGAGCTCCTGGAACGACTCGGCGTCCAGATCGACCCGAAGATCCAGGTCGGCCGCCTCACCGTGGCGCAGCAGCAGATGGTCGAGATCGCCAAGGCGCTCTCCTTCGACTCCTCGGTCCTCATCATGGACGAGCCGACGGCGGCGCTCACCGAGACCGAGGTACAGACGCTCTTCCGCATCATCTCCGGCTTCGTGACGCCCGAGACGGCCGTGGTCTACATCTCCCACCGAATGGAGGAGATCAAGAAGATCGCCACCAGGGTCACCATTCTGCGCGACGGCGAGCTGGTGGACAGCCAGCCCATGGACGACCTCACCATCCCCGAGATCATCCACATGATGGTCGGCCGCAAGATCGCCTCCGATGTCCGACCCGAGCCCCGGGCGGCGACCGAGCCGGTCCTGCGGGTCGAGGGACTGTCGACGCAGCCCCTGCTGAAGGACGTCAGCTTCACCCTCGAGCGCGGCGAGATCCTCGGCTTCGCCGGCCTCATGGGAGCCGGCCGGACCGAGACCGCGCGAGCCCTCATCGGCGCCGACCCCACGTCGAGCGGGCAGGTCACCATGAACGGGCGTCCCGTCAGGATCTCCAATCCGGGCGACGCCGTCCGTCTCGGGATCGGCTACCTCTCCGAGGACAGGAAGCGCTACGGCCTCATCCTGCGCCAGGACGTGGCCGCGAACACGACGCTGGCCTCGATCACCTCGTTCATGAGGTTCGGCCTGCTGCGCGACGCGGACATGCGCACCTCGGCCGCCACGTGGGTCAAGACCCTGTCCACGAAGACACCGTCGGTGCGCCAACTCGTGCGCAACCTGTCCGGCGGCAATCAGCAGAAGGTCGTGCTTGCGAAATGGCTGCTGCGCGACTGCGACATCCTCATCTTCGACGAGCCCACGCGAGGCATCGACGTCGGGGCGAAGCAGGAGATCTACGACCTGCTCGACCGGCTCACGAAGGAGGAGGGGAAGTCGATCATCATGATCTCCTCCGAGATGGAGGAGGTGCTGCGCATGGCCGATCGCATCGCCGTCATGTGCAACGGCCGCATCACCGGCGTCCTCGACAACGCCGAGGCAACCCAGGAGAAGATCATGGAACTGGCCACCCAGTTCGAATCCGTCGATATCGAGAGGCAGGCCTGAGAGAATGAGCGCCGCTACCCCGTCAACCGCCGACGTGTCCGCGACCCGGTTCCTGGTCCCGGATCGCTACAAGGTCTTCCTGCAACAGGGAATGGTCCTTCTCGTCGTCATCGTGCTCGCGGTGTTCTTCACGATCATGCGGCCGAACTTCGCCAGTTGGTCGAACATCTCCTCACTGCTGCTCGCGTCCGTGGTCACCGGCGTCCAGGCACTGGGGCTGTCCTTCGTGATCGCCACCGGCGGCATCGACCTGACGCCCGGGCTGGGCATGGCGGCCACCTCGGTCATCACGGCCCTCATCATCTCGACAGAGTTCGGGAACCTGCCCATCTGGGTCGGCATCCTGGGCGGGCTGGCCGCCGGCGCCCTGCTCGGCCTGATCAACGGCACGCTCATCGCCTATCTGAAGATGCAACCCATGATCGCCACACTGGCGATGATGATGGTCTGCTGGGGTGCGGCCCTCGTGCTGGCCGGCGGCAAGACCGTCTCCCTGCGGGCCGTCGAGGGGTACGAGCTCATCGCCATCGGGCAGGTGATCCCCGGCGTCCCCAACGGCGTGATCATCCTGGTCCTGCTCGCGATCATCGCCGGCATCGTCATGAACAAGACCGTCGTCGGCCGCTACGCGCTGGCCATCGGCTCCAACAAGGAGGCCACGCGGATCTCGGGCGTCAACGTCGCCCGCTGGGAGGTCCTGGCCTACGTGATCTGCGGCATCTTCACCGGCATCTCCGGCATCCTCATGTCGTCGCGGCTCTCGGCCGCCCAGCCCACCCTCGGACAGGGCTACGAGATGTACGCCATCGCGGCGGCCGTCATCGGCGGCACATCGCTGCGCGGCGGCCGCGCGTCGATCTTCGGCGCCGTGATCGGTGCCGTCACCATCCAGACCATCTTCAACGGGCTCACGGTCATGGGCGTCCAGGACCAGTGGCAGAAGGTCGTGCTGGGTGCCGTCGTCCTCGTGGCGGTCTTCGTCGACATCGTTCGCCGCGGAGGCAAGGAAGAGTGAGCCGGTGCCGGATCCCCGAAATCGGAAAACCATCGCACATGTATGAAGGAGTAAGTCGATGAAGAAACTACTCGTGGGCGTCGCGAGCGTTGCGCTCGCCCTGTCCCTGTCGGCCTGCAGCGGCAGCCCGACGGAAGGCACCTCCGGCTCGTCCGGCAGCACGAAGATCGCGCTGATCGCCAAGGCGAACGCCTCCGACTACTGGACCATGGTCAAGAACGGCGCGATGGCTGCCGGCACCGACCTCGGCGTCGAGGTGTCGTTCAACGGTCCCGACACCGAGAGCGAGGGTGACAAGCAGCTCAACCAGTTGCAGTCCGCGGTCAACGACAAGCCCGCAGGCATCGGCTTCGCACCCCAGGACAGCGCCCAGGACGGCGCGCCGGCGATCCTCGACCAGGCGAAGGCCGACGGCATCCCGGTGGTCGCCTTCGACACGCCGCTCAACGCCAGCGATGTGCCGATCACCACCGTCGCGTCCGACAACTCGGGCATCGGCGCGCAGGCGGCCGAGGAGCTGGCGAAGCTGATCGGCTCCACCGGCGAGGTCGCCATCGTCGCCCACGGCGAGACCGGCACCGCCGCCGCTCGTCGCGACGGTTTCAAGACGTGGATCCAGAAGAACGCGCCGAACATCACGATCGTGGACGTCCAGAACGGCGAGTCCGACCCGGCGAAGTCGCGCGACAAGGCCCAGGGCATCCTCCAGGCGCACCCGAACCTCGTCGGCTTCTTCGGCACCGATGACGACTCGACCATCGCCATCGCCGACGAGGTCAAGTCCAAGGGGATGAACACCAAGGTCGTGGGCGTCGACGCGTCGCCCGACGTCCTGACCCTCATCACGTCGGGCGAGATCGACGGCATCGTCACCCAGAACCCGTACAACATCGGCTACAAGACGGTCCAGATCCTCGTCGAGGCATCGAAGGGCACGCAGCCCTCGTCGAAGACGATCGTCTCCGAGTCCGTGTGGGTCACCAAGGACAACATGAACTCCGACGAGGTGAAGAAGGTCCTCGGCGACAGCTGATCCCGCCGCTGCTCCCCTTCCCAGGTGGTCCCGCCGGTTCGTCCGGCGGGACCACTGTCCTTTCCGCAGCCACATGGTCGGCCTCGCCCGGACGACCCGTCCGTCTCGTCGCCCGCCGGCCGCATCCGCCGCGACGAAACCGGATACGCCGACCCGGCCGGGTCGTGCGACAATATCCGCGCTACTGCCTCCGTAGCTCAGCTGGTAGAGCATCCGCCTTGTAAGCGGACGGTCGCGGGTTCGAACCCTGTCGGAGGCTCCGTCGCCGAACGCGCGATCGCGCGGTGCCGGTCCCGGGCACGGGTGACCGCCAGGTTGTGCGGCATACCAGCCTCGTCGCCCGGTCGGCACGGGCTGACCGCCACCTTGCACGGGTTATGTCCCCGGATCCGGGGGGCGTATGCCTCGCAAGGTGGCGGTCACCTCTCGCGAGTCGCGAAACCGGGGCCGGTATGCCGCACAACCTGGCAGTCGTCCCGATCCCCTGGTGCCGACACCGTCGCCGCCGAAGACCTCGGGAACGTCCGCAGCCCGGTCGCAGACTCGGCACCGCGTCCGGTGTCGTGCAATGCTTGCTCGAACCCGGTCGGCGCGGCACGCCCGGCGTTCGCGTTCGAGAGGGCGACGCACCGGACTCATCGCCGCAGGCTCCACCGATCCGGGGCCGCCCCACCGAGACGAGAGGTGTCATGACGCGCTACCGCAGCCGTTGGGAGGATGTCGTCGCGAACGACCCCTCTCACTCCCAGCGCTACATCGACCGTTTCACCATGCTCGCCGCACAGGGCGTCGACCTTCTCGGGGAGGCCCGCTTCCTGGACGCGCTCCTGCCCCGCGGTGGGCGGGTGCTGGATGCGGGATGCGGCCCCGGCCGGCACGGCAGCGAGCTGGCTCGAGTGGGACACCGCGTCGTCGGCGTGGACATCGACCCCGCCCTCATCGCCGAAGCGACCCGCGTCGCGCCCGGGGCGACCTGGGTCGTCGGAGACCTGGCCGACCTGCCGGCCGCGGGCGTCGGTGGCGACTTCGACGGCGTCCTGTGCGCCGGCAACGTGATGACGTTCCTGCACCCGGCCACCCGCGTCGCCGTACTCTCCCACCTGGGCGCCGCGCTCGCCCCCACCGGACGACTTGTCGTCGGCTTCGGCGCCGGTCGCGGGTACGAGTTCGACGAGTTCCTCGCCGACGCCGAGCAGGCCCGGCTCGTCCGCCATCACCTGTTCTCGACCTGGGATCTGCTCCCCTACCCCGGCACCAGCGGATTCATCGTCGCGTTGTTCGGCTCCCCCGCGGCCGCCTGACGCCGCGCCGGCGCCTACGCCTCGAACGCGTACACCTCGTCGCCGTCGGGCCCGAACCCGCGAACCGTGAACGACTCGCGCGCCAGATCCGCTGCGAGCTCGGCCGTGTAGCCACCGCGACGCCAGGTGAGGCGCACCTCGTGCGGTTCCTCGCCGCCGACCTCGCAGGACGCGTCGAACCCGAACGCCGGAAACGTGGTGCGGAACCGCAACAGGTCGAGCTGCCGCCGGACGACCGGCCGCGTCAGCCCGGCCGCGACCTCGGCGGCGGTGAGGTTGGTGCGGTTGACCTCCTTGTGCCCGCCCGCCCCGGCGCGTTCGACCGCCGCGTGGTCGTTGGGACCGGCGAACAGATCCAGATACCACACCTGTGGCTTGCCGGGCATGAACACCTGGATGGCCCGCGCCAGCAGCAGCCGCGCGTCCGACTCCCCGAGCGCGCTGTAGTACGTCGCGTTCACCTGGTAGTACACCTGCTTCTGCCCGTGCAGGTCCTTCACGTGGCCACCTCGCGCCACGACGGTCGAGATGAGCTCGTCGATCCGGTCGTCGTCCAGCAGCCCCCGCAGGTCCAGCAGCGGGATCCCGTCGTGGCAGCCGAGCATGTTCACGGTGCGCAGCCGCTTGCCGACCAGTTCGTCCGCCCAGCGCCGCAGGACCGTCCCGTCGCGCCGCTCGAACGCATCGATGACGAGACCCGGCAGGAAGAAGTCGTAGGTCAGGAAGCCCTGCTCCGCGATCCGCTCGTGGACGCCCTCGTCGTAGCGGGAGTGGATCTCGGGCAGCAGCGTGAGCCCCCGGGCATCGGCCAGCTCCCTCACCCGGGCCAGCAGGTCCCAGGTGCCGGGCTCGTTGAGGAAGTTCCTCGCGCCGGGCTCCTTGGGCGCGTACGCGAACGCGTCCAGGCGGACGATCGACGCGCCGTAGGACGCCAGCGTGTCCAAGACGTCGGCATAGAACTCCCACACCTTGTCCGATGCGATGTTGAGGTCCATCTGCCCGAGGTAGCGCCGCCGCGACTCCAGCAGGTCCACGACCACGTCCCGGACGTCCTCGAACCCTGTGAAGTCGACACCGCCGGGCCCCTCGTCGGACTCGAGGGCGGCCGCGACGCGCCCGGCCAGAACCTCGGCGCCGCGGTACTGCAGTCCGGCCGCCGACATGAGGTCCGTCACGTCGGGGACGGAGTACCGGACCTCCTGATAGAAGGTGTTCCAGTAGGGCACCTCCTGGCCGTCGGGCATCCGCACCATCAGGATCGGCAGCCCCGGCTTGCGGAAGAACATGTCGGCGATGATCTCGGGGCGGGGTTGGACGTACCCGCCGGGGGTCATCTCCCCGTAACCCTCCCAGAAGGCGTTCCAGTCGATGAAGAAGTCGGCGTAGGGCGAGTCCTGTCCGTGGGCCAGGAGATCCTGGAACTGCGGCGAGAGGACGGACGCGTGATTGAGGACGACGTCGAGTTTCAGGTCCAGGCCCGCCGCGGCGAGGGCCGGCAGGTCGTCGTCACCGACCAGGCCACGGCTCAGCGAGTAGTCGATGACCGAGAAGCCTCGGTCGAGGTCGGTGTTGAACACGCTCGGCAGCAGGTAGACCGAGGCGAACGCGCCGGCCACGGCCGGGTGCCGGACGAGGTCCACCGTCCCGGCGAGGCGCCCGGCCAGACTGTCGGGATAGACGTTGAGCAGCGGGCCCGCGTCCGGCAGGGGCCTGCTCGCGAGACGGGCCCGGCCGGCCTCGTCCATCAACTCGCCCGATCGGCTGAGCACGATCTGCGCCTGCGCGGCCCGGGCCCCCAGCAACTCCTGCTCGATGCCGAGGACGAACGTGGTGAACGGGCTGTCGATGGCACCGTCACGGGCGCGGGCGCGCCGATGGGCGAGCGTCTCCTCCGGCGTGCTGTGGAGGAGGACGGAGATGTCGACGCCCCGCAGGAACGCGCTGTTGCCGTGCGTCCATTCGAGGACGATGACGCGCGAACCCGACACGTCGACGTCGTCGTACCACAGATGATCCGGCGTGCGACCCATGCGTTTGAGAGTGAGGGTGGCCGCCCCTGCATGGAAGCGGTCGAGGATGCCGTTCACCTCGTCGAAGTCGATCTCGTCAGGTGTTCCGATGTACCGGCGCAGCGCCGCCCCGCCGGCGCGCTGGTACACCCGGAGCCATGGGTGCCGGTACGACAGCGCACGGTCGGCGTCCTGCCCGGCAGCCTGGAGCGCGGCCAGCGCGGCCTTCTCCTCGGCGCCGTACGCGCCCGACGCGGCAAGCGCCCGCACCCCCGCGACGCGGAACCGCCAGAGCCGCTCGGCGTCGTTCGCGGCAGGGATACGGCGCGGGTAGTTGTCTCCCGACAGGACGTACGCGCCGACTCCCCGCTGGCGCAGGTGATGGGCCAGGAGCGCCCCGATCTCGGACTTGCCGACTCCCGACCCGCCATGGACCGCCACCACCGCGCGCCGCGCCGGGTCGGCCAGCACGGGCGCCAGCAGCGCGTTCAGCCTGGGGAGGATCGCCCGCGCGCCGTCCACGTGCCGTTGCGTGATCTGCACCTTGTCCCCAGGCATGTCGCCGGTCGGGATCCCGGTCATCCCCGTCAGCTCGTCAGACTCCATCTCCGTCCTTCCTTCGCGCAGTCCCCGGAGGGGTCGGTACCGGACATCGGGCGTCCCCCGGCCCGCCGTGCGGGACCGGAGGACGCCGGGCACATCCGCCCGAGCTCAGCCCTTGACGGCCCCTGCGGTGAGGCCGCGGATGAAGAACCGCTGCAGCGACAGGAACACGATCAGCGGCACGAGCATGGTCAGGCATGCGCCTGCGGTGAGGAGCTGCCACCCCACGCCGCGGGTCCCCAGCAGGCTTGCCAGGGCGATGGTCATGGGCTGGTTCTCGCCGGGGCCGATGAAGATCAGCGCCACCAGGAGGTCGTTCCAGACCCACAAGAACTGGAAGATGGCGAACGACGCGAGCGCCGGCCACGACATGGGGACGATCAGCCGCCAGAAGATCTGGAAGTGCGAGGCGCCGTCGATCTTCGCCGACTCGGTGACCGCCTTGGGCAGGGTGGCCATGTAGTTGCGCAGAATGTACACGGCCAGCGGCATTCCGAAGCCCGCGTGTGCCAGCCACGCCGTGACGAACTGCCCCTGCAGGCCCCACTGCTCGAAGAGCACCGAGAGGGGGACGAGTGCCACCTGGTTGGGCACGACGAGGAGCCCGACCACGATGATGAACAGGACGTCGCGCCCCCGGAACTCCATGAACGTGAAGGCGTACGCGGCGAACGCGGCGATGAGGATCGGGATGATCGTCGACGGGACGGCGATGGCGAGGCTGTTCACGAACGCCGTGCCCATCGGGTTCGACGCGTTGTCCAGGACGCCCTGATAGTTGTCCAGGGTGAGCTGCAACGGGTTGGCGAACCACGTCCACCAGCCGGAGTTGTCGGCCAGCTCGGGCGGGCGGAACGACGTGATGACCAGGCTCAGCGTCGGGATCGTCCAGGCCACGCAGAGCAGGACGACGATCGTCTCGATGAGCCAGCCGGCCCGGCCGCGCCGCTTGTCCTTGGAATCGTCCTTCTTCGCCGGTGCGGGGATGACTGCGGTGGTCACGAGTTGGCCTCCTGCTTACGGAACTGACGGACCTGGTAGACCATGATCGGGATCACCGCGACCATGAGGACGACCACGATGGCCGCCGCTCGCCCCTGGCTCATCTCGAAGAACAGAGCGTTGAAGAACGCGTTGCCGATCACGTCGGTGTTGAAGTTGCCGTTGGTCATCGCGAACACGATGTCGAAGACCTTCATGACGCCGATCAGGACGGTGATGAAGACCGTGATGACGGTCGGCCACGCCTGCGGGACGATGATCCGGAAGAAGATCGCGACCTCGCCGGCACCGTCGATCCGGCCCGCCTCGATGGTGTCCTCGGGCACGGCCTTGATCGCTGCGGACAGCAGCACCATCGCGTAGCCGACCTGGGTCCAGATGTAGACGATCATCAGCAGCGCGGTGTTGAACCGGAAGTCCTCGATCTGCAGCCACGCCTGCGGCTCCCCGCCGAAGGCCATCACGATGGCGTTGAGGACACCGACCTGGGCCTCGCCCTCGGGGCGGTAGGCGTAGATGAACCGCCAGATCGTCGACGCACCGACCATGGAGATGGCCATGGGCAGGAAGATGAACGACTTCGCGATCTTCTCGCCGGTGGGGTGCATCTTGTCGGCGAGAACCGCGACGAGCATGCCGAGCGCGACGATGCTCGCAGGGACGAAGACGATCCACAGGACGTTGTTCACCAGCGCCGAGAGGAACGGCTCGCTGCCGAACAGCCCGACGTAGTTCTTGACGCCGACCCATTCGGTCGAGTCGTCGTTCAGGAAGCTGGCGTAGACCGTCGTGACGGCCGGGTAGATCAGGAACAGTCCGATGGCCGCCACGGCCGGCAGCAGGTAGGCGTACGGCTTGAGCCGCTCCTCCCACTTGCCGGGCAGCAGGTGGACCAGCCGGTCCAGCAGCCAGAAGAGGACGACGGCTCCCGCCAGGCCGATGATCACCGCGAGCAGCGCGCCGCCGGCTTTCTCGATCATGGGTGGGTCCTTTCGATTGGAGCCGAGTGGCCCGGTCTGCCAACCGGGCCACTCGGACGGGTGATCGAGGAACGGATGATCAGGACGGCCAGGAGGCGTCGATCGCCTTCAGCGTCGCGGTGAGATCCTGGGTTCCGGAGGTGTAGTCGACCATGTTCGTCCAGAAGGACTTGGCGCCGACCGCCGCGGGCATCTGATCGGAGCCGTCGAAGCGGAACACCGTGGCATTCTGCGCGATCGTCACGACCTCGCGGATCGTGTCGTTCGGGTACTTGCTGGCGTCGAACGACTTGTGCGGCGACAGCACGGACCCGGTCGCGGCGAGGTTGGTGCCGAAGCTGGCGTCGTTGGTCAGGAAGTCCATGACCTTCTTGACGTTCTTGTCGTTCATCGTGAACGCCGCGGCCAGGTCGCCGCCGCCGAGCACGGGATGCTCACCGTTGACGGTCGGGGTCTCGAAGACGCCGACCTCCTCGTCGAGGTTCTTGCTGATGGCGTCGGGGAAGAACCCGCTCTGGGTGATGAAGTTGCCCTGCTTGCCGAAGTAGCACTTCGGGCTGTCGCCGAACATCGGGTTGAGCGCGGTGGCGAAGGCCACGGACGCCGACTTCTTCGCGCCGCCGTACACGTTGCCGTCGGTCATGATGATCTTGGTGTAGACGTCGAACGCCTTGCGGACCTCGTCGCTGTCGAACTTCACCTCGTGGTTGACCCACTTGTCGTACACCTCGGCGCCGTTGGTCTGGAGCATGTAGTCCTCGATCCAGTCCGTGGCGGGCCAGCCGGTGTCCGAACCGGACTCCATGCCGTAGCAGACCGGCGCCACGCCGTCGGCCTTGACCTTCTCGATCAGCGCTTCGAGCTCTGCCTCGGTCTTGGGGACGGTGTAGCCCTTCGCGGCGAAGTTCTTCTTGCTGTACCAGTACAGGCTCTTGACGTTCATCGAGATCGGCGCGCCGTACACCTCGCCGTCGACGGTGGCGGCGTCGAGGAAGCCGGGCAGGATGTCGGCCTTGATCGACTCGACGTCGGTCTGCGTGGACAGCTTGGCCAGCTTGCCCTTCTCCGCCAGCCCCTTGAGAATGCCCGGCTGCGGGAAGATGGCGATGTCGGGGACATCGCCGGAGGCGACCTTCGACTGGATCAGCGCCGGGAAGGTGTCGGACTGGATGTAGTTGATCTTCAGCCCGTTCTGCGACGCCCACGCGTCCAGGTCCTTGCGGAAGGCTGTGTTCTGCTCGCCGCCGAATGCGTACATGACCGTGATCTCGGTCTTGGCGGTCTCCTCCTGGGAGGTCTGGCTGGTGCCACCACCCCCGAGGCAACCGCTCGTCGCCATGACCAGGGCCGTTGCCATCGCCATCGCTGCTGCGATACGTGCCTTGCGCATCTTGCTCCTCCATCTCCATCGACGTGAACAGATGTGCAGCGTAACGCTCGCCACGCTGCGAGGTAAATCGATTTAGCCAGCAGACTGTCCCCCAACAAGTGAGCAGTCAAGCTGGAATGGTGTTCGTTATCCAATCGTTACGGCTACCCTGCGAGCCGGCACTGAAGGGCATGAGACCGTGCAACCACGCGGGTACCGTGCTCAGCGGGTCACAACGGACGGTGAACCAGCGGGGAAAGGAGTTGCCCAGTGGCGGAGTCGGCCGGGGCGTCCCGCCCCACACTGCTCGACGTGGGCAAAGTGGTCGGCGTGTCGCCGACGACCGTGTCACTGGTCCTGTCGGGCCGGGACGCGAAGATCAGCGCCGAGACGCGCGCCCGCGTCCTCGCCGCCGTGGAGCAGCTCGGCTACCGCCCCAATCGGGCCGCCCAGAGCCTGCGCCTCGGCCAGTCCCACACGATCGGCTTCATCACCGAGGACATCGCGACCCACAACTTCTCCGGCCCACTCATCTCCGGCATCCACGACACCGCCTGGGAGCGCAACTCGCTGATGCTGATGGTCAACACCACGCGGAACCCCTCCCGGCTGAAGAACGCGCTCCACGATCTGCTCGACCGCCAGGTCGACTCGGTGATCTACGCGTCGGTCGGAACCCGGAAGGTGGCCTTCCCCAGCACACCCAAGAACGTCCCCGTCCTGCTGGTCAACGCCTTCACCAAGGACGATCGCATCCCGGCCGTGCTGCCCGACGAGGAGGGTGGAGGACGCGCCGCCGTCGAGCACCTTCTCGGCCTCGGGCACGAGCGGATCGCGTTCCTCACCGGACGACCCGGCGCGTGGGCCACGAAGAAGCGGATCGCCGGGTTCCGCGCGGCGCTGGTCGCGGCCGATCGCGACCCCGACGAGGCCACGGTCCTGACCGGGAACTACCGGCTCGACTCCGGATACGAACTGACCTACGAGCTCATGAGCCGAAAGGGACGGCGCCCCACCGCCCTGATCATGGGCAACGACCAGATGGCCGGTGGCGCCTACCTCGCCCTCGCCCGGCTGGGCATCCGGGTGCCCGAGCAGGTGTCGGTCGTGGGGTACGACGACGAGCCGCTGGCTGCCGACATCGCACCGAGCCTCACCACCGTGCGGTTGCCCTTCTACGAGATGGGACGGCTCGCCGCGACGCACGCGCTGAGCTCCACCGTGTCGTCCCTGCCGGCCCGCACGCTCCTGCCCTGCCCACTGGTCCAGCGCTCGTCCACCCTGCCCCCTCCCGGACAGTGACGCCGCCGCGCAGGAACGGCGTGACACCGTGCCGCGCGGCCCGGGGACCCGCGCGACGCCGGGCGCGGGACGCTGCGGACCCGCGGGCGCGGATCGGCGGCCGAAAGCGTCGCCCGCGACCGGTGCGGACTAGCTCTCGGTGACCGTCGTCTCGTCATCGGTGTCGCGGGCACGGGCCCGCCGGCGCTCGTTGAGGATGACGCTGCCGACCATGACGACGACGATCGCGAGGCTCACGTACCACAGGTACGTGTTGTACTGCTCGATGAGCTGGACCGCGGGGGCGCCGAGGAGGAACCCCAGCCCCATGTAGGCCGCCGTCGAGAGCACCGCGCCGATCGCGTCCACGACGAGGAATTTGCGCAGGCTGGTGCCCGCCCACCCCAGGACGGCGTAGATGACCGCCGCCGGCAGCGGGATCGGCAGATAGGTGAGCAGGATCGCGAGCGTCTCGTACTTCAGGGCGAGCCGCTCGGCGCGGGCATTGCGCTTCCGCGCCCGGGCGGAGCGCCCGGACCACATCTCGATGATGCCCCGGCCCCACAGCTTGCCGGCCCACCAGTAGATCCAGTCGAACTTCATCGCCATGAGGGAGGCCAGCACGAGCAGCAGTGGCCACCACGGGTCACCCGTGGCCGCGAGCGCGCCGATCATGACGACGCCGGTGCGATAGCCGAGCCCGGCGAGCAGATGGGGGGTGAAGCCGAGCATCACCGGACGCAGCGGCAGCATCACCAGCGAATACGCCGCGACCGCGAAGATCAGCGCCATGCACGCGATGTCGCGGCGCCCGGGTTTGCGCCCCTGCCACGGCATGCCCTCGGCCTGCCACCAGTGCTCGATCTCCGCGTCGTCGGCCGCGGGCGCCCCGTCCGTGGCATCCGCCGTGGCGGGCGATCGGGGCTCGTCGCCACCGGGCAGGCCGCCGTCGGGCGCGGGCGCGACGGGATCGATGACGTCCGGCGACGGCTCGGTTGGATCGGCGACCATGCGCCTGAGGATAGCCGGGGGCAGAATCGGAGCATGTCCGGCTCCGTGTTCGACCTGTTCACCATCGGCATCGGCCCGTCGAGTTCGCACACGATGGGACCGCTCGCGGCCGCGGCGCGGTTCACCGGCGGGCTCGCTGCGCCCGCCGACGTCACCAGGGTCACCGTCGACCTCTACGGCTCCCTCGGCGCGACGGGGAGGGGGCACGGCACCGACCGGGCCGTGGAGTGGGGACTGGAGGGCGAGGACGCGCGCACGCTCGATCCGGTGGCCGCGCGCCGACGCAGCGATGAGATCGCCGCCACCGGACGGCTGCGGCTCGGCCGGGCGACGTCCCGCCCCGGCCCGGAGATCGACTTCTCTCCCGACGACATCGTGTTCCATCGCCGAACGCTGCCGGGCCACCCGAACGCCCTCCGGCTCACCGCCTGGGCGGGGCGCCGCATCCTCGCCCAGCGGACGTACTTCTCGATCGGCGGCGGCGAGATCCGCGAAGCGGGTCCCGACGGGCTCCCCGTGCGGCCTCCGCAGACGCCGGCGACGGTCCCGTTCCCGTTCCGGACGGCCGCCGAACTCCTCGCCCACTGCAGCGACCGCACGATCCCGGAGGTGATGTTCGCCAACGAGTGCGCGCTCCGCCCCCGCGAGGAGGTCCTGCACCGCCTGAGGGAGGTGTGGGACACGATGGACGCCTGCATCGCCGCCGGCGTGTCGACCGACGGCACGCTGCCCGGCGGGCTGGGGGTCCAACGGCGCGCGGCCTCCTTCCGCCGCCACCTGGAGGCCTCTCAGGGCCGCGAGCGCGGACTGCCGGACCAGTTCGCGGGCGTGGACTGGGTGACGTTGTGGGCGTTGGCGGTGAACGAGGAGAACGCCGCGGGCGGGCGTGTCGTCACCGCCCCGACGAACGGTGCCGCAGGCGTCATCCCCGCCGTCTTGAGCTACTGCGTCCGGTTCGTGCCCGGGAGCTCGGAGAAGTCCATCGCGTCCTTCCTGCTCGCCGCCGGCGCCATCGGCCTGGTGTACAAGGCGACGGCATCGATCTCGGGCGCCGAGGTCGGCTGTCAGGGCGAGGTCGGCACCGCATGCTCGATGGCGGCCGCCGGCGCCGCGCAGATCCTGTCGGGGAGTCCCCAGCAGGTCACCAACGCGGCCGAGATCGGCATGGAGCACAACCTCGGCCTCACCTGCGACCCCGTGGGCGGGCTCGTGCAGATTCCGTGCATCGAGCGCAACGCGATGGCCGCCCTGAAGGCGATCGCGGCCGCCCGGCTCGCGCTGCTGCGGGAACGACAGCAGGTGTCGCTCGACCAGGTCATCGCGACGATGATGGCGACGGGCAGGGACATGTCCCGCAAGTACAAGGAGACCTCGCTCGGTGGTCTGGCCGTGAACCTGGTGGAGTGCTGAGCGATCCTCGCCGACGGCCTTTCGGGACGGCGGCCGCGACGCCCCGGAGGCGTCCGCGCGGCGGGCCCCGGGCAGGGCCATCGGCCGGACCCCAACGTTCAAGGAGAATTCGCGTTTCGTTGAAGCTGCCCCCGCGGCGTGGCAGGATGCGTTTTGCAGTCGCGTTTTTTCCACTACGGATCGTCGGGCACGTACCTGCCCGTGGAAAGGGCTATACAAGAAAATGGCAACTATCAGCTTCCGGGATGCAACCCGGGTCTATCCGGGTGCCGACCGTCCGGCGGTCGACAAGCTGAACCTCGAGATCGGCGACGGCGAGTTCATGGTTCTCGTCGGACCCTCGGGATGTGGCAAGACCACCTCGCTGCGTATGCTCGCCGGGCTGGAGGAGGTCAACTCGGGCTCCATCTGGATCGGTGACCGCGACGTCACCCACCTGCCGCCCAAGGATCGCGACATCGCGATGGTGTTCCAGAACTACGCGCTCTACCCGCACATGACCGTGGCCGACAACATGGGCTTCGCGCTCAAGATGCAGAACGTGCCCAAGGACGAGCGGGAGCGCCGCGTCGCCGCCGCCGCCGATCTGCTCGGGCTCAAGGACTTCCTCGCCCGCAAGCCGAAGGCGTTGTCCGGTGGCCAGCGGCAGCGCGTCGCCATGGGCCGCGCGATCGTCCGCGAGCCGCAGGTCTTCCTCATGGACGAGCCCCTGTCGAACCTCGACGCCAAGCTGCGTGTCCAGACCCGCACGCAGATCGCGTCCCTGCAGAACAAGCTGGGTGTCACGACCGTGTACGTCACGCACGACCAGGTCGAGGCCATGACCATGGGCAACCGCGTCGCGGTCCTCAAGGACGGCCTCCTGCAGCAGGTCGACACCCCGATGGCGCTGTACGACAAGCCGGTCAACGTCTTCGTGGCCGGCTTCATCGGTTCGCCGGCCATGAACCTGCTGACCGGCACAGTCACCGAGGGCGGTGTCAGGGTCGGCGACTACGTCGTCCCCGTCCCCCGCGACACGCTGGCCAAGGCCGGCGACGAGACGACGCTCATCATCGGCATCCGTCCCGAGAACTTCACGATCGCCGACGACGGCATCAGCCTCGAGGTCAGCGTCGTCGAGGAGACCGGGGCCGACGGCTACGTGTACGGCACCCTCGTCGGCGACGAGCAGGCCGACGGCACCGCGGGGCAGCAGCTCGTCGCCCGCGTCTCGACCCGTCAGTCGCCGCAGATGGGTTCGGTCGTCAAGCTCGCCGCCCGGGATGCCGACGCCGTCCACGTCTTCTCGGAGAAGACGCAGAACCGGCTGTAGACCGCGCCGCTCCGCCGTCGAGCACGAGCCGGCGGCAGGCGCATCACCACCACGCGACTGTGAGGAAGGCCCCGGCATCGCCGGGGCCTTCGCCCGTCCGGCGTGTCTCTCCGCCTTCGCCGCCGGACTCCATGGGGCAGGGGCGCCGGCATGGTGTAGAACTTGGGCGTGCCCAGGTTTCTGTCGTCGCGGCCAGACTCGCGGCTGATCCCCCTGCCCTGGGGGACGCCGCTGGCGGAGTGGCCCACCGAACACCTGGTCGCGCTCCCCCGCGGCCTGTCCCGGCACGTCGTGCGGTTCATCCGTGTCGGCGAGTCGGTCTACGCGGCGAAAGAGATCGTCGAACCGGTCGCGCTCCACGAGTACCGTCTGCTGCAGGACCTCACCCGGTTGGGCACCCCGGCGGTCGAACCCCTGGCGGTCGTCACGCAGCGTCATCGCGCCGACGGACGCGAACTGGAGTCGGTGCTCATCACGCGGCACCTGCAGTTCTCGCTGCCGTACCGCTCGCTGTTCTCCGTCGGTGTCCGTCAGGACACGGTGAGCCGCCTCGTCGACGCGATGGTCGTCCTCCTGGCCCGGCTCCATCTGATCGGGTTCATGTGGCGCGACGTGTCGCTGTCCAACATCCTGTTCCGGCGGGACGCCGGCGAGTTCGCCGCGTATCTGGTGGATGCCGAGACCGGCGAGATGCACGCCGACCTCACGACCGGCCAGCGCGAGCACGATCTGAGCATCGCGGTGACCAACCTCTTCGGCGACTTCTCCGACCTGCAGGCGGGCGGGATGCTCGACCCGTCCCTCGACCCGTTGCAGCTCGTCGAGACCATCGAGACCCGGTACCGCGAGCTGTGGTCCGAGCTGACCGGCGTCGAGGAGTTCCCCGAGCGGGAACTGGACCGCATCGAAGGGCGTGTGCGGCGACTCAACGCTTTGGGTTTCGACGTCGCGGAGCTCGACATCTCCACGGCCGGGAAGACGATCCGGATCCAGCCGAAGGTCGTGGACGCCGGCCACCACTCGCGACGCCTCATGCGCCTGACCGGCCTCGACACCGAGGAGAACCAGGCGCGGCGGCTGCTCAACGACCTCGACACCTATCGCGCCCGCAACAACCTCCAAGGAACCGACGAGGCCGTGGCCGCCCACCAATGGCTGGCCACCAGCTTCGAGCCCGTCGTCAACGCGATCCCGAAGGATCTGATGGGCAAACGCGACCCGGCGCAGATCTACCACGAGGTGCTCGACTACCGCTGGTACCAGTCCCAGCGCGAACGCCGGGAGGTCCCGCTCACCGAGGCCGTGCACGGGTACATCGACGACGTGCTCACGAGCCTGCCCGACGAGGAGC
Organism: Propionicicella superfundia DSM 22317; assembly: GCF_000423465.1. Classification (GTDB taxonomy): domain Bacteria; phylum Actinomycetota; class Actinomycetes; order Propionibacteriales; family Propionibacteriaceae; genus Propionicicella; species Propionicicella superfundia. The sequence goes on along the minus strand of NZ_KE384023.1, from coordinate 106,595 downwards.
TGTCCGCCGACAGCGTGACGCTCATCCAGCCCGACGACGCGCAGGCTCTCGTCAACCCGTACGACCCGTCGCAGGGGTACGTGGACGACGAGGAGACGCCGTACGACCCCTGGGAGGACGACGCCGGCGAGAACGCGACCGAGCCCGCCGTCCTCGACCTGGACACCCTGCGGAGACTGCGCGGCCCGAAGAACTAGAGAGAGGCGTCGGCGGCGGAGTTTTTCACCTTATGAGAGCGCTCCACGCCGAAGCGAGCCCCGACCGCGGACTTCTGTACCCAATGACGGCGCCTGCAGGGCGCATCGGGTGCAGAACCGCGCATCCGGGCGGTCCGATCGCTCCGACCGACGGCATTCGGTAAGAAAGACCGCACGTCGGCACCGGCGCCCGGACGGACGCCGCGGCGGAGGCGGCGGCGCCGAACCTCTAGACTTCTGGGGTGACGTTCCATCTGTACGACAGCGCCACCCGCGCGGTCACCGAGTTCGTGCCGACCATCCCCGGCAAGGTCTCGATCTACCACTGCGGGATGACCGTCGACGGCGCCCCGCACCTGGGCCACATCCGCAAGGAGGTCGTCTTCGACGTCCTGCGCCGCTGGCTCACGTCCTCGGGGTACGAGGTCACGGTCGTCGCCAACGTGACCGACATCGACGACAAGATCCTGGCCAAGTCGGCCGCGCGGGGGGTGCCATGGTGGGCACACGCGTACCACTACGAGCGCGAACTGCACGCGGCCTACGCCGCGCTCGGCTGCACGCCCCCCACATACGAGCCGCGCGCGACGGGGCACATTCCCGAGATGCTCGCGCTCACCCAGCGGTTGATCGAGCGCGGCCACGCCTACGTCGCGCCCGACGGTTCGGGGGACGTGTACTTCGATGTCCTGTCCTGGCCCGACTACGGGCGCCTCTCCGGGCAGAAGGTCGGCGAGATGGAGCCGGCCGCCGACGCCGACCCGCGCGGCAAGCGGGACCCTCGCGATTTCGCCCTCTGGAAGGGCTCCGGCCCCACCGATCCGCCGACCGCGTCCTGGCCGTCGCCGTGGGGGCCGGGTCGTCCCGGCTGGCACCTGGAGTGCTCGGCGATGGCCGGGAAGTACCTCGGCGCGACGTTCGACATCCACGGCGGAGGGATCGATCTGCGCTTCCCCCATCACGAGAACGAGCTCGCCCAGTCGACGGCGGCCGGATACCCCTTCGCCCGGTACTGGATGCACAACGCCTGGGTGACGGCCGCCGGCGAGAAGATGTCGAAGTCGCTGGGCAACACCGCGCGCGTAACAGAGGTCACGAAACGCTTCCCCGCGCGCGCCGTCCGCCTGTACCTCGCCGCGCCCCACTACCGGTCCGCGGTGGAGTTGTCCGACACATCGCTGGCGGAGGCGACCGCGTCGCTGGCCCGCATCGACTCCTTCCTGGAGCGGGCCGCCGAGGTGGCGCCGTCCGAGCCGCTGCCGGTGCCGGCCGCGTTCGCCGCCGCGATGGACGACGACCTGGCGACGCCGGCCGCCATGGCGGTCGTGTACCAGCGGGTCCGCGACGGCAACGTCGCCCTTGAGACCGGCGACGCCGAGGCCGTGGGTGCGGCGCTCGGGGACGTGCTCGGCATGCTCGGCGTGTTCGGCCTCGACCCCGCCGACGAGGTGTGGGCGAGCACGACCGGGGCCGGGGCCGACCTCAAGCCGGTCGTCGACGGCCTCGTCGCATCCCTGCTGCAACAGCGGCAGGACGCCCGCGCCCGCAAGGACTACGCGGCGGCCGACGCGATCCGCGATCAACTCGGCGCCCTCGGCGTCAAGATCGAGGACACGCCCTCGGGCGCGCGCTGGAGCCTGAGCCGCTGATGGCCGGCAACAGTCAGCGCAAAGGCGCGGTGCGCAAACGCGGCAAGGGCACCGGACAGGGCAACACCGCCGGCTCGGGAGGGCGCATCCGGCGGTCGCTGGAGGGCAGGGGACCGACCCCGAAGGCCGAGGACCGCCCCTACCACAAGGCATATCGCAAGACCGGATCGTCACAGGGACAGCAACGGGCGCCGCGCGCCAAGAGGTCCGGACGCGCGGGGCCGGAATGGGTCGCCGGCCGCAACCCGGTCCTGGAGGCGCTGCGCGCGGACCTGCCGGTGCGGCAGCTCCACGTCGCCGAGGGGATCGAACGGGACGACCGCATCGCCGAGATCCTCAAGACCGCGGCGGCCCGGTCCATCCCCCTGCTGCAGACCACCCGGCACGAGCTCGACCGTCTCACCGACGGCGCCGTCCACCAGGGCGTCGCGCTGCAGTTGCCCGCCTACGAGTACGCGGACCCGGCGGACATCCTCGACGCAGCGATCGACTCCGACGCCCCGGCGCTCGTCGTCGTCCTCGACGCGATCACCGACCCCCGCAACCTCGGAGCGATCATCCGGTCGGCCGCTGCGTTCGGAGCGGTCGGGGTGGTCATCCCCGAACGTCGCGCGGCGTCCGTGACGGCCGCGGCGTGGAAGACCTCCGCGGGCGCTGCGGCCCGGCTGCCGATCGCGCGGGCGACGAATCTCAACCGCTCGCTCGAGACGTTCGCCAAGGCGGGCTTCACCATCGTCGGACTGGCCGGGGAGGCCGAGACCGACCTCGCCGCGGTGGACCTGTCCGATCCCGTCGTGCTGGTCGTCGGGTCCGAGGAGACCGGCCTGTCCCGGCTCGTGCGCGAGCACTGCGACGTCCTGGCATCGATCCCGATCTCGTCGGCGATCGAGTCCCTCAACGCGGGGGTCGCTGCCGGGATCGCGCTGTACGAGATCGCCCGCGCCCGCGGCTGACGCCTGCTGGCTTCGACAGGCTCAGCCACCGGCCCTTGAGCCTGTCGAAAGGGCCCTTGAGCCTGTCGAAAGGACCCTTGAGCCCGTCGAGAGGATCCTTGAGCCCGTCGAAAGGACCCGGGGTTTCGACAAGCTCAACCACCGTAGCTGGCAAGCTCAACCACCACGGCGGGGGTCCCTGAGCCTGTCGAAAGGACCCTTGAACCTGTCGAAAGGACCCGGGGTTTCGACAAGCTCAACCACCACGGCGGGGGTCCTTGAGCCTGTCGAAAGGGTCCTTGAGCCTGTCGAAAGGGTCCTTGGTTTCGACAAGCTCAACCACCGTAGCTGGCAAGCTCAACCACCAGGACGGGGGTCCTTGAGCCTGTCGAAAGGACCCAGGGTTTCGACAAGCTCAACCACCGTGGTGACAAGCTCAGCCACCGGTCTACGACAGGAGCGGGTCTGCGTCCTGCAGGTCGCGGACCTCTGCGAGGGTCGGTGCGTACGACCCGGCGCGGCTCACGGTGATCGCCGACGTCACCACCGCCCGGTGGAGGGCGGGTTGCACCTGCGACCAGTCCGCGCCGCGCAGCCGCCGCCGGGCGTCCGCACCGCCGAGAAGCCCGGCCTCCAGCAGGCCCGAGACGAGCCCGGCCATGAACGAGTCGCCGGCACCCACCGTGTCGGCCACCGGCACGGTCAACGGGTCCACGACGAGCAGATCGCGGTTGCCGCGCAGCAGCGCGTAGGCACCCCACGGCCCACGGGTGCACACGACGAGTGCAGGCCCGAGACCCGCCCAGCGGCGCAGGACGTCCTCGACGGGCTCCTCCGGATACAGCCAGGCGAGGTCCTCGTCGGAGGCCTTCACGACATCGCAGAGACCGACGAGATCCTCGACGCGGGCCAGCACCTGTCCGGGCGTCCCCATGATCGCGGGCCGGATGTTCGGATCGTAGGAGACCGTCGCCGTCCGCCGCGCGCGGCCGACCACGCCGACGACCTTCGCCCCGCCCGGTTCGAGCGTCGCCGCGATACTGCCGGTGTGCAGGTGGTCGACGAGGTCCAGACCGGCGATGCCCGGGACGTCCCAGGTCAGATCGAAGGTGTAGGAGGCCCGCCCGTCCCGGTCGACCCGCGCGTAGGCGACGGACGTCGCGGCCGCGCCGTCGCTGCCGGGTTCCACGCGTGCCCCGGCCGCTGCCGCGGCTTCGGCGAGCCGGTGCCCGCGGTCGTCGCGCCCCCACCATGCGCAGATGCTCGCGGCGTGCCCCAGCCTCGCGAGCCCGGTGGACACGTTCAGCGGACTGCCGCCCACATGCTCGACCGGCTCGGCTCCTTCGCGGACGACGACGTCGATGAGCGCCTCGCCCAGGCACAGGACACGACGGGGGCGCACGCCGTCGCCGGCCTCGTCTGCCGTCTTCGCCACCATGCGTGGAGCGTAGTACGCGATCGCCGCGCGTCCGGCGCGCCGGACGACACCGGCGCGAGGCGGACACGACCGGACGACCGGTTCACCGCCTCAGGTGCCCCGGACGTCCAGGTCGGCGACGAGTCGCCGCGGCGCCGTCTGCCGGTACGACCCCTCGACGAACTCGGCGACCTCCTCCCAGTCGGTGTGGCCGCCCAGATCCTGGCCGAGCCATCCGGCCGGACCGAGGTAGGCGGGCACCCACGTGCGAGGGTCGGCACGCAGCGCCGGGCCCAGCCCCGGCTCGGGAAGGAACAGCACGGCGCGCTCGTGCCGAACCCACTCGCCGCCGATCCGTTGCGAGCCCCCGAAATAGGCGAACACCTTCACCGTGTGGAAGGCGGGATGCCCGTGCGACAGCTTCTCCCGTGCGCCCGGCAGGGCGAACGCGATCCCGCGCAGCCGCGCGAGCAGCGGATCGTCCGGCGCGAACATGAGCGGATGCGGCATCCGGCCAGTGTAGGAACGCGGTGCCACGACCGGAAGGACGCCCCCGCCACGACCGGAAGGACCGGCACCGGGGCGTCCCGCCGTGGGCATCGGTAGGCTCCGGGGCGTGGAGCCCTGGATCATGCCACTCGTTCTCGTGGTCGCGGCCGCCGTGAGTGCGTGGCGCGACCCGCGCAAGCTGCGCATCGGCCTGGCGCTGGCCGCCGCGGTCCTGCTGAGCGCGCTGTACCTGCTCGTCATCGTCCTCACCGTGGCCAGCGAGACGCCGGATCTCGGGGTGTGGGTGGTGCTCGGTCTCTTCCTCCTCCTGCTCGCCCTGGTGATCGTGCTCGGAGTGGTTCTCGTGCTGAACGGGCTCACCATGGTGCGCAAGGAGGGCCGGCACCTGGCGAACCTGCTCTCGCTGCTGCTCGGGATCGCCATCCTCGGCTACGTGGGCCTGGGCATCGCCTCGGTCATGCTGTCGCTGAGCCAGGTGTTCCTGTTCCTCCTCCTGCTCGGTCTGCCGGTCGGCTACCTCTCCTTCGGCTTCGTCGCGTATCTCGGCTACTCGCAGCTCTACCAGGCGTGCACGAAGCGGTGGGGACGGCCGGTCGAGGCGATCGTCGTCCTCGGATCGGGGCTCGTCGGGGGCCGTGTGCCGCCGCTGCTCGCCAGCCGGCTCGACCGGGGGCGGGCCGTGCTGGAACGCGCCCGGCTCGCCGGCCGGGACCCGCTCATGATCACGTCGGGAGGCAAGGGCGATGACGAGACCCGCGCCGAAGCCCACGCGATGAGCGAGTACCTCGTCGAGCACGGCGTCGATCCCGACCGCATCGCCGAGGAGGACCGCTCACGCACGACGGAGGAGAACCTGGCCAACACGGCCCGTGTCCTCGCCGCCCGCCTGATCACGGGCCGAGTGGCCGTCGTGACGAACAGCTTCCACGCGTTCCGGGCCGCGCTGCTCATGCGACGCGTGGGCATACCCGGCTACAGCCTCGGGTCCGCGACGGCCGGCTACTACTGGCCGAGCGCGACGATCCGCGAATACGTGGCGATCCTGCGCGACAGCCGGTGGTTCAACGCGGTCGGGCTCGGCCTGTCCCTGCTGCCGCTCGCGGGCCTGCTGATCGTCGGCCTGCTCGACGCCGTCTGACGCGGCACTTCCCCTCCACCGACAGCGGCCCTCAGCCGCGTTGCGTCTCCAGGTACGCCGCGAAGCGCTCGTACCGCTGTTCCCAGAAGGCGGTCCTCTCCGGGTCGGGGGTGACGACCTGGCGCGGCTCGCGCGTCATCCTGGACACGGCGGTCACGACGTCGGGCCACATCCCGACCGCCACCGCCGCCATGATCGCGACGCCGAGCGTGCCGGCCTCGGGGGCGTCCACGACCTGCAGCGGAGACCCGATGGCATCGGCGAACATCTGCGTCCACATCGGCGAGTTCGCGGCGCCCCCGGTGAACGTCGCCGTGTCGGCAAGCGTGGCGTACCCGCGCAGCCGCCGGATGTCGTACAGGTGGCTGAGGACGACGCCCTCGTACACCGCCCGCACAAGGTGCCGCACGTCGTGCAGTGTGAGCAGGCCGACGAACGCGGCGCGTCCGTCGGGGACGACCCCGCTGCCGTTGATGAACGGCACGAAGAACGGGTCGTCGAGGCTCGGCTCGATCTCGCCGATCATCTGCTCGCAGGCGGCGAAGACGTCCCCGTCGCCGGGCTCGGCACCGAAGCGCGCCAGGAGCGGCTTGAGCACGGACCGCAGGTACCACTCAAGGTTGGACACGCCGTTCGGGGACGCCTCCAGCACGAGCCACGTGCCCGGCACCGGGTACACGGCGGTGAGGAAGGGAGCCGAGTCGGGGCTCGGCTCGGTGGTGACGTACTCGTTGATGCTCCACGTGCCGGTGACGACCGCGAGCTTGTCGGGCGACACGACGCCGCTGGCGAGCGCGGACGCGGCGATGTCGGCGCAGCCGCCGGCGACCGGCGTCCCCTCGGGCAGGCCGGTCAGGGCGGCGGCCTCGGCGGTCAGCCTGGCCGCGATCGCCGTCGACGGGACCTGCGGGGGCAGCTTGTCGATCCACCGGCCCACGCCGAAGAAGTCGAGCAGGTCACGGTCGTAGACGCGCCGCGTGATGTCCATGACGCCGACGAACGACGCGTCGGTCTCCTCGAACGCCGCCTCGCCGGTGAGACGGAAGCGGACGTAGTCCTTCGCCATGAAGACGTAGGCGGTGTCGTCGAACACCTCGGGGTGGTGCTCGTCCATCCAGGCCAGCAGCGCGACCGGCTGACCGGCCCACACGCTCGACAGCGTCTTGCGCCGCGCCCGCTCGTCGAAGTCGGGACGCGCGTGCCAGGCGTCCACGTAGGGTTGCGCCCTGCCGTCGGTCGAGATGATCCCGTTCCATGGGGCCGAGCCATCCGCACGGGACAGGTACATGCCGTTGCCGTGCCCGGTCAACGCGAGCCCGGCGACCTCGGCCGGGTCCACGCCCGCCGCGGCGATGCACTGGCGGATCGCGCTGATGTTGGCCTGCCACAGCGCCTCGGTGTCCCGTTCGGTCCACAGCGGATGAGGCGTGAGCGTCGGAACCTTCACCGAGGCCGTCCCCAGCAGGCTCCCCTCGGCGTCGTACAGACACGCCTTCGTGACGGTCCCGCCGTTGTCCACACCTATGACGTACGTGCCCATCAGCGACTCCTTCGTCTCCTGATCCGGACCCCACGGTAACCCGCGGGCCCGACGGCTGGGGAGGCCTGCGGGCTCCTGGGTGCCGGCGTGCACGGACTTCGCTCATCGGCGCGCCGGAGGTCCGCCCGAACCACGCTCTTCGTCGTCCCACAGATCGTGATCATCCGCGTGAGTGTCGCTCCGTGTCGTCGGGTGTGGGCAGCGATGCTGCTCTGTGCGTGTAAGTGAGACACGTGCGCGCGGCCAAGGGATGTGCAGTGAACACTGCGGGCTAAGCAGTAGCCCATCTGACGATGGCCGCCCAGAACCAGATCATTGCGGTGAGTTCCAGGGAGAGAACGACGTAGCCAATGACAAGTGCGGCAAGAGCAATGCCGTCACCGTCACCGCCCCGTGTGCGGATCTGATGCCGGCTCACATGACCGAGCACGATGCCGATGATCGGGGCTCCGATCAGCGCGACGGCGAGAGCGACAACAGGCAGGGCGATGCCGTGGGGTCCATGTGCAGGCTTCGTCAACAGGGCGTCCGGGGCAAACGCGGCGTAGAACATGAGGGCGGCAAGCGCGACGCCTGGCAGGATCACGGCAATCTGCGCGCTGCCAAGCAAGGCCCCCCCCCGGCGCCGAGAGCCATGTAGCCGAGCGCGAGAGGCGCTGCCATGTCCACTCCGAACTGGGTCATCGGAACGCGTTCGTTTGTGATCAAGGCGATCCCCCTCGGGTGCGGCCACCAAGAGCGCAATGCATGCATCAGTGGCGTTTCGTCATCTGCGGCGAAACGAGGATATCGAACTCCTTCGGCCGGCGCGCTGCAGCCAACGTCAAGAAGCACGAGCGTCTTCAGTTCGGCGTGATCCCGCAGGCGGCGAACCACGCATCGTCCGCACCACCCGCGACGCGACATCGACCCCGTCGGCTTCCGACTCCTCCGCTGGTTCTGCCTGATGACACAGCCGAACAGGCTGACCGCCAGGTTGCGAGGCATACCGGCCGGGTTGGCGCGCCGCGGAAGGCTGACCGCCAGGTTCTGAGGCATACCGGCGCGGATTCGCAGCTCGTATGCCGCACAACGTGGCGGTCAGCGAGACGCGCCCCTCGGACCGTCCCTCGGAGCCCGCACAACCTGGCGGTCAGCGCTCCGCCTCATGCCTGGGCCGGGACGTCCGTGGGCACGCCGCTGCACGGCGCGACCTTGGACGCCGGCCGTTGCGCAAAGCTGCAGCCCGGCCCACGGTGTCCGGGTCGCGGCAGCGCTGCGTGGACCACGCCCGCGCGGAGCGGGGCGACACGCACCCGGCCGAGCGCGGCGCCTACCTCCGCAAGAGACAATGCCCGCGCCGGGGGCGGGGCGGTACGCGACCGCCCCGCCTGATCGTCACCGCCGCAGGGACGCCGCCTTGAAGGCCGCCGTCGCCGCGCGCAGCGGCTCCTCCACCGGGATCCGCTCGGCACTCGACGCGCCCAGGAACCCGACGGCCTGGGTGTGCTCGTACATGTAGGCCGTGTCGGGCGGGTACGCGATCGCGCCGCCGTGGCAGAAGACCATGATGTCGGGGTTCTCCGCCCGGGCCGCGTCGCCGATGGCGTCGACCAGCTTCGCCGCCTGCGCCAGGTCCTCCTCCTTCGAGATCGTCGATCCGATCGACCCGCCGCGGGTCAGGCCCATGTGGGCGATGACGACGTCCATCCCGGCAGCGCCGACCATCGCGCCCTCCTCGGGCCGGAAGGCGTAGCCCATCGTGAACAGTCCGAGCTCCTTGGCGATCTTCAGCGCCTCGATCTCCTGGTCGTACCCCATGCCGGTGCTCTCCAGTTCCTGGCGGTACTTGCTGTCCCAGTCGATGAGGCCGACCGTCGGGAAGTTCATGACGCCCGCGATGCCCAGCCGCTGCAACTCCGCCAGGTAGGTGCGCATCTCCCGGGTCGGGTCCGACCCGCAGATGCCGCCGATGACGGGCGTCTCCTTGACGACCGGGAGGACGGTGCGCGCGCCGAGGTCGATGACGATCTGGTTGGCGTCGCCGTAGGGCATGAGCCCGGCCAGCGAGCCGTGCCCGTCCATGCGGTACTTGCCCGAGTTGTAGACGCCGATCAGGTCGGCTCCGCCTCGCTCGGCGAACTTCGCCGAGATGCCGGTTCCCGCGCCGACGATGACGACGGGGCGTCCCGCGTCGATCTCGGCCCGCAGGCGGGCGAGAACCTGCTCGCGCGTGTAGTGAACAGCCATGGTTGTTGTCCCTTTCGTTGTTGTCGAAATCTCCTACGATGCCCGCGGTCAGGTGCGGGCGAGGGCGCCGCGGAAGGCCCGCACGGCCGCGCTCATGCCTTCGAGCACCGGCAGCCGCTCCAGCGACGAGCCACCCAGATACCCGTCGGCGCCCGAGTGGGCGAGAGCCTTGGCCACGCCCTCCGGATCGTGCAGCGGCCCGCCGTGGACGATCGTGATCGCGTCCGGGTTCTCCCGCCGCGCCGCCGCCGCCATCTCGGCCAGCAGGTCCAGCGACTCGGCGAGCGCGACGCCCGGCTCCGACCCGAGGCGCCCGCCCGCGGTGATGCCGAGCATCAGCCCCACGTGGCTGGCCCCGGTCGCCGCCATCGCCGCGGCCTCCTGGGGGTTCCATGCCCAGCCGAGCACCAGTGCCCCCGCTCGCGTCGCCTCGCGGGCGAGGTCGAGCTCCCGCGCATAGCCCAGGCCCGCGGCCTCCAGTTGCGTCCGCAGATCGCCGGAGTACACCCCGACGAACGGCTCGTTCATCACACCCACCGCGCCCTGGTCGAGCCGGGCCCGGACCAGGTCGCCGGGCCGCCAACGCGGGTCGTGCGCCCCGATCCCCGCGAACACCGGGACGGTCCCCGCCGCGGCGACGACATCGGGCAGGACGTCGGCGACGGCCCTGTTCGGATCCTCGTAGGGCAGGAACGCCAGGACCGACGGCAGTCCGCGGGAGCGGTACACGGCCGTCGAGTAGCAGGCCAGCAGATCCGCCCCGCCCGCAACGGCTCCGGCCGCGGTCAGTCCGCAGCCCACCCCCACGGCGATGAGTGGTTCGGCACTCATCGGCGCTCCCAGGCCGCGGCGAACTCCGCCAGGACGGCGTCGGTGAACGTCGGCTCGTTGATCGCCGCGTCCACCTCGACGAGCTTCACCTCCGGGCGCAGTCCCGCCCTGATCTCGGCGAACAGGGCATCGTCGGCGGCGCGGTCCTCGTACGGCTCGCCGGGCGCATCCAGCGCCGAGAGCCCCTTCAGCGGCAGGACGACCGTCGTCGGACCGACGGCCAGGTTCGCCTTCGCGGTGAAGATCCGGCCCAGCTCGCGGCTCTCCTCGATGTTCGTCCGCACGATCGTCACGGCGCTGTTGTGCACGTGCAGTCGGCGCTCCGGCGTCCGGAAGGCCGCGGGCACGGTGGGCTCCGCTCCGAAGTTGACGATCTCCAGCGCGCCGGGGACGAGCACCTGTGGGATGCCTCGCCTGCCGGCCGCCTCCATCCGCTCCGGACCGGCGCTCAGCACACCCCCGACGAGCTCGTCGGTGAGCTCGCTCGTCGTGAGATCGACCACCGCGTCGATGAGCCCGTCGGCGACCAGCCCCTCCATCGCCCGGCCGCCGGCACCCGTGGCGTGGAAGACGTTCGTCTCGAAGCCCGCACGCTCCAGCCCGGCCTGCACCGCCATCACCGCCGGCGTGGTGACGCCGAACATCGAGATGCCGACGAGCGGCAACTCCTCGGTCTGCGTCCCGCCGGCCGCGCCGTCGGGAGCCGCCATCCCCGCCGCTGCGCGGGCGGCGTTGCGCAGCACCACGCGCGAGATGCGGTTCAGCCCGGCGATGTCGGTGACCGAGTACATGAGCGTGACGTCCCGGATGCCCACGTACGGGGACACGTCCCCGCTGGCCATGGTCGAGACCAGCAGCTTCGGCACCCCGACGGGCAGCGCCTGGAGGGCACCGCCGATCACCGACGACCCGGACGAACCGCCGATGCCGAGCACGCAGCCCAGCCGTCCGGCGTCCAGTTCCCGCCGCAGGGCTGCGGCGAGCCCCTTCGTCATGACCTCCAGCGCGTGGCCGCGCGCTCCTCCCTGTTCGCTGCCGGTACGCAGCGATTCGAGAGACTCTCCGCCCAGCCCGGCCACCTCGTCCGCCGGGACGGCGATGGGGACATCGACCTCCGACGTGGTCCCGAGCACTCCGATGTCGATGACCCGAGCGCTCGCTCCGGCGATCGCAAGCTGCTCGAGGATGTACTGCGCCTCGCGGCCCTTCGTGTCGACGGTCGCGACGACGACGACATCCGGCATGATCCACCTCCTTGTGTGTCAGTGGGTTCAGCCAAGCGGCCGGGCTCCGCGCGCCCAATGGCCACTTGTGGGCTAGTGGCAACGGTTCTCATCCGGGACCCTCCGGCGGGTGCGGCCGTGCGAGGATGGGACGAAGCCTCCGGATGACGATGCGCAGGAGGTCTCATGGACGGATCGAGGATCGCTCCGAACCACCTGGCCCGCCAGCTCGCGGGGTGGGATCTCGGCAAGGGTGCCCTGCACACGCTCCTCGCCGACGCGTTGCGGGACGTGCTGGCCGAAGGGGGCCTCACGCCCGGCAGCGTGCTCCCCTCACGGCGGGAGTTGGCGCGCGTTCTCGCGGTCAGCCGGATGACCGTGGGCGCGGCCTACGACACGCTGAAGGACGAGGGCTGGGTGTCGACGCGCCACGGCGCCGGGACGCGCGTGCGCATGTCCTCGCAGCGGTGCGCTCCCGACTGGCACGGAGACCGGCTGCGGACCTATGCGGCTCCCGACACCCCGCTCGACCTGAGCAGCGGCGCCCTCCCCGCCTCGCCGCTGCTGAGCCGGGCGCTGCGGGGGCCGTGGACGGCGTCGGTGCGCGAGTCACTGCTGCTCGACCGGTTCGTCCCGCGCGGGCTGGAGTCCACACGGGAGGCCGTCGCGGCCGCCTACAGCGAGCAGGGGCTCGCGACCACGACCGACGACATCGTGCTCACGAACGGCTCACACCATGCGCTGTCGATCGTCGCCGACGTCCTCGTCCAGCCCGGCGACACCGTGCTCGTGGAGGACCCCACCTACCGCGGCGCCCTCGATGTGCTGGGGCGCCGGGAGGCGCGCGTCGTGGGAGTCCCGTGCGACGAGGAGGGCATCGACCCGCTGGCTCTCGAGACGGCGGTGCGCCGTGACGGCGCGCGGCTGCTGTACGTCCTGCCGACGGCCCACAACGTGACCGGCGTCACGTGGAGTCCACGTCGGCGACGCGAGGTCGCCGACGTCATCGCCCGCACGCAGCTCCCGACGATCGACGACGGATCGACGGCGGACCTCCATGCCGGTCAGCACCCCGGACACCTCGGGGCGCTGGTGCCGCCCGGGCTGTCCATCAGCATCGGGTCGCTGACGAAACTCTTCTGGGCCGGCATCCGCGTCGGGTGGATCCGCGGGAGCGCGCAGGTCCTCGACGCGGCGATCGACCGGCGGGTGACGACCGACCTCGCCGGCAGCGTCCCGTCACAGGTGCTTGCCGCGGAACTGCTCCCGCTGGCCGCCGAGGCGCGCGACCTGCGCCGCGCCGAACTGGCGCACACCCGCGACCTCACCGTCGGCCTGCTGTCGGAGTATCTGCCGGGGTGGACGTACTCGGTGCCCGACGCCGGGGCCTGCCTGTGGGTCGACGCCCACACCGACACCGTGGCGCTCGCGGCGCGGCTGGCTCGCGCCCGGATCGTCGTGATCCCCGGCTCCCACTTCTCCCCCACCGACAACTGGACGACGCATCTGCGTCTGCCTCTCGGACGTCCGGCCACCCTCGAGCGGGCGATCCCGGCCATCGCCGGGTTCCTCGCCGAGTGGGCGGGCGGGCCGCGAGAAGTGGCGACCTCCCGCTGATCCTCCGTTAGGTTGGAGGCGAACATTCCAAGGAGGTAACCCGTGGCCGATCTCGCCGCGACCGCATCCAGCGTCTACCGGCAGGCGCTGTCCGTCATCGAATCCGTGGAGCCGCGAATCGCGCAGGCCACCCGCCAGGAGCTCGCCGACCAGCGCGCGTCCCTGAAGCTCATCGCCTCCGAGAACTATGCGTCGCTTCCCGTGCTCATGACGATGGGCACCTGGTTGTCCGACAAGTACGCAGAGGGCACGGTCGGCAAGCGGTTCTACGCCGGCTGCCGGAACATCGACACCGTCGAGGCCGTCGCCGCCGAGCACGCCCGCGAACTGTTCGGAGCCGAGTACGCCTACGCGCAGCCGCATTCCGGCATCGACGCCAACCTCGTGGCGTACTGGGCGATCCTCGCGAAGAACATCGAGTCCCCGACGCTGGAGCGCCTCGGCGCGAAGACGGTGAACGACCTGTCCGAGGCGGACTGGGAGGAGTTGCGCGCGGAGTTCGGGCGGCAGCGGGTCATGGGCATGTCCCTGGACGCCGGCGGGCATCTCACGCACGGCTTCCGCCACAACATCTCGGGCAAGATGTTCCAGCAGCACTCCTACGGCACAGACCCCGAGACCGGCCTCATCGACTACGACGCGCTGCGGGCCACCGCGAGGGAGTTCAAGCCGCTGATCCTCGTCGCCGGGTATTCGGCCTACCCGCGCCGTGTGAACTTCGCGAAGATGCGCGAGATCGCCGACGAGGTCGGCGCCACCCTGTTCGTCGACATGGCCCACTTCGCCGGTCTCGTGGCCGGCAAGGTGTTCACCGGCGAGGAGAACCCCGTCGGCTACGCCGACATCGTCGCCACCACGACGCACAAGTCCCTGCGCGGTCCTCGCGGCGGCCTCCTGCTGTCGACCGAGGAGTACGCCCCGTTCATCGACCGCGGCTGCCCGATGGTGCTCGGCGGCCCGCTCGGCCACGTCATGGCCGCGAAGGCCGTCGCGCTCGCCGAGGCACGCACGCCCGCGTTCGCGACCTACGCGCAGGCGGTGGCCGACAACGCGCAGACGCTCGCCGAGGCTCTGGCCGCACGTGGCGTGACGCTCGTCACCGGCGGCACCGACAACCACATCGTCCTCCTGGACGTCAGCGGCTTCGGCGTCACCGGCAGGCAGGCGGAGACCGCGCTCCTCGAGGCCGGGATCGTCACCAATCGCAACTCGGTGCCGCGCGACCCGAACGGCGCCTGGTACACCAGCGGTGTCCGCATCGGGACGCCGGCCCTGACCAGCCGCGGGTTCGGCGCCGACGAGTTCGTCCAGGTCGCGGGGCTCATCGCCGATGTCCTCGCCGCGGCCGAGCCGGCGACGACCAAGGCCGGGACGCCGTCGAAGGCCAACGTGCTCCTGCCCGCCGGGATCGCGGAGCGGACGCGGGCTGCGGCGGCCGAACTGCTGGACGCGAACCCGCTGTATCCGGGACTGGAGCTCTGAGCAGCAGCACGGGGCGACCGGGTCCGACGGCGGTCACTTCTCCGTGGGATCCGGCGCCGCGCCGGTCGGGCGCGTGCTGCTCGCTTCAGCGGCTGAACAACGTGCCCTGCAACGTGGTGAGCAGGTTCCGCAACGATCCCGGCAGATCCTGCAGATGCCAGGTGGCGGGCGCGTGGTACCAGTCCAGGTCGGTCGGGTCGGCGACACCCGCGTCGTCGTCGGCAGCGACGAGCGCACGGATCCACCGGTCCTGACCGCCGAGGACGACGGCATAGGGCAGCACGCGCGAGAGCTGCTCGTACTCCCTGCCCGCCGGGGCCTCGTCGGTGGGGTGTGTGAGCAGTTCGGCCTGCAGCGCGCGCAGCCCGGCCAGCACCGAGGTGCCGGCCGCCGTTCGCGACGGCATCTCCTGCGCGACGAACAGCAGCCCCAGCGCGAGCAGGACGATCGCGAGCCCGACGAGCCCGAAGGTCGTGAACGCCACGAGCACCACCGTCGCGACCGCCGCGACGGCGAGGACGATCCAGCCGAGACGTCCCCACAGGCTGCGGGTGTCGTCGGGGCGCTTGGCGAACCAGCCGCGGGACACGACCTCGTCGTAGAGCTCGGACTGGATCCGCGGCACGGCGTCGACCACCGCAGGCCCGATCTCGGACACCGTGAGCCGCCCCTCGGCCGGCGCGACCGCGTCCAGGATCGCCGACTCGTAGGGCGCGAGATCGTCGGTCGCGCGGTCGGTGCGGGTGAACGTCCAGTCTGTCGGCGCGTAGTCGCTCTCGCGCGGTAGCTCCGTGATGAGGAGGTAGCCGCGCACCGCGAGGTCGAGGACGCTCGCGGTGACATCGACCGGGTCGACCCGTTCGTCGAGCAGGGTGCCGACCATGCCGGGGCGGACGTCGTTCGCGACGACGAACTCGCTCGCCCCCGCCCCCACGGGGCGGAAGGAGGCCACCACGGTCGGGTCTTCGAGGGACGTCGCGTCGCGGCCGATGCGGCGGTGCAGCGCGTAGAGCGCGGCGCCCCCGAGCACCAGCAGCCCGAATGCGGTCAGCAGTTCGGCCAGGCCGGGCCGGAACGCCCGGTCGAGGCTCCACAGCTCGACGACCGTCTCGTTGGCCGCGACGCTCGACCCGGGATAGCGGACCGACGGCGCGACGATCTCGCCCGCCCCGCGCGGGCCGTCATGGAAGGTGGGGTCGGGAGTATCATGCGTTCCGCCCTGGAACCACGAGCAGGTGCTGGGAGCGCTCGGCGGGCCGGACACGCAGTCGACCTCCAGCACGGCCGCTTCGGACGTGACGGTGACGTCGACGGACTCGACCCCCGCCGAGAGGCCCTGCAGGACGCGCCACTGGACGAGTGTCGAGCCGTCGGCCTGGCGCAGCGCCGCGCCGCGCACCGTGTAGGTGAGGGTCACCGAGCCGGACAGCCCGCCCGTCGGAACCGACAGCACGGTGTAGTCGCCGTCCTGCGAGACCTCGGCCGCGAGGTCGGTGTCCCCGTTGACGGCCTTGAGGTTGGACACTTCGAAGACGCGTTCGCTGTTGTCGAGGACGCGTTCGCGGGTCGCGAACCGCTGCGTGACGGTCGAGGGGAAGGAGCCGGACGGGTCGAGGGTCGCGGTGACCTGCAACTGTCCGTCCTGGAGGACCTTCACCGTCGCGTTGTACGCCGCAAGCTCGTCCTGGGCGTGAGCCATCGGCGCGGCGACGAGCCAGAACAGCCCCGCGACCGACAGCAACAACGCGGCTCGGACCCGTCGCCGGGCTCCGTGCGACCTCACCATCTGCACTCCTCGGCACTCGCTGGCGGCCGGCCGGGCCGCCGCCTGGTCTCGCGCAGGACTCTATCCCACGCGGGGGCGCCCGGCCCTGCCTGTGCGCCTCGGTCGTGAGTGTCGGCTCCCGGCCTTCTCGTCTGAGAACCCCGGTCCGACTACGCTGAGCGCGTGACACAGCAGCCGTGGCGGCCGCCGCAAGGGCAGGGTGGATGGCCGCAGAGCCCCCAGACCTGGGGCCAGCAGCAGCCCGTCTGGGGCGCACAGCAGGGCCGTGCGCCGCAGGGTCAGCCGGGCTGGGGCCCTCCGCAGGGTCAGCCCGTCTGGGGCCCGCCGCAGGGGCAGCCCGTCTGGGGCGCTCCGGTCATCGGCCCGCAGTCCTACGGGCAGCCGTCCACGGCATCGTGGCAGGGCACCCGGACGCCCACCGCCTACCCGCCGATGATGGGCCAGTACGCCGGGTACCAGCCGCCGCCCACACCGCCCCGGCGCAACCCGCTGCGCACCGTCCTCGTGGTACTCGTCGCGGTGTGTCTCGTCACTCTCGCCGGCATCGTGGCCGTGAGGCTGTTCCGGGGTGAGGCGCAGGTCACCGGCGACTACCAGAACGAGGACTACCGGCCGCCGGCGGCCGACACGAATCCCGACCAGGTCCCGATCCCCGCCGAGACCGAGTACTCGGCGACGATGCAGTCGAACCCGTTCTACGACCAGACCGTCCCGTCGCCCGTGCGCTGCGACGTCGACGACATCGCACCGAGGACGGCGTCCAACTCCACCCAGGAGGCGTATCTCAACGAGCTCACCGCGTGCCTGATGCGTGTCTGGGACACCACCGTCCAGAAGGCCGGGTACACCCTGCCGCGCCCGACCGTCACGGTGTACTCGACGTCCATCACCACCAAGTGCGGCAAGGCGTCGGATCAGAATGCCTTCTACTGCATGGCCGATCAGCAGGTGTACTTCGCCGACAACGTCCTGGACATCCTGCCGAGCAGCCTCCGCTCGAGCCGGCTCGCGCTCGACATCATCCTGGGCCACGAGTTCGGACATGCGCTGCAGGGCCGCACCGGGATTCTGGCCGCGGCGAAGCTCGAGGCCTACGACCTGCCCGAGCGCGAGGGGGACGTCTACCAGCGGCGGCTCGAGGTCCAGGCGGACTGCCTCGACGGCATCTTCCTCAACTCGGTCGCGCGCAGCCGCGGCATCACCGACGCCGATCGGCAGGACATCTCCGACACGTTCTACGCCATCGGCGACGACGTGCTGACCGGCAAGTCGACGGTGTGGGGCAACCACGGGCTCGGCAGGACGCGGCAGGCGTGGGGCGAGAAGGGTCTGGCGACGACCTCGGTCGGCGTCTGCAACACCTTCACCGCCTCCGACGACGCCGTGCGCTGACCGCCGAGCCACACCGAGACCCGCGTAGCTACCCTTCGGGACAGGCCGCTACGCCAAGGCCGCGACGCTACCGGTCCCCCGGTAGCGTCCCGGCCGGAGCGTAGCTACGCCGGAGCCTCCTCGCCCCCGCCGAGCCTGCGAGGCGGGTGGTTGCGAACCGCACCCGTGGCCCTGTGGTCCGGGAAGACGGTGCCGCGAGCGTGGACGGGACTGGCCCCCGCCGAGCTTGCGAGGCGAGTGGTCGCGAACCACACCCGTGGCCCTGTGGTCCGGGAGGACGGTGCCGTGAGCGTGGACGGGACTGGCCCCCGCCGAGCCTGCGAGGCGGGTGGTTGCGAACGGCACCGATCCCCGGACCACAGGACCGAACCAGACCGGACCCACAAGGGACCGGACCGAGCCGTCGTCGCCCCGACGTAGCTACCCTTCGGGACAGGCCGCTACGCCAAGGCCGGGATGCTACCGGTCCCCCGGTAGCGTCCCGGCCGAAGGGTAGCTACGGCAGGGTTTCCCCTGTCGGTACCGTCGCCGCTCAGGGTTCCTCGCCCGTGTCGGCGACGACACGGGCCACGTGGAGCGACAGGTAGGAGACCTCGTCGCCCGAGATGGACGCCCCGAGCCGCAACTCGAGCATCCCGGCCAGCCGCTGGGAGCATTCCGCGGCCTCGGGATAGGCCTCGCGGATCGCCGCGCCCACGGCCGAATGCTCATCGCTGAGCTGTCGGTGCTGATGGATCCGGACGAACAGGTAGCGCAGGTGGGTGATGAACCGCCCGACGCTGACGCTGCTCGTCTCGAGCGTCCGGCCGAACGACTGCTCGATCACCGTCACCATCTGCTGGATCACGCCGGTCATCTTGTAGGTGTACGACAGGTCCCCGCTCGCGAATCCCGCGTTCACCAGGTGCAGCGCGAGACCCACCGCTTCGCTGTCGGGCAGAGGAATGTCGCTGTGCAGGTTGATCGCCGTGAGAAGCGCCCCCGCCTGGGCGTACTCCTCGGTGTAGAGATGCTGCACCTCGGCGAGCAGCGGGTACTCGAGGTCCTTCCCGAGCGCCGCCCGGCGCAGGGCGAAGCTGACGTGATCGGCCAGCGCGATGACGAGGGCGGGGTTGCGTGCGACGGTGTCGAGGCCGACCTCCGCGAGTGCCCGGCCGACCAGATGGATGTGCTCGGGCGGAATGCCGGCCAGCAACTGCGCGAGGTGGTCCGGATCCCGCCCGTCCATCGGCACGAAGACCCGGGCCACCAGGTTCTCGTCGACGTCCTGCCCCGGCCGGGCCTGGAAACCCAGGCCACGGCCGGTCAGGATCACCTCGCGATCCGCGTCGTCCAACGCGAGGACGATGTTGTTGTTGAAGACACGCGCGATCCTCATGTCAGGTCCCGCGACGACTCGGGTCCGGCATCACGCGCGCGCTCCTCTCACGGGGTGACACCAATAATGGCCTCACCGCGGGCAACCTCGCCATGCGCCTGCGGCTCGACCGCGGCCAGGGACTTGGTGTTGATGACGACCACCACGGTGGTCGGGTCGAAACCGGCGGCCGCGACCGCGTCGAGGTCGACCTCGACGAGCACGTCGCCGACCTCGACCCGCTGGCCCTTCTGCACCTTGACGTCGAAGCCCTCGCCGCCCATCCGAACCGTGTCGATCCCGACGTGGACGAGCACCTCCACGCCGTCGTCGGTCTTGATCCCGAAGGCGTGGCCGCTCTTGTGCACCGTCACCAGGACGCCGGCGACCGGAGCCACGACGCGGCCTTCGCTCGGCACGATGCCGACGCCGTCGCCCAGAGCCTTGGAGGCGAACACCTTGTCGCCGACCTCGGCGAGCGGCAGGACGCGACCGGCGACGGGTGCGACGAGAGCACTCGTGCGGACGAGCGTGGCCACCCCGCCTGCGGGGACCGCCGCGACAGGGGCGGATGCGGACTCGGCCTGCGCCAGATCGGCCTCGGCCTGCTCACGAGCCGCGAGAGCCTCGGCTTTCTGCTCGGGAGTGCGGTAGTCGGACACGATGACGAGCACCATCGCCACGACGAAGGCCGCGAGGACGCCGAGGGCGTACAGGCCGATCGGATCGAAGGCGGGAATGGTGAGCAGGGAGGTGAACACGAACGCGCTGGTCTTGATCTTGAGCCCGAACAGGCTGCCCAGGCCCATGACGAGGCCACCGGTGAAGCAGCCCACGAGCATGCGCGGATAGATCCGCTTGAAGCGGAGATGGATGCCGTACAGGGACGGCTCGGAGATACCTCCCAGCAGGCCGGCGGCGAGCGCGCCCGTCGCGGTCTGCCTCATCTGGGCGTCCTTGTCGCGAACGGACAGGAACAGCACCCCGGCGGTGGCGCCGAAGCAGGCGAAGTTCCACGCGCCCATCGGCCCCTGGATGAAGTCGTAGCCGAGCGTCTGGATGTTGAGCAGCATGATCGCGTTGATCGGCCAGTGCAGTCCGAGCGGCACCATGAACGGGTAGAGCAGCGGGATCAGGATCGCGAAGATGAACGGCGAGAAGTTGTTGATCGCGTTGAGCGCCCCCGACACCGCTGCGCCGGCGTAGACGCCGATCGGACCGATGACGAACGCGGTCAGCGGGATCATGATCAGCATGGACAGGAACGGCACGAAGATGAGCTGCACGTTCTCGGGAATGATCTTCTTCAGGCCCTTGTACAGCGGCCCGAGCACTCCCGCCATCAGCAGCGGCGGGAACACCTGCGAACTGTAGTCGAAGATCGTCAGGGGAAGTCCGAAGATGTGCACGACCTTCACCGCCGACCCGAACACGGTCATCTCGGTCGCCGACGTCCCCAGCGCGGTGAACCCCGGCAGCATGAGCACGGCCATGACCGCGAACCCGATCCACGGATCGGCGTTCACCTTCTTGCTCGCGTTGTAGGCCACCATCAGCGGCAGGAAGATGAACACGGCCTGCCAGCAGAAGTTGATGAACTGCCACGACGGCTCCAGCGTCACCCCGGGCGCATTCCAGGCCGGGATCACCTTCAGGGTCGCCATCAACGCCATGAACGTGATGAACAGCGACGCCCCCAGCAGGGCGCCGAGGACCGGACGGAACGAGTCCGACAGGAACTCGAAGAACGAGTCGAGCCAGGCGAAGCGGCCCCGCGGGCCCTGCGCCCGTGCCGCCGCCTTCACGTCGGCGTCGCTGCCCCCCGTGGCCACGCCCCGCATCTGGGGCAGGTTGACGATCTCGTTGAACGTGGTCTGCACGGCTCCGCCGATGACCACCTGATACCGGTCCCCGCTCTGGGGCACGGCGCCCATCACTCCGGGGATCGCCTCGATGGTCGATTGCTCGACGCCCGATGCGTCCTTCAGTTCGAAGCGCAGCCGCGTCGCACAATGCGTCAGCCCGAGGATGTTGTCGGCCCCGCCGACGCCGTCGACGATCCGTTCGGCCGTGTTCTGTTTCGTTCCGGACTCCATTGTCAGACCTCCGTTCCTTCCGGAAAACAAAAAAGACCTGAGACGCACCTTCGTGCATCCCAGGTCTTGCCCCTCGATGGGGTAACAATCCCGTGAACTTTCGTTCGCGAGCACGGTAGCACACCGGTTTCGCCACCGCCAGCCCCCCGTGGAGAATCCGGTTCCCAGGCGAGAGCGTCCCGCGCCGGGCATAGTGGCCCTGGATGATCGCGAGGAGGCGCCATGGGGACCACACGACGGCAGGCGGAGCGCATCGGCTTTCGCGCGCCCTTCCTGATCGTGAACTCCAAGGCATACCTCACCGGGGCGGCGGTCCGGGAGCTGGCCGTGCTGACCGACGAACTGGCAGCCGCGTTCGGCATCGACACGCTCTTCACGGCGCAGCACGCCGACCTGCGGCTGGTGGCCGAGGCCACGACCCACCTCACCGTGACGGCACAGCACATGGACCCGCTTCGTCCCGGCCGCGGAATGGGGCACGTCCTGCCGGAGTCCCTGGCCGAGGCGGGCGCACGCGCGGTGGTGCTCAACCACGCCGAGCACCCCCTCACAGTGGCAGATCTCGACGCGTCCATCGGCCGGGCCCGTGAAGCGGGACTGCTCAGCATCGTCTGCGCCGACAGCGACGCCCAGTGCCGCGCCGTCGCCTGCCTCGGGCCCGACATCATGATCTGCGAGCCGACCGCGCAGATCGCCAGCGGGGCGATGACCGACACCGCCTACGCGGTGCGCACCACCGCCCTCGTCAAGGACATCGACCCGTCGATCCTCGTCATCCAGGCGGCCGGGGTCTCCGGTCCCGCGGACGCGGCGCGCGCGCTCGCCTCAGGCGCCGACGGCACAGGAGGGACGACGTTCATCGTCGAGGCGTCCGACCGCCGCGCGGTGCTCTCGAGCCTCTACGTCGCGGTGCGGGAGCACCGCGACCAGCGCTGTGGCTAAACTCGGCAATATGCCCGAGCCCGTCGTCGCCCTCGTCGTCGCTGCGGGGCTTGGGCTCCGGTACGGCGGCTCAACGCCCAAGCCGGCGCTCCGACTCACCGGGAAGGCCCTCATCGGCCTGTCCATCGAGGCTCTCGCCGCCGGCGGCTGCACCGATGCCGTGGTCGTCCTGAATCCCGACACCGCTCACCACCTGACTGCCGAACTCGCCGTCTCGCCGATTCCCGTGACGATCGCCATGGGCGGATCCAGCCGGCAGGAGTCGGTGCGCAACGGGCTCGATGCGATCCGTTCCGACGAGCACCTCGCCTCTACGGAGGTCGTGCTGATCCACGACGCCGTGCGCCCGATGGTGCCCGCGTCTGTCGTCGCCGACGTGATCGCCGCGGTCGCAGGCGGGGCGAAGGCGGTGACCCCGGTCGTGACGCTCGCGGACTCGGTTCGCATGATCGGCGACGACCCCGCGACGAGCGCGGTCGTGGATCGTTCACGCCTGCGGGCCATCCAGACGCCTCAGGGCTTCCCGCTCGACGTGATCTGCGAGGCGCACGCCGCGGCCGCCGAGTCGGAGACGTCCTTCACCGACGATGTGTCCTGCGCGGAAGCCCTCGGCCACCCCGTCACGCTCATCGAAGGGTCGCGCCTGGCGATGAAGATCACCGAGCCCACCGACCTCACCGTCGCGAACGCGCTGTGGAAGATCCGCAACACCATCGGCCACCACTCCGGACGCCGGCTGCTGCGGCACGTGCACCATGGCGAGTGACCTGCGTGTCGGGATCGGCACCGACGTCCACGCCCTCGCCGCAGGCGTCCCCATGTGGCTCGCCGGGCTCCATTTCCCCGCGGAGCCGTGCGGACTCCGGGGACACTCCGACGGGGACGTGGCCGCGCACGCCGCCTGCGACGCGCTCTTCTCCGCGGCGGGCCTCGGCGACATGGGCAGCAACTTCGGAACGTCCGAGCCACGATGGGCCGATGCGCACGGCGTCGTGTTCCTCGCGGAGGCGGCGGCGCGTGTCCGCGCGGCAGGGTTCGAGATCGGCAACGTCGCGATCCAGGTGATCGGCAACCGCCCGCGCCTCGGGGCCCGCCGGGCGGAGGCGGAGCAGGTGCTGGGGGACGCTCTGCGCGCCCGCGTGACCCTGAGCGCCACGACCGCCGACGGCCTCGGGCTCACGGGCAGAGGCGAGGGTGTGGCGGCGGTGGCGACCGCGCTGATCACCGAACGGTGACCTGACCGTCGCGACCGATCCCGGGATCGTGACGACACGCGTCACGCCCGGGATCGCACGATCAAGACCGCGTTGCCGCCTTCGGTCGTGGCGGCGTCGGAGGCGTCAGTTCAACTGGCGAGGACCTCGTCGAGCAGCACCTCGGCGCGCTCCTCCTCGACCCGCTCCGCCAGCGCCAGCTCGGAGACGAGGATCTGACGGGCCTTCGCGAGCATGCGCTTCTCGCCCGCCGACAGGCCGCGCTCGCGCTCGCGGCGCGACAGATCGCGCACGACCTCGGCGACCTTCATCACGTTGCCCGAGTGCAGCTTCTCCAGGTTCGCCTTGTACCGGCGCGACCAGTTCGCGGGCTCCTCGGTGTGCGGCGCGCGAAGGACGTTGAAGACTCGCTCCAGACCGTCGGCGTCGACAACGTCGCGAACGCCGACAAGGTCGAGGTTGTTCGCAGGGACACGAACGACCAAATCACTCTGCCCGACGATTCGCAGGACGAGAAAAGACCTTTCTTCACCCTTGATCGTGCGAGTTTCGATAGCCTCGATGACAGCCGTCCCATGATTGGGGTAGACCACTGTTTCGCCGACAGCAAAAGTCATATTGATGTGACCCCTTCCAACGACCAGTGTAGCACGCCGGGTGTACCCTCGGTAGTGTTTGCGCTAGCCAGAGGCCCATTTGGGGGTTGACAACCGCCAACGTGTATGCTCGGGCCACCCCGGGCCGACACGAGGAGTAACCGGATGCGATCGTCCATTGTACCGCTCGCCAAGGCCACGGGCGCGATCGCGCTCGCCGCAACGCTCTCCCTCGGACTCGCCGGCTGTGGTTTCGACGTCCAGACTCTTCAGGTGGATTCCCCTGGTCAGGGCGTGAATACTGACGCCGGGCAGGTGAAGATCCGCGACATCGCCCTGGTCGCGACAGGGGAGCACACCGCCCGTGTGACCGGCGCCGTCACGAGCCCCGCCGCCGACAGGCTCGTGTCCGTCGACGGGCACCCGTTCACCCCCGACGGGGACACGGGCACCGCCTTCAGGGTCACCGGCGCTCCGATCGCCGTGCCGGCCGGCGACGTCCTCGATCTCACCTTCGGGACGACGGGCATCATGGTCACCTCGCCCGACCTCACCGCCGGCTATTCGGCCGAGCTCACCTTCACGTTCGCCTCGGGGGCATCCGCCACGGTGCAGACCCTCATCCTGGACACCGAGGCGAAGGACTTCTCCTCGGTCACGCCGGTGCCGCCGGCGACCACGTCCGCCACGCCGTCGACCCGCGGCTGAGCGGCCCCTGTCGCGCCTGCGGGCGCCTCAGGCGCCGTAGGTGTTCTCGGGCGAGAACAGACTGCTCACCGACTCGCCGCAATTGATGCGTCGCACCGCCTCGGCGAACAGCGGCGCGACGGAGAGCTGAACGAGGTTGGGAAGGTCGAATCCCGGCGGCCGCGGGACGGTGTTCGTCGTCACGATCTCCGCGATACGGGGCTCGGACGTCAGCCGCTCCACCGCCCGGCCGGTGAACAGCCCATGGGTACAGGCCAGCGAGATCCGGCCGACGTCCTCCTCGACGAGCCGGCTGATGAGCTCCATCATCGACCCCGCCGTGGCGATCTCGTCATCGAGCACGATGACGTCCCTGCCCCGCACATCCCCGACGATCGCATCGATGACCACGCGATCGTCGGACAGTCTCCGCTTCGAACCGGCCGCCATCGGAACGCCCAGCCGGTGTGCGAAGTCCCCGGCGACCTTGGCGTTGCCGAAATCCGGCGACACGACGACTGTGCGGGACAGATCGCGGTCGCGGAAGTGCCCGGCGAGGACGCCGATGGCGGTCAGATGATCGACCGGAACGCTGAAGAACCCGTGCACCTGCTGGGTGTGCAGCGCCATCGTCACGACACGGGTCGCACCGGCGGCGGCCAGCAGGTCGGCGACGAGCTTGGCGCCGATCGAGATCCGCGGCGCGTCCTTCTTGTCGGAACGCGCGTACGAGAAGTGCGGAATGACCGCGTTGACATGGGACGCCGAGGCGCCGCGCGCCGCGTCCAACATGAGGAGGAGCTCCATGAGGTTCTCCTGCACCGGCGGGACCAGCGGCTGGACGATGTACACGTCGCGCCGGCGGCAATTCGCCCGCAACTGCACCTGCAGGCAGTCGTTGCTGAAACGCGTCGTGCGGTGCGGCGAGAGGGAGACCCCGAGAAGGTCGCACATCTCCTGCGCGAAATCCGGGTCGGCGGACCCGCTGAAGACGGCGATATCGCTCACGTCCGAATAGGCTAGCGCCGCCGCCGCGGGGTCCGCACCGCGGGGGCCTCCGTGGACGCCCCCGCCCGCCTCCCGAGCACGTGCCTCGCGCCGCGAGGCGGTTCGACCCCGCCGCCCGCGTCTCGCGGCGAGCCGGGGTCAGGCGTCGAACTTGTACCCGAGCCCGCGCACCGTCACGAGCAACTTCGGATGGGCCGGGTCGGCCTCGATCTTCGCCCGGAGCCGCTTGACGTGGACGTCCAAGGTCTTGGTGTCGCCCACATAGTCCGAGCCCCAGATCCGGTCGATGAGCTGGCCGCGCGTCAGAACGCGACCGGCGTTGCGCAGGAGCAGTTCGAGCAACTCGAACTCCTTGAGCGCCAGCCTCACCGGACTCCCCGCAACCGTGACCTCGTGCCGCTCCACATCCAGGCGAACGCCTCCGGCCTCGACGATGTCGGGGACGAGGTCGACGTCCTGGCCACGGCGCAGCACCGCCCTGATGCGGGCGACCAGCTCTCGGTGGCTGAACGGTTTCGTGACGTAGTCGTCCGCGCCGATCTCCAGCCCGACCACCTTGTCCACCTCGCTGTCGCGAGCGGTCACCATGATGATGGGCACGTTCGAGTGCTGCCGCATCCGGCGGCACACCTCCGAGCCCGCCATTCCCGGGAGCATGAGGTCGAGCAGGACGATGTCGGTTCCGGACTGCTCGAAGGCCTCCAGTCCGGCCGGTCCGGTCGCCGCCTCCAGCACCTCGTAGCCCTCACGGCGCAGCATGTAGGCGGTCGCCTCGCGGTAGGACTCCTCGTCCTCGATGATCAGTACGCGCGTCACGCGCCTCCCTTTCCGTGCGTCGGGATCCTGATGGTGAAGGTGGAGCCTCTGCCGACCTGGCTCCACAGTGTCACGTCGCCGCCGTGTGCCTGGGCGATGTGCCGGACGATGGGCAGCCCGAGACCGGTGCCGCCGCTGTCCCGGGACCGGGCGTAGTCGACCCGGTAGAACCGCTCGAAGACCCGCTCCTGTTCGTCGTCGGCGATGCCGATGCCGTTGTCGGTGACGGCGAGCTCCACGACATCGGTCCCGTCGCGGACCGCCGTGCGGACGCTCACCGTGACCCGGGCATGGTCGGACGAATAGGCGATGGCGTTGTGGACGAGATTCGCCAAGGCCGTCTCCAACTGTTCGCGGTCGCCGTGGATCACGAGATCGAGGTCCCCGGCCCTGGCGATCTGGACCCCGCACTGCCCGGCGAGGGTGCCGAACCGCGCCAGGACCGCACCGACGAGATCACCGACCCGGACGTCCGTGGCGCTGAGCATCGGATCGGCGGACTGGAGCCGGGACAAGGCGATGAGTTGAGAGACCAGTTCGGTGAGGCGTGTCGTCTCGGTCAGGATCCTCCCCGAGAATCGCTCGACCATCGCGGCATCTGTCGGCTCCTGGGACAGCGCCTCGGCGAGCAGCGCGATCGCGCCGACGGGCGTCTTCAGCTCGTGGCTGGTGTTGGCGACGAAGTCGTGCACCGCGACCATCACCCGCTCCTCCTGCGCCTTGTCGACGGCGACGACGAACACGGACTGATCGGCGGCGGG
Source organism: Propionicicella superfundia DSM 22317 (assembly GCF_000423465.1). Taxonomy (GTDB): domain Bacteria; phylum Actinomycetota; class Actinomycetes; order Propionibacteriales; family Propionibacteriaceae; genus Propionicicella; species Propionicicella superfundia. Next base: position 79,175 of record NZ_KE384023.1, on the reverse strand, counting down.
GCTGACGTGGGCGAGCAGGTCCACAGACACTCCCAGACCACGGCTGAGACTGACCTGGACCTCCGTCGCGATGCCGGTCCTGCGTGCCTCGCGGACCGCCTCCAGCAGGGGCGCGCTGCCGACCCGCGTTCCCTGAGCGACGCCGAGCGAGACGGCGCGCGGGCTGGCCGACAGGATCTCGTCATGCTCCCCCACCCACAGGACTGCGGACTCCAGGAGCGGCACCAGGTCCGCGATCGAGGGTGCGACAGGGACGTCCGTCTGTTCCGCGGCCCGGCGCCGGGCCAGCCACGAGCCTCCGGCGCCGATCGCCAACCCTGCGAACAGTGCCAGGACACTCGCCGCGATCGGATCCACAGCCCGATCTTAAGTGGACCGGAGCGGGCCAGGTGATCGTTGGTTCATCCCCGGCGTCGGCGCCCGGCCGATGTTCATGCACAGTTCACCAGGGGTTCAACGAGCCTTGGGCGGATGACGGCCGGGACGCTACGGTGGCCGGGCAGGCTTTGCGCAACGCAGCGTGCGGCGAAGCAGCCGGGCAGAGAAGTGGAGCGAGATGCGAGAGACCTACCACGACGAACTCAACACGGTCGTCAACGACCTCGTCGCGATGAGCGAACGGGTGCGGGGCGCCCTCATGGCCGCCACCCAGGCCCTGCTCAGTGCAGACCTCACCGTCGCCGAGCAGTGCATCTCCGACGACGACGAGGTCGACGCGATGGCCGACGACCTGGAGACGCGGTGCTTCAGCCTCCTCGCCCGCCAAGCGCCTGTGGCCGGAGAACTGCGGATCGTCGTCGCTGCCATCCGCATGGTCGGCGACCTGTCGCGGATGGGCGACCTCGCCGCGCACATCGCCAAGATCGCACGGATGAGGTACCCCGAGCACGCCGTCCCCGAGAGCCTCACGCAGAACTTCCGGCGCATGGCGACCGTCGCCGAGGAGATGGTCACGACCGCCGGACGCACGCTGAGCGAACGCGACGTCCGGGACGCCGAGAGCCTCGCCGACAGTGACGAGGAGATGGACGAACTGCGTCGTCTTCACTTCCGGGTGATGCTGGACGGCGAGTGGCCGCACTCGATCGAGGCCGCCGTCGACGTGGCGCTGCTCGGCCGGTACTACGAGCGGATCGCCGACCACGCCGTCCTCATGGCGCGCCGGGTGATCTACATCGTCACCGGCACGCAGCCCGAGGGCGAGCACTGGACGATCGCCTGAACACCGTCACTGAACCGGGTGGTTGAGATCGGGCTTGGCGGTTGAGCTCGGGCCCGGTGGTTGAGCCTGCCGAAGCCACCGCGACGGCTCAACGTCCTTTCGACAAGCTCAAGGACCCCTTTCGACAAGCTCAAGGACCGACTTGGGGCCCGGTGGTTGAGCCTGCCGAAGCCACCGCGACGGCTCAACGTCCTTTCGACAAGCTCAAGGACCCCTCTCGACAAGCTCAAGGACCGACTTGGGGCCCGGTGGTTGAGCCTGCCGAAGCCACCGCGACGGCAACGCCCTTTCGACAGGCTCAAGGACCGACTTGGGGCCCGGTGGTTGAGCTTGCCGAAGCCACCGCGACGACAACGTCCTTTCGACAAGCTCAAGGACCCCTTTCGACAGGCTCAAGGACCGACTTGGGGTCCGGTGGTTGAGCCTGTCGAAGCCACCGCGACGACAACGTCCTTTCGACAAGCTCAAGGACCCTTTCGACAAGCTCAAGGACCGACTTGGGGCCCGGTGGTTGAGCTTGTCGAAGCCACCGCGACGACAACGTCCTTTCGACAAGCTCAAGGACCGACTTGGGGCCCGGTGATTGAGCCTGCCGAAGCCACCGCGACGGCTCACAGCCCTTTCGACAAGCTCAAGGACCCTTCCGACAAGCTCAAGGAGCCTTTCGACAGGATCAAGGAGCCTTTCGACAAGCTCAAGGACCCTTCCGACAGGCTCAAGGACCGACCGTCGAGGCTCAGGAACCGCCGTGGATCAGCGTTGCGCTGCCTCCGCGATGGACTGGGACGTCGCGCCCGGCTCGCCCTGCGCGAGCGGGCGCACGACGACCGCGGTGCCGTACGCGCAGATCTCGGTGAAGGTGCTCGCGATGTCGCCGGTGTCGAACCGACAGGCCACGATCGCGTTCGCGCCGCGGTTCACGGCCTCCTGCCACATCCGGTTCATGACCTCGTTGCGGGACTCGTAGACGAGCTTGGTGTACTCGGTGATCTCGCCCCCGCCGAGCGCCCGGAAGCCGGCGGTGAAGTTGGCCCCGAAGTGTGCGCTGCGCACCGTCATGCCCATCACCTCGCCCAGGACGGACTCGATGCGGAATCCCGGGATGTCGTTCGTCGTGACGATCAGCATGAGGCGAGTGTAAGCGGACGCCGAGAACCCGCGGCGTCGGGCGAATGGCGACCCGGTCGGGGCCAGACCTGTCCCTCACGCCCGCCTCCCCGACCGCAGGACACACGTGAGGCTCAGCGGGGATCAGAGACGTCCGCACGCCCCGGACCGGACCCGGACCGCCAGGTTGCGAGGCATACCGGCTGCGATGCCGCAGCCCGCGAGAAGTCACCGCCACCTTGCACGGCATACGACGCCGAATCCGGGCCGCATACCCCGTGCAACCTGGCGGGGGAGGCCGCACCGACTCCGACAACCGGCCCGATGCCCCGACAAACCGGCGGTCAACCGGCCAAAGGGACCCCGTCCGATCAGCAGCCTTGTGCCCCGGCGTCGGAACCGGTCCTTCGTAGAGGGGCCCACCGTGTCTTGGACCCGGCGACGCTGCACGCGAACGTCTCTCCGCCGGCACGACCCGAGGTGAACCATCATGTTTCGGCGCGACTCCCCGATGATGCGCGCGCTGAGCCCCATGGACTCACCGATCCTGCGCGAAGCGACCCTTCTGAATCTGAACTGGGGTGAAGGGCGCTTCTCGATGGCTGACGTGCTGGGCGAGCCCGGGCTCGCGCACTACACCGGGTTGGTTCCCGAGCGTGGCGACTTCGGGTACCTCCTCTCGCATGCCATCGACGTCTCTCGCGCGGGCTCACTCGGCGCGATCACGTTGAGCGTCGAGGACGGAAACCCGGCCGGACGCCTGTACCAGCGGCTCGGCTTCATCGCCGCGCCCGAAGCGCCCCTGGAGGGCGCACTGATTCTGCGCCTCGACGACCACACCGCAACGCCCCTGGCATGATCCGCCTCGCGCCACCCCCGGAGCTGCGTCGCACGAGCCGTCCGCCGAGGCCGAGAAGTGAGCGCACACCCCTCGAAAGGGTGGTGCGGGGATGCGGAACAGCACGATCTCGCTCCGCATCCCCGTCGGTGCTGCAGGACTACTTCTTGCCCTGGTTCTTGACGGCTTCGATCGCCGCCGCCGCGGCGTCGGGGTCGAGGTACCGGCCACCGGGGTTGAGGACCTTCTGGTCGTCGTCCAGCTCGTACAGCAGCGGGATGCCGGTCGGGATGTTCAGACCGGAGATGTCCTCATCGGAGATCCCGTCCAGGTGCTTGACGAGCGCCCGCAGAGAGTTGCCGTGGGCGGTGACGAGCACCAGTTTGCCGTCGCGCAGGTCGGGGACGATCGCGTCGTACCAGTAGGGCAGCATCCGCACGACGACGTCGGCGAGGCACTCGGTCAGCGGCCGGACCTCGGTCGGCAGCGACGCGTACCGCGGGTCGCGGAACTGCGAGAACTCGTTGTCGATGTCGATGGGCGGCGGCGGGGTGTCGTACGAGCGGCGCCACAGCATGAACTGCTCCTCGCCGAACTGATCGCGGATCTCGGATTTGTTGAGCCCCTGCAGCTTGCCGTAATGGCGCTCGTTGAGCCGCCACGAGCGGCGCACGGGGATCCAATGCCGATCGCAGCCGTCCAGGGCGAGGTACGCAGTGTGGATGGCTCGCCGCAGCACCGACGTGTGCAGGACATCCGGGAGCAGCCCGTTCTCGGCCAGCAGCGTCGCGCCCTTCTTGGCCTCGGCGATGCCTTTCTCGTTGATGTCGACGTCCACCCAGCCGGTGAACAGGTTCTTGGCGTTCCATTCGCTTTCGCCGTGGCGAAGCAGAATCAGTTTCGACGTCATGTCGGCAGCCTACTGTCCACCGCTGCCGGACGTTGCCCGGTGAGTGACCTCGGACACTCGTGCGGAACCGCGCGACTTCGGCGCCTGCACGGGAGAATCGGCAAGGTCCTTTCGACAAGCTCAAGGACCGGGATGGGCTGCTCAAGGACCGGTGGCGAGCTCAAAGACCGGTGGCGGGCTCAAGGACCGGTGGCGAGCTCAAGGACCGGTAGTTGAGCACCAGGATCCGGTGGTTGAGCACCAGGATCCGGTGGTTGAGCCTGTCGAAACCACCGGCACCACACCATGTCCTTTCGACAAGCTCAAGGACCGGGATGGGCTGCTCAAGGACCGGGATGGGCTGCTCAAGGACCGATCGACAACGAATGCCGCCCGCACCGAGGTGCGGACGGCATTCGCGTCAGCTTCGTCGCCGTGCCGGCGACGGCTCGATCAGGCCAGCTCGACGAGCCCCTGCCCACCCTGGACCGGGTCGCCGACGCCCACGAGGATCTTCGCGACCTTGCCCGCGTACGGAGCAGTGATCTCGGTCTCCATCTTCATGGCCTCGAGGACGACGAGCACCTGGCCCGCCGTGATCTCCTCGCCTTCCTCGACGAGGATCTTGAACACGGACCCGGCCAGCGGGGCCACGACCGCGCTCGCACTCGCCGCCTGAACGGAGGCCGTCGTCGGAGCGGTCGGCGCCGCACCCGGACCACCGAACACGATGGCGCCCAGCGGGCTGCGCTCCTCCTCCTCGACCTCGACATCGATCTCGTACGCCGTCCCGTTGACGGTCACCTTGAGCTTCATCTTGGGTTTCCTTCCCGGTCAGCGCAGATGCATAGGTTGATGTTCCTGCTGCGCCCGGCGCGTGCCGGTGACCCAGCCACGCGTCGAGCTGAACCGCACCGCGCGGATCTTCGCGCGATGGCCGAGATAGCCGGCCACCGCGGCGGCGATCGCCACGATGTGATCCTCAGGGATCTCCTTGCTGAGGGACGCGACCTGCTTCTCGAGCTGCGCGATCCTCTTGGTCAGCGCCGTGAGCTGTGCCTTGAGTTCTTCTTCGGACATCGTCACCCCACCTCAGACGGGCATGTTGCCGTGCTTCTTGGCCGGCCGCAGCTCGCGCTTGTTGATCAACAGTTCGAACGCCATCGCAATCTCGCGACGCGTGTCGGCGGGGTCGATGATGTCGTCGACCAGCCCTCGGGAAGCCGCCATGAACGGCGTCGAGAACGTCTCGCGGTACTCCTCGACCAGCTCCGCACGCCGGGCATCCGGATCGTCGGCCTTCTCGATCTCCTTGCGGAAGACCACGTTGGCCGCACCCTCGGCACCCATGACCGCGATCTCGGCCGTCGGCCACGCGAACACGGCATCGGCACCCAGATCCTTGCAGCACATCGCGATGTACGCGCCGCCGTAGGCCTTGCGAAGCACCACCGTCACCTTCGGCACCGTCGCGGCCGAATACGCGAACAGCATCTTCGCGCCGTGCCGGATGATGCCGCCGTGCTCCTGGGCGACGCCCGGCAGGAAGCCGGGGACGTCCACGAGGTTCAGCAGCGGGATGTTGAAGGCGTTGCAGAAGCGGATGAACCGCGCACCCTTGTCGGACGCGTTGATGTCGAGCACACCGGACATCACCTGCGGCTGGCTGGCCAGCACACCGACCGTCCGGCCGACGACGCGGGCGAAGCCCACCACCAGGTTCTGCGCGTACCCCGCCTGCACCTCGAGGAAGTCGCCATGATCGACCAGCCGCGAGATGACCTCCCGGACGTCGTAGCCCTTCTTGCCGTCGACCGGGACGATGTCGCGCAGCGACTCGTCGGGCTCCACCACCGGATCGGGGTTGACGATCGGCGGATCCTCGGTGTTGTTCTGCGGCAGGAAGCTGAGCAGCTTCTGCGCGATGAGGATGGCCTGCGAATCGTCGTCGGCCACGAAGTGGATGACGCCCGACTGGGTCATGTGCGCATCGGCGCCGCCGAGCGCGTCCTGAGTCACGACCTCACCGGTCACCTGCTGGATGACGCTCGGCCCCGTGATGAACATGTGGGCCTTGCGGGTCTGGATGATGAAGTCCGTCAGCGCCGGCGAGTAGGCCGCCCCTCCGGCGCACGGGCCGGAGATGATCGAGATCTGCGGCACCGAGCCGCTGAGCAGCACATTGTTGTAGAAGACCTTGCCGTACCCGGAGAGGGAGTCGATTCCCTCCTGCACGCGAGCACCGCCCGAGTCGTTGATGAAGACGAAGGGCGTGCCCGTCTTGAGCGACGCCTGCATCATCTCGACGACCTTGTCGGAGTGGGTCTCCCCGGCCGATCCGCCCGCGACCGTGAAGTCCTGGCTGGCCAGGTGCACCGGGCGGCCGAAGACGGCGCCCGATCCGGTCACGACGCCGTCCGCCGGCATCTCGGCCTTGTCCAGTCCGAACGTGGTGGTGCGGTGCTTGCGGAAGAGGCCGACCTCCTGGAAGGTGTCGGGGTCGAGCAGGGCGTCGATGCGCTCGCGCGCCGTCATCTTGCCCTTCTCGCGCTGTTTCGCGAGCCGCTTCTCGCCGCCGCCCTCCTCCATCCGCTCACGCTCGTCGACGAGGTGGTCGAGCCGTTCCTCGATCGTGTGGGCCTTGGTCATGGATTCCCCCTCAGGCCCGCTCGACGACGACGGAGTGCTCGCGTCCACCAAGGCTCACCCGGTACTGGATAGGTCCGGCGACCGCGGTGTCGGCGGCGTTCCGCTCGGCATCGAGTTGGGCTTGCGTCTTGCCGACGCTCTTCGGGCCCTCGTCGCGGGTCTTGAAGAAGTTCGGGGCGACGCCGGGGAACATGGCGTTGGTGAGGGTGTCCTCCTCGGTGCCGTTGGAGCCCTCGAGCGCCTCCGAATCCGCCACGAGCTTGTCCCACTCGGGTTCGAGGTAGTCGGCGGGACGGCCCGTGATCGGCTCCTTCTTGGCCTGCTGCCGTGCGATCTCGATGACCTCGGGGTCGCGCGGGCCGATGCACTCGCCGTAGTAGCCGAGCATGAGGTCGGCGAACTCGCCGGTGAGCACCTTGTACTCGCCCATCAGCACGTTGAACACGGCCTGCGTGCCGACGATCTGGGACGACGGCGTGACGAGCGGCGGGTGCCCCGCGGCCGCCTTGACCCTCGGCACCTCCTCCATCACTTCCTTGATCCGGTCGCCCGCACCCTGCGCCTTGAGCTGGCTCTCCATGTTCGAGAGCATGCCGCCGGGGATCTGGGAGCTGAAGATGTCGGTGTCGACCAGCGTGGCCGACTCGAACGCCGCGTACTTCGGGCGGACCGTGGAGAAATGGTCGCGGATCTTGATGAGCCGGTCCATGTCGAGCTCGGTCTTGTACGGCGTGCCCTCCAGCATCGCGACCAGGGACTCGGTCGGGTTGTGGCCCGGGCCGAGCGACATCGACGAGATCGCCGTGTCGACGACATCGGCGCCGGCCTCGATGGCCTTCTGCAGCGACACCAGGGTCACGCCGGTCGTGGAGTGGCAGTGGACGTTGATCTGGACGTCGTCGCCGTAGGCCTCTTTGATGCCGCGGATGATGTCGTAGGCCGGCTGCGGTTGCAGCAGCGCCGCCATGTCCTTGAGGGCGATGGAGTCGGCGCCCATGTCCAGCAGCGTCCCGGCCAGCTTCACATAGCCCTCAACCGTGTGAAGGGGGCTGATCGTGTAGCAGATGGTGCCCTGCGCATGCTTCCCGGCCCGCTTCACCGCCGCCATGGCGTGTTCGAGGTTGCGGGGATCGTTCAGGGCGTCGAAGACGCGGAAGACGTCCATGCCGTATTCGGCCGACTTCTCCACGAACTTGTCGACCACCATGTCCTGGTAGTGACGGTAGCCGAGCAGGTTCTGGCCGCGCAGCAGCATCTGCAGGCGCGTGTTGGGCATCAACTCGCGGAACGTGCGCAGCCGTTCCCACGGATCTTCGTTAAGGAATCGGATACACGAATCGAACGTCGCGCCGCCCCAGCACTCCACACTCCAGTAACCTGCAGCATCGATGTCCGCGCAGGCATCGACCATGTCTTCGAGGGCCATTCGAGTGGCCATCAGGCTCTGGTGGGCGTCCCGCAGTGCGACTTCAGTTACACCAATGGTTCGCTGACTCATGGTCTCCATCCTGTCATGACGACCAGTTCCCGGCAGCCCTTAGGGGCAAGTGGGCAAAGGTGCACCGGGCGGTCAAAGGCAAGGCGCTCATGACGGTGGGGATCAGCGTTCCCGAGGCCGCGACGAGGCGGTCCGATCCAGCGATCCGACCCCCGCCGATGACCCGTGGCTAGTCGTCGGTGGCCGGGAAACGTTCGACGACGGCGGCTGCGCGCAGTTCCCGGAGCGCGTCGCGCGCGATCCACCGGGCGCTGGGCGAGCCGGCCTGTTCGTCGAGGATGCGCTCGGCGGTGGCCACCGCTGCGGCGTGGCAGCCCGGCGAGCGCTTCCCGATCTGCCGCAGCGCCCAGTTCACGCCCTTCTTGACATACGGGCGCGCATCGGACGCCTCGCGCTCCACCAGCGGCAGGAAGGAGATCATCGCCTCATCGGATGCCTGCTTGTCGTGCACCGCGAGATGGCAGACGACGACGAACCCTGCCCTCTTCACGAAGTCGGCCCGCCGACCCGCCCACGAGGTCGCCAGGTCGGCCGCGAACGGCGTCTGGGCGAAGAGGCCGGTCACCTGGTCGCACACGTCCCACGAGTCGAAGTCGACCACCCACCGCTCGGCCTGTTCGCGCGTCACCAACGTGGGAACGTCCATGATGCCGGCCAGCAGGCGCGCCTCGTGGACACCCGACGCCCACAGCGCCTCAGCGACCTCGTGGACGTGGACGGGGTTGGACCGCCGCAACGTCCGGAAGTCGCGGGCGATCTCCCGCAACCGCGGCATGGCGACGCCGAGCGTTCCGGACGTGTTGATCCCGTACCGCGCCATGCCCGCCACGTTCGCGGGATTGGCCAGTGCCCGCAGCCGGGTCAGAAGCTCCTCGGCCCGCGTCTGCGGCGCGACGGTCGGATCCATGGGCATAGCTGACTTTACCGCCGCACGAGCACCGCGGATCGCGCATGGACACGCCGACAGCGCAGACGCCTTGGCACAGGCACCGCCCGGCCGTGCCGGCGGTCCGCGTCACCCCGGCTCGCCGGGTTCGGAGAACGCGGCGTCGAGAGCGTCGACGGTCAGGCGGTAGCCGAGGTCGATGAGTTCGTCGGCGCGGTGGAAGTCCATCGTGCGCGCAGCCTTGCCCGGCACCGTCACGAGCAGATCGGGCGGCTGGGAGGCGAGCCGGAACCGGGTGATGAGGCCGCTCATCGCGTCGATCGCCATGCTGGTCACCTGGGGGATCCCCAGACCCGACGGCGGCGGGTCGAACGCGGGGTGGGGATGCTCCGCCGTCACCTTCGCGACCCCCTTGCCCGTCCTCCCCGCGACGGCCTTGTCCTCGGCGGCGGCCTTGCCCTCGGCGGCGGCGAGCGTCTCGGCCTCCACGCCCCGGGCGTCGTCCTCGTCGTCGCGGCCCCTGCCCCCGAACCGCGCGAGCACCGCCGAGATCCACTCGGCCTCGAAGATGCCCGACGCCCCCTTGAGGAAGCGATCCAGCCACTCGCTGGCGGGGCGCGAGGCGGCGCTCTGGATCGTGGGCCCGGTGCCGAAGTCCTGCGGCTCCCAGCCGTTGAGGATGACACCCAGCGTGTAGTCGGCGTCGAGGCCCATCACCGGCTCCACCGGGACAGGGTTGAGGACGCCGCCGTCGACCAGCAGCCGTCCGTTCACCATGATCGGCATGATCATCCCCGGAATCGCGACGGACGCCCGGATCGCCACATCGAGAGGACCCGACTGGAACCACACCTCGCGCCGCGCACCCAGGTCTGTCGCGACCGCGGTGAACGGGATCGGGAGGTCCTCGATCTGTGCGTCGTCCAGGATCTCCGACATGCGCGAGAGCACCCGTTCCAACCGGATCGCGCCTGCGCCGAACGGCGAGGGGTCCATGAGCCGCAGCACGTCCCGCTGCGTGAGGGGCGAGACCCATTCCACGTAGTCGTCCAGCTTCCCCGCGGCGTGCAGGCCCCCGATCAGCGCGCCCATCGACGTGCCCGACACCGCGACGATCTCGTGACCGCGTTCCGTGAGCGCCCGGATCGCGCCGATGTGGGCGTACCCTCGTGCCCCTCCCGAGCCCAGAACCAGGGCCACACGCTTTCCTGTCATGCGGCCATTATGTGCGCCGTTCGATGCCGAACGAACGCCCGGATCGATGGGTGTACCTGCCGCGTCCAGGGCCCGGCGCCCTCCCCGTGACGGAACCCGCGGCGAGCGGATCGACGCTGCACGGTGTCCCGCAGCACGTTCGTGCAGATACTGGTTTTTCACGGTTTCTTTGGGGAATATCGAGTGAAGAGCGCAAGCCAAAGGAGGATCGTGCCCACCACCGCGTTGTCACCCGATCAGAGAGCCCAACACCTGTCGGCCATGGCCGACACCACCTACGACGTCCTCGTCATCGGCGGCGGCGTCACGGGCGCGGGCATCGCGCTCGACGCCGCGTCCCGCGGCCTGCGAACCGCCATCGTCGAGGCGCAGGACTGGGCGTCGGGGACGTCCAGCCGATCGTCCCGGCTCGTCCACGGCGGCCTGCGCTACCTGTACAACCTCGACTTCGCGCTCGTCTCCGAGGCACTGACCGAGCGAGGCCTGTTGCTGACCCGGATCGCGCCGCACCTCGTGAAGGCCCAGCCGTTCCTGTGGCCGTTGAAGACCCGGGTCATCGAGCGGGCGTATTCGGCGGTCGGGGTCGGCCTGTACGACACCCTCGCCGTCGCCGGCGCCGGCTTCCACAAGACCGTCCCTCTGCAACGGCACCTCTCGCGCAAGGGTGCGCTGCGGCGCTTCGGCGACCTCGCCCCCGACGCGCTCGTCGGCGCCATCGAGTTCTACGACGCGCGGGTGGACGACGCCCGCCTCGTCATCACGCTCGTCCGGACGGCCGTCCGCTACGGCGCGCACGCGGCCAGTCGCACGCAGGTGTCCGAGATCACGACCGATGAGACCGGCCGGGTCGACGGCGTCGTCGCCACCGATCTGGAGACGGGCCGGCCTGTCCGGATCCGCGCGACATCCGTCATCAACGCCACCGGCGTCTGGACCGAGCGGACGCAGCGGCTCGCCGGTTCGGGCGGCGGCCTGAAGGTCCTCGCCAGCAAGGGCGTCCATCTCATCGTGCCGCGTGATCGCCTGAACGCCAGGACCGGGGTCTTCCTCCGCACGGAGAAGTCGGTTCTCTTCATCATCCCGTGGCAGCGGTACTGGGTCATCGGCACGACCGATACCGCCTGGCACGAGGAACTGGCGCACCCGGTTCCGACGAGCGAGGACATCGACTACATCCTCGATCACGCGAACTCGGTGCTCGCACGGCCCCTCACCCGCGACGACATCATCGGCACGTATGCCGGCCTGCGGCCGTTGCTGCAGCCCGACGTGCTGGACGAGTCGAAGTCGACGAAGGTCAGCCGCGAGCACACCGTCACGGAGGCCGCGCCCGGCCTGACGGTCATCGCCGGCGGGAAGCTGACGACGTACCGCGTGATGGCGAAGGACGCCGTCGACTTCGCGCTCGGCAAGCAGGACGCCGCACGCCGTCCGTCGGTGACGGCGCAGACGCCGCTGCTCGGCGCCGACGGACTCGCGGCGGTGACCGCCCAGTCGGCGGCGATCCAGGACAGGTACGGCTTCAGCGCGGACCGGGTGCAGCACCTGCTGGACAGGTACGGGTCGGAGGTCACCGATCTGCTGGAGACGATCGACGCCGACCCGTCGCTCGGCGAGCCGCTGGAGAGCGAGCCGGACTTCCTGCGGGCGGAGGTCGTCCGCGCCTGCACGCACGAGGGCGCGCTGCACCTGGAGGACATCTTCGTCGCCCGGGTCCGGCTGAACTCCGAGGCCCGCGACCGGGGCGGTGCGGCCGTCGACGAGGTCGCGGACCTGGCCGCGGGCGTCCTCGGGTGGGATGCGGAGCGGACCGACGCCGAGAAGGCCTCCTACCGTGCCCGGATCGCGGCCGAGCTGGCCGCCGAAGAGCGCCACACCGACGCGGAGGCCGCCGCGGAACGCGTCCAGGTGCCCGACGTGGTCGGAGACTTCGCGGCGTTCTGACCGGGGGTATCGGTCGTTTCCGGTTCCCTGGGTGTGGTTCGGCCCGGATGCGCGCGGCGGGGGGACGCTGCATGGACGGACGCGGTGCGTGTCGGTGTGCGGTTTTCTGTACCGAATGCGGCCGGTCGGGGCGGTACCACCGCCCGGATGCGGTGTTTTGTCCCTCATGCGCCCGCCGGGGGCCGTCAGTGGGTACAGAACTCCGCGGTCGGGGCTCGCTCCGGCCGGGAGCGCCCGCGTGAGGTACACAACTCCGCAGCCCGGCCAGCCCCGGGAACGACCCGGGGCTGGCGGGTCCGGGGCCGCGTCGCGCGGACACGAGGAACCCGGCGCCTGCGATGAGCAACGCGATCGCCGCGCACGCCAGCGCGAGACTTCCGGTCGCGGCAAGCCCGGCCGGCGCGGCTCCTCGCTCCAGCCCGCTTCCCTGGCCGGGAGCATCGAACCAGACCGCGCACATATGAGCAGATATCTGCAATCCGCACACAGGGTAGGCATTTTTCCCAGCCCCGTCTCCAGAAGCCTTGTCGAGTGCTAGCCTGAAAGACAGTCGGCGATGCGGCCGTGTTTTCGACCCACCCCGGCGACGGAATCCCCTTCATGGGTCAGCACACGACTTTACGTTTGATTTGGAGGGACGTAAATGTGTGACACAATGATTGCTTTGGCCAACACCACACGTTCAGGATTCAATGTCTTCGCAAAGAACAGCGATCGCGATCCGAACGAACCGCAGTACTTCACTTTCATTCCGGCAACCGACCATGCGCCCGGCTCGAAGGTCATGTGCACCTATATCGAGATCGACCAGGCGCCCCACACGAACGCGATGATCCTGAGCAAGCCGTCCTGGATCTGGGGCGGCGAGATGGGCGTCAACGAGTTCGGAGTCGTCATCGGCAACGAAGCCATCTGGACGAAGATGCCCTACGGCGACCCGGCGCTGCTCGGGATGGACTTCCTGCGGCTCGGTCTCGAACGCGGCAGCACCGCCGCAGAGGCCGTGGACGTCATCATCGAACTGCTCGCGGCCTACGGCCAGGGCGGAAACTGCGCCTTCGACGGCGAGTTCTACTATCACAACACCTTCCTCGTCTCCGACCCGGACGGCGCCTACATCCTGGAGACCGCCGGAAAGTTCTGGGCTCTCGAAAAGGTCCGTGACATCCGGACGATCTCCAACGTGATGAGCGTGTCGAAATACGAGCGCATCCATCCTGACGCCATCAGCTTCGCGATCGAGCAGGGCTGGTGCGACGGGGCGGACGACTTCAATTTCGCCACCACCTATCTGGATCACGACCACCCGGTCAACATGGGCGGCACCTTGCGTTCCGGATGCACCGATCGGGTCATCCATTCCGCCAGGGGCGAGGTCGACGTCCACACCATGCAGACCGCTTTGCGCAATCACAACAGCAACGAGTCGTGGACGGGAAGCCCCGCGAGCGCACCGTGCATGCACGCGGCCGCGCTGGGTGGCTCCCAGTCGACGACCAGCCTCATCGCCGTGATCCGCCCCGAGGGCAGGTCCACCTACTGGGGCACGGGCATGTCGACCCCGCACGTGGCTCCCTTCCGTCCCTTCTGGTTCGACGCGTACTCCGAGAGAGTGGTCTTCCCGTACGACAAGCAGGAGGCGGCGATGGAGGACTGGATCCGCCGCGAAGGCATCAGCCGGGCGTTCGTCGCCGGAAAGCTGGACGAAGCCGCCTATACGGCGGAGCTTCACGAGATGGAGGCCCGCTGGATCGCGAGGGCCGAAGAGATCGAGGGTGCGTCCGCCGAGGTCCGCAAGGCGTTCTGCGAGGACGTCGCCACCGAGGATCGAGCCTTCATCGACACCTGGCTCGCCAGGGCCGCCGAGTCGGAGGCGCGGCCGCGTGGCGACAAGGAGTTCCAGAGCGCGTGGGCCTACTGGAACACCAAGCTGGGAGCGAACCGGTTCGTCGCCGTGTAACGCACGGTCTCGGTTCCCGGCTCCGGTGTGGGCCGGGAACCGGTCCGGGTCCTGTGGTCCGGGTCCGCCCACGCACTCAATAGGGCGAGGAGGGCCCGCGTCGCTACGCTCCGGCTGGGACGCTACCGGGGGACCGGTAGCGTCCCGGCCTTGGGGTAGCGACGCGGCCCGGAACGTAGCGACGCCAGGGCCGCCGCGCTCCCGCTGACCGCCAGGTTGCGAGGCATTCCGGGCCCGATGACGCGACCCGCGGGCGGTGACCGCCACCTTGTGAGGCATACCCCGCCTCATCCGGGGGTCGTATGCCTCACAAGGTGGCGGTCAGCCCATGCCGCTCGGACTGCCCGGTCCCGTATGCCTCGCAACCTGGCGGTCAGCCACGCCGTGGCCACACGCACGCGACCCGGACCGGTCCGCCGAACGCTCCAGAACCGCCGGTTCGGCACGCGCCGCGATTCCCTCTGCGGGGACTGCCGCTCCGGCTCGGCGGGTCGCCGCCGACGGCGGCGGAAACGGTCAGCCGGGCGGAGTCGGCTGCTCGGAACATCCGTCCGACGACCCCGCGGCGGCCGCGTCCAGCGCGGCATCGATGCGGGCAAGCAGGTCGATGGCGACGGTCAGCTCCTGGCCGGAGCCCAGCACCGGACCGAGCACTCGCCACCACTCGGCCTGCATCAGCGTGAGGTTCTCCGCGGCGAGACGAGTCGGATGAAGGTGGACGCCGCGCCGATCGACCGCGTCCGCCTCGCGCCGGATGAAGCCGCGCCTCTCCAGCGCCCGCAGGGCCGCGGAGGCGTTGCTGCTCTTCAGCCCGATGCAGGCTGCGACTCGCGACGGCGTCGTCCCCGGATTGCGGCCGATGTGCTGCATGACCTGCGCCTCGAGCGGTGTGAGCTCCACGACATCCGGGGCATCGTGACCCAGCCGACGCAGCTTCCGCGACGTCGCGAAGAGGAGTTCGGCCACCGCCGCCAGCGCATCGGACAGCTCGGCGTCCCGCTGCGCGATCACCGGCGACTGCGCGGATTCCTGCATCCGAACACACCTCTCAGAAACCAATATGATTATGTTAACATAGCTAGTCGGTGCGGCGACGAAAGGTGGCAGATGACGCGGACGGAGACGGTCCCGACCGAGGCGACGGCGGGCGCGGACGCGCCGGGCCACGATCGGCTCACAGCCCCGTTGCTGGTGACGCTGGCCCTGTTGTCGGCGGCGGCTCCGCTCGCGACGGACATGTATCTGCCGTCCTTCCCCGAGATGGTGACCGAACTGCAGACGAGCACGACCGGCGTGCAACTCTCTCTGACGAGCTTCTTCATCGGCGCGGGTCTCGGCCAGCTCCTCTTCGGACCCCTCTCGGACCGGATCGGCCGGCTCCGCCCGCTGCTCGCCGGGGCGATCGTCTACGTCGCCGCCAGCGCGCTGGCCGCGCTGGCGCCGTCGATCGGCCTGCTCATCGCCGCCAGGTTCGTGCAGGGACTCAGCGGGGCGGCGGGCATGGTCGTCGGCCGCGCCATGGTGTCCGACATGGCCCACGGACGCGCTGCCGCGCGAGCCTTCAGCCTCCTCATGCTCGTCGGCGGCATCGCGCCCGTACTCGCGCCGGTGCTCGGGAGCGTCCTGGCCGGCAGCATCGGCTGGCGCGGCATCCTGTGGGTCGTGACAGGGGTCGGCGTCCTCGCGCTCGCCGCCGCGCTGCTGGTCCTCCGCGAGACCCGGCCACCGGCGGTGCGCGCCACCGCACGCCGACAACCCGTCCCGGTAAGCGCCCTGTTCCGACGCCGCTTCCTCGGAAACGCGCTCGCGTTCGCCTTCGCGTTCGCCACGATGATGGCCTACATCTCCGCGTCGCCATTCCTGTACCAGACCATGATGGGGCTCGACGAGGTGGAGAACGGGCTCCTGTTCGGCCTCAATGCCCTCACCCTCACCGTCGTCGGAGGATTCTCCGCACGACTCACCCGGCGCCACTCCCCCGTGGCCCTCGCCCGCACCGGCCTGCTCATCAACCTGGTCGCCATCGCGGTGCTGGCGGTCCTGGTCGTGACCGGCGCACCCGCGTACTGGCTGGCTGTTCCCCTGCCCTTCGCCGTCGGCGCGCTCGGCCTCGTCTTCGGCAACGCCACGGCCCTCGCCCTCGACGAGGTGAAAGGCGCCGGAGGCATGGGCTCGGCCGTGCTGGGCCTGCTCCAGTTCGTCCTCGCGGGCAGCGCCGCTCCCCTGGTCGGACTGGGTGGCGGCACGACGGCCATCCCGCTCGCGGCGACGATGCTCGTCGCCTCGCTCGTCGCGAATGCGGCATTCCTGCTGGCCGGTCACAGACTGTCCGCGCCCGCCTCCGTCGCCGGGCCCGACGCGCCATAGCCCCGCCGGCCCGGACGGCCCGCCCCGTCAGCCGCGCTCGCCGCTGCGCCGGGACGCGGGCATGAGGAACGGCCAGGGGGACGCATCGACGTCCAACGGCATGGACACCGCGATGACGGCCGGCTCGTCCCGCTCGATCGCCTCGGCAAGCGCCCTCCGCAGGCCCTCGGGATCCCCGGCGCGATACCCGCGAGCACCGAAGGACGCCGCCAGCGCCACCCAGTCGGGATTGTGCAGCGTGCTGCCCGACGGACGTCCGTAGATACGCACCTGGTCGGCCATCACGTTCCCGTAGGCGCCGTTGTCGAACACGATCGCGACGACGCCGAGCCCGTACTGGACGGCGGTGGCCAGCTCGGCCAGCCCGAACCCGAAGCCGCCGTCGCCGTTGACGGACACGACCGGCACGCCGGGGTGCGCGGCCTTGACGCCCAGCGCCGTCGGATAGCCGAAGCCCAGCGTCCCCTGCTGTCCCGCCGTGACGAAGTGGCGCGGGTCGTGCACCGGGAAGCCGAAGGTCGAGGCGAAACCGATCTGGCAGATCTCCTCGACGAAGTACCCCTCCCGCGGCAGGACGTCGCGGATCGCGGCGAGGTGACCCAGGTGGGGCTGCAGCCCGGCCGCCCGGGCCGCCACGGCGTCGCGGACCGCCGCGAACTCCGCGGTCCTTGACGCGCGAGGACCAGTGCCCCCGAGCAGCCGCTCCAGCGCCTCGACCGCGACGAGCGCGTCGGCGGTGACCGCGATCTGCGGCCGGAGGCGAACGTGCTGCACGGGATCGATGTCGATGTTGATCACGGTGAGCCCGTCGGGCCGGTCGGGCCAGCGGAACCAGACGAGCTCCTGCCGGGAGCCGATCGCCAGCAGGACGTCGGTATCGGCCCACCGCTCGAACCCCTCCGCGGACGTGAAGCCGAGCGGGTCGTCGTTGTCGGCGACGCCGCGCCCGCCCCGGTGCGCGACGACGGGCGCCTGCAGCCGCGCGGCGAGGCGCCGGATCCCGTCAGCGGCGTGCCGGGCGCCACCCCCGACCATGATCATCGGGTTGCGGGCCCCGGCCAGGGCGGCCGCCGCCGCGTCGAGGGCTGCGGCATCGGGCAGTGGCGACGTGACCGCGCGCACAGCGCAGGGCGGCACCGAGGCCCGCTGTGCGAGGACGTCCCACGGAGACGCGACGAGGACGGGCCCGGGACGTCCCGACCGGGCGGCGTGGAACGCGTCGGCGATCACGCCGGGCGCAGCCGCGGGATGGTCGACGGCGCCGGTCCACTTGGTGAAGCCGCGGGCCGTCCCGAGCTGGTCGGCCATCTCGTGGAGGTGGCCGAGGCCGCGTCCGACGTAGTCACTGGGGATCTCCCCGGTGAGCCCGACGAGCGGCGTCGACGTGCCGAGAGCGGTGAGCAGCGCGGCCGACGCGTTGAGCACCCCCGGGCCGGGAACGACGCTGAACACGCCCGTGCGGCCCGTGGACTGCGCATAGCCGAACGCCATGTACGCGGCGGTCTGCTCGTGACGCGGCGTGAACAGGCGCAGCCCGGACGTGGCGAGCGCGTCGAACAGCGGGTAGGTCTGGACGCCGGGAATGCCGAACACCGTGTCGACGTCGTGGGCGACGAGACCGTCCACGAGCGCCTCGCCCGTGGTACGGACCCGCGCCGGAGCCGGACGCCGCAGGCCGGGCGGCTCGGCCTCGCCGCCCAGCACGGACGCGCTCGCGCCGGCGAGCCCGTCCTGCTCGGCCGTGTCGCGAACCCGGGGCGTCATCCGATCACCTCACGGATCCCCGCCAGCACCGACAGCACGCGGTCGTCGGCCTCGGGCGTCCCGATCGTGATCCGCAGCCCCTCCCCGTCCCAGGCACGGACGAGGACGCCCGCGTCACGGAGCGCCGCGTCGACGCGGGCCGTGTCGTCACCGGCCCGCAGCCACACGAAGTTGGCCTGCGATTCCCCCACCGGCCACCCGCTCGCGGCGAGCCCGGCCGTGACGCGGTCGCGTTCGGCGACGATGCGGTCGACCCGCGCGGACAGCTCCCGGTCGGCGTCCAGCGAGGCCAGCGCGGCCGTCTGCGCCAGATCGGTGACGGCGAACGGCACCGACACCCGGCGCAGGTCGTCGGCGATCGGCTCCGGCGCGACCGCGTACCCGACGCGCAGCCCGGCCAGGCCGTACGCCTTGGAGAAGGTGTGGAGGACGATGACGTTGTCGTGAGCGCGGAACAGGTCCATGCCCGAGACGGCGTCGGGACGCCGGTTGAAGTGGACGTACGCCTCGTCGATCACCACCAGGACGTCAGCGGGGACGCGGGTCAGGAAGGCCTCGACCTCGGCCGCGCTCGGCGCCGTTCCGGTCGGGTTGTTGGGGGTGCACACGAAGACGAGCTTCGTCGCCGGCGTGATCGCCGCCGCCATCGCGTCGAGGTCGTGCCGGTCGCCAGCGGTCAGCGGCACCGCGACGGGGGTCGCCCCGGCGATGAGCGTGATGATCGGGTACGCCTCGAAGGAGCGCCAGGCGAACACGACCTCGTCACCCGGTCCGGCGACGGCGTGCACGATCTGCTGGGCCACCTCGACCGACCCCGCGCCGACGGCGATGTTGCCGGGGGCGACTCCGTAGCGCTGCGCGAGGGCGGAGCGGAGCCGGACAGCTCCCATGTCGGGGTACAGGTTGATCGCGCCGAGCGCGCCGGTGAGCGCGGAGACGACCGACGGCAGCGGGGGGTACGGGTTCTCGTTCGACGACAGTTTGACGACGTCGGCACTCGTGGGCATCGCACCCTGCTTGTACAAGGGGAGCGACGCGACCACGTCTCGGCGTCCGGTCATGGGTACCCGTCCTTCCACGGTCGCGCGCGGCCCCTCCGCACCGGCGACCACTCCGGACGCTATGCCTGCCCGGAGCGTCCGGCAACTGAGGCACTTGATGCCGGACAGGATGCAGTTATTGTCACTCGACACACGGAATCGATCTGACAGTTTGTAAGGTTCTCAGGGAGGACGTCCACAGGAAGGACAGGACCATGGCCATCGACACGCTGGACGCCCGCATCGTCCGGCTGTTCACCGATCAGCCCGGCATCAGCGTGCTGGAGGCGTCCCGCCGCCTCGGCGTCGCGCGTCCCACCGTGCAGGCACGACTCGCAAAACTGCACGCGTCGGGCGTGGTCCGGGCGATCGCCCCCGTCGTCGATCCGGCCGCCCTCGGGTACCCGGTGACCGCGATCTGCCACGCCGAGATCGACCAGGCGGTCGGATACCGGACGGCGCAGCGCGCGCTGGGCGACATTCCCGAGGTGCTGGACATGTACACGACCTCGGGCGACAGCGACATCCTGCTGCGCATCGTCGCCCGCTCCAACGACGATCTGCAGCGCGTGTTCGACCTCATCATGGAGTCGGGCGCCGTGACGCGGACACGCACACAGATCGTCCTGCGCACCCATTTCCACAACAAGCTGCTCCCCCTCGTCGCGGCCGCCGCGGACTCCTGAGCAGGCCGGCCACGCACGTGAACCTCCCGGTCGATACCATATCGATCATCGATAAGGAGGCACCGTGTCCGTCCACCCTCTCAGCATCATCCTCGTCTTCGCCGTCGTCGCGACACCTGTCCTGATCGTCGTCCTCATCGTCCGTGCCACGCCGCCCGCCCACCGGATCCCGGGCCTGGTGAAGGTCGCCGCCGTGGTGGGCATCGCCATCGCAGCGCTGGGGATGCTCCTGCCGGTCCTGGCATCCCTGGCGGGCGACTCGACGACCGTGTCCGTCCCGCTCGAGCCGTTCACCCCGCACATCGCGGACGGAATCGAGCTCGCACCCGCGAGCGCGACCATCCTCGGCGGGGGCATCGACCGGGCGACGCTCAGCCTCACCGGCCTCTCGTGGACCACCCGGATCCTCCTCGCCCTCAGCCGACTCGCGGAGGCCGGGGCCATCATCGCGGTCAGCCTCCTGGCGCTCAAACTCGCCCGCTCCGTCCAGGCCGACGACCCGTTCCGCGCGGGGTCGAAGGCCCACTCCGTCGCCGCGATCGTCGTCACGGCAGGCGGAGTCGCCGGCTCCGTCCTCGGCGACCTGGGCTCTTGGCGGGCAGGCCGCGAGGCCCTGGACGTCGCCGGCTGGGGAGCGAGCGCCTCGCATCCCATCACCGAGACCACGGCGCTCGCACAGTACGGATGGCCCGAGCCGATGCAGTCCTTCACGCTCACCGTGCCCTGGTGGCCGCTCCTGGGCGGGCTCGGCCTCGCGCTGATCGCCACGGCGTTCCGCGCCGGCGAACGGCTCCGCGACGACACCCGGGGGCTCGTCTGATGCCGCCCGAGGAGGACGGGGACCGGGTCCACTGCCGCCTGGGCGAACTGCTCGCCGCCCGCGGCATGTCCCTCACCCGGCTGTCGACCCTCGTCGGTATCAGCGTCGTCAACCTCTCCGTGTTGAAGAACGACCGGGCCCGCGCCATCCGCTTCTCGACCCTGTCCGCCATCTGCGATGCCCTCGGCTGCACCGTCGGCGACCTTCTGGAGGTGCGCCCGGGCTGAGGGGACGCGGACCGAACCCGGACCGGGGCCAGATCCACCGGCACCCGCGAGGGCCCGACCACGCAGGGGCGGCGCGCTGCACCCCCTGACCAGGAAGACAACAACGCGAGCCGCGACAGCCGCCCACAGCGACGGCGCGCTGTCTCCTGTGGTCCGGGGGGCGGCGCCGTGAGCGTGGACTGGCCCCCGTCGAGCCTGCGACGCAGGAACGGGACGGTGGGTTCTGTGGTCCGGGGGGCGGTGCCGTGAGCGTGGACGGGACTGGCCCCCGCCGAGCTTGCGACGCAGGAACGGGACGGTGGGTTCTGTGGTCCGGGGGGCGGTGCCGTGAGTGTGGACGGGACTGGCCCCCGCCGAGCTTGCGAGGCGGGTGGTTGCGAACGGCACCGCCCCCGGACCACAGAACCGAACCCAGCGCACCAGAGGACCCGACCACGCAGCAGGCACAGACCGCCGGATCCGCGCGCGACGGGTGCGAGACGGGCCCGGGTGGCACACGGACGGCTACGGTGGCGGAGTGACCACCGAGACAACGCCGGAGCCCCCGGCCGGCGGCGAAGCCGTGCCACAGCCACCGCGGCCCGAGCGACGCCACGTCGTCCGCAGACATCACGGCGACGCGTTCGTCGACCCCTACGAATGGTTGCGGGACGCCGACGACCCGGCCGTCCTCGCCCATCTGGAGGCCGAGAACGCGTACACGGCCGCCCGGACGTCCCATCTCGCCGGACTGCGCGAACGCCTCTTCGCCGAGATCAAGGACCGCACCCTCGAGACGGACCTGTCCGTTCCCACACGGCACGGCGGCTGGTGGTACTACGGCCGCACGGTCGAGGGCTCCCAATACCCGATCCAGTGCCGATCGCCGCTGGCCTCGCCCACCGACTGGACGCCGCCCGTCCTCGACCCCGATGTCGCCGTGCCGGGAGAGGTGGTGCTGCTCGACGCGAATGCCGAGGCCGACGGGCACGACTTCTTCGCCCTCGGCTCCTTCGACGTGACGCCCGACGGCACCCGGATGCTGTACGCGGCCGACACGGTGGGCGACGAGCGGTACACCGTCCGCATCCGCGACCTGGCGACCGGGACGACGCTGCCCGACGAGATCCCCGGGACGTTCGCCGGCGCGACGCTGTCCCCCGACGGACGGTTCGTCGTGTACACGACCGTCGACGAGGCCTGGCGGCCCGACACGGTGTGGCTGCACGAGCTCGGCACCTCGCCGGACGCCGACACCCGGCTCTTCCACGAGTCCGACGAGCGGTTCTGGGTGGGAGCGTCCTTCACCCGCAGCGAGCGGTACCTGGTCATCGAGGTGGGATCGTCCGTCACCTCCGAGGAATGGCTCGTCGACGCCGCCGACCTGCGCGGCGCCCCTCGTGTCGTGTGGCCGCGCCGCGACGGAGTCGAGTACAGCCTCTCGCACGCGGAGGTGGATGGAGCCGACACCCTGTTCGTGCTCCACAACGACGGTGCCCGCGACTTCGAACTGGTGCGCGTCCCGACTGCGGCGCCGCAGGACCCCCCTCAGGTCGTGGTGCCGCACGTGCCCGGGGTGCGACTGCTCGGGCTGACCACGTTCCGCGACGGCGGCGCCCTCGAGTACCGGCGGGACGGCCTCACCCGCGTCGGCATCCTCACCTACGCGAGTGGCTCCGTCTATGAGATCCCGTTCGCCGATCCCCTGTACACCGTTGGCCTCGGCGACAATCCCGAGTGGGCGCCTCCGCTGCTGCGGCTCGGGTACGGCTCGTTCGTCACGCCCGGCACCGTCTACGACTACGAGGTCGGCACCGGGGCGCTGCTGCTGCGCAAGCAGCAACCGGTCCTCGGGGGGTACGACCCGGCCGACTACGGGGAACGACGCCTGTGGGCGGCCGCTGCCGACGGGACGCAGATCCCGGTGTCGCTGGTCTGGAAACGATCCTTCGGCGATCCCGGCGACGCACCCCGACCCGTCCACCTGTACGGGTACGGCGCCTATGAGGCATCCACCGACCCGTCGTTCTCGATCGCCCGGCTCAGCGAACTCGACCGTGGAGTCGTGTTCGCTGTCGCGCACGTCCGCGGCGGGGGCGAGATGGGCCGTGAATGGTACGAGGACGGCAAGCTCGACCACAAGCGGAACTCGTTCACCGACTTCGTCGACGTCGCCCGCCACCTCGTCGCTCAGCGAGTCACGACGCCCGACCGGCTCGTCGCCGAGGGCGGCAGCGCGGGCGGCCTGCTGATGGGCGCGGTCGCCAACCTCGCGCCGGAGCTGTTCGCCGGCGTCCTGGCCGCCGTGCCGTTCGTCGACCCGCTCACGTCCATTCTCGATCCGACGTTGCCGCTCACCGTGATCGAGTGGGACGAGTGGGGTGACCCTCTGCACGACCCGGCCGCCTACGCGTACATGAAGTCGTACGCGCCGTATGAGAACGTCCGCGACGGTCTCGCCTATCCGCGCATCCTCGCGGTGACGTCGCTGCACGACACCCGGGTGCTGTACGTCGAGCCGGCGAAGTGGGTGGCGCGGCTGCGCGACGCCGGCGCCGACGCCCTGCTGAAGTGCGAGATGGCCGCCGGGCACGGCGGAGTGAGCGGCCGGTACAACGCGTGGCGCGAACGAGCCTACGAGCTGTCCTGGCTGCTGGATGTGCTCGGCTTGTCCTGACACTGCTGCGTGGTCCGGGCTACTGCGTGGTCCGGGCTGCTGCGTGGTCCGTTCGCGATCGGGATCTCGCTCAAGATCGGGCTGCTGCGTGCTCCGGGCTGCTGCGTGGTCCGGGGCTGTGGTGCGCTGGGCTCGGTTGTGTGGTCTGGGGGGCGGTGCCGTTCGCAACCACCCGCCTCGCAAGCTCGGCGGGGGCCAGTCCCGTCCACGCTCACGGCACCGCCCCCCAGACCACACAACCACCGTCCCGTCCCTGCGTGACCAGGCCCCGCCGCTCGATCGTT
>NZ_KE384023.1:0-55098 GCF_000423465.1 Propionicicella superfundia DSM 22317 | reverse complement strand
CCCCCCAGACCACACAACCACCGTCCCGTCCCTGCGTGACCAGGCCACCCCCGCCGTCAGGCTCAGCCCGTCCCCGACCACGGGGTTGCCAGACCGCGTAGCTACGCTCCGGCCGGGAAACTACCGGGGGACCGGTAGCGTCCCGGCCTTGGCGTAGCGTCCCGACCCGAACCGTAGCGACGCCAAGCCAACAGCGGCGATCCCGGGGCTCCGCGCGTCACACCAGTCCGCTCCGGTCACGGTGCACATCGGCGCCCGTCACCCCGGCCGAGACGCCCGACACGACCTCGGCGAGGGGCCCGGCCACCCGCCCCGCGAGGGCGAAAAGGCAACGTAGCTACGCTCCGGCCGGGAAACTACCGGGGGACCGGTAGCGTCCCGGCCTTGGCGTAGCGTCCCGGCCTTGGCGTAGTGTCCCGGCCTTGGCGTAGCGTCCCGGCCTTGGCGTAGCGTCCCGGCCTTGGCGTAGCGTCCCGACCCGACCCGAAAGAGTGACCGCCAGGTTGCGAGGCATTCCTGGCCCGATGGCGCGGCCCGCGGACGGTGACCGCCACCTTGCGCGGCATACAACCTCAGGACCGACGCCCGTAACCCGCACAACCTGGCAGTCACCCCACACCAGCCGCCAAGACCCGCCCGACAACCCGCACAACCTGGCGGTCAGCCGCACACCGGCCACCGCCGCGCGGGCGGCAGGGTGGTCGGAGTCACGACCGGCGCCGGGTGGTCCAGTGGAGCCGCCACCCGCCCTACTTCCCTCTGGACGAGGTGGTCGGAGTCGCGACGCGGCGCCGGGTGGTCCAGTGGGGCCGCCACCCGCCCTACTTCCCTCTGGACGAGGCGGTCGCGGTCGCGACCGGCGCCGGGCACCTCCCCCTGAAGCTGTCATCCACCTTGCCGCCCTCTGGGCGGGGTGGTCGGGGTCACGACCCGGCGCCGGCCAGCTCCAGCCCGACGACCGCGCCGATCACCGTGATCGCGGGGGACTGCAGCCCGGCGGCCGACACCGCGCCGGGCAGCGTCTCGACCGTGCCGCGCACGATGCGCATGTGGTCCGTCGCGGCGTCGGCGACCGTGGCGGCGAGGGTCTCGGGCGGCATCCCCCCGCGAACCAGCCGCGCACAGATCGCCGCGAGGTTCGTGAGACCCATCAGGACGACAACCGTGCCCCCGAGTGCGGCGACGGCGTCCCAGTCGACGGTCGAGCCCGGATGGTCGGGGCCCACGTGGCCCGACACGACCGTGAAGCTCTGCGTGACGCCGCGGTGCGTGAGCGGGATGCCGGCGAGGGCGGGCCCGGCCACCGCCGAGGACACCCCGGGAATCACGCGCACCGGCACGCCCGCGGCCGCGCACGCCTGCCATTCCTCACCGCCCCTGCCCAGGACGAAAGGGTCGCCCCCCTTGAACCGGACGACCCTGGCGCCCTCGCGGGCGTACCGGATCAACTGCGCGTCGATGTCGTGCTGAGCGGTCTGGGCGCCGCGCGGACGCTTGCCGACGTCGATCAGCGTCGCACCCGGCCGGGTCTCCGACAGGCACGCCACCGGCGCAAGATGGTCGTACAACACGACGTCCGCCTCGCGCAATGCCTTCAGACCTCCGACAGTGAGAAGGTCGGGGTCGCCGGGACCGCCCCCGACGAGAACCACCTCACCCGGCCGCACCGCGACCTCACCCACGATCACACCCTTCGTCGACAGATCCACGCACTCGGTGCCCCCGCGCTCAGCCACCGGTCCGCCCATCGGTACCGCACAGCGCGTTCACCGCCGCCACTGTGACCGCGCTGCCGCCGCGGCGGCCGTGCACCACGAGGAACTCCAGCCCGAACGGGTTCACGGCCAGGGCCTGTTTCGACTCGGCCGCGCCCACGAAGCCCACCGGGATCCCCAGAACCGCCGCCGGCCTCACCTCCGGCTCGGCCGCGATCACCTCCAGCAGATGGAACAGGGCCGTGGGGGCATTCCCGATCGCGACGACACTCCCCTGCAGCACCGGACGCCACAGCTCGACCGCGGCGGCGGTCTTGGTGGTACCGAGGGCGGCGGCGAGCCCGGGCAGCCGGGAGTCCCCGAGATGGCACACGACCTGGTTGTCCCGCGGCAGCCGCGAGCGGATGATGCCGCTGGCGACCATGCGGGAATCGCACAGGATGGGCGCCCCCGCCCGCAGGGCGTCCGTCGCCGCGCGGTGCAGCCCGGCCGACCAGGCGAGGTCGTCGACCAGGTCGACCTGTCCGCTCGCGTGGATCATCCGGATCGCAACCGGGCGCAAAGCGACCGGGAGCCGGTCGAGACGAGCCTCCGCCTCGATCGTCGCGAACGAGCGCCGGTAGATCTCGGCGCCGTCCTTGACATAGTCGTAGGGCTCATCCACGGTCGGCCTCGGCGAGCTCCACCAGCCGGTCGCGCAGCGCTGCCGAACGCCGCGGATCGTGCTCGGAGAGCACGGCGATGGTGGCGCCGGCGAGCTCCCCGGTCGCCGGTGTCCATGCCGAGCCCGACGACGCCTTGTCGGCACGGACGCAGAACGTGTGCCGCTCCTCGGCCGCCGCCGCCACACGGGCGTTCACGGCAGGGTCGTCGGTGGCCGCCAGCACGTACCACGCGTCGTCCAGGTCGGATTCGACGACGTCGCGGGCGACCCACTCGATGCTCCCCGCCGCAGCGAGCTCCGCCAGCGCGGGATGCAGCCGGGGTGCGACGACGGTCACGTCGGCGCCCGCGGCGAGCAGGCGCGGAACCCGCCGCCGGTTGACGCAGCCGCCGCCGGCGGCCACCACCTTGCGACCGCGGAGCAGCAGACCCGACAGATAGGCGGGCGAGCCGAGATCGGTACGCGCGTGGAGCGCGCCCTCGCGATAGCGCGCGACAACCACCTCGGCGAGCTCGGGGCAGTCACCGAGGACGTCCGCGACACGCACCTGCGCATCGGGGTGGGCGGCGGCCCACTCGGTGGCCGCGGCCTGTACCCAGGTCGCCAGCCGCCCCGGGAACAGATAGTGCGGCATCACGACGATCCGGCGTGCACCGGTGAGGTGGGCCAGGTCCAGCGACTCGCGCACGGTGGGATCGGCCACCTGGATGAAGGCGGGCAGCACACGCCCGTACCCGCCGACGTCCTGCAGGACACGCCCGAGACGGACGTGGTCGGCGTTCGCGTCCGTCACGCTGCAGCCGCGGCCGACGAAGACCACCGCCACCTCGGCGGGGTCCCAGCCTGCGCAGGCGGCGTCGATCCGTTGCCGGGCCGCCGCGACGAGCGGCGCGGGCGAGCCGAGATGCCGTGTGTAGACGACCGTCGCGTCCGCGCGGCCGCGCCTGCCGCTCTCGATCGCCTCGGGGATGTCCTCGCGGACGTGGCCGCCGGTGCCGATCATCAGCGGCACGACGACGGCGTTCGGCGAATCGGCGAGGACGCCCGAGAGCGCCTCGTCGATCGTCGGCGGCGTGAGCTCCACGAAGCCCGCCTCGACGCGGACGCCGGGAAGCAGCGTCCGGACGCGGTCCACGAGGCAGAGGCAGACGGCCGCGCCGGCCTCGTCCCGGGTGCCGTGACCGGCGATGACCAGCGGCGGCGCCGCCGCGGGGGCAGGATCGGGCAGGGGTGTGGTGTCGTGGCTCATCGGCTCATCCAGTGGTAGTCGCGCGGGGTCACCATGGCGGTTCCCCCCGCGCCGGCGGGCAGGTAACGGGTGGTCGAGGAGCCGACCACCACGAGGGAATTCATGTTCACAACGGCCGGATCGAACTCGGCGATGGTCGACAGCGTGACCCGCTGGCCGGGCCGATAGGCCTCCTCGACCACGGCCACCGGGGTGGCCGGCGGCCGGTGCGCGGCCAGGAGGGCCATGGCGTCCGGCAGGTGGTGCAGCCGCGTCCGGCTGCGCGGGTTGTAGAGCACCGTGACCAGGTCGGCCTCGGCGGCGGCCCGCACGCGCCGCAGGATGGTGTCCCAGTCGGTGTGCAGGTCGGACAACGAGATGGTGGCGTGATCGTGCCCGAGCGGCGCGCCCAGGATCGCCGACGCGGCAAGGCTCGCCGTCACTCCCGGGACCACCTCGACGTCGATCCCTTCGGTGCCCTGCTCCAGGGTGGGCGAGGCCATCGCGTAGATCGCCGGGTCGCCCGAGGAGATGAGGGCGACGACATTGCCGGCGCGCGCGAACTCGATCGCGGTGGCCGTCCGCTCCTCCTCCTTGCCCATCGGTGTGCTGGCGATGCGCGTCCCCGGACGCAGCAGGTCCTTCACCTGGGAGATGTACGGGCGGTACCCGACCACGACGGACGCCTCCCGGATCGCCTGCTGGGCGCGCGGCGTGGTCAGGTCGCGGGAGCCGGGGCCCAGCCCGACGACGGTCAGCCGCCCGCGGGCCGGCAGCCGCCCGATCGCGCAGGTCGCCTCGGGGGTACGCCGCTTCTCCACCACGAGGTCCGCTCCGTGGGCGAGCACGGACGCCTCCGCGACGCTCGGCGTCCCGACGGCGGCCTGCGGGGCCGCGCTGGGGTTCGGCACGTCCTGCCCGGCGAGTGTCTCGGCCGGGTACGTGACGAACGGCACACCCAGGCGCGCGGCCAGGCCGGCGAGGCCCGGCTCGTCGGCCTTGGCATCGACCGAGACGAGGGCCGCCACAGACGCCGCCGCCAGACCCGCCGCCGCCAGCGAGGAGGTCAGCAACTCCTGGAGGGCGTCGACGGAGGTACCGCGGTTGCAGCCCATGCCGACGACCAGGCTCGGAGGGTTGAGGACCACGGTCGGCAGGCCGTCCGCCGGAGGCGACACCTCGTCGGTGACGAGCACCCGGGCCACCATTCCCACCGGCTCCCGGCCGGCGTCCACGACCTGCGCGTTCTCCGGCAGCGGGGGCAGCGGCCACCGGCGGGCACGGACGACGCCGACGGGCCGGCCGTCCAGGATCGCGCGGGTGACGGACGCGACATCGCCCGACCACGGCCAGCCGAGGGTGTCCAGCGCGGGAAGTCCCAGCGCGTCCGTCGCGGTGGTGATGACGGCCGTCGCACCCAGCCGGTCGGCGAGGCGCCGGGCGAGATCGTTGGCGCCGCCGCCGTGCCCCCCGACGAGCGGGACGACGAACCGGCCCGCCTCGTCGATCACGACCACGCCGGGATCGGTGTGCTTCGACGCGAGCAGCGGCGCGATCAGCCGGGTGGTGGCCCCGAGCGCCAGATGGCTGATGATGAGGTCGCATTCGCTCCAGGCGGCCGGCAGGCCGGCGACCGCGCCGTCGGCGTAGCGGCGGGTGGGCTCGCCGAGGATCTGGTCGATCCGGTCGGCGCGGGCGCGGCTCGCGGGGCCGCTGGTCACCTGCCCGATCATGCGCGTACTCCCGTCGTGAGAAGGAGACCGGCCACCGACTCGCCGGTCCAGTGATAGCCGGCCGGCAGCGGCTCCGGGACGCGGCCGGTCAGAACCGCCGCCCGGGGGGACACGCCGTCCAGCACGTCCGCCGTCCCGGCGACGACCACGTCGGCGACGGGCGCCGCGGCACGTCGCGGGATCGTGGCGTCGCGATCGATCGCGGCACCGGCCCAGGCGGCGAGCGCGGCGACGTCGGCGCCGAGCTCGCCCGTGGCCCACACCAGCTCACCGGGCTCGGGCAGCAGCCGGGCGAACGCGACGGCCGCCGCGGCCGAGACCTGCGGGCGGGGAGCACGATCCGGTCCGGCGATCACGCCTGCCCAGGCCGCATCGGGCTCGTCGGGCCGCGCGGCGAGGACGAGAACGACATTCGGCTCGCTCGGCTCCGTCGTCGCGGCGGCCGTGCCGTCCAGGACGCGGACACGCTCCTCCGGCTCGCCCAGGCGTTCGGCCAGGACATACCAGCGGTCCTGGCCGGCGAGGGCCGCGGCCAGCTCCCGCAGCCCGTTGTCGGCCGACGTGAGGACGGCGACCTTCGGGTGCGCGCGGGCGAGATTCGCGGCCGTCGCCAGCGGACGCCCGTGCGCGCTCACGACGACGGCGTCGTCCCAGGGCAGGCCGACCGCGGCGAACGCCGTCGCGATCGACGACGGCGCGGGGATCACGCGGGGGCGCAGACCGTGGAGCCGCAGGGCACGCACGACCCCGAAGAACAGCGGGTCGCCGCTGGCGATGACCACCACGTCCGCCTCGGGCGGCAGGTCGGCGACCAGTTCGGCCGCGAGTCGCGGGGCGCCCAGCCGGATCCGGCGGGCCGCCGGGACGTCCAGCGCGTCGAGCTGGCGGCTGCCCGCCACGACCCGGTCCGCGTGCGAGACGGCCGCGCGCAGCCCGTCGCCGGGGACCCCCAGCAGCCCGTGCACGGTGATCACGGCGCCTCCCGCGTGACGAGGGGCGTGCCGTCCGAGGGGCGGTAGCCGTGCGGGAAGCCCGGGTGGTACAGGTGGCTGCGCGTCGTCGTCTCCTCGGCCAGCGCCGGGCCGACCAGGACGACGGTGTGCTTCCACAGCTTGTGTGCCTTCATGGTCGCCGACAGTTCGCCGAGCCGGCAGCGCAGCAGCAGTTCGTCGGGCCACGTCACCCGGCAGCCCACGATGCACGGCGTGTCGGGGGCGTACCCGCCGGCGAGCAGTTCGTCCTGCAGGACCTTGTGCCGGGCCGCCGACAGGTACAGCGCCATCGTGACCCCGTGGGCCGCGAACCCCCGCACCGTCTCCCGGTCGGGCATCGGGGTGCGCCCGCCTTCGAGCCGGGTGAGGATCAGGGTCTGCGACACCTCGGGGACGGTGACCTCGGCATCCGCCCGGGCCGCGGCGGCCGAGAACGCCGACACCCCGGGGACGGTGCGGTGCGGGATGCCGATCCGCTCGCAGATCCGGCGCTGCTCGGCGGTGGCCCCGTAGATCGACGGGTCGCCGGTGTGCACCCGGGCCACCAGCAGCCCTTCGTCGTGGGCGCGCTGGTAGAGGGGGGTGATGTCCTCCAGCGACTCGGTCGCCGAGTCGATCACCAGCGCGCCGGGCTTGGTGTCGGCGACGATGGCCGCGTCGACGAGGCTCGATGCCCAGATCACGATGTCGGCCGATGCGATGACCTGGGCGCCCCGCAGGGTGATCAGGTCGGCCGCGCCCGGTCCGGCGCCTACGAACACCACCTCGCCGCTCACAGCCGGCCCCCGGTCTCGGAACGGACGGCCGGGACGAGCACCGTCGAGAAGTAGGGCGCCTCGTCGGTGGAGACCGCCGAGAGCGGGGTCAGCGACTGCCCGGGACGGCCGACGTCCACTCCCAGGACGCCGTCGCGCTTCCGGGCTCGTAGCAGCGCCAGCAGTTCGGCCAACTGCCGGCCCCCCTTGTACGCCACGATCGTGTCGGAGTGGTCCAGCGCGGCGGTGACCGCCTCGAGCCCGGCGGTGGCGGGCACCAGGGTCAGCGTCTCGCGGCCCTCGACCAGCGGCGTGCGGCTCACGGCCGCCAGCGCCTGCATGGCGGTGATGCCCGGGACGACCTCGACCGTCAGGCCCGGGACCGCGGCCTGCACGTGCGCGGCCAGGTAGGAGAACGTCGAATAGACGCTCGGGTCGCCGACCGTTGCGAACGCGACGGTCCGGGCGCCGTCCGCGAACGCCTCTTCCGCGGCCTGGGCGGAGGCCTCCCATGCCTTGCGGCGGCGGGTTCCGACTCCGCGGCGCTGCGCCATGCTGAACGGGATCCTGCGGATGCGGCCGGTCACGGACGGGCAGGCCGTGGCCACGATCTGCTCGGCCCGGCCGGGGTCGGTTCCGCTTGCCTCGGTGGCCGGGACGAGCACGACGTCGGCCGAATGGAGGGCGCTGACGGCCTTGAGCGTCACGAGCTCGGGGTCACCAGGGCCGACGCCGACCCCCAGGAGGGTCGGCGTGGAGTCGGCAGGCAAAGCCATGTCAGGGAGCCTCCTCAGGTGTCCACGCCCGATGCATTGCTCTGCAGCACGGCGAGTTCCTGGCTCCCGGATCGCTCCGGTCACAGTGGCGGGACCGCCCCGGACTCACCCGACCTCGGGTTCACCGGAGTTCCTCAGCACATCGCTGCGGGACCAGTCTGGCACACTCTCGCGCATCGGGTTACCACGAGCGGGAGTTGGACGGTGCGACGCAACGACGGTGTCCTCGCGGCAGGTCTGGTCCTCGGCTGGGTCGCCGACCAGGTGTTCGGAGACCCCCGGCGCGGGCATCCGGTGGCCGGGTTCGGGCGGGTCGCCGCAGCGCTGGAACGGCGTCTGTACAGCGATGATCGCGCCCACGGGGTGCTGTTCGAGGCGATGCTCGTGGGCGGGACGCTCGGCCTCGGATGGTCGGTGCGGCGCGTCGTCCGCGATCGTCCGCTGCTCGGCCTGCTGGCCACCGGGGTCTCCACCTGGGCCGTCCTGGGCGGACGTTCGCTGACGCGGGAGTCCGAGGGCATCGCCGCCGCGCTGTCCGCGGCCGACCTGCCCGCGGCACGTCGGCGCGTGCGCAACCTCGTGAGCCGCGATCCCGAGACGCTGGACGCGGCGGGCATCGCCCGGGCCACGCTGGAGTCGGTCGCCGAGAACACCTCGGACGCCGTGGTCGCGCCGCTGTTCTGGGGCGCGGTGGCGGGCGTCCCCGGCCTCCTCGCCTACCGTGCGGTGAACACGCTCGACGCGATGGTCGGGTATCGCAACGAGCGCTATCGCGCCTTCGGCTGGGCCGCG
This sequence comes from Propionicicella superfundia DSM 22317, assembly GCF_000423465.1. Lineage (GTDB taxonomy): Bacteria > Actinomycetota > Actinomycetes > Propionibacteriales > Propionibacteriaceae > Propionicicella > Propionicicella superfundia. Next base: position 46,443 of record NZ_KE384023.1, on the reverse strand, counting down.
GCGAGGCTCGACGACCTGGCGAACTGGGTTCCTGCCCGGCTCGCGGCCGGCCTGACGATCGCCGCCGCGCCGCTCGTCGGCGGTTCGGCGGCCGACGCGATACGCGCCGTCCGCGAGCAGTCCGGGCGGCACCCGAGCCCGAACGGCGGCGTGGTGGAGGCGGCGTTCGCCGGCGCGCTCGGCGTGCGGCTCGGCGGCCGGAACGTCTACGACGGCGTCGAGGAGGACCGGGGCGAGCTCGGCTTCGGTCGTCGGCCGCGGCCGGGCGACCTGCGACGGGCCGACGCCCTGGCGGTGATCGTCTCCGCCGGTTCGGTGGCGACGTGCGCGGCTCTGGCGCTGCTGCGCGAAGGTTGGTCACTTCCCCGACGGGGAGGGCTCTTCCGGCGAGAAGTCGGTCACTTGGTGCACGGAGGGACCGGCCGATGACCGTCCTGCTGCTGGGCGGCACCGCCGAGGCCCGGCGCCTCGCCGGGCTCCTCGTGGCCGACGGGATCCCCCTGGTCACGTCCCTGGCCGGGGACGTCGAGCAGGTCCGGACGCCACCGGGGGACGTCCGCATCGGCGGTTTCGGAGGCGCCCCGGGAATGATGTCCTACCTCCGCTCCCGAGCGGTGACCGCCGTGATCGACGCCACCCACCCGTTCGCGGCGCGAATCACCGCGAATGCGGCCACGGCGTGCACCGCGGCGGAGGTGCCGCTGCTGCGGCTGTCGCGCCCGAGCTGGGGCGATCGTCCCGACGCCGCCGGATGGCATTGGGTCGACTCGCTCGCCGCCGCGCGCGTCGTGGCCGAGTCCCTCGGGCGACGGGTGTTCTTGAGCATCGGCCGACAGGGCGTGGCCGAGTTCGGCGCCTGGACCGACCGGTACGTCCTGGTCCGAGTCGTGGATCCTCCCGCCGATCCGGTGCCCGCCGCCTGGGAGGTCCTCCGCGCCCGCGGGCCGTTCGAGCTCGCCGACGAGGTGGCACTGCTGGGCGGCCGCCGCATCGACGTCCTCGTCACCAAGGACTCCGGTGGCGTCAGCACCGCCGCGAAGCTGGACGCGGCCGCGCGCCTCGCCGTGCCGGTCGTCGTCGTGCGCCGACCGCCCGTCCCCCCGGGCGTCCCGGTGGTCGCGACCGTCGCGGAGGCTCACGCCTGGGTCGCCGCCCGCTGATCCTCGGCCGGCGGAGCGGCGTCCTCGTCGCGCGAAGACCGGTCACGTCCCCGACGGAGAAGCCGTTCCCCGCGAGAGGACAGTCAGTCGTGCCAGCGGGCACCGGTCACGCGACGAGCTGCTGACCGAGTGCGCGAGCTCGCTGCAGCACCACCGCATTGCCCCGTCGCGCCGCGATCTCGGCGAGGCCGGGCCACCTCGGCTCGGGCAGCAGACCACGGCGAGACGCCTCGGCCAGGATGGGCGCGTACTCGAGGGCGACCTCGAGGACTCGGTTGAGCCATCGCGGCACCCGTTCCTGGCCGGCCGCGAAGCGGATCGATTCGGCCAGCACCGGCCACAGGACGGGCAGCGTCGAGACACTGTCCGCGAGGATCGGCATCAGCCTGCCCGGGTCGAACGCGTCGTTGCCCAGCAGGGACGTCATCGCGGCGCTCACAGTGCGGGAGCCGACCCGTGGCTGTCCGGCCAGCCACGGCAGCGTGGACCGCCCGTGGTGCTGCGCACGGTCCTGCGTGGAGACCGCCAGGACCGCCAGCATCTGGGCATCGAAGACGGGCGGCGGCGGCCCCTCCAGAGGTCCGTCGAGACCCCGCCGCCAGTCTCGGTGCTCGTGAACCACCACCGTGCGCGAGGCATCGTCCCAGTGCAGCCACGACCGCACGCGCACGGCCTCGTCGGGATCCTCGCCCGGGCTGAAGGGGATGGCGCTGAGCTGTCCCTCGGAGGTCAGGTCGTAGAACCACCCGCGTTTGAGGACCCGGAACCTCTGCTCGTAGCCGGGCACCGTGAGATCGATCCGGATCAGCCTCCTGGGAGCCTTCGGGTTCAGCCAGCCGATCTCCGCGGTGATGCCGTCGGGATTGCCCGGTGCGGTGCCCGCGCCGGTGGGCCAGGCCGTCTCGAACGGAGGCAGCTCGCGTTCGGGCGGGGCGGGCGGCTCCGTCACCTGGACGCGCGGCTCCGGCAGCAGCGCGACCACCTCCCCGGCGAGGCGCACGGCCGCCGAGGAGCCGGCACGCAGCGCCAGGCCACGCAGCCCCGGCAGGTCGAGCGCCGTCCGGGGCGCCAGGCCCGCGGTCACAGCGCTCGTGACCTCCGGCAACAGGTCCTGGACGGCGCTGACCACCTCCGACGCGCCGGTCATCATCCGCCGCTGTCGCAGCGCCGCCACCAGCAGGTCGTCGAGGATCGGCCACACCACCGACAGCACGCCGTCCTCGGCGACCGCCCGCAGCCCGCTGACGAGCGCGGCGACGTTGCGAGGCTCGCCGCGGTCCCAGTCGAGCAGTCCGACGTCGGCGACGCCGGGGATCAGCAACCCGCGTCGCCACGCCTCCTGCACCCCCAGGACGGCGTCGTGGCTGCAGCCCGGACGCTGCACGGCCAGCAGGTTCATCGCTCCTCCGGGCGGCAGCGGAGCAGCGCGCCGCGCCGCCTGCCGGACGAGGACGCCCTGTTCGAGCGTCCCTTCGACCGACCACCTGAGCCCCGTGAGGGCAGCGTCGCCCCACGTGGGCACCACCATCATCGACGGGCCGGCGTAGCGATCGCCGATCTCGCGCTGCGGGAAGTCGCGCAACGAATCCGGAAGCCCGATCGGCGGCCCGTTCCGGCCTTCACCGGTCTCCTCCGGCTCCACGAGGGGGGACAGCAGATACCCCTGCAGCACCTCTCCGGCGCGGCGCGGCATCAGGACCCCGTGCTGCCGGAGCACAGGCACCGCCAGAGCGTCGACGTCGACGCGCTCGCCGTTCTCGCCCGGATCCAGCCGCAGCAACGCCAGCAGCAGGTCGGCCTCGCTCGCGCGGGCCCCGACCTCGACGTAGCGGCGCAGTCTCTCGACCAGATCGCCGAGACGTACCTGCATCGACACGGTCGAGGGGGTCGACAGGAGGCAGGGCACCTCCCCGAGCCGGAGCATGATCGACGTCTCGCGCGCGCTCATCGGGTCGGCCACCGTCCCGGCACGGCGCCGGTAGGTCCTCACGCTGAGGTCGAACCCCCAGGCCGCCCAGTCGTCGTCCTCGGAGGGAGGCGGATCGAGATAGGCCTCCGGCCGCTCCTTCTTGACCCACGACGCGGCCGCCATGAGACCGCTGCGCCACCCGCTGCCGATCCCGCGCAACGCCGCGCGCGCGGCCTCCGCATCGTCGTAGGCCACTGCGTTCGCGCAGGCGAAGAAGCGCTCCGTCGTCAGGGTCAGCGCGTAGGTCTTGGCCGCCGTCAGCTCGGCGGCCAGGTCCGTGAGCCGCTGCGGTGTGCCTTCACCGACCTCGAAGTCGGGGACCTGCCACAACGCCGGCGTGGGCTGCCACAGTCCGCGCGTGGTCTGCTCGACGCCAACCGGCCGGCCCGACTCCGCAACCCCCCAGCTCCTGAGCAGCGCCGCGGCCGCCCGCGAGACCGCCCGGTCCTTCTCCGCCGCGAGCTCGTCGAGCCTGGGCGCCACCGATGCCACCGTCTCGGCGCTGGGAGCCGTCCGCGCGGCCAGCGCCTTGAGGACGGTGCGCTGCCCTTTGCGTGTGCCGACCATGAGACTGACCACGGCGATGTCGCCGAGCTGATCGTCGCCGACGCCCGCGATCAGCGGGGGTCCGAATCGTTCGACCAGCGGGGCCTCGCCCGTCGCCAGCGCGGGGATCAGCGCGTCGCTGCGCGCCACGAGGAACTGCGGATCGACAGCCAGTTCGTCGACGAGGACCTCGGCCCAGCGCTTCCGGTCTCCCGGCCGCTGCGCGGCGTCCATCCCCGACAGAGCCAGCTCGGCGGCGTGGCCGGGGTCGAGCCAGCCCTGCGCGACAGCCGCCGGGACGATGCGTCCCAACGGCCCCGTGCTGGGCAGACCGGACGAGACGGCCAGGTCGATGTGCTCGACGAACCGCTCGCGGGCCGGTTCCGCGGCAGGCATCGTCGCGTCACGCCCCGGAAGCTCGGCGGCATCCCCCGTGAGCTGGGCGACGGCGAAGGCGGCCCAGTCCTTGAGGTATTCGATGTTGTCCGGAACCTCCAGCCCGTGATGCAGCACCAGCCGGACGGTCAGCGATCCGTAGACCGTCGCGGAGTGCTCCCACAGCCGGGTCCGGGAACGACTGGCTGCGGCGATGAAGCGACGCGCGAACTCCGGGCCCCTCTCGACCAGCACCTCGAGCGCGCCGTCCCCCACCGGCATGACGGTCGCCGCGCGGCGCGCGTCGACGCCGACCCGCACCGCGAACGCCCCCAGCAGATCCCGGTCCACGTCGATGGCCGGGATCCACCCGTACGAGCTCCCGCTGAGCCGACCCCACTCGCCCCAGTCGCCGGTGGCCAGACCCTGCTTGGCCCGTTTGCGCTGCTCGGCCGTCCCCGTGCTCAGCCGTGCCGCGTCGGCCAGGGTGGCCCCCTCCCAGCCGAGATCACGGAAGACCTCGACGGCGTCGGCCAGATGCGGGTGTCGTCTCATACGGGCTCCTGGGTGAAGAGTTGGACGGCCAGCGCGTGTTTGCAGGCCCCGCGGCGGGACTGGTGGCGCAAGTACCAGGTGCAGGTGCAGCGAGGGGTGCGGTCGGGGGCGAACTCGACGGTGTAGTCGGTACCGGAGGAGCGGACGACCCACCGGGTGCCGTCGGCGCGCACCGCCCCGGCGTCCGCCAGCCGGCGGGCCGCGACGAGCCGCGGGTTGTCCTTGTCGACGCGGTCCGGGTCGTCGGGGAGTTCGCGGTGGAACCAGGCCCCGTCGTGGGCGTCCCAGCCGACCCGTCCGGAGGTGGCCAGCACCGCCAGCCCGCCACGGACGCGTCCGGGGCTGAGGTCGGCCCCGGACGCCAGGCGTGACACGTCGATGACAGGCTCGAACGCCAGCAGCGCCGAGAGGAGGTCGGCATCGTCGAGCACCTCCGCGGACGCGAGCGCGGAGAGCAGCGCTCCCTCGCCGGAGTAGCCACGCCACGACTCCTCGGTGAGCCCCAGGGTGAGCCGGGCCGCGGGCAGGTGAACGGTGACGAGCACCGGCCCCGCTGCGCCCCCGCCGGGACCGCGCACCGTCAGCCCGGTGACGTGCACGAGCAGGCGTTTGAGCGCGCTGAGCCGGTGCACGCCGCTGATCGCGACGGCACCGGTCGCCGGTCGGTTGGCGAACCTGACACCGGCACGAGTCGGGACGAGCCACCCGGTCACGGCCTTCGACGTGGCTGGCGGCAGGCCGGCGATGAAGGCCTTGGCCCCCGGCGCACCGACGGTGAATCCCTCGCTGAGCCCGTGATGCAGCTCCGCGGCATTCCCGAGGGCGCGCACCCACCGGTCGGGCATCTCGACCGGCCGCTCGGTGGCGCTGGCCGTCGGCGTCGAGGCCGTCACTCCCTCGATGCCCACATCGAGGTGAAGCAACTCGTTCCTGGCGACGGAGCTGAGCATCGCCCGGGTGGCGGCGGAGATGTCGACGTTGGTGGTGCCATGGCGGATCTCCCCGCCGTCGAAGGCGTCCGGCAGCAGGTCGAGCCGGGCGTACACGCTGTTGCAGGCGGAGAAGCACTCCGCGCGGAGCCTGTCCCCCTGGGCGGTCAGCACCGGGTCGCGCAACTCACTGGGAACGTATTGGAAGTAGCGGGTGGCGGTGATGTCCGCCAGGGTCACCAGCCCACGGGCCAGCACCTGGGGCTGCGTCGCGAATCCGTGGAAGAAGCTCGGTGCCGCGACCACCCCGTCCGGCGTCAACGCCGGCGCGAGCGCGAACGCGACGGCGTCGCGCTCGATGGTCGATGTACCCGTGAAATAACGGCTCACGGCAGGAGCCTACCGGCAGCCGGGCGCACCGCGGCGACCTCGGAGGCGCCCCGCGTGGCCCGGCCGGCGGGTGGTCACGGACGCCGGCCCCACCTGGTCGACGTCCGCCACGTCCGGCCACGCGTCCTTCGAGGTGGACGCGACAGGCGGTCGCTGAGCGACGCGGCCGACGGGCCGGCGGGAGGTGCGTGCACGACCGGTCGGAGCACCGCCTCGGGTGCCTTCCCGGTCATCGGGCTAGGGCGATCGGCGACGAAGCAGGTAGGTGTCGAAGACCCAGCCCTTGCGGGTGGCCGCCTCGGCTCTGGCGGCGAGGATCGTGTCCCGGACCTCGGCCAGCGGCCCGGCGATGAGGATCTCGTCCGCAGTGCCGAGGTAGGCACCCCAGTAGACGTCGAGCCCGGCCGGGTCGATGGCCGCGAAGGTCTGGCGCCCGTCGAGCATGACCACGACGTCATCGACGTCGGCCGGCATTCCGTCCCGGACGAGCCGGGCGGGGCTGATCTGCACCGCTCTGCCCTGCCGGTTCAGCGGAATGCGATGCCGGGCGGCCAGCGCGAGGGCGCTGCTCACACCGGGAAGCACGCGCAGGCTCAGCGGCGCGTCGCCGCCGGCGCCGGCCGCGACCAGATCCTGGGCGATCGCCAAGGTGCTCTCGTAGAGGCTCGGGTCGCCCCAGACCAGGAACCCGCCGGTCCGGCCGTCGGCGAGCTCGGCGTCCACGGCCGCTCCCCACTGCGCACGCCGCTGCGAACGCCACTGCGCGACGGCCGCGTTGTAGTCCGCCGCGGTGCGCCAGGGACGTGGCGGGTCTCGCAGTTCCACCGTGCGCAGCGGAGTGGTGCGATGGCGCTCGATCACGGCGCGCCGGGCCGCGACGAGGTCGTCGAGTTCGTCCTCCTTCAGCACGACGAACTGGACGTCGATCTCTTCGATCGCGCGCACGGCCTCCAACGTGATCCAGTCGGGATCGCCCGCGCCGATCCCGATGAGCACCAGCTCCCGGCTCATGGCTCGCCTGCGGCGGACAACGAGCGGGCAGTCGTGTCGGCTGTGGTCACGTCGCAGCTCCCGGATCGCGTTTCTGGCTCGTCGCTCATGCTAGTGCCGTGCCGGACGACGTCTGCCAGGGTGGTCGGCGGGCCGGATTGCGGAGTTGTGTACCTCACGCGGGCGCTCCCGGCCGGAGCGAGCCCCGACCGCGGAGTTCTGTACCCACTGACGGCGCCCGGCGGGCGCATGAGGGACAAAACACCGCATCCGGGCGGTGGGACCGCCCCGACCGGCCGCATTCGGTACAGAAAACCGCACACCGACACGCGCCGCGTTCAGGATGCCCACCGGGGACTTCGGCAACGCGCTGCCTGCCCACGAGGACCTCCGGGCCTTGTGGTCGATCCGCCCAGGACGTCCCGGAGTCCCTTTCGCCACGACTCCGGGGACCTGCCGCGAAGAGTCGGTCAGGTCGTGCGCGGAACCGCGGCCAGCGCCGCCACGAAGGCGTCCGTCACGACAGGTTCGGGCACCTTCACGCGGATCCAGGTCGGCCCGAGCCCGGGGAACGACTCGCCGCGCCGGACCGCGAAACCGGCTGCGGCGAGATCCTCGCGGACCGACCCCGGCCCCAGCGGAGATGTGTCGACCAGGACGAACGGCGCACCGCCGGACACGCTGCCGAAGCCGGCGGCGCCCAGTGCCGAGACGAGGTACGCCCGCTGCCGGTCCACCTCGCGATAGCGGGCGGCCGCCTCGGCACGCGCCTCCGGGCTGCTCGTGGCGATCATCGCGGCCACCGCCGGGGCCGAGACAGGCCACGTCGGCTGGGCCTGTTCCAGCCGCGCGACCCACCGGGGGTCGCCCACGGCGTAGCCGACCCGCAGCCCGGCCAGGCCCCAGGTCTTGGACAGCGACCGCAGCACCAGCCGGCCGGGCATCGACGGCGCGATGAGCGATTCGCGCTCATCGGTCGCGTCCATGAACGCCTCGTCGACGACCAGTACCCGCCCGTGCCCCGCGGTCAGGAGGTCGTCGCGCCGGTGCAGCCAGCCGGTCGGGTTCGTCGGGTTCCCCACGAACAGGGCGTCCGCCCAGGACGGCATGCCGGCAAGGCTCGGCACCGGCGCGCCCGCCGCCACCGGGAGGAGCCACCGCTGGACGGCGTGCCCGGCGGCCCGCAGCGATGCCTCCGGCTCGGTGAACTGCGGGTGCACCACGAGCGGATGGTCCGCCGTCAGCGTGCGCGCGATCAGCGAGAACGCCTCGGCGCCGCCGGCGGTCGGCAGCACCATGTCCGCAGGGACACCGTGAGCAGCGGCGATCGCCTCCCGCGCGGCGCCGGAGTCCGGGTAGGAGCCGAGAGCGGGGATCGTCTGCTCGATCTCGGCCGCCAGCCATTCGGGAGGGCCGGGGAGCCGCACGTTGACGGCGAGGTCGACGAGCCCCGGCCGCAGGTCGTGATCGCCGTGGTGATGCAGGTCGATGCCGTCGGACCGCTGCCCGGTGTGCTCACGGACGGCGTGCCTCGCACCCGCCCCGGCGGCGTCCGCGCCGCGCGAGCGGGAGGCGAACGCCGCGGCCGCGTCGGCGAACCGCTGCGCACAGGACGGCACGCCGGCCCAGTGCAGGTGCAGGTAGGACGCGTGCAGGCTCGGCCGGCCGGACCCGGACGGATCCGCCGAGAAGCCGTCGGCCCGTCCCTGCCAGGACCACGCGGCCGGTGTCCCGTGCGCGGGCTCGGTCAGGGTGCGGTGGAACTCGTGCCCGACGACCTCGGCGCCCCGCGCCGCCAGGAGAGTCTCCGCCGGCGCGATCGCCCGGCGGTAGCCCAGCGTGAGGCGCGGCGTCATGCGCGCCGACGCGCCGATCGCGCCGACCATCGGGTGACCGTCGAGGTGCGACCCCAGATAGAGCTGACCGGCGCACTCCGCGACGACGGGCAGCCCGGCGCGGATCGCCTCGCCGATCGCGGCACGCAGCGCCACGTTGCCGCTCAGCTCGACGGCGTGGAGCTCGGGGAAGCCGCCCCCGATGTACAGGCCGCAGAGCCCGGCGGGCAGTTCCGTGTCGCGCAGCGGGTCCACCTCGATCACCGAGCACCCCGCGGCGGCGAGCAGTTCGGTGGTCTCGGCGTACCGGAAGGTGAACGCGCGACCGGCCAGCACCGCGACCAGCGGACGTCCCGCGACGGGGGCGACCATGGCGGCCGGGTCCCACGCGACCACGTCCAGATCCGGGGCGGACGTCGCGACGTCCACCACGGCCCCGAGGTCGACATGCTCGGCGACGTGGGCGGCGAGCGCCTCGATCGTCGCGGCGGACTCCCGCCGTTCGGCGGCCGGCACCAGCCCGAGATGGCGCGACGGAGCGACGATGGACCGGCTGCGCGGCACCATGCCCAGCACCGGCACCCCGGCACGTTCGAAGACCCCGGCCACCTCGGCGGCATGCCGCGGACTGCCGACCCGGTTCACGACGACCGCCGAGATGCGCACGGAAGGGTCGAAGGCGCGCAGGCCCAGGGCGCTCGCGGCGGCGGTGCGCGACGAGCCGGCGGCATCGACCACCAGGACGATCGGCGCGTCGATCAGGCGCGCGACGTGGGCCGTCGACCCCGCGCCCTCCCCGCCGAGCTGTCCGTCGAACAGCCCCATCGCGCCCTCGACGACGGCCAGGTCCGCGCGGGCCGGGAAGGTCGCCCCGTGCACCAGCAGACGGGGAACAAGGTCCTCTCCGGTGAGGACGGCGTCCAGGTTGCGGCCGGGCCGGCCGGTGGCCAGGGCGTGGTAGCCCGGGTCGATGAAGTCGGGGCCGGTCTTGAACCCGGCGACCTCATGCCCGGCGTCCCGCAAGGCGCCCATCAGGCCGGTGGCGATCGTGGTCTTGCCCGCGGAGGACGCGGCGGCGGCCACCACGAGCCGCGGCAGGCTCACCATTCGATCCCCGCCTGTCCACGCTGGCCCGTGTCGAAGGGATGCTTGACCTTGCCCATCTCGGTGACCGTGGTCGCGATGCCGAGCAGTTCGGCCGGAGCGGCGCGTCCGGTGATCACGATGTGCTGGCACCCCGGCCGGTCCCGGAGCGTCGCCACGACCTCGCCCAGGTCGAGCCACCCCCAGTTCAACGGATAGGTGAACTCGTCGAGCACATAGAGCCGGTGACGCTCGGCGGCCAGTCGCTCCCGCACGCTCGCCCACGCCGCCCGGGCCGCGTCCGCCTGGGCGTCCGTCGCCCCCGGACGGTGCGTGCGCCGACGCCCCGCCCCGATCGCGTGCCACTCGACCGGGGCGCCCTGACCGGTGCGTTCGTGCTCGGCGCCGAGCGCCTCCAGCGCGGTCCTTTCCCCCGTCGGCCACTGGGCGGACTTGACGAACTGGTACACGACGATCGGCCATCCCTGCCGCCAGGCACGCAGCGCGAGCCCCATGGCGGCGGTGGTCTTTCCCTTGCCGTCCCCGGTGTTCACGATCAGCGCCGGACGGAGCCGCTCCTGCCGGACGGATGTCGTGCCGGCGGGGTCGGCGGGCGTTGTCGGCTCTGGCATGGGACGGTCCTTTCGGGCTGACGGGAACCGGACGGGTCCAGCCCCGCGTGGCTAAGGTACTCGGCATGGACGTCCCCGCCAGCGATCCCCTCAGCGCCGGGCTGCCGGACGACGTCTTCGTGACCGACGGCCTGCTCACCAAGCGCGTGATGCGGGCCTACGCCCTCGCGATGCTCGCCCCGGCGGCCGGCGAGCGGCTCTGGGACCTCGGTGCCGGCACCGGCTCGATCGGCATCGAATGGTGCCGGCTGCACGCCGCCAACCGTGCCGTCGCGGTGGAGCGCAACCCTGGACGGGCTGAGCGCATCGCGCTCAACGCCGCGAATCTCGGCGTCGCGGACCGGCTCGACGTCGTCGTCGCGGACGTCCCCGCCGCCATCGACACGCTCCCTCCGGCCGACGCGATCTTCGTCGGCGGGGGGCTGACGGCGGACCTGCTCGGGCGCTGCTGGTCCGCCCTCCCCGCCGGCGGGCGTCTCGCGTGCCACAGCGTCACCGCCGACTCCGACGCGATCCTGCTCGGCGCGTACCGGGAATGGGGCGGCGAGCTCAGCCGGATCGGGGTGGAGGCCGCCGAACCGATCGGCCGCTTCGTCGGGTTCAAGCCGTTGCGCACGGTGACGGCGTGGTCGGTGACCAGGCCCGTACCGGCCAGCGTGGAGGGTTGATGTTGGTAGTCCAACATCAACCCTCCACGCTACGGGTTTGAGAGGATGCCGAGCGTGGCAGGAATCCTCGTGGCGGGCACGTCCTCCGACGCCGGCAAGTCGCTGATCGTCGCGGGACTGTGCCGGGCGTGGGCGCGGCAGGGCGTCGACGTGGCGCCGTTCAAGGCGCAGAACATGAGCAACAACTCGATGGTCTGTCCCGACGGCTCCGAGATCGGCCGCGCGCAGTACCTGCAGGCGGTCGCGGCCGGGGTCGAGCCGTCCTCGCTGCTGAACCCGGTGCTGCTCAAGCCGGGCACCGACCGACGCGCATTCATCGTGCTGCGCGGCCGGCCGGGCGGCACGCTGGAGGCCGGGGAGTACGTCGGCGGGCGCACGGCCCTCGCCGAGGCCGCCTTCGCCGCGTACCACGAGCTGAGCGAACGTCACGAGGTGATCGTGGTCGAGGGCGCCGGCTCCCCGGCCGAGATCAACCTGCGTGCCGGGGACTACGTGAACTTCGGGCTGGCCAGGCGCTTCGGACTGCCGGTCGTGCTCGTCGGCGACATCGACCGAGGCGGGGTGCTGGCGTCCGTCTTCGGGCACTGGGCCATCGTCGACGAGGCGGACCGCGCAACTCTCGCGGGGTACCTGATCAACAAGTTCCGCGGCGACCAGGCCGTCCTGGAGCCGGGGCTGACCGAGCTCACGGCGCGCACCGGCCTGCGCTGCTTCGGGGTGATGCCCTGGCTCGACCGGGTCTGGCTGGACAGCGAGGACGCCCTCGCGTTCGCGACGTGGCCACGGCTGCCCGGGCGCGCCGGGACCCTGCGTGTGGCGGCGATCCGGTTCCCCCGGATCTCCAACGCCACCGACCTGGACGCGCTTGCCGCCGAGCCGGGGCTGGACGTGTTCGCCACGGCGAGCCCGGGTGACGTCGAGAGCGCCGACCTCGTGGTGCTGCCGGGCAGCCGCAGCACGCTCGCCGACCTGGAGTGGCTGCGCCGGCTCGGCCTCGCCGACGCCCTCGCGGCCCGGGCGCGGGCGGGCAGGCCCATCCTGGGCATCTGCGGCGGGTACCAGATGCTCACCGACGCGATCGACGATCCGATCGAGTCCTCCCGCGGCACCGAGCCGGGGCTCGGTCTGCTCCCGGCCCGGGTCCGTTTCGGGCCGCAGAAGGTGCTCGGCAGACCCTCGGGCACGTGGCGCGGCCTGCCCGTGGCCGGCTACGAGATCCATCACGGGGTCGTCGAGGCCACCGGCGGGGAGCCCTTCCTCGACGGGGTGCGCCAGGGAGCCACGTGGGGCACGATCTGGCACGGCGCGTTCGAGAACGACGACTTCCGGCGAGCCTGGCTGACGGAGGTGGCGGCGAGCGTCGGGTCGTCCTGGGAGCCGGTCCCCGGACAGCCGGGGTTCGCCGCGAGGCGCGAGCGGATGCTGGACTCGCTTGCCGACGCCCTGACAGACCACGTCGACACCGCCGCGCTGCTGGACCTCGCACGGGGCTGAGGAGTTCCGGGCGACGCCGCGCCGACCTGCGTCAGGGCGGGTCGATCAGTCCGCTGCGGATGGCTCGCACCAGCCGGCGCGGAACGAGATGGACGACGCCCTGGACGCGGATCGGCACCAGGTCGGTGGGCGTCGCCTTCCAGTTCGACCGGCGATGCCGCGTGTTGCTGCGCGATGTCCGCCGCTTCGGAACCGCCATCACGGCCGTCCTCTCATCAGGTCGCGGACGGGCCCGAGCCACGGCTCCAGTCCGTCCGCGCAGACCTCCCAGTAAGGTCCGCGCTCGGCGAGCTCGTCGTCGGTCAGCAGGCAGGAGCGGAACGCCGCGGTGAGCTCGTCGCGACCGTCGTCCATGCCGATCACGACGATCCGGGTCAGCGGGCCGGTGCCGTCCCAGTCCTCGCCGGGCCCGATGCTGACCATGCCCCCGGCTCCGTCCCACTGGCAGATCTGGTCGGGGCGGCTGGGCAGCCAGAAGCATCCACGGGAGCGCCGCGGCCCGCGGCCGAGCGTCGCGATCCGCTCCTGCAGGCGATCGGGGTGGAAGGGACGATCGGACGAGAAGTCGAGCACCCACGCGGCCTCGCCCGAGGGCGCCGGAAGAGGGCCGCGCCGGACCACCTGGACCCAGTCCTCGCTGTGCTCGTGGTGATGGAGGTCGAGCAGGTCGCGCGCCGCGACAGCCGTGATCGTGTCCACGACGCGCGTGTCCGGGCGGGCGATCACCTCGATCAGTTCCCGGTCCTCCGTGCCGAGCCCCTCTGCGATGACGAGGTCGGCGTACTCGACCATCGCCGACGTGGTCTCGCCCACACCGCGCCCGTCGTCCATCCGGACGGGGAGCCCGCGCTCGACGAGAAGATCCTCACCCAGCAGGTCCTCACGGACCGTCTCCCCGTCCAGCGCGACGAGCACGGCTGCGATCCGCGCGTGGGGCGCCGCCTGCGGATCGCGGCCGAGCACCCGGCACACCTGGGTCGCCTCGGCGGTCACCGGAAGGTGGGCGACGATCGCTCCCCATCGCCCGGTCGCGGCGAGTCGCTCCAGGGTGGGCACGATGTCCTCGCGGATCGAGCAGTCCACGCAGGCGTGCGCGACGCCGATCTCGACCCGCTCGCGCAGCCCGCCGGCGTCCGAGATCGTGCGGACGAGCGACTCCTGCTCCGGGTGGATCTCATGACGCACGACGACCGCCGAGGGCAGGTCCCACTGCATCCCGACGGTGACGGCGGCCATCGGCTCCGCGGCGACGCCGCTGACGAGGACGACCGGCACTCGCGGGTCCTCCCGGCCCGCTCCGGGCTCCTTCATCCCTGCCTCGCCTTCATGCGGGGGTTGCGCTTGTTGATGACGTACACCCGTCCCCTCCGGCGGACGATCTGCGCGCCGGGCTGTCGTTTCAGGGCCCGCAGGGAGTTCCGTACCTTCATCGCTTGCCTTCTCTCGTCGTGCCGTAGCGGCGGTTGTAGCGCTCCACGCGTCCCTCGGTGTCGACGATCCGTTCGCGCCCGCTCCAGAACGGGTGGGACGCGCTGGAGATGTCCACGTCGATCAGCGGGTACGTGGCGCCTTCGAACTCGATCGTCACGGCGGAGTCGAGTGTGGAGCCGGTCCGGAAGACCAGCCCCGCCGAGCGGTCGCGGAAGACCACCTGGCGGTACTCGGGGTGGATGTTCCTCTTCATGTCACCTGCTATCGTTATTGATAATGACTCTCAATATACATGAGGAGGATCGTGGCCCGCACATGCCAGGTGACCGGCAGCCGTCCCGGCTTCGGTAACAATGTCTCGCACTCGCATCGGCGCACCCGTCGCCGGTTCGACGTCAACGTGCAGCGCAAGCGCTATTGGGTTCCCAGCCTCGGCCGCCACGTCACCCTGACGCTCAGCACACGGGGCATCAGAACGATCGACCGGCGCGGCATCGACGCGGTCGTCGCCGACCTGCGCCGGACGGGGGTGCGACTGTAATGGCCGCGAAGAGCAAGGACCTGCGCCCGGTGATCAAGCTGCGCTCCAGCGCCGGCACCGGCTACACCTATGTCACGAGGAAGAACCGCCGCAACAGCCCCGAGCGGCTCGTCCTGCGGAAGTACGACCCTGTGGTGCGCCGGCACCTCGACTTCACCGAGTCGCGCTGACATGGCCAAGACGTCCAAGATCGTCGCGAACGAACGGCGTCGGCGCACGGTGGCCCGGTACGCCGCCCGCCGGGCCGCGCTGAAGGAACAGGCCCGCCGGGCACCCACACCCGAACAGCGCAGCGTCGCTCGGGCGGCGTTGGCCCGTCTCCCCCGCGATGCCAGCCCGACACGGATCCGCAACCGCGACGCGGTCGACGGACGGCCGCGCGGCTTCCTGCGCGTGGCCGGCGTGTCACGGATCCGCTTCCGCGAACTCGCCCACGCCGGCTACCTGCCGGGCATCCGGAAGGCGTCCTGACGGCGGACGCCTCGGGTGGGTTTGTCAGCCGGCCGCCGCGTGACGGCCCGCCAGGTACCCGAAGACGGCCGCCGGGCCGAGGGTCGACCCGGGCCCGGGATACGTGCGTCCCATCACCGAGGCCGAGTTGTTGCCGGCGGTGTAGAGCCCCTCGATCACCGAACCGTCCTCGCGCAGCACACGCGCATGCTCGTCGGACAGCAGGCCGCCCTTGGTGCCGAGGTCGCCGGGCACGATCTTCACCGCAGTGAAGGGTCCCTTCTCGATCGGCCCGAGGTTGGGGTTGGGGCGTACCAGCGGATCGCCGTAGTACCGGTCGTACGCCGAGTTCCCGCGGCCGAAGTCCTGGTCGACGCCGGATCGGCAGAAGCCGTTGAACCTGCCCACGGTCGCCTGGAGGCCCGCCGCGTCGACGCCGATGCGCGAGGCGAGGGCGGGCAGCGTCGGCTCCTTCACCATGATCCCCGCCTCCGTCATCGCCTTCACCGCGCGCGGATCCAGCGCGTACGAGCGCAGATACCGGCGCGCGTGGCGGACGTCTGTGATCATCCAGGACTGACCCGGCACGGTCTCGGCGTGCTCGCGCATGTGGTGCCCGAGGTCCACGTACGACTCCGACTCGTTGGCGAACCGGGCTCCGGCCGCGTCCACGATGATCGAGTACGGCATGGACCGCTCGCTGACGAGGAAGGCCGCGCTGCCGTCCTTGGTGGCCGGCGGGATCGACCCGCCCCACCACGCGTCGTCCATGAGGTCGACCGCGGCGCCGATGCGCATGGCGACCTCGATGGCGGTGCCGAGATTGCCGCGCGAGCCCGACGAGTCGGAGCCGTCCACACCCTGATAGCGCTCACGCCACTCGGCATTGTGATCGAAGCCGCCGCCGGCGAGGACGACCCCGCGCGTCGCGCGGACGTCGACGCTCGCGCCTGCCTGCGACGTGCGGACGCCGGTGACACGGCCGTCGGCGACGAGCAGGTCCTCGACCGGGGAGGACAGGCGGACCTCGACCCCGAGCCGCAGCGCGACGTCCAGCAGCGCGGCCGTCACCGCGGCGCCCATGCCCACGCTCCGCCGGCGCCGCAGCAGCGTGCCGAGCGTCCGGCCCACGACCTGCGCGCCACGGACGAGACCTCCCGGCGTGGACCAGGCACGGGACAGCAGCCAGAAGTCGTCGGTCTTCACCGGGGCGGGCACGCCGTCCTGGCCGCGGGCCGTGTCCCACCAGCCGTCGATCCTGTGCACGTCGAAGGGCGCGACCTCGATCGCGCGGCCGATCTTGCCGCCCGGCAGCTCCGGATAGTAGTCCGGGTAGTCGGGCGCTCGGACGAACGTCACGCCGTGCCGCTCGGCGAGCGCGACGAAGCCGGCGACGTTGTCGACGAAGGCCTCCTTGCGGGCGTGGGACGTCGCGGGTCCGGCATCGCCGACGGTCGCCTCGAGGTAGGCGAGGGCGTCCTCGCGAGAGTCGCCGGCCCCGGCCCGTTGCATGAGCGGATTGTTCGGCAGCCACAGGCCGTCGCCCGACATGGCGCTGCTCCCGCCCCAGCGGTCCGTGCTCTCCAGCATCAGCACCCGCAGTCCGGCATCAGCCGCGGCGAGCGCCGCGGCGAACGCCGCTACTCCCGTGCCCGCGACGATCAGGTCGTACGTCTGGTCCTCGTGTTCGGTCATGGCGTCCCCTCCGTCGGCGAAACCGGACAGCCTTGTCCGGTTCTGGCTGTCCAGCATGCCTTCGAACACCCGCTCTCGCAAGAGGTGGCGGCGTGGAGTCGTCGGCACGGCCGCGCGCCCCAGCCCGTCACGTCGAGCCGAGCGGCCGCCCGCGAACGGCCACGACACTCCCTGCGGGTAGCCTTGAGGGCCAGAAGGAAGGAGAGGACCATGACTGACTCCGTGATCCCGCGTGGCTGGCGGTACGCCGACCACATCGTGTACCACACGCCCGACTCGCTCGACGACCTGCACGGGCCGACGTCAGGCGTGATCCGCGTGCGTCCGCACATCAGGACAGCGCCGGAACCGACCTACGACTTCGACTCCCCCGGCGGGCTGTGGGCGGGGTACAGCGCGATCGTCCGCGACGGGTACCCGGACGAGCACGCCGCGTTCCTGGATCGGGCGACGCTGCTACGGCTGTGGCCCGACCTGAACCTGCCGAAACGGTGCCGCGAGGCGTGGACGGCGAAATTCGCCGAACTGCGCGTCCTCCCGGTGCGTGCCCTGGTCGTGTAGCCCACATGAAAGGGCTCGGACGCCCGGTAGCCTTGAAAGTCAGGAAGGCGAGGACCATGACTGACTCCGTGATCCCGCGTGGCTGGCGGTACGCCGACCACATCGTGTACCACACGCCCGACTCGCTCGACGACCTGCACGGGCCGACGTCAGGCGTGATCCGCGTGCGTCCGCACATCAAGACAGCGCCGGAACCGACCTACAACCTCGACTCCCCCAACGGGCTGTGGACGGCCTACAGCGCGATCGTCCGCGACGGGTACCCGGACGAGCACGCCGCGTTCCTGGATCGGGCGACGCTGCTACGGCTGTGGCCCGACCTGAACCTGCCGAAACGGTGCCGCGAGGCGTGGACGGCGAAATTCGCCGAACTGCGCGTCCTCCCGGTGCGCGCACTGGTCGTCTAGCTCATGAAGGAGATCCACGAGCGTCTTGCCCGAATCGGGCTGCGCGAGGCCGAGGAGTACGGATTCGTCCTGGCCGGTGGATATGCCATCTCCGCGAACGGCATGGGTGATCGGCCGTCGATGGACGTCGACCTGTTCACCGACCGGTTCGAGCCCGACCGGTTCGCCGAGGCCGCCCAGCGCGTGCGGGCGGCACTCGGCGAGGCGGGATTCGACGTCGAGGACAAGACCGTCGGACGGACGTTCGTGGACATGCACGTCGTCGATCGCGCGACCGGGGAGTCCAGCGACATCCAGCTCGGCGCGAATTACCGGGAGTTCCCACCCGCACGGATCGAGATCGGCCCCGTCCTGGATGTGCGCGACGCCGTGGCCGGCAAGATGAGCGCGCTGTGGTCGCGCGGTGAGGTCCGCGACTTCATCGACATCGACACGGTGGTGACGTCGGGCAGGTTCACGCGCGCCGAGGTGCTCGCGATCGGGGACCAGCAGGAAGCTCTGCCGATGGATCGCAGGATGCTCACCCAGCGGTTCGAGATGCTGAGGGACCCGAGGTACGCAGCCAAGTACCACCCAATCGAGTTCGCAAAGTACGGCGTCGGCGAGACTGCGCGGGTCGCGATCGTCGAGCGGTTCACACAGTGGGCCACCGAGATCGACCCTGCCCGCGCGGCCGAGGGCACATCGGCCGAGGCGACCCGGGAACGAACCGGCACCGAACCCACCGGCGGGCACGCCGGCCTGCCCACGGCACGCGCCGCGTTCCCCGACAAGGCCCGCGGCGCCGTTGGCGCGCCCCGCTCTCCGCACGCCGGGCCGACAGCGGCCCACCGGCCACCGGAGTACGACCGGGGGCACGGAACGGAACGGTGACGATCTTCATCGACCTGACGAGACCGGCACTCCCGTAGACGTCGGTCGAGTTCGCCGCCTGGCGTCGCGACGCCGCCGGGCGCGAGCTCACCCCTGCGACGCGGACGGCCCCCGGCGGCTGTCGTCGCGCGGCGAGACCCGCGATCGAGGGTTGGTCCCACCGGCGGGTGCGCTGGCCGAGCTTCCGGACGCCAGGCTCGCCCGACACAGGTGCGTTCACGAACCCACAGAGTCCCGGGCGTCCTCGAACAGCCCCGCAGGTGGTGGCGCGTACGGCAGCGGCTCGGTGACGCGGGATTGGTTCTGGTCGCCCTCGACGCCCGCGAACGGCCCGTCGGGATCCAGCAGGACGGACATGTGGTAGTCGGCATGGTCTCGCCACCACACGCTCATTCCCGTCGCAGGATCCAGGCGGAGGGATTCCCACGCGCGCCACAGCGCTTCGAGACGGGCCACCGCCTCGTCGTAGCGCCACCACTCCGCCGCCCAGCACCGCCGCCTACCGTCGACGCGCCGACGGTAGGCATGGCGGAGGAACTCACGGACGAACTCGTCGACGCTGCCGTAGTAGAGCATCGGAGCGGCCTCGTGCAGCTCGTCCTCACCCCAGTCGTTCATGAGGCCCTGCCCTCGTGAGGGTTCCCGAGGACGGCCTCCTCGGATCCCGCGGCCGTCTCGACGGCCACCAGCTCGGTCTGCGCCTCACGAATCGTGTGCTCGGCGTGCGGGTCGTGGGCGGCGATCGACGCCGCGACCTCGGCCGCCTGCGGCCCGGACATCCACGGCTCGGTCCGAACAAGGGTCGGGCGGGACCCCGAGGCCAGGACGACGGCGCGGCCTTTTGGCAGGGAGGCCAGCTCCGAGACGTCCAGGATCCGTTCACGGTGGAGCTGTGCCGACACGGAGCGGTGGCCGCGGCCGGACGATGTCGACGACGTCATCCGGTCGTAGTCGCCGATCACCTTCGACAGCGTCTCCAGGAACCCGTCGTCGTTCACGCCACCGCCGTACACCCTGATGTTCGCCGCGGACCACAGCTTCCGCATGCCGTGTTCGCCCCACACCTCGACGCCCTGGGACCAGCCCTGCAGGATCGTCATGAGGACGATCCCGCGGCTGCCGTAGTGCGAGTACAGGTTCGGCAGCTCGGCCCAGCGGCACACGTTCGCGGCCTCGTCGAGCACACCCAGCAGCGGCGTCGCGAGCCGCCCGCCCGCCGACCGGGAGGCGAGTTCCTCCGCGGCCTCCACGACGGCGACCGTCAATGCGGTGACGAGAGGGCCCGCCGTGCCCTGGCCCTCCTTCGACAGGCTGTACAGGGTGCCGCCGGAGAGCACGAAGTCGTCCGGCCGGAACTGGGGGCGTGGGTCGGGGCCGTCGCCGTGCGGCGTGACCCAGCGCGCGATCTGCCGGTTCGTAAGGCAGGACGCGTACCGCCGGGCGGTGCTGTAGACCGACCCGCGCTCGCGATCGGGCAGGGACGCGAAGCCGACCATCTGGTCGGCGGTGAGGTGGATCCCGTGGTCGCGCACGATGTCGGCGGGCTCTTCGTTCGTCGGCTTCGTGAGCCAGGTGTACGCGGCGGTGATGGGCCGGCCGTCGAGCGCGGCGGCCAGCAGCATTCCGGCCAGGAGATCTCTGCCCGAGTCCTCGAAGTGAGGGTCGGACGAGCGCGCGCCGGGCCGGGCCGACGCCGCCACGAAGTGCTCGGCAAGGTGTTGCGCCTTGACCTCGTCGGTGACGTAGCTCAGCGGGTTCCACCACCAGCCGGGTTCTTCGAGGGCGATCCGTTGCGGGTCGAACACCCACACGGGGCCGCTCTTGGCCCGCACGTCCCGGGTGGCGTCGGCGACGTCGCGCTTGTTCGACGTCACCAGGACGGCGCCGGGTGCGCCCAGGATCGCCGGCACCGCGCGGGAGGTCGTCTTCCCTGTCCGCGGCCCCCAGATGTCGATGTGCATGTCCTCCCACGAGCCCCACAGTCGCTCGCCGGTGGCGACGCTGCGGCCGATCGGCACGCCGGGTGTCGCCGCGACGCCGAGGCGCCGGGCCTTTTCCTGCGCGGTCCGGAGGGTGAGGTCGTCGATGTCGCGACCGCGGCCCATGTACGAGGCCGCCCGATCGACCCGGCTGCGGCCTCGTCGGCGCTGGGGCCTGGCGCGCACGGCCACTGCCGCGGCGACCGTGAGGACGACCGCGATCGCGGCTGCGACGGCCGTCGACCAGGACGTCCAGGCGACCTTTCCCTGGGCCAGGTGGATCAGCAGCACGAACGGATCGTCACGGACCGGATCCAGGCCGGCGAGTGCGTTCCCGGCCTGGACGGACACCCAGACGAGGCCGACCGTCGCCAGCGCGACGCACAGGAGACCCACCAGCAGCCACGACTCGCGACGGGCGAGCCGGCCGGGCTCGGGCCGGCGGTTGTTGGCGGTCACCGCT
The DNA here is from genome assembly GCF_000423465.1 of Propionicicella superfundia DSM 22317. Taxonomy (GTDB): domain Bacteria; phylum Actinomycetota; class Actinomycetes; order Propionibacteriales; family Propionibacteriaceae; genus Propionicicella; species Propionicicella superfundia. The sequence continues at coordinate 25,417 of NZ_KE384023.1, read as the reverse complement.
CCGCCTCGTGCCAGCGGTGGGACGTGTCGTGGATGCCCGCCTCCGTCGCCGTCAGCTCCACCTGGAGGGGGATCCCGGCGCGGCCGCCGACCTTGACCAGGAACTTGCCCATGCCCGGCGGCGGGGTGTCCCTGTCGGATTTCCATCCGGGCGGGGTGGCCCACGACGCGAGCAGGGTCTCCTCCCTGCGCGACATGGGCACGACCTGGGTCAGCATCGGCATCTCGTGGGCCGGGAGCCCGCCGCAGATCACCATTCCGGCACGTTCGATGAATCCGCGGGCCTTCATGCGGTCCTCCTCGGTGGCCAGGGAGGCCAGGTCCGCCATGGTGTGGGTGATGAAGATCGTGCCCGTCCCGATGGTCCTGTTCAGCCGGGTGAGCGCGTCGGTGCGATCGACCATGGCCGGGCCGGAGCGCAGCGCCTGCCACAACTCGTCCATCACGGTCAGGTAGTGACGCCGCGGCTCCAGGCCGACGTCGGCCAGGGTGTGCGCGACGTTCACGGTGGCGAAGCCGTTGCTCCAGCAGGCCAGCAGCGCCGCGGCCCGCTGGTCCTGCTCGCCTTCGGGCAGACCGGAGATGTCGTAGACGACCGGGCGGTCGCGCCGCATCGGCTCGCTGGTCGGGCGGGAGAACATGTCGCCCAGCCGCCCGCCGCGGACGAGCGACAGCAGCGCCGCCTCGAGGGCCTCGGTGATCTCGTCGTACCGCTGCCTCGACCCGCGGTCGACCGCCACCTCGCGCACCCGGTCGGGCGCGTCGCGGATCACCTGCAGCAGATCCGTCAGCACCGGCACTCCCGGGTGGCGGGCGTCGAGCACGTACAGGGCCTGGCCGAGGATCGACTCCTCGATCGCGGACACGGGTGCTTTGCGCAGAATCGCGATCAGGGCCGAGACGATGACCCGGCGCCGGCTGTGGGCGTCCGCCTCGACCTGCGCCGCCTCCGTGGGATGCCCGGCGTCGCGCAGCAGGGCTGCGGCGCCGGAGGATTCGCCGGGGTCGAGAACGTTGAGGCTTCCCCTGCCCGGGCCGAGTTCGATGACCTGGCCCTCAATCGCGCGGATCGCGTCCACGTAGTCGGGCTTGGTATCGCCCAGCACCATCGGGACCACCCCGTATCCGGCCAGGCCGACGACCATGCGCCGGGACACCGTGGACTTTCCCAGCCCGGGCAGGCCGAGGATGAAGAGGGACGGGTTGGCGATGAGCCGGGCGTCGCGGAACCAACTGATCGGGTCGGCGCACACCGTGGCGCCGGTGTCGAGGTGACGGCCGAGGGGGACGCCGGCGCGGGGGGTGCCGGCGCCGACGACCCACGGCCACAGTCCGCACACCTGGACGGTCGTGCCGCGCGCCAGGACGGGGCCGTCGAGGACTTTCGACTGGCCGCCGCCGCGGCCCCACCATCCCCGTGCGGGAGGCCGGTGTCCGCCGGCGCGCTCGGGCGGTCGGGGCTTCGTGCGGCCGGTCACAGCGCCTCCCGGAGCCTCGTCGCCGGCGAGGCGTGGAGGTGCGGCAGGATGCCCAGCGGGAGGGTCGTGACGAAGGCCACGTCCTGGGCTCCGTAGGCGGGGCGCAGGGTCAGTCGCGCCGCGGCCGACAGGGTGTCCATGGTGGCGTGCAGTTCGTCGAGGTCGTCGCCGGCGAGGACGGTCGCCGTCACGACCACTCCGAAGTCGACCAGTCCCGCACCTGCGGCCTCCTCCTCGGCCGTGCGCGTCGCCTGCTGGAGAGCGCGAGTGGCCCGGGCAGACGGGCGGCGGGCCGAGTTGACCGTCCACTCCGCGGTTCTCTTGTCGGCCTCGACCCGCGCGGCGGCATGCCCGGCGTCCATCGGCCGGTACAGGATCGTGACCCGTTTGCGTGCGATGTCGCCGCGCGGCGCCAGGAGCCGCGCCAGGATCGACGACGGCACGTTGTCTCGCGGCGGGGCGGACATCACCCAGGACGTCGACACGGCGCCGTCGTGGCGGTAGGAGTCCCACGAGGCCTGGGCAGCGGCCGGTCCCACGTCGGGCCACGACAGCCGCGGCGGGCCACCGCCCTCCTGGCGGGCCCGGTCGAACAGGATCTCGGCGGCCGGGTCGTAGGCGGTTCGCACGTGCTCGCAGAGGTCGGCGCTCGTCACGGGGCGCACGCTGCGCACGCCGGTCTCCTCCAGCGTCGACGACAGGCCCGGCAGCCGTGCGGCCAGGTCTCTGCCCATCTCGGTCGCGTCGCGATCCCGGGACGCGCGGGCGCCGCGGAACGTCAGCGCGACGTGGGCCCGGACGGTGCTCGCCCCGGCGGGGTAGGAGTCGAGGATGTCGGCCAGCATGGCCCGCGCGAACGCGGGGGCTGACGGCGATGTCGCGGCATTCACTTCCTGGCGCAGCCGGATCCCGCTGTCGGGGGCGGTCTCGATCGTCACCGCCACGCCGATCAACTGCGGCTCGTCGGACAGCATCGCCAGCCATCCCCCGTAGGAGGCGACCCAGGCGTCGATCGTCTCCTGGTCGACCAGCGACCCGCCGTCCGGATCTCCGGTGAACACCACGGTGTAGGTCGACTGCGACGGGGAGTGGATGAGCGCGAACTGACGGCCGTAGCTGTCGGTGTGCTCGGTCAGCGTCAGTGCCGCGGCAAGCCCCGGCAGTTGGGTACTCCCCCACGGCGTCCGCGAGAGCGGGCCCGACCGGTACAGGTCCGCGCCCGCTGCCCGGGCGCGCAGCCAACCCACGCGGGTCACCAGGCGGTCGATGACGGACCGGCCGTGCCGGTCCCGGCGCAGCGCCAGCCCGAGCACTGCCCCGACCACGACCGCCACCACGCCGCCGCCGAGCAGGCCGAAGCGGGCCAGCGCCACGATCATGCAGATCGCGCCGAACAGCAGCATGATCGTCCCCACGGTTCCCAGGGCGCCGAGGCCGGGTGAGCGCGTGATCCGCCAGTTCCCGTACGTCCGCCGCGTCACGGGCGTGCTCATGACGTCTCTCCGGTTGTGTCCTCGACGGCGCCCTTGGCGATCTTCGCGACGGCCTGTGCCCCGCCGACCACCTTTCGGCCCACGGCCACCGCCGCGCCGACCGGGCCCGCGGCCGCGGCAGCGCCCGAAGCCGCGGCCCCGCCTGCCGTCGATGCGCCGGCGGACGCCGCGGCGCCCGCCGGTCCTGCAGCACCGGCCGCTCCGGCGGATCCAGTCGGAGCGGATCTGCCCGTGGCGCCGTCGGAGCCGCGCGGCGACGACGAGGCCGACCGGGCGGACGGGCGCTCGGTGCTGGCCGCGCCGGTCGGCAACTCCAACAGCGCGGCCGTGGCGGCGCCGCCGGCAGTCGAGGCCACCGCCGGAACGGTGAACCTCATCAGTGCCGGCAGGGCGACGAGCGCCAACAGCATCAGCACCAGGCCGGCGGACACCGAGACGATCGCGTTGTCGCCCGACCAGCCGCTGCCGACCAGCTTCAACGCCGCGGCGTACACGATGGCGGCCGCCGGCTTGTACAGGATGAACGCCGCGAGCCAGCCCACGGACTTCGTCCACCATGCCTGTCCGAGCTTGGTGTTGGCGGCTGCGGCCGCCGCCGGCAAGGTCGCCGCGAGGATGACGAGCATCGCGCCGCGCAGCAGCATCAGGCCGATCTGCGCGAGCGAGGCGAGCATCGCGACGAGGCTCAGCACGATCAGCAGCAGGGGCCCCAGGCCACTGGCCGCGGGCGTCGCCAGGAGCACCACCTTGCCCATGCCGCCGGCGAAGCACCCCTTCGACGCGTCGGAGATGTCGCATTCCAGCGCGCCGTTGAGGATCCAGAGGGAGAACGCGTCGGCGGCTTCGGTCAGCAGCGCGACGATCGCGATCCCGGCCCCCGACACGACGATCAGCCTCACCAGCGACTTCGCGAGGTCGACCAGGGGTTGAACGCGCTGGGTCCACAGCATCGTCGCCGCAGCGACGATGACCGAGATCGCCACGAGCATGAGCATGTAGGGCCAGATCCCGGCCTGCAGGTAGCCCACCGTCTCGGACGCGCACCACTTCTTCTCGCAGGCCGGTTCCGATCCCACAAGGGCCGACCCGATCCCGGACGCCCCGGAGATGAGAGCGACCGCGCCGACGACGACGCCGGCCCGTCCCAGCCGCGCATCACGCCCATGCCGGTGCGCAATCACCATCCGGGCGCCGAGCACCATCACCGACCCGATCGCGATCGCGAGGCCGATCCACGTCACCCAGGACAGCACCGTCGACAGCGGGTCCGTACCCGGCGCCGGGGACGTCGGCCCGGACGACCCCGTCCCTCCGGTCAGCGTCGGTGTCGGCACCTCCACCCAGGCGGCGCCCAAGCCTCCGAGCGCCTTCGACAGCGTCGACAGCACCGCGGACGTCGCCGACTCGGTGGCCTTCGCGAAGGCCTCCGCCAGGCCCTCGCTGAGATGGCACCCCATGTTCGTCACGTCACACACGTCAGCTCACCTGCCACAACAGGTAGCCGACAAGGTCGTACACCTGGGTCGGCTGGTACGGGGGCGTGCCGTCGTCGCGCACCACCACCCGCCAGTCTCCCTCGGCCCATTGGAGCTCGAACGGATACGACATGTAGGCACCCTTCGAAACGACCCGGAACGCGAGGTCGACGGTGGCCTTGTCCGCGCTGTAGGAGAGAAGCCGGAACCCCGCCAGGCGAGCCGACGTGTCATCGCTCTTCGGCGTCCCGGTATCGTTCCGGATCACCTCCGCGCCCGGACCGGGAACGAACGTCCGGTCGACCACCTTCTCACGGAATCTGACCAGGTTGGACGTCACCGCGATCATGTTGGCAGCGGCCAGGACAGCGCCTTCAGGGGTGTGTGCGTAGCAGTACCGGAACCCGTCCGGCTCGATCCGGCCCGGCCCGGCGGTCGCACTGTGCGGCGCCGCGATCACACCCACGTACTGCCAATCCACCACCGGCGGAGACGTCACCGTGCCCGACGCCGCATACCCCGGCAGGCCGCAGACACTCCCACCCGCGGCCACAGTCGCATCCGGCGTCACGGAACCAGCCGAAGCCGCCGTCCCGGTCGACGCTGTCCCCGCCGCCGTCGCTGCCGACGCCGGGGACGCCGGGGACGGACCCGCCACATCCCGCCGGCCGACCAGGCTCGCGACCACCAGAGCACCAGCGATCACCACAATCAGCGCCAGCACGACCGCCGAAACAACCCACCGGACCCGACGCCTGGAGGTGCGCATATCAGCTCACCTGCCACAACACGTAACCCACAAGGCCGTACACCTGGGTCGGCTTGTACGGGAAGCTCCCGTCATCCCGAACCACCACCCGCCAGTCCCCCTCAACCCACTGAAGATCGAACGGGAATGACACATAGGCGCCCTGGGACGCGATGCGCGCCACGAGGTCGACGGTCGCCTTGTCCGCGCTGTAGGAGAGGAGCCGGAACCCCGCCACACGTACAGATGTGTCTTGGTCTTGGTTACTGCCGGTGTTCTTGCGGACCACCTCCGCGCCTGGGCCGGGGACGAGCGTTCGGTCAACCAACCTCTCACGGAACCTGACCAGGTCGGACGTCACCGCCAGCAAGTTTGCAGTGGCGAGGATCGCGCCTTCGGGGGTGTGTGCGTAGCAGTACCGGAACCCGTCCGGCTCGACCCGGCCCGGACCAGCGGTCGCACTGTGCGGCGCCGCGGTCACACCCACATACTGCCAATCCACCACCGGCGGAGAGGTCACCGTGCCCGAGGCCACATACCCCGGCAAACCGCAAACGCTCCCACCCGCCGCGACAGCCGACGTCGTAGAACCAGCCGAAGCCGCCGTCCCGGTCGACGCTGTCCCCGCCGCCGTCGCTGCCGCACTCGACGCTGACGACGGACCCGCCACATCCCGCCGGCCGACCAGGTTCGCGACCACCAGAGCACCAGCGATCACCACAATCAGCGCCAGCACGACTGCCGAGACGACCCACGCGACCCGACGACGCCTGGACGCCCCCATGTCAGCTCACCTGCCACAGCGCGTAGCCGACAAGGTCGTACACCTGGGTCGGCTTGTACATCGGGCTGCCGTCGTCCCGCACCACGACCCGCCAATCCCCCTCAACCCATTCGAAGTCGAACGGATACGACATATAAGCGCCGCGGGACACCATTCGGAACGCGAGGTCGACGGTGGCCCTGTCCGCGCTGTAGGACAGCAGCCGAAACCCCGCCACACGAACCGACGTGTCATCGCCCCTGGGCGAGCTGACCTCTTTCCGGATCGCTTCCGCACCAGGGCCCGGGACAACGCTGCGAGCCACGAATCTCTCGCGGAAGACATCTATTCGATTGGTTACCGCCAACAGATTCGCGGCGGCGAGGATGGCGCCTTCGGGGGTGTGTGCGTAGCAGTACCGGAACCCGTCCGGCTCGATCCGGCCCGGCCCGGCGGTCGCACTGTGCGGCGCCGCGGTCACACCCACATACTGCCAATCCACCACCGGCGGAGACGTCACCGTGCCCGACGCCGCATACCCCGGCAAACCGCAAACACTCCCACCCGCCGCGACAGCCGACGTCGTAGAACCAGCCGTAGCCGCCGTCCCGGTCGACGCTGTCCCCGCCGCCGTCGCTGCCGACGCCGGCGACGGACCCACCACATCCCGCCGACTGACCAGGTTCGCGACCACCACGACGACAGCAAGCACCACGATGAAACCAACCACGACCGCCGAAACAATCCACCCGACCCGACGCCTGGAGCTGCGCATCGCTCAAGCCCCCACGAGCGCCATGATGATGCCCACGCCGGAGCTGATCACGATCACGCCGGCCAGGACCCAGGCCAACGCGGTCGCGTGCTCGCCCCCGTCGCCGCCCCGGCGGTGAGAGATCGCCATGCGACCGCCGACGATCAGGACGCCGGCGATCGCCACCGCGAAGCAGAGCCACTTCACCCAGGACAGGATGGTCAGGATCCCGCCCGAACCGGGAGGGGCCATGGCGGGTGGGTCGGTGGGGGGATCACACGGCAGCACCTGGAGGAGCTGGAGAACCGCATCGAGCATGACCATGGCGTTCCTTTCATCGAGGGGTTTCGCCGGCAGGGGTGAGCGAGGCGAGTGTCGCCGCGACACGCGCCGCGGCCGGGGGGACGGACGGCTGCGGGCCGAACCGCCACTCGTCGATCCACGGGAGGTCGACGCGAAGGGGCGCGCCTCCGGAAACATGGGCGGCAAGGTCACGCAGCGGTTTGGGCAGCTTCCCGGGCGCGTCCGCCACGAGCATCAGCGCGACCAGCGCCGGCACCTCCGGGCCGCGCCAGGCCGCCCACTGCGTCAGCGCCCGCTGGGCGGCGAGGAGCCCCGAAGCGTGCGTCCGGGCGACGAGCACACACGCTCGCATCCCATGCCCGGCGGGCCAGGCGTGCCCGGCCTCGGCCCAGGCGGGGTCGAGTGCCGCGACGCTCGACTCCCCCGCTCCGCCGTGGGCGCCGACGACCCACAGCGCCGGCCCAGGCGCACAGGGACGCAGCGGCAGTCCCTCGGCGGGCGCCGACACCCCTGCCTGCGGTGCCAGTCGCGGGGAAATCACCGGCCTGACAAGCACATCCGTGTCCGGCACACTACGTTCATCGACAGACTGCGGAGTCAGCCACGGGTTGGGACTATTCACCGGGTCGGCTCCCATGAGACTCCTTCGGGGCGGATATATGACTGTGGCACAGGGTACACTCTGTAGGGATGCATACATGCGGATATGTTCTGTGGAAACCGGAACGGGGCATTGATGGCCGATCGCTTGGACGAGCTCTTCGCCTATCTACCCACCGTGCTGACCGTCGAAGAGGTCGCCGACCTGCTCCGCGTCTCCAAGCCCGGCGTCTACAAATGGCTGAGAGACAAGACGATTCCCGGGTACAAACTAGGCAACGCGTGGTTCATCTTGAGGGATCAGTTGCGCGATCATCTCCGCGCGGGGACGAACCTCACCCCGGCCAGCGGCCCAGACAGTCCCGAGTCCGGAGAGGATTCGCCCTTGCCCTGACCGTTTTGGCGCTCGTCGGTTGCACGACGGAGACGCCGAATACGCCGATCCCGCCGGCCGTCTCATCCCCGACACCTGGTGAGATCCCTTCTGTCGTGGTCGATGACGAGGGCCAGACGTCCGAACAGGTCCCGACTGGTGATCCCGACCGGCGAGAGGCCGCGCAACGGGCCGGCGAGACCCTGCGGCTCTTCGCTCGCCGCGACGTCACCGCCGAACAATGGCTGGCGGACCTGGCGCCCTACCTGACCGTCGAGGCGCTGGAGACCCACCGCGGCACCCGGCCGTACAAGGTCCCGGCGATGATGGTCGGCGACGCGCGCGTGATCCCCACCGACAGCGCGTACGTGGCGCGCGTTCAGGTGTCGACATCGATCGGCGCCTATCTGCTGACGCTCGTCCGCACCAGCGCGGATCCGGTGTGGCGGGTCGCGTCCATCACCCCGCCCGAGCAGGCCCCCGCATGAGCGAGCGGAGCGGTGGCCGCGCGATCCTCGTCCTGCTGCTGCTCGGTCTGGCGCTGGTCCTCGTCCTGCCGCTGGCCGCGATCTCCCTGGTCGTCATGGCGGCCACCTCCTGCCAGGACGAGACCTCCACGGCCGCGGTGGACATGTCGACGATCCCGGCCGGGCCGATCGCCGGGTACGGCCGCGACGAGCTGGTCGTCGCGGCGCAGATAATGATCGTCGCGCAGCAGCTCGGCCTCACCGTCCGGGACCAGCAGATCGGCGTCATGACCGCGATGGGCGAGTCGTCCCTGATGGCCGACCCCACCGCGGCCCGGCCCAACGGCGACGGCGACGTCGGCCCCTTCCAGCAGCGCACCCACCTCGGCTGGTACGCCGACGGGTCGTCGGTCGAGGCCAACATCGCCCAGCTCAACGACCCGGCCTACGCCGCCCGGACCTTCTTCCTCGGGCACGACGTCGGCGTGCCCGGCCCGAGCCCCGCCGGGCCGGTCGGCTACCACATCCCCGGCCTGGTGGACGTGCCCGGCCGGGAGTCGCTGGAGCCGACCGACGCCGCGCACCGCGTCCAGGGCAACGCCGACCCGGGTCACTACACGACGTGGTGGACGGCGGCGGTCGAGGTCGTCACCGCGCTCGCCGGCGTCCGCGCCGTCGCGACCCCCGGCACTCCGAGCGGCACGGTGGACGACGACAGCCTCGGCCCGGTCCAGCCCCAGACCGCCGCGTTGGCGCACCTCCTCGGCCCCCGGTTCGGAATCACCGATATCGGCGGGGTCCGTGAGGACTCCGTTCCCGACCACCCCTCGGGCCTCGCCCTCGACTTCATGGTGTACCGGGACAGGGCGACCGGTGACCGGCTCGCCGCCTACATCGTCGGCCATGCCCGCGAGTTCGACGTGCAGTACCTGATCTGGCAGCAGCGCATCTGGAATATCGACCGGGCCGACGAGGGCTGGCGCGCCATGGAGGACCGCGGCTCCGACACCGCCAACCACAAGGACCACGTCCACGTCACGATGAAGGCGTCCGGAACCGTCACCGATCCCGGCGCCGCGGCCGAGGCGTCGTCCGGTTGCGCACTCACCGCGCCCGGCACCTCCACCGTCGACACCAGCAGCTCCGGATGGGCCGCTCCCGTCGACGGGCCGCTCAGCAGCCCGTTCGGCCACCGCACCGATCCGCTCTCCGGCAGGTCGGCCCTCCACGGCGGGCAGGACATCGCGGCGTCCTGCGACGCGCCGATCCACGCCGCTGCGGACGGCATCGTGTCCACCGCCGGAGCCGCAGCATCGTACGGGCATCTCATCGTCGTGGACCACGGCGGCGGCCTGCAGACCGCCTACGCGCACATGTACGCCGACGGCGTGCTCGTCACGACCGGGCAGACCGTCACGGCCGGCCAGCAGATCGGCGTGGTCGGCTCCGACGGCCGCTCGACCGGTTGCCACCTGCACTTCGAGGTGCGTGACAGCGGAACCCGCGTCGACCCGATCCCTGTCCTCGCCCAGCACGGCATCACCTACCCACACTGACAGGAGCACCCGCATGGACTATCTCGCTGTGTACCCCGATGGAACCGGCACCGCCTTTCTCGGCGGGACGCGGACGGACATCCACGCCGACACCCCCGAGGCGGCCCGGGAGCAGCTCCGCCAGCTCGTCGCCCACCACGCCGCCGACCGCGGCGAGGCCATGCACGTCACGGTGCAGGAGGGGTCGACCACCTGGGCGATCGTCATCGACGCCGAGGGCCACGTCGCCAGTGCCGGCGACGTGGCCCCGACACCGGACGCCCCGCCCAGGCGGCGCCTCGTCCCCGTCCCGGTCCCGGCCGCACCGTCGCCGGACCAGCCGCCCTGGCCCGACGACCCCCGCGGCCCGAGCTACCAGCCCATGCCCATGCCCATGCTCGAGGAGGTGTTGGAGCAGCCGGTCTCGTATCCGCCGCGGCGGTCCTTCCTCGCCGACACGGCCAGAGTCCAGCCGGCCACCCAGGGGTGGCGCGGCGCCCTCAACGCGACCCGCCTCACGCGACTCGCCCCCGGCCCCGTCGAGGAGGGACGGCGACGCAGCATCGACGCCGTGTCCCAGCACTGGCCGGGACCGCGCACCGTCGCGATCGTCAACGGCAAGGGCGGCGCCGGCAAGACGCCTACGACGATCCTCCTGTCCGCCGTGTTCGCCCGCTACGGCGGCGCCGGCGTCCTGGCCTGGGACAACAACCAGTTCCGCGGGACGCTCGGCTGGCGTACCGAGCAAGGCCCTCACCAAGGCACCCTGCTGGAGCTTCTGCCTCAGGTCCCCCGGCTCCTCGGCACCGGGGCGCAGTCGGCTGACCTGGCGCGGTTCGTGCACCACCAGACCCAGGACCGCTACGACGTGCTGCGCTCCAAGCCGATGGCCCTGGCCGACGAGCAGCGCATCTCCCCCGCGGACGTCACCGCGATCCACGACGTCGCGACGAAGTACTACAGGCTCGTCTTCATGGACAGCGGCAACGACGAGTCCGACCCCGCCTGGAGGGCCATGATCGACCACACCGATCAGCTCGTTGTCGCCACCACGACCCGCGACGACCACGCCGAGGCCGGTGCCCTCCTCCTCGAAGCCCTCGCCGACCGCGACGAACGATCCGCCCACCTCTCCCGACAGGCCGTGACCATCGTCACCCAGGCAGACAGCAAGGCCCGTCCCGGCGATGTCGCGGCCATCGCGAACGGCTACAAACCGCTGGCCCGGGCCGCCGTCACCATCCCCTACGACCCGGCCATGGTCGACGGACTCCTGCGGTACGCCGCCCTCTCCCCCGCCACCCAGGACGCCTGGCTCTCCGCGGCAGCCGCGGTCGCCCAAGGGCTCTGACGCGCACGGCGAGCAGGCCCGCCCCGGACGCGTCGCGGTCATCGCGGACGACCGGCAGCCCCACAGGAGGCCGCCGTCACCGTGACCCCTGCGGGCGGTACGGTCGTCGGCAGGAGGTGGATGTCGATGTCGATGGGGGTTCCAGAAGAGGCCCGTGCAGCGGAACGTGCCCGGCTTCGCAAGGTGATCGCCGATCTCGACTACGGACGAGAACTGCGGCGCCTCCACGAGAACGGCCACAGCTACAAGGACATCGCCCGGCTGATGCGGGTCACCGAACCCGCCGTGCGCAACACCCTGCACGCCGCAGCCAAGGCCGCGATGCCCCTCGACGGCTTCTCCAGCGCCACACCCGAAGAGATCTGCGAACGCTACGGCGCCGGCTTCATCGACCGGGACCAACTCATCGACGAACTCTCCCGATACCCCTACGCCCCCGGCGGACACACCGACGGCTACGACACCCTCATCTTCGACCCACCCGGAGCCTGGTCCGAAGTCTCGGCCGCCCGCTGGCGGGGCCTGATCGACGACGACGTATACGAAGAAGTCTTCAACCGCCGTCACCCGGCGAGGAAGCGCGACAAATCCGAGAGGTGACTGCGAGCATCCCGCAGGAAAGGCCTGCCCAGCATGCCGCTTACGATGATCCGGCCGAGGCTCACGAAGCCAGGCCGAGACCCGGGTCTCTCGCGATGGCATCGACGTCAGCGGCCTTGTGACATGGGAATCGAAGGGTGACCAAGGTGGAGGACGTAGCAGCTCAGCGGACTCAGTTGGAGAACTGGCTCAACCACGTGCTCGGTCTGGTGCGGCGGTTCGACCAACTCGGGCGCGACAGGCAGGCGGCCTACGCGCGACATCGGCATCTGTACGTGCGCTACCTGGAACGCTGGGGAGCAGCGGCGTACTTCCTCTGGGTGTTCATCCTCACCGTCGCATTGACGATCGTCGCGATCATCCTGTTCATCGGCATCCCGCTCGCGACGATGAACACCTCGGAGGACTTCCTCGCGGAGGTCGCCCGGATCTTCCTCCTGCCGTTTCCCGCGGCGCTCCCCGGGGCACTGGCGATCGTCCTGCTTCGGAACACCCGCGCTCGTGCGATCAACAAGCGGCGACGCGTGCTCAACGAGCAGCGGGCCGATCAGATCGAGGACGCCGTCCGGCCGGAGATCGAGAGCATCAACGCCGGTCTCCAGGAGATCGCCGACGACTTCTCGAAGCATGTCGCGGGCCGGTTCCCGGAGGCGTATCTCTACGACGAGGCGATCCTGTTCTGCCTGACGATGGCGCGCAACCACCGCGCGAGCACACTCACTGCGGCGCTGAACCTCTACGAGACCGAACTGCACAACAGGCGGATGGAGAACTATGCTGAAGCGCAACTGGCCGAACTGAAGCGGGCGACAGAAGTCGCCATCTTCAACGGGATCATGAACCAGCTCGGTCATGCCGCCACAGCGTCGGCCGTTCGCGCAGCCTCTTTTCGCAGTCGCTGAGCACAGCTCCTTCGAGCCTCGTCGGCCTCGGGTCCCTCCGGAGGGGACGGCCATCACGGAACGCCACGAATCCGGACAGTCTTGTCCGCTTCTAGACTGTCACTCATGCCTTCGAACACCCGCACTCGCAACAGAGGACCGGCAGCCGCGAAGGCCAACAGGGCGGCCATCCTGGCCGCCGCGCGGCGCGTCTTCGCCGAGCAGGGCTACCGGGCGCCACTGAGCACGATCGCCCGGACGGCCGGCGTCGGCCAAGGCGTCCTGTACCGGCACTTCCCCGACCGGCGCGATCTCGGCCTGGCGGTGTTCGAGGAGAACTTCGCCGAGCTCGAGCGGCTGGCGTCGTCCACACCCGGGCCTGACTGCTTCCACACGGTGTGGCGCCTTCTCGTGGAGTACATCCTGGAGTCCAGCGCGATCATCGAGATGGTCATCGACGCCAGGGCCGCGCTGCCTCCGTCCCTCAGCGACGAGCGGTTGCGCCGGCTCATCGCCGACCCGCTGGCCCGCGCCCAGGAGGAGGGCCTCGCCGATCCCGGCTGGGCACCCGCCGACATCCTGCTGATGGCACTCATGGTGTACGGGGTGGTCGTGTCCCAGACCAACCCCGCGGACGCACCCGGCGCGGTCAGCCGAGCCCTCCATCTCATCGATCCACGACTCACCTGAGGGAGACGTCCCGAAGGGAACGACCGAGCCCGGTCCCCGAGACCCGTCCGGGTGCAGCCGCCCGGGAGAAGCGATCCGCGCACCAGGAGTGAACGGGACAGGGTGACCGCCAGGTTGTGCGGCATACCAGCGGGGTCATCGGGTCAGTGCGGGCTGACCGCCACGTTGCACGGGTTATCCGGCCCGGATCCGCAGTCGTATGCCTTACAAGATGGCGGTCACGGCTGGCGCGCCGCGCCCACGGGGCCGGTATGCCGCGCAACCTGGCGGTCACGGCGTTGCTCCCCGATCCGCGCAGTCCAGGCAATCGCTTCGCGGTGGCCGCGTCGAACTCGGCCCGCGAGATGGCGCGCTCTCCAGCAGTTCGCCGGCGCCGGCGGTCTCGTCGTCCGGGCTGCTGCCGGCCACCGATCGGATGTGGCTCTCGGCGGCGGCCCGCCGGGCACGATTCTGGGCCACGCCGCTCACTCGGCGCCCGCTCCCTCCGCGCCCGCTCAGCGCGAGCCGTCTGCGGCGGAGCGCAGGTGATGCGCTGTCCAGTCGCGCGCAGCGAGGCTCGACAGTGCGTACACGGCGAGCACATAGAAGCTCGTCCCGACGATCGCCAACACGCTCAACGACCCGGCGGGCAGCGTCACCCAACCCGAGAGCTGCACGACGAGCTGGAACGTCAGCGCCGCCAACAACAGCCGCCGCGCCCAGCCGTGGCCGCGGAACGTCAGGGCCAGCAGCAGGAACAGGACGAGGTAGAACACACCGAAGACCACGACCAGCGTCGCCAGCACGACCGCCACCTCGTCGGCCGCGACGTGAGCGTCGCTCATCGCCTGCGCAGCGGCCGGCAGGTACGTGAACGGATCGAGGACGGCGGCGAGCAGGATGAGCACCACCCCCGCGACGACCGCGGGCGGGCGGGCCCCGAGACCGTGCTCGTGTGCCACCGGGATCGCGGGCGCGGGCGACGCGGGCAGGTCGGTCAGTTCGAGGATGGGCAGGTCTCCGTCGGTGCGCACCTGGTCGCCGCCGCCGTTGCGACTGTGGTACCCGGTCGAGAAGCCCGTCAGGACGGTCGTCGCCACGGACGGGTTCGCATACCGCACACTGGCAAGGATGTAGTCCCGCTCGGCGTCGATGTCGGCATCGATCTTGTGCGTCACCTGCAGCGTGAACAGGGACAGTCCGACACTGCGGTCGTAGGTGCCCGCCGCCAGGAAATCCACCCGCTCGCCGCCCGGCAGGAGCCACCCGTCCGGCGTCGGCCAGAACCGGACGTGATGACGCCGCGCCGGGTTGCCCTCGACCTCCTGCTGATAGGCGAACGCCTGCCGCTGCCCGAAGAGCAGCAGCGGGCTCACCGGCGCCTCCGGATAGCTCCGCCGGAGCAGGGACGACGTCACGATCCGCCCTGCGGAGCGGAGCGTGACCGGGTCGGCCGGCGTCCACCCCGCCCGCTGCATCGCCGCATGGATCTCACCCGCCGTCCCGCGCACCGCGAGGTTCACCGGGTCACCCAGCAACCCGTCGGTCGTGTGCGTGCGACCCACGAAATAGTCGGGTACGTAGATCCTGGTCAGCATCCAGTGGACCCGCGGCAGCGCCACATAGGCCAGGACCAGCCAGAAACCGATCAGGTAGACCATGCTCCACGACAGCCTCAACCCCTGCCGGAACAGGACGGCCGCCAGCAGCAGCACCGACAGGCTGGCCAGCGCGAAGAACAGGTTGTCGATCTCGGTGCCGAGCCGCAGCCGCCGCAGCAGGGGCTCCCGGACCTTCGCCGGTGGGCTGTACGTCGGCGGAGTCAGGGGGCCGTGTCCGCGCGGGGAATCGGTCACGCAA
Organism: Propionicicella superfundia DSM 22317; assembly: GCF_000423465.1. Classification (GTDB taxonomy): domain Bacteria; phylum Actinomycetota; class Actinomycetes; order Propionibacteriales; family Propionibacteriaceae; genus Propionicicella; species Propionicicella superfundia. The sequence continues at coordinate 10,068 of NZ_KE384023.1, read as the reverse complement.
CCGTACGGTACCCCGGGTCGGCGGCGGACGTCCTGGTTCGGGCGACGCGAACCGGCCCGGCTCGGCCGCCCCGGGTCGCCACGGCGCCGCCCTCATCGCGCCGCGGCCCGCGGCTCACCCCTGTCGCTGTTCGAGGTGGCTCAACCCGAGCGCGGCCAGCAGAGTCCGGCTCAGGTCCTGCTCACCGGGGAATCCGAGACCGCGCGGAGGTGTCCCGGGAACCATCAGGTCGCAGCTCACCCGGCCGTCGTCGAGCACCACGACCCGGTGAGCCGTTCTGACGGCCTCGGCCACGTCGTGGGTGACCATGACGACCGTCCAGTCGTGCCGGGCCCACAACCGGGAGATCAGCGCCTGCATCTCCAGCCGGGTGAGTGCGTCCAGAGCGCTGAAGGGCTCGTCCAGCAGGACCAGCCGGGGACGGCGCACCAGCGCCCTGGCCAGTGACGCGCGCTGCGCCTGCCCGCCGGAGATCCGCAGCGGCCAGGCATGTTCGCGGCCCTCCAGCCCCACCTCGGCCAGCGCGGCCGCGACCCGGGCCGCGGCGTCGGCCCCCCGCAGCCCGAAGCCGACATTCGCGGCGAGGTCCAGCCAGGGCAGCAGTCGCGGTTCCTGGAAGGCCACCGCGACCTCCTCCGGCGCCGCGATCGCTCCCGCGTCGGGCTCGGTCAGCCCGAGGACGAGCCGCAGGAGGGTCGACTTCCCGCAGCCGGAACGTCCCACCACCGCCACGAACTGCCCGGCGGGGATGACGAGATCCAGATCTCTCAGGATCTGCTGCGACCCGTAGGCCTTGGCGACGCCGGTCAGCCGGACGGCGGCGGGCGTGTCCGTCATGCCGGCGCGGCCGCGTCGAACACATGTCCCGAGATGTCCGGCGCGTCCTCGATGAGTCCGTAGCGCGTGAGTTGCTCGGCCAGCCTGGTCAGGTTGGTGACCTGGGCGTCGTCCACCGGCTCGATCGTCGGCACCGAGAACGTGGCGATGCGTGAGATCTGCTCCTCCGTCGCGCCGAAGCCGCGATAGGTGTCGAGGATCACCTGGGGGTCGGCCGCGGCGGCGGTCGCCTGTGCCCGCAGCGCCCGGTAGGCCGCCCGCAGCAGCTCCGGATGCGTCTCGGCGATCTGGCGGGAGGCGATGTGGATCGTCCAGTTGAGCGAGTCGAGCCGGTCGCCGGTGACGAGCGTGCGCGCGCCGTCGACAGCCTGGGCTGTGGCGAGGTACTGGTCGAACGTCGACCAGGCGTCCACCTGACCGGTGGTGAAGGCGGTGGCGGCGTCCTTCGGCAGCAGATAGACGATCTCGACCTTGGTGATGTCCAGACCCGCGTCCTCGAAGGCGCGATGGAGCAGCCAATGGCCGGTGCCGCCCTCCTGCCCGACGGCGATCTTCTTGCCGTACAGATCTTTCAGCCCGGTGACGCCGCTGCCGGGCGCCGCGACGATGCCCTGGCTGTTGCCGGAGTACCGCTCGATGGCGAAGGCCACATAGTCGCTGCCCTTGGACAGCAGGGTGTCGAAGGAGGCCGTTCCGGTCGAGGTGACATCGGCCTGCCCGGCGTTGACGGCGGCCAGCGCGTCGGTCGGGACGAAGGGGCCGACGAACTCGGCGGAGCCTCCCTCCGCGGCGGTCTCCCGGGTGAGCAGGTCGCCGCCGCCGACGATGGTGAGGTAGTTCGCGGTGGTCAGGTTCGCCACCCGGAGCGTGGCGCCCGAGGACGTCGTGGGGCCACCCGCACCGGCGGAGCAGGCGGACAGGACGAGGGCGACCAGGACGGCGAGCCCGGCGACGACCCGACGGAGACGGGTTCTCATGGATGGACTTCCTTTCAGGATGGGGAGGATGGGCGGCCGGGGAGCGGGCTCAGTCGCCCGTGTAGGCGGCGCGCCAGTGCAGCAGCCGGTGCTCCAGCAGCCGCACGAACCAGTCGGTGAGTCCGCCGAGGATGCCGTAGAGACCGAGGATCACGAGGATCACGTCGATCCGGGTGAACTGCTGGGCCTGGCTGAGCTGGTAGCCGAGCCCGGTGCCGGCGTTGACCACCTCGATGTAGATCAGGGCGATCCACGCCAGCCCCAGCGAGAACCGCAGGCCGGTCAGCACCGACGGCAGCGCGCCGCGGAGCAGGACGTCGCGGGCGATCCGGGCGCGCGGGACGCGGTACACCCGGGCCATTTCCACGAGCCGGCTGTCGACGTCCCGGATCCCGGCGAAGGTGTTGATGTAAAGAGGGAAGGCGACGGCCCAGGCGACCACGAACAGCCGCATCGGCTCGCCGATGCCGAGGAAGAGGATGAACAGCGGCACCATCGCGTTGAAGGGCACCATCCGCAGCATCTGCAGCGGCCGGTCGAGCAGGGTCTGTCCGGCCCGGGAGAGTCCCGACGCGACGCCGAGAGCCACTCCGGCGACGGCGCCGGCGAGGCCGCCGATCGCCACCCGCGCCAGACTGGCCGCCAGGGAACGAGGAAGCTCGCCCGAGGCGGTCATGCGCCAGGCCGCGCCCGCGACGCGCCCCGGGGAGGGCAGCGCGGCGGCGGGTACCAGGCCGAGCGCGGTGACCAGCCACCAGGCGACGACGGCGACCATGGGGAGGGTGTAGGGAGCAAGCCCCTGTGCGACACGCTGCACGACGATTCCATTCCTACGCTGGCATGACCCAGATCAGGTGTGGCGGTCGAAACCTCGTGGTTTCCTCTCAGCCGATGACGGCTCCCGCTGTGGGTCCCAACGTACAGGCGAGCCCGCCCCGACGCCCCCGTGACCACGGACCGGTCGTCGTCCCGGATCGTCGGCAGCCGATGTGATCGTGCGCGCTCTTGTCCTGTCGGAGCTGCTCCTCGACGAGACACGCTATGCGGCGATCTTCGGCAACGACGTGCAGGTGAAGGACTTCGGTCTGCCGCTCCAGAGCGTGGATCGCGGCAACAGTGTCGCCTGGAGGTGCGCTCACGTCGAGACGCGTACGCCGGGCCCGGGGAACGTGGCATCGGACCGTCCCGCGTCCCCCGCCTCGTGCCCGGGCGACGGCGGAGGAGTCCCCGCTCCGCGCGCGGCCGGTCAGGTGCTGCGCGGCGAGGCCCGCACCGCAACCTGCACCCCCCGCTCCGCGCGCGGCCGGTCGGGTGCTCGGTGGGTGAGCCGTCCCGGCCGACTGCGCGCCCCGCTCCGCGCACGGCCGGTCGGGTGACTGCCATGTTGCGCGGCATTGCCGGCCGGGTCGCCCGACCCGTACGGGCTGACCGCCAGGTTCCACGGGTTATCAGCCTCAGATCCGGGACCGTATGCCATGCAACGTGGCGGTCACCGCTCACGGGCAACATCCCCCGGGCCGGTATGCCGTACAACCTGGCGGTCTCACCCCCACACCCGACGAATCCACACCACCCACCCCACGCGCAGGGCCACCAACTCACCGCACGCCCTGTTCAGGCCGAGAGCTCCGCCCAGCCCGCGAAGAAACGCCGCCTCGCCACACGTCGCACCATCGAGATGATCGCCATCGAGTTGGCGCTGGAGTTGAGCAGCGGACAGGTGACCGTCGACATGATCTGCGAACGAGCGCTCATCTCCGTCCGGACGTTCTACAACTGCTTCCCCTCCAAGGACGCCGCGCTCGCTGGGAACGGGCCACCGCTGCCCGACGAGGGCGCCCTGGGCGCGTTCCGCCGGGACCGCGGCCCGGATGTGCTCGGCGATCTCCTGCAGATGCTCGCCACCGCGCTCGAACAGGCGCCCGATGAGCGCGAGATCAAGCGCGCCCGCGGCCGGTTGCTGTGCCAGGAGCCGCATCTGCTGGCGGGCGTGACCGCACGCCTGACCGCTGTCAGCCAGGAACTCGTCCCCCACGTCATCGCACGCTTGGAGAACACGTCGCCGGACCGCGCCGAGCGCGCGTCCGCCGAACTCATCGTGAACCTCGCCACCGCCGTCCTGACGACCGCGCAACGCGAATGGGCCCGCCACGGAGCCGGCGACGAGGACCCTGTGCACACGCTCCGCCGCACCATCTCCCTCGCTCGCGACCTCACCTCGCCGCGGGCGGGTGAGGGGACGCCCATGTCGCTTCGTCCGGACGCCGAGTAGGCGCACGCCTACTCGGCGGGGAACTCCTTCGAGGCGCTCCGGGACGGGTCTGCAGTTTGTTCCAGCGCCACCCGGAGCGATTGCGCGTCATGGGGTCCGCGGTGACGGCGGCCGTTGACGTAGAAGGTCGGCGTGGTCTTCGCGCCACTGGCCTCGGCGCTGGCGACGTCCTCGCGGATCCGGCGGGCGACCTCGGGATTGTCGAGGTCGCGCATGAACTGCTCCACGTCGAGGTCGAGTTCGTGGGCGTAGCCGACGAGATCCTCGTACTCCAGCTCGTCCTGCCGGGCGAAGAGCAGGTCGTGCATCTCCCAGAACCGATCCTGCCGCGCGGCCGCCTCCGCCGCCCGTGAGGCCTGCTCCGCGTGCGGGTGCACGTCCGGCAGCGGCAGGTGCCGCACGACGTAGCGAAGCCGGTCACCGAACTCACGGCACAGCTCTTGGGTGACCCCGGTTGTTCGCGAGCAGAAGGGGCACTCGAAGTCGACGTACTCGACGAGGGTGAGGGCGGCATCGGGAGCGCCGTGGACATGGTCCCGAGCGGCATCCACGTCCGTGGACAGGTGCTGCGGCAGGTCGGCGTCCCGCTGCCCGAACCGCGCAGCGATGGCGAAGACGGCCCAGCCCAGCAGCGTGGCCAGGACGGCGGCGAGCAGTACGCCCACGGTCGCCTGATCCCGCATCGCGCTGTCGTCGAAGGCCAGCCCGGCGATCAGCAGGGAGACCGTGAAGCCGATGCCGGACAGGCCCGCTCCTCCCAGCACATGCCCGCTGCGGACTCCCTGCGGCAGGCTTCCCGCGCCCAGCCGCACGGACACAAGGGCCGACGCGCCGATGCCGACGAACTTGCCGACCACGAGACCGATCACGACGCCCCAGGTCAGAGGCGAGCCGAGGGCGTCGGCAAGCACCCCGCCACGCAGGTCGATACCGGCATTGGCAAAGGCGAACACCGGGACGACCAGATAGCTCGACCATGGATGAAGGCTGGTCTGTAGCCTCTCGTTGACAGAGATCGCGCGCGCCAGGCCGCGGCGCGCGACATCCCCCACCTCCGCCATCGGTGACTGCCGGAACGCCCGCACCAGCCGAGCGGCACCCTCCACGTCCGAACGCTTCGGTTCGCGGGCCGCGACCAGCAGACCGGCGGCCATTCCTGCGATGGACGGATGCAGCCCCGACTCCAGCGTCGCCAGCCAGATGCCGAGCAGCAGGAGCAGGTACGGCGCTGCCCGCCAAGCGCCGAACCGACTGAGCAGGGCAATCACGCACAGGCCCGCCACGGCGACGAGCAGCGGCCCGAGCGCGACCCCGTCGGAGTAGGCGACCCCGATCACGGTCACTGCCACGAAGTCGTCGATCACCGTGAGGGTGAGCAGGAAGACCCGCAACTGTGTGGAGAACCGCGGACCAACGAGCGCGAGCGCGCCCAGCATGAAGGCCGTGTCCGTACCGATGACGACACCCCAGCCAACTGCCTGCGGTCCGGACGGGTTGAACAACAGGTACAGGAGGGCAGGCAGCGCCATGCCGCCGAGCGCAGCGATCATCGGCACCACCGCGCGGCTGCGGTCTGTGAGCTCACCCACGGAGAACTCGCGGCGTACCTCCAGACCGATCACGAAGAAGAACAGCACCATCAGGCCGTCATTGACAGCATGCTGCACGCTCATCGCCAGGACAGCGCCGCCGACCGACACCGACAGGTGGGTATGCAGCAGGCCGACGTACGCCGCCGACCACGGCGAGTTCGCCCACACCAGTGCAAGCACTGTCGCGGCGAGCAGGATCCCCGCCCCACCCGACTCGGTGTGCAGGAAATGCCGCAGCGGTGCCGACAGTTGGCCCAACAAGTCGGTGCGGCGCGCGGACGTGCCCGCTTGGCCCTTGCGCGTCAGGAACTGCAGCATTGGGGTTCTCCTCCGGATTGCCCGTGGGCTGACGGTGTCGACGCACGCTCTGCGCCTGAGGAGACGCTACTCGGCTGGGCCGAGTACCCGGCCAGGCACAATCACCTCCGTCTCGTGATCCACCACCGCCCAGGCTCGGTTCGACCCTGGACCTCTGGGTCAGCCGGCCGCCGCGCGGCGCGCAGCTTCTGCTTCACGCCGCCGATCGCGAGCATCCGTCCGGTCAGGGAGGGCCTCCGGTCATGCCGACCTCGGCGCACACCTTGCGTCCGGCGATCGGAGAGACCAAAGCGGTCGTCATGGTGGCACCGAGGTGACTGCCATGTTGCGCGGCATTGCCGGCCGGGTCGCCCGACCCGTGCGGGCTGACCGCCAGGTTCCACGGGAAACACCGTCTCCCGAATCGGGCGGCGGGTCAGGACCAGATGCGAATCTCCGGGTGCCAGGCACCCGCCGCACCGCCCGTGAGGACGGGGTCGATGAAGTTACTGAGGAGTTCTCGGGCCGCGGTGATCGGGTAAGGCTCGGCTGGCGTGTTCCTCACGAGCTTGGCGTAGGCCGCACCCCATTGGGCAGGGACGGCGAACTCGTCCGGGAACCGAAGCCTGCGCTTGGCACACTCGCTCGCGATCGCCTGGCGGAGGCTGACCGCGTCGACGCTCTGCGTGATGACCATGACGACCAGGTCGACGAGGTCCTTCTCGCGGCTGGACGGCCGCCCGCCGTAGTCGGTGATGGTGGCGCAGACCTTGTCGGCGATCTGGTTCGTGACCGGGTAGAGCCGGTAGGGGTAGCTCACCAGACGCGGCAGCCTCAGCCGGTTCGCCGGCTCCTCTACCTCGAGGCTGTCAGCGGGGAGCGTACCGGCAGACAGGTCGACCTTGATGGTGTCGACGAGCTTGACGCCGAGATAGGCGTCGAAGGTGACGCGGTAGCCGTCCATGTACGGCTGGGTGTCATCGGCGAGGATCTCGTGGTGCTCGCGATAGACGAACCGGAAGTGGTCACCGAGGTCGAGCTCCGCCAGCCGCCGCAGGTCGGCCAGCGCCTGATCCTTGTCATAGCCAGCCCGGTACAGGTCGGCGTCCAAGGTGCGGCGGGCAGTAGGGATACGGGCGAGCATTCCGGTGCCGCCCTTGAGCACCCACTCCGATGCGTCGGACCCGGAGAATACCCGGCACAGGAACCGGTCGTAGTGGGCCTGCCGGATGAGATCCCCGGTCTGGCGGGTGGGGTCGGCGTCGTGGGCGCTCTTCGCGGCAGCCTTGATCGCCGCCTCGACGCCCGCGCTGTCGGGATAGCCGAAGTCGGGCATGGGTCAGGTCTCCTGGTGCGCCGGTCGGGTCGTGCGATCGAGCTGGTCGCGGAGGGCTTCGCCTGAGGGGAGGCCGTTGCGGGCGGCCATCGGCCCGAGCAGCTCGGCCAGCCGGGTCCGGTCGAGGCTACGGGCATCGGCCAGCAGGCCGGCGATCATCGACTGATCGGTGCGGGCCTCGACGAGATCCGCGATCGTCTGTTCGACCGTCGTCACGGGGAGCCCCTCGCGCAGTGTGACCGAGTCCTTGGGCAGTTGCCGCACACGGAAACGGATCTCGGAGCGCTGGGTCTGCCGCCGCGCCGGCACAGCGAACTCGTACGGCTCAGGCACCAGGTCTCCCAGCCCATGCAGGTAGGCGGCCGCGGCTCCCGACACGACCGCATCGGCGGTTGGTTGACGCAGTCGTTCTTCCGCCGTCCGCTTCGGATCAACGGACAGCCAGGCGGCCTTGAGCGCTTCGAAGCGATCAGCAGGGACGCCTGCGGCCCGATAGATACCGTGGCCCAGTCGCTCCAGATGGCCGGCATCAGCCAGCCGCGACAGGTGAAGCCTGCTGACCCCACGGCGTCCCGCCTGGGCAGTGGTCACCAGCCCCCATTGCGCTGCCGTGACCTGGCTGAGTTCACGCAGCACCTCCAGCGCGTCCATGCTTGGATTGTATCGTCTTGTAAGATACAGACCAAGCATTCCCGTTGGTGGCGCTCCCACCCTGCTGGGGCGACGGAACCGTCCCGAGAGCATCGCACGACAGCCGCAGAAGATACGAGATGGGTCACGAACCTCGACCGTGCCCACCGGAGCCCGCCGGAGTTTGGAGGCACACTCGGGACACATCTCGGCCATCCGATGCACAAGTTGGGGCCAGAATCGCTGTGTATTACTAGTCAGACCCAAACTTCAACTGGCGGAGGATACGAGATTCGAAGAATCTTCTATGTATCCCCGGAGCCCCTCGCCAAAAGGGGTTTTACGCTCAGCCACTAGGGGAAACACTCGGCGGCTGCTCGCTCGTGCTTGCCTGTGAATAGGCCCGATCGACCAAATTTAGCGCAAAGATAGCGCACAGCGAGAGATACGAGATCGACTGCCGAGGGGTCAGATGGCACGCACCAAGGGCACGTGGGGAACCGTCCGCGAGGTCCCCCGCAAGGGCAGCGGACGCTACCAGGCGAGCTACATTCACGGCGGCGTCTGGGGCATCCAGAAGGGCGTCCGGTTCACCGCACCCCAGACGTTCGAGAGCAAGGGCGACGCCTGGGCGTGGATCGACCGCGAGCGCCGGCTGATCGAGAAGGACGAGTGGACTCCCCCCTATGAGCGCGTCCTGCAGGAACGCGCCAGGGCAGAGGCCGCACGCCAAGCAGCCGAGGCCATCCCGACGATCGCCGCCTACGGCGCCCAGTACGCCAAGCGCGACGACCTCTCCGGCAACACCCGCCAGCGCTACGCCCAACTGCTGACGTTCTACATCAACGGCGAACCCGCCACGATGACCCGCCGCGGCAACATCAAGGGCAAGACGCTCGTCCACCACGGCATCGGCGACATCAAGGTCACCGAACTCACCCGCGCCCAGGTCCGGGACTGGTGGCGCGGGCTGCCCGTGAAGACTCGCGAGGCCTCGTCCAAGCAGGCCTACGACCTGCTGCGCGCCCTCATGAACGCCGCCCTCGAAGAGGAACTGATCGACGTCAACCCGGTTCGCATCAAGGACGCCGCGAGCGCCAAGGCCTCCCGCGAACGCGACCAGGATCCGCTGCCGTTCGACATCCTGTTCCGGGTCGCCGACGCTATGCCCGCACCCTGGCGGCTCGGCGTCCTTCTCGGAGGAGTCCTCGGGTTGCGCTCCGGCGAGGTCCGCGCCCTGCAACGCCGCGACTTCACCCTGACCGGTGAGGTGCCGTTGGTGAAGGTCTACCAATCCGTGAAGGAGGACGAGGGGAAGCTCGAGATCGGCCCCCTCAAGACCGCCCGCCGCGGCGTCTCCTCCCGCACCGTGGTGATCCCCGCCGCGCTTGTCCCCGACATCAAGGCCCATCTGCGCGATCACACCCAGCTGGGGCGGACCGGCCTGCTGTTCTGGCGAGCTTCGGACGGCAAGCCCGTCCGAAGCGCCCGATGGCTGAAGGCGTTCAAGAAGGCCTGCAACCAGGTCGCCGACGAACTCGAAGCGGAGGCCGCGAAGGTCACTGCCAAGACCGGCGAGCCTGAGAGTGACGACTCCCAGCGCATCCGCGAGACCCTCACCGCCGGCGGCGGCTACGTCTTCCACGGCACCCGCTCGACCGGCCTCAGCTGGGCCTACCGCGTCTCCGGCGGCAACCTCAAGGCCGTCCAGGACATCGGTGGCCTGACCTCTGCCAAGACCCTGATGGGCTACCAACGAAACGAACTCAGCTACCGCGCCGAGATCGCCAACGGGTCTGCTGCACGGATAGGTGACAACTGATCTGGCTTGCCCGGGAGGGTGGCCTGAGAGGATGTTGCTGTGCCCAAGCCGTACCCGAAGGAGTTCCGGGATGATGTGGTTCGGGTCGCGCGTGGCCGCGAGCCAGGCGTGACGGTCGAACAGATCGCCAAGGACTTCGGTGTCCATCCGATGACCTTGTTCAAGTGGCTGCGCCAGGCCGATATCGATGATGGGGCGAAGCCGGGCCCCTCACGGGTGGACTCGGTGGAGTTGCGGGAGGCGCGGAAGCGGATCCGGCTGCTGGAGCAGGAGAACGAGGTCCTGCGGAGGGCTGCGGCGTATCT
>NZ_AUIA01000013.1 GCF_000423465.1 Propionicicella superfundia DSM 22317 | reverse complement strand
ACGGGATCCAGTTGTACACGTTCCGCTACATCGCCGATCCGTCCACGGTGTGGGTGGGGGTGATCGCGCAGGAGATTCAGGACGAGTATCCGGACGCGGTGTCGACCGATGAGGACGGCTATCTGCGGGTCGACTATTCCGCGCTCGGGCTGCGCATGCTCTCTTTGGAGGAATGGCAGACGTGCATGCCGTCACAGACCGTGACGATCACCAACACGCTGGAGCGGATCCCGACGTCGTCGGTCTCCGCGACGCCATCGGTCCCGGCTTCGCCGACACCGGCCTCCGCGACGCCGTCGGTCCCGGCTTCGCCGACTCCGGCCTCCGCGACACCGTCGGTCCCGGCCTCCGCGACACGGTCGGTCTCGGCTTCGCCGACCCAGGCGCACGCCGTCACGGACCGGCGGCTCGCCGCCACCGGTGCCGAGAGCGGTGTCGTCGCGGTTGTCGGGGCGTTGTTGATCGCTGCGGGAGCTGCCGTGACGAGGAGGAGCGCCCGACGCGGCCGCTGAGACCGGGCCGGCGGGTCTCGCTGCGGGAGGAGAAGAGGCTCCTCGGGTCTTGCGCCGTTCGTCACGCGTCGGCGAGGCCGGATCGAGGTGGTGCGGCCTTCGTCGAAGCCCACCGTGAATCCCTTGCCGTCGACGAATGAAGTTAGCCTGCATAGTCAGATCAATCCGTTGTCAGGGCAGGCGTGTTTGATTTGGATCAAGAGCTTTCGTCCGCTGTAGATCACGGTCGACATGCACTTTGTGCTGATTTCGCGAGAACTGCGATGATGACGGTCATCGTGTTGCGAAGTGGGACGTGACAGGGGATGACGTGCAGGCAACGACATCGGGTGCGTGGTGCGACCGGTGCTGTCACGTGGGGTTGTCACGGAAATTCAATGAGAAAAAGAAGCGACCGAATAATGGTCGCAATGACGAGGGTCATGCCTGGATCATTCGACGTGGCCGCCCCGCGAACAGTGGGCCTTCTGAGACGGTGCCGTCGTCCGCAGCACTGTCAGCATTCCCCGTGCCGTCGGCGAGCGGCATTCGCCGACCCCGGCGCCCGCCGGGAGGCGCGCGGGTGGCACGGCGCGGCGTTGCGTCGCTCGTGGCCGAGAGCCCGAGCGGTCGGGGGCACCGGCCACTCCTGAGCGGTGTGGGACACCCCCCGGGTCCCACGCCTCCGGGTGGCGGAGATCTCGGATCTCCGCCACCTCCCCCGACCGGCTGAGGTCTCAGGACTTCTCAGCCGGTCACCCGAGCGCGGGTTGGCGGTGAGCCTCCCCAAGGTCGCCGACCCGCTCAGGGGGCGTCGAGGCCCGGCTCGGCCCGACGCCTCCGGGGCCGGCGGCGCTGCCCGCCGCCGGCCCCCCTTCTCACTGTTCCGAGATGGTTGACCGCCAGCTTGTGAGGCATACCGGCCCGGTGGGCGCGGCCCGCGGCCGATGACCGCCAGGTTGTAAGGCATACGGCGCCGGATCCGGGCCGCGTAGCCCGTACAAGGTGGCGGTCAGCCCGCGGCGGGCGGCTCACCCGGCTGGAATGCCTCACAACCTGGCGGTCACCGCTGTCCCTGTCTGCTTCGCCCATCGCGGGCCGCTCGGCGACGTGGTGCGCGCCTTGACAGTCCAGAAAACGGCTGCTGTAATACTCATCAGTGATGATGAGACTCATTCTCATTAAGTAGCCACGGCCAGCACCAGCGTGCTGTAGAAGCGAGGCAGGCCATGCAAGCGACCTAGGCGCACCGGCGCGGGCGCATCCGTGCCCGCGGTCCCCTCGATTCCTTGGTCCCTCCACCGCGCCGCGGCACAGCCACGGCGGAAAGCCGCATATGCACAGCACTCTGCACGCCCGTCGTCTCCTCTCCCTGCTCACCCTCGGCGTCACGACCGCGCTTCTGAGCGGCACTCTCGGCGCCCCCGCGTCGTTCGCCGAAGAACCCGCACGGACGACCCGGGTCGCCTTGTCCCAGGCGTCGCTTCCCGCCCTGGTCGGGGACCGCACCGGCCTGTCAGTGACCGCCGCCGAGAACGGCACGCTCCTCGACCCGGCGACCACGGTCTTCACGGCGGTGGCCGGAGAATCCTCGACGTCACAGGTGCTCGTCGACACGGACTCGATCCCCGACGGACTGGCGTTCGCCGGAGCACGCCTGAGCTACGAGATCACGACGTCGCCCGAGGACGCTGCCGTCCGGATCGGGATCGTCGACAGGAACGGAAGCCGGACGGACTGGGTGGCGGGCCGGGCAGTGGCGATCGGCAGCACGAGTTCGGACACCCTCACGTGGGCCTTCGATCGCGCCGGAGACTACGTCCTGCGACTCACCGCCGAGGTGGAGCTGACCTCGGCCGCAGACACCGGAGCATCCGCGCCGACAGGCAGCGCCGACACGACGACGGGGACGAGCGAGACCGCCGACCGGACACTGACCTCGACCGCCGACTACGCCGTCGAGGTCTCCGTGCCGGCGGTCGGCACCTCGACGGATCGGGGCAGCACGTCCGCCGTCGCAACGCCGGCAGGCAGCGGCGGGGCCACCGCGACCGCGCGTGGCACCCAGCAGGCGCCCCGCGCCGACGCCGACGAGGACGCCGGGGACGGTTCGGACGAGACGGATCCCGACCCGGCGGCGTGGGACGTGCCGAACCACAGCACGACCGCGTCGGGGGCGACGATCATCACCGAGGGACATATCGATGTCGCCTCCCTCCTCGAGGGCGGCACGCTCGTCACGAGGATCAAGGACGACTCCGATCTCGCGGCGGGAACCACCTACCGCGACCCGGCCACGACCGTGTTGCAGGTGCGGCCGGAAGCGCAGACGACGGTCCCGGCCGTCGAGGCGTACGCGTTTCTCGGCGAGGCCGGATCCGCGCTGTGGCAGGTCTCCGAGACGCAACAGGCAGGACTGTTGTGGCCGGGGTGGTCGACCGAGGCGATACCCGTCGCCGCGACGCAGACAGGGGTGACCTGGAGCCTGGACAGGATCTCCGGGCCCGGCGAGTTCGCCTTGTACACGACGAGCCTGTCCTCGCCGAACGTGCTGTACAACACACGCGACGGGATCACGGAGAAGGACTCGTTCGAGATCCCGAAGAACTCCCACGTGCACGGGTCCTGGGCGTTCTCCACGCAGGGCACCTACTGCCTCGGCTTCACCCGGTCCACCAGGTCGGCGGACGGGACGAACGCCTCGGACACGTTCACGCTCGCCATCGCGGTCGGAGAGGTCGACGTCACCCGGATCGACCCGGCGGCGTGCTTCGCACGCACGGATGAGCCGTCCGAGCAGGACGTCACCCCGGTGCCGGAGCCACAGTTGACGGATGCGACCACGGGCGGCATCGAGGTGCTCGGGGGCGATGCCGGGTTCACGCCGGGGCAGCTCGTGACCGTCCAGGTGGGTGCCTCGCACGCCGGCCAGTGGGTGTCGGTGTGGCTGGACTCGACGACGTGGCTGGGCTGGGTGCAGGCCGACTCCGGTGGCGCGGTCCAGGTGCGGCTTCCCGCCGGTTCCGCGCTCGGGTCCCACAAGCTGGTGGTGAAGGCCGACTCGGGTGACCTGATCGGATGGGATGCGCTGAGCCTGGTGACGCCCCCCGAGGATCCCGGTGACGACTCCGGCGACGATCCCGGGAACGGCACGACACCGCCGCCGAACACCACCACCGGGTGCGAGGCGGAGACGACGATCATCTCGGCGGGCCACCTGGACTACTCGACACAGGTCGTAGGCGGCAGGTTGCAGTCGTTGATCGGGGACGACTCCTCCGGCCGCAAGGTCTTCCGGGAGCCCTCGGAGACGGTGCTGTGGCTCAAACCGTCCAGCAAGGTCAGACTGTCGGCCGGGTACGAGCGGGTCGCTCCCGCGGGGACGAGCGTGTTCCTGGGGCCGCAGACGCAGAACTCCGATCTGATCTGGCTGGGCTGGTCGACGGAGCTGGTGAACTCCTCCCACCTCGCGAGCCCGGTGACGTGGAACCTGGATCGGGTCGAGGGGCCCGGCGAGGTGTCGGTGTTCCTCCAGGGCGCCTTCGGCGGGATCGAGAAGATGGTGTTCGACGGGGCCGGCAGCTACCAGATCAACCTGGGCGTGCACGCGCATGCGAACTGGGCGTTCACGAAGGCGGGCATCTACCGGCTGCACTTCACCCAGTCGGCGACGCTGGCGAGCGGGCAGAGGTCGTCCGACACCGAGACCCTGACCATCGCTGTGGGGGACGTCGATCCGGTCAGCGCGGTCGACGGAGGCGCGGACTGCGTGGACACGTCCGGAGGCGGCGCCACGGTCGCCAAGGGCACCACGACGAACCCCGGCGCCGACACGGCCACAGACGCGGTGCGGAAGAAGCGGACCACCGCGGCCGAGTGCACGCCGACGAGGTCGACGGTGCTGTCCTCCGGACACATGGACTGGAATGCGCAGATCGTCGGCGGGAAGCTGGAATCCCTGATCGGGGACGATTCGACCGGCTCCCGGGTCTACCGGGATCCGGGGTCGACGGTGCTGTGGCTCAAACCCTCCAGCAAGGTCACCCTGCCGTCCGGGTTCTCCCAGATCGGGGCCGCGGGCTCGACGGTGTGGCAGATCCCGCAGACCCAGGAGCAGAGCCTGGTCTGGCTGGGCTGGTCCACCGAGTTGCTCAACGCCGGCAATGCGTCGAGCGCCGTCACCTGGACGTTGACCGAGGTCGAGGGGCCGGGCACCGTGGCCGTCTACACCATCGGCTCGTTCAGCGGGGTGCAGGATCTGGTGTTCGACGGCACCGGCACGTCCTCGATCGCCTTGGGCGTGCACGCGCACGCGAATTGGGCGTTCAGCAAGCAGGGCGTGTACCGGCTGCACTTCACCCAGTCGGTGAGGCTGGCCGGGGGCCGGACGTCCTCCGACAGCGAGGTGCTGACCATCGCCGTCGGGGACGTCGATCCCACCACCGTGACGACCAGTACCACCGGGTGCGGCGCGGTCTCGAACGGGGCTCGGTCCGGTGTCGACACCACTGCGGACCAGGCACGGGTCGCGGCCGACCAGGCCGTGGCGGAGGCAGCGGAGGTCGCTGCCGCGGAGCTGCCCGGGGAGGGTTCGGACGTGCCGGGGCCAGGCGCCTCGAATCCGTTCGAGGAACTCGCGAACGGCAATCCCGTCCCCCTGCTGCTCGACGTCCTCGGCGGGCTGCTGCTCCTCGGAGCGGTCGGCACAGGCGGGCTGTGGTGGCGCAGACGTCGCTGGGAGGGCGTCGCGGCGTCGGCGTCGGGCGCCTCGTGACGGGCTGGGCATCGGTGATCGGATTGCGTCCGCTCGACCACCGGCTCCGTCGCGGGCTGCGGTCCCTCGCGGTGCTTGCCGCCGTGGGGTTGCTGGTTTCGGGGTGCGCGGCCAAGCCGATGCTGGCGGCCGACTCGGACCGGCTGCAGGTGGTGACCACCACGGGCATCCTGCGCGATCTGGTGTCCCACGTGGGCGGCGACCGGGTGGACGTGGTCTCCCTGGTACCGGACAACGGCGACCCGCACACCTACGAGCCGACGCTGCGGGACGCCCGCAACGTGGTGTACGCCGATGTGGCGTTCAGCAACTACGCGATGCTGGAGGAGCAGTCGATCATCAAGACCCTGGACGCCAACATCGGCGACGACGCGGTGAACGTGTCGCTGGTGGAGGAGTCGGTCAAGTACGCCGCCGAGCTGATTCCGCTGGTCGAGGACGTCAATCTCGACACCGTGTGGCTGGGGTTGCGGGCACAGGGCGACGGTGAGCAGTACGGTGCCACGCGCACCTCCGAGGTGCTCCTCTCGGCCACGGCGGCCACGGGCCCCGGGGACGTGTACGCCTATCTGACCGGGACGTTCGGGGACACCGACGTGTACTTCGACTCCTCCGACGGGTTCGACGCCGCCACCGGCTACAAGGACGACACGATGAGCCTGCCGGCGGACGCTCACACGCATCTCTCCTGGGCGTTCACGAAGCCAGGCGTCTACACGATCACCCTCACGGCGCAGCTTCGGGTCGACGACACGTCCAGGCCGACCGACCTGGGCGAGGCCACCTACACGTTCGCGGTGGGCGTGAACCCGGTCGAGGCCGCCGCGGAGGCGGGCATGACGGACCCGGTGGTGCTCGACAAGGGACACGCGGACCTGGCGGCGAACCTCGACGAGGGCACGCTCGAGGTTCGCTACGACCCGGAGGGTGGCGGCGAGCACACTCAGCACGCGTACGCCGCCGACGAGGTGGTGATCGACGTGCCGGCCAAGGCTCTGGCGGAGATTCCCGCCGGAGGCCAGTACACGTTCCTCGGGCATGCGGGCGATCAGATCTACCAGCTCGCCCAGGCCGTCCTCGGCAAGCATGTGCACGGCGAGATCGACCCGCACCTGTGGCAGAACGTGCGCAACGCGATGGCCTATGTGCAGCTCATCCGGGACACCCTGATCGGGGCTGACCCGGCCGGGGCGCGCACCTACGCGGCCAACACCCAGGCGTACCTGACGGAGTTGGAGGCCACCGACGGCTACGTGCGGGACGTGATCGCGAGGATCCCGCAGAAGAACCGGTACCTGGTGACCACGCACGACGCGTTCGCGTATCTGGCCGACGCCTACGACATCCAGGTGGCCGGGTTCGTCACGCCGAACCCCTCGGCCGAGGAGTCGCTGGCGGACCGCAAGAAGCTCTCCGAGACGCTCCGCACGCTGCATATCCCCGCGGTGTTCCTGGAACCCAATCTGAAGGCGCGGTCCTCGACCCTGACCCAGGTCGCTGCCGAGCAGGGCATCGCCGTGTGCGCGATCTACGGCGACACGTTCGACGAACACGTCACGAGCTATGTGCAGATGATGCGTTTCAACGCGGACTCCCTGCTCGGTTGTCTCGGCGGCACGTGATCCCGCCCGCGCACCGAGGACCGATGAACCGGATGAGAAGAGAAGAACACATGACGCACGCTGACAGGCCCGCACGTACCCGCGCCCTCCGACGGCGCCGGCCGGTGCTGGGCGTCCTGGGCATCGTCCTCGCCGGCGCGGCGCTGCTCGCGCCGTCGGCGGCGTGGGCGGAGACGGCTCCGCCGGACGACCCGAACCTCAAGCAGACGCTCTCCCCGGACCTGGCGATCGTGCACGGGGAGCGAGTGCTGGAGACCGGGCATGTGGACATGGGCCCGAAGTTCGAGAAGGACGGCACCTGGCGGTTCCTCATCCACGACGACGTCGCCCGGGCCGACGCGGACGCGAAGAGCGTCTGGCGCTACCCGGACGAGACCGTCTTCCACGTCGTCGACGCCGCCGAGCTGACCGTGCCCGACGACGAGGCATACTCCTTCCTCGGCGCCGATCCCGGCGAGACCGTGTGGGTCGTGCCCCAGACGCAGAACCCCGACGTGGTCTGGCTGGGCTGGAACACTCAGGATCCCGACGTCATGAAGACGATCGACCGGGGGATCACCTTGTCGCTGACCGGGGTGCAGGGCCCGGGCGTGGTGACCACCTACCTGCAGTCGGGCTCCTTCGGAGCGCCGCAGGTGCTGTGGGATTCGCGGAAGACGGACGCGCAGCCGGTGTGGGTCGACGTCAACACCCACACGCACGCCAACTGGGTGTTCACGAAGCCGGGCGTCTACCTGCTGCGGCTGACGGCCGAGGCCGACCTGGTCGACGGCAGCCACGCCTCCGACACCCAGCTCATCCGCTTCGCGGTCGGCACCGCCACATCCCCCGCCGAGGCGATGGCCGCGACCTGGCAGGGTGAGGACGATCCGACCAGCACCGCCCCGGCGTCGGCCGGGGCGACGGCGGGATCCACGCAGGACGCGACGGCACCGGCGAACCGCGACACGGATTCGTCCGGCCCGCTGGTGCCCGTCCTGATCGGCGCGATCATCGTCGTCGCGGTCGGGTTGGTCACCGGGTTCGCGATCGCGATCGCCCGTGGCAACCAGGCCAGGCGCCGCATCCTCGCGGCCCGCACGGGCGACCGCGGGAGTCCGGACGAACCGGGATCGACGGCGGATCCGGGACAGGCCCCCGGCCCGGATCCCGGCCGCGACGGCTCGCGAGGCGGTGACGCATGAGCGACACCGGAACGACGGCGGCGCTGGCGGTGGAGAAGGTGTCTGTCGATCTCGGCGGCCGTCGTGTGCTGCACTCGGTCGATCTCCGGGCGCACCGCGGGGAGCTGGTCGGGCTGATCGGCCCGAACGGGGCGGGCAAGACCACCTTGTTGCGCACGATTCTCGGCCTTCTGAAGCCCGCCGCGGGCGCGGTCACCGTCGAGGGTCGCCCCGCCAAGCCCGGTCGGGTCCCGGTCGGGTACATCCCGCAGCGCCTGGACTTCGCCTGGGAGTTCCCGATCTCCGTGGCCAACGTCGTCATGACCGGGCTCACCGGGCGGCTCGGTCTGGCCCGCCGCCCCGGAGCCGCGCAATGGGAGGCGGTCGCCGACGCTCTGGACAGGGTGCGGATGACCGAGTTGGCGGACCGTCCTGTCGGGCAGCTCTCCGGCGGGCAGCGGCAGCGCGTGCTCGTCGCCCGTGCGCTGGCTCTCCAGCCCGCGGTGCTGCTGCTCGACGAACCGTTCACCGGTCTCGACATGCCGACCCAGGAACTGCTCTCCGGCTTGTTCGCCGATCTTGCCCACGAAGGACGCGCTCTGCTGATGACGACTCATGACATCCTCTCGGCCCTGGACGGTTCCGACCGGATCGCCCTGCTCAACCGCACGATCGTCGCGTCAGGCACGCCCGCCGAACTGGCCGGCGATCCGAGCCTGTGGGCGAGGACGTTCGGGATCGGGCCGGGCTCGGCGCTGCTGCGCATGGTGCAGGCGGCCGCCTGATGAGCCCGATCGAGTTCCTCGGCGACCTTCTCAATCCCGAGCTCGCATTCCTTCCGAAGGCGCTCGCGGTGGCCGTCATGTCGTCGATCGTGTGCGGGGTGATCGGCTGCTACGTGGTGCTGCGCGGCATGGCCTTCATCGGGGATGCGGTCGCCCACTCCGTCTTCCCCGGCCTGGCCATTGCGTTCGTCGTCGGCGGGAACCTCGTGCTGGGCGGTTCGCTGGCGGGGATCGCGACGGCGATCCTGGTGGCCGTGTTCTCCCAGAACCGGCGCCTGAAGGAGGATTCGATCATCGGGGTCCTGTTCGTCGCCGCCTTCGCGCTCGGTGTGGTCATCATCTCCCAGGCCCCCGGGTATGCGGGAAGCCTGCAGCAGTTCCTGTTCGGGTCCATCACCGGCATCCCCGACTCGGACCTGTACGTCGTCGGTATCACTGGCGCGGTCGTGCTGCTGGTGGTGTTCCTGCTGCACAAGGAGTTCGTCACCATCAGTCTCGACCGCGAATCGGCGCGGGCGCTCGGCGTGCAGGTGTTCTGGCTCGATCTGGTCCTCTACGTCCTCGTCACCCTCGCGGTGGTCATCTCGGTGCAGACCATCGGCAACATCCTCGTGCTCGCCCTGCTCGTCACCCCGGCCGCCACCGCCCGCCTGCTCACCGACCGGCTGGGAATCATGATGGCTCTCGCTCCGGCCATCGGCGGGCTCGCGGCCCTGACCGGCCTCTACGTGTCGTGGTCGTGGGATCTGCCCACCGGCGGAACCATCGTGCTCGTCCTCACCGCGGTGTTTCTGCTCGCCTGGGTGTTCGCCCCGCGACAGGGGCTTGTGGCGCGGGCCGGACGGCCGGGCCGTCGCACCCGCCCGGCCGACCCGGGCGCCGTGTCGGGATCCGCGCCGGCCGTGTCCCTTGCCGACACGGATCCCGATCCTCAGCCCGCCACCAGTGGAGCCCGCTCATGACCGAACCGATTCCGCCCGCCCGTCACCGCGACCGGGACGACGGCACCGTCGTCCTTCCCGACCCGGTGGCGGCCGAATCCGCATCGCCGCGAACGGGCACGCGTCGACTGCTGCCCGTGACGACCGTGACGCTGGCCGTCCTCGGTGCAGCAGCGCTCCTCGCCGGAACGATCGGCGCCGCCGGTGGCGCGTCCGTCCCGGCCCCGTCCGTTCCGGCGGTGTCGGCGACGGCGGGCGGGGTCGCGCGGACTCCCTCGGCCGCGTCGGCCGCGGCGGTCGACGCGGGTGCGGCCTCCGGCAGGCAGGACACTCCGATCTCCGAGCTCGCCGATCCCGCCTGGGTCTCCCGCATCGCCGAACAGGGCGACATCCCCGAGCGTGCGCTGGCCGCCTACGCCGGGGCGTCCCTTGCTGTCGCCGGGGCTGTCCCGGGCTGCAGGATCGGCTGGAACACCCTGGCCGCCATCGGCAAGGTCGAATCCGAGCACGGCACCATGAACGGCGCCCGCATCGACGACCGTGGCGTGGCGAGCCCCACCATCATCGGGATCGCTCTCGACGGATCGCAGAACACGGCGAGGATTCCCGACACCGACGACGGCAGGCTCGACCAGGACACCGCCTGGGATCGCGCGGTCGGGCCGATGCAGTTCATTCCCGCCACCTGGGCTCAGGCCGCCCGGGACGGGAACAAGGACGGCGCGAAGGACATCAATCAGATCGACGATGCCGCCCTTTCGGCCGCTGTGCTCCTGTGCGAGGCCGGCGGCGGCGATCTCACCGTGGCCGAGGGCTGGATCGCGGCCGTTGCGGCCTACAACGACTCGGCCGACTACAACAACCGCGTCGCCGAGGCCGCCACGACCTACGCGACGCTGAGGTAGGCGCGGGGCAGCGGGAAAGCGACCAGACCCGGCTCCGAATTGATATCGACTCTCAATATCGTTTAATATCGCAAGGATCGATCGTTCCGCCAGTCGAAGGAGACCGAGTAACCAATGTCCGCCCACAAATCCATTCCTCGCCTCGGGGTGACGCTCGCGCTCGCCGTCGGCCTCGCCCTCCTTGTCCTGGGGTCCGGCATCACCCAGGCGAGGGCGGACCCACTGCGGGAGTACGTGCTGCCGAAGGGACACATCGATCTGTTCGAGGTCACCTACGACGCCGAATCGGCGGGCCTGAAGCTCAGCGTCAAGGACGACACCAGGATCTACTCCTCCGGCGTCGAGTTCCGTGCTCCCGAGGAGACATCGCTCCTGGTCGACAGCGGGTTGGCGGTGCTGGATCTGTCGGGGATGCCGTCCGCGTACGACTTCCTGAAGGTCGACGGGACCACCGTCTACTACTTGCCGCAGACGCAGAACCCGGATCTGCCCTGGCCCGGCTGGAGCACCGAGCGGCTCCCGAGCACTCTTCCGGACGGTGTCAGCCTTTCTGCAACCGGTTCGCCCGTGGAGTTGGACCTGCAGATCGAGGGCCCGGGGGAGGTCTTCACCTGGCAGACGGGGACGTTCGGCGGAGTTCAGAACACCTACGTCAACACCGCCGATCCCGCGCCCGACGTGATTCCCATCGCGAGGAACGCCCATGTGCACACGAACTGGGTCTTCACTCAGCCGGGCGACTACTACCTCACGGTGACGCCGTCGGCCACGACGACCACGGGCGAGACGCTGACCGGCCCGAGCGCCAGCTACCACATCCGTGTCGGGGCTGCGACCGACCTCGCGCTGGTCTCGACGGCAAAACCCGTCGTCAGCGGGACGCCTGCGCCCGGTGAGACGCTCACGGCGACGGGCGGCACCTGGGAGCGCACTCCGGACTCCGTCACCTATCAGTGGTTGGCGGACGGCCAGCCGATCACCGGCGCGACGGGCAGCACCCTCGACGTGACGGACGCCCTGCTGGGCAGTCAGATCTCCGTCGAGGTGACCGCGACGAAACTGGGCCGCACGAACGGCGTGGCCGTATCCGACCCGGTCGGTCCCGTCGCGACGCCCGCTCCCTCCGAGACTCCGTCGCCGTCCGGGTCGCCGTCGCCGACCGGGTCGCCGTCGCCGTCGGAGTCTCCGTCGGGATCGGCGCTGCCGTCGGAGTCGCCGTCCGGAACGGGGTCACAGACCCCGAACTCGTCGGAGTCGGCAAGCGATCCTGTTCCCAGCGGGTCGTCCTCCGAGAGCGCACCGCCCACGGACCAGGATGACGAGGACGGTGCCGCCGATCCGCAGCTCGCAGACACCGGAACCGGAGCGGGCATCGCCGCCGTGGCAGGACTCGTCGCCGTCGGCGGCGCGGCCGGCAGCCTCCTCCTCAGACGTCGGATGCTCCGACGCCCCTGACCGGCGGACCGCCGGTTGTGGGTGTCCGGCGGTCGGACCGCCTCACCGGCGAAGAGTGACCGTCAGGTTGCCATGGCCATCAGCCCGGATTCGCGGGCCGTATGCCCCGCAGCCTGGCGGTCACCTTTCGCTTCGCGGCCGCCCCGCAACCCGGCGGCCGGTGCCACCGGCGAGGCGCCGGCGCGGAGAGTCCGGCGACGTCAGGCCTGGCACGCTCCGTCGAGCCGGACGATCATCGCCTTCAAGGTGTCCCGCATGAGGGCGTGGATCATCGCCGGATCGGAGCCCCGCATCGTGTGCGACTCGAGGACGCAGCCCAGGAGATCGATGGCCTGAGCCGTCGGCAGCCGCAGGCCGAAGCGGATCCGCTGCAGTTCGTTGTCCAGCAGTTCGACGAAGATGGCGTTCGTCCCGCCGAGCTTGGGAGCCTTGTCGGCCAGGTGGGGATTGCGCAGAAAGTGCAGCCGGATCTCCAGTTGCGCCAGCACCCGCGTGGGAGCGGCGATCCCCTTGTCGAGGGCGACGCCGAGCGCCGCGTCGAGCACATCCGGGAGCTGCGCCTCGTCGCCGAGCGTCTGCGGCACGACATCGACGGCGGCCCTGACCGTCTGCTCGGCGTCCGCGACGAAGCGGCGGAACGCGGCGACGCAGAGATCGTCCTTCGACTCGAAGTTGGAGTAGAACGCACCGCGCGTGAAGCCGGCACGCTCGCAGATCTCCTCCACCGTGGCCGCCTGCACGCCCTTCGCGGCAAAGATCTCCAAGGCGGCGTCCAGGAGCCTGTCGCGCGTGTGGGCCCGGCGGGCGGTGAGCGTCGAATCCGTCATCGCTGCCCCTCTCGGACGATCGGTCTCAACCCTGGGATGTCCCCGATGCGGCCTCGTGTTGGATACACCGCCGTATCGAATACACTAGCGTATCGAACGGGCCGAGGCAGGGTTCTGCCGCCGTGGCCCTCGCCGAGGGGAGAACACGTGTCCGCATTCCTCTACCGTCTGGGGCGGGCGTGCTTTCGTCACCGGTTCCGTGTCCTCGCCGTGTGGCTCGTCGTCGCGGCGGTGCTGGGCGGTTCGGCGGCTGCCTTCGGCGGCAGGTTCAGCGACGACTTCACCATTCCCGGAGCTCCCTCGGCCGAGGCCCTGCGGCAGCTCAACACCACCTTCCCGGGATCGGGCGACGCGACGGCGACGGCGGTCGTCGTCGCCCCCGAGGGGCAGACCTTCACCGACCCCGACGTCAAGAAGGCCGTCGAGTCGTGGCTGAAGGACCTCGAGAACGCCCACAAGGTCGAAAGCGTGACCTCGCCCTACAGCACGATCGTGAGCGGCCTCGTCAGCGATGACGGGCGAGCCGCGATCGTGCGCATGGGCGTCCAGGGCAGCCTCGCGGAATGGTCCGACGCCGACCGAGCGGCTCTCACCGAGGACGCCCGGACCATCGAGACCCTGCTGCCCGGCTCGTCCATCACCGTCGGCGGAGACGTGTTCTCCACCGACCTGCCCCACCTGTCGGTGGTCGAGTTCCTCGGCGTGGTCGTCGCGTTCGTCGTGCTGATCCTCACGCTCGGCTCGCTCATCGCCGCGGGCTTCCCCCTCGCGGTGGCGCTGATGGCCGCCGGGCTGGGAACACTGATCATCCTCATCGGGGCCGCGTTCACCGACGTCAACTCGACGACCCCGATGCTCGCCGTCATGCTCGGCGTCGCGGTCGGCATCGACTACTGCCTGTTCATCGTGTCCCGGCACCGCGATCAGCTCCGCCGCCCCGACCTGTCCCCCGAGGAGTCCGCCGCGCGCGCTGTGGCCACAGCCGGCTCCGCGGTCGTCTTCGCCGGGCTGACGGTGATCATCGCTCTCATCGGCCTGTTCATCGCCGACATCCCGTTCCTCACCGTGATGGGCATGTTCTCCGCCGTCACCGTCGGGATCGCCGTGCTGCTGGCGAACACGCTGCTGCCCGCGCTCCTGGGATTCGGCGGCGAACGGCTGCGCCCGAAACCGGCCAAGGCGGGCAAGGAGACGCGGCAGACGGCGTCCGAGCGTGCCGCCACCTGGTGGGTCGGCGTCGTGACGAAGGTGCCGGTGCTCACCATCGTCCTCGTCATCGCCGCCCTCGGCGCGCTCTCCCTTCCCGCCAAGGACATCCACATGGCCCTGCCCACCGCCGGGCAGAGCGCACCGGGCACGGCTGCCCGCGACACCTACGACCAGATCTCCGAGCACTTCGGGGTCGGGGCGAACGGCCCGCTCATCCTCACCGGCTCCATCGTCGAGTCGGACGACCCGCTGACGCTGGTCGCCGACCTCAAGGCCGAGATCGAGCAGCTTCCCGGGGTGGCATCCGTGCCGCTGGCGACCCCGAACCAGAACGCCGACTCCATGATGATCCAGATCGTCCCCGAGACCGGCCCCGACGACACCGCCACCACCCAGCTCGTCAAGGACCTCCGCGCCCATCAGCAGGAGTGGAAGGACACCTACGGCGTCACCACTTACGTGACGGGCGTGACGGCCGTCCAGATCGACGTGTCCGACCGGCTGGCCGGGGCGCTGTTCCCGTTCGGCGTCTTCGTCGTCGGCCTGTCGCTGGTCCTGCTCACCGTCGTGTTCCGCTCGCTGTGGGTGCCGATCAAGGCGTCCCTGGGGTATCTGCTGTCGATCGGGTCGGCGTTCGGCCTCACGACGATGGTCTTCAACTACGGCTGGTTCAAGGAGGCCATCAACCTCCACGAGGCCGTCCCGATCATCAGCTTCTTCCCCATCATCCTGATGGGCATCCTGTTCGGCCTCGCGATGGACTACGAGGTGTTCCTCGTGTCCCGCATGCGCGAGGAGCACGTCCACGGCAACCGCAACAGTGTGCGGGACGGCTTCGTCCACACGGCGAAGGTGGTCGTCGCCGCCGCCCTGATCATGTTCGCCGTGTTCGCCTTCTTCGTGCCGAACGGCGAAGGGGCGATCAAGCCGATCGCGTTCGGCCTCGCGGTCGGCGTGGCGATCGACGCCTTCCTCGTGCGGATGACCCTCGTCCCCGCCGTCATGGCCCTGCTCGGCGACCGGGCCTGGTCGCTGCCGAAATGGCTCGACCGCATCCTGCCCGTGATGGACATCGAGGGCGAGGGCCTGGCCCATCAGCTCAAACTCGGCCAGTGGGAGCAGGCCGCGCCCTACGCGGTGTACGGGGAAGGGCTCCGTCTGGATCTGGACGGCGTCACGCTGTTCGCCGATGTCCGCGTCGCCCTCGTCGCCGGACAGCCGCTCGTCGTCACCGGCCCGCCGCAGTCCCGCCGCGCCCTGCTCCTCGCCATCACGGGCCGCACCGACCTCACCGCCGGGGAGCTGAAGGTCCTCGGCCTCGTCCTGCCCGAACAGGCGAGCCAGGTGCGTCGCCGGGCCGAGGTGCTGACCAGCGACCAGCCCAACGTCGCTCAGGCGCTGACCCGGTCGCGTGCGTCCCTGGTCGCCGTGGACGGTGTGAGCAAGCTCAACGCCGAGGAGTTCGCGGCCCTCGTCACGGCCATGAAATCCCGGCCCGAGGTGACCTGGGTGCTCGGCACCCCACCAGGCTCCGACCTGACCGCCCTGCCGCCCGCCCCGTACACCCAGGTCAATCTGCCCCTCGACCGCGCCCTCGCCCGGGCCACGAACTGAAGGAAGTCCGAAGATGTCGAAGCGACACACCTGGTACACGCTGGTCGGCGTTCTGCTGGTCCCGCTGATCTTCGCCGCCGGCTTCCTTGCCGCGACCTGGAACCTCGACAGCCGGCTCCACACCGTGCAGGCCGCGATCGTCAACAACGACGAGGCCGTGACCGTCAACGGCCAGACGGTGCCGCTCGGACGGCAGCTCACGGCGGCGCTGGTCGACTCGGATCGTGAGCAGAACCTCGACTGGGTCATCGCCAGTGCCGAGGACGCCAGCGCCGGGCTGGGCGACGGGACGTACGCCGCGGTCGTGACCATCCCCGAGAACTTCTCGGCGGCCGCGACCTCGTACGCGAAGGACGCCGACAGCGCGCACAAGGCGACGATCAAGATCCAGACCTCGTCCAACGGCGGGATCGCCGAGACCTCGCTGGGGCAGTCCGTCGCGAAGGAAGCCGTGACGACGCTCAACGCGTCCCTCACGACCACCTACCTGGACCAGATCTACGTCGGCTTCAACGACATGCACACCCAGTTCACCGACCTCAAGACGGGCACGCAGCAACTCGCCGACGGCGCGTCCTCGCTGTCGACGGGGATCGGTCAGGCCTCGACCGGCACCGACCAGCTCGCCACCGGTCTCGAACAGCTCTCCGCCGGCAGCGCCCAGCTCAACAGCGGTGCGTCGCAGCTCGACAGCGGCGCGTCCCAGCTCGCGACGGGCGCCTCGCAACTCGCCACGGGAGCGTCGCAACTGAACTCGCAGACGGCCCAGCTCCCGAGCCAGACCAAGGCGCTGGCCGATGGTGTGTCCACCTACGTCGCGGGCGTCGACACCCTCATCGACGAGACCGAGACCCAGACCACGGCGTCGGCGGCGCAACTGGCGAAGCTCGGCCAGGTCAGCGTGCTCACCGGGGGCATGACAAAGCTGAACACCGGGCTGCAGACCTACAAGTCGGGCATGGAAGCGCTCGTCGACGACCCGTCGCCGGTGGCCGCGGAGGTCACGACGCAGGTGCAGTCGCAGATCGGCGGTGCCTGCCCCGCCGAGATCCAGGCCGCCTACGGCGACGCCGGGTGCGCGGGCTTCGCCGCTGGTCTCAGCACCGGCGTGAGCGCCGGGGTCAGCGGCGGTGCCTCGGCTGCGGTGACGGGTCTCACGACCGAGGAAGACGGCTCCACCATCATGAGCGGAGCGGCGAATCTGAGCGCGGGCGCGACGGAGTTCCAGCAGACCGTGGACGCGATCGACGTCCCGACCCAGTCCGAGCTGGACGCCGCCACGAAGAAGCTCGAACAGCTTCGGGCGGGGGGCAGCGAACTCGCCTCGGGCACGAAGAAGCTCGCCGACGGCATGCCGGCGCTGAGCAGCGGCATCTCGCAACTGTCCTCGGGCGCGACGCAACTGTCCACAGGGGCGACGCAACTGTCGTCCGGCGTGAGCCAGTTCACCACCGGGCTGACGCAGTACACCGCGGGCGTCGACCAGACGGCCACCGGTGCCCGGACGCTCGCGACCGGGCTGTCGCAGGCCGCCGAGGGCGCGTCGGAACTGAGCACCGGCACCCAGAAGCTCGCGACGGGCGTCGCCGAGGGGGCCACGCAGGTCCCGACCTACTCGGCGACCGAGCGCAAGAACCTCTCGGAGGTCGTCGCGGCACCGGTCTCGGACGACTCGGTCCTCGGCCTGCCCGGTCCCGGCGTCGCGTGGGCGTCCCTCGTGGTGGTCGTGGCGCTGTGGCTCGGCGCGATGGCGATGTACATCGTGACGACCACCATCCGCAAGGGCGCGGCGATGTCCACGGCGTCCTCGGCGCGCGTGCTCGGAGAGTCCCTGCTGCCCGGCGCGGTGGTCGGCGCGGTGCAGGCGGTCGTCCTGGCGGTGGTCGCCGCCGCGATCGGGGTCCCGCAGGGCCTGGCGCTGACCGGCGTCCTGCTGCTCGCGTCCCTCGCGTTCATCGCGATCAACTTCGCGCTCGTCGCGCTGTTCAAGAACGTCGGCCGGTGGCTGTCGGCAGGGTTCGTGATCCTCACCACGGCGACGGCTCTGACGTCGGCGCTGCCGTCCTGGCTGAGCGTGCTGAAACCCCTGTCCCCGGTCGGTTCGGCCCTGGAGGCGGTGAGAGCGCTGATGAACGGGCAGTCCCTGGTCAACCCGCTCATCGCGTTGACGGGCTGGTTGCTGCTCGGCCTCGTGGGATGCGTCGTCGCCGTGCTCCGGTCGCGGAAGGTGCCGGCGTCGGAGCTCGTCGCCGTGCACTGACCCTGTCGAGGCTGACTTCGTCGAGGCGCTGCCGGGCGTCTCGTGGCCGGGTCCGGCACGCTCAGCGCGGCTCTCGTTCGGAATGAAGCCCGACAGCGAAGCCATTGAGATCCCGGCCGGCGAGGCGTGTACTGAGCCGCAGGAGGTGGTCGCGATGAGGATCGCCGTCTTGGGGACGGGCGCGGTCGGCAGCGGCTGGGCCGAACGGCTGCGGGAACTGGGCCATGACGTCGTCATGGGCACGCGGACCCCGGGTGCCGCCGGAGAAGCCGTTCGGCGACTGTCTCACGCCGAGGCGGTCGCCGGCGCGTCGATCGTGGTGAACGCGCTGAACGGAGCCGCGTCCCTCGACGTCCTGGAGCGGCTGGCGGAGCCCCTGACCGGCACCGTCCTCATGGACATCGCCAACCCGCTGGACTTCTCGCACGGCTCGCCGGCGCTGTTCGTCGCGGGCGACGACTCGCTCGCCGAGCGGCTGCAGCGGGCGCTGCCCGCGACGCGGGTCGTCAAGGCCGCGAACACGATGAACGTGTCGCTGCAGGTCCACCCCGAGCGCAATCCGGGGACGGTCTTCGTCGCCGGGGACGACACCGCGGCGAAGGAGGCGGTCGCCGGCCTGCTGCGCGAGGTCGGCCACGACGACATCCTCGACCTCGGCGACCTCACCGCCGCCCGCGGACTGGAGATGTTCCTGCCGTTGTGGCTGAGCATCATGGGCGCCCTGGGGACCGCCGAGTTCCAGGTGCGCGTCCAACGTCCCCGCGCCGGGGGATAGCCGGGCGGCGCGATGCCGGGTCAGTCCTCGACGAGGCGGAAGGCGCCCTTGTCGGCGGACTGGGCGCGCGACGCGTACACCTTGAGGGCCTTCGAGACGGCACGCTCCCGACTCTTCGGCTTCCACCCGAGCGCGTCCTGCTCGGCGCGCCGCCGGGCGAGCTCGTCGTCGTCCACGAGCATCCTCACCGACCGGCTGGGGATGTCGAACTCGATGATGTCGCCGTCGCGCACCAGACCGATCGGGCCGCCGGCCGCCGCCTCGGGGGACACATGCCCCACGGACAGGCCGGACGTGCCGCCGGAGAACCGGCCGTCGGTGATGAGCGCGCACTTCGCGCCGAGCCCCTTGCCCTTCAGGAAGGACGTCGGGTACAGCATCTCCTGCATCCCCGGGCCGCCCTTCGGGCCCTCGTAGCGGACCACGACGACGTCCCCGGCGCCGATCTCGCCCGAGAGGATCTTGCTGACCGCCTCCTCCTGGGACTCGGTCACCTTCGCGGGGCCGCGGAACACCCACAGCTCCTCGGCCACGCCGGCCGTCTTCACGATCGAGCCGTCGGGCGCGAGGTT
Source organism: Propionicicella superfundia DSM 22317 (assembly GCF_000423465.1). Lineage (GTDB taxonomy): Bacteria > Actinomycetota > Actinomycetes > Propionibacteriales > Propionibacteriaceae > Propionicicella > Propionicicella superfundia. Next base: position 151,052 of record NZ_AUIA01000013.1, on the reverse strand, counting down.
GCCCGAGAGGATCGCCAGGCCGCCCTCGGTCGTGTACGGGGTCTCGACCGAGCGGATGCAGCCCTCCACGGCATCGGTGTCGAGGGACTCCCAGCGGTTGTCGGTCGAGAACGGCTCCGTGGTGCGCACCCCTCCGGGGGCCGCGTGGAACAGCTCGACGGCCTCGGGCGACGGAGCGCCGCCGCGGATGTCCCACGTGCCCAGCCAGGTCGCCAGGTCGCCGGAATGGACGGAGTGCACGTCGTCGTCCAGCAGCCCGCCCCGGTACAGCTCGCCGAGGATGGCGGGGATGCCGCCGGCGCGGTGCACGCTCTCCATGTAGTACTTGTGCGAGTTCGGCGCCACCTTGCACAGGTTCGGAGTGACACGCGACAGGGCGTCGATGTCGTGCTGGTCGAAGTCGACGCCGGCCTCGTTCGCGGCCGCGAGCAGGTGCAGGACGGTGTTCGTCGACCCGCCCATGGCGATGTCGAGCCGCATCGCGTTCCTGAACGCCGACGTGGTGGCGATGGACAGCGGCAGGACCGACGCGTCGTCCTCGCCGTACCAGCGGCGCGACAACTCGACCACGAGGCGACCTGCTTCTTCGAACAGGCCCCGGCGGGCGGAGGCCGTCGCGAGCGTCGACCCGTTGCCGGGCAGCGCCAGGCCGATGGCTTCGAGCAGGCAGTTCATCGAGTTGGCCGTGAACATGCCCGAACACGATCCGCACGTCGGGCACGCGTTCTGCTCGATGGAGAAGAGGGTCTCGTCGGTGACGTTCGGGTCGGCCGAGGCGACCATCGCGTCGATGAGATCCAGGGACGTGGTGACGGTGCCGTCGTCGCCGATGACGGCCTTGCCGGCCTCCATCGGACCCCCCGAGACGAACACGGTCGGGATGTTCAGACGCAGCGCCGCGAGGAGCATCCCGGGCGTGATCTTGTCGCAGTTGGAGATGCACACGAGGGCGTCGGCCTGGTGTGCCTCCACCATGTACTCGACGGAGTCGGCGATCAGGTCGCGGCTCGGGAGGCTGTACAGCATGCCGCCGTGTCCCATCGCGATGCCGTCGTCGACCGCGATGGTGTTGAACTCGCGTCCCACGCCTCCCGCGGCGGCGATCTGCTCGGCGACGAGCCTGCCCATGTCCCGCAGGTGGACGTGGCCCGGCACGAACTGCGTGAAGCTGTTGGCGACCGCGACGATCGGCTTGCCGAAGTCGGATTCGACCATGCCGGTGGCACGCCACAGCGCGCGGGCACCGGCCATGTTGCGGCCGTGGGTCGTGGTGCGGGAACGGAGAGCTGGCATGGTTGAACCTCGAAGTAGATGTAACCGCCTCAGCCTAGTCCGAGCGCTCAATCGTGTCTGTGTGGACCGCGGCCCGGGCCGGGTGCTGAGATGAGCGGAAAGGGTTGCCTAACCAGGACGGCCCCCTCGCCCCCGCCGAACGCTCCCCAACTGCCGGTTTTCGCAGCAAAACCGGCAGTTCGGGAGCGTTCGGCGGGGGGCGAGGCCGGTGCCGGACGCGATGAGGTGGCGCGGAGCCGGCCAGGCGGACGGCGGGGGGCGATAAACTGCGGCGGTTCCGTTCCACCGGGGTGAGCCGCCCGTCCCCGGTCCAGACCTGTCGAAGAAGGACCCGTGACGTTCCAGTCGGCCGCTCACCTGCTCGCGGCGCTCAGCTCAGCCATCGACGTCCACCTGCCGGCTGCGATCGCGTTGCGGCGCGAGCTGCACCGGATTCCCGAACTGGGCGGGGCCGAGGACGAGACCCCGCTCCGGCTCCAGGCCGAACTCTCCGGGCTTGCGACCGAGACGATCGCCGGGACGGGATTCGCCGCCCGCCTTGGCGACGGCGGCCCCGCGATCGCGCTGCGCACAGAACTGGACGGGCTGCCGATCACCGAGGAGACCGGCGTCGCGTGGGCCAGCCACAACGGCGCCATGCACGCCTGCGGCCACGACATCCACATGTCCGCGATGGTCGCGGTGCTGCGGGCCGCGCAGACGCTGCCCCTGCCGGCGGCGGTGCTCGGCGTCTTCCAGCCCCGCGAGGAGGTGAACCCGCCGGGCGCACCCGATGTCGTGGCCGAAGGCGTCCTGACCCGCCACGACGTCCGGGCGATCGTCGCGGCGCATGTTCAGCCGCAGGTGGCGAAGGGGGTCGTCAGCGCCGAGTTCGGCGTCGTCAACGCCGCCGCCGACGAGTTCGAGGTCGTCGTTCACGGCCGTGGTGGTCACGGGGCGTACCCGCAGGCGACGATCGACCCGATCCCGACGCTCGCCTCCATCGTCCTCGGGCTGCAGGAACTCGTGTCGCGCAAGATCGATCCCATGCACCCCACCGTCGTGACCGTGGGCGCGATCCGCGCCGGATCCGCCGCCAACGTCATCCCGTCGCGTGCCTCGCTGCGCGGGACCGTCCGTACCACCGACGAGGCCGACCGGGCGACGCTGCACGCCGAGATCCGCAACGTCGCCACCCACGCGGCGCAGTCGCGAGGCGCGACCGCCGAGGTGCGCATCGTCGAGGGCGAGCCCGTGCTGCGCAACGATCCGGCCCTCGTGCGGGCGACGCGCACCGCGCTGAGCGAGCTCGTCCCCCTCGCGACGACGCCGTTCCGCTCGTGCGGGTCGGACGACTTCGCGCACTTCTGCGACCGCGTGCCGTCGCTCATGATGTTCGTGGGAACCGGCCGGGAACCCGACGGACCCGTGCTGCACCACGCCCGCTTCCTCCCGCCCGACGAGACCATCGCGGTCACCGCGCGGGCCCTGGCGGCCGGTTTCGTCGGCGGCCTGGTGTCTCAGGGACTCCTTCCGGCCTGACGACGGCCGGTCAGCGCAGCATGCGGCGGGTGATGAGCTCGTCCTTCACGTACGAACCGATCGCGTACGTGAGGTAGCCGTCCACCGCGCCGCCGACGGGGCCGCCGACAAGGGGGACGCGGCGCAGGAGCTGCACCGCGAGCTGCTTCCCGCCGATGCGGCCCGCGAGGTCTCCGAGGACGACCTCCGACACGCGCCGGTCGAGACCGGCGTCGTAGACGGGCGCGGTCGCGACGGCCAGCGGCCGGGGCAGGTCGGGCTTCCTGGTGCGACGCCCCGCATCGACGTCGCCCAGCAGGCACATGAGGAGGGCCGTGCGGACGCGAGGATCGTCGACGTCGTAGCCGCGCAGATGCGCGATCGTCGCTGCCAACCGCACCTGCAGCACCGCCACACCGGTGATGTTGGCCGGCAGCGCGACGACGGCGGTGGCGAGTCCGCCGAGGTTCGTGGCGAAGCCCTGGGCGGACGCGAGCGCGACGTGGGTGCGGATGAGCGACTCGATGGCGGCGTCCGCGTCGCCGTGGCGTTGGAGGTGGCGTGCGGCCGTGGCTTTCGCGCCGGGCACCGACGCGACGCCCTCGATGGCGAGGGTGACGATCTGCCTGAGCATGCCTCCGCCCGGTTCGGCGACGCGCTGCACGAGTGCCCTGCCGGTTTCGCGGGCGTTTGCCATGGATGCCTCCCGGGCTTACGACGGACGTTGCCAGCGTACGCGCGTGATGCCCGCGTCCCCCATCGGGTACAGCCCTGACGCGTCCCTGCCGCGCGCTCCGGCCTGCCGGTGGCGCCTGCCCCGCCCCGGGCTCACAGCAGCGCCTCGACATCCGCGAGCGACGTCACGATCCGGTCGGCCATGGCCAGGCCGGAGGCCGTGAACGTCCCCGTCAGCCCCACGGTCGTGCCGACGCCGGCAGCCGCCGCCGAGATCAGTCCTGCCGGCGCGTCCTCGACCGCCACCGCGTTCCGCGGCGCGACCCCGAGGCGGGCACAGGCGAGGGCGTAGGGCTCCGGGTCGGGCTTTCCCCGCTCGACGTGCTCACGGGTCACGATCGTGGTGAACAGCTCCCGGACGCCGAGGACCTCGTCCAGGCACATCTCGGCCCAGGCGGCGACCGCCGAGGTGACGAGCGCCACCGGGACGCGCGCGGCCGCATGCCGCACGAGGCCGGCCGCTCCCGGCACCGGTTCAAGGGCCTCCCGGGGCGTCAGCGCGACCATCAGGGCCATGAGCTCGGCCGGATCCTCGCCGGCCCATGGGCCGGGCTCGGAGGCGAACACGTCGTCGGGCCGTCGTCCCGGAAACAGGGCGGCGAGGTCGTCGCTGTACGTCCAGCCGCGCGCCGCGCAGACGCGGCGCAGGCGTTCGTCGTTGGCGGCCTCGGAGTTGACGAGGGTGCCGTCGAGATCCAGCAGCAAGGCGGTGACGCCGGGCGTCGTGGTGGCGGCCATGGCCCGAGGCTAGCCGCCGATGCGCGTCCCGATCCGCGGGTTCATCCGCTGAGCCCCGGTTGCTCATCGGTCGTTTCGGCGCGATCCCGCGCCGGTACACTCCAGACGAATCATGCTGATCAGCGCCGACAGGCTTCTTCTCCCCGACGCGGACGATCCCGCTCCGGGTTGGCTGGACGTCGCGGCGGACCGGATCCGGGCCGCCGGCACGGGCATGCCGCCGCGACCGGCCGACGAACGCCTCACCGGCCTTGTCGTGCCGGGCTACGTCGACGTGCACAGTCACGGCGGGGGCGGCGCCTCCTTCGTCACAGAGGACCCCGATGCGGCCCGCAGGGTGCTCGCGGCACACCGGGCGGCCGGGACGACGACGATGGTCGCCTCGCTGGTGACCGGCGCGGTGCCCGACCTCGTGCGGCAGGTCTCCGCGCTGGCGGGGCTCGTGGACTCGGGCGAGCTCGCCGGTATCCACCTCGAAGGGCCGTGGCTGGCCGCCGGGCACGCAGGCGCCCACCCCCGACGCCTGCTGTGCGATCCGGCGCCGGAGGTCGTCGACGAGATGCTGGCCGCCGGAAGGGGCGGCGTGCGCCTGGTCACCGTCGCCCCCGAACGGGCCGGTGCGCTGGAGGCGATCTCCCGCCTCACCGCCCGCGGCGTGACCGTGGCCATCGGCCACACGGCGGCCGGCTACGACCTGACCCGGCGCGCGATCGAAGCCGGCGCCCGCGGCGCGACCCACCTGTTCAACGCCATGGCGCCGCTGCACCACCGCCGGCCCGGCCCGGCGCTCGCCCTGTGGGAGGATCCGCGGGTCACGCTCGAGATCATCCTGGACGGCGTGCACGTGCGACCGGAGCTCGCATCCTTCGTCTGGCGGACCGCACCCGGTCGGGTCGCATTCGTCACCGACGCCATGGCTGCGGCCGGGGCGCCCGACGGCGACTACGTCCTCGGCGAAGTCGACGTGCAGGTGCGCGGGCGGATCGCCACCGTCGCGGGCACCGACACGATCGCCGGGTCGACGCTGACGCTCGACCGGGCCGTCCGCAACGCGGCCGCGGCCGGGATCCCGCTCGCTGCGGCCATCCGGGCGGCGACGGCGATCCCGGCCGACTATCTGGGACTCACTGACGTCGGGCGGCTCGCGGCGGGTCGCTACGCCGATGTCATCGTGCTCGACGGCGACCTGCGGGTCACGCGGGTCCTGCGCCGCGGCCGCTGGGAGGCGTGAGGCGGAGCCGCGGTGTCAGCGGCGACGGGCGGGACGCAGCACCATGCCGACGAGAGCGGCACCCAGGAGCAGCGCGGCACCACCGAGCCCGGCGGCGAGCGGAGACACACCCGATCCCGTGTCGGCGATCGTCCCAGAGGTCGCTGTCGGCGTGGCCGAGGTGACGACGGGAGTGGTGGTCGAGGTGGACTGCGTCGGCGATGTCGTGACCGTCGGGGTAGGCGTACCCGGGGAGGTCTGTGTCGGCGTCGGTGAGCCCGTCGGGGTCGGCGACTCGGTGGGAGTGGGTGTCGAGGTCGGACTCTGCGTCGGGGCGGCCGCGACGGTCAAGGTGAGCGTGGCGGTGGCGGTCTGGGTGCCGTCGGACGCCGTGATGGTGAAGACCGTCTGGGCCGACGCGGCGGCGGGGACGCCCGACACGACTCCCGTGGCCGGGTCGAGGCTGAGGCCGGTCGGCAGGCCGGGCGAGATGCTGTAGGTGACGGAGTCGGTGAAGTTGGACGCGGTGATCGCCGCCGTGGACAGGCTCGTTCCGGCGGTGCCGGCGACGGTCTGGTCCTCGGGGGACAGGGAGCCGTAGCCGAGGACCGTCACCGTGCTGCCGCCGTTGTCGGGCACGTAGACGGTGCGCCCGTCGGGGGAGACGGCGAGCAGCAGGGGCGAGGTGCCCACGGCGACCGAGGAGGTCACCGTGCCGGACGCGGTATCGATCACCGAGACCGTGTTCGAGTCCCGGTTGGTGACGTAGAGGACAGCGCCGTCGGGCGACGACGCGACCCCGATGGGCGCGGCTCCGACGTCGATCGTGCTCGTCACCGTCCGGCTGGCGGTGTCGATGACGACGACCCGGTTCTCGGAGGTCGCCGTGACGAAGGCGGTGTCCCCGGAGGGGGAGAACGCCACGTCGTAGGCGAAAACGCCGACATTGATGGTGTCGAGGATGGCCAGCGTGCCCGTGGCGAGCACGACGACTTGGCCGTTGCTCGTGGTCACATAGATGGTGGCGCCGTCCGGCGAGAGGGCGATACGGCGGGGATTCGGGATCGGTGCCAGCTCGCTGGCGGACCCGGTGGTGTCGAAGGCGATCACGAGGATGTCTGACGCCGCGTAGAGAGTCGACCCGTCGGCAGAGACCGCGATCCCGGCGGGTGATCCAGGAGTGGGGAAGGTGCCGGTCACGACACCGGAGGCGATGTCGACGGCCGCCACCGCGCTACCGCCTTCGTCGGCGACGTAGAGAGTCGCCCCGTCGGGCGATAGCGCCACGGCTCCGGGGAGAGAACCGACGCCTGTGATCGTGCGTGTGACCGTTCGCGTCGCGGTGTCGATGACCGACACGGAGCCGGAGTTGGCGTTGCTCACGTAGGCGGTCGCTCCGTCGGGGCTGAGGGCGACCTCGAAGGGCGCACTGCCGACGGCGATCGTGCCCAGATCGGTGAGCGTCGTCGACGCGGCCGCGGTCGCGCGGGTGCCGCCGCCGGTCAGGAACGTCGCCGCCACCGTGAGGACCGCCGCGAGGACGCCCGTCGCGCGCAGCCAGGGACCGGCCTTCGTCCGGGTGCGCGTTCGTGGCGCGCTCGACCGGCGAGTGTGTTCCTCCATATGACGCCCCAAGTCCGTCGTGCGTCCCCCGAAGGGGTGCTGCCCTGGCGCTACCTTAGAGGGTGATCGACCGCGCAGTGAAGAAACCCCCGTTTTCCGAACCGCTCCATGAGGGTTCGGGAGCCTCGGCGCCCGGCGCGGGCGTGTGGCCGACGCTGTCGGAACCCGGTGCCACACTAGGGACGTGGCGACGACGTTCTCGGAGATCTTCACCGACCCCGGGTCGTGGCCTGCCCAGGACGCCGTGCTGCGCTCGACGTCCATCTCGGCCGAGGTGACGCTGCTCGCGTACCGGCACGGGCTGTTCCCGATGCCCATCGGGGAGCCCGGAAGGCAGCCGTGGATGTGGTGGTGGTCGCCGGTGCGGCGCGGGGTGCTGCCGCTCGACGGGCTCAGGGTGTCGCGCTCGCTGCGGAAGTCCGCGCGCAGGTTCCATGTGACCGTCGACGCCGCCTTCGACGAGGTGCTGTCGCGGTGCGCCGATCCGCGTCGTGACGGCGGCTGGATCGACGCCCGCATCGGCGCCGTGTACGCCGAGCTGCACCGGCGGGGTGTCGTGCACTCGGTGGAGTCGTGGACCGCTGACGGACGCCTTGCCGGAGGCCTGTACGGGGTGAGCATGGGCGGGCTGTTCGCGGGCGAGTCGATGTTCCACGATCCCGAGATCGGGCGGGACGCCTCCAAGGTCGCGCTCGTCGGGCTCGTCGAGCGGCTGCGGGCCGCGGGCACGCCCGAGCGGCGGCTTCTCGACGTCCAGTGGCGCACCGACCACCTCGCGACCCTCGGGGCGGTCGAGATCCCGCGGGCGGAGTACCTCACGCGGCTGCGGGCCGCGTTGCCGCTGACCGAGCCGGATTGGGGCCGGCCGGAGCGAGGAGCCCGACGTGCCGGAACTGCCTGAGGTGGAGTCCCTGCGACGGGTGCTGGTCGAGCGGGCCCTCGGGCGCTGCGTCGTCCGCGCAGACCTCGTCGCGTTCAGCGTCCTCAAGACCGTCGACCCTCCGCTGACGGCGTTGCTCGGGCTCGAGCTGACCGACGCGATCCGGCGAGGCAAGCACCTCGCGGTGGGCACGGACGGGCTGTGGCTCGCGTTCCACCTCGCGCGGGCGGGGTGGCTGCAGTGGAGGCCGCAGCAGCCCGCCACCGTGCCCCGGCCCGGGAGGGGTCCGCTGGCCCTGCGGATCGCCCTCGACGACGGGGGCGGCTTCGACCTCACCGAGGCCGGGACGCAGCGCAAGCTGGCCGTGCACGTCGTGCGCAGCCTCGACGACGTCGACCGGATCCGGACGCTCGGCCCCGACCCGCTGGACGACTCCTTCACCGTGGACGACCTGGCCCGCGTCCTCGCGGCTGCCGGGCGCGCGCAGCTCAAGGGTGTCCTGAAGGACCAGCGGGCGCTGGCCGGCATCGGCAACGCCTACAGCGACGAGATCCTGCACGCCGCGCGGCTGAGCCCGTTCAAGGCGGCGGACAGTCTGACCGACGAGCAGACGCGGGAGGTGTACACCGCGACGAGGAGCCTGCTCACGGCCGCGATCGAGACCGCCTCGGGTCTCGGACCGGAGAAGCTGAAGGCCGAGAAGAAGGCGTCGATGCGTGTCCACGGGCGTGAGGGCGAGGCGTGCGGGGTGTGCGGCGCGACGATCCTGTCCGTTCACTACGCCGACTCGTCCCTGCAGTACTGCCCTGTCTGCCAGACCGGCGGCAAGCCGCTGGCCGACCGGAGGATGTCGCGGCTGCTGAAGTGAGACCGTCACTGGTCCCGGTGGTCTTCGGCTCTGCTCTGTGGTTCGGGTGCGGTGGTCCGGGTGCGGTGGTCCGGTCTGGTTCGGTCCTGTGCGGCTTCTCCGTAGCTACGCTGCGGCCGGGAAGCTACTGGGGGACCGGTAGCGTCCTGACCTTGGCGTAGCGGCCTGGCCCGGAGCGTAGCTACGCCGGGGCCGTGACTCGTGCCCGGACGGACGCGGCTACTGCGGCGGGGGCGGCGGGTCGTCGGACTCGGGCAGCCGGATCACGTCGACGCCGACCTTGAGGGTCGACTCCTTGGCCTCGGTGTAGATCACGCCCTTCAGCGGGGACACGTCACGGAAGTCGCGACCCCAGGCGGTCGTCAGATACCGGCTGTCGACGAGGTGGTCGTTCGTCGGGTCGAGATCGACCCACAGTCCGGTGGGCGTGAGCACCCCGGCCCAGGCGTGGGACGCGTCGCTGCCCTCCAGCTTCTCGCCCCCCGGTGGCGGGGACGTCTCGACGTGGCCGCTGACGTAGCGGGCGGGCAGCCCGACCGAGCGCAGGCACCCGACGGCGAGGTGGGCGAAATCCTGGCACACGCCGGCGCGCAGGTCGAGCAGTTCGGGCAGGGAGGTGCGGACGCTCGTCACACCCTGCTCGTACCGGAAATCGCGGTAGATGGCGTGAATGAGGCCCTCGACGGCATCGCCGAGCGGACGGTCCGGCCCCAGGATCGGCTCGGCATACGCCGACACGGCCGGAGCGAGCTCGACGAGGTCGCTCGGCAGCAGGAACGCGGTCCGCTCGACGGCATCGAGTTCGGAGCTCTCGGCGATCTCGGCCGCGGCCGAGGCGACCGTCCACCGGTTGAGCGACCCGAGATCGACCGGCGTCCGCTCGACCCGGATGTTCGCGAACTCCGAGACCTCCAGCACCGAGTGATCGGTGAGCACCTCCACGTAGTACGAGTGGTTGCCGAAGAAGTCGACATGCTCGCTGAGAGCGTCGGGCTCGGGCTCGACCACGATCCGGTGCTCCAGCACCGTCTGGTAGTCGGTGTCCCGATGACGCAGGAAGCCGCGCTCGTAGGCGGCGTCGACCGTCCCGTCGTAGGTGTAGACCGTCCGGTGGCGGACGAGATACGTCCGCGGCGTGTCGTGCTCGGCGGACATCAGACCACCTGCCACGGGGTGTTCCAGCCGGGCTGCTGGGCGCGGATCGGCGAATGCCGGGTGAAGTGACGCCGCGTCAGGCGGTCGGACCATCCGCGCAACTCGCCCGACAGCTCCGACAGGCGTCCGAGGACGTCGGTGGCGGACGGGTCCTGCGTCTCGGCGCCGGCGATGGCCGAGCCCAGCTTCTCGACCTCTGCTGCGACGGTGGCGTCGCCCGCGAGCCGCAGGTCCGCGGCCAGATGGGTGAGCTGGGACAGGACCGACCGCGGGTTGGACGGATCCCACAGCAGGAGCCGCAGCGTCGCGTCCAGCGGCCTGCCCCGGTACTCGCCGTCGGCGACGCGCCGCCGGTAGGTGATCAGGCTCTCGCACGCCGCGAGGACGGCCTCGGCGAGCCGCGACTCGGCCGGCAGCGCCTGTTCGCGTGCGAACGCCCGCCGCATCAGGTCCACGGTGTGCAGCGCCCGCTCGATGCGCGCGCCGGCGTCCAGGAACGAGTACGTCTCGTCGCGCACCATGGACTCGGCCATGATGCCCGACCAGGCCAGGAACGACTCCAGGATCTTCTGGCTGTGCGGCTGGAACTCGTGGTCCGCGCGGGCCTCGTCGAGCGTCCGCTCCAACCGGCTGAGCATCGACCACGTGTCGACCGACAACACGTTGCGAACCTCGTGGGCAGCGTCCGTGAGGCGCTGGACGCTGGCTGCCACGCACCCGGCCGACGTCCCGACGAGCGCCGCGTGCAGCGCGCCGCGCGGGTCGTTGCCGAGATCCGCGGGGTGCCCGGTGAGCGACGAGAACGCCGACAGCATCGCCTGCAGAACCTGGGACGCCGCAGGGCCGCGCAGGTAGGCGTAGTCCCGGTCGAGGTCTTCGCAGATGACGATGAGCCGGGCGGTGTTCTCGGCGCGGTTCGCGTAGCGGCCCAGCCAGAAGAGGTTCTCGGCCACACGGGGCGACAGCAGCGGCGGGCGGCCCGCGGCCCGGGCGGCGACGGGCGTCCGGTCGGCGGCCTGGTCGGTGGTCGCGCCCGTCAGCACCCAGACGTCCTTGGCCAGGGCGCCGGTCGAGTTGCTCACGAGGTACGGGTGGTTGCCGCCCGCGACGCGGCCGAGCCCGCCGTGCATGAACGTGTACCCGGACTCGACCCCCACCCCGAACGTCCGCAGGACGGTCCGGCGCGGAACGAGGCCCTTCGCCGTCACCACGGGCGACGTCGACACGGACAGGGCCTCCTCGCCGACCCACTCCCAGGGACACGCCTTGATGCGTGCGACGAGCTCCTCACGCTCGGCGGAGGAGAGCTCCCAGCCGAAGCGGTCCAGCTCGCGGGTGCTGCGGTGGGTGGGCTTGAGGACGAGCGAGTCGATGTTCGCCAGCACGTGCGACCGGTCGGCGTCGTTGCCGCACCACCATGTCTGCGGGTCGTGCAGCGCGAGGTCCTCGTCGAGCACCTCGCGCGCGAGCCGGGGCAGGAACGCGGCGAGGCCGGGGTTCTCCAGCACGCCCGAACCGATCGGGTTGACGATCGTGACGTGGCCCTGCCGGGACGCCTCGATGAGCCCGGGCAGGCCGAGCCGGGAGTCGCTGCGCAACTCCAGCGGGTCGGCGAACGCGGAGTCCACGCGGCGCAGGATGACGTCGACCGGCTCGAGCCCGTCGCCGTCGGTCACCCACACGCGTCCCTGCCGCATCACGAGATCCTCGGCCTGCACCAGCGGGAAGCCCAGCAACGTCGCCGTGAACGCCTGGTCGTAGGCGGTCTCGGACGCGGTCCCGGGGCTGAACACCACGACGCGGGGGAGTTCGGTGGACGTCGGGGCGGCGTCCTGCAGGGCCGACGCCATCGTGCGGAAGAAGTCCCGCAGGAACGCGGTCTCGGTGCGGCGGTGGAGGCCGGCGAGGGTGCGGGTGACGATGCGCCGCGTCCCCATGACGTAGCCGGCGCCCGACGGCGCCTGCGTCCGGTCGGACAGCACGCGCCATCCCGATCCGTCGCGCACCAGGTCTGTCGCGGCGAGGACGAGCTGGCGGCGGCCCTTCAGCCGGATGCCGTCGGCCTGGAGGACGAACTCGGGGTGGCCGACCACCAGTTGCGGCGGGATCAGGCCACGCTGTAGCAGGTGCCGTTTCGTGTACAGGTCGGAGAGGATCGCGTCGAGCAGTTCGGCGCGTTGGCGCAGCCCGGCCTCCAGGTCGCGCCACTCGGCGGTGCCGATGATGAGCGGCAGCGGGTCGACCAGCCACCGGGTGGCCTGGGACAGGTCCGTGCCCCCGTAGGTCATGTCCTCGTCGGAGACGAAGCGGGCGACCTCGGCGCGGGCGGCCAGCAGCCCGCCCCGGCCCATCGCCTCCATCTGCTCCGCCAGCGCGGCGTACGCGGGGCGCACCCCGTCGGGCCCGAGGAACTCGTCGAAGACGGGCGCCGGGAAGCCGTCCGACATGCCCACCAGGCGTTCCCGGTAGGTGTCGCTGAGCCACGGTTCGTCGTACTCGGCGGCGGCGCTCATGGCGCCCACTCTAGGGGGAGGGCCGAAGTGCCCCCTCCCGGGCCCACTCCGGGCGTCACAGCGTGCCGGGCGTGAAGCGCCGCAGGTCGAGCGTGCACGGGAACTCGCCGTCCGAGGGTCCCCAGGCGGGGTGCGCCTGCAGGGCGTCGACGTCGATCGGCCCGGGGGTGTGGCCGGTCGTCGAGAAGCGGGCCGCGCGGCGGGACTCGGCGGCCACGGCGTTGACCGGACGGTCGTCGTACGCCCGGCCGCCGGGGTGGACGACGCCGTAGCGGAACCCGCCGAGCGAGCGTCCGTTCCACAGATCGACGACGTCGAAGGTGAGCGGGGCATGGACGCCCATCGTGGGATGCAGCGCCGACCACGGTGCCCAGGCCCGGAACCGCACGCCGCCGACGAACGCGTCGGCCGAGCTCGTGCCGAGCGCTCCCCAGCCGGTCGTCGCCATCCGCCGCAGCGGCACGGGCACCCCGTTGCAGGTCAGGACGTGGCGACCCTCGACGAGACCGGTCGCGGCGATCTGCACGCGTTCGACGGACGAGTCGACGTAGCGCGCGGTGCCCGACCCGGTCATCTCCTCGCCGAGGACGTGCCACGGCTCGATGGCGGTGCGCAGTTCGAGGTGGACACCGGCCACCTCGGTCTCGCCGAGGCGGGGGAAGCGGAACTCCAGGAACGGGTCGAGCCAGGCGGGATCGAACCGCTGGTCGGTGAAGGTGGCGAGGTGGTCGTCGAGGTCGCGCACGACGTCGGCGAGGTCGCCCGCGGCGTACGCGGGCAGGAGGAAGCGGTCGTGCAGCCGCGTCCCCCAGCGCACGAGTCGTCCGGTGTACGGCTTCTCCCAGAACCGGGCCAGGAGGGTGCGCACGAGCAGCGCCTGCGTGAGGGCCATCCGGGCGTGCGGCGGCATCTCGAAGCCGCGCAGTTCCAGCAGTCCCAGCCGGCCACGGTTCGAGTCGGGGCTGTACAGCTTGTCGATGCAGAACTCGGCGCGGTGCGTGTTCCCGGTCAGGTCGGTGAGGAGATGCCGCAGCAGCCTGTCGGTGATCCACGGCGGGGTCGGGAACGGATCGGGCTGCGACCCGGTGACGTGCAGCGCCGACCGCAGGTCGGCCAGCAGGCCCTGGTCGGGTTCGGAGACGCGTTCGAGTTCGGCAAAGGCCAGTTCGAGCTCGTAGAGCGTCTCGGGTCGTCCTTCGTCGACGCGCGGCGCCTGGGACGTGGGGCCGATGAAGCGGCCGGAGAACACGTACGACAGCGAGGGGTGATGCTGCCAGAACGTGATCAGCGAGCGCAGCACGTCGGGCCGGCGCAGCAGCGGCGAGTCGGCCGGGGTGGCGCCGCCGATGGTGAAGTGGTTTCCGCCGCCGGTTCCGGTGTGCGAGCCGTCCACGTCGAACTTCTCGGTCGTGAGCCGTGCCTGCTTCGCGTCCTCGTACAGGGTCGTGACGAGTTCGCGCTGCTCGGCCCACGACGAGGTCGGCTGCACGTTGACCTCGATCACGCCGGGGTCGGGCGTCACCGACAGCGATGCGATGCGTTGGTCGGACGGCAGCCCGTACCCCTCGAGGACGATGGGCAGGCCCAGTTCGGCGACCGCGTCCTCCAGGACCGCGACGAGTTCGAGCGCGAGTTCGGGATCGCGCAGCGGCGGCAGGAAGCAGAACAGGTGGCCGTCGCGCACCTCCAACGCCAGGGCGTGGCGGGGGGCGTCGGCGATGTCGAGGATCGCGGCCGGCGCCGAGGCGAGGTCGTCGACGTCGGGGAGGGCGTCGCCGGGCGGGGTGAACCCGTCGGGCTCGGGCTCGTCCTCGGGCGGCTGCCAGGCCAGGGAGTTCAGCGGGAGCCGGCTGCCGATCGACGACGTGCCCGGGATGAGGAAGACGTGGGTCCGGCGGGTGCGCCAGCGGGCGGTCCCCCACCCGGATCCGTCGGGCGCGACGAAGAGGGGAACGACGTATCCTGCGGGCACCCCGGGGTCGGCCGAGAACTCGTTGGCCATCCGTGCCCGTGCGGCGGCCAGCGCGACGTCGGGATCGGCAGGGTCGAGGTCGGCTGCGGGGCGGTCTCCCTGCGGCTGCTGCGACTCGGCCCACAACTGGTGCAGCGGGTCCTCGTGGACCGGGCGGGCGAAGTCGGTGGGGATGCCGAGCCGGCGTGCCACCGACCAGGCGAGGTCGCGGACCGTCCGGGCGACGGTGGCCGGGTCGCCGGTGACGACGGGCGGGCTCCACGGGTCGTCCAGCAGGGTGGCGTCGCGCCAGATCGGCTCGCCGTCGGTGCGCCAGTTCAGCTCGATCTTCCAGCGGGGCAGGGGCTCGCCGGGGTATTGCTTGCCCTCGCCGTGGAACAGGACGGTCCCGGTGCCCCAGCGATCCCGCAGCCGGCGGGCGAGGCCTGCTGCGAGGCGACGCTTCCCGGCTCCGTCGGCGGCGGACTCCCACTCGGCCGACACGGAGTCGTCCACCGACACGAAGGTCGGCTCGCCGCCCATGGTGAGCCGGACGTCCCCCGCGGCGAGGCGGGAGTCGACGAGGTCGCCGAGGCGGTCGATGGCCTCCCACTGGGTGTCGGTGTAGGGGAGGGTGACGCGGGGGTCCTCGAAGATGCGGCGGACGCTGTTGTCGAAGCGGGCCGTCACCTGGACGGGATCGGTCGTGCCTTCGATCGGGGCGGCGCTGGTGGGGTGCGGGGTCGCCGACAGGGGGATGTGTCCCTCGCCGGCGAACAGGCCGCTGGTCGCGTCCATGCCGATCCATCCCGCGCCGGGGATGAACACCTCGGCCCAGGCGTGCAGATCGGTGAAGTCGGCGTCGGGCCCGGCCGGGCCGTCCAGCGGTTTCTCGTCGGCCGCCAACTGCACGAGGTAGCCCGACACGAAGCGGGCCGCCAGGCCGAGCTGACGCAGGATCGACACGAGCAGCCAGGCCGAGTCGCGGCAGGAGCCGAGGGCGGCGTCGAGGGTGACGTCGGGCGTCTGGACGCCCGCCTCCATGCGGACGGTGTAGGCGATGTCGCGGTTGACGGCCTGGTTCAGGTGGACGAGGAAGTCGACGATGCGCAGGTCGGTGGCGTCGCCGGGGAGATTGCGGGCGAGCCATTCGCGGACGAGCGGGCCGGGGCCCTCCCCGCACGTCTCGTCGACCGGGGCGAGGTACGGAGCGAGGTCGGCCAGCAGGTCGGGCGGGTACGCGAACCCGTACTTCTCGGCGTAGCTCTCGACGAAGAAGTCGAACGGGTTGACGACGGTCATGTCGGCGACGACGTCGACCACGAAGCGCAGTTCGCTCACCGGCTCGGGGAAGACGAGGCGTGCGACGTAGTTCCCGAAGGGATCCTGCTGCCAGTTGATGAAGTGATCCGGCGGGTCCACGGTCAGCGAGTAGGACTCGATGGGCGTGCGACAGTGCGGCGCGGGTCGCAGTCGCACCGTGTGAGGGTGCACCGACACGGGCCGGTCGAATGTGTAGACCGTCGAATGCTCGATGGCGACCTTGATCGTCACCTGTCGAACGTTAGCCGCTGGGCGGCGCTGCGCCGCGTCGTGAACGGCGCGGTCACATTCCCGTAACACGGAAGGGACCGGCGACGCGGCGGCGGGCTCGATCCCGCGTCGAGACGGGCGGCGACGAGCGGTTCGTCGGACGCCGGCGCGCGGCTGCCGGGGACGGCGTCAGGCCCAGCTCCACGTCGCGCCCGGGCGCCCGCGTCCGCGGACGACCTCGCGGCCGCTCACGCGCAGCTTCGGAATGGTCGCGAGCCGCCGGTTGAGGTTGCCCCGGTCGGGGACGGTCCGGGTGAGGGACTCGGTGAGTGCGATCGCCGTGGACACGGGGAAGGTGGGGCCGGTCAGGGCCCTGGTGAAATCGAGGTTGCGCCACAGCATCTCGGCGAGCATGGGGCGGCACACCTCGATGATGCGGTTGTGGTCGAACGCCAGCGGTGGCACGTCGTCCAGGGAGACCCAGGTGCCGCCGGGGCCGTCGGCGACCGCCCACATGGCCACGGACAGCGTGGCGCCGCGCGGGTCACGCGCCGGCTCGTCGAAGACGATGAGTTGACCGAGGGCGCGTGGCGCGCCCCAGCCGAGCTTGTCGCGCAGGGCGCGCTCGGCCGCGTGGGCGAGGCGTTCGCCTTCCAGCAGGACGACGCCGGGCAGGGCGAGCTGTCCGGTGAAGGGTTCCTGCGTGCGCGTGGTCACCGCGACCTCGACCCCCATCTTCTGGGGGTTGAAACGCAGTGTCACGGCGTCGACCGAGACCTTCGAAGAGCGGGGCTCCGCCGATGCGGCACTCCGAATAGTATTACTCATCAAAACTAATAATATGTGCTGAGCCGGGCTCGGAAGGCGAAGTCCAGGAAATCTCCGACCCGGCGTCCGGGCCAGGCCTCAGGCGGCGCCGGGAGCGGCCCGGGCGTCGTCGCGGGCGAACTCGGCGGCGGGAATCCTGGCCGTGGCAAGGGCGAACCCCACGGCGGTGAGGAGGTAGCCGACACCGAAGAGGACGAAGACCGTCGTCGATGCGCCGTCGGGGGGCAGCAGGAGGGCGGCGAGCGCGGCGCTGCCGACCTGGACGACGTTGAACAGCATGTCGTACCAGATGAAGACGCGTCCCTTGTACTCGTCGTCGATGTGGGTCTGGACGAGGGTGTCGACACAGATCTTGATGGACTGCGCGAGCACTCCGATGAGGCCCGCGGCGACGAACAGGGCGACCGGGACGAAGATCGATCCGGGCACGATCTGGAAGACCCCGCAGCCCACGAGCAGGACGAGGATCCAGCGTTTCAGCCCCATCCAGCGCGTGAGCAGCGGGGTGACGAAGGAGGCGGCGATGAACCCGGCGGCGGTCGCGGCGCCCCACACGCCGAGGTCGGCGAGGGCGGGCGTGACCTCGTCGACGCGGTGGAAGTACGTGCGGAACAGCAGGATCACGCCGACGGACGCCGCGCCGTGCCAGATCCGGTGGACGCCGATGGTGGCGAGCCCGATGGCGGCAGGGCGCCGCGCCGCGATGTGCCGCAGCGCGGCGGTGAGCCCGCCGAGGACGGATCGCGCGGAGGCGGGGCGCGCCGCGTCCGCCCGCGGGCCCAGGGCGTCGCGGGTGAAGCCGAGCGAGATGGTCAGGCTCAGCGCGAACCCGGCCGCGGCGACGGTGAACAGCAGGGCGTCGGCGCGGTACGTCGGCCACACCGTCGAGAGGGTGAGCCGTGCGATGGTGGCGGCGCCGCCGCCCAGCGCGGTTCCGATGGGGCCGACGATGGGCATGACGGAGTTCGCCGTCAGGTACTCGTCGGGGTCGATCGTGTGCTCCAGGCTCGCCGACAGCCCGGCCAGCATGAACCGGTTGAGGCTCATGGACACGAGGACGAGTGCGAAGAACGCCGCGTCGCGCCACCCGCCGCGTACGCCGGTGACGATGAGCGCTCCCAGCGAGAGGCAGACGACGGCCCGGACGAGGTCCGTCACGACGATGACCTGGCGCCGGTTCCAGCGGTCGAGCAGACCGCTGACGAACGGGCCGAGGAGGGAGAACGGCAGCAACGCGATCGCGAGGATCGTGACGATCGACCAGGCGTCCGGTTGGGACTGTGGCGAGAACAGCACGTACGCGGCCGTCGTCACCTGCGTGAGCCCGTCGGCGGACTGGGTTGCGATGCGGACGGCGAGAAGCCGCCGGAATCGGCGGTGACGCCACAGGCGCCGGAGCCCGGCGAGGCGGTTCACCAGTACATCCCTCCCGGCTTCGGCGCGAGGTAGGAGCCCTGGAAAAGCACCAGGGGGCTACGGCACAACGCCAGCAACCCCCTAGGCAATGCTGAGGAACCCCCTCAGTGGTTTTAGTATGCAACACCAGCCAACGTGCGTCAGTCTGTCAGACATCTTCGTTGCCAAAGCGTTATCAAACCTGAAGGTCTGCTGAAATCCGCCCAAGCGTCACCGGCGGTGCGACAAGGAGCGGACGATGAGGTCTCCTGTGGTCTGGATGGCCTGGACGATGAGGACGAGGGCCGCGATCGACAGCAGCAGGACGGGCGTGTTGAACCGCTGATACCCGTAGCGGATAGCGAAATCGCCGACGCCGCCGCCACCGATGGTGCCCGCCATCGCGGAGTACCCGATGAGCATGACGAAGGTCAGCGTCGCCCCGGCGACGAGCCCGGGCAGCGCCTCGGGGAGCATCACCTTCCACACGATCTGCCGGGTCGAGGCGCCCATGACCTGCGCCGCCTCGATCTTGCCCTGCGGGATCTCCAGCAGGGCGTTCTCGACGACTCGTGCGAAGAACGGGATGGCGCCGAGGGCGAGGGGGACGATCGCGGCGGTCGGCCCGTAGGCGGTGCCGACGATCCAGCGGGTCACGGGGATCAGCGCGATCAGCAGGATGAGGAACGGCAGCGACCGGACCACGTTGATGATCGCCCCGAACACCTGGTAGAACGCGCGGTGCGGGCGCAGTCCGCCCGGCGCGGTGAGGCGCAGCGCCACCCCGCAGGCGATGCCGAACACGACGGTCGCGAGGAACGCGATCGAGCACATCCAGCCGGTCTCGGCGAGAGCCGCCAGGAGCTCGGGCAGGGCCTCGACGGGTGATTTCTGATTCATGGCCTGGACACCATCACTCCCTGTGCGGCGAGGAAGCCGACGAATCTGTCGTGATCGGGCCCGTCGAGGGGCCGGCTGAGCGCGACGCGCAGGCGTCCGGCGGTCCGGCCGCCGACCTGCTCGACGCTTCCGGACAGGATCGACACGTCGAGCCCCAGCTCGCGGGACGCGTGGGACAGCACGGGCTCGGTGGCCGATTCGGAGCGGAAGCTGAGGATGTACTCGACGGAGGGTTCGGAGTCCGTCGGCCGGCCCACGGGAATGAGCTGCTCCGCGAGGCGCGAGCCGGGGTCGGCCAGCAGGTCGGCCAGCCGGCCGGACTCGACCAGTCTCCCGTCCTCCATCAGCCCGGCGGAATCGCAGATCCGCCGGACGACGCCGGACTCGTGGGTGATGAGGACGACGGTGACGCCGGTGGTCTCGTTGACGACCTTGATGAGGTCGAGGATCTGCTCCGTCGTGGCCGGGTCGAGGGCGCTCGTCGCCTCGTCGCACAGCAGCACGCTGGGGTGGGCGGCGAGGGCGCGGGCGATCCCGACCCGCTGCTTCTGGCCGCCCGAGAGCTGCGACGGGAAGGCGTTGGCGCGGTCGGTGAGCCCGACGAGGTCGAGGAGCTCGGCCACCCGCGCCCTGCGCTCGGAGCGGCCCACCCCGGTGATCTCCAGCGGGAACGCGATGTTGTCGCTGACGGTCCGCGCATGGAACAGGTTGAAGTGCTGGAACACCGTCCCGATCCGCTGGCGGGCCGATCGCAGGTCGGCGTCGGAGAGGCCGACGAGTTCCAGCCCGTCGACCGTGATCGTCCCCGACGTGGGGCGTTCGAGCAGGTTGAGGCAGCGGAGCAGGGTGGTCTTCCCCGCCCCGCTGCGTCCGAGAATCCCGTGGATCTCCCCGGAGCCGACCGTCAGTGAGACGTCGTCGACGGCGGTGACGGTCATGCCCCGGTTCTCGTAGACCTTGGTGACGGAGTCGACGACGATCATGTCAGGCGTTCACCGGCAGGACGGAGCCCTTGTAGGTCTGCGTGATGTACTCGGCGATCTCGCTGCTGGTGAGCGCCTCGGCGAGCTTGGTCACCCGCGGGTCGTCCTTCAGGGTGTCCTTCACGACGAGGACGTTCGCGTAGGGGTTGTCCGTGGCGGACTCCAGGACGAGGGCGTCCTTCTCGGGAGTGAGCCCCGCTTCCAGCGCGTAGTTGCCGTTGATGATCGAGAGGGTGACCTTCGCGTCGTCCAGCGAGCCGGGGAGGTTGCGTCGTTCGAGGGTGACGAAGGAGATCTTCTTCGGGTTGTCGGTGATGTTCTTCGTCGTCACCTGCGAGTAGTCGAGGTCGGGGTCGGTGGCCTTCACGTCGAGCGTGACGAGACCGGCGTCGGCGAGCAGGAACAGCGCGCGGGCCTGGTTGGTGGCGTCGGACGGGATGGCGATGGTCGCTCCCTCGGGGGTGTCGGCGACCGCGGAGACCTTCTTCGAGTACAGCCCGAGCGGCTCGACGTGGACGGCCGCGACGCTCACGAGCGGGGCGTTGTCGTGCTGGGCGTTCCAGTCCTTGAGGTACGGGACGTGCTGGAAGAAGTTGGCGTCGACGTCCCCGTCGAGGACGAGTTGGTTCTGGTCGATGTCGCCGGTGGCCTCGCGGAGCGTGATCTTGACGTCGCCGAGCAGATTGCTGTCGATGGCGTGCTGGATGATCTCGGAGTGCGGCGTCGAGTCGGCGATCACGGTGAGGGGCGTGCTGGTGTCGCTGCTGGCGGTGCTGGACGTGTTGGCGCCGCAGGCGGCGAGGCCGGCGGCGAGGACGGTCGCGCCGAGGGCGGCGACGATGCGGGTGAGTCGTGACATGGTGGTACCTCGCTGAGAATCAGGATTCGTGCGGAGCGGCGCAACCTGACAGCACGGCGCACATGACTCGGACCTGGGCGATCTGCGCCCTGGGCGGTTTGGGGCGTGCTGTCAGCGGGGCATTCGCGCACAGCAGTCACACATCATCCGCATGGCGCGGACGTAGGAAGCTGTGCTCAACACGGTGACGACACTAATCGCGCCGCCGGGAGGAGGCAAATCGTCCGCCGGCGACCTCCGGGCGTCCTTGCCGTGGGTGCGTCGCGGCCGGTCGGGCGTCCTCGCTCCGCGTAGCTACCCCTCGGCCGGGAAGCTACCGGGGGACGGGTAGCGTCCCGGCCTTGGCGTAGCGACGTGGCCGGAGCGTAGCGAGGGGGGACGCCAACACCGGCGGTTCCGCGCCCGCATCCCCGTCGCCCGGGCAACGTCTCGGCCGCACCGACGACACCGCGACGGGATCCGGCGACGGTGCGGGCAACGTCGCGCGGGCAGCATCGCGTCATGACGACATGGACAGGATCGACAGGCGCCGACCTGGCGCGATGGTGGGCGGGCGGCGCGGACGCCGAGCTGCCGCCGGCATGGCGAGGCCACCCGGCACTGGCGGCCCGGCGGACGGTGTCCGAGGCCGAAGAGGCGGCCCGGACGGGTTCGGACGCCGTTCTGGCCGCTCTGCTGCGTCTGCTGCAGGACGGCGAGCAGCAGGCAGGGCTCGTGGTGATGAAGGCCTTGTGGACGAGGCTTGCGCGTGCCGCCCGCGGGCGGTCGGCGCGGGCCGACGAGCTCGCGGCGCCGTTCTGGCTCGTGATGGCGGCCTACCCGCTCGACCGCCGGCCCGCGCGGATCGCCGCCAACCTCGTCTGGGACACCCTCAAGGCCGCGCGGACCGACCCGCGCGAGCGGCCCGTGGCGCCCGAGACGATGGACTCCCTGGCGACGGCGCCGGCGGCGGACCCGGTCCCGACCGGTGATCGCGTCCTCGCCCGGGCGCAGCGGCTCGGCCTCATCGACGGTCGTGCGGCCCGCATCCTGTCCAGCGTGTATCTCGACGGGATGCCGGGCCGCGTGGCCGCCGTGCGGCACGTCACGACCGAGACCGCGATCCGCTGGCGGTGCAGTTCGTCGGTGCGCCGCCTCGCCGCCAACGCCGAGCGTCTCCTGGCCGCGTGAGGGGGCGACGTGATCAGCCCGTCCCAGTACGCTACCCCCGTGACCGTACGCTGTTTCGGGACCGGCGACGCGCTGTACGAGGCGTACCACGACGACGAGTGGGGACGCCCCGTCCACGGCGACGCCGACCTGTTCGAGCGGTTCAGCCTGGAGGCCTTCCAGTCCGGTCTCTCCTGGCTCACGATCCTGCGCAAGCGGGAGGGGTTCCGCCGGGCCTTCGCGGGGTTCGATCCGGCCGCGGTGGCGGAGTTCGCCGCCGCGGACGTCGACCGGCTCCTCCTCGACGCCGCCATCGTCCGCAACCGGCGCAAGATCGAGGCGGTGATCGCGAATGCGCGGGCGCTGGTGGCCCTGCAGGGTTCCGGCCGGACGCTCACCGACCTCGTGTGGAGCCATCGTCCCGCGCGGCATCGGCGGCCCCGGTCCCTCGCGGAGCTGCCGGCGACGACGCCCGAGTCGGTGTCCCTGGCGAAGGCGCTGAAGGCGGTCGGGTTCGTGTTCGTGGGCCCGACCACCGCATACGCGTCGATGCAGGCGTGCGGGATCGTCAACGACCACCTGGTCGGGTGCCCGGCGGGCACGCAGGCCGCGGCCGGGGCGTGACGCTTCGGCGCGCGTGAGAGGTGTGCCGCCCGGCCCGGGCAGGCTCCTCCGCGTCAGGCGTGGACCAGGCCCGACTCGAAGGCGAACAGGACCAGCCCGACGCGGTCGCGGCACTGCAGCTTCGCCAGCAGCCGGCCGATGTGGGTCTTGACGGTGCCTTCGGCCATGTACAGCGTCCCGGCGATCTCGGAGTTCGTCGCCCCCTTGGCGATCTCGACGAGAACCTCGCGCTCGCGGTCGGTGAGGAGTTCCAGCCGCGGGTCGGGGGTGATCGGCCCGGCGGGCAGCGTGGGCACCACATGATCGAGGAGGCGCCGGGTCGTGGAGGGCGCCATCACGGCGTCACCCGCGTTGACGTTGCGGATCGCGTTCAGCAGGTCGGCGGGCCGGGCGTCCTTCAGCAGGAACCCCGACGCTCCGGCGCGCAGCGCGGCGAACGCGTACTCGTCCAGGTCGAACGTCGTGAGGACGAGCACCTTCGTCCCGACACCGGCGGAGATGATCCGGCGGGTCGCCTCGACACCGTCCATGATCGGCATCCGGATGTCCATGAGGACGACGTCGACCTTGATGGCGGTCACGCGGCGGACCGCCTCGTCCCCGTCGGCCGCCTCGCCGACGACCACGAGGTCGTCCTCGGCCTCGATGAGCATGCGGAACCCGCTGCGCACCAGGGACTGGTCGTCAGCGAGAAAGACCTTGATGGGTTCGCTCACCGGGCATCTCCTACGATCGACGTGCAGGGACATTCTGCCGCACGCTGGGCTGACGCATCTGATACGGCAGCGTCGCACGCACGCGGAATCCACCCTCGGGGTGCGGCTCGGCCAGGAGCCGCCCGCCCATCGCCTGCACCCGTTCGGCCATGCCGCGCAGGCCGTGGCCGCGGCCGTCGCTCCCCGCCGCCGCGCCGAGCCCGTTGTCCGACACGTCCAGATCGACGCGGCCGGGCGTGAACATGACGAGGACGCGGGCCGTCGCCTGAGGCCCGGCGTGCTTGAGGAAGTTGGTGAGCGCCTCCTGCACGATGCGGTACACCGTGAGGCCGAGGGCGGGCGGCAGATCGGGGACCTGGCCGCGGACGTCCAGGGTCGCCCGGTCGGTCGTGCGGCGGACGAGTTCGGGCAGGTCGGCCAGGCCCGGTGCGGGGGCGAACGCCGCCGGTTCGGCCTCGGGGCCCGACCGCAGCACGCCGACGATGCGGCGCATCTCCTGCAGCGCCTCGCGCCCGGTCTCGGCGATGACGTCGAGCGACTCCGCGGCGGCCTCGGGGTGCTTGCGGGCCAGGGCCCGGCCCCCCTCGGCCTGCACGATCATCACCGACAGCGAATGGGCGACGATGTCGTGGAGCTCACGGGCGATCTGGTTGCGGGCGTTGACCTCGGCCGACCGGATTCGCTGCTCCCGCTCGGCGATCTCCAGTTGCTGGCGTTGCCACACGGCCATCCGTGCCTGCGCGTTGGCGGCCTCGGAGTCGTGCAGCCGGCGTCCGATCGCGTACGGGGTGACGACCGCCCCGAAGCACAGGAAGGCGAGGATCAGCAGGTAGGTGGAGACCGACGGCCAGTCGGAGCCGGGGTAGAACCAGCCCGAGAACAGGACCCACTGCAACGGCCCGGCGATCGACCCCACCCCGCCGGCGTACAGGACGGTGCGGGAGATGCGTCCGGGAACGCGGCGGGCGACCGCGTAGGCCGTCAGCGGAACGGCCAGCAGCGCGGGCAACGGGCCCGTCGAGCCGATCAGCATGACGATCCCCCCGGCGATCACACCGGCCATCATCAGCAGCGGGGCGTGCCGCCGGGCGACGACCGACACCGCCATCAGGGTCGACCCGACCAGCATCGCGATATCGCGCAGCGGATCGGACATCCCCATGCCGATCCCGATCACGAACGGCAGCACGGTGAAGGACATCATGCCCAGTGCCATGCCGCCGTCGATCGCCCAGTCGTGCCGCGACGCGCCGGGCGGGAAAAGGGAACGGGACAGATCCTGCATCGGTCCCAAGACTAGGAGTTACAGGCAACACGGCACGTACGCCCGTGGTCTGTCCTCACCCAGACCACGGGCGTCATTTCGTGTCGCGCAGGTCCGCGGCGGCGGCGGACCCGTCGCCGCTAGAGCCCTTCCACCTCGGGGTTGACCGCGTGGAGAGTGGGCACGCGCCCCAGGAAGCGGGCGATGTCCGCGGCACCGATCTCGGCCGCGAGTTCGGCCGCCTGCTTGCTGCCTCCGCCGAGGTGCGGCGTCATGGTCAGGTTCCGCGTCGTCAGCAGCCGGGACCCCTCGGGGAGGGGTTCGGACGGCAGGACGTCGCACGCCGCCGCGTACAGGTGCTCCGAGTCGAGTGCGTCGCACAGGGCGTCGTAGTCGAGCAGTCCGCCACGCGCGCAGTTGACCAGGATCGACCCCTCGGGCATCCGGGCGATCTGGGCGGCGCCGATCATGTGGTAGTTGTCGGGAGTCTCGCGCGCATGGATGGACAGGATCGCCGCCCGCCCCAGCAGGTCGTCCAGCGACCCGACGAGCTCGACGCCCTCGGCCACCTGGCCGGGGGAGAGGAACGGGTCGTAGACCGCGACCGTGGCCCCCATCGCCTGCAGGATCGCTGCGACCCGCGACCCGACCGCGCCGTAGCCGACGAGGCCGACGGTCTTGCCGCGCACCTCCGGCCCGACGAGGTCGTAGCGGTACAGGTCGCCGCGCCAGATCCCGGCCTTGAGCTCCGCATCGCGCTGCGAGACCTGCCGCACGGCCGCCAGGATCATCGCGATCGTGTGCTCGGTGGTCGCCGTCGCGTTGCGTCCGGGCGTGCGGGTGACGAGCACGCCGTGCTCGGTCGCCGCCGGGATCGACACGTTCACCGGGCCGCCGCGGCAGATCACGATCATGCGCAGGTCCGGCGCGTTCTCGATCACCGTCCGGGTGAATCCATGGGTGTGCGAGAACGCGACGGTCACGCCCTGCAACGCCGCGATGAGCTCGTCACGGTCGCCGGCCGCCTCCCGCACGTCCTCGACGTCGGTGAGGGGGGTGTCGGGCCAGGGGCCCGTCAGCTCCGCCGTCTCGGCGTCGGGGACGTGACGCGCGAGGGCGGCACGGAGGATGGCGGACGTGACGAACCCGTCGCCGGCGAGCAGAACCTTGACCACTGTCGTCCCTTCGCTCACTCGCCCTGCGAGGCCGAGCGCAGCGCCCGCATCGCGGGCCACACCGGCCGGACGGCTTCGCGCGACGCCACGTACACGTCGAAGGTCTTCTGGTAGATCGCCAGGTTCTCGGGGTCGGGTGCGAACGAGGTGAGATCGGAGGCGAGCATGCCGGCCGCCGAGGTCAGATCCGCTGCCTCGCCGGCCGTGACCAGGGCGTAGACCGCTGCCCCGCGGGCGCCGGCCTCGGGAGCGTCCTGCCGGACCACGGTCTGCCCGGTGGCGTCGGCGAGGATCTGGCACACCAGGTCGGAGCGGAAGCCGCCGCCGGACACGATGAGGTCGCCGGTGAGCTCCAGCGTCCGAACGCACTCGACCAGGCTGAACGCGACGCCCTCGTACACCGAGCGCAGGATCTCCGCCGGGCTCGTCGTGATGGACATGCCCAGCCAGGAGGCCGACGCGTTGGTGTCGAGGAACGGCGCGCGCTCCCCGCCCGGGGACGCATAGGGCAGGTAGATCACGCCGCCCGAACCCGCCGGGACCGTACGCGCCTGCTTCTCGATCTCGTCCCATTCCTTGTCGGACAGGCCGAGCGTGTCGCGGATCCAGTCGAGGTTCGGCGTGCCCGTCATGGGCGGCAGGAACTCCAGCACCTGTGTGCCCTGGCCCGTCGCGAGCACCATCGACACATCGGTGCGCCGTTCGGCGACCGAGCCGAGAAGCGCGCCGACGAAGCCCGTCGTGCCCAGGATCAGCCAGCCCTGACCGTCCTCGACGGCGCCCAGGCCGGCGCCGGTCACGGCCACGTCGATCTGGCCGATGCCGACCGGCGTCCCCTCGGGAAGCCCGGTCTTCGCCGCCGCGGCGGCGGTCAGGGTGCCGCCGTCGCCGTGTGCCGGACGGATCTCGGGCACGAGGCGGAACGCGTCGCTCAGCCCCAGCTTCTCGGCGAGCTCGGCCGAGTACCCGCCGACCGTGCGGACGTCCAGGAAGTTGCGGGACGCCTCGGTGTAGTCGGTGGCGATGACGCCGGTCAGGTTGTAGCGCAGCCAGTCCTTGCAGTACGCGAGCCAGCCGGCGTTCGCCAGGGACTCGGGCTCGGTCTCGGCGAACTCGGCGAGCAGCACCGGCGCGAGGCCGGGGAAGGTCGTCGTCCCGGTGACCTCCAGGACGGCGTCGGCCTTGCCGTCCTCGAGCCACTGCGCGACGCGTTCGGGCGCACGCCCGTCCAGCCAGATGGCGGCCTTGCGGACGGGCCGGCCGTCGGTGCCGACGAGCCAGCAGCCGTCGCCCTGGCCCGTGAGCCCGATGGACACGACCTGCGTCCCGGCGGGGAGCGCATCGGCGACGCCCTTGAGGCAGGCGGCGACGCCCTCCCAGATGAGAGTCATGTCCTGTTCGGCCTCGCCCCCCTTGCCGTACTCGACGGGGACGCCTTCCTTGTGCGAGGCGACGATGTTGCCGGACAGGTCGAAGGCGACGGCCTTCACTGCGGTGGTACCACCATCGACACCGATGACGACCTTGGCCACGGGATCTCCTTTGACTGTGGGGAAAAGCTGAGCAATTCCTTTGCGGACAAGCGGAAACGACCGCCCTGCCGCCATATCGCGGAGTATAGGTTCGGCCGTCCCCGGAGCGAGACGGCCCGATCGAGCCGGCTCATATGTGGGCTGGGAGGCCGCTGCCCCGGACCGTTCGGACCGCCCGGACGGGGTGACCGCGGGGAGACCCACGGACCTCGGCGGGTGGCGATCGCCCTTTGCCGATTCGAGATTCCGGCGGTCGGCCCGCTGGCATGGGTTGTGACCCTGTGGGCCGGGCGGCTACTTTTGTGCCAAGATGGCTGCCCCCACCGAACCCGTGAGGCTGCCGGGAACACTCGCCTTTGTCGCGGCCCGGCGAGCCGGCTCGGACGCGAGACTGCTGACCCTGCTGGACGACATGTGGCGAGACCCGGCGGGGTACGAGACGTTGGAGGACGCCGGCCTGGTACGCCGGACGATCCTCGGCTTCAAATACTGGGTGGACGAGCCCGGCCCGGACTCGGTGCGCTACTGGGCCGAGAGCCACACCCTGTCCTACAGCGCCTGCGCCTACCTCGCGGGCCGGTTCTTCCCCGCCGAGCAGTTCGTGAGTTCCGGCGTGCGCGGCGCCGAGCTCGCCCGCAAGGCCGAGCACAGGATCCTCACCTGGCTCTCCCGGTGCTACCGGTTCGGCATGAGCGAGTGGCTGACGGCGCAGACGCTCGTCGAGGTGCTCGCGACCCTCGTCGTCCTCGTCGATCGCGCCCCCGACGAGGATCTCGTGCAACGCGCCAAGATGGTGCTGGACGTCGTCCTGCTGGATGTCGCGCTGTACGGCTTCGAGGGGGACTTCGCTCCGGCGGCGGCCCGGGTCACGCCCGATCCGGGGATGCGGTCGATCCTCTCCTGGCTGCGGGACACGCCGGTCCGCGACGCCGCCGACCCCCTGGTCGCGCGCGTCGTCGCAGGAGGCGGCTACGACCTGCCGCCGGTGCTGCAGCGGATCGCCTACGACGATCAGGCGTCCACGTCGTGGAGCACGTTCGGCCTCAACCCGTCCGACATCGAGCGCGAGACCTGCGGCCAGGTCGATCAGGCGTGCCTGCTGGCATGGCAGATCGGCGCGTACACGTGTCCCGAGACGGTGAAGTGGTCGGCGCACGGCTACCGGAAGTGGGCGCTGACCGGCAACCGGGCGCTGGCACCGGTGAAGCGGTTCGCGTCGCCCCTGACCCGGCTGCTGCCGGCGACCGGAGACGCGCAGTTCCCCCGGGCGCGGTTCACGAGCTTCCGGACGCGGCACTACCAACTGTCGAGCGTGCAGTCCTATCGCGTGGGGCAGATCGGGGACGCCCGCCCCTGGCAGGCGGTGCTCCCGGGCGGCATCCACATCACGTCCGTCCACCCGAGCCGACCCGATGCGCCGCGTGGCAGCGGGCTGCTGCCCTCGGTGGGGCAGCACGAACACGTGCTGCTGGCGATGTACGACACGCGCCATCGCGATGTCGGGGAGGGCTCGAAGGTGATCGTGCCGTTCAGCCGCTGCGACGAGGCCAGACTGGGGCGGACCTGGATGGCGGCGCAGGTGCGCGGCACCTTCCTCGGGTTGCTGTCGGCGGCGCCGCTGGAGCTGTCGGCCCGCGACGAGGTGGCCCAGCGGGGGCCGGTGACCGGATGGGCGGTCGTGATGGGCGACCGCAGCCAGTCGAGTTCGCTGACCGACTTCGTCCGGATGCTGAAGGCCTCGAGCCTGTCCGTCGACCGCGACGCCCTCCACCTCCGCCTCGCCGACCTGGGCCACTACTCGCTCAACCCGGAGGGGTCGCTGACGGAGCCGCACGGGCTGGTGGTGCATCCGGCAGGCCGGCACCGCAATCCCTGGGTCCGCCCCTTCGCGGCCGCCGGTCGCCTGGACGTCGAGTGCGGCGGCCGCACTCTTCACCTGGACTGGGATCGGGCGTCCCGCGTGTGGACCTGACGGCCGGGCCGACCGGACTCGCGGTGCCCACCGGTGTCGCTCAGCGGCGCAGGCTACGCTCGACCCCATGAAGAAGCTCCTGGTCCTGGTGGGCGCTCTGACCGTGGTGGTTGTCGTCATCCTCAAGGTGCAGAACGACCGTGCACGGGCGGAGGCCGAGCTGTGGGCGGAGGCGACCGCGGCCCCGAGCGCCTGACAGATCCCGGCCCGGCGCACGGGACCGGCGGCCCCCGGGTCGCGCCGCGCGGACGAGGCGGATCGGCGACCGCGGACCGCGACCGCGCCGGTCGGCACTTCGCTCATGTGTGCGGAGCGTGCGCAGACGTCCCTCGATCGGACGGGTGACTGGAAGATAGGCTGAGTGGCGTGCCGACAAGGACGTCGGCTGAATCGGAGGAGGCAAAGTGGCCAAGGTCAAGAAGATCATCAACGATACCGAGAACATCGTGAGCGAGGTCCTCGACGGGTACGTCGCGGCCTCCATGGGCAAGCTGGCGCGGGTCAGCGATCGCGTTCTCGCACGGACCGACATCGAGCCCGGCAAGGTCGGCCTCGTCATCGGCGGCGGATCGGGACACGAGCCCGTCTACACCTCCTACGTCGGCAAGGGCCTCGCCGACGCATCGGTCGCGGGCAACATCTTCGCGGCGCCGGCGCCGCAGTTCGTGACGGCCGCGGTCGAGCTGGCCGACAAGGGCAAGGGCGTCCTGCTGGTCTACGGCAACTACGCCGGTGACGTGCTCAACTTCGACCTCGGGGCCGAAGACGCCACCGACGACACGGGCGTCGAGGTGCGCACGGTCCTGGTGGCCGACGACTGCGCGACCCCCGATCTGGAGACCCGGCGCGGCATCGGCGGCGGTTTCTATCAGGTGAAGATCGCCGGCGCGGCCTGTGCCGAGGCGGCGTCCCTCGAAGAGGCCGAGGCGGCTGTGAAGAAGTGCCAGGCCAATCTGCGGACGCTCGGCGTCGCGGTCTCCGCGGGCTCGCTGCCCGAGACCGGTGAGCCCACCTTCACGCTGGGCGACGACGAGATCGAGATCGGTCTCGGCGCGCACGGCGAGGTCGGCGTGGAGCGGTCGAAGCTGATGCCGGCCGACGTCCTCACCACGAAGATGATCGACCATCTCGTGGCGGACCTGCCCTACAAGAAGGGCGACCGCGTCGCGATGCTCGTCAACAACCTGGGCGCCACGACCCAGATGGAGCTCATGATCGTGACGCGCAAGGCGTACCAGTTGCTGGGAGACCTGGGGATCGAGATCGCGCGCTGCGACATCGGCGCGTACTTCTGCAGCCAGGAGATGGCGGGATTCTCCATCTCGCTGTTGAAGCTCGACGATCAGCTCGAGCATCTGCTCAACGCGCCGTGCGAGAGCATCACGTTCAGTCAGGGGTGACTATGGAGCTTACGATCGAGCAGACCCGAGGGATGCTGGCGGCGATGTGCGACGCCATCATCGCCAACGTCGACATCCTCACGAAAGCCGACCAGGCGATCGGGGACGGCGACCACGGCGTCGGCATGTCCCGAGGGTTCAAGGCGGCCAAGGAGGCCATCGAAGGGGCCGAGCCTGCGACCGTCGGGGACCTGTTCAAAGCGGGCGGGTCGGCAATCATGGCCACCAGCGGTGGAGCCTCGGGGGTGATCTTCGGCATGTTCCTGAAGGCGCCTGCCCGGACCTTCACCGGTGACACCCTGGACGCCGCGGGCTACGCGACCTGGCTCGCCGCCGCGGCGGCGCAGATCCAGGCGCGCGGCAAGGCCAAACCTGGGGACAAGACGATGGTGGATGCCGTCGTGCCGGCGGCCGAGGCGGCCGAGGAGGCGGTGCCGAAGGGGCTGCTGGCCGTGGCCGAGGCCGCGGCGGAGGGCGCCCACAAGGGCAAGGACGACACCGTCGACATGATCGCCACGTTCGGCAAGGCGAAGGCTCTCGGCGAGCGTGCGAAGGGACACCCCGACCCCGGCGCGGTGTCGACGACCATTCTGTTGGACACGGCGCTGGCCTACCTGAAGACCCTCGGGTAGGGCACCGCCCCGACAGCTCGACACGGCCCCCGGCGATCGCGCCGGGGGTCGTGTCCTGTCCGCGGCGGCCCACTGACCGAGCGTCCCTTCACTGCGGCCGCGGTGTGCGCAAGGATCGGGGCATGGCCGAAATCACTCACCGTGGGGAAACGGTGCACACCGTCGGAGAGCTTCCCGCCGTCGGAACCGCCGCCCCCGACTTCACCCTCACCGGCGCGGCGATGAAGGACGACGTGTCCCTCGCCGGCTTCGCGGGCCGGCAGGTCGTCCTCAACATCTTCCCGAGCATCGACACCGGCACGTGCGCGCTGAGCGTCCGCACCTTCAACGCGAAGGCGTCCTCGCTCGACAATGCCGTCGTCGTCTGCGTCTCCAACGACCTGCCCTACGCCCAGGCGCGCTTCTGCGGTGCCGAGGGGCTGGACGATGTCATCACCGCCTCCGCGTTCCGCAGCTCTTTCGGGGACGACTACGGGGTGACGCTCGCCGACGGCAAGAACCGCGGCCTGCTCTCCCGGGCCGTCGTCGTCCTCGACACCGACGGGACGGTCCGCTACACCGAGCAGGTCACCGAGATCGCGAACGAGCCCGACTACGACGCGGCGCTCGCCGCGCTGGCCTGAGCGGTCGCGTCAGGGGCGCCGCGGGCGTCCACGCGTCAGCCGGCTCGCGCCGGCGAGGGCCGTCAGCAGCCCGAGCAGGGCGAGGACGCTCGTCGCCGGTGCGATCCCGGTGTCGGCGAGCGTCGCGGCGGAGGCAGGGCCGGAATCCGCTGCGGCGCGACCGGCCGGTGTCCCTTCGGGCGCCGCGGTGGGCGTTCCCGCGGGACGGACCGGTGCGACCGCGATCGGCATCTGTGTGACGACGACCCCTCCGGCGGGGTCCGTGAGCACCGCGACGAGGGTGTGCGTTCCGGTCGTGGTCGTGGCCGGCACGCGTCCGGTGAGGTCGAACCGTCCGGCGGCGTCGACGGTCGCGGTCGCGAGGACGACGGGATCGGAGTGGATCGACAGCGTCACCGTCGTCCCGGGCGGTAGGCCGAGACCGGCGAGGGCGAGGTCCTCGCCGGGGTGGAGGGTCGCCCCGGGCAGCAGGGTCCCTGTGGGTCCTCTCCAGGCGAGGGCCCCGGTCCCGGTGACGGTCGCCTCGGCGACCTCCGACCACCCACCGACGGCGTCCTCGACCAGTCCCGCCACGCGGAACCTGTAGCTGCCCGGGGAAAGGCCGTCGATCTCGGTGGCGGAGTCCGTCGTGGACACCGTCTCCCACTGCGTCGCGCTGCTCTCCCGGTACTGCACGGCGTACCCGGTGAGGGCGTCCGGAGACGATGCGACCGGTGTCCACTCCAGTGCGACGGAGCGCATCCCTCCGCGGACGGTGAGCGTGGGGGCGGGGATGTCGACGACCGTGATCGCGAGCTCGAGCCGCGTCGGCGTCCCGGTGGGGTCCGTCATCGTGGCACCCAGGGTGTGTGTGCCCACGTCCGCGCCCGCGGGTACCGAGGTGTCCGCCGTGAGCATGCCCTGCGCGTCGGTCGAGCCGGATGCGATCACCGCGTCGTCGAAGGTCAGTGCGATCACGGTGTCCGGAGGCAGCCCGCCGGCGGTGAAGCGGAGCGCATCGCCTCGCTGAAGGACGGCGTCCGGGGCGAGGATTCCGTTCGGCCCCGTCCAGTCCGCCGTTCCCGTGCCTGTGACGGAGGCGGTGACGATCGCCGACCAGGCGCCGGCGGCGGCGTCGATCAGCCCGCCGACACGAACCTGATATGTGCCGGGCGACAGGCCCGAGAGCATTCCGGTCGTCGTGACGCCGAGGTCGCGGACGGTCCAGGCATCCTCGCTCACCGGCCGGTACTGGACGCGGTAGCCGGTGAGCGTTCCCTGCGCGGTGCCGGCCGCGGTCCATGACAGGCCGATCGAGGTCGTGCCGCCGGAAGCGGTGAGGACGGGCGCCGTCGCGGATGCGGTGTAGTCGGGGTGGATCGCGATGGTCGCGGGACCGGCCCCGGCGATGCCGCTCAGGGCGGTGGCGTTCGTCATCGGGACGCCGCTCGCGGTGTACCAGCGGCGGGCGCGGTCGTCGCTGTCGGCCAGGGCAGGAAGGCTCGCGCCGCCGGCGGCGAGGGTCGGCGCGTAGACGCGCAGCGCGACCACGGGGTCGGCGGAGGCGACGAGGTAGTTGTTGTGCTCGACGCGCAGGCCGTGCACGCCGTCGCCCGTGCCGTCGTCGGAGACCGTCCCGGCACCGGACGTGGCGATCGTCCCGTCGTTGGTCACGGTCCCTTGACCGGCGACGGCTCCTTCGACGCTGATCGAGCCGCTGTTCGTCACGAGGCCGCCGGCGAGTGTCAGGCTCTTCCCGGCAGGGATGTCGAGCTTCGCCCCGGTGGGGATGGACAGGACTCCTGCGCCGGAGACGCCCGTGTCGGGCCAGGATTTCGCCGTGGCCCAGCCGATGGCGCTCGGTCCTCCGGAGCCGGGACGGACGCTGAGCGTACCGCCGAGGACGCTCACCGAGCCGGCCTGGGTCAGTTCCGTCAGGCCGGGGGCAATCCCTGGTGCACCCGATCCGCCCGTCGCCGAAACGGTTCCGCCGCTCACGACGAGCGTGGCACCGGCTCCCCGGGGCGCGGAGAGCGCGCGTCCGGCTCCGATCCCGGCGGCGCCGGTGCTGCCGCTCTTGGGCCCCCCGCCGACGGCGGTCACGGTGCCGCCGGAGACGGTCACCGTGCCGCCGCCGCCCGCGTTGAGCATTCCGCTTCCGCCACCGATGCCGGCGCCCGACAGGCCTCCGGTCGCGGTGACCGAGCCGCCGGTGATCAGGACGGCGGGCGAGCCGCCGCCCCCGGTCAGGAAGCCCGAGCCGATGCCGGCGCCGGACTCCCCGCCCGTGGCGACCACGGTGCCTCCCCGGATGGTGACGGATCCCCCGCCGCCCGTGCCCTCGCTGTTGTCGTACCCGCCGATGCCCGCGGCGTACAGGCCTCCGGTGGCGCTCAGCAGCGAGGCGGCGTCCCCGACGACGGTGAGGCTGTTGCCGGCGGATACGCCGATCCCCGCTCGGTAGCTCCCGCCTCCTCCGGCGAACAGCGAGTGGCCGTTCAGGTCCAGCGTCTTCGTCCCCGACACGATCGCGTTCGGGCACGGGGCGTCGGCGGAGCCGATGTCGCCCGTCAGGCGCACGGTCTGCTCGGTGCTCGTCGCGAGGTGCGTCGTCACCGCGGTGCAGTCGGCAGCGTCCACGATCGTGTCGTCGGCGTGCGCGGGTGGAGCGGCAAGCGCCGATGTCACCACGACACAGGAGAAGAGGACGGTTGCGAGGCCACGACGCACGCTGAAACTCCGATCGGCAGAACCCGCGAGAACGGGGCGGGCACCATTTCGCATTGTTCGCCGGTCGGGGGCCGATGGTCGGGGGAATACGCAGATCCCCTGTCGCCAGAATGTAGGACAGGCGTCTCATGGGGCGGTCGCCGATGTGCGCTCAGGCGATGCCCCACGACGGGCCGGATCCGCGGACCTGGGCCACCTGCCGGCCCGTCGCCAGGTCGTAGACGGTGGTCGTCGCGTGGTCGGACGCGCCCGACGAGAAGTCCTCCACCGGCGCGTCCGGGTCGAGCACGGTCATCCAGGCGTACTGGCCGTTCGGGGACACACCGCTTCCCTGCACCTCGCCCTCGTCCGGGCCGACCTCGGCGATCGCCGTGGTCCGACCGGCGGACACGTGGACGAGCCGGGTGGTGATGCGGGTGGTGCCGCCGCCGTACTCGATCTGGTTGAGCTCCATGAGGTAGCCGTCGGCGCTGAGCTCGGTGCGCCTGCCGGGAATCGCCGTCTCGGTCTCGCCGACGGTGGCCGCGACCGGGGACGTCGTGCCCGTCGTCAGGTCGATGAGGACCTCGGAGGCGTTGCTCATGACCGCGAGGGTGGTCGTCCCCGGCAGGAAGTCGATGAGCTGGGCGAAGCTGCCCAGGGTCACGGGGGCCGTGTCGGCATCGAGGTACACCAGATACGCGCGGCCCTCGGTGGTCAGCACGACGACGGCCGCGACGCCCGGCACGAATCGCCAGTCCTGCACCGAGAAGGGGGTGCCGGAGTCGGCGATCTCCAACGGGGCCGCGGCGAGGTCGCCGGCGTCCTGGACGAAGAGGGCGTCGACGTACGTCGTCCCGGCGGTCGTGTCCCGGCCGCTGACGACGTACCCGAAGCGCGCGCCGTCCGGCGACGCGCGAAGCTGGTCGATCGTCGACGCCGCGGGTGTCTGGACGGCCGCCGCATCGGCTGTCGCGGAGGTCGTCCCGGGGCTCGTCGTGCCGTCGCCGGACGTCGGTGACGTGGCCGTCGCGGGGACGGTCACGAGGCGCGGCGCCTCTGCCTCGGGTTGGCTGACGGCGACGATCCGGCCTCCCGCGACGGTGAACTGGGACAGCCGTTCGGCGGCGAGCGCCGTGTCGGCCGGGGCGGACGTGTCCGTGTCCTCGGAACTCGCCCGCAGGACGGCGTCCGCGGTCGCGGCGGCCGTGTCGCCCCGGTGGGCGAGAAGCGTGTACAGCGACGCCGACGGGGTGGAGAAGGCGTAGGTCCAGTCGAGGGTGGTTCCCGTGTCCCTGCTGCGGGCATCGGAGACGGTCACCGTGTAGCGGGTGTCGTAGGACAGCGGCGCGGTGAAGCGGATCGTGAGCGTCGAGTCCTTGGTGGTCACGGTGCAGGGCACGGCCGGCTCGATGCGGACCTGGTCCGCGGACACCTCGGCCAGCGGCTGCCGCGACCGCAGCCGAAGCCGCTCACCCGCCACCGTGACGCTCCGCGTCGGGGAGATCGACGCGGACACGAGATCCGGCCCGCGGACGACCGCGACGAACGCGAGCACCGCGGCGATCAGCGCGAGTGCGACGCTCAGTGTCGTCGCGAGGAGCCAGAAGCGGCGCGTGCCGACGGGCTGCTCCTCGGGGGTGGTGGGGTTCGTCCCCGGCCGGCGGCGGGGACGGTGCGTGTCACCCTTCATAGGGCTGCGCCGGCTGGGGGACGACCGCGATGGTCTGGGGTTTGAGGACGAGCGCCGCGTCCCCGGAGTCGCCGGCGGGGACGAAGCTGCCGGTCACCTTCACCCACTGGTCGGCGCTGTACGTGTCGGCCCACCGGGACGCGGTGACCGGGACCCCCACCGGGACGGCGTCCGCGGCGCAGCAGGTGATGACGAAACGGGTGAGGAAGAACGTGTCGGCCGCACCGCTCGCCGTCGGGCTGACGAAGCCGACGAGGGTGACCTTCTGGCCCGCGTAGGTGGCGGCGCTGCCGGGATCGGCGATGATCCCGGCCCAGTCGCGGACCGTGAAGTTGGACGGGTCGGTGCCGACGAGCTTCGTGGTGTCGCCCGTGTCGACGGAGGCGTTCACCGAACGCTGCTGCACGGTGGCGTTCGACAGCGTGGCGGGCGGGATCACGAGCAGCGTGAGCACGAGGACGACGGCCGTCGCCCCGGCCGTCCAGCCGCGTCCTCCGGCCGTCGAGGCGGCCCGGACGGCGAAGGCGGCGACGGCGGCCAGCGCCGCCAGGGCGGCCGTGACCTCGGTGAACACGAAGTAGCGCGGGTGGATGTACAGGCCCAACTGTCCGGTGGTGCCGAGCCACAGGATCGACACCGAGCCGATGAGGGTCAGCAGCAGTCCCCAGGGTGGGACGTGCCGGCCGGGGCCGGCCCGGTGGCCATGGTCATGGTGCGAGTCAGAGGACAAGGTTCAACCCCAATCCCAGCACGAGGGAACAGAGTCCCACGACGGCGGTGAGCAGGATGAGGGCCCGCGTCGTGTACGTGGTGCGCAGCAGGGCGAGCATCTTGATGTCGACCATCGCCCCGAAGACGAGGAAGGCCACGATGCCACCGGTCGCGAACGTCGAGGCGAACGCGAGGATGAAGAAGGCGTCGACGTTCGAGCACAGGGAGACGACGAAGGCCAGCAGCATGAGAACGGCCACCGACAGCACGGGATGACCGCCGAGCCCGAGCAGGACGTCCCGCGGCACGCCCACCTGGATCGCACCGGCCAGGAAGGACCCGGCGACGAGGGCGGGAAGCATCGCCGTCGTCTCGGTGGCGAAGGACTCCGCGCTGCGTCGCCAGCGTCCGCCCGTGTGCTCGTCGGCCGCGCACGCCGCCTCGAAGCTCGGCGTGAGCAGGGTCGACGGAGCCGGGTGCCGCGAGAACACCCAGCCGACGAGGTTGGCGATGACGAACGCCCCGACGATCCGCGAGACCAGGATTCCGCGGTCGAAGCCGAACGCCTGGTAGGTCGTGATGATGGTGACGGGGTTCAGGATGGGCGCCGCCACGAGGAAGGTCAGCGTCTCGCCGACGCCGAGTCCGCGCAGCATCAGCCCGCGTGCCAGCGGAACGTTGCCGCACTGGCACACGGGGAACAGGACACCCAGCACCGACAGCGCCGCGCGCCGCAGCGTCGGCTGCCGCGGCAGCAGCCTCCAGGCCCGGTCGGGGAGCCAGATCTGCACGAGGATCGAGATCGCGATGCCGAGGAAGACGAAGGGCAGCGATTCGAGCAGGACACTGAGCGACAGCGTGACGAGATCACGCCCGGCGGCGGGGAGCCACGACGTCCAGTCGGGGTCGGCCACGAGCCGCAGGGCGAGGAGGGCGGCGACGGCCGCCAGACCGATGGCACCCCGCAGGGCGACGCCACGGGCCCCGTGTGGGGGTGGCGCCGCATGGTCGTGTTCGTGGTGGTCGTGAGACACGGCCGACACAGCCGAGCGTTGAGCCATCGCGGGCCAGTCTAGGCATGCCTCGCCCGGCAAAAGTCCTGGCCGGGCGGGTGTCGGGCACTAGCGTGAGACCCATGCCGCGTGCGCTTCGGGTGATCCACCTCCTGTGGATCGCGGGCTTCCTGGTCGGGACCGTGAGCCACGTCCTCGACCTCGCCGCCGCCGGCACCGAGGTCTATGCGGGTTTCCCGGCCGGGCTCCGGGTGTTCTGGATCTCGCTCACCGTCCTCGACCTGCTGGTCGTGGGACTCCTCGCGTTCCGGCGCGTGGCGGGGGTCGTCCTGGCCGTGGTCGTGATCCTCGCCGACATCGCCGTGAACTGGATCGTCTTCGCCACCATCGGCGGCAATCCGCTGTACGGCGTCGTGAACCAGACGGTCTTCGCCGTGTTCCTCCTCGTCACAGCACCGTCGTTGGGGCGGTGGTGTCGCGCGTTCCACGCCGAGCGGCCCGACCGGCGCTGAGAACGGACGGCCAACCGACGAGCGGAGGCGGGCGCGGCAGGGCCCCCCGAGCGGCCGGGTCGTAGAGTGACCGGAGCGGCAGCACCCACGACCCAGGAGCATCGTGACCGAGCAGACCATCGACTCCGCCGAACTCGACCTCATCCAGGACGAGGCCGTCCGCATCACCTGTGAGCTGATCCGGATCGATTCGACGAACTACGGCGACGGTACCGGGCCGTGCGAACAGGAGGCCGCCGAGTACGTGATGGAGGTCCTGCGCGAGGTCGGGCTCGAACCGCAGTACGTCGAGTCGGCGCCTCGCCGGGCCAGCGTCGTCGTGCGCGTCCCGGGGGCCGACCGCGATCGTCCCGGACTCGTCCTGCACGGCCACCTGGACGTCGTCCCGGCCGATGCCGACGACTGGTCCGTGCCCCCGTTCTCCGGGGAGATCCGCGACGGCATGATCCACGGGCGCGGTGCCGTCGACATGAAGGACATGGTGGCGATGCTGCTCGCCAACCTGCGTTCGCTGGCGCGCACGGGCGCCGTCCCGCCGCGCGACATCGTGTTCGGGTTCTTCGCCGACGAGGAGGCGGGCGGGGCCTACGGCGCCGAGTGGCTGGTGAAGAACCACCCGGAGGTGTTCGCCGGGTGCAGCGAGGCGATCAGCGAGGTCGGCGGGTACTCGATCACGCTCACTCCGGCCGGCGGCGGGCCCGCACGCCGGACGTACCTGCTGCAGACCGCCGAGAAGGGGTACGCGTGGATGCGGATCCGCGCGCGGGGCCGCGCCGGGCACGGGTCGGTGCCCAACGACGAGAACGCGATCGTGCGTCTCGCGCAGGCGATCTGCCGGATCGACGCGCACGACTGGGGCACGGAGCTGATCCCGCCCGTGATCACGCTGCTCGATCACGTCTCCGAGGTCACGGGGATCGGCTGGGACCCCGACGACCCGGCCGCGTTCCTGCCGCAGTTGGGCGGTGCCCGGCAGTTCGTCGCCGGCACGCTCGCCAACTCCGCGAACGTGACGACCCTGCTGGCGGGCCGCAAGTCCAACGTCGTGCCGGGTTCGGCCGAGGCGTCCATCGACTGCCGGTTCCTGCCCGGGTCGGAGGACGTCGTCCTCGACACGCTGCGCGCGCTGTGCGGGGAGCATGTCGAGCTCGTCGTCGACCGGATGAACCTGCCGCTGGACGTTCCGGCCGAGGGTCCGCTCATCGACGTCCTCGCGGCCGCGATCGACGCCGAGGACCCGGGTGCGCAGGTCGTGCCGTACTGCCTGTCGGCCGGCACCGACAACAAGGAGCTGCGCCCGCTCGGCATCGCCGGCTACGGGTTCGCCCCGCTGCGGCTGCCCGCCGATCTCGACTTCGCTCCGCTGTTCCACGGCGTCGACGAGCGTGTGCCGGTGGACGCCGTCCGGTTCGGCGCGCGCGTCCTGCGGCGCGTCATCGCCACCTGCTGAGGAGGGTTCATGCCCGAGGGACTGCCCATCGTCGCGCTCGCGAGTGTCGGCGGGACGATCACGATGACGCCGGGCGATTCCGGCGGGGTCCAGCCGACGCTGACGGCGGCCGACCTTGCCGCGTCGGTGCCCGGGCTGAGCGAGGTCTGCGAGATCCGCGTCGACACGCTGGCCTCGATCCCCAGCCCGTCGTTCCCGATCACCCGCTTCTGGGATGTCGCCGAATGGGGTCGGGAGCAGGTGGACCAGGGTGCGTCCGGTGTGATGCTGGCGCAGGGCACCGACACCATCGAGGAGTCCTCGTTCCTGCTCGACCTGTACTGGGAGCTGCCGCACCCGTTCATCGTGACCGGGGCCATGCGGGCGCCGCGGCAGGTGTCGGCCGACGGCCCGGCGAACCTTCTCACCGCGGCCGTCGTCGCGTCGTCCGGTGCGCTGCGCGACCAGGGCGTGCTCGTGGTGCTCGACCAGACCGCGCACGCGGCCAGGGTCGTCCGGAAGACGCATTCCTGGGCCGTCAGCACGTTCCAGTCGCCGGGTTTCGGCCCGGTCGGCTTCGTGATCGAGGGACGTCTGCGCGCCCGCCCGATGCCGCGCCCTGCGGTGCGCATCGCGGCGCCGCTGTCGGATCCCTACGTGCCGTTGCTGGAGACGTTCGTCGGGGACGACGGCACGACGCTGCGGGCGGTGCTCGACGCGGGTGCGGATGGCGTCGTCCTCGGCGCGTTCGGCGTCGGGCATCTGCCGGCGCGGGTTGCGCGGGTGGTCGCGGAGGCGGCCGCCGACGTCCCGATCGTCGTCGCGTCGCGCACGGGCAGCGGGGGGACGTTGCGGGAGACGTACGGGTACGAGGGCTCCGAGATCGACCTCGGCCGCAAGGGCGCGATCCTGGCCGGAGCCCTGGATCCGCGGAAGGCGCGGACGCTGCTGTGGGCCGCGACCGCGGCGGGGCGTCCCGCGGCGGACGTCCCCGGCCTGTTCGCGGCGTTCGACGACTGAGCGTCCCGCCGACACGGCCCCGAACGCTCCCAAACCCCCGGGTCCCGCCCGCGAACGCTCCGAAGCTGCCGGAAAACGGCGGCTTTCCGGGGGTTTGGGAGCGTTCGGCGGGATCGTTCCTCCGTCCGCCGCGGCGGCGCGCCACCTCCGGCACCTGTCCGACCCCGTCCTGAACACGCTCCGGCCCGGATTCGGCCACCGTGGCGGCGCAGAACGCCGGAGGGGCGGACCATTCCCGCATTCCCGCTCGCCCCTGCGACCGGTAACGTCCCGAGCAACCTGAGAGGTTGCCACCAACGGAGGAGGGACGATGAACCGGCAGGCCGCCATCCTGAACCAGCTCGAGACGTCCCTGTCCGTGTCCCCCGCCACGCTCGCCGACCGCTTCGGCGTGAGCGAGAAGACCGTCGCGGCGGAGGTCGCCCAGCTCAACGTCGCGCTCGGTGCCGCCGGCTCGGTCAGGCTGCACCGCGGACGCTACAGGCTCCTCGTCGTCGACACGGACGGGCTGCGCGCGGCACGCGAGCGGATCGTGGGGATCGACGCCGGTCTCGGCGACCCCCAGCGGCGGACGGCGTTCATCCTGGCGCGACTCATGCGCAGCGAGCGGCCGGTGCGCATCGAGGAACTCGTCGCGGAGATGTTCGTGGGCCGGACGACGGTCGTCGCGGACCTGGCCCGGCTCCGCGAGGGACTGTCGGGGCTCGACGTGCGCATCGAGGGACGCACTCACGTCGGTCTCCGGTTGGACGGGCCCGAACTCGGGATCCGCCTCGCCGTGCTCCGCTACGCCTGGGACGCGGCCTATGCCGACTACCCTCTCGGCCCCGAGCTCACCGCGGCACTGACATCGGCGGTCGCCGAGGGCGGGTTGCCGCAGGACGTCGCCGCGACCGTGCACCGATGGGCGACCGTGATCCTGGACCGGTATCTCGGCGGGCATCCGCTCGTCACACTGCCCGTCGAGTACCAGAGCCTCGCGAACACGCGCGCCCACGACCTGGCCCGACGGGTGGCCGCACGGCTCGAACCGCTGATCGCCGAGACGCTGCCGCCGGCCGAGGTGCTGTTCCTCGCCATCCCGGCCGCAGGACGCCGGACACCCACCGTCGCCGAGGACAGGGAGGGGTCGCCCGAGGCCGTCCCCGACCTCGTCGAGGACATCTGCCGCCAGATCCGCGACACGATGGACGTCGAGGTCGACGCCGGCGGGCTCCTCGCCGAGTTCAGTCACCACCTCGCCTTCATGATCAATCGGATGCGCTATTCGCAGCACGTCACCGAGCCGATCCAGGTCGAGCAGATCCGGGCCCAGTACCCGCTGGCGCACCACATGGCGACGATCGCCCGGGGCGTCATCGCCGAGCGCACCGGCCTGGCCATGGACGACACCGAGGTGGCCCTCACCGCGACATATTTCCAGGTGTACCTGGAGGATCACGCCGCGCGGCCGCAGCCCCCGTTCCGGGTCGCGATCGT
Source organism: Propionicicella superfundia DSM 22317 (assembly GCF_000423465.1). Classification (GTDB taxonomy): domain Bacteria; phylum Actinomycetota; class Actinomycetes; order Propionibacteriales; family Propionibacteriaceae; genus Propionicicella; species Propionicicella superfundia. The sequence goes on along the minus strand of NZ_AUIA01000013.1, from coordinate 108,456 downwards.
GACGCCACGAGGGCCGGGTGTCGCTCGCCTCATCCAGACGAGGATGGCCAAGGTCCTCCCGCCCGGGACGACGTTCCAGATGTTCTCGACGGACACGGACGAGCGGGTGCACGACGCGGACCTCGTCGTCGCCACACCCGGGACAACGGTCGACGTGCCCGCCCCGGTGCTGCAGCTCTCCGAGGTGTTCGACAGCTCGGAGTTGGCCCGCCGGCTGGCGGCGATGCGCTTCCCCGGGTACAGGCAGCTCGCCCTGCCGCGTCACGCCGGGTCGATTCTGGTGACGCTCCTCGACGCCGACCGGTTCGTACCGCTTCCGCGAGACTGCGCCTACCTCGACGGGACGAGGCTCCTCATCGACCATCTGGTCGAACGTGGCCTGATGGACGAGGCATTCCGCTCGGCCGTCGCCGAGCGCGAGAAGCGGGCCACCATGCTCCTCGACGAGGTCCTCGCGTTCCCGCACGCCGTTGCGCCGCACGGGGAGCACCTCGTGTGCGCGCTCGGCCTGATCCCACGCGGGGACGCGGAGGAGGGGCTTCGCGCGATCTTCCTCATGGCCGCGCCCGAAAAGGCGCTCTACGACGACACCATCCTCATCCGTGCATACGACGACCTCATCCGGCTCGGGTCCAACCGGCTCCTGCTGAGCAAGGTCTCCCGTCTCTCGACCTACGAGCAGTTCTTCTACCTGATGGAGAGCGCTGCCGAGGACCACGTCCTCTAAGGAGTCACCATGTTCTGGATCTTTCTCATCGGCTTCGCGGTCATCTACGCGACGCAGACGGTGCTCGCGTTGAAGCAGGCGAAGGACTTCACGCGTACCTTCACCGCGTTGCACCGCCGCGGCAAGGTCGCGATCGGCAAGAAGAAGGGCCTGCTCACCGCGGGCGCGATCGTGATGTTCCTGTTGGACGACGCCGGCGGGATCGCCGAGGGGCATCGCCTCAACGGGGTGACGGTCTTCGCGCGGTTTCGCCGGTGGGGCGCCTTCGACGGCGCCGACCTCATCTCGGTGGCGCCCGAGACCGACAGGCGGTTTCCCCGGAGCGTGCGGCAGGCCGTCGCCAACGCCCGCGACAACTACCGCATCGTTCTCACCGGCGGCAGGCCTCCCGAACCTCCCGGCCCGCTGACGCAGATCGCCGACCGGCTCCGCGTCGTCGTCCGACGCTCCTCCAGGGCGCAGGCCGCCGGGGGCTGACCGTCGCCCCACCCCCGTCACCGGGTTCAGCGTGTATCGCGTCGCGCGTCCCGCGACTCGCCGGACCGATTCCGGCCCTCACCCGCGGGTGAGCCCCTTCCACGTGCCCACCAGGGCGTCACTGCACCACCTGCCCTGGCCGGCCCTGCTCGTTTCTGCTCCCACGACCGCTCGAAAGGAGTGACCATGAATAACGTTGTCGGCGTCGCCGAATGGTTCATCGGACTGTTCAAGGCCGGCGCGGAGACGTTCCTCAGCTGGATGACGGGCATCGTGCCCCTTGTCCTGATGCTGATCATCGCTATGAACTCGCTGATCCAACTGATCGGCGAGGACAGGATCAACACGCTCGCCGCCAAGGCGGGCAACAACCCGGTCTCGAGGTACCTGCTGCTGCCGTTCCTCGGCTCGTTCATGCTCGCGAACCCGATGGTGCATTCGCTCGGCCGGTTCATGCCCGAGCGGTACAAGCCCAGCTACTTCGCCAGCGCCGCGCAGTTCTGCCACACCAGCAACGGCGTCTTCCCGCACATCAACCCGGCCGAGCTGTTCATCTGGCTCGGCATTGCCCACGGCGTGGAGCAACTCGGCCTCAGCACAGGGCCGCTCGCGATCCGCTATCTCCTCGTGGGCCTCGTCATGAACTTCCTCGGAGGGTGGGTCACCGACCTCACAACGAGGTGGGTCAGCAAGCAGCAGGGTGTGACGCTCAGCACGGCGACGAAGGTGGAGGTGTGAACCGATGAGTGAGTACAGGACCATCGTGATCGAGCGCGGGAGCGGAGGGTTCGGCGGGCCGTTGACGTTGACCCCGACCCCTGAGCGCAACAAGCTCGTGTACATCGTCGGCGGCGGCATGAAGCCCGAGGTCGTCGACAGGATCGCCGAACTGTCGGGCGCCGAGCCGGTGAACGGCTTCGCGACGTCCGTCCCGGACGAGGAGATCTTCGCGGCCGTCATCGACTGCGGCGGAACGCTGCGATGCGGCATCTACCCGAAGAAGGGCATCCCCACGGTCAACGTGATGCCGACCGGAAAGACCGGCCCGCTCGCCCAGTTCATCCACGAGGGCATCTACGTGTCGGCTGTCGGTCCCGGACAGGTCAGGGCGGCCGACGACGCGGTCGAGGTCGGTGCCGCCGCTGCGGGCGCTGAGGCCTCCGCCGCGGGGACGCCCGGCGGCGAGAAGGGCCCTGCGTTCACCGTTCAGGGCGACTGGTCGACCGACAAGAAGATCTCCCAGACCATCGCCGCGAAGGAGAAGAAGTCGATCCTGGAGCGGATCGGTCTCGGCGCGGGACGCGTCGTGTCCATCTTCTTCCAGGCCGGCCGGGACGGCGTCCAGACAATGCTCAACACGGTCATCCCGTTCATGGCGTTCGTCGCCATGCTGATCGGCATCATCAACGCCTCCGGCTTCGGCAACTGGTTCTCTTCGATGCTGACGCCGCTGGCGGGTTCGGGCTGGGGCCTGCTCGTGCTCGGATTCATCTGCTCGCTGCCGTTCCTCTCGCCGCTGCTCGGCCCCGGAGCGGTGATCGGGCAGATCATCGGCACCCTGATCGGCGTCGAGATCGGCAAGGGCAACGTGCCGCCGAGCCTTGCCCTGCCGGCTCTGTTCGCGATCAACACGCAGAACGCCTGCGACTTCATCCCGGTCGGCCTCGGGCTGGCGGAGGCGGAGCCCGAGACCGTTGAGGTCGGGGTGCCGTCCGTGTTGTACTCCCGCTTCCTCAACGGCGTCCCACGTGTCGCCGTGGCCTGGCTCGCCAGCATCGGCCTCTACTGACACCGCCACACGAACTGAGGACAACGCTCATGACCGAGATCTACCGCACGACCGTGACCGCCGTCGGACCGCAGGCGACCGAGTTCACTGCCCAAGGACTGTTCGTCACCTTCGGCGACGACGCACCTGCCGCTCTCCGGGAGTTCTGCTACATCGTGGCGCAGGCGCGGACGTCGGCGCCGATCGTCCCGGGCCAGCGGCTCGTGATCGACGGGACGGAGTACCCGATCACCGCGGTCGGCGACGTGGCTCAGCGGAACCTGGACGCACTGGGGCACGTGACGGTGAACGTCGACGGCTCCCCCACCCCGAAGCTGGCCGGGGCGATCCACATCGCCGGGGAGTCGCCGGTGATCGGCGTCGGCACCACGATCGCGATCGAGGGGCCATGATCCGCCGGGACGTCCGTCTCGGCGACCCGGCGGGACTGCACGCGCTGATCGCGCAAGCCGTGGTCGCCGTGGCAGGGGAGTTCGCCAGCAGCGTCTTCCTCCGCCACGACGGCCGCACGGCCAGTGCGACCAGTCCTGTCGGGGTGCTCGCCCTGGGTGTCCCGCCGGGCGCAACCGTATCGGTGTGGGCGGACGGGGCCGACGAGTACGAGGCCCTGTCCGCGGTCGCCGACCTGCTGACCCGACCACATGCGCAATCCGCGGTCGACGAAAGCCCCCCACCGGGGACCGACACAACCAGTGAGACGAAGGAGAACCGATGAATGCCGTGATGGCCGAGGGGCTGCGGCGGGCCGGCGACACCAAGGTGGTCGAGGTGGGACGCGGCGTGCTGGAGCGCAGTGGCGTCCTGCTGCGGGACGCCCTGCTGCGCGACCGGACCGCCCTCGTCGTCGCCGACGAGCGGACGTGGGCGGCCGCCGGACACGCCGTGTTCGACCGCCTCGCCGCTGCGGGGGTGAACCTGGCAGAGCCTCTCGTCTTCCCGGGGCAGCCGGCGCTGTACGCGTCGTACGAGAACTGCGTGATCATCCGGGAGCGGCTGCGCGAATCGGACGCGCTGGGCGTCGCCGTCGGCGCAGGGACGATCAACGACCTGGTCAAGCTGGCGTCGGGGGAGCTGAGCCGGCTGTACGCCGTGGTCGGCACGGCTGCGTCGATGGACGGGTACACGGGGTTCGGCGCACCCATGAACCGGGGCGGGGTGAAGCTCACGATGCCCTGTCCGGCGCCGCGCGTCGTCCTGTTCGACCTGGACGTGGCGGCTGCCGCGCCCCCGTCGATGGTGGCGTCGGGATACGGTGACCTGGCAGCGAAGATCCCGGGCGGCGCCGACTGGATCCTGTCGGATGCGGTGGGCATCGACCCGATCGAGCCGCTGGCCTGGGACCTCGTTCAGGGCGGGGTCTCGGAGGCGCTGTCGCGACCCGCGTCGCTCGCCGCGGGCGACGCGTCCGCCTACGAGGGGCTGGTGTCGGGCCTCGTCCTGTCGGGGCTCGCCATGCAGGTGTACCGGGGGACGCGGCCGGCCTCGGGCGCCGAGCACTACTTCAGCCATCTGTGGGAGCTCGCGCATCTGGGCGCCGAGGAGGACCCGCCGCTGTCGCACGGGTTCAAGGTGGCTATCGGGACGTTGGCGATGTGTCAGTTCTACGAGCGCTTCCTCGCCCGCGACCTGAAGGGACTGGACGTCGACGCGGCCGCTGCGCGGTGGCGTCCCTGGGACGATGTGGAGGCGGACATCCGCAGCCGGTTCACCGGCGCCCTCGCGGACAACGCCGTGAACGAGACGAAGGCCAAGTATGTGGACGCCGACGGGCTCCGCGCCCGGCTGCGGGGGCTGATGGACCGGTGGGACGAGCTGCGGCCGAGGCTCGCTGCGCAGGTGCTGCCGGCGGCGGACCTGCAGCGGATGCTGCGGGCGGCGGGTGCCCCTGCCGTGCCTGAGGACATCGGTTTGACGGCCGCTGACGTCCGGGACACGTTCCCACGGGCCATGTACTACCGGGCGCGCTACAGCGTGTTGGACGTCGCGCGGGAGACGGGTTGGTTCGACGACCTCGTGGCGGAGGTGTTCGCTCCGGGGGGTCTGTGGACATAGATCCGGAGCGGTCGGTGCCTTCCGCCGCGGCGGCGTGGAACGGCCTCGTGCCGGAGAACCGCTACGGTCGTGTGGTGAACGACGACAACCGTCCCGAGCAGTCCACCTCCGACGAGATGACCTTCGCCGACCTCAACCTCGACCAGCACGTGCTGCGCGCGCTGCGGGACGTGGGGTACGAGCACCCGACCCCGATCCAGGCCGCGACCATCCCGGCGCTGCTCGCCGGGCGGCATGTGGTGGGTCTCGCGCAGACCGGCACGGGCAAGACGGCCGCGTTCGCGCTGCCGATCCTGAACCGGCTCACCCTCAAGCAGAAGGCGCCGCAGGCGCTCGTCCTCGCCCCGACCCGGGAACTCGCGCTGCAGGTGTGCGAGGCGTTCCAGACCTACGCCGGACGGATGCACGGCGTCCGCATCCTGCCGGTGTACGGCGGCCAGGGGTACGGCGTGCAGCTCAGCGCCCTGGCCCGGGGCGTGCACATCGTCGTCGGCACACCGGGCCGGATCATGGACCACCTCGAGAAGGGGACTCTCGACCTCTCGCAGGTGCGTTTCCTCGTCCTCGACGAGGCCGACGAGATGCTGAGCATGGGATTCGCGGAGGACGTCGAGACGATTCTCGCCGAGACGCCCGACGACAAGCAGGTCGCCCTCTTCTCGGCGACCCTGCCCGGGCCGATCCGGCGGTTGTCGAAGAAGTACCTCGCCGACCCCGTCGAGGTCGTGCTCCAGGGCCGGACGAAGACCGCACCCAACGTCCGTCACCGGTACGTCGTCGTGGCGTACCCGCAGAAGATCGATGCGCTCACCCGGATCCTCGAGGTCGAGGATTTCGAGGGCATGATCGTGTTCGTCCGCACCAAGAACGAGACGGAGACCCTCGCCGAGAAGCTGCGCGCCCGGGGATTCTCGGCGACCGCCATCAACGGCGACATCGCACAGAACCAGCGCGAGCGGACCATCGGGCAGCTCAAGTCGGGCAAGCTCGACATCCTCGTCGCGACCGACGTGGCGGCCCGCGGCCTGGACGTCGACCGGATCAGCCATGTCATCAACTACGACATTCCCACCGACACCGAGTCGTACGTCCACCGCATCGGACGGACGGGCCGCGCCGGGCGCAGCGGCGACGCGATCTCGTTCGTGACCCCTCGCGAGCGCGGCCTGCTGGCGGCGATCGAGAAGGCGACCGGTCAGCGTCTCACCCCCATGGCGATGCCCACGGTCGACGATGTCAACGCGACCCGGCTCAGCCGCTTCGACGACGCCATCAGCGAGGCACTCGGCTCCGACCGGCTCGACACGTTCCGGGAGATCGTCGCGCACTACGTCGCCGAGTACGACGTGCCCGAGGTGGACGTGGCGGCGGCGCTCGCGATCAACCTGCAGGGGGACGAGCCGATGCTGCTCGGGCCCGAGGACGAGATGCGGGCCGTCCCGGATCGCCCCGCGGGAGCGCGCCGGGAGCGGTCGCCGCGGCCCCGGTCGGACGTGGCGCTGGCGATGTACCGGATCGCGGTCGGGAAACGGCACCGGGTGCTGCCGCGGCAGATCGTCGGTGCGCTCGCGAACGAGGGCGGGCTGCGCCGGGAGGACTTCGGCCGCATCGACATCCGCGCCGACCACTCGCTGGTGGAGCTTCCGGCCGTGCTGCCGCAGGCCGTGCGGGACGCGTTGCGCTCCACCCGCATCTCGGGCAAGCTCATCGATCTCGCGCCGGTCCAGACCCAGGGCCGGGCGGACGACCGCCCGCGCAAGAAGCCGCGCCACAAGAAGGTCCGTCCCTGACCCGGATCCGTCTCGGGACTGCGGAATTGTGTTCCTTACGAGGGCGCTCGACGGCAGCGCGGGCCCCGATCGCGGAGTTCTGTACCCGATGAGAGCGTCCGGCGGCCCGAGAAGGTACAAAAGTCCGCATCCGGGCGACGGGACCGGCCCGACCGGCAGCATTCGGTACGGAAAGCCGCAGCGACCGATCGTCAGCTTGCCCACAGGCCGTTGAAGTAGAGCCAGGCCCAACTGGCCAGGGCCGCGCAGGCCGCGACGACCGCCACGGTCAGGCCGGCCGTCCGCGCAGCCCTCCCGCCGGGAGTCTCGGGCCTCCGCTCCGCCCACTCGCCGACGAGGATCCACGTCGGGAACCACAGCAGGACGGCGCGGCACACCGACTGGAACCAGTACGACAGCGAGAACGCGAGGATCTGCACGCCCACATAGCCCGCCTCGGCCCAGCGACGGCGCCGCAGGCACAGGACGGTCGTCACGACGCCGACCACGACGGAGACGAGTTCGAACCGGAAGATCCACTTCCACTCGGGGTGGTCGGGGTACGCGCCGGGCGCGGCCGCGCCGAACGTGTTGATCACGGCCTGGACCGGGTTGGTGAGGGATCGTGCCCAGCCGGTGGACTGGGCGTGGTACCAGGCCATCCAGTCTCCGGTGGACGCCTTCAGGTACACCATGTACGCGAGGATCACCCCGAACGGCACCAGCAGCCACGCCAGCCGCGCGATCCGCCGCCGCAGGGCGTCCCCGGCCTGGGTGAGGATGAGGATGCCCAGCGCCCCGGCCAGGAACAGGCCCGAGACCCGGATCGCCGCGGCGGCTCCGGCGAGCACCGCCATCCACAGGTAGTTGCGTCGCCGGGCGAACTCCCACGCCCAGAAGGCGGCGGCGCAGAACAGGCTCTCGGTGTACCCGACGACGGTGAACACGGCCGTCGGGGCGAGCAGCCAGGCGATCGCCGCGCCCGGTCCGCCCAGCCGGTACAGGGCCCAGGTCGCGAGGACCGATCCGATCAGCGACAGCAGGACGCCGCCCACGACGGGGTCGATGCCGACGGCAGACCCGGCCCGCAGCAGCAGCGGCAGCCCCGGGAAGAACGCCTGCGAGTTCGCGGCGACGTAGCCGTCCTCGGCGATGCGGATGAAGTGCACGACGTCCCAGGTCTGCAGGATGCCGCGCAGCGTGAGGTCGGGGCGGGTCGCGAGCACGTACGCGGCGGCGAGCGCGATGAGGAGGCGGCTGCCCGCCCAGGCCTGGGCGACGAGCTGGACGTCCGGTCGGGAGAACGCCGCGCGCACCCGCGCGGGGCTCACCGCCCGTCCCCGGAGTCGGCCTCCGGGTCGGCCTCGGGGACGTCGGCCGCGTCTGCGTCCCGGTCCTCCCGGCCCGGTTCCGCACCGCCCGGGTGTGCCCCGGGATCCACGTCGTCCGGCTCGGCGGTGACCGCGCGGATGCCGACGGGGACCGGCTCGCGGACGTCCGGCTCGGCCCGGAGGATCGCCGGGTCGCCGTCCGGCGCGGACCACGAGCGCATGCCGAGGCGGCGGCGCAGCGCGAGCACCCAGCCGTCGTCGGCCGCATGGTCGAAGATGCCGCCGTCGGGGTCGTCGACCGACCAGGCGTTGCGGATCGGGTCGAGCTCGGGATGCAGGATGTCTCGCACGACCATGCCCGCGAGCCACACCTGGACGCCGATCCTGAGGAGGACCGCCAGCCAGTACAGCTTGTCGGACGTGCCGTCGGCCGGGCCGATGGTCTGCGCGAGGTGTCCCCACACCGCCGCCCAGTACGCCAGTTCGGCGACGGTGAAGATCACCAGTTCGCGCGCTTTCGGCCGGGCGAGGACGAGCAGGGGGAGCAGCCACAGCATGTACTGCGGCGAGTACACCTTGTTGAGGACGAGGAACGCGACCGTGATGAGGAACAGCGACTGGGCCAGCCGGGGTCGGCGGGGGGCCAGGAGGATCAGGCCGGCGAGGAGGATGCCGCAGATGCCGAGGAGGACCGTCACGATCCTGCTCAGGCCGTCCACCTCGAAGCCCGCCAGGTCCAGCACGTACCACAGCGATCCGAGGTCGGGCCCGCGGTCGGCGTTGAACGTCCAGAAGTTCAGCCAGTTCGTCGGCGAGATCACGTACATGGGGGCGTTCACCGCGAACCACGCCGCGATCGTGCCCCACGCGAACGTCGTGAAGCGGCGGAGCTGGCCCGATCGCAGGCACAGCGCGAACAGGGGCAGGAGCCAGAAGACGGGGTACAGCTTCGCGGCGACGGCGAGCCCGAGCAGCAGCCCGGCGACGAACGTCCGTCTTCGGCTCCACGCCAGCAGGGACGCCGAGGCGAGGAACACGACCAGCATGTCCCAGTTGATGAGGCCCCCCGCGACGATGAGGGGTGATCCGGCGATGAGGAGGGCGTCCCACGGGCGGTGCAGCCGGAGGTGGACGATCACCAGGGCCAGGAAGCAGATGAACATGACGATGGCGGTGACGGCGTAGAACAGCTCGGCGCCCTGGACCTGCTGGAGAGCGGTCGCGTCGGGCCCCGAGTACCCGCCCAGCAGGTTCACGGCCCGCCGGGCGAACTCCATGATCCAGGCCGTGAGGACCGGGTACTCCATCGGGATGTCGACCAGCGGGACCGAACCCGTGGACAGGCCCCGGTTGAGGTACAGCACGGGGATGTCCGTGTAGCACATCAGCTTGAAGGTCTCGGGGTACGAGTCGGTCGAGGTCTGGATGCAGGCGGCGTTGCGCCACATCGTCAGGATCCATGCGACGGTCGCCAGGAGCAGCGCCCACGGCGCCGGGGTGCGCCACGCGCCTCCCGTGGCGGCGTGACGCCCGATCGGCCCACCGATCCAGCGCCACAACGGGCTCCGCGTGTCAGCCTCCACGGAAGGCAATGTTAGCTATGGCTCGCTGTGGGACGTGTCGATGGGCTTGGCTGCGCCTGTGTGGGTTCGGTGGACGGCTCGACCTGTGTGGGTGTGCGCGTCGGCTGAGGCTCGGGTTCGGCGGTCGTGGAGCTCTGCGTCGGCTCGGGGGTCGGCGTGGACGTGGGGGTCTGGGTGCGCGTCTGCGTCGGAGCGGCGCTCGGGGTTGAGGCGCGTGTCTGCGCGGGCTCGGCGGTGCGCGTGGACGTCCTCGTCGAGGACGACGGCGCCTCGAACTCCTCGTCGGGCAGGTCCTTCATCGCGACGGCCATGTACTCCGACCACGCGTCGGCCGGGTAGCCGGAGCTGTAGAACCAGGCGTCGCCGGGCGCGGCGTAGTCGTCCAGGTTGCCGTTGCCGTCGTCCCCGGCGACGAACATGACGGCCGTCGAGATCTGCTTGGTGTACGCGACGAGCCAGCTCGACACGGTCTTGTCCTCGACGGCGCCCGTGCCCGTCTTTCCGGCGGCGGTGTGGCCGGACGTGTCGACGGTGTTGCCGGACCCTTCCTCGACCACGGTCTCCATGGCCTGTGTGACGGTGCGGGCGTCGTCGGCGGAGATGTCGCTCTTCGTCGCGACCTCGGGCTTGTAGACGACCTTGTCGCCGGCGTCCTTCACCTCGCGTACGACGTGGGCCGCGTGGTAGGTGCCGTCGTCGGCGAGCGTCGCGAACGCGTTGGCCATGTTGAGCGGGCTCGCCTCGGCGGTGCCGAGCGCGATGCGGTTGTTGAGGTCCCAGCCGTCGCCGGTGGGGACGCCCGCGTCGTTCGCGGCCTTGACGACCTGGGCGGGGCCGTCGTCCAACTGCTGGGTCATGTCGACGAAGGCCGTGTTGATCGAGTCGGTGACGGCCTGGCGGAGGGTGACTGTCCCGTAGTTGATGCTGCTCGCGTTCTTGACCGAGGTGCTGTCGCCCCGCGGGGTGAAGGTGGAGCCGCGGAACGTCGAGTTGAGGGTGAAACCGCCGCGGAGGGCGGCGATCGTCGCGAAGGCCTTGAAGGTGGACGCTGTGGGCCGGGCTGTCGTCGCCCAGTTGCGGGAGTTCGACACGTAGTCGGAGCCGCCGTACAGCGCGATGACCTCGCCGTTGGAGGTGTCGACGGAGGCGATGGCGGCGTGCAGCCCGGAGGAGTTCTGGCCGGCCGCCTCGGCGGCGGTCTTGACCGTGGACTCGGCGACCTTCACCGCGGCGTCCTGCGCGGTCTTGTCGAAGGTGGTGGTGATCTTCAGGCCGCCGCCGTACACCTGGGCGTCGGACATCCCGGCCGCGCTCAGCTCGGACTCGACCATCTTGATGAGGAAGCCCTTCGCGCCGCCGTAGGTCGACGATGCGGGGATGTCGGGGAAGGTGGGCAGGTCGTCGTACTTCTCCCGTTCCGCCGCGGTGATGGTGCCCTGTTCGACCATGCCGTCGAGGACGTAGTGGTAGCGCTCCGTGAGGCGCTGGAGGTTCTTGTCGCCGCCGTCGGGGTCGAAGTAGGCGGGCGCGTTGAGGACGGCCGCGAGGACCGCGGACTGTTGCACGGTGAGCTCGGACGCGCTCGTGTTGAACCACGCGTGGGCCGCCGCCTCGACGCCGTACGCGCCGCGACCGAAGTAGATGGTGTTGAGGTACCCCTCGAGGATCTGTTCCTTCGACCGCTCGTTGTTGAGCTTGACGGCGAGGACGATCTCCTTCAGCTTGCGGCTGAACGTCTGCTCGCTGGTCAGGTAGAGGATCTTGATGTACTGCTGGGTGATCGTGGACCCGCCGCCGGTGATCTCCTGGTTGCTGACGAGGCCCCAGGCGGCGCGGAGGATGCCGCTCACCGAGATGCCGGGGTCGGTCCAGAAGGAGCGGTTCTCGGCCGACACGACGGCGTCCTTGATGCTCTGCGGCATCTCGTCGTAGCTGATGGACTGCCTGTTCTGGATCGACAGGGTGCCGAGCACGGTCGTCCCGTCGTTGTAGTACAGCGTCGTCGTGTTGGTCTGGAAGTCGCCGTTCGGATCGGGGATGTCCGTCGTCGCGTACAGGACGCCGATGCCGCCCGCCGCGATCAGCACCAGGGAGAGGATGCCGATGGTTGCCCATTTGAAGAAGCGGCGCACCTTCTGCCCCCGGGTGCGTTTCGTCTTCGCGGATGTGGGCTTGGATGCCTTTCCCCCGTTGGAGCGGGTGGAGTCAGCCATAGATGTCCTCTACCGTCTTCTGGCGCCGCGGGGGCCGGCGTGTCACGCCGTCCCCGAGCACATAGCTGCTGTTCATGTGGTTCCACCTGCAGTCCGGGCAGACTTCGACGACGCACACCCGGAACTCGCCGAACTCGGTCTGCATCTCGTCCAGTTCGGCCGTGGACTTGATGCGTCCCGAATACTGCCCGAGTTGGGAGCCGAACACGTAGCGGAGCGTGACGAGCCGGTCGGACCGGCAGATCGGGCACGCCTCGTCGGTCTCCTCGCCATGGTGGACGGCGGAGCGGACGAGGATCGGGTCGGCGTCGCAGAGGTCTTCCCTCGACACGGTGCGGACGCGTCGGCGTAGCGCGGCGAGCAACTCTCGCCGCCGCAGGGTGTAGTCGACCTCCTGCCGCTTGGACCACATGCGTCCCAGCGTAGGTGGCTCGCCGAAATGGGGCGACCCGGACGCGAGACCTCCTGCCCGCCGCGTCTGCGCACCGGACGCTCCCGAGCTGCCGGGCCCCGCGGCGTGTCGCGCCAGAAACAGAGCAATCGGCGGCAGGTGGTCGGCCGTCTCGGTCGTTCGCTACGATGGCGGACGTCCGTCGCTCCCCGCGAGCGGCCCGGGGCATTAGCTCAGTTGGTAGAGCGGCGGCTTTGCAAGCCGTAGGTCAGGGGTTCGAATCCCCTATGCTCCACCGCACGCACAAGGCTCGAACCCTTGCCAACGGAAACGTTGGTTGAGGTTCGGGCCTTGTGTGCGTCTGCGGCCCAGGTCAGCGCGTTGGCGTTGACCTGTGGATCGAGGAGCATCTCGAAGGGTCGGTTGTGCTCGACGCGCAGCTCGTTGTCTTCGTCGATGAAGACCTTGGTGAAGAACGCCTGATTGCACAGCCGCCGGTTGGTGTCGTCGCACCGGGTGTAGATGTCGGCGCAGTTGGCGAGCAGACCGAGCGCGTCGTCGAGGTGGGAGCGGGCGTCGGCGTAGTCGCCGTAGTGGGCGTCGATGCGGCGGGTCACTTGGTCGAGTTCGGCGACGATGCGGTCCTGTTCGCGCTTGAGCACTGAGAGCGGAATCGCGTCGGCGTAGTGCGCCTGCATGAGGCGGTCCTGCTCGCTTTCGAGCCGGTCGCGGTTGGTGGTGAGGCGTTCCAGTTCCTCGGTTTCGGCGGCCATGAGCCGGTCGAACTCGTGGTGGAGCATCCCCGCGAGCGCGTCCTGCTGGGCGGGCGTGATCTGGACGCGGGTGTAGTAGTCCTCGACGAGTTTCTCGACGTCTTCGATGAGCATCGCCTGGCGTGTGCAGTCGGTGCGCTTGGAGTGCCGGCCGGAGCACACGAAGTAGCAGTAGACGTTGCCGTGGCGGTTCTTCGCGTTGGAGACGATGAGTCGGGAGCCGCACTGGCCGCAGTGGATGGTGCCTTTGAGGTAGTGGCCGTGGACTTGGGTTGCCTCGACGGCGCACTGGTGCGCGGTGAGCACGGACTGGACCTGGTACCAGACCTCGGCGGGCACGAGCGCCGGGTGGTTGCCCTTGTAGCGGGTGCCTCGGTAGACGACATCGCCCTTGTAGTACGGGTTGGTCAGGAGGCGGTGGATGGTGGACACGGCAAGCGGCTTCGCCGGCCTCTTCGGCGTGGGCAGACTGCGCAGCCCCCGCGAGGTGAGTTCGTCGTGGAGTTGGCTGACGCTCCAGTTGCCCGAGGCGTAGGCCTTGAACGCCCATTCGATCATCGGTGCGCGCTCAGGATCGAGCTCGATGGTGCGGACTTCGCGCCCGAGCTCGTCGCGCTTGCGGACGTTCAGATACCCGATGGGTGCGCGCCCGTTCGTGCCGCCACCGATGGCCTTCTGCGTCATGCCCTTGGCGACCTCGGTGGCGAGGTTGCGGGAGTAGAACTCGGCGATGGTGGACATGATTCCGTGCAGCAGCATCCCCGAAGGAGTCTCGTCGATGTTCTCCGACGCGGACACGAGCATCACCCCGCACTGTTGGAGTGCGAGGTGGATGCTCACATCGTCGGCGCGGTTGCGGGCGAGCCGGTCGACCTTGTGAACGATGCAGTACGCGACCTTATTGGCCTTGACGTACTGGATCATCCGCATCAGCTCGGGCCGGTCGGACGACTTGGCTGAGGCTCCCGCGTCCACGAACTCCTCGACGATGCCGGCGCCGAGCTGTTCGGCCTTGCGCCTGGTCGCTTCGCGCTGGGCCGGGATCGAGAAGCCTTCGTCGGTGCCGCCCTTCTCTGCCTGCTCGCGGGTCGAGACTCGCAGGTAGGACACGGCGGCAGCCGCAGTCTTGGGCGGGTCGATGAGGCTGGCTGCCGGATCGTCGGCAATGGTGGTCATCGGGGGCTCACTCTCACGCGGTTCGACCCTCGCGCTCCCACTGTTGGTGGGAGGGGTGTTGATCGTGAGAGCAGCCGGTGAAGGCTGTAGGGCGAGACCCGATGGTCTCGGTGCGTGTTGCCCGCCGAACGGCGGGGTTTAGGCCACAACACCCCGCATCGCGAGGCTTGCAGGTTTCATTCTACCGGGCGGCTTCAGAGGCGGCCAGGCCATCGGGAGCCGCCTGGTAGGTGTCGGGCACCCGCACGGCTTCACGGGCCGCGCGGCTCTCGCCGGTCTCCTGCAACGTCAGCCGGATGAGAACCTCGGCGAGCTTGTGCAGGTCGGCGCGCTCGCGGTGGACGGCCCGGACGGAAAACGACCGCTCCTCGTACGGGCGACGGTCGGTCTTCTTGGCATAGCGGCTCATCGCTCTACGGAGCTTCATCGTCGGCCAGGTTGGCGTAGAACTCGTCTTCGGCCTCCTGGCGCTTGCGGACTTGGGCGATGACGAACTCGACGAACTCGGTGTCGCGGTCGGTGAAGGTGAAGTCCTGGATGGTGGGCGCTGAGTCTTCACCGGGCCATGCAGCTTGCCGGGTCGGTCGGTCGCGGTCGCCACGGGTGCCGCAGGCGGTGACCCAGTAGCGAAGGCGTTCGCGCGCGTCGGCGAAGTCGCGGTGCCAGCCGAGCGGCGCGGATGCGTTCTGATCGGGGTCGTAGGCCGCGAGCCAGTGCAGGTGCAGTGCCGATAGCTCCCAGACCATCTCCGGGTGGTGGTGCCAGAACGGTGGCACTACCGCGACGGTGAGGCCGTAGGTGCGGCGCAGCCAGTCAACCCATCGGTTCAGCGCGAGCCATTCCTGCTCCAGCTCGTGTGCCGTCAGCAGGTTCCAGTTCACGGGGTGCGGCGGTTCGGGCATGTCCGAGTTGGTGACGCGGGGCGGGCCGTCGAAGACGTCCGGCTCATCCATCTCATGCTGATCGTTCATGGTGCTGTAGCTCCCGAGCTCACATGCTGACCGGGGCGTGCGCCGCGGTCGCTGCTCGCTGCGTCGGCTCGTACGTTGCTGCGTCCCGCCCGACTCCATTGCGCGGCGTGCGATCCACCTGGTAGCGGGTTCGCGCGGCGTCGTGGCCGATCTTCTTGGCGACGAACTCTTCGCCCTCGATTGCCTGACCGTTGCGCTCGTAGTTGACCGGTCGCGTGTAGCCCTCGGCGACGAAGTTGTCGCCCTGGTCGAAGTTCGCGTGCGCGTGCTCAGCGGAACGCCCGAACATCACCAGGTGGTGGTAGGTCGTCTCGGTCTGCGTGAACGAGCCGTCGTCCTCGCGGCGGAAGTGCTCCTTGCCGATACGGGCGAAGAACCTGGCGTCTCCCTTTGCCGTCTCGGTGAGCAACGGCTCCGAAGCGATGAAGCCTGACAGCGATTCCTGGGTGTGAATGGCCATGATGGCCTCCTCCTGATTCGGGCGACCAGCTGCGTGTGGGTCGCTCTGTCAGGCAGGTGCACTGGAGCTTCCAAGCGTCGTCAGGAGGCGGGGCGGTGGCGCAGAAGCGCTTCGAGTTCGTCGCGGTCAGTGCGGAGCTGCGCTGCGTCGGGGCGGGTCGGCCAGGCGCGTAGGTCGGTGACGATGGGCGGTGCAGAGCGCAGCATCGTGATGCCGGTGCCGAACGGCAGTGTTCGGATGCGGTCTGGCGGCAGGATCGGGACGCGGCGGATCGAGCGCTGATTCGAGCGGGTGCCGTGGTCGCCGAGGGTCACGCTGTCGGTGTACTCGTCGCGCTCTCCGATGAGCGTGGAGAGGTCTTGGAGGTCACGGCTGTTGGATGCGCCGCCGAGGATGATCTTGACGATGCTGGCGTCCCAGATCGCGCCGGCCTGATGCTCACTCCACCTGTCGCGAGCCTGGGCGAGGGACTGCAAGACCGGCATGGTCGTGATCCCGGTGCCGCCACCTTCGGCCATGAGCGTCGGCAGTGACGGCAGCGGCGCGAGGTTTCCGATCTCGTCGAGCGCGAGCAACAGCGGCGGGTCGAGCCGGGCTCCCGGTGAGCGTGCCGCGAGTCGGCGGGCGGTTTCGATGAGGTCTTCGACGAACGCCGCGACCAGCGACGCGGAGGCTCCCGCTCCGGCACCGGTGGCGAGCAGGTAAAGGGTGCCTTGTTCGGTGAGGAAGGTCTCGGGGTCGAAGTGTTCGTGCGGTCCTGGCGTGACAGCATCGAGCACGCGCGGGTCGGCGAGGGCTGCGAGCGCGAGGGAGACGCCTTGCCAGATGCTGTCCCGGGTCTTGGGGTCAGCGTCGATCATCGCGGCCAGCGAGTCGTCCCAACCCATCGCCGCGTTCGGGTGTGAGTTGAGGATGGCGACGGCCTCCGACGCAGCGCTGGGGTCGAGGGTCCACCTGAACAGCTCGGCCGGTTGACGACCGTCGAGCGCGGCAGCGTGCAACAGACTCTGGAGCGCGGTGCGGGTCTTGCCTTCCCAGAACCCGCCGGACTCGACCCCGCCAGCACTGAGACCCGTAGCAGCGGCGAGTCCGTTGGCGCGGATCATCGCGGTCAGTGGATCGTCGCAACCGCGAATGGGTGACCAGCGCAGCCCGGCGGGGATGCCTTCGGCCAGGCGCTGGGGGTCGAACACGGCGACCGGGCCGCCCTTGCGGCGTCGGGCGCGAAGCGTCGCGGTGAGGTTGTCGGGCCTGGTGCTGGTGGTGACGACCGCCCCGGGTGCGTCGAGGATCGCGTTGATGACGACGTGCAGACCTTTCCCGGATCGGGGTGGGCCGATCAGCAGGATCGAGTCTTCGACCGATGCCCAGACCTTCGTGCCACGGCTGGCTCCGAGCAGGTAGCCGACATCCTGTGGTGCGGGCGACTTCAAGGAGGGCCGCAGGGTGGCCGCGCGGTGAAGCAGTGCCTTCGCGGATGCTGCGGTCTTGACCTCGTGGCTGGTCGCGATCCCGGCCAGTCGGTGCGGGTCGGTCTCTGTCTTCCGCGTGTGTCGGCGCAGCACGATCCAGACCCATGCGATCCCGGCGGCGAGTCCGCCGAGCAGTGCCGTGCTGACGAGCCAGTAGACGACCGGGTTGAGCCTGTCGGCACCGAGCGCGGTCGCAGGGTCGCCGGGGTTGAACAGCACGGCGAGCCCTGCTGCTGCGCCGGCCTCGGGCTGGGGTGTGCCGGTGAGGAACGCGGCGACGCTGCCGGCGGCGCGGAGGACGAGAGCGATCCCGAACATGCCGATCAGGCCTATGAGGGCGGCGTTGGTGAGTTCGTCGCCCATGCCCCCGGCTTGCCGCTGGTTCATGTCAGCCGCCGCACTGTGAGCGTGCCCGAGATGCGCCCGAACAGGATCACCTCGTGTGTGCCGTCGGGTAGGTCATCGAGGTCGATGAGCGCGCGGGCTTCGCCGGTTCCGGTGGCGTCGGTGTGGGAGACGATCGTCGCGACGGCGATATCCTCGCCGGGCACGAACCCGCCCGCGGTGACTTCGGCCAAGCGCGGCAGTCGTCGGGCGTGGCGACTCCGACGTGTCTCCGGCACAGGGTTCTGGGACGGGGCCGCTGCGCGTCGGGGCTTGCGGGTGCGGAGGATGTCGGTGAACACACTGCCGTCGTTCTCGCGCACCTCGACTCGGACGGCGATCGTGCGGTCCTGGGTGATGACATCCATGAGCGGCCCGAACGTCGCCCGCGTCCACGCTGTACCGTCCGGTGACGGGAATGGTGCTCCATCGACCGTCGCGGTGAGGGTGCCGTCGGCGGCGACGGTGACGAGGACGTGCGGCAGCTCGACGGGAGCGGTCGCATCTTCGTCGGTTGGGGTGGATCGGCGCGGGCCGGTGAAGCTCATCGGTGGCCAATCTCCATGCATTGAAGTTCCGCTCTCCGCTTCGGGCCCGATCGGGCCGTGTTCCCTTGTGGTTGCAGGTTCGTCGCGGGTGCGACTCGCGGTGACGAATGGTCACTGTGGCTGACGGTTCGTCGGTATGGTTGACGTATGGTCGACCGGCGTGAACAGCAGAGTCCATGAGGCTCGTCGCGCTGCGCGGCGGCGCCGGCGACGACGAGGTCCTGCGGACTGCTCAGGATGTCGAGGACTTCGAGCAGGAGATCGTCGATGAGTACGCGATCGCGATGGCGGCCGCCGGGCTCAGCGACGGGTATATCCGCACGACCAGGCCGACGATCATCGAGTTCGCGCGGTCGTTGACCGGCCCGTTGTGGGAGGCGTCGTTCGCTGACGCGGACCGGTTCCTGGTCGAGCAGCGGCGGATGGGTCACGCGGTGAGCACGCGGGCGGGCAAGGCCGGAGCGCTGGCGCTGTTCTACGAGTTCGTCGTCGCCCGCTATCAGGGCCAGATCCACCGGATGACCGGGGTTGTGGTCGAGCAGCCCATCGATGAGTTCAACCGGCAGTCCGGCGCGTCGCTGGGCAAGGTGCGGGTGCCGCCGTCCGATGCCGAGGTCGATGGGCTGTTCGCCTCGTGGCGCGGTTCGATCCCCGAGGCACGGAAGTATCTGCCTGCTGCACGGGATTACTTCGCCGCGGCGCTGTGGCGCCGGCTCGGCCTGCGGATCACCGAGACGGTGATGCTCGACATCCGCGACTGGCGCCCCGACCTGGGCGGGTTCGGGAAGCTGCATGTGCGGTTCGGGAAGGGCTCGCGCGGGCGCGGCTTCAAGGCGCGCCTGGTCCCGGCGATCAACGGCGCCGAACAGCTCATCGACTGGTGGCTGGCCGAGGTGCGTCACCAGTTCGGCGACGACTGGGACAACCCGGACGCGCCGCTGCTGCCGTCCGAGCGGTTCGACGAGGACCTGCGTCGTTGCGGACGAGTGAGCGACTTCTCGCTGCGTCGGGGTCTGACGGTCCAAACCGATCGGTTCCTGCCCGCGTGGTCGGGCCGGCTGACGCCTCACGTGCTGCGGCATTACTGCGCCTCCTCGCTGTATGGGTCGGGGATGGACTTGAAAGCGATCCAGGAGTTGCTGGGTCATCAGTGGCTGTCCACGACGTCGGGCTATATCCACGTGCGCAGCGAGCACGTCGAGCTGGCCTGGCGAGGCGCCAACCAGCGGGTCGAGGCCCGCTTCGCAGAAGAAAGGTGAGCCGCCCGTGCAGTGGAATCTGAGGATGAGAGCCGCCGAGCGCGGCATCTGGAAGTCCGCCGAGATGCGCCGCCGCCTCGCCGCAGAAGGACTGGAGATCAGCGCCGGGAAGATGTCGTCCTGGTGGGCCGGGACCCCGCCGACGATCCGACTGGACGAGCTCGACGTGATCTGCTCGGTGCTGGACTGCACCCCGTCTGATCTGATGGTGCCCGAGCCGGAGAAAGTCGCCGCGCGCAGGCCGCAGAAGGCCGAGACCATCAACGCCCAGAACGACGCCCCGCCCCGGGTCGCGCCACGGTTCGGCAACCCCAGGTCCGAGCCCCCGTTGTGAGCCCCGCAGCGGGCAAGGACGCGCCGCTGCGGGTGCCGCCGAACTGCTCCCGCTGCCAGGTGGGCCGCGCCGCCTGGACGAAGCCCCGTGTGGACTTCTGCTACGACTGCCTGCCCGGAGGCCCGTTCGCCCTGCCGCCGTGCTCGGCCTGCGCGTCGATGAAGAACTACTTCAGCCAGGGCCTGTGCGAGCGGTGTCATCCGCGCAGTCCCGAGCGGCTTGGCTCCTGCAAAGGATGCCTGGCCTGGGGTGTATATCCGCAACGCAACTGGATGTGCTCGTCGTGCCGCTGGTGGCAGACCCACTACCCGAAGGGCGTGTGCGACTACTGCGGCCGCGAGAGCTGGATCGCCGAGCAGGGTGCCTGCCGGCTCTGCCTCGAGCAGGCGCGGATGCTGCAAGAACCCGGACGCTCCCTCGACATCGCGGGCGCGAACAAGTACGGGCAGCAGCTCTTCTTCGCCAACATGGTCTTCCAACGTCCGAGGACGCCGCGTCTCAAGTCCGCCAACGGCTGGAAGACGCCCGGCGGGTGGGGTCGCCCCGGTCCGCCGCCGAAGAAACTCACCCTCACCGAGTGGGTCCAGCCCGTCCTCATCGACGTGCCGCCCGATCCCGAGATGCTGCGCCAGAAGGCGTTCATCGAGAACAGCGAGCTGACCCGCTACTGCGCCGCGATCGTGGGTGAGCACGCCGAGAAGTTCGGCTGGAGCACTCGGCAGCGCAACGACGTGATCCCCTCCCTGCGCCTTCTGCAGACCCTCCGCGACTCGCCGACCGCGAAGATCCGCGCCTCCGACGTGCTCCAGCTCCCGCGCTATGCCGGCAACATCGTCTCGACTATCGACGTGCTCGCCGCCGCGGACCTGCTCATCGAGGACCGGCCCCGGCCGATCGAGGTCTACTTCGCGAACAAGACCAACGCCTTGCCGCCGGTCATGCGCGAGCAACTCGACATCTGGAGGGGTGTCATGCTCGACGGCGCCACGACCGCGCCCCGCCAGCGCTCCCGTGACCCTCTCACCGTCCGCAACCACATCCGCGCGATCGCGCCCGCCGTCAAGGCCTGGGCCGAAGCCGGGCACCAGTCGCTGGCCGAGATCACCGCCGCGCAGGTGCGCGCTGCCCTGCCCGGCACCCCGGTCCAGCTTGCGCTCGTGGAACGAGGCATGCGATCGCTGTTCAAGACCCTGAAGGCGCGCAAGCTCGTCTTCGCCAACCCGGCGCGCGGGTTGAAGAGCACCAAGCTCAACGGCACGATCCCGCTGCCCCTGAACACCGAGCTCATCCGCGAGAAGCTCAACTCGCCCCATCCGGCCGTGGCTCTGGCCGTTGCCCTGGTCGCGTTCTATGCGCTGACCGCCAAACAGGTCTCCGAACTTCTGCTCACCGACATCGTCGACGGCCGCCTCACCCTCGACGGACGCAGCATCCCGCTGGCAGCGCCGGTGCGTGAGCGCCTGGCCCGATGGCTCGACTACCGCCAGACGAAATGGCCGAACTCGCAGAACCCGCACCTGCTCATCCACCAGCGCTCCGCGCTCCGGCTGATGGCCGCAAACCGGACATATCCATGGCAGGAGGCCGGCATACGCCCGCAGAAGATCCGTGAAGACCGCATCCTCGCCGAAGTCCACGCCACCGGCGGCGACGCGCGACGGATCAGCGACCTGTTCGGCCTTAGCATCGAAGGCACCAACCGCTACCTCGGCGCCCTCGAACACCCCGACCTCACGTCGCCAGGCACCCCGCACCCGCGACCGCTGACGCCCTGACCCATGTCTCACCACAACCAGTAGGTGCGACAACACGACCGGCACGCCCGCGAACTGTCATCGCGGGGAGTACACCACGATGAACAGGACCCTGGTCACGCTCCCGTCTGGTAGACGTCCGGGACACCGTCGCCGTCGGCGTCGATCGCGTCGCGTTCGCTGATCTTCCGGTAGCGCCGGTTCCTCGCCGTCAGCACGATCGCGGCGAGCAGCGCAGCCAGCACCGATGCGGTGAGGATCGCGACCTTCGCGTGGTCGTGCTCGACGCTGCCCGGGGTGAAGGAGAGTTCGGCGACGAGCAGTGAGACGGTGAACCCGATGCCGGCGAGCAGGCCGACCCCGGCGAGATCCACCCATCTCAGGGCGGGGTCGAGTCGGATGCGGGCGACGCGGGTCATCAGCCAGGTCGTGGCGAGGATTCCGACTGGTTTGCCGAGCACCAGCGCGGCGACGATCGCGACCGTGAGCGGATCGGTCAGCGCCGAGACGAACCCGTCGATGCCGCCGATCGCGACGCCGGCGGAGAAGAACGCGAACACGGGCACCGCGAACCCGGCCGACAGCGGCCGGAAGCGGTACTCGAACTGCTCCGCCAACCCCGGACCGGCATCCGGTGCCCGGTCACGAACGCGGTGCAGGACGGGGATCGTGAAGGCCAGCACGACCCCGGCGATGGTCGCGTGGATGCCGGAGGCGTGCATGAACGCCCACGCGACCATCCCGAGTGGCAGCAGGATCAGCCACGCCGCCATCGGGTGCAGACCGAAGAACCGACGCGACATCTGCGCGATCGCCCCGTAGACGGCGATCGTCACCACCGCCAGGACGAGAGGGACCGGATTGATGGTGTCGGTGTAGAAGATCGCGATGATCCCGATCGCGATCAGATCGTCCACCACCGCGAGGGTGAGCAGGAAGATCCGCAACGGACTCGGCAGGTGGGAGCCGATGAGCGCGAGGACCGCGACGGCGAACGCGATGTCCGTGGCGGTGGGGATCGCCCACCCGTGCCGCAGTCCCGGGTCCTGCCAGGCGAGGACCGTGTAGATCAGGGCAGGGACGGCGACCCCTCCGGCCGCGGCGGCGATCGGGATGACCGCAGTGCGGAACCGGCGCAAGTCCCCGGCGACGAACTCGCGCTTGAGCTCCAAGCCGACCAGGAAGAAGAAGATCGCCAGCAGCCCGTCCGCTGCCCACCCGCCGAGGGTGAGGTTCAGGTGCCAGGGTTCGTAGCCGATGCGGAAGTCCCGGAGCGCGAAGTAGCCCTCTGCCCACGGCGAGTTCGCCCACACCAGGGCGATCACGGCCATGACCACCAGCAGCGCCCCGCCGACGGTCTCCTTGCGCAGGACCTGCCCGATCCGCACCGCCTCGGCATAGCTGCCGCGGGCAGGGAACAACCGTGGGTTGCGCGCAGGCGGGGAGGCTGGGGAAGGCGAGGTCATTGGCATGCTCCGGGATCGGTCGACAAGGAAACGTCGACCAGACTTCCCGACACGCCACCCCCAACCCTACCAGCCACCCTTGAGGTCGCCCTCGGCCAGTCAGCCCCGATGTTCCCCTGTGCGCGTGGTCCCGACCTCGAGGTTGGCACCTCGCGCCAGTGATGATGTGCAGCAACGACCTAGACAGGCAAGTAGCCACTTGCCTATAGTCGAGGGATGGGTGATGTCTTCAAGGCGTTGGCAGACCCGACACGGCGGACGATCCTGGACGAGCTCGCTGAGCGTGATGGGCAGTCGCTGTTCGAGATCTGCTCGCGTCTGGCGATGCGGCACGGCAGCACGTCGACGCGGCAGGCCATCTCCCAGCACCTGGCCGTCCTGGAAGAGGCTGGTCTGGTCCGCTCGCGCCGGGAAGGGCGGACGAAGATCCATCACCTGAACACCGAGCCGCTGCGTTCAATCGTCGACCGCTGGCCACTACACCGACTCAAGGAGTAAGCACATCATGCCCAGGATCAATGTCACGAGCGTGCTGGTCGACGAGCAGGCCAAAGCGCTCACATTTTACACCGACATGCTCGGCTTCGTCGCCAAGACCGACATCCCGCTGGGCGAGCACCGGTGGCTCACCGTCGTCGGCGCGAACGAGCCCGACGGCGTCGAGCTGCTGCTGGAGCCCGATGCCCATCCCGCCGCGAAAGCGTTCAAGCAGGCACTGGTCGAGGACGGCATCCCGCTGACGTCCTTTGCCGTCGACGACGTGGCCGCCGTCTATGACGATCTCGTGGCGCGAGGAGTGACATTCAGACAGGCGCCGGTGACGATGGGACCAATGGTCACCGTGGTGCTGGATGACACCTGCGGCAATCTGATCCAGCTCACGAGCCCCGCATGAGCGTGGAGTCCGCGCCCAACGGGCACGACGATCAGGGCCGCAAGACCGGGCTGTGGTCTGAGGCGGACCCGCACGGAGGCACAATCACCGGCGAGTACGTCGAAGACGAGCGCCACGGTGTCTGGCGGCACTACTTCGCGAACGGGACGCTCCGATCCGAGGGCGAGTACCGGCGTGGAGCCTTGCACGGAGCGTGGACCTGGTATCGAGCCAACGGCGGCCTGCTCCAACGCGGCGGCTTCCTCGAAGACCAGAAGCACGGCCTCTGGGAACGATGGAGCGCCGACGGATCGCCGCTCGATGCGACGCAGTGGGACCGAGGCAAGAAGCTCCGCAGGCCGGCGTCCCCGGCTTCCAGTTCCTGACAATCAACGCGCGACCGGCGCTGAGCACACCACCCCTCGCCTGGTGAGCGCGGATGTTCCTCGAACATCAACCCCCAGACAGCCTGTAGACACGGTGAGCATTGAAGTTCGTGCGAAAACCGTCGAAAATCGCCGGAACTTCTAGACGTTTCCCGCGGCGCGGCTGCTGGTGTCGAACAGGGCGAGTTCGTCGGGGTGGAGTTGGTGTTGGCAGACGAAGCTCCTGGCCTTGATCCGCCACAGGCCCTGGCCGACGCCGAGGTTCGGCAGGAGCTGCTGCTCGGTACCGGTCAGGCCGAGGGCGGTCGCGGTCGGCCCGAGCTGGTCGGACTCCTGCCGATACACGATCCGGGTCTCTGCATTCGCGAGCAGTGAGTTGGCCAGGGAGCGCATGGCGGAGCCTTGGTCGCCCACGTTGTCGAGGTCGGTGAGCTTGTGGAAGATCAGCATGTTCGCGATCCCGTAGTGCCGTGCGAGTCGCCAGTGCGCATCCATCCGCCGCAACAACGCGGGATGGGACATGAGCCGCCAGGCCTCGTCGTAGATCACCCACCGCTGCCCGCCGTTCGGGTCGAGCAGCGCGGACTCCATCCACGCCGACGAGCACGTCATCAACACCGAAATGAGGGTCGAGTTCTCGGTGACCCGCGAGAGGTCGAGCGAGATCATCGGCAACGACGGATCGAACGCGACCGTCGAAGGCCCGTCGAACAGACCGGCCAGGTCACCTGCGACGAGACGGCGGAGCGCGTGGCCGACGAGTCGGCCGTCCTCAGCCAGCCTGCCGTCGGCGTCCGTGCTCGGG
Organism: Propionicicella superfundia DSM 22317; assembly: GCF_000423465.1. Lineage (GTDB taxonomy): Bacteria > Actinomycetota > Actinomycetes > Propionibacteriales > Propionibacteriaceae > Propionicicella > Propionicicella superfundia. The sequence goes on along the minus strand of NZ_AUIA01000013.1, from coordinate 83,462 downwards.
GCAAGGACGCGATCGACGACCATCGGCAGGATCGGCACGTCGTTCTCCCGCACCGTCTGGGTCAGGGCGATGTCGATCGCGGTGTGCTCCAACGGCGACAACCCGCGCGCGAGCACCGTCTCCGCGAGCGCGCCGATCAGGTCACGGCGTCGCGCAGAGACGGTCGAGGCCCACTGCTCATCCGAGAGCCCTGTCGGGCGGTGGCCTTCGTCGAGTGGATTCAAGCGAGTGTTCAGGCCGTGGCCGAGGACGATGGCACGCCCGCCGACGGCGTTCGCAACGGCGGTGTGTTCGCCCTTCGGGTCGCCAGGCACGTACACGCGCCTTCCGAACGGCAGCGACCGCGTGTACACCCTGTTGGACGTCCGAGCAAGCGGCCAAGCGGCCCTCATCCCCTTGGGCGCCCATCGGGTGTGCTCGACTCTGCCGACGGGCGTGTGGTTACTCAACTGCCCAGTAGCGGTCGTCAAAGTCGACGGCGGTATATCCCGGACTTGCCGGGAGGGAGGCTTGACGGATGGCTACCACTCTTGACCGTAACGAGCGACCGGCCAACGTTGCTGGTCACTCGCCGTCGGGCGGGGTATCCCTCATTCCCATCACCACGCCAGCTTCGACGGAGCAGTCGATCGTGAGCAGGCCTCGGTAGAGATGGTCGACGCCGGTAGCGGTCATCGTCCAAGGAACGGCGACCTGCTGGACCGACATGCCAAATGAGCACGGTCCCGTCCAATCGGTCCTCCAATGAGAGGTTGCCCCACGCAAGTTGTACTGGTAGCACCGATTGTTGCTGAGTCGGTCAAGTCCTTCGGAGTGGTGTACGGCTGATCCTTCGGGGTTCAGGCCGTGAGGGCCTGGAGGATGGGCTGGTCGGTCACCTCCTGCTCGGTGGTGGTGGCCTGTGATTTGGCTAGGACATCGAGTCCGAGGTAGCGGCGGGCTTCGGCCCATTCGTCGTGTTGTTCGGCCAGGACGGCGCCGACGAGGCGGATGATGCTGGTCCGGTCGGGGAAGATGCCGACGACGTCGGTGCGGCGCCGGATTTCGCGGTTGAGTCGTTCGTTGGGGTTGTTTGACCAGATCTGTCGCCACACCTCTTTGGGGAACGCGGTGAAGGCGAGGATGTCGGCTCGGGCGGTCTCGAGGTGTTCGGCCGCAGCGGGCAGCTTGTTGGCCAGCGCGTCGACGATCCGGTCGAACTGGTCGTTGACCGCGTCGGCGTCGGGCTGGTCGTACACCGAATGCAGGAGTGCTTTGACCCAGGGCCAACTGCTCTTGGGGGTGGCCGACATCAGGTTCGCCGCGTAGTGGGTTCGGCAGCGTTGCCAGGCGGCGCCGGGCATGGTCGCAGTGATCGCGGCGACGAGGCCGGCGTGGGCGTCGGAGGTGACCAGCCTGACCCCGTGCAGGCCGCGGGCGACCAGGTCCCGGAAGAACGCGAGCCAGCCGGCGCCGTCCTCGGCTGTGGTGACCTGCACCCCCAGCACTTGGCGGTGCCCGTCGGCGTCGACACCGGTCGCGACAAGGGCGTGGACGCCGACGACCCGGCCGCCCTCACGGACCTTCAACACCAGCGCGTCGGCGGCCACGAACGTGAACGGGCCGGCGTCGTCGAGGCGGCGGGTGCGGAACTGCTCGACCTGGCCGTCGAGGTCCTTGGCCATCTCCGAGACCTGCGACTTCGACAGTGTGGTGATGCCGAGGGATTGGACCAGCTTGTCCATTCGTCGGGTGCTGACGCCGAGCAAGTAGCAGGTCGCCACCACACTGGTGAGGGCTCGTTCGGCCCGTTTGCGGCGCTCGAGAAGCCACTCAGGGAAGTAGGTGCCGGTCCGGAGCTTCGGGATCTCGAGCTCCAGGGTGCCGGTGCGGGTGTCGAAGTCGCGGTGCCGGTAGCCGTTGCGCCGGTTCGACCGCTCCGGTGAGCTGGTGCCGTAGGCGGCGCCGCACACCGCGTCGGCCTCCGCCGACATCAGCGTGTTGATGAAGGTGGTCAGCAGCTCGCGCAACAGATCAGGGCTGGCCTGGGCCAGCTGTTCCTCGATCAGCCGCGCGCCATCGATACTTGGAGTGACGGTCATCGTTGTGTCCTTCTTCGAGTCGGTTGTGAGAGATCACTCGAAGGATCACGCGGTGGCCGTCGCCTACATCACAACGACACGCTCGCCGCCGAATCCGTACACCACTCTGATGGACTCCACTGCTGAGTCTTGTACTGGTAGCACCGATTGTTGCTGAGTCGCGTATTCATCAGATGTCGACTGCTGTTTCGCCTTGTGGCGGAGGCTGATGCATCCGGCGATTGATCAGCCTGTGCTGTATAGTTCAGTGCATGCTGACTATTGCTTCTCGACTCGACGTCATGAACCGGCTCGGCCGGGCCATGGCGGATCCGACGCGTTCCCGGATCCTGATGACCCTGCTCGAGGGACCGAGCTACCCGGCGGTGCTCTCGCGTGAGCTGGAGCTGGCTCGCTCGAACGTGTCGAACCACCTCACCTGCCTGCGCGACTGCGGCATCGTGGTCGCTGAGCCGGAGGGTCGCCAGACTAGGTATGAGATCGCTGATCCGCACCTCGCGGCCGCTCTCATCGCGCTGGTGGATGTGACTCTGGCTGTCGACGAGCACGCTCCGTGCGTGGACTCGTCGTGCACCGTTCCGGGTTGCTGCGGAGCGGGAGCAGACGCGTGAGCGCGGCATGCGGCTGCGAGCACGAGCCGACGACCACGGCAGTCGATGAGAGCGAGGAGAAGGAGCGGCCCTGGTGGAGGGACCGCGGGATCATGGTGCCGGTCTTCTCCGGTGTCGCGTTCCTCGCTGGTCTGATCCTTGAGTGGTCCGGCATGGAGATCCCGGCACTGGTGCTGTTCTGGGTCGGCTTGCTGCTGGGCGCGTCGACGTTCACGCCGGGCGCGATCCGGAAGCTGTTCAAGGGCAAGCTGGGCATCGGGCTGCTGATGACGATCAGCGCGGTCGGCGCAGTCGTCCTCGGCTACGTCGAAGAGGCTGCGGCGCTGGCGTTCCTCTACTCGATCGCAGAGGCGCTGGAGGACAAGGCGATGGACCGCGCCCGCGGCGGGCTGCGAGCGCTGCTGAAGCTGGTCCCCGACACCGCGACCGTGCGCCGCGACGGCGCTTCGGTGGAGATTGCGGCGAAGGACCTCGCGGTCGGGCAGGTCATGGTGGTTCGTCCCGGCGAGCGGATCGCGACCGACGGAGTCGTCCGTGCGGGGCGCTCCAGCCTGGACACCTCGGCGATCACGGGCGAGTCGATCCCGGTCGAGGTCGAGCCCGGCGACGCCGTGTCGGCCGGCGCGATCAACAGCGCCGGTGCGCTGGAGGTCGAGACGACGGCGGCGGGCACCGACAACTCGCTCACGACCATCGTGGAGCTGGTGGAGCAGGCGCAGGCGGAGAAGGGCGAGCGAGCGCGCCTCGCGGACCGGATCGCGCGCCCGCTGGTCCCGGGCGTGCTGGTCCTCGCGGCCCTGGTCGCCCTGGTCGGCTCGCTGTTCGGGGACCCGGAGCTGTGGATCACCCGAGCCCTCGTCGTCCTCGTCGCCGCCTCCCCGTGCGCGCTGGCGATCTCGGTGCCGCTGACGGTGGTCGCGGCGATCGGCGCGGCGAGCAAGTTCGGCGTGATCATCAAGTCCGGCGCGGTGTTCGAGCGCTTCGGCACGGTCCGCCACGTCGCCGTCGACAAGACCGGCACCCTCACCCGCAACGAGCCCGCCGTCACCGCGGTCCTCGCCGCGGACGGCGTGACCGACGCCCAGGCGCTGGCCTGGGCGGCCGCGCTGGAGCAGCACAGCACGCACCCGCTGGCCGCGGCGATCACCGCCGCAGCCCCCGGAGCCCAGGCTGCGGAGGGCGTGACCGAGCAGGCCGGGCACGGCATCGAGGGCAAGATCGACGGGACTCGGATCACCGTCGGCAGCCCCCGCTGGCTCGACGCCGGGGTGCTCGGCGACCAGGTCGCGGGCCTGGAGGAGCAGGGCATGACCGTTGTGATCGTGCACCGCGACGGGGCCCCTGTCGCCGCGATCGGCGTCCGCGACGAGCTGCGTCCCGAGGTCCCCGAAGTGGTGCGGACTCTCGCGGCGCAGGGCGTCGGGGTGACGATGCTCACCGGCGACAACGCCCGCACGGCACGGGCGCTGGCAGCGCAGGCCGGTATCAGCGACGTGCGCGCGGAACTGCGTCCCGAAGACAAAGCGACCGCGATCGGGGAGCTGTCAAAGGCGGGGTCGGTTGCAATGATCGGCGACGGCATCAACGACGCCCCCGCTCTGGCCGCCGCGGACATCGGCATCGCGATGGGCGCGACCGGCTCGGACGCGGCGATCGAGTCCGCCGACGTCGCGTTCACCGGCCACGACCTCCGCCTCATCCCGCGCGCGTTCGACCACGCCCGCCGCGGACGCCGCATCATCAACCAGAACATCGTCCTGTCGCTGCTGATCATCACCGCGCTGCTGCCGCTCGCGCTGTTCGGCGTCCTCGGACTCGCCGCTGTGGTGCTGGTCCACGAGATCGCCGAGGTCGTCGTGATCCTCAACGGACTCCGCGCCGCCCGCACGCGTACCCCACGGCTGGAGAGCTGATGCTTGCGACCATCGGCTCAGCGATCGGCTTGTTTGCTGCGACCAACATCGATGACATCGTCGTGCTGACCGTGCTGTTCCTGGCCTCTAGCCGAGGGAAGCCGCGACCGTGGCAGATCGTCGCAGGCCAGTACCTCGGGTTCATCACCCTCGTCGTGATCAGCGTGATCGCCGCGCTCGGCCTGACCATCGTCCCCGAGGAATGGGTGGGCTTCCTCGGCCTGATCCCGCTCGGCATCGGCATCTGGACCCTCGTGCGGGGCCTGCGACGCAACGGTGACGACGATGACGACGACGAGAAGATCACCGCGGTCGGGCTGTGGGGCGTCGCCGGGATCACGATCGCCAACGGGGCCGACAACATCTCCCTCTACACGCCGATCTTCCGCACCAGTTCGCCCGGCGACGTCGTCGTCATGATCGCGGTGTTCCTCGTCCTCGTCGCCGTCTGGTGCGCTGCTGGGCGCCTGATCGGAACCCACAAGGCCGTCACCGAAACGCTTGAACGCGTCGAGCACTGGCTCGTACCCGTCGTGTTCATCGGCCTGGGCCTGTTCATCCTGATCGATTCCGGCGTCATCGTCCGCCTCGTCGAGGTCCTCGCATGACCCCGGACGCGGCTGCCGATGCTGAGCTGACGTCGGGAGAGTGGCAGCAGAGGGGGCGTTGGCGGCTCACGGCGGGGGCACTCGCGCTCGGCGGGCTCGTCCTCCTGATCGATCAGGGGACGAAGGCATGGGCGGAGGCCACGCTCACAGTAAGTGAGCGCCTCCCGCTGATCGGCGACCTGCTGGGCCTGCAACTCGCTTACAACCCCGGCGCGGCGTTCTCCTTCGGTGAGGGTTCCACCTGGGTGTTCGCGCTGGTGGCCGTCGCGGCCACCGTCACCGCGATCGTGTTCGCGTTCCGTGTCCGACACCCCGGGTGGGCGATCGTGATCGGCGCGCTTGGCGGGGCCGCCGCCTCCCACGCCGGCGACAGGCTTTTCCGTGCTCCAGGGTTCGCCCAGGGGCACGTCGTGGACTTCCTCGCCTACGGGAACTGGTTCATCGGGAACGTCGCCGACGTCGTGATCGTCACCGCCGCGATCGCCGGAGCGCTTCTGATGATCCGCGGCAACGAGAACTGAGAGGACCATCATGGAGATCATCCTGCAGTATTTCAACGGCTGCCCCAACTGGGAGGTGCTCGACCAGCGGCTCGCTGAAGTAGTCAACGACCGATCCGATGTCAGGGTCATACGTCAGCTGGTCGAGACCCCCGAGGACGCCGTGCGCCTCGGGTTCCACGGCTCCCCAACCGTGCTCGTCGACGGCATCGACCCGTTCGCCGACGAGCGTACCCACGTCGGGCTCGCCTGCCGGATGTTCCGCACGCCAGCTGGGATCGCCGGGTCGCCGACCGTCGAGCAGTTGCGCGAAGCGATTTCCGGCCCGGGCGCTGACGTGTGATGCTCGTTCAGGCGTGGTCGGAACGGAGTGCCGGATAGTCGGACCAGTCACCGCCGGCGAGACGCGACCATGCGGCGGCGGACGAGGTCGTGATGCCGAGGAGATCCGAGACGATCCGGGGATGCATTTGCCGGGTGAGCTCGATGAGCGCTGTGGTGCGTGCGCTTCCCGCGAGCAGGCCTTCGGCGCGAAGACGACGGCTCAGCGGGCCCGGGGCGAGGTGATTGCCTGGGTTCCGGCCGGGGAACAGCCATCCTTCAGGATGGTGCTTCGCGGCGTCGGCGAGATCGCTGATGGCGTCGCCAAGGATCTCGGGGAGCCCGATCGGCTCGGCCCCGACGGTCAGCGTGACGGGCCGCGAGCTCGTATCGATCTGTGTCCGGGTGATCGTGACGATGCGGGTCAGCTGGATGCCGTAGAGCAGTACGAGGAGCCCGGCTGCCCGGGTCTTCGGGTCCATGCCGGCATCCGACAGGAACTTGCGAGCCATCTGCCATCGGTGGTCGGAGGCGTAGCTTCGCCCTTCGAGGCGATGGGCTCGGAACTCGACTCGGAGGGTGCTCATCCGGTGCCGTCGTAGCCAGCGAGTGAATGGTGCCAGCGCGTCACGCTGGCTCGGTGAATCAGTCAGATATGCGTCGAGCCGGCGCTGCGGATAGGTTGCCAGCGTCTCTTGCTGTGACCGAATCTCTCGAAGAAGCGCGGCGCAGTACTTCAGCGCGGCCCGTTGCCTTTGGAAGCCAGCGGCTGGACTCGATGTACTGCGGGGTACCGCTCGGAAAGCCCGGGTGGACCGGAGGAGCTCCCAGGTGCAGTACCGGCGCAGGACCAGCCGGTCCTCGGCATGTTCGATGCCCGCCAACCATCCATCGAGCCAGTGGTCGAAGCGCGTGCCTTCGACATCGATCTCCGGAAGCACTCCTGAGCGGACCAGAAGCGAGAGGAGGAACGCTACCGACTGTCCCGACCGGGCTCGGGTGATGATCGCCTCGGCGGTGAGTGGCAGGGTTCCGTCCGCGATCTCGCGGAGCACCATCGCGCACTTGCTCTTGTGCATCCAGCGTTCGAGCGATGCGGCTTTGCTGTGGTGCGTGAGCAGATAGTCCGCAAGGGGGTGGAGGTCCGCGCGGATCTCTCCCGCGTCGTCGGCGAGCAACTGCTGGATCGCGACGGGCCGGCGGCACTCGACGCAGAGATGATGCTTGCGGATCTCCTCGATCGAGCCACACCCAGGGCAGGCCATCGTCACCGGAGCGCCCGCGCAGTCGGCGCAGAACTTCTGACCGTTCATGAAACCGGTCAAGAACACCCTGCGCCCGCACTCGGGACAGGGCTGCGGTCTACGCATCGCGTAATAGCAGCGTGCGCATACCCGTCGCCCGTCAAGGTGGGAGGCGACCCGGCCAGGTTCTCCGCAGAGACCGCAGGTCTTGATCGGTGCGGTATAACAGGCCAGGCAGACGAGTTCCGGGCGGCGGACGATGATGGTCGCGTGCTGCCTGCACCGCGAGCAGTCACCGAACGATCGAGGGTCGGCTCGCCAGCATTCGCGGCAGAAGCGCTGTCCGTCGATCGTGCGCTGCACGGGTCGGACCCGGCCACAGGAAGCGCAGGAGACGGACCTGGCGTTCCGCTCGCAACGAGAGCAGTGCCGACCACCGCTCGGCGTCTTGTGGGGCATTCTCACCGAGCGGCCGCAGGACTCGCACGTCGGCAGCACTACCCGGTCTGCTCCTTCTTCTACCAGCGCGCGGGCCAGATCCTGGACGGTCACCGGCACATTCGCATGCCGCACCTCGAGGACCCCAGGCTGCTTGATCAGCGCGAGCTCAAGAAGCCGCTGCGTGAGGGGCACTGGCGCAACCGAATGCACGATCTCAGCGAGACGCTCGGGCAAGATCTCGGGAACGAGGGGACGCACGAGGTCGATAACTTCCGTGACTCTCGGCTGCTGCGGAGGCTTGGCCACCGTGGCTACTTCGTACGCGGACGGCGGATGGTTGCGCGGACAGGACGGAGATCACCGATCGACCCGCGCGTCGCTTCCTCGCCCACGGCCACCGGGGTCGATGCCTCTCGGCGAGCGATTGTCACGAGATCGTCGAGTGAGCACTCCAGCGCATCGCACAACGCCGCCAACACGTCGAGACGCACCCGCTGAGGCGGTTGCGTCACCAGCCGATACACCTGCTCCCTGGACAGGTCGATCCCGCGTTCCTCGAGCAGTGGCTTCAGCTTGGAGGTCTGGAAGATCCCGCGCGAAGCCATCACTCTGCGGAGATTCCATCCGGTGTCGAGCTCAACGGTCATCAGCTTCTCCTTCGATGAGGGCCTTCAGTGCTTCCGCGAGCACCCGGTTCTTGTAGTCCGAACTGACGGAGGCGTAGATCGAGGTCGTCGAGGCGTGCATGTGCCCGACCTGCTCCTGGACGAATCGATCGGCATAGCCGAACTCCAGCAAATGCGTGACGTAGGAATGCCGGAGGCTGTGCAGCGTCAGATCCTTCGACAGGCCGGTGTGTACAGGCGCCGAACACCCTCGACGAACGCATACACCCCGACCGCTAGCAGGACCGCGGCCTGGGCGCCAGCGGCCAGGACTTCGGCGCGCCGCCAGCCCCAGGTGCGTTCGGGGGTGGGTGGCCGCAGGGCGAGGTTGGTGGCGATGAGCGCCATCAGCAGCCCCGACGCGGCCGTGAGCATGTAACCGGCGTCGACCAACAACGCGAGGCTGTTGGTCCACCACGCGCCGATGACCTCGGCGACCAGGATGGCGGCAGTGATCCCGACCGCGATCGTGAGCTTGCTGCGATGGGTGCCCTGCGGCGCGTGGACGTGGTCGGCGCTCATGCTGGTGCTCCGTCCAGGGCGGGCGTCAGGGCAGGTGCGTGAGCTCGGGTCCGCCAGCCTTGCTGTGGATCAGGGGAGACCACGAGCGAGCGTCCTGTCCCCGGAGGGGCCGGCGGTGACTGCGGCGGGCGATGTAGTCGAAGCCGATCTCGTCGACCAGGGCTCGGATTTCCTCGGCGCTCACGGCCTCCGCGGGGGCGATCGTCAGGGACGATTCACCCGCAGGCTCAAGGTCGACGGTCACCTCCCGAACCCCGGGCTGTTGTCGGACGCGCTCCATGAGCAGGACGAGGCAGTCCGGGCAGGTCAGACCGCTCACCCCGAAGGTGCTGACTCTCCTGATCGTAGTCCTCGTCACGGTGCGCTCCTTGGGTAGTTCGTGGCATGCAGGGGTGCGGGTCGGCGCCCCCCCGGCAGGGTTCAGCGTTGGTCGTTGAGGATCCGTCGGCGCTGCTGGTAGTCGTCGGGTTCGATCTCCCCGCGAGCGAGGCGTTCGTCCAGCAGCTCCAACGCGGTCGGCCGCTCGCGCTGGGGCCTGGGCGCCTCGACGCGGCCGATCCTGCTGATGGACCACACCAACAGAGCGATCAGGACGACGAGGATGAGCGTGCTGATCCCCATTCCCAACCACATCCCCCAGCCGCTGTTGTCTCCCCACATCATTATTGGTTCCCTTCTTGAGCTGGCCTTAGGGCCAGGGTGGTGCGTGAACGGCGTGCGGCCCGTCTGCGGTCGGTCAAGATCGCTACAAGGTCGGCGGCGCAGCGTTCGCGCCCGTTCACAGGCGGCTGGTGGCTTCGTGCAGGAGCTCGACGGGGTCGAGCCACATGGAGGGGTAGTTTCCCTCCCAGACCTGGTTGCCGTCGGCGTCGATCAGGACGAAGCCGTGCCCGGGCAGGCCGGGGTGCATGCCCTTGTCGAGGGTGTCGTAGGCCTTCGAGACCGTGCCGTCGTCCAGCAGGTAGGGGGTGGTGACGCCGAAGCGGTCCAGGTCGGGCTGGATCTGGGCGGCGGTGTTCATCACGATGGGGAGCACGGTGATGCCGGCTGCGGCGAAGCCCGGCTCCTGCTCGATGAGGGCCATCTGCTGGGTGCAGGAGCCGCAGCCGGCGCCCTCGCTGAAGTAGAGGATCACGGGTCCGCCGCGGTAGTCCGACAGGGACACGGTGGTGCCCGCGGTCGTCGGCAGGGTGAACGCGGGCGCCTGACCGGACGGGCCACCCTCAACCGGCCGGGCACTCCACAGGCCGAACCCGACGAGGGCGACGATGAGCGTGGTCAGCAGGGCCGTTGCCGCCCTGAACAGGCGGCGACGCTTGGTCTCCTTGGCTGATTCGCGTGCCCGTTGGTCTCGGAGCTGTTGCCGGCGGTTGGTGGTGGTTCGCTGGTTGGTGGGCATGGTCGTCAGTTCCTTGCGGTGTCGTGGTCGGCGATCGGGTGGTCGGCGTCGGTCGTGCTGTGGCAGTGCGGCAGGGTGGGGTCGGCGTCGACGTGCTCTTCGGCTCCCTGGCGCGCGTCGCGGCGGCGGTCGCGGAGCGTGGTCCACACGAACACCCCGGCCAGCCCCAACAAGGCGAGGCCGAGGACGGGCTCAGGGACCGGGGCAAGCCAGCCGAGGACGGCCTGCGCGGCTTGGGTGATCCAGTCGCCGGCGGCGAGCTGCACCCAGGTGCCCGACCCGGTCATCGTCGCCGTGCCAGCGAGGGTGATGACCCAGACGCCCATGATGACGAACGCGACCGCGACGAGCAGGTTGACGCTGTTGGTGTGCAGGCTGCGGCCGGCGACGGTCACCCTGATGGGCTTCGCCCGGCCCCAGCGTCGTTCGTTGAGGCGGGCGGCGTCCCACACGAGTGCCATGACGAGCAGCGGGATGACCATGCCGAACACGAACGCCAGCCCGAGGACCAGGCCGCCGAGCGGGTTGCCGGAGAGAGCGGACAGGGTCATCACGCCTGCCAGGACGGGGGCGCAGCAGCTGGACGCGATCCCTGAGAACACGCCGAGGCTGAAGAAGGTCGCCGTGTCGCCGCGGGTGGTGTCGGGGGCGCGCAGCATCGACGGCATGGACCACATCCGGCCGCTGAGGGCCAGCAGGCCGAGGCCGATCATGAGCAGGCCACCGGCCCAGTACAGGATCACGTGGTACTTGGCGATCGCACCGGCCAGCAGACTCACCCCGAGCGTGATCGGGACCAGGACGAGCGCCAGGCCTGCCGCGAAGACGAAGGTCAGCGGGAGGAGGCGCCACCGGTTGTTCTTGACCGCAGCAGCCAGGTACGACGGGGCGAGGAAGACGATGCAGCAGGGTGCGAACAGTGCCACCGTGCCCGCGAAGAAGGCGGCCAGGATGCTGCCGGTGGCCAGGAGTTCCGAGCCCATCACGAGGCCTTCCGTGCCGCGAGGGCGCGGTCGAGCTTGCGGCGCGGGAGGCGTCCGGCGCTGAGGAACGCGCCGTCGAGCAGCACGAGGGGGAACATGGCCGGGCGGTGTTGATGGAGGAGCTTCTGGCCCTGCGGTGATTCGGCGTCCACCTGGTCGAGCAGTAGCTGCCCTTGGGTCGCGCGGTTCAGGAGTTCCGTGTGGGCGTCCTCACAGAGGTGGCAGGCCTCGGCGGTTACCAGGGTGACCATGGGCGACGCAGCCCGGGCGGTCTGGTGGCCGACCCGGGCCCAAGTGTTGTTCGTCGTGTTCACGACGACCATGGTGGTTCCCCTCACCGGGGGGACCGGTCAAGGCAGCCTCAAGATCTCGTCTGGCCTGAGAACAGCATGTGCGGTCGTCCGAGGGCGAGGGGCCGGCAGCACCTGCCGGCCCCTCGCCACGGTCGGGTTCCTACGCTGATGCGAGCAATCCCTGCATCTCCTCGATCTCTGCTTCCTGGTCGGCGATGATCTTCTGCGCCAGCTCGATGGCTTGCGGGTCGCGGACGTCGGCGAGTTGGGTCTGGGCCATCTCGATCGCTCCTTGATGGTGGGCGATCATCGAGGTGAGAAACTGCCTGTCGAAGTCGGCGCCCGATAAGCCTCGCAGCTCGGCCATCACCTCTTCCTGGCTTCTCCCGTCCATGTCCATGCCCGAGTGGTCCATCCCGGGCATGTCACTCTCGGCCGGCATCGGATCCTCGCCCCACGCGGCAAGCCAGCCGCTCATGGTCTCGATCTCGGGGCCCTGGGCGGCCGAGATGCGTTCGGCCAGCGCCTTGACGTCCGCGCTCTGGGCCTGCTGGGCGGCGAGGTCGGCCATCTCGATCGCACCCTGGTGGTGCACGATCATCATCTGCGCGAACGCCGTGTCTGCCTCGTTGTGGACGGCCGCACTGTCCGGGTTCGCTGACCCTGCCGTCGTCAAGGCTGGGCCGGGAGTGGCCGCCGGCGTGGCCGAGCACGCCCCCAGCATGGTTGCCGCTACCACGACGCCCATCACGATCGTGACCCACTTCGGTGTTGCTCTCATTGTTCTCCTGTTTCTCGCAGACAATCGGCCGCACCCCCGAGGGAAGCGGGGCACCCGCCGTCTTTCAAGGCTGCGCAACGAAGCTTGGCCATACCTTGACCTAGATCGCTCGCCGGGGGCCCGGGGCGGCCCGCTCGGGGTCGTCGGCTCCTCTACCCGATCGGCGAGCCGCCCCAGCCGCGCCGGCGACGGTGAGGGCGGCCACGCCGGTGGTGAGGGGAACGCTCAGCACGAGGCCGATGCCGCTGCCGAGGGTGCGGATGATCTCCTCGGAGAACTGCTCGGTCGACAGCAGCAGGTTCAGGGGCTGCTCGTACAACGACAACAGCAGCAACAGCGACAGCGCAGCGCCGGCGTACGCGAACACGATGGTGTAGATCGTGGAGGCGATGTGGTCGCGGCCGATCCGCATCCCCGAGGCGAACAACTGCCCCCGGCTCAGGTGCGGCCCGGCGGCCCGGACCTCCCACACCGACGACGCCTGCGTGATCGTCACGTCGTTCAGCACGCCCAGGCCCGCGATCACCAGACTACAGGTAAGGATGTCAGGGAAGTCGAGGTCACCGAGCAGGTTGGTCAGCGCGAGGGTCTCCTCACTGGAGATGCCGCTCAGCCGGGCCATCGAGACGCCCAGCGCGCCGAGGCCGGTGGTCACCAACAGGCTCAACCAGGTGCCGACGAACGCTGACGTGGTCCGCCACGACACCCCATGGGCCAGATAGAGCACCACGAACATGATGGCGGTCGACCCCACGATCGCCACCCACACAGCCGGCTGTCCCGACGTGAGGGCCGGGATCATGAACCCGAACAGCACCACCCCGGACACCACCAGCCCCAGCAGCCCGAAGAAGCCCTTCCGGCCGGCGACGACCAGCACCGCCACCACGAACAGGATCGTGAAGATCGCCAGGACCGGGATCCGGTCAACCGTGATCAACGACCATCCCCCGGGCACCCCCTCGGTGGCGCCGACCTCGGCCACGTGGACGCCGTCGCCGGGCTGCAGGCCGCTCCACGCGGTCACTCCCACCAGCTCCACGTCCACGAGTTCGCCCGCCCGGCGGTCGAGTTCGACCTGGGCGACGAGGCAGGCGTGTTGGACGCCGGCGTCCGGCCCGGTCGGCGGGGCGTCCGGGGCCGCCGGGCACGGCTCGATCGCGGTGATCTGCCCGCGCACGGGCACGATCCCCTCGGTCGTCAGCACCGAACCCTCCGGCAACACCCGCTCCGTGGGCCACAACCACACCAAGCCCGCCATGGTGATCGCCGCCACGACGGCCAACAGCACTAGTGTCGCGAGCGGGCCGTCCGGGAGACGCGCACGTCGGCGTCCACCCCATCATGCCCGTGGTGGTGATGGTGACCCCCGCTCATGGGGTGGCCACCGGAGGGACGAGGCGAGGTGTGGTCACGATCGTCCAGCGTGGCAGCCAGCGCATGAGCCGGAGGTCAAGGCCGGGTCAAGATCTGGTCTGGTTCGTGTCTGGGTGGTGCCCGTCGTGTTCCTCCAGCGGCTGGCCGGTGGGGCCAGTGGTCGCCGCGGGCTGGGGTGCGACGGGTGTCGGGTTGAGGGCGGGCCCGATCACGAACGCGGACAGTGTGAACAGGCTGGTGAAGGCGATCGCCCCCAGCGCTGGCGCCTTCCAGGTGCCGAACCGTTTCCGGAGGCGGTTGAGCATCGGGATGCTGAGCAGCATCCCGGCTGCGTAGAGCACCGTGTTGCCCACGACGCCGGTCAGGAGGGCGGCGCCGGCGAGGAACCCGACGTGGTGCAGGACATGCGGTGCGAGCCCGAGCAGGGCCCCGAACGTGGCTCGGGTGGCCGCCCACGCCCCGGCGGCGCGGGCCCGCCACGGGGTGGCCGCGGTGACGCTGTCGGCGGCCAGAGTAGATGCCGGGGGGTCGGTCAGGCTGGTGTCCATACCGTCGAGGGTGCGTGACGTCGGTGTGGTGTCGGCCCGGCTCTGGTCAAGATCCGACCAAGGGATGAAAGCGCCTGCGCGGCGAAGGCGTCAGCGTGAGCGCCGTGATCCAGAGCGCGGCGGCCACGGTCGCGGTGACCTCCAGGGGGGTGGCGAGCCAGCTGGCGGTGGTGGTCCCGGTGCGCAGGCCGAGTTGCACCACTCCAACGGCGGGACCCGGTTCGGTGACCTTCACGGTGACCCGACCGGTGGGATCGATGAGTCCGGTGATGCCGCTGGTGGTGACGACGAGGGTGTCGCGGCGCAGTTCCGCTGCCCGGGCCCGGGTGATGGCGAACTGTTGCTCGATCTGGGCGGTCCCCTGGTACATGGCGTTGTTGCTTTGCACGATGACGGCCTGCGCGGTGGCGAGGTCGTGCACGACGGGGTCGAAGGCGACGTCGAAGCAGGCCAGCACGCCGAGGCTGATCGAGCGTCCGTCGGGGAGCTGTACGTCGAGAAGACCCGGATCAGTGCCGGCCACGGACTGGGCGCCGACGTAGCGCAGGGCAGGGATCAGCGGCAGCAGCACGTCTCGGAACGGGATCCATTCGCCGAACGGGACGATCGAGCGTTTCTGATAGGTGGGCCCGATCCGGCCGTCGGGTTCGCGCCATTGGGCGGCGGTTCGCCGCTGGCCGGGTCCGGGACCGTCAAGGATGGCGCCGACCAGCACGGGACGCCCCACGGCCGCGACGGACTGCTCGACGAGCTGGCCGGTGCGCTGGTCGGTGTCGGGGTCGAGGTCGGTGGCGTTCTCGGGCCACACGACGAAGTCGGGGGCCGGCAGGCGGCCGGCGTCGATCGCGGCGGCCAGTTCGCGGGTGGCCCGTGCTTGGTTGGTGGTGATGGTGCGAGGCGGGCCGAGGCCGTAGACGCCGCCGCCGGGTGCGCCACCCTGGACCCAGCCCGCGGTGACGACGCCGTCAGGGGGCGGGGTCGGGGTCACGGTACCGGCGGTGGCGGCGCCGGTGACGACGACCAGCCACGCCGCGGACCAGGCCAGGCGCCGCCTGGAGGGCCCCAGCAGGATCCAGGCGCCCAGCTGTCCCGTGAGGACCACGGAGAAGCTGACGCCGGCCACCCCGATGAAGGGGTACAGCCCGGCCAGGGGCGAGTCGATCTGGGTGTAGCCGAGCCGCAGCCAGCCGAAGCCGCCGAACGGGACGCGGGCGGCGAGGAACTCCACGCCCAACCAGGCCAGGGCTGCCAGTACGGGCCAGCCGCGGCTCCGGCCGGCGGCGCGGACCAGCACGGCCGTGACCGCAGACCAGCTGGAGGAGAGCAACAGCAGCCCTACCAGGGCGGCCGGGTGGATGGCGGCCATCCAGCCCAGGGTTGGTCCGGACAGGCCAAGGCCGTAGGCCAGCCCCACGGCAGCCGCAGCCCGGAGCGACGTGCTCCGGTGCACGGCGACGGTGAGCACCATGACGCCGAGGGTTGGGGCGAGCCACCAGCCCAGCGGTGCGACACCCGTGCCCGTCACCAACCCCGCCGCCCCGCCCACGACCAAGGGCGCCCAGTGACGCGGCCACCGCTGCCGGGCCCACGCCGCGTCCCGTGCGGTCCGCAGGGTCGTCATCGCCGGCGAGGCCAGTCCACCGAGCGAATCACACGCGCGCCGGCTCGACCGGGAGTGCGGCGGCGGGCTCGGGGGTCCGCTGCCGGCGGTCGACCGCGATCAGCATGACGCCGGCGATGATGCTGAGCACGCCGAACAGTTGCGCTTCGGTAAGGCCGAGCAGGACGCGGTCGTTGACCCGGACGATCTCGACCAGCAGTCGCGCGGCCCCGCTCAGGGCGAGGTAGCCGCCGAACACCGACAGCGGCAGCCAGCGGCGGGCCAACAGCCAGAGCACGGCGGCGATCGCGAACGCGCCGGCAGCCTCGTACAACTGGGCCGGGTGAACCGGGACGGTCACCGGCACCACGCCGTCCGGGAAGGCCATCCCCCAGGGCAGGTCGGTCGGCGTGCCGTAGGTGCCATCGCCCGCCAGGAAACAGCCGATCCTGCCGATCCCGTACGCCACCGACAGCGGGAGCGCGGTCGCGCCGGCCACGCTGGCCAGAGGCAGCCGGTAGCGGCGGGTCAGGACGACGACGGTGAGGATGCCGCCGATCAGCCCGCCGTACCAGACGAACCCCGAGCTACCGAGCAGGTGCCAGCTGAACTGGGCACGGTTGTCGATCAGGAAGTACACCTTGGCGGCCACGAACCCCCACACCGCCGCCCACAGAACCAGCGAGTGCGCCTGCTCCACCGGGAAGCCGAGCCGGCGGAAGGCCCGGCCGAGCAGCCACGCGGCGACCAGCGCCGCGAGCGCCTTGCTCACCCCGTACGACTGGATCTGGATTCCGAACACTGAGAACAACACCGGCCACACGGCGAGACTCCTCCATCAAGCGACGCACCCGCGTGGCACGCCGGCTCCCACTGTCGCGGGCCGGGGTCAAGGGCCCCCTGAGCGGCAGCCAAGATCACGTCAAGAAGCCGATGAAACTGGGCGGGGGTGCCTGGCGAAAACCTCAAGATTCGGCCAAGAACCCCGATCCGGGGCTCGACGCCGCGAAACCCCGGTGGGTAGCGTCGATGCCCATCCTCACACCTGAGGCGAACAACCAAGGGAGGCATGATGGAACACACGAACCTGACCCGACGGGTGGCGTCCGGCTTGACTGCGCCCTGCTGGCGACCGGCGCCCTGACCGGGGTGGCGGTGGCGGCCGCACCACCGGCACAGGCGAGCGCACCGGCGTCGTCCGATCAGGCGGCCCGGTTCGAGGTCGACTTCCTGACCGGGATGATCGACCACCACCACATGGCGGTGATGATGGCCGAGATGTGCGTCGAGAAGGCGGTCCACGACGAGCTCGCAGCGACGTGTGAGTCGATCGTGGCCACCCAGTCGGCCGAGATCGCCACCATGCAGCAGTGGCTGCAGGACTGGTACGGCATCAACCACGAGCCCGACATGACCGGGATGCAGTCGATGCACCGGTTCCACGCCCTGGACGGCGAGGAGTTCGAGGTCGCGTTCCTGCGGTCGATGATCCGCCACCACCGGGGTGCGATCCGGGAGGCCGAGAAGTGCCTGGCGAACGCCGAGCACGACGAACTGCTGACCCTGTGCACCGACATCCGAGACGCCCAACTGGCAGAGATCGCCCAGATGCAGGACTGGCTGCAGGAATGGTACGACCTGCCGGGCGGCCGACCGGTCGGCACAGCCTGATCGAGGCCCTGCCCCCGCGGGCGGCCCGACGGAGGCGTGACGCGCAAGGGCGGGGGGTCGCGTTCGCGACCCACCCGCCCCTCTTCACACGCAGGACCAGCTTCAAGTGCGGAGCAGCCGTTCGACGGCCCGGAGGGCCTGCTCCACCTGTTCGGTCTGCTCGTCGGCCAGGGTGGTGGCTGCCCCCCGCTGCAGGCAGTCGCGGAGGTGTTGGTCGACCAGCATCAGGGCTGCGGCTTCGAGGGCGTGGGTGACTGCGGCCACCTGGGTGAGGATCTCGATGCAGTCGGCGTCGCCGTCGACCATCCGGGCGATCCCGCGGACCTGTCCCTCGATGCGCCGCAGCCGGCCCAGCAGGGCACGTCGGGTCCGTGGGCCCGACGCGCTCCGCTGGGCTGCGGGTGTTGCAGCGCCCGGGTCAGTGGTGGCCGGCGCCGGAGGGTCCATGCGCGTAGCGGTGGGGGTCGGTGTCGAACGCCGCTGCGCAGTGGGTGGAGCAGAAGTGGATCGTGGTGCCGTCGTGGTCGCGGGTGGCGGCAGCGTCAGCGGGGTTGATCTTCATACCGCACACGGGGTCGACGACCTTGGCGGTGGTGGTGTCTTTCTTCTTGCCGAACAGGCTGAACATGGTGGTTTCCTTTCGTTGGGTGTGGTGTGAGGCTTCGACGCTGCCGCCCACCTCGACGAGCGGGTCGACGTCCGCCACTCGGGTGGTGGCAGCCAGTGGACGGGGGGTGAACCGGCGGAGCCGGTTGGCGTTGGCAACCACCGACAGCGACGACAGTGCCATCGCGGCTGCGGCGATGATCGGGCTGAGGGTGATCCCGAACGCCGGATAGAGCACGCCGGCGGCGATCGGGATGCCCAGGATGTTGTACAGGAACGCGAACACCAGGTTCTGTTTGATGTTGCGCATGGTGGCCCGGGACAGGTCGACAGCGGTCACTATGCCCACCAGTGCCCCCGAGACCAGGGTGATGTCGGAGGACTCGATCGCGACGTCGGTGCCGGTCCCGATCGCCGACCCGACGTCGGCCTGGGCGAGGGCGGGGGCGTCGTTGATGCCGTCGCCGACCATGCCGACCACCTTGCCGTCGGCTTGCAGGCGCCGGACCTCGGCGGCCTTGTGGTCGGGCATGACCTCGGCGACGACGCGGGTGATGCCGACCTGGCGGGCGATCGCGGCGGCGGTGTGCCGGTTGTCGCCGGTCATCATCACGACCTCGATGCCGCGGGCCTGGAGGGCTGCGACCGCCGCCGGGGCGCCTTCCTTGAGGGTGTCGGCTACAGCAACAACGCCGGCGGGGTGTCCGTCGACCGCGACCAGCATCGCGGTCTTGCCTTCGGCGGCCAGCCGGTCGTGGGCGGCGAGCAGGACGGCCGCGTCCACCCCGAACGCGTCCAGCAGCCGACGGTTGCCGACCAGCACGGGCCGCCCGTCGACCCGCGCCATCACCCCTTGGCCGGTGACGGACTCGAACCCGTCGACCTCGGGCACAGCGAGCCCGCGCTCGGTCGCCCCGGCCACGATCGCGGCCGCCAGCGGGTGCTCGGAGGCGCGCTCGACCCCGGCGACAGCGGCCAGGAGGCGGTCCTCACCGCCGTCGGTCACGGGGATGACGTCGGTGAGGGCCGGGACGCCGCGGGTCAGGGTGCCGGTCTTGTCGAGGATGATCGTCTGCAGCTTGTGGGCGGTCTCGAGCGCTTCGGCGGAGCGGATCAGGATGCCGTGCGCGGCCCCTTTGCCGGTGCCGACGGTGATCGACATGGGAGTGGCGAGCCCTAGGGCGCAGGGGCAGGCGATGATCAGCACCGACACGGCGGCGACGAGCGCGAAGATGAACACCGGCGGCGGGCCGACGAGCACCCAGGCGACGAAGGTCCACACCGCGATCACGATCACCGCGGGCACGAAGTAGCTGGACACCTGGTCGGCGAGCCGCTGGATGGGCGCCTTGGAGCCCTGGGCTTCGCGGACCAGCCTGATGATCTGGGCCAGCATCGTGTCGGCGCCGACCTTGGTGGCCCGGTAGCGCAGGGCGCCGGTGGTGTTGATGGTGGCGCCGATCACGGTGTCCCCGACGGACTTGGTGACCGGCATGGACTCGCCGGTCACCATGGACTCATCGATCGAGGAGGAGCCGCTGGTCACCTCGCCGTCGACCGGGAGCTTCTCCCCGGGACGGATCAGCACGATGTCTCCGACCCGCACCTCGTCAACGCCGACCTCGAGTTCGGCACCGTCGCGTTCGACGCGCGCGGTGCGGGGCTGCAGCCCGATCAGGGCACGGATCGCCTCACCGGTGCCGGCCTTCGCTTTCGTCTCGAGCAGCCGCCCGAGCAGGATGAGGGTGATGATCACCCCGACGGCCTCGTAGTACACATGCCGCAGCGCGTCGGGCAGCAGCCAGGGCAGGAACGTGACCACCAGGCTGTAGCCGAAGGCGGCAAACGTGCCCAAGGTGATCAGCGAGTTCATGTCGGCGGTCCGGTGCGACAGCGCCTTCCAGCCGGTCCGGTGGATCGGCCAGCCGGTATAGAACATCACCGGAGCGATCAACGCCAGCTGTAGCCACGGGTTCATCAGGAACTCGGGAACCCACATCGCCTGGAACAACTCCACCGCCATCACCGCGACCAGCACCGGCGCCGACAGCACCGCACCCACCAGCAGGCGGCGGGTCAAGTCGCGGATCTCGGCGGCACGCTCAGCCTCCTCCGCCTCCGCGTCGGGGGCGGTGCCGCCGGCCGCGGTCGTTCCGTCCACCGGCCGGGAGGCCTGCTCCACTACGGTGCCGCCGCCTTGGGTATCGGCCGGGGGGCTCCCGCTGACCCGGACCACCCCGGACACCATGTTCATCCCGCACGCAAAGCGGTACTCCCCCGTTTCGGTGGGAAGGAACTCGACCGCCGTGGTCCGGAACGCCGGCAGCGCTGCGTTGACCTTGAAGTCGGGCATGACCACCCGCGAGGTGCACTCCCCGCTCTCCTGCCGGTCGAACAGGAGCCTGACCGGTACGCCCGGGCGGACGCCCTCGATCACGTCCGGGCTGTAGCCACCGTCCACGGTGACCCGCACCACCTGGACGCCGTCCTCCAGGCTCACCTGTCCGGCCCGCTTCGGACCGAAGAAGAACCACCACAACAACCCGGTGACGACCACCGCGCCGCCGATGACGAGCCAACTCATCCCAACCACCTCACCCTGTCCTGATACCCCCCAGGGGTACCGCTTCTGGTGTCAGGTTAGGTGGGTCTCGTGTCCGGATCGGCAGGATCGGATCAAGGTCGCGTCAAGATCCCGACGCAGCCTGCGCGGCCGGGGTGCCTGGTCGGCGGTGGTGCTCGTCAGGAAGCCGCAACCGCTTCAGCAGCAGGGCGTTGACAGCGACGATCAGGCTGGAACCGGACATCGACAGCGCAGCGATCTCTGGCCGTAGGGTCAGCCCGACGCCGGCAAACACGCCGGCCGCGATCGGCAGGGCGACCACGTTGTAACCGACCGCCCAGCCCAGGTTCTGCCGCATCTTCCGCAGCGTGCCACGGCCGATGGTCAGGGCGGTCGGCACGTCGAGGGGGTCCGACCGCATGAGGACCAGGTCGGCCGTCTCGATCGCCACATCGGTGCCCGCCCCGATCGCGACCCCCACGTCAGCCTGGGCCAGAGCAGGGGCGTCGTTGACACCATCACCGACCATCGCCACCACCCGCCCCTGGCGTTGTAGATCGGCCACATGGGCGGCCTTGTCGCCGGGCAGCACGTCCGCGATCACCGTGTCGATCCCCAGCTGGGCGGCGATCCGCTGTGCGGTCGCCTGATTGTCCCCGGTCAGCATCACCACCTGCACGCCCTGGTCGTGCAACGCCGCGACCGCCCGGGCGGAGGTCTCGCGGGGGGCGTCCGCCAACCCGATGACCGCCACGATGCGGCCGTCCACCGCTCCGAACACGGCGGTCTGGCCCTGGGCGGCGACCCGCTCGCGGATCGGCCCCGCCGCCGACAGGTCGACACCGAGGGACTCCATGAGCCGCCGGTTTCCGACCGCAACGTCCAGTCCGTCGACGACGGCGGTGGCCCCGTGGCCGGGCACGTTGCGAAACTCGGCAGCCTTACGGGTCGCGACGCCGAGGGCGTCGGCATGGGTGACCACGGCGGCCGCGAGCGGGTGTTCGGATTCGCGCTCCACCGCCGCGACCAGGTCGAGGTGGGGGTCGCCCCCGACGGCGATGACCTGGGTCACCTCGGGTTCGCCGCGGGTGAGCGTGCCGGTCTTGTCCATCACCACCGTGTTGACCTTCGCGGAGGTCTCCAGGGCGGTGGCGTTCTTGAACAACACTCCTCGCTTGGCGCCCAGACCGGTGCCGACCATGATCGCGGTCGGCGTCGCCAGTCCGAGGGCGTCGGGGCAGGTGATGACCACCACCGTGATCGCGAACAGCATCGCCGTCTGGACCGACGCGCCGGCCAGCAGCCAGGCCCCGAACGTGAGCCCTCCTCCGATGATGGCCACCAGCACCAGCCAGAACGCCGCCCGGTCCGCGAGCCGCTGGCCGGGGGCCTTCGAGTTCTGCGCCTGCTGCACCAGCGCGACGATCTGCGCCAGGGCGCTGTCCGCGCCCACCTTGGTGGCCTCCACCCGCAGCGTCCCCGTGGTGTTGATCGACGCCCCCACCACCGCTGAACCGACCGTCTTGTCGACCGGCAAGGACTCCCCGGTCACCATCGACTCGTCCACCTCGGAACGGCCCTCCCGGACGACGCCGTCGACGGGCACCTTCGCGCCGGGACGGACCAGCACCAGGTCGCCGACCAGCACCTCGCTGGTGGGCACGTCGGCCTCGACCCCGTCACGAATCACCGTCGCCATCGGCGGCGCCAGGTCCAGCAACGCCCGGATGGCGTCGTTCGCGCCGCCGCGGGCCCGCATCTCGAACCAGTGCCCCAACAAGACGAACGTGGTCAGCACCGCGGCCGCCTCGAAGAACACCTCGCCACCACCGGTGAGCGTGACGTACAGGCTGTACAGCCACCCGGCGCCGATCGCGATCGCGACCAGCACCATCATGTCCAGCGTCCGGTTCCGCAGGGCGCGGAAAGCCCCGTCGAAGAAGATCCAGCCCGCGTAGAACACCACCGGCAGCGACAACACCAGGGCGAACACCTCGTCCCGCAACCCGAACGGCGCCGGCAGCCCGAAGCCGAGCATGTCGCGTCCCATCGGGGAGAACAACGTGATCGGCACCGACAGCACCGCCGCGACCAGGAACCGGTTGCGCATGTCGGCGACCATGGCGTCCATCGACATCCCCCCATGACCGCCATGACCCATCGCGTCATGCGGCGAGATCACCACCCCCGCGGCGTGGCTCGCCGCCTGGTCGTGCCCCCCATGACCGTGCGGCACCGTGGTTCCGGGGCCGCCGTGCCGCGCGTGGGCGTCCGGGGCTGCGTGCCCGCCGGGATGACCTGGCGGTTCGATGCGGGGAACGCACACGTGGGTGGGCTGTGACTCGCCGGCACAGTGGTAGCCACACTCGCGCACCCAGCCCTGAAGTTCGGCGACGTCGGTCCGCGTCGGGTCGAACGTGACGGTCGCCGTCTGGGAGATCGCGTTCGCGTCGACCGCCAGCACGCCTGGCCGGGTCAGGAGGGTCTGTTCGACGCCGTGGGCGGTGGTGGCCCAGTGCAGGCCACCCACGTGCAGCACGACCGACTCGGCGGTGGAGTTCAGGTTCATCACATTCTCCTGTCAGGGCGGACGGGCGTGGGGGTGCCGGGGTCAATGCTTGTGGCCGCCAGCGGAGCCCTGGTTCATGAACAGCATCATCGCGCCCATCATCGCCATGCACAGTACGGCGTAGCCGATGGCGCCGAACCCGGCCGCCCCGGTGGCGACGAGGAATCCGACGACGGCCAGCATCGGGGCGCACATCAGCAGGTGCATCCACCACCGGTGCCGCACGGGCTGGGCCGTAGGGGCCGGCTGCCCAACGGGCGGTGCCGGGGTGGTCGGCGCGAACGGGTCGGCGGCGAACCGGTCGTACGGGTCGCTGCCGGCCGGCGGGATGGCGCGATGGTCGGTGTGGTCGTGATTCATGGCAGGGGCTCCTTGGCGTTGGTCGGATCGTTACACCAGCAAGGCTGGTCGACGAAGGTCGGGTCTGGTTGTGGGAACCGTCAAGGTCGCGTCAACGATCCGGATCAGCCGCGGTAGAGCAGGCCGATCATCATGCCCGCCTCGGCGTGGTAGATGTTGTGGCAGTGGACCATCCAGTCGCCGACGTTGTCGGCGTCCAGCTCGAGCGCCATCGACTGCATCGGCGCCAGAAGCACCGTGTCCTTCCGTAGCCCTGTCGGCAGCGCGAACGTGTGCCCGTGCAGATGCAGGGGGTGGGTCATCATCGTCATGTTCATCACGTTGAGCCGCAGCCGTTGCCCCTCACGCACGGTGAGCGGCTGGTTCTGCCCGAACGGGGCCCCGTTGATGCCCCACCGGTACGGGCTCATCGACCCCTCCAACGAGATCTGCGCGGTGGCGTCCGGCGATCGTGAAGGCAGCCTCACCGACTCGTGGGGACGCAGGTCGGTGGCCAGCAGGATCCGCCTGGCCAGTTCGGCGGGCGACACGTCGGGGCCGGGGGCCTGACCCGATCCCGTCCGGACCAGGGCCAGGCCCTGGCCGCCCTCGGTCTTGCCGAACGGACGAGCCACCAGGGGGAACACGCCGTCGTCGAGGGTGACGAGGGCGTCGTAGCGCTCGCCCATGCCGAGGTAGAGGGCGTCGACCTCCCGCGGTTCCACGGGGAAGCCGTCGCCGTGGGTCACCGTCAGTCGGTGGCCGCCGAGCGCGACCGTGAAGATCGTGTCGGACGCCGCATTGATGAGCCGGATCCGCACGCGCTGGCCCGGCCTGGCCTCGAACGTGGCGGGTGCGGTGGGGACGCGCCCGTTGATCAGGAAGTAGGGGTACGTCACGTCGCCGGCATCCCCCCACGGCTGCAGAGCGTTGCCGCCACCGTGACCGCCGTGGTCCATGCCACCCATCCCACCCATCCCGCCCATGCCCCCGCTCGGGGCAGGGCCCCCGTCGGCGATCAGCTTCGCCAGGACATCGTCGGGGGTACGTCCGGTGCCGTCGACCCAGTCGTCCAGCACGACCACCCACTCGGCGTCGTAGGAGCCCGCCTCGTTCGGGTCGTCGACGATCAGGGGGGCGTACAGGCCGCGGTCGAGCTGGACGCCGACGTGCGGGTGGAAGAAGTACGTGCCGGGATCCGGAGCGGTGAACTCGTAGGTGAACGACCCGCCGGCCGGGACCGGGTCCTGCGTCATGCCGGGGACACCGTCGGCCTTGTTGTGCAGCCGGATCCCGTGCCAGTGGATGGTGGTGTCCGCGGGCAACTGGTTGTCAAGACGTATCCGGAGGAAGTCACCCGCGGTAGCCCTCACGAGCGGACCGGGCGCGGTGTCGCCGTAGGCCCAGGTAGGGACGGTGGGTCCGCCGAGGTCGAGGGTCACAGGCTTGGCGGTCAAGACCTGCTCGACGATCCGTTGCCCGGGTCTCGGGGTGGCCGGCGGGAGCGTCGGCATCGGGCCAGACGCGGAGGGGACGGGGCCGGCGGCCGGCGCGGTGGTGCAGCCGGTCAGGGCGGCGGCGCCGAGGCCGAGTCCACCGAGCAGGAGCGTGCGTCGGGACATGCCAGTCATGGGTGCCTTTCGATGGGTGCTATTCGAGACGTTGAGGAGGAGTCGGTCCGGGCCGGCGGCTCGGCCAAAGCCCGAGGCTGCGAGCGCCCGGGAGTCGCCTCGTTCTCGGATGCCTCGCGGAATTCCTGCTCAGGCGTGTTTCCGCCCGCCAGGAACAGCGCCCGGATGCCCAACAGGACCACTGCCCAGAAGCCGGCCATGCCGATGAGCATGAGGACCCACATCTCCCAGCCCATAGCGCTCCCCTCTCCTAGCCTCCTGCCACTGTGGCCGCCTGCTGTGGCGCCGCCGTATGGCGCAGGTTCAGGTTCGGTCAAGATCGGACCACCTGGTGATGTCGCCCAGCGAACCCTGCCAACGCCGGCTGGGCGAGGCTGCGACGGCCTTGTCGGCCGTCGACAAGCTCGTCGAGCCCACCCGCCTACCGATGCGGCCATCAACCAGCTGCACGGCGTTCACCTCACTCGTCCATGCAGGTCCCGCCTGACACCCCAGCCGCGCTCGGCACCCAATCGCAAATCGAAGGGGTCGCAATCCCGCCTCGAAGTCCCTCCCCGATAGGAGGCGCCGTACGGTTCCACGGCGCGGTCGAGAGAACGGCGTCCCTCCAGCGCTGGCTCGAACACCGGCTGGACACAGCGCCCGGCGCTGCCACATCGTCCGACCGGGACCTTCTCAAGATCGCATCAAGACCCGCGCGAGAGCCCGGCCCCGCCGACCGCCGGCGCGCCGGCCGCGGCCATACTGGCTGACATGAACAGCGAAGGTGCACTGCCGACCAAGGTGCTGGTCGTCGATGACGAACGCGCACTCGCCGCCGTCATCGCGTCCTACCTCACCCGCGCGGGCCACCAGGTCAGCCAGGCCCACACCGGCCCCGAGGCCCTCGACCAGGCCAGGGCCGAGGACCCCGACGTCATCGTGCTCGACCTCGGGCTGCCCGGCCTCGACGGCATCGAGGTGTGCCGCCAGATCCGCACCTTTTCCGACTGCTACATCCTGATCCTGACTGCTCGCGGCGACGAGGTCGACCGGCTCATCGGATTGTCCGTGGGGGCCGACGACTACCTCACCAAGCCGTTCAGCAACCGCGAACTCGTCGCCCGCGTCCAGACCGTGCTGCGGCGCCCCCGCCGCCCACCCGCCGCCGCCCCCGCGGTGGAGGATCAGCGTGTGTTCGGCGACCTGCGCATCGACGCCGCCGGCCACGAAGTGTGGATCGGCGACCACCCCGTCGCCCTCACCCGCACCGAGTTCGACATCCTCGACGTCCTGTCCGCCCAACCCCGCTTGGCGCTCAGCCGCCGCCAACTGATCGACGCCGTGTGGGACACCGCGTGGGTCGGCGACGAACACGTCGTGGACGTCCACGTCGCCAACCTCCGCAAGAAACTCGACGACGACCCGACCGAACCGCGCTACATCACCACCATCCGCGGCGTCGGCTACCGGATGGGACGAGGGTGACCCGCCTGCTTGAGGCGATCGCAGCGTGGCGGCTCGGCACCAAGCTGTTCGTCGCCCAAGCCATCGTCCTGTTCGCCATCGTGGCCAGCGCCGGCCTGACCGCCGCGATCATCGGGCCACCGCTGTTCCACGCCCACCTCCTGGACACGGGCCACCCGCCCGACTCTCCCGAGATCGTCCACATCGAACGCGCCTTCGCCGACGCCAGCATGATCTCCCTCACCGTCGGGCTGCTGGTCGCGCTCGCCGCCTCCCTCGGGATCTCGTGGTACCTGACCCGCCGCATCGGCCATCCCGTCGAGCTCCTGACCCAGGCGGCCGGCCGGCTCAGCCGTGGCGACTACGACGCCCGGGTCACCGTCACGGGCGGCGGCCCCGAGTTGAGCACCCTGGGCGACACGTTCAACACCATGGCCGACCGCCTCGGCGACGTCGAGAACACCCGCCGGCGCCTCCTGTCCGACCTGGCCCACGAAATGCGTACCCCCATCGCCACCCTCAACGCCCACCTCGAAGGGATCGCCGACGGTGTCCTCACCTGGGACGACAACACCCAAGCCGTCGTCGAGCAACAAGCCCAACGCCTCACTCGGCTCGCCCGCGACCTCGACGAGGTGTCCCGAGCCGAAGAAGGACGCATCGAACTCCAGACCAGCGTGCAACCGCTCACCGATTTGGTCGAGCCGGCGATCCGTCAGGCCAGGCACGCCTACGACACCAAAGGCGTCACCCTCACCGTCCGAGTCGACGACGTGCCGGTCCGAGCCGACCCCCAGCGCGTCGCCCAGATCCTCGGCAACCTGCTCACCAACGCCCTCCGACACACCCCCCAGGGGAGACGAGTCGACGTGACGTCAACCTCGACCCCGGACGCCGTGACCATCAGCGTCGCCGACACAGGCCAAGGCATGACCGCCGAACAACTCGCGCACATCTTCGAGCGCTTCTACCGCGGCGACGCCGCCAGGGAGGCCGACAAGGGCGGATCCGGCATCGGGCTCACCATCGCCAAAGCACTCGCCGAAGCCCACGGGGGCAGCCTCACCGCCACCAGCGACGGGGAGGGCACCGGCGCCACCCTGCGACTCACCCTCCCCAGGGAAACGCACCAATCGGGGCGGTGAGGGCAAGACCGTGACACCCGCTCCTCCGCTGTGGACGCTGACCGGACAGCCGCTCATTGCGCCGGCGTCACGCCCTCGTCCGGGTGGCCTGCGAGCTGACGCCAAGCCGTCCGCGTCGTCCAGGAGACAGTAGGCAGAACGTCCGCTTCCATATGACACCCGGCACGACTCCGGGCCGAGGTCCACAGGTCGGTCATCAGGTATTTCTGTGCTTGTTCAGAATGGGCCCTTTCCCGCAAAAGGGCGGGGTGTCGCGCGGGGCTCACTTCCCCAAAGCCAGCCGCACCGAGCGGCGATTCAGGCCCGTTCGCTCGGCGATCACCGTCTCCGCAACCCCAGCATCCGCAGTAGCGATGACCGCCCCCGTCAGCCGACCCATGGCCTCCCGCTCAGCCACGCGCGCCCGCGACCACTCCTGCGCGAGACCCTCCAGCGTGGCGTCCCCCACTAGCACCATGAGCGCGCCACTCATGGCTTCCCCCATCATCTCCTCGTCGGGATGCTGTCCGTGGCCCCGGCCCGGGTAGCGGGCGGCGATCATGTCGATCATCCGCTCGAAGGCCTCGCGCTGGTCCCCGGTCAGCTCGGTGTCGCCGAGCTCGTAGGGCTGCATGGTCATGCTGTCGGTCCTCCCGGGTTGGCGGCTAGCTATCTGTGTACCACTATACAACCGTTGTGCAGTGCTGCACAATCCCTGAGGAATCCGGGAACGCACTCAGGCACTAACCACGCCGCCGCTGGCCTCCCCGACCCCACAGCCACCGATGTGCGCTACGTCCTAGCTGGCATCCGCCGGGAGCACAGCCGCCGACTCTGACGCGCCACGCCCCTGAAGCCACCACTGCTGTTCGACGTGCTGACCGCCTGCCCCACCACCGACACCACGGCATCCGGACGCCGAGAACCCAGTCTGACTGGCGCCCGCGACCGTGCCCTGCTGATGGTCGTCTTCGTCGGCGCACTCCGGCGCAGCGAGATCGCGGCCGCCACCGTCGAGGACTTCCAGCCCGACCCTCGGGACTGCTTCTGCGGATCCCTCGATCTAAGACCAACCAAGACGGGGCAGAGCCGGAGCTGGTCGTCCTCCCACGTGCGCGCCTAGGGCGTGTCGCATAACTGGTCGCGTAGCAGCGTGATGATTCCGGCGAGGACGGATCATGCCGGCGTTGGGGTCCCACACGTAGTCGCGGTTGAACCAGACCACGAACTCTTCCAGCCAGTCCCACACTTCCTGGCGTAGGAGCGGGTCCTGGCAGGTGGCCGGGTCCCACGGGCGCGGGAGCAGGGCCGGGTCGCCGAGCATCTCCTTCTGCTGGGCGGTGCCCTCTGCGGCGAGGTAGAGGTCGCGGTAGGCGACGGCCAACAGTGGGGTGTTGGGGGTGGGGAACGTCCACACCAGCGACTTGTCCGGTGTCCTATCCATCGTGGTCGGCCGCCTCGGTGAGTGCGTGCCGGCGGGCGTTGGCCAGGGCGGCGAGTTGGCGGGCCTCGATGGAGACCTCGTCAGCACGCGCACGCTCGACGATGGTGCGGGTGGCGGCGAGTTCGGCCAACAGTTGGCGTCCGGTCTTGCCCTCGATGCAGCGCGACAGCTTGGCGATGATCGGGGGTGCGTTCTCGGGGACGACGAGGGCCTGCTTGGTGGGGATCTGCCGGACTTCCTCGGGTTTGAGGATGGCCATGTCCTCCCCGCTGACGCTGCGTCCACCCTTGCCGCCGGTCTGCCAGGTGGTGCGGGCGACGCGGACGCTGCCGACGAGTTCGGAGATCTCCCGGTTGAACCCGCCGTCCTTGCTGCCGCCGAACATGACCAGCACGTTGGTCAGGCCGAGCAAGGCGCGGGCTTCCTGCTCGCCGTACAGGGCGGCGAGCTGCCGCCACGTCTGTGCAGCCCAGATGAACGAGATGCCCAACGCTCGTTCGTTGGCCATCCGGATGCGGAGGGTGGGCAGGGGTGCGGTCGAGGGCAACTCATCGAGGCAGGCCAGCATCGGCGGGCACAGCTTGTTGTGCTCGCTGGCCGTGGCGAGGGCGAGGGCGGTGTCGAGGACGTGTTCGGCCAGGGCGGTCATCAGCGGGCTGGCGCTGGCGTAGGGGTCCTCGCGTCCCAGCAGGTAGATGGTGCCCCCGCGCCGGATGATGTCGGCGATGTCGGTGGCCGGATGCCCCGGACGTGGCATGCAGCGACGGCGGATGTCTGGCTGGAAGAACAAGGTCAACGCTTGCTGGACGGTGGTGATCGTGTTCCCGGCGGTGCGGTCGTCGCCGGTGAGCGCGCCGGTGAGCAGGCCGTGCCAGAACGGGGCGGCGTCGGGGTGCTCGCGCAGGATCTCGGCGGGTTCCTGAGTGGCCAGCGGGTTCGCGACCCAGCGCAGGACGACGTCGAGGGTCTGCCCGGTGAGCGCGGCGGCGTGGAAGTAGCCCTGCAGCACCTTGGCGGCCTCAGCAGCGTAGAACCGGGCTGCGGCATCACCGCTGCCGGAGGCGCCGGCCTTGACGGTGCCGGCGGTGAACGCCTTCGCCCGGCGTTCCGCCACCAGCGGGTCGACGCACCCGTCGATCGGGTTCCACACCAGTTCAGGCAGGCCCGGGACGGCGCCGAACGGGTCCAGGACGTGGCAGGGCCGGCCGTCGCGGGTGCGGGCCTGCCACGACAGCAGCAGGTCGGCCGGTTTGGTGAGGGTCACCAACGCTGCACCGGGGGCGGTGAGCAGGGCGGGGACGAGGATGTCGAGGGTCTTGCCCGAGCCCTGGGGGCCGATCACCCCGCAGGTGCGGTCCCACGGGCACCACAGGTCCCCGGCACGCGGGTGGTGGGCGCGGCCGATCCGCCACCCCACGTGGTGGGGGTCGAACCGGACGCGGCGTGGCTTGGCTTCATGGTGGGTGATCATGCTCATCGGAGTGCTCGCTTCTTGGGGTACAGGTCGGGGCGGATGACGTGGCGGACCTTGCGCAGGCGGCTCACGCCGAGGACGTGTTCGACTTGGGTGGGGGTGGCCATGCCGAGGATGCGGCCCGGCCCCCACCGCGCCCACCCCCACACGGTGAGGAGGGTGATCCCGGCCAGCAGGACGAGTTCGGCGACGATGATGCACACCAACACCGGGGCGGTCGCCCCGGCGGGTAGGGCGCCGTCGGCCAGCCCGGCGTGCGGGTCACCGGCCACCACGCCGGGGATGCTGGAAACCAGGGCGGTCGGGGTCGGCCAGTGCCAGCCGTACCCGGCCAGCCAGATCGCGAGCCCGCGACCGGCGTGCAGGCCGTAGAACAGCACCAGGACCACGCCCAAGAGGACGGCGAGGGGGATCTCCCAGGTGAGCGGGTAGGGGTTGTGGCGGCGTTGCTGCTGCATGAACGGACTCCTTAACTAGGGCTGGACGAGGTTGGTCGGGGTGGGGTTAAACCGGCGCTAGCAATTATTCGAAGCGGTTGAAATGTCCATGCCACGAGGTGCGCGGCAGAACCCATGGGGGTCGGCGACGGTAGGCTGAGGTCGTCGGGCGAGGAGGGATCGCAAGCATCTGGTGCCATGCGCGACGCTGATCTGAGAGGTGGTCTGTTGGCACAGGAGGTCCCCGTTCCCGGTAACCCGGAGGACGCTCAGCAGTTGCTGTACCTGCTGCTCGGCAGAGCGATCGCCCGTTGCCAGGTCGCCGAAGCCGCCGCAGAGACGATCCACCAGGTGCTGCTGGGCAAGCCCCCTCGCGAGCGGAGCACGCTGGGGGCGAAAGCAAAGGCCGTGGAGCCTCAGCTTCCAGACCATCTCCAAGCCGAGTACCGCACCCTTGTCGAGGCGCGGAACTATCTGGTCCACCGGTTGCTGTTCGACCACGGCGGATGGAAGGGCATCCCCGGCTGGGACAGCCCCGAGCTGTATCGGAAGCTCTACGACTCCATCGACGACGCAACGCAGACCATCGATCGAGTCAGCGACCTGCTGAACAGGTACCTCGTTGACACGAACCCCGAGGTGGCGATCTTCGAGATTGGCGATCAGGGTGTCGAGGACATTCGAGACCTGTAACCCTCCGCCCTCTTGATGGTTCGGGCTGGTGGCCCTCCCCGAGCGCGCCAGGCTGCTCAGCGTCAGCGGCGCGCGCCGGCGTAGTTGTTCCAGGCGGAGCCGGTGAGTTCGGCCCAGCGGGTGGCGGTGCCGATGCTGATGCCGGTGAGGGAGGCGAACACGGCGGGCGGGGTCGTGGATGCCAGGTGCAGCAGGGCGGTGTTGCGGCTGGCGCGGGTGATGATCCCGAGCCGGTTCATGCGCGCCATGAGCGACGTGGGGTGCAGGTGGGTGCCGGCGTTCTTCCCGGTGAACAGCCAGCGGGGATCGGAGAGGGTGCTTGCCGTGCCGAAGGGCTTGGCGACCGGCAGCGCGGTGACCAGGGCGTCGAGCGGCGGGATGAGCAGCAGTGGCTCGGGGCCGAGGGCGAGGTAGGTGTCGCCGTCGCTGACCTTGATGTCGCTGGTGGTTAGGGCGGCGATCTTCGCGGCGGGTTGGGCGTAGAGCAGGATCAGGCAGGCTGCGGCGCGGTCCTCGATGCTGGCGGAGTCGGGGTCGTGCAGGAGCCGTCGGGCCAGGGCGAGTTGTTCGTCAGGATCAGCGTCGTGGCCTGGGTCCTTCGGCGCGATGGGCTCCGGCAGTCGTACTCGGGGTAGGTAGCCGCCTCGTTTGAGCCAGCGGATGAAGCTCAGACGGGCGCTCCGACTGGGGCCGCCGAGCCAGGCATCGATGCAGGCTTGCGGGCAATCGTCGAGGTCATGGCCGTAGGCGGTGAGGTGGTCGAGGAAGCTCTTGGCGGTCTGAATGTCGCCCCGGCAGCGGGCCGCGACGTGCGCGCTGATGCGACCGTGGCGGTTGGTCTTGGCGCGGCCGGCGACGTGCCAGCGGGCGTAGCGTGTCAGCACTCCGCGTAGCTCGGGATCGGTGATGCCGGCGACGGTTTCGGTGACGTAGCGGTGCAGCCTGGTGGCGTTCTCATCGCGTGGCGGGAGCGCCTCGGCGGCGACGAGCATGGCGCGCAGGTAGTTGACCGAGAAGACCTGCGGCTGGGCATCGAGAGCATCGTGGGACAGGTCGAGCCGGCCGGCGGCGATGTCGGTGAGCAGGCGCAGGCTTGCAAGACCCCGCCAGTTGCTCAGCAGCGACCGGGGTTGGCGAAGCTCGGTCAGCGCGTCGCGGACGCCTTTGAGCTCGGGGCGGATCGTCCCGCCTGGGCCGGTGAGTGCGGCGTCGATCTGCTGGGCGGCTTGGCAGGCGAAGCAGCGGGGACGGCCATGATTGGTGGTGCGGCGGCCGAGGGCCTGCCACCCGCAGATCGAGCAGTCGATCACCGGCGCCTGGTAGCAGGTCGGGCAGATATCCGGCGTCGTCGCGGTGGCTTTCAACGCGATCCGTTTGAGCCGGCCGCAGACGCAGCAGACCCGCTTCGGGTTGCGGTAGCAACGCGGGCAGAGGTTCCGCGATCCCGCGCGCTTCCCGCCGGCCCGAGTAGCCAGTGGGCCGAGAGTGCCGCATTCGTCGCAGGCGTCCTCGGCGGTGCGAGTGCGGGCGTAGCAGGTCACGCAGATCGCGCCGCCATCGTCGGTGCGGGCGTTGACTCGTCGCGTCCTGCCGCAGCCCGTGCAGACCTCCTCGGGTGAGCGCTGCGCGCGGCAGGCTCGGCATTCGCCCCGATCCAGGATGTGGTTCCAGCGCAGGTTCTTGTCCCGTCCGCAGCGGAAACAGGTACCGCGGACGATCGTGCTCGCCATTCAGTCGATCAGTCCCCGGCCGGTCTGATGACCGCGCGAGTCGGACGGTTCTTGCTCGGCTTCGACGGCGTGGCCGCCCCGGTGGTGCCGGTCTTGCGGCCGCGCCGGGAGTTGGTCGCGACGTAGGGCTCGATCAGGTCGTTCGGTGTGACATCGAAGATGTCGCAGAGCGCGGCCAGGAACCGCATGTTCAACCGCTCGGGCTGCCCGGTCACGATCCGGTAGACCTGCGTGGAGGTCATCACCACGCCTCGTTCGGCCAGCAGCGGCACCAGGTCGGTGGTGGACTGCATGCCGTGCTCGTTCATCACCTTGCGGACGTGCCAGCGATAGGCCACGGTCTTCGTCATGATGGTCAGCCTTCCTCGATCGCCGATGGTGGAGTGAACGCCGCGTCCAGAGCGCGGCGCAGGGTGCGGTTCCGGTAGTCGCCGGAGACGCCGGTGTAGAGGGCGGTGGTCGATCCCCAGCGGTGCCCGACCTGCTGCTGCACGAACAGCGGGTCGAAGCCGTCCTCGATCAGATGCGTCACATAGGAGTGCCGCAGGCAGTGCGGGTGCAGGGCGGGGTCGAAGCCGAGCTCGTCGCGGTACTCGGCGAACCGTAGCCCGATGTAGCTCCCGCTGACCCTGGATTGTCGCTCGGTCGGCCAGAGCATCCCGCTGCCGGCCGTGTCGAACAGGGGCAGCACCTCGGTGACGTATTCCTCAATCACCGGGCGGGTCCAGTCGAACACCGCCAGCACCGCGCGACGCCGGGGTTGAGAGCCACGGCTGGCTTTGCCCCACCGGACGTTGCAGACCCCGAACCGGCCGAACTCGGTCGCGGTCGGGTTGCGGGTGAAGTCATGAAGGTCCAGCATCCCGACCTCACGACGACGCAGCCCGAAGGCGTAGATCATCTTGAACAGCGTCGCGTCGCGGAATACCGACTTCCAGCCCTTCTTCCCGCGTGTGCGGGCCTGGTCGACGCGATCGTCGGCATAGTCGAAGAAGGTTTGCACCTCGATCCGCGACAGAGGTCGCACCGTCGGGCGTGCCTCGTGATCGCCCGTGTGGATCGCGGTGTTCCACTCGTGGCAGACCTGCACCGGGTGGGTGCCGAACAGCTCCTCGCACCGCTCCACCCACCCGTAACGACGGTCGGTGAGGAAGTCGCAGAACAACGCGACCGCGTTCTGATAAGAGCGGATCGTGCCGTGCGAGCAGGGCTTGTCGCCGGAGACCAGCTCGGTCGTCCACTCCTCGATGTCGGCAGGAGTCCACTCCCACGGCAGGCTCCCGCAGAACCCGGCGAACCGGCGCACCTGCGCCAGTCGCGCCCTGATCGTCTTCGCATTCAGCATCCGCGAGGACTGCTGCGCCGACCAGCCGGCCAGCATGTCATCGAAGACCTGCTCCACCGGGCGCAGCAACGACACGTTGCCCGGCCGCAGCGCCGTCACCGATCCAGGCCGGTTCCCGTCCTCGAAGTCCACCCCGATAGTCTTACATCTAATGTAAGAAAAGAACATCTAATGTAAGCAGTGGCGCGTTTCCCCCGGTCACGAGCCGCTTCGCAGCGCCCAACTGTCGCCCACTGATACCCTTGCCTGACCAGGGAATCCGCACGATCCCGGCCCTGGTCGATTACATCTAATGTAATAATTGCTAGTTCGGCCTGACGGTGACGTGGAGGTGGTCGTAGTGGCCTCCGGTGATGGAGGCGGGGTCGTGCATGCCGCCGCCGTTGTAGGGTCGCCAGCCCTGGGCGTCGCGGGTGATGGACCAGATTTGGCCTTGCCAGATGAGGTACTCGACGCCGAGCACGTCGGCGTTGTCCTTCATCCAGTTGGTGACCTCCCAGCCGGCGTCGAGCTGCGCCGGGGTAGGCCGCTGGCCGATCCGGTTGCCGAAGGTGATGTCACATGCCCTGCCGAGTGGATGCTCGGACTTGGTGCCGGGGCGCGGTGAGTAGCAGCCCCAGCCGGTGTCGGGGAACGCGGCGAGGGTCTGCTGGTAGAGGTGCAGCATGCGGGCGGTGATCTTGCCCGAGCTGGTGGGATCGTCGACGAGCCGGTCGGGGTCTCCATCGACACCGGTCGGCGCACCGGCGGTGGCGTTGTTGCAGGCGGCGGGTGATCCGCTGGTCGCCATCGGCAGGTTCGCGGCCCCGTGCTCGTTGAGCCAGGCTGCGGCGTCGATGGCCTCACCGTTCGTGCCGCCGGGCTGGACCTCGAAGTGCAGATGCGCCCCGGTGCTCATGCCCGAGGAACCAACATCGCCGATGTGCTGCCCTGCGTTCACCCGGTCTCCGCGGCGGACGTGGATGCCGCTCTGCCACATGTGCGCGTACGCGGTCGCGACAGTCTGGCCGTCGATGGTGTGCTCGATGACGATGAGACCGCCGTACCCGCTAGAGAACTCCGCGACGGTCACGGTGCCATCCGCGGCGGCGAGGATCGGCGTGCCATCGGGCGCGGCGAAGTCGGTTCCGGTACGCATCTTCCGCTCGCCCGTGATCGGGTGCACCCGCATCCCGAACGGCGAAGTCAGCACCCAGGTGCCCTCGGGCAGCGGGAACACCACCCGCGACGACGAGACTGCCGGGCCGCCCACGCCACCAGCAGCACTGCCACCTCTGGTGAGGGCGGCGAGGATGCTGTCGGCGACGGGCGCGTAGTTGCGGTAGCGGTCGGGGTAGGCGGACACTTCGACGGCTTGGGCGGCTTCGCCGGGGTCCATCTGTTGCCAGCCGGGGATGTCGAGCAGGCCGCGCGGTGAGGGGTAGTTCGGTCCGGTCGGCCCGCCGAAGAACGCTCGCGCCTGATAGTTCGGGTCCATCAGTTCTGCGACGGTGCCCCATCCTGATTGGGGGCGCATCTGGAATAGTCCGAGGGAGTCGTGGTCGCCGCCGTTGCCGTCGTTGGGGTAGTTCGCCGACTCGGGGTAGGCGCTCGTGTTGGTGAGCATCCGCAGCGTGGACTCGGTGAGCGCGGCCATCAGCGCGATCTTGATTCCCGGCCTGCCGACGTCGGTGATGCCGTTGCCGACGGCGATGATCGTGGCTGCGTGCGTGAGCTGTTGACGGTTCAGTGTGAAGGTCTCGCCGTTCGCGGTGGTCACGGTGAGCGAGTCCGGGATCGGGCCGAGATTCACGGTCCCGGCGGGGGTGGCGCAGTAGGCGGCAGCGGGGTTCATCAGCGCCCCGATCCCGAGGAGTGCTGCGGTGGGGGCGAGGAACAGCAGCGCCAGGGCTGCGATGGCGGCTTTGCGGAACACGGATGCCAACCCCTTCAGCGCAGCGGGTTGTCGAGCTGGGACAGCCGCAGCAGGTGGCAGGTCGGGTAGGTCGGTGCGCAGACGACGAACACGGTGAACGCGACCGGATGCTCGCTGGTCACCGGCTGCCCGTTCCAGACCCCGGCACGCTGCCGGGTGCCCTCGATCGTGATCGCTGTCGTTCCTGCCGCGAGCTGTCCCGGCTGGGCCTGCGCTACCGCGTCGGCCCAGGCGTCCGGGACGTACGCGGTGTCGATGGTGAGGTGCTGACGGGTGGCGTACTGCCGCAGCTCGATCCAGGCGTCCCGGGTCGGCAGGTACGCGGCCACGTCGGAGGCCAGCCCGGCCTGTTCGTCTCCGCTGGGGTCACCGACCGTGAGGATCGCCGACGTGTAGTCCAGCGGCCACAGCCCCGAGGCCGTGTTCCACGCGAACAGAGTGGACACGACACCCTGAGCGAAGGTCTCGGGATCGGCCGAACGCGGAACCGCTGGAACCCGCGGTGGCTGCGGTGTGCTCGGGGCCACGGTCGGCGGTGTCGCCGTGACCGGGCCGGACTCCGGGCCGGGATCGGGGCTGGTGCTGCTGCGGGGGCCGGTGAGGAGTCCGTAGACGCCGACGCCGGCCAGGAGCAGCAGGACGATGCCGGCGGCGATGAGGGCGACGAGTCGGCGGCGGTTCCGGGGATAAGTGGGTGCAGGGCTCATGCCGAGCAGGTGCACACCCGACACCCACGCCAACGGTCATAGCGCGCGGAGTCGTGGCCGCTCCGCCGTGCCTTCGCGGGCGGCTCGGAGCGCATCGGCGAACCGGACTGTGCCGTCGGTGGTGGCGAGGAAGTTCTCGAACTGCTCATCGGTCAGCTCGGCGGCGAGCGCGCCGGCGTCGTAGTGGGTCCACCAGTTGGTCAGTTCGCCCCAGGTCTGGATGAATGCCCGGAGCGGGTAGCGGACGGGTTGCCCGTCGCCCGTGACGAGCGGCAACGGACGCGGTGCGGTGCGCTTGCCCTTCTTGATCGACTTCGCCTGGGCAACGGCGGCTTCGGCACGGGCGTGCATCTCTGCCTCTCGCCGCTCCCGCGCGGTGGTGTCGGCATCGCGGATCGCTTGGTAGATCGGATGCACCGGGTCGCCGGCCTCGATCCTTTCCAGCCCGGCCGCGGCCTCGGCGCGCAACGTCTCTGGCTGAGCGGGGTTGTTGGCGATGTCTTCGAGGTAGCCGATCTTCTCCAGCGTCGTGTGCGAGGCACCGCCGGGAATCATCGCCGCCGCCTGCTCCCGAGCCTTCCCGAGCGGCCCGCTCGACGGTGGTGCATAGTTTGCACCACCGTCGTTTCCCGGCTGGTTGTCGCTGCTGAACTGCGTAGCGGACTTGCGTCGGGCGGCGTCTTCGGCCATGACCTGCTTGATCTCGCGGTAGAGGCCGGCGGCTTCGAGCTGGGTGTAGGGCTTGTGGAGCATGTTGTCGTCCTGCTCGGCGAGGAGCTGCCCGAGCCGGTCGGACAGGCCGCTGCGAACCCACACGTTGACGGTGCGCCAGCCGAGGTTCTTGATCGCGGCCAGGCGTCGTGCCCCGCACACCAGCACGCCGTCGATGGTGATCGTGAGCGGTTGCAGCAGTCCGTCGCGCCCGATGGAGGCGGCGAGGGCGTCGATGTCGCCGAGGTCGGCGCGGTGCCGGGTGCCGACGAGGATCGACTCGACGGTGCGGTCGAGTTGGATGCTGCCGATCTGTGGCTCGGTCACGATGGCTCACCGCCTCCGCCGCTCGGGGCGGCCAGTGCGAGCGCGAGGATCAGATCGTCATCGCGGAGCAGCAGATCGAGGGTCTCGCCGAGCAGCAGCCGGAGCAGGACGCCGCGACCACTGCTGGTGGCGACGTAGGCCGGGTGTGGGTTCCCGAGTAGCGCTTTCAGGAGCGCGGCCCAGGAGCGGCGCGGCAGGTCGAGCAGTGCCCGTGCGTGCCGGTCGCGGCGCAGCGCCTCGTAGGCGGACTGGCGGGTGCCGGCCTTCATCAACGCGCCGCAGATGTGCTCGACCGCGGCCCGTGCTGTGTCGGTGGGCCAGTCGAGCAGGCACAGCATTGCGATGGCGTCCTCGGCCGCCGATCCAGCGGACATGCATGCCTGCGCCGACCCGAGACTGTCGCGCGGTTCCGGTTCGAGGTCGCTGGGACGCAGGTCGGTGGTGTGGAACGCGGGATGGTAGTCGGCCAGCGCGGTGTCGCGTTCGGAGAATCGTTCGGGGTCGTGGAACGCCGAGACGTGCGCGCGGCGGGCCTGGTGCACCGAGCAGAGCAGCCCTTGGGCGCGTTCCTCGTAGACGCAGGTGATCCGCACGGCGTGGGTGATGATCGCCCACGGATCGTTGGCCTCGCGGGTCGAGCGGTACTGCATCGCGTCGAACGCCGCCGTGACCGCTTCCCAGGTGTCGAGCTTGTGCTTCCTCGCGAGAGCGCGGTACTTGTCGGCGGCGAACTCCATCAGGTCGCGGGCTACCGGGTCGTGAACCCAGGCGTCCTCGCCGCCCTCGTAGAGGCGGTTGAGCAGGGCGCGCAGGCCCTCGCCGGTGGTGAAGTCCTCAGCCCCGTAGGCCGTCGGCTGCTCGGTGCTGGTGCGGGTTGGTGTGGTCATGGTGTCGGCACCTCCTGGCAGGCAGGTGCGCACTCGCTCCCACGAGCGCGTCCTGCATGCCGATGCCGTCGCAGCCATGACCTGTCACCGCCGTCAACTCATCGAGACCCCGGAGCGGGACATCTGCGACGCCGGTGTGCTGCTGCGCCCGAACGCTGAGATCGGCGGCAGTCGCCGGGCGCTGTCCCCGAGACGACGAACGCCTGCACCGAGCGGGGTGCGGGTGCGGCGCGCCAGCTCGGCCTGAAAGTCGAGACCCCGCCCGGCCGCGTGCGCGGAATGCCGGGCGATGAGGTCGGTGGGGCGCACCCACTCCACGCCGCGCCCGCGAACGAGCGCGTGCTGCTTGTCGTCGCGGGCGACCTGCGCGGCCCGCACGGCCTCCGGCGCCGAGGCCGAGGCGACAGGTTCGAGATGCCGCTCCGGCTCGTCAGATACCTGACGAGCCGGAACGCTAATAGCACTGCTCAACTGCCGTGGGGTATTGGTGCTGTTCATGGAATGGCCCCTTTTCTCTCCACGGCGATGTCGCCTGTGACAGGCAGGTGCGCGACGGCGAACCAGCGCCCCACCGTCGAGGGGTGCACACCAAGCTCGTGGGCGATCCTCTTGTTCGACCACCCCGCGTTTTTCAGCGAGGCCGCGTGAGTCCTCCGAACCAGATGGCCGTCCGCTTCAGGCGACGTTACGGATCCATCGGACTCGGCTGCCACAGGATCGGTCCCGACAGACAACACTTGAAGTTGTTCGGGCAACACAGGCACAGGAGTCCCCGTCAGAATCACCGTGAGGTGCGTGATCGCAAGCAACACCACGGGCGGTACCGCTGCGACCGAGGCCGCGAGCATCGCCGGCACGTCGGCGTCTGCGGCAACCACGGCGTGTATCGAGTTTGCCGTCACCGAGACGAGCGCGCCGCCGACCAGCAGCGTCCACGGATACCAGGCCGAGCGATGCCCGGCCAGGGCGACGACGGCGACGGTGGCGACGACGATGATGCCGTCCACGATCAGCGGCCACGCCCACGCCTGCCCCGCACCGATCCCGGAGCGAGCGGCCAGATCGGTCAACGAGGTGAACGACAGCCAGAACGCCCCGGCGGCGATGAACACCGTCCCCGCGACAGCAGTCACAGCGGCCCAGCGCCGCCCGTCCGATTCACGCCTCACAGCCCCACCCTCCCCACGGCTGCGGAGGGTGCGCCCGCCGAGCGGCCGAACCACCGGCCCTCGCCCCGGGTCCGGCCCTCGAACGTGGCCTCGGGTGGGGGCTGGGTGGTGCGGTAGGCGGAGCGCACGGTCGTGGAGATCTCGCGATCGCCCAGACCCGCCGCCTGGGCCGCAGCCCCCAGCGCATCGAGCGCGTCGGCGGGCGAGACGCCGTTCTCGGCAAGGCGGCAGGCGGCCCAGAACAGGCTTCGGTTCCGCTCGCCCTCACCCCGCCCGGCGACCCACGCCGCCAACCGCTCAGCATCCACATCCATCGAACCGCTGCTGGCGCGTGGTGGGGTGACGGTGCGCGGGTCGAGGAAGTCCCGCAGACGGGCCGCGTCCACCGTGCCGACCGAGTGCGCGGCGATGTCGGCGACCTCATAGCGGCGCGAATGGCTGTCGATGATTCGCCGGGAGGGCGGAGCAATGATGTAGCCGCCATCGCCCCGGAAATCGATACCCGCGGTGGCGGCCTGCCACGACCGCTGCTCCCTGCCCGGCGCTGCTGGGAAGTAGACGTGCGCGCCCCCGGTGGGTGTGCGCACCAGCAGACCGGCTCCATCGACGAGCCCCGCATCGGTGGCACGCC
Organism: Propionicicella superfundia DSM 22317; assembly: GCF_000423465.1. Classification (GTDB taxonomy): domain Bacteria; phylum Actinomycetota; class Actinomycetes; order Propionibacteriales; family Propionibacteriaceae; genus Propionicicella; species Propionicicella superfundia. The sequence goes on along the minus strand of NZ_AUIA01000013.1, from coordinate 42,156 downwards.
GGTACGCCGCCCGGCCGTCGTGGTGGCCGTGGGCATCGACATCGACGACGACAACGCCCGATGGAGCGCCGGTCGGGATGCCGAGGTTCGCGTTCGGTGTGCGCGACCACCACGCCGCCACTTGTTCCGGGTCGCTGCTCGCGTCGAGGAACCCACGGCGGGTCAGCGGCCGCTTCCCCTCGACGACGCACGGGAACACGGGCACGCCGGCCGCCGCGAGGCTTCGTGCCGCAACCGCCAGGTTGGGCGAGCGATCAACGCGAATGAGCGCGGCCAGAACATCGAGTGGCTCGGGCATCACAGCCCCCGCCCTGCCAGGTCCGGCACTGGCGCAGCACGCGGGCGATCCGCCTCCACCGCCGGCGCTGCCGTGCGGGAGGTGCGCGGACTGGGAGTGTCGCGGTCGATGCCGGGCGGGGTGCCGTCGCCGACCTGGAGCGTGTCGAGCTGGTCGAGGATCACCAGCGCGGTCTTTCGCACCCGTTCGCCGGTGGCCTGTACCACCTGGACGGGCTCTTGGCCGTCCGCGCGGGCGGCCCAGGTCGAGACGTACGGGATCGTGTACCCGGCGGTGTCCATGCCGTGCGCGGCACCGATCATCAGCGCGACGGACTCGGCTTCGACCTCGCGGATGCCGCGATGCTGCCGCGCTTCCTCGTCGTCGGGATCGTGCATCACCACGTGCGCCAGCTCGTGTGCGAGGGTCTTGACCTGCGCGGCAGGGTCCATGTTCTCCCGCACCGCGACCGTGCGCGCCTCGTAGTCGGTCATACCGTTCGCGCCGGAGATCATCCCCTCGTGCGGCACCCGCAGCACCTCGAACCCCGCGCCGCGAATCTGCCCGGCCAGCCCCTCCCACAACCCCGACGGCGCTTCACCTTCCAGCAGCGTCGGAGCGGGCGGCACCGGAAGCGGTTCGCCGTCGGTCTGCGAGGCATCCCACACGTACGCCGGGCGCGCTCCGACCATCCGCGAGCGCACGACCTCGTTGACCTTGTGCTTCTCGCGGGGTCCCAAGCGACGCCAGGAGTTCGGATCGGCAGGATTGGATGAGGCGAACCGGCCCGTCACGGGCGCGAAGATCATGTAGCCCGGCTGACCCTTCAGCACCTGCCGCCCAAGCCCTTGCCACTGCCGGTACCCGGCAACCAGGGTGGGGAAGGGTTCGGGCACGCGGCCTGCCTCGAACGCGGCTTCGTGCTGCACCCAGATCAGCATCGTGTTGTTGAACGACCGCGACCGGAACCGCGCCGCGAAGGCGAGCGCCTGGCGCCAGTCGTCACCCGAGACCAGCGACTCGACCGCGCCGGTCAGCTTCTCGTGCAGCTCGTCGAGCTTCGCCTCTCGCGCCGCGCGGGCGTCCTCGTTCGATGCCATGCTCCGGCCTCCTCTTCGGCGGGCCGCGACGCGGCTGCGCGCGGCGGTACACCTGGCAGGTAGGCGCGAACACCCGCGCCCAGACCGTGAGCTGGACATCGTTCACCTCCTTGAGGCAGCCCGAGCCGAGACCGGGACGCAACATTGAGCATGCTCAAAATGCCCCGGAGTCCTGTTCTAACACTGACCGTTGAGCATGCGCAAGCCTTGATTTGTGCATGCTCAACGAGTACGGTTGAGCATGCACAACCACCTTCTGGGTGGACTACATCGATGCCTTGCCCGTTGCGAAGGGAAGGGGGTCACCGTCATGACCGAAGACGAGAGCCAGGCTGCGGCCGAAGACCTCGCCAAACGTCTGCGGCTCCTGATGGATGTCGCCGTCGCCGAGTCCGGCACGGAGCCGACCTACTCGCAGATCGCCGGCTACCTCCAAGAACGAGGCACCAACCTGTCGCGGTCGCGCTGGACGTACATGGTCAACGGCCACCGCTACGTCCAAGACCCCGCCGTCTTCGAAGGGCTCGCGGAGTTCTTCGACGTGGACGCCGCGTTCCTGCTCGGCGAGGACGGTGCTGCCACTCCCGAGAAGGTCTCTGCGCAGCTCGACCTGGTTCGGTCCATGCGTGCCGCGAAGGTGAAGTCCTACGCTGCCCGCACCCTCGGCGATATCTCGCCGAAAGCACTCCACGCCATCACCAAGTTCCTGGACGAGGAAATGACACACATGCCCGAGCACTGACCGGTACCGCACGATGGAGCCGCCACCGGTCCCTGCTCCCTACAGAGAAGGGGCGAACCGTGAAGATCGAACAGACCGTATCGGCGGCCGTCGCGGGCCTTGAGCTCGGCAATACCTTCGCCCTTGACGATCTCCTCCACACCGTCCAAGACCGGCGGCACCGTAGGCTCCGCGTCGTCGAACTCGCAGACCTCGACACCCACGACGGCCTCTGCGCGCTCTGGCTCTCCACCGATGCCGAAGACGTCGTGCTTCACGCCCGCAGCGACTCCGCGCTGCATCGCCAGCAGTTCGTGCTCCACGAGCTCGCCCACATGATCCTTGGCCACGGCGAAGGCGACGGCTGTGCAGTCGGGGAGGTACTGCTGCCCAACATCCCGCCGTACACCAGAGGTCGCCTGCTCAGGCGGCAAGACCTCGACAGCGAAACCGAGATCGCCGCCGAGTCCCTCGCCGACCGGCTCGCCGCCGGCATCCGAGGGTCGGTGTTCGCAGAGTCCAGATACTCGGAGATATTCGGATGATCCAGACGCTCGTCGCAACGCTCATGTGGGCGCTCGTGGCGAGCCTGCTCATCTTCCGACGCAAACGCACCGACCGAAGCATCACCTACGCCGCCCTCACCATCGCCATCGCGATGACGCTCAACGTGGATGCCGCCTACAGCGCCGTCGATCGACTGCTCGGTGGCACCAACCTCGCCACCCTGATCGCGGACGCGCTCCTGATGACCGGGCTGTTCTTCCTCGGCCGCGGCGTCATGAAGACCGGCGAGTACCGGCCCAGGCTCGTCCGAGCCGCCGTCAGCATCCCCGTCCTGCTCGTCGCGCTGCTCGCGATCACCGCATCGTTCCTGCTCATCGACCGCGGCACCACTACCACACGATTTATGATCGACCTCGGCGCACAGCCAGCGGCGGCGGTCTACTCGATCATCAACTTCACCTACTGCCTCGTCATTGTCGTGGCGATGCTCGTCCTCGCCATAAGGCAGTACCGGCACAACACCGGCATCCAGCACCTCCCCGCGGCACTGTTGAGCCTGGGGTCGGCGTTCGGCGTCGCGCTCTGCCTCGCCGTGATCGTCATGGACGTTGCCCACGCCACGGGCCACCTCGACCTCATGCACACTATCCAGTCCGCCTACGATCCGCTCTCCGTCCTGACCTTCGTGTTCCTCTGTGCCGGGTTCGCGATCCAGCCTGCCGTCCGTCGCGCTCAGCACCGCGCCCGGCAGAGGCAGACCGTCGCCCTCACAGCGCAGCTGGAGTCGCTTTGGCACCAGGCGACGCGCGCACGGCCCGGGCTGAGCCAGGCCGACCCCCTCGCCGCCAGTAGCGAAGACCCCGAAGGGCACCTCCACCGAGTGATCGTCGAAATCCGCGACGCGATGATCGACCCTCGCATCACCTTCGACATCAGCACCGACGACCGCGACCTGCTCGAACGCGCCGAGAGCCACCTCGTCGGAAGCGACAGTGCCCTCGCGACGACCTCGCCCGTTCCCTACGTCGAGGAGCGGGAGTCGTGATAGGCCGCATCGCTCTCGGCGCTGGGGCCGCGGCGGCAGCGGTTGCCGGGGTCGGGTGGGCCATCGCGCGGCGGCTCACCGCACCCGTCGGCCCACGAATGTTCGACCTCACCGTTCGAGGCGTCGAGTACACCGACGACGGCGACCTGATCGTGCTCGACCGCACCGACCAGGCCGCCGCGCCAGGCATCTACAATCTCTGGTTCGAGCACGGCGGCTGGGCGCAGCTCGCCACAGATACCGTCGATCGAGGACCCACCCGCGTCGCTCGCAGGATCACGGGCACCACATCGGGTTTCACTCCGAAGACCGGCGATTGCGCCTCCTGGAGCGGCATCTACTACGCCACCCCAGCCGACGCCGGACTCCACACACGCGACATCACCATCACGACCCCCGCAGGACCATGCCCGGCCTGGCGCATCGACGGCGACCTCGCGACCTGGGCCATCCACATCCACGGCCTCGGCAGCACCCGCGCCGGCACCCTCCGCGGCGTCCTCGCCGCAACCGAACTCGGCTACACCTCCCTCGTCGTCAGCTACCGCAACACAGCAGAAGGGCCGCGAGTTGGCACCGGCCGGACGACCTTCGGCTACGCAGAGACGAGCGACGTTGACGAGGCCATCGGGTACGCCGCCCGACGAGGAGCCGAACAGGTCGTGATCTTCGGCTGGTCGATGGGTGCCGCTGTCGCTCTCCAGCTCGCCGACCACCCGCGACATCCGGGACTGATCGCCGCGCTCGTACTCGACTCCCCAGTCCTCAACTGGACCGAAGTCATCAAGTCCAACTGCGCCCGCAGCGGATGGCCCGCAGCAGCCGGGCACCTCGCGATCCCGTGGCTCACCCTCGACCCACTGGCACGCACAGTCGGCCTGCCAGGACGCATCCCACTTCCCACCTTCGACTGGACATCCCGAGCCGTAGAGCTCAACACGCCGACCCTGATCCTCCACGGCACCCGAGACGACTCCGTGCCGATCCGGCTCTCACAAGCACTCCGAGCCGCTCGCCCGGACCTCGTCGAGCTTGAGACCTTCGATGCCGGCCATACCCTCTGCTGGAACAGCGATCTGGACCGCTGGCGGAACACGGTGACCGCCTGGCTCAAGGTGCGCATCCCACGCTGATCGGCAGAACGCAGCGGCCACTCTCGAAACCCGTCTCGTTCGGCCACGCCCGGAGAAACCCAACTCAAGCCGTACCTCAGCCGGTATCATCGTGGGTGTTGGCCTGCCTGGGCCATTGAGCGAGGGAGGACCAACGTGGCTGAGCCGTGGCTGTCCGCAGACGACATCGCCGCCCACCTCGGGGTCACCAAAGACACCGTCTACACCTGGATCGCCGAGAAGGCCATGCCCGCCCACAAGGTCGGACGCCTCTGGAAGTTCCAAGCCAGCGAGATAGACGACTGGGTGCGCGCGGGCGCGGCAGCCAGCGACCAAGAGCTCCACGTAGCCCATCCCGGTGTCGGTGGACGCTCCTACGCTCATGACAACGACGAGCACGGGGAGGGGGGAAGATGAACCTGAAAGACGCCCAGCGCTTGGTGAAGTCCAAGCAACGCGTTGCGGACCACGGCGAGGTGTTCACGCCGGCGTGGATGGTCGAGGACATGCTCGACCTCGTTAAGCACGAGTCTGAGCGGATCGACTCCCGCGTACTCGAACCCGCCTGCGGCTCGGGCAACTTCCTCATCCCCGTCCTGGCTCGCAAGCTCGCCACGGTCGAGCTTCGGCACGGCAAGAGCGAGTTCGAGAAGCGCCACTACGCATTGTTCGCGCTCATGTGCACCTACGGTATCGAACTTCTCGCAGACAACGCCGAAGAGTGCCGCCACAATCTCGCCGAGGTGTTCAACACATTCTTGGGTATCGGCAACGATGACCAGTGGGCGCGAGCGGCCCGCGCGGTTCTCGCCGTGAACATCGTCCAGGGCGATGCCTTGACCATGACCGTGCCAAGCGGCCAGCCGATCACCTTTCCTGAGTGGGGCTACCTCGGCAAAGGCAAGTTCCAGAGGCGCGACTTTCGCTACGACGACCTCACTCAGCGCGCCTCGTACGAGGGAACCCTATTCGGCGAGCTCGATGACGAGGACCTGTTCGTCCCCGCGCAGACTTACCCGACGATGACCGTCAGTCAGATCGCCGAGGCCGCCGCGTGACCCTTGCACCTTTCACCCTCCGAGGGCACAACCCGGATGTCTTGACGTGCATCGCGAACCTCTCCAACGATGAGGTCTTCACCCCGCCGGAGTTCGCGAACCAGATGCTCGACACGCTTGCCGCCGCGTGGGCAGACGCCAACGACGGCGCCGACATCTGGACCAACCCCGATGTCACGTTCCTCGATCCGTTCACCAAGTCCGGTGTGTTCCTCCGCGAGATCGTGCGCCGGCTCACCGACGGACTTATCCTGACGATCCCTGACCTCACCGAACGCGTCGATCACGTCCTCACCCACCAAGTATTTGGCATCGGGATCACCCAGCTCACTGCGCTGCTCGCGCGCCGGAGCGTCTACTGCTCGAAGTTCGCCAACGGCCCGCACTCGATCGCTAGGTCATTCACGACCGAGGACGGCAACATCTGGTTCGGGCGCACGGAGCACACCTGGGGCGGCGGGAAGCGGGAGTTCCGTGCTGATCCACTGACCAACGACGAAGTCGCCGTCTATACCAACCGCAAGTGCATCTACTGCGGGGCGGGCGAGGATGACTACGCCCGTGGTGACGACCTTGAGACTCACGCCTACGCATTCATCCACACCGACGACATCAAAGCCCGCATCGCGGAGCTGTTCGGAGACACCATGCAGTTCGACGTCATCATCGGGAACCCGCCCTACCAGCTAAGCGACGGCGGTCATGGGACCAGCGCTGCGCCGATCTATCAGCTCTTCGTAGAGCAGGCCAAGAAGCTCGACCCGCGATTCCTGACGATGGTGATACCGTCGCGCTGGTTCTCCGGAGGCAAAGGTCTCGACGAGTTTCGAGAGTCGATGCTCAAAGACGGTCGACTCCGCTGTGGATGTTGGCGTTAGGTGGCGGCCTTTTGTGTTCGCTCTGTGTCGTTAGTTGCCGATGACGAGGATGCTTGCTGCTGCTTCTACGACGTCGTCGGTGATGGTTTCGAGTTGGTTGATTTTTAGGACGCGTGTGATCTGTGGAAATAGCCGTTCGAGGAGCCGGAAGTTGCCACGGGTGATGCGTTCTACTGCGGCGATTGCCTGGGCATCGGTGAAGTCATCAGGGTCGAGGGTCCGGCCGAGGCGTTTCCAGTGTCGGTCCAGAACAAAGAGGAGTTCGTCTCTGCCGAGGGCGCGGTACCGGTGGGAGAAGCCGAGCCGGCTATACAGGCTCTTCACAGAAGGCGGTGGGTGATGGGGCAGGATTTCGGAGGGCCCTGGTGACGTGAAGGGGGCCCTCGGGTTGGCAGGATGAAGGTGTCTAAGCCACATCTGAAACCCAAGGGCCCTTGTGCGAAACGCTACCCCACCCTGCCTCGATACGTTCTGCCGTCTGGACCGTCTCGGGCTGTCCGTGACCGCCCAGCGGGTCGAACCCGACCACACCGTGCTGCGCTGCCGCCCCACGACACCGCCGTCGCCGTGCCCGGGCTGCGCCGGGCCGGGGGTGCGTCACGATGCGGTGTTGCGCAGGTTGGCGCATGTGCCGTTCGGATGGAAGCCCACGATCTGGAGGTGGTAGTTCCGCGCTACCGGTGTTGGCCGTGTCGACGGATCTGGCGTCACCGCATCACGGCGGCGGCGCCGTCGAAGGGGAAACTGTCGCGGGACGCGGTGATGCTGGCGGTCAAGTCGATCGTGGTCGACCGGATGTCGATCGCCCGGGTCGCGGCCAACCTTGGCGTCGCGTGGAACACCGCCTCGGATGCGATCCTGACCGCTGGTACCGAGCTGCTGATCGACAGCGCTGGCCGGCTTGATGGTGTCACCACGGTCGGGGTCGATGAGCACGTGTGGAGACACACCCGACACGGCGACAAGTACGTCACCGTCATCATCGACCTGACCCCGACAAGGACTCGGACCGGCCCGTCGAGGTTGTTGGCGGTGGTCGAGGGCCGCTCGAAGCAGGCGTTCAAGTCCTGGCTCGAAGCCCAGACCAAGGCGTTCCGGGACCGGGTGGAGGTGGTGGCGATGGACGGGTTCACCGGCTACAAGACCGCCGCCGTCGAAGCGATCGACACCGTGGTCACGGTCATGGACCCATTTCATGTGGTGGCCCTGGTCGGGGACAAGCTCGACCGCTGCCGGCAGCGCGTCCAGCAGGAGACGCTGGGGCATCGGGGACGCTCCGGTGACCCGCTCTACGGCATCCGCCGCGTCGCCCGAACCCGGGCCGGGCTGCTCACCGAGAAACAGCAGCACCGGCTCGCGAAGGTGTTCACCGATGATCGGCATGTCGCGTTCGAGGTCACCTGGAGCATCTACCAGAACGTGATCGACTCCTACCAAGCCGACCAGCCGGCGGAAGGAAAGAAGATCATGACCCGGCTGATCAGCAGCCTCCAGAGCGGGGTTCCGACTGGCCTCGATGAGCTGCGGTCGCTGGGGCAGACGATGAAGCGTCGCCGCGATGACATCCTGGCGTTCTTCGATCATCCAGGCACATCGAACGGTCCTACCGAGGCCGTGAATGGGTTGCTGGAGCACCTTCGCGGGACAGCGCGCGGGTTCCGCAGCATCGTCAACTACGTCGCTCGGTGCCTCCTCGACGCGGGCGGGTTCAGACCCCTGATCCACTCACTTCTGTGAAGAGCCGCTATACAGCTGGGGGTAGTGCCGGAATCGTTGGTCGATGCCGGGCATGCCGATGAGGATCATCGGCAGGTGGGTTCGGTCGTGGTTGTCACGGAGGAGTTCAAGGGCTGTCGCGTTGAGGCGTTCGGCTTCGTCGATGATGAGGAGCTCTACGAGTGTGGTGACTCTGTTCATCGAGCGTGGTGCGGTATCGAGTTTGTGCAGGTGTTCGTCAATGCACGAGCCGATTCTCACCTGGTAGCGGTGTATGTCCTCCATGAGGGTTTTTGGGCGGCAGAGAACGTCCGGGGTGTAGAAGACGGTCCGGGAGCGGTTGGCGAGTGTGTAGTGCTTCTCGTCCTGGTCGCCGCGTGGTCCCCACTCGGTGATGTAGGGCTCAAGGTCATCCCAGTTTGCGTAGCGGCGCGCGGAAAGTGTTTTACCCACCCCGGCGTCCCCGTGGCAGATCCCTATTGTTCGTTCTTTTCGGACTGCGTTGGCGAACTCGTTGAAGCGTCGGTGTTCCTTGGTGACGATGAAGGCAGGGTTCATCATTAGTCCTCTTCGTAGGTGCGCAGTCGGCGCCGACGCCGTACTGGTTCAGTGGCGTGCGGTTCTTCACGGCTGGTGACTGATGGAATGCGGTCGTTGATGGTGCGGCGCAGTTCCTTCCGGCGCGCTCTACGGGCGGCCTCGATATCACGCAGGCTCAAGCGAAGGTTGGGGTGATCTTCGTCAATGGCGACGCAAACGAAGGTGTCGTGGTCGTAAACGCGGATCTCGGATACGTCTCGCGGGTCGTAGCGGATGGTGACGGTTTGCCCCACGAAGGGCGCCAACGTGGGCGAGAGGTAGCGCTGGCCTTGAAAGTGGATGCCGTCGCGTTGCACGGTCCGGTTCTTTGGAACTGCCAGGAGGAGTCCGTCGAGGCCCTCCAGGGATTCGGGCATCCGGGGAAGCCAACCGTCCGCGACCCAAGCATCCCGTGGTGAGATACCAAGTTCGCTGTGGGGCCGGTCGTTGTAGGCGGCGACGAAGCTTCCGATAGCGCGATCCAGTCCCGGGAGGTCGAGCGTGGGGCGTGGTTTCCTGTTCCCGGGCCCAAGGTGTCCTGGGAGGGTGGGAAGAACTTCGGTGTTGATGGTCCCGAAGAACCGTTCGATCTTTCCTCGGCCCTGGGGACGGCCGATGGTCGAGTGGATGATGCGGACGTGCAGCTCGATGGCGGTGCGTTCGAGGTGGTGGCTGGTGAAGTCGGAGCCGTGATCCACGTGCAGGATGTCGGGCAGCCCGCACATCGCCCAGCTAGGGTCACTCTTGCGCCAGATCGCCTGCCGGAGGGCAAGAGCTGTGTTGAGCGCTGATGGTGCACCGGTGAAGACGGTGTAGCCGCAGAGCGCCCGGGAGTAATCGTCCATCACTGTCGTCAGCCAGGGCCGGTCGGGTTTGCCATTGGCGCCGTTGATGAGGATGTCGAGTTGGGTGTGGTCCGCTTGCCATACCTGGTTGGGCCGGTCGGCGCGGCGGCGAAGGACAAGTTCATGCCGGTCCCGGAAGGATGCAGGACCTTCGAGAGCCAGGGTCACCAGGGCAGGGTCCAATGCCTGGACGATCCCGCGGACAACGGAGTAACTCGGCGCCAGCGCGCCTCTTCTGCCCGCTTCAGTCGCGGCGAGTCTGTGCAACGTTGCCATGCTCGGGCGGGGCCTCGTCAGTGCAAGTCCCTCGATAAACCTGGCCAATCCGGGGTCTATGCGCCGCGTGCCGGCATCGGCTCGTGGATGCAGGTCGAGAGCACCCGCACCACCCCTTCGGTAGAGCCGGACCCAGCGTTGAAGAGTGCGGGTGCTGATTCCGGTTTCGCGGGCGAGTGCGGCAAGCGGGATCTGGTCCTCGACGTGAAGTCGAAGGACTTTCCAGCGCTCCTCGCCGTTCAGGATTACCTAAGTTCCGGTGCTCTCGCGGGCGGCGAGGGCTTGCTGGTGGCGGTAGAGCGTGGCACGGCTCCAGCCCACGAGGCGGGCGGCATCTTCGGCGGTGCGGCCCTTCGCCCGGGCGTCCTGCGCGATCGCCAGCTTGTCCGCAATGACAACCGGATCCGTCAGTGGCCGGCCAAAGCGCGTTCCGTTCTGCCTGGCAGCGGAAATGCCGGCATTGACCCGCTCGACGATCAGCTCGCGCTCATACTCGGCCAACGTGGCGAGCATGTTCAGCATCAACCGGCCCGTCGAGGTCGCCGGGTCGATACCGTCTGAGATGGATCGGACCTGGACGCCGCGTTCGCGCAGCAGGTTCACGGTGTTCAGCACGTCGATCAACGACCGGCCCAGCCGATCAACCCGCCACACAACGACGATGTCGCCCTCCTCGGCGTACCCGAGGAGCCTCTTCATTCCAGGCCGCTCGATCGCCGTCCTACTTCCCGAGGTCACATCGGCAAAAACATCGCGCTTCTGCACGCCGGCGGAGACCAGCGCGTCGAGCTGCAACTGGGCATCCTGGCTCGACGTACTCACCCGTGTGTAGCCCAATTGCCTCATCAGGCCATTCTGACTCAAAAAGCCCGTCACGAGGCTATGCTGAGACGATTTACGGTGAGACGTCTTTCCGGGACATCGGCCAGCCCGGGTTTCTCAGTCCGCAGCTGGCTCCTCCCGACGCCTGAACAGTGTCTTGAAAAGCTTTTGTTTATCGAGACACCGCCTTCGGAGACCTTTGTCAGTCGCCCATACCTGCAGTGCGGTTGACTAGGCTGACCCGGGCACTATCGTGCTTCATCGGGGAAATGCTTATCGGGGGGATCATTTATGCCAGGTGAATTTCTGGGAGCCCGGCTGCGGGTCGGGATAGCCGGATCGTTCGGGATGCTTCACTACGCGCTCCTTGCCTTGGCCACGTCATCCGGCATGCCCGGGAACCAGGGTGCAGGTCAGGCGTCGCACTCTTTTCTGACCGAGGACATGCTGGGGCGAGGGTTCAGGCGAGCGTGCAGCAGCGACTTTGCGGACATCGCTTTGAAGGCTCAACCGGCCGACGGCAGCGTCATGTGTCGTGCTTCCGCTCACGGTGCTGTCTCTCTATGGGTTGACGACGCTCTGATCTGGTTTGAGCGTCTTGACCCACAGGACGAGGAAACTGCCCTCTGGTTGCAGGCCGCCCGAAAGAGCGAAATCACTCTCATCAGCGGCGACCATCTCCTGGTGTCGGGGACTGACGTTGATCCGAGAGCCGCAGCCGAGAAACGGACCTTGGTGATGGCCAAGATTCCACTTGCTTGGACCTAGCCGTTGAACGGGACGTTCGGCACGTGCTCGCATTTCCCCCGGCAGCGGGCATTGCTCGCGTCCGTGCAGTCGATGAGAACCACCGCGTAGTTCGAGACCGTCGGTACGTCCGTGTTTCTTAGCCGACGCGGCCTGCCTCATGGATTCCAGGACTGACGCTATAGCCTGGCGTAGGCCCAGCCCTCCCATTGGCGCCGGGCCAAGTGGGCGATGGCTGCGGGCACCATGCCAACGCCCGAGGCGAGGTCTTTGTCGTCCATGCCTGCTGAGCGCATGCTGTTGCCGCAGGCAAGGATGCCTATGTCCAGCTGACCGGCGTTGGTGATGGCTTCGGTGGCGGGAGTGCCGTGGGCAAGGAGTGTGACGCCGGGGCCCTGGACGACCACTTCAATGCCCGCTCCCTGGCCGAGCGCGGCACGGGCGTTGGCGGCGCTGCGCAGGACGCCGGCGGCGGCAGCCTCCTCGAGCGGGCCGGCTGAGTGGATGAGCAGGCCGGGTGCTGCCTGCCCAGTCTCTGGAACCGTCGTTTCGTCGGACACTCTACTTCGCCGCGTCGTCCAGCTCGGCGAGGGCTTTCCGGAGGCGTGTACCGGCGTCGTCGGCTACTTCTTTGACTGCCGGGGCGGCGCTGAGCTGGACCATGGTCTGCGGGTCGATGGCTTCCACCGTGGTCACCTGTGCGTCTTTATTCCGGCGCACCACGACGTTGCAGGGCAGGAGAGCACCGATTTCGGGTTCGGCGGCGAGGGCGCGGCTGGCCAGGGCGGGGTTGCAGGCGCCGAGAATGACGTAGTCTCCCACGGCCTCCGCCGCGTCAGTGCCGAGCTTGGCTTCGAAGGTGGAGCGGACGTTGATTTCCGTGAGGATCCCGAACCCCTGGACTGACAGGGCGTCCCGGGTGCGGTCCAGGGCCTCGGCCCAGGGAAGGTCAACGGCTGCGGTGAGTGTGTACGTCATGGTTCTCCTTTGGACTGCTCGGCAGCTGGTCTGGTCAGGCGAGGGAGAGGAAGAGCTTCTCCAGGTCTTTCTTGTCCATCGTTGCATCCTGCTGGACGATGCACTGCTCAAGGCCCGTGGCGATGATCGCGAAGCCTGCCCGGTCCAGCGCCTTCGATACGGCGGCGAGCTGGGTGACGACGTCCTTGCAGTCGCGGCCTTCTTCAAGCATGCGGGTGACGGCGGACAGCTGTCCCTGGGCGCGCTTGAGTCGGTTGATGACGGGGGTCAGTTCTGAGGGATTGAGTTCCACGGGTTTCTCCAACTATCGATAACGTCCCTCAATCTTATACCCCCTAGGGTGTTTTGACTACCCCCGGGGGTATCTGTAATACTCGGTGGGGTATCCACCCGACCCCTTCCGAGAGGCCAACCATGACTCCCCCTTCCACGGCACCGACCGTTACCGCACTCGCCCCTGAAACTCTCCAGTCCTGGTTCACAGAGCATCAGGATCTTGTGGTGATCGATGTCCGCTCCGCCGCGGAGTTCGAGTCCATGCACATCCGCGGCTCCTACAACGTGCCGCTGCCGCTTTTGTCCGAGCACACTGACGAGCTCGCAGCCCGCCTGGGTTCCCGTGTGGTTCTGGTCTGCCAGTCCGGCGTGCGCGCCGAGCAGGCCCGCCAGCGCCTGGCCAAGGCCGGAATCGACACCGCCTACGTCCTCACGGGCGGGGCGCCTGGTTTCGCCGCTGCCGGCGGGGACGTCGTCAAGGGTAAGGACCGCTGGGACCTTGAGCGGCAGGTCCGCCTCGTGGCCGGCTCCCTGGTGGTCCTGGGCCTGGCGGGGGGCAGGTTCGTCTCTCCGAAGATCCGCACTCTTGCCGGGGTCATCGGGACCGGCCTGACGTTCTCGGCCGCGACCAACACCTACGCCATGGGCAAGGCCATCTCGGCCATGCCGTGGAACAAGGCCACCCAGGAGCCCACCCGTGAGAGCGCCATCCTGCAGCTTCCCCAGCAGACGGTTGAGGGCGCAGCGGCATGATTCCAGCCCTGGCTCTGGGGCTCGTCGTCGGCATTGTCCTGGGTGTGGTGGGCGGCGGCGGGTCCATTATCGCCGTTCCCGCCCTGGTGTACGGGGTGGGCATGACCCCGGCGCAGGCGATTCCCACATCGCTGTTGGTCGTGGGCGTATCCTCACTGGCCGCGCTGCTGCCCAGGGTCCGGGAGGGCCTGAACTGGCCCGTCATCGCCCTGGTCGGGGCTGCCGGCATCCCGGCAGCCTGGGCCGGCGCGGCCGTGGGCAAACTGCTGGACCCGAACATCCTGATGCTTGCCTTCGCCGTGATCATGGTGGCAGCTGGCATCAGGATGCTCATGAAGCCCCGCGAAACTGAGGGCTCCTGCAGCACTGGGCCGCACAGGGCCTTCCGGACCTGCGCCCCCAAGGCTGTCGGCGTGGGCCTGCTCGTCGGGTTCCTCACCGGGCTGCTCGGCGTGGGCGGCGGCTTCCTCATCACACCCGCGCTGACCATCTTCCTGGGCCTGCGCATGAAACAGGCCGTGGGAACCTCGCTGGCCATCATCGTCATCAACTCCGCCGCGGGTTTCAGCGCCCACGCGGCCGGCTACAGCATCGACTGGGCCACCACCCTGGCGTTCGCCTTCCCGGCCATCGTGGGATCACTGGTTGCCGCCCGGTTCGCCCGCCGCCTGAAAGATACGCACATCCGCATCTCGTTCGCGGTACTCATCTTTGCCGTCGCGGCGTGGGTCACCGCCGGCACGGTCACCGCCTGACCCATCCACTAGAGGAGAACACCATGGGACTCATCAGCTCCCTGAAAAAAGCCTTCAGCAAGCCTTACGCAACGGTCTCGGTAGCTGAGGCCAAGGACCTCCTGGCCTCCGGCGCCGTGCTGATAGATGTCCGCTCCGCCCAGGAATGGCGGACCGGCAGGGCGCCGCAGGCCAAACACATCCCCCTGGACCGGCTCCAGGGCAGCACCGCCGGAATCCAGAAGACCCGTCCCGTGATTGCCGTCTGCGCCTCCGGGGTCCGCTCCGCGTCAGCGGCCCGGCTCCTGGCCTCCCAGGGGTATAGGGCGTATTCGCTGCGCGGCGGCATGGGCGCCTGGCGCGCAGCCGGCGAACCCGTCCGCTAACACCAGCACACCATTTCGAAGGAGAAAACATCATGGCTGAAATCACCATCACCGACACCGACCAGCGCCGCACTACCGCCCGCATCCTCGATGTCCGCGAGGACTTCGAGGTCGCTGAAGGCATGATCCCCGGAGCCCTGCACATCCCCATGGGCCAGCTGCAGGCACGCCTGGCCGAACTTGACCCCGCCGTTCCCGTGATCGCGGTCTGCCGCAGCGGAAACCGCAGCGCCGCCGTGGCCGATGCTCTCAACGGGGCCGGCTACACAGCGGACACCATGGCCGGCGGCATGACCGCCTGGACCCGCGCGGGACTCCCCACCACCTAGCCTTACCGCCCCGCCGCCGCACACCCCACACCACGCCCCGAAAGGACACGAAAGACGATGGCAACCATCGACATCACCGAACAGAGCTTCGCGCAGACCCTGGAGAACAGCGAGATCGTCTTCGTTGACTTCTGGGCAGCCTGGTGCGGCCCGTGCCGCCAGTTCGCACCCACCTACGGCGCCGCAGCAGAACGGCACCCGGACATCACCTTCGCCAAGGTCGACACCGAAGCAGAACAGGCCCTCGCCGCCGCCGCGAAGATCACCTCCATCCCGACTCTGATGGCCTTCAAGGACAAGACCCTGGTCTTCTCCCAGCCCGGAGCCCTCAACGCCACCGGCTTCGAAGAAGTCATCCAGGCCGTCAAGAACCTGGACATGAATGAACTCCACTCCCAGGCCGGACCTCAACACGCTTAAAGCGATGCCAGCCGGACAGGCGTACCGCACTGTCACGGCAGACGAACTCGCCACGGTCTGGCCCCGCGCCACACTGGTGGACGTGCGGAGCCGCGAAGAGCACGCGACCGCACACGTCCCGGGGAGCCTGAACATCCCCCTGGACGAACTGCCCTCCCGGCTTGCCGACCTGCCCGGCGGAACGCTGTACCTCATGTGCGGGTCAGGGAAACGCAGCAGCCAGGCCGCACGGATCCTCACCGACCGCGGATACCACACCGTCAACGTCGCCGGAGGGATCACCGAGTGGTACCGGGCAGGCCACCCCGTCACCTATCACCACACCCCGGAAAGCCCCTCACGGGAACAACCCCGGACCTGCCTGGGCAGGCCTGCGCAGGCACCTGCACAGACTGTTCCACAGCTAAAACGGCCGAGGCCGCAACCCGCTTGCAAGATACCCTCGGGGGTATCTACACTTGATTCAGAACAAACCTTCAAACCCCTTTCAACTCAAGGAGAGCACCTGATGCTTATCGAGCGCATTTACGACGAAGACCTCGCCCAGGCCAGCTACCTGATCGGCTGCCAGGCCAACGGCACCGCCGTTGTGGTGGACGGCCGCCGCGACATCGCCGTGTACCAGGAACTGGCTGAGAAGAACGGCATGAAGATCATCGCCGTCACCGAAACCCACATCCACGCCGACTACCTCTCCGGCACCCGCGAACTCGCCGCTGCCACCGGCGCGAAGATCTACGTCTCCGGTGAAGGCGGACCGGACTGGCAGTACGAATTCGACGGCGAACGCCTCTACGACGGCGACAAGATCACCATCGGCAACATCAGCATCCAGGCCCTCCACACCCCGGGCCACACCCCGGAACACCTGTCCTTCCTGGTGACCGACGGCGCGTTCAGCGACCAGCCCGGCTACCTGCTCTCGGGCGACTTTGTGTTCTCCGGCGACTTGGGCCGCCCGGACCTGCTGGACGAGGCAGCCGGCGGCATCGACACCCGCTTCGAGGGCGCAAAGCAACTGTTCGCCAGCCTCCGAGACAAATTCCTGACCCTGCCGGACTACGTCCAGGTCCACCCCGCCCACGGCGCCGGCAGCGCCTGCGGCAAGGCCCTCGGTGCCATCCCCTCCTCCACCGTGGGCTACGAACGCCTCTATGCCTGGTGGGGACCCTACCTCGCTGCGAACGACGAGCAGGGATTCATTGACGAACTCCTGGACGGCCAGCCCGACGCCCACGCCTACTTCGGCCGCATGAAGCGCGAAAACCGTGAAGGGCCCGCCGTGATGGGTGAACGCACGCCGCTGCCCGAAATCGCTACCGCCACCGTGGCTGCGGGCCTGGAAGCGGACACCCTGACCTTCGTCGACACCCGTTCCAATGGAGAGGTCCACGAAGGCACGGTCGCGCGTTCCCTGAACATCCCCGCCGGGAAGTCCGTGGCCAGCTACGGCGCCTGGGTCGTGAACCCGGAAACGGACAAGAACCCGCTGGTGCTCCTGGCGGACGGTCAGGAGCAGGCCCAGGACATGTGGGACCACTTGGTCCGTGTGGGCGTCGACAACGTGGCCGGCTACGTCACCAGCCTCGACGGGCTGCCCACGTTCACGCCGAAGCTGATCCAGCCCGAGGAACTCGAGGGCTTTGACGCGGCCATGGTCCTCGATGTCCGCAACAAGACCGAGCATCAGGCCGGCCACATCCCGGGCTCCTACCAGCTCAGCGGCGGGCGGGTCATGTGGCACCTGGATGAACTGCCCGCTGAGGGGACCATCGTGTCCTACTGCCAGTCCGGCGTGCGGAACTCCGTCGCGGCCAGCGCCCTGCGCCGCGCCGGGTACAACGTGGTCGAACTCGACGGCAGCTACGCCGCCTGGACCATGTGGCAGCAGACGCGCCAGAACGCCGTCTCAGCCAAGTAACCCCACAGACCGCCCGGGCAGGACCCCCTCCTGCCCGGGCCCCCGGACGCGTTCCCCGCGCGTCCGGGCACCGTTATGTCTCCGGAATGAAAGCGAGTACCCAGGAATGGCCAGAACAAAGGAGGGAGGCACCCTGGACTCCACCCGTGCCGTGCTGGGCCTGCGGCAGAATCTGCCGCAGTTCATGCTGCTGGTCACCGTCAACGCGCTGGTGGGCGGCACCCTGGGCCAGGAACGCACCGTCCTGCCCCTGCTCGCCTCCCAGGAATTCCACCTCGACCTGTACACCAGCGCGCTGACCTACATCCTGGCCTTCGGCCTGGCCAAGGCCGCCATGAACTACTTCGCGGGAACGCTCGCTGACCGTTACGGACGCAAACCCGTCCTCATCTACGGCTGGCTCGTAGCGATTCCCGTGCCGCTCATGCTCATCTTCGGCCCGTCCTGGGGCTGGATCGTCGCGGCCAACGTCCTGCTGGGCGTCAGCCAGGGCCTGACCTGGTCCACGGCCGTGATCATGAAAATGGACCTCACCGGCCCGAAACAGCGTGGCCTTGCCATGGGTCTGAACGAAGCGGCAGGCTACCTCGGAGTCGCCGTCACAGCCCTGGCGACCGGATATATCGCTTCCGCGTACGGGCTCCGGCCCGGCCCGTTCCTCCTCGGAGCCGCCTACATCGCCCTCGGGTTGGGCCTGTCAGTCCTGACCGTGCGCGAGACCCACCACCACGCCAAAACGGAAGCCTCCCAGCACGTCAGCACACATAGCCGTGCCCATGCCGGCCTCACCACAGGCCAGGTTTTCACCCTCACCAGCTTCAAAGACCGCTCACTCTCCGCAGCCAGCCAGGCCGGCCTGGTGAACAACCTCAACGACGGCCTCGCCTGGGGCCTCTTTCCGGTCTTATTCGCCGCCTCCGGGCTGAGTCTGAGCCAGACAGGGATTTTGGCCGCCGTTTATCCCGCGGTCTGGGGCGTCGCACAACTACTCACCGGTGCCGCCTCAGACCGGTGGGGCCGCAAATGGTTCATCACGGCAGGAATGATCGTCCAAGCCGCCGGACTCGCCCTAGTCGCCGCCTCCCACAGCTTCGGACCCTGGCTCATCGCCGCAATCCTCCTCGGGCTCGGAACAGCCATGGTCTACCCCGCCCTCCTGGCTGCCATCGGAGACGTCGCCCACCCCACATGGCGTGCCCGCTCCGTTGGAATCTACCGGCTCTGGCGTGACGGCGGCTTCGCCATAGGCGCCCTCCTTTCAGGTCTTCTCGCAGACCTGTACGGGATACCCACAGCCATCGCCGCCGTCGCTGCACTTACCGCCGCCTCCGGCCTAGTGGTCGCCGTACGCATGCGCGGCAACGACCACCTCACCGGATAGAAACCGTCACTTAGCCCGATACGACGGCTCCGAATAACTGCGCGGTGAGTACCGGTAATCCAACGCTGTCCCTGTGAGCGCGACACTGCACCGGCCGACCTGAATACGGCGCTGAAGAAAGCCCAAGGTCCGGTCAGGGAAACGCCCCTCATCGCTTCCCGGACGCCCCACACGGGGTTCTGCCCCGAATCCCAGAGTCGAACCCAAGACGCCCGAACTAGGCGTCATTCCTGCCGAAAGGTTGTTGTAATCTGTCTGTTGAATTCCGGCTCAGCAGGGGGGGCGGGCTCCCCTCGCGTCGAATGGTCCCTGCTTGTCATTCCATCCTTCTCTGGGCGAGCGTGCGTCCAGTAACCTACCGCACCACGCCTTCCTCGACTGCCCCACCGGACTGGTCGAATACTCCTTCGCCGATAACCGGTTTCACTGGTCTGACGGGCTGTACCGGATCTACGGCTATGAGCGCGGAGACGTCGTTCCGTCCATGGAGATGGCGCTGGCCCATATTGAACCTGAGGACCGGGAAACGGTCCAGGCATACTGGGACCATGTGTCCTCCCATGGCGGACCTTCCTCGATTTACATCTCCATCCGGGACCGCAAAGATCGGCAGCACAAGCTGCTCCTGACAGCGGACTACATCCTCGACGGCAGCACACCGGTGGGCGTTTGGGGCTCTGTAGCTGACATAACGCAGTCCATCCATACCGACCGGCACCAGCTCGCCACCGAAGCCGTGGCAGCGTCGGCGCGCAAAATCGGGACTACATCGAGCAAGCCAAGGGCATCCTCATGGGAAAAACCGGGATCGGCGCGGACAGAGCATACGAGCTCATGAACCAGATGAGCCAGGACAAGAACCTGAAGGTACATGCCATTGCCCTGGACATCATCAACCGGGCCACCAGCCCCGGCGGCGACCCAACAGCTGACAGACCACACGAATAGCCTCTGGGCGGCGCGGGCGGCTCCGGTGTCTTGGTAATGCATGACGCTCTGCAGGTGGTCGGGAGCGCTTAGCGATCAGCAAGGCGACACTTAGCGCCGAAGAAAGACCGCCATTTACCGCCAACATTCACACGACTCCGCTCCATCGACGACTTCCTCAGCGCTTCGGATGTGTTCCCCGGTGTCGGCCTCAAGGGCGGTGTGAGTTACTTCCTCTGGGACCGCGACCACCCCGGGACTTGCGAGGTCACGACCCACTTCAAGGGATGGGAAGACTCGGTCGATACGAGGCCACTACTCGAGGCCGGTGCCGACGTGTTCATTCGCTTCAACGAAGGGGTCTCCATCCTCAAGAAAGTTGTGGCCACCGACACAGGAACGTCCGACGGCCTCACACTCCCTCCGGGGCAACGGTTCGAGGAACTGGTTAGTTCTCGAAAGCCGTTCGGTCTTGAGACGACGTTCCGTGGCAAGACGACGCGCGGTGCAGATGATGTTTTGGTCTACCAGAATGGCAGCCCAGGCTACATCGCAAGAGACGCCATCCCCTCGGGCAGCAACCTGGTCGACAAGTGGAAGGTGTTCGTCGGCTATGCGGCGCCTGGCACGGGAAATAAGGACACCTACCCCCATCGAGTCATCAGTACCCCGTTCCTCGGCGAACCCGGCACGATTTCGTCTGAAACCTACTTGTGCATTGGACTGTTCGACTCTAGGAGCGAGGCCGAGAGCGCCCTCTCATACCTGTCGTGCCGACTGCCGCGGTTGCTGATCCAACTCCGAAAGGCATCTCAGCACGTCACGAGTAAGGTTTACGGTTTCGTGCCCAGGCAGGCGTGGACGCAGCGCTGGACCGACGCCGACCTATATGCCCGGTATGGCCTTACCGACGACGAGATCGCCTTCATAGAGAAGGTCGTCCGCCCGATGGATTTGAACGCAGATGAGTAGAGACATCGGCGAGCTTTTCCCGGCGAGGCCCGAATCGAGGCTGCGTATCTACGCGTGGTCGCCGAACGATCCACCAGCAGGATATGCAGGACTTCTCAAGGTCGGGCAGACAACGAAGACGGATGTGAATGTGCGCATCCGAGAGTCTCAAGGGCAGATGCAGCAGGCCTACATGCTGCACGTTGACGAACTCGCCGAGCGCGGTGACGGGTCGGTCTTTCGCGACTTAGATGTGCGTCAACGGCTGATCGACAAGGGCTTCGAGAACCCGATCTTCGGCTCAGCACGAGAGTGGATGCGCTGCACCCCGGACGATGTCCGTACGGCGATCACTGAGTTGCGTACGGGCGTGAAGCTCAGTGGCACCCATCACGAGACGTTCCCGATGCGCCCGGAGCAGGTCAGCGCCGTCGATAAGACCGAGGGCTACTACGAGTCCATCTGGGCCGAGGACTCTCACGCGGTGCCACGGTTCCTGTGGAACGCCAAGATGCGCTTCGGGAAGACCTTCGCCTCCTACCAACTCGCGAAGCGGCTCGGCGCCAAACGCATCCTCGTGGTCACCTTCAAGCCCGCAGTGGAGGACGCCTGGCAGACCGACCTGGAGTCTCACGCCGACTTCGACGGCTGGCAGTACGTCTCCTCGGCCACCGGGGGCAGCCCAGATGAGGCGGACAAGACTCGGCCACTGGTCTACTTCGGATCGTTCCAGGACCTGCTCGGGCGAGATCGGAAGACCGGCCTCATCAAGGCGAAGAACGAGTGGGTCCACACCACCAACTGGGACCTCGTCATCTTCGATGAATACCACTTCGGTGCGTGGCGAGAGTCCGCCAAGGAGCTGTTCGAGGGCGAGGACGAGAAAGTCAAGCAGAAGGAACTGGCCGCGGAGTACAACGACGGCCTCGTGGCCTTCGACGAGGAGCTTGACGAACTCGGCAACGACGAGGACGACTTCCTGCCGATCACCACCCGCGCCTACCTGTACCTGTCGGGCACGCCATTCAAGGCGCTGGCAACCGGTGAGTTCATCGAGGAGCAAATCTTCAACTGGACCTACACCGATGAGCAGCGCGCCAAGGCCGAGTACGCCGTCGCGCAACCGGACGCCTGGAACCCGTACGGGTCGCTCCCGGAGATGCGTCTGTTCACGTACCAGATGCCTGACGAGTTGATTGCCGTTGCGAATCAGGGAGAGTTCGACGAGTTCGACCTCAACGAGTTCTTCGAGGCAAAGGGCATCGGTAAGGACGCCGAGTTCACCCACAAGACCGACGTGCAGAAGTGGCTCGATCTCGTCCGCGGCGCTCACCTTCCCACCCAGGTCGACGCGATGCGGATGGGCACCCGCCCGCCATTCCCGTACTCCGATGTCCGACTCCTGCCGTACCTTCAGCACTCGTTCTGGTTCCTGCCCAACGTTGCTGCCTGCGAGGCAATGTCGAACCTGCTCGCGGAGAAGCAGAACGTGTTCTGGCACGACTACAAGGTCCTCGTCGTCGCGGGTCCCGGCGCGGGCATCGGGCTGGATGCTCTCCCGCCAGTGCGGGCGGCGATCGGCGACGGCCACGACACCAAGACGATCACCCTGTCGTGCGGCAAGCTCACCACGGGCGTCACCGTCAAGCAGTGGTCCTCGATCCTGATGTTGCGCAACCTCAACTCACCCGAGACCTACTTTCAGGCAGCGTTCCGCGTACAGTCACCGTGGTCGATCAAGAATCCCGACGGAGACAACCCGAGCGCCGAAGCAGTCCTCAAGCCTGTGTGCTTCGTGTTCGACTTCGCGCCCACTCGCGCGCTGCGTCAGATCGCCGACTACGGCGCCGGTCTCTCGCCGGAGACGCCGAACCCTGAGCAAGCCGTCGAGGAGCTCGTGAAGTTCCTGCCCGTGTTGGCGTACGACGGGTCGAATATGACCCAGGTCGATGCCGGCGGCATCCTCGACATCGCCATGTCGGGCACCTCCGCGACCCTCCTGGCCCGCAAGTGGGAGTCCGCAATCCTCGTCAACGTCGACAACGACACCCTGCGCAAGATCATGAACAACCCCGACGCCCTCAACGCCGTCATGAACATCGAAGGCTTCCGCGCGCTCGGCAGCGACATTTTCGAGACCGTCGTGAACAAGAGCGACGCCGTGAAGAAGGCGAAGAAGGAGAAGGGCGACGACATTACTCCGGCGGAGAAGAAGGAGTTGACGGAGGAGGAGAAGGAGTACAAGTCCAAGCGGACGCAGATTCAGGAGAAGCTGGTCAAGTTCGCCACCCGCGTCCCTGCGTTCATGTACCTGACCGACTTCCGTGAGAACACTCTTACCGACGTCATCACCAAGCTCGAACCCGGCTTGTTCCGCACCGTCACCGGACTGACCGTCGAGGACTTCCACCTCCTCGTGAATCTCGGCGTCTTTAACGCCACCCATATGAACCAGGCCGTCTTCGCCTTCCGCCGCTACGAGGACTCCTCCTTGTCCTACACCGGCATCGAGTCCCACAAGGGCCTGCGCCGCTACGGCCTCTACGACACCGTCGTCGCCGTCAACGACGAGACCGCAGTCTGACCACCCGTCAGCCCGAATCGAGAGAGCCGCATGTACTTCTAGACCCCGTGCAGCATCGAGGAGATGCTCACCGCCATCCGCAAGCGCGAGTATCTGATGCCAGCTATCCATCGTGAATTTGTCTGAGGCACGGATACCCCGTCGGCTCCTTCCTGCTCTGGAACTTCAAGCCCGACCGCGCAGTCGTACACGTTCTACGAGTTCCTGACGAACTACCGCGAGCGCGACAACCTTACGCGGACAAGACAACGGTTCCCTCCGGGCAGCAAGACCCTTCAGCCGATTGGTCAGAGGTACCGGCAGATCGACTCGGGTGTGCAGACCTCCGGCGGCGTCTGTGCTGCGTTCGCGCGTAGGTCGGCGACGCTGGTACGGAGCAGGCGGAGCTGCTCGAGCTGCTCGTCGATCTCGACCAGTCGCCGGTCGAGAAGGTCTCGAACATGACCGCACGGCGACCCGCCCGCGTCACGTACTTCGAGGATCTCGGCGGTTTGCGCGAGAGTGAGCCCTGCTGCGCGGGCCCGGTCGATGAATTCGAGCCGCTGCACCGCCTCGTCGCCGTAGTTGCGGTACCCAGCCGGGGTGCGCTCCGGCGGTTGGAGCAGCCCGCGCGCCTCGTAGTACCGCAGCGTGGACGCCCTCGTCTTCGCCTTCCCCGCGAGTTCCCCGATCCGCATCGTCACCTCCGCCACCGACTTGACCTTCAAGCATACTTTAAGGTCCATTCTTTCAGGAGTGGCCGCACGAGTGGCCGGTTCGAACTGGAGGAGGCATCGTGACATGGCACACGGAGGTTGATCTCGTGGTGATCGGGACGGGCGGGGCGGCGATGTCCGCAGCGATCCACGCGCGCCTCGAGGGGGCCAGCGTGGTCGCCATCGAATCGGGAACCCTCGGCGGTACCTGCGTGAACGTGGGTTGTGTGCCGTCCAAGACGCTTCTCGCGGCCGCGCACACCCGGCACTCCGCCCTCACGAACCGGTTCTCAGGCGTCCCCAGCTCTGCTGGGATGGTCGATCTCAGCGCGCTCATCGAGCAGAAGGATGATCTGGTTGGGATGCTCCGCCAGACCAAGTACGCCGACATCGCCGCTGCCTACGGGTTTGACATCCTCCCGGGCACTGCAACGTTCACAGACGCTGGAACCCTGCTCGTGGATGGACGACCGGTGCGCGCGAAGTCGTATCTGGTCGCCACCGGCGCCGAGCCGCACGTGCCGGCAATCCCCGGGCTTGAGCAGGTCGATTATCTCACGTCGACCACAGCGATGGAACTGACGGAACTGCCCGCGTCGCTCGTGGTGATCGGCGGTGGCTTCGTCGGCCTGGAACAGGCGCAGCTGTTCGCCCGGCTCGGAGTAGAGGTCACCGTCATCGGTCGGCTCGCCCCGCACGCTGAACCGGAACTGTCGTCCGAGCTCCGCAAGGCCTTCCTGGCCGAGGGGATTAGTGTCATCGGCGACCGCGCAGCCACGATCACCCAGCACGAGGGCCTGGTCCAGGTGACGACCCGCAACGGGAAGGACGCGACCGGTGAACGTGTCCTCGTTGCCACCGGTCGCACCCCGCGCACCGAAGGGCTCAACCTTCCCGCTGCGGGTATCGCGACCGACGAGCGCGGCTTCGTCATCGTAGACGAGCAGCAGCGGACCACGAACCCGGCTGTGTTCGCCGCCGGTGACGTCACTGACGTGCCCCAGTACGTGTACGTCGCCGCGAGGACCGGGAAGATCGCCGCGCACAACGCCCTCGGTCACGACGAGCGAGTCGACTTCACCGGGTTGCCGTCTGTGCTGTTCACCTCACCCCAACTGGCCTCCGCCGGGATCACCGAAGCCGACGCGATCGCCGCCGGATACCGGTGCGCCTGCCGATACCTACGACTTTCCGACGTGCCCAGGGCCATCGCCAACCACGACACCCGCGGCGGCATCAAGATCGTCGCCGACGCCGACACCGGCACAGTCCTCGGTATCCACGCCCTCGCCGACACCGCTGGGGAGATGATGCTCGCCGCAACCTACGCCATCACCGCCGGATTCACCGTCACCCAACTCGCCGACACCTGGGCCCCCTACCTCACCATGGCCGAAGGCATCCGCCTCACCGCGAACCTCTTCCGCAACGAACTCCCCACCTCCTGCTGCGCCTGACACAAGAGCCGGGACCAGCGATGTGGTGATCCAAGTGGTATCCGCGACGCCTTCAACACCGGCACCGACCGCGTGATCGATGCCTACGCGGTCAGCGTGGGCTCAGTTGAGGCAGCGGCGCCGAGCACGTCGTCTGGGCCGCTCACACGCGCAGCGCACCGGGACACTCAGCCGCCAGGTAGCAACCACAGCACGCTGCCATCTACGCAGTCGGCTACGAGTTCAGAGGCCGAAGGCACCACCACTGACGAGGATGAAGATGCCCAGGCCGATGAGCACGATCGGGAACAGGATGTGTTCCCAGCGTTCCAGGAGTTCGGCGATCGGTCGGCGGGTGGCGACGAACTTGCCCAGGCCGACGAGGGCGGCGACCAGGGCGAGGAACACGATGCAGTACGCCACCACGGCCGCTGGGCCCACGCTGAGGAAGACCGGGACGTAGACGCCGATGTTGTCCCCGCCGTTGGCGAAGGTCACCCCGGCCACCGTCCACACCCCAACCTTCTTGCCCTCGACCTTTGCCTCATCGTCATCGTCGGCACCGCGGTTGCGCCAGGCTTGCCACGCAGCCCAAAGTCCCAACCCCAGCGGAATGAGTCCGAAGTAGGGGATGACCTCTGGCGGCAGGAACGCTCCCGCCCCGAGCGTCACCAGCACGGAAGCGCCCAGGATGCCAGCGAACCCGAGGTACTGTCCGACCAGGATTCGGGCGGTGGTCCCGCGCTGGCCCGCGCCTCGGGCGAAGAACAGTGAGAGCACGATGATGTCATCGATGTTCGTGGCGATGAATAGGCCGATCGCCTGCAGGACGGAGGACAGGATCATGCGCCCACCGCCGCGTTACAGCCGCCTGGCGACCCAGCGGTTCCGGCAGCCGCGTGCCGTTGATACTCTGCGACCATCATTGTCCGTTCCTGGTGTGGTGTGGGCCTCGGAGGTAAAGCAGGACGCCCAGGGCGACGCCGAAACCGAGGATGACGTCGGCAAGGTTGCCGATGAACAGGTTGCCGTAGGCGAGGAAGTCGGTGACGTGACCGCGGCCAAACTCGGGAGGGGCGAACAGCCGGTCCAGCAGGTTGCCGACCGCGCCTCCCCACACCAGGCCGATCGCGACCGCCCACCCGACGGTGCGGGCGCGGGTTGCGGCGACGAGTAGAGCGACAGAGGCCGCCGCGGCGATGACGGTGAGCAGCCAGGTTGCGCCGGCTCCGAGGGACATCACGGTGCCGGGGTTGAACGCGAGCTGCAAGCCGAGCCAGTCTCCCAAGAGCGGAATACGGTCATCCTCGCTGAGCTGAGCGAGGGCGAGTGCCTTGCTGCCTTGATCGATCAGCACCGCGCCAGCGGCGACGGCGCACGCGAGCAGGAACCAGCGGAGCCGGACGCGCGCCGCCGCCGGGCCGGCAGAACTCGCTTCCACGGCATCCGCTTGTCCCGGGGAGGGAGCGGAGCCGTCAAGGGGATCGGTCATGCCTTCGTGCGCCGCGCCGCGCGGAGCCCGTTGAGGATGACGACGACTTCAGCGACCTCGTGTACAAGCACGACCGCGGCGAGCCCGAGGACTCCGGTAATCGCCAGCGGCAGCAGCACCACGATGATCGCGATCGACAACACGACGTTCTGGTTGATTATGTTGCGGCCGCGGCGGGCGTGGGCGAGGGCCTGTGGGATGAGGCGCAGGTCGTGGCCGGTGAACGCGACGTCGGCCGACTCGATCGCAGCATCGGCGCCCTTGGCTCCCATCGCGATCCCCACATCCGCGGCCGCCAGCGCGGGAGCGTCGTTGATGCCGTCCCCGATCATGGCAGTGGGCTGAGACTTCGACAACTCCGCGACGGCGGTGGCCTTGTCCTCGGGGCGCAGCTCGGCGCGCACGTCCATGATGCCGGCCTGGCCGGCCAGCGCTGCGGCGGTGCGGGCGTTGTCGCCGGTGAGCATCGTCACCCCGATCCCGCGGCGGTTCAGCGTGGCGATGACCTCGGGAACCTCTGGGCGCAGTTCGTCACGCACCCCGATCGCGCCAGCCGGCCGGTCGCCGCGGTGGACGATGACGACGGTCATCCCCTCGGATTCCATCACCTGCACCTGGTCGGCCAGCGTGCCGGCGTCCAGCCAGCGGGGGCTACCGACGGCGAGACGGGCACTACCGAGCGTGCCGGTGATGCCGTGCCCGGCGGTCTCGGTGACGTCGTGCGCGGTCGGGGCGTCGGGGACGGCCTTCGTGATCGCGGCGGCCAGCGGGTGCGTGCTGTGACCTTCCAGGCTCGCCGCCCACGCCAGCACCTCATTCTCGGTCGCGCCGGTGGTGACGACGCGGGTCACCGTGGGCTCGTTGCGGGTCAGCGTGCCGGTCTTGTCGACGGCGACGTGGCGGATGCCGCCGAACCGCTCGAACGCGGCCCCGGACTTCACGACCACACCGAACTTCGACGCCGCGCCGATCGCGGAAACAACGGTGACCGGGACGGCGATCGCCAGCGCGCACGGCGAGGCTGCGACCAGCACCACCAGAGCGCGGGTGATCCACAGCTCAGGGTCGCCGCTCAACAGCGACCCAAGCACGCCGACCAGCACGGCGAGGATCATCACGCCGGGCACCAGCGGGCGGGCGATCCGGTCGGCCAGGCGGGCACGGTCGCCCTTCTCGGCCTGCGCCTGCTCGACCAGCTCCACGATGGTGGTGAGCGAGTTGTCGGTGCCGGCGGCGGTGGCCTCGACCTCGAGCACGCCGGTGGTGTTGATCGACCCGGCCGAGACGTCGGTGCCCGGTTCGACCTCGACCGGGATCGATTCACCCGTGATCGCGGACGTGTCCAGGCTGCTCCGCCCGGCCCGCACGGTGCCGTCGGTGGCGATCCGTTCGCCCGGCCGGACCACCAGGACATCCCCGACGCGCAGCTCCTTCGCCTCGACCTCGGCGGTGGCGTCGCCGCGCTTGACGAGTGCGGTTTCGGGCACGAGCTTCAACAGCGCCCGCAACCCTGCGCGGGCGCGGTCCATCGCCTTGTCCTCCAGCGCCTCCGCGATGGAGTATAGGAATGCCAGCGCGGCGGCCTCCTCGACGTAGCCGAGGATCACCGCGCCGGTGGCGCTGATCGTCATCAGCAGCCCGATGCCGAGCTTGCCCTTGGTGAACAGCTTGCGCAGCGCGCCCGGCACGAACGTGTACGCGCCCAGCAGCAGGCCGATCCAGAACAGCACCAGGCCCGCGGTCTCCGCGCCGGTCCACTCGCACGCCAGGCCGGCGGCGAACGCGACGCCGGAGGCGATCGGGATCAGAACGCTCGGGCTCCGATACCACGGCCGGTCATCGTCATCATCGTGGTCGTCGAGGTCGACATGCTCGACCTGCGAACCCGTGACCGCGCTCACGCCCGCACCTCCACTGCCTGGCAACCCTCGACCCCGCAGTCCGGGTCCATGCACGGCACGCTCTCGTCGACCGCGAGCGTGACATCCACCAGCGCCGTCAGCGCGCGGGCCAGGTGCGGGTCTGCCACCTCGTAGCGGGTCTGTCGGCCCTCGGGCTCGGCCACCACGATCCCGCACCCGCGCAGGCATGTCAGATGGTTCGACACGTTCGAGCGCGACAACCCCAGCTCGCGGGACAGCACCGCCGGGTAGCTCGGCCCGGCCAGCAGGGTCAGCAGAATGCGGGAGCGGGTCGGGTCGGCCATAGCTCGGCCGAGCCGGTTCATCACGTCGAGTCGATCGGAAATAGTCAGCATACGATGACTATACACTGTACGACGTACAGTCGGCGCCAGGTGTCCTCATGAGCGGCGAGTCAGTTGACAGCTCCCTACCAGCGAGCGTGGCGAAGTGCTCGAAGATCCGTCGTGGAGAATATGTCCCGTTCCTCCGTGCCGGCGTCCCGCTCGATTAAGGTCGACGACTACTTGGCCGCCGCATGCCTGCTGCCGAACCTTCAGTTGCTGAGTGGGGCCGCCAACATCGAGAAGCAGGATGGACTGCCTGCGGAGTGGATGGACATCGCCTTCCCGAGCGAAGGACAAGCGAGCTACGTACCTTGCCGAGGACGACCTCGACGGCCTTCCGCTCGACTTGGCCGACTTCACCTCGTTCTTCGAGCAGCGCAAGCAGCGAGTCCGGGTCCGCCTGCTCGCCGCTCTGGGAACGACACCGGGAGCACCGGAGGACGCCGCTCTCTCGTAGCCCACGTTCACGCGGCGAGCAGTGACAGCGCGGACACAGCCTGGAGGGGTAGCAATCCGTTGCCGAGGGCGGTGATCTGTTGATTCTGCGTCAGGCCGCCGCTATCGGTGACCCATCCAGTCGGCAGGCCCATGAGCCATTCGACGAATGCCGGTGCTGGGCGGGGGCCGTCGGCGTCGTCAGGGGAGGGCTGGCGCTGACGCGGGTCGCCCGGTGATGTGTTCCCAACGAGTGATGGCGTCGGCGTAGCGTCCCCATCGCTGAACAGTCCGTCGATCAGCGACCACAGCGTCTCCGATCCGGCTCTCCTGTTCGATGAGCCAGCCGGTCCGTGGAGGGCGAAGTCGATGATCTGGTGCGACAGCGCAATCGTCCCTCGTCTCGCTCGCACCTGGTCGAGAGTCTCTCCACCGCGCGATGAGTCCGTCGCCAGCGGGGTGCGGAACAGTGCGCCGGGCGAGGGCGAAGATGCGGAAGCGTTGGTGAGGAGCGCCGACAAGGGAAGCCGGTAAGCCGATCCATCCTGCATCCAGCCGCAAGTCGGCCAGATCGCCGAGAACGGCGCCGAGAGCCCGAAGAGGTCGAGTTGCGTAGTCTCCCAGATGCCACGGGTCGGGTTCCACGTTGCGAAGGGTTGCGCCGTCGGGGGATGCATCGCCTGGGTTGCGTCGGTCATGGTTATCTCCTTCTGCGGATGGCCGCGTCGCGGGTGAGGACAGCAGCCCGCGGACGTTCTCGATGACGACCCATTCGGGCTGGAGCGCGTCGATGGCTACGGCCATGTGCGCCCAGAGACCCGAGCGCGTACCCGGAGCAAGGCCGGCGCGCTTGCCTACCGTGGAAACGTCTTGGCACGGGAATCCGCCGATGAGGATGTCCACGGGCTCGACCTGACTCCAGTCGATGGCCGTGATGTCGCCAAGATTCGGAGCTTCGGGCCAGTGGTGCGAGAAGACGCGGGCGACGGGCGCGTTGAGTTCGGAGAACCACACGGTCGTGGCGTTGAATACGTGCTCGACGGCGAGGTCGAGGCCGCCGTAGCCGCTGAACAGCGACCCGATCCTGAGTCGTGGTTCGCCGCTGATGTCGAGGTCGTGCATAAAGTCTGCTCCGGTGAAGGTCGTCCCCGGCATCCGTGCCTCGTTGAGCACTGATGCCGAGCTGGCCAACTGTCAGGTGCACAACTCCGGCACGCCCGCAGCTCGTCGAGCCACGCGAGCGACACCGCCCGACGCCCCCATCTCCGGCCTTCGCTCTGACCGCCATCCGAGGTCACACGCGTCTTGCAGATCGAGGTAGCCGGGCATTACCGCGGCAGAGGTCACCGGGTGAGGGTGCTCACCTGCCCGGCAGGAGCGGAGGTGAGCATGACGGTTTCGATGCGCGTGATGTCGGCAGGTGACGGCTATAAGTACCTGCTCAAGACCGTCGCGGCAGCCGACGGCAACAGGCCGCTCTCGACGCCACTCACTCGCTACTACATGGAAGTAGGCACCCCGCCCGGCCGCTGGGTCGGCGCGGGCGTAGCGGCCCTCGGCAAGGGCGAGATTCAGTTGGGCGACCGAGTATCAGAACACCAACTCCAGCTACTGATGGGGACTGGCCATGATCCGATCACCGACCAGCCGCTCGGTCGTTCCTTCCCGACCTACAGGAGCCAGGCGGAGCGGATCGAGGCGCGCATCGCCGACCTCGAACCGACGATGACGCCTGGCGCCAAGGGCGAGGCCGTCGCGCAGATCGTTGCCGAGGAGACTGCCCGGAGCACACGACGCGCGGTAGCTGGCTTCGACTTCACCTTCTCGATCCCGAAGTCCGCGTCAGTGTTGTGGGCGGTCGCAGACGCCGGGGTCCAAGCGCTGATCGCGGAGGCGCATCATCGAGCGGTTGCGGAGGTGGCTGCGTTCATGGAACGCGAGGTTGCAGCCACCCGCACGGGCGCAACCGCCGGAGATGGCGCGGTTGCGCAGGTCGATGTCACCGGACTCATCGCGACCGCATTCGATCACTTCGACTCCCGCGCCGGCGACCCCCACCTCCACACGCACGTCGTCATCAGCAACAAGGCCAAGACCGTCCTCGACGGGAAGTGGCGCTCGCTTGACGGCAGACCGATGCACGCCGCCGTCGTGGCGCTCTCCGAACTACACGAAGCCGTGTTCGCCGACCACATGACGCGCACCTTCGGCCTCTCCTGGGAAGCGCGCGAGATGGGCCGTGACCGGAACCCAGCATGGGCGATCACCGGCGTGCCGGAGAAGCTGGTCGCGGAGTTCTCCACCCGCGCCCGCCACATCGACGCAGAGAAGAACCGGCTCATCGACGAGTACGTTGCCCAGCACGGACGCCAACCATCGAACGCGACGATCCTCAAACTGCGAGCCCAAGCCACACTCGCGACCCGCCCCGAGAAGCAGGTCCGATCCCTTGCTGACCTGACCGCCGAGTGGCGAACGCGAGCGAGCAAGACCCTGGGCCAGGACGCGACGTCGTGGGCGCGCGAGGTCACCGACAACGACAAGCCGATGCTCCTGCGTGCCGACGACGTGCCGCTCGACGTGATCGGCGAGCTGGGGCGTACGGTCGTCGAGGTGGTCGGTGAGAAGCGGTCGACCTGGCGGCGATGGAATCTCATGGCCGAGGCGTCCCGGCAGACGATGGGGTGGCGGTTCGCCACCATGCAGGACCGGGAAGCGATCGTCGCGATGATCGCCGACGCCGCCGAGCTCGGCTCGCTGCGGCTGACGCCACCTGAGCTCGCCACCTCGCCGGTCGTGTTCCGTCGCCCCGACGGCACCTCGGTGTTCCGTCCGAAGAGCTCGACCGTGTTCACCTCCGAGTCCCAGCTCGCGGCCGAGGACAGACTCCTCGAACGAGCCGCCAACCTCGGCGGACCGACGGTGACGCTTGCCACGGTCGAGAAGATCACGCACAGACCCGACGCGGACGGTCGGATGCTCGGCGATGACCAAGCCGATGCCTTGACCCGGATCGCGGTGTCGGGTCGGATGCTCGATGTCCTCGTCGGTCCCGCGGGGGCGGGCAAGACAACCGCTATGAACGCGCTCCGCCGCGCGTGGGAAGCCGAGCACGGCTCCGGGGCCGTCGTCGGGCTCGCGCCGTCAGCGGTCGCTGCCCAGGTTCTCGCCGACGACCTTGGAATCGCGACTGAGAACACGGCGAAGTGGTGGCAGAACCACCTCGTCCACGGCACCACGTTCGAGGCGGGACAGCTCGTCATCATCGACGAAGCATCCCTCGCCGGCACCCTGTCACTGGACCGCATCACCCACCTCGCCCAAGACGCTGGCGCGAAGGTGCTGCTGGTCGGCGACTACGCCCAACTGCAATCCGTGGACGCCGGCGGTGCGTTCGCGATGATCGCCAGAGACCGGGCCGATACCCCCGAACTGGTCGATGTTCACCGCTTGACCCACGCCTGGGAGAAGACCGCTTCACTCGAGCTTCGTCACGGGCGTACGGCGGCTATCGACACCTACCTCGCCCACGAGCGCATCACCGACGGCGACGTCGAGGCCATGACCGATGCCGCCTACAACGCCTGGCGCGCCGACCGCGACGCGGGACTGGTCTCGGTACTGATCGCCGAAACCCACGAAGACGTGACCATGCTGAACCGACGCGCCCGAGCCGACCTGATCCTCAACAAGACCCTGAAACCCGACCGCGAAGTCGAGCTGCGCGACGGCACCGCCGCCGGCGTCGGGGACACCATCATCACGCGCCTCAACAACCGGAACCTCCGCACCCTGGCCGGACGGGACTGGGTACGCAACGGCGACATCTGGACCATCACCGCCGTCGGCGACGACGGGACCATCACCATCGCACGCGACTACGGGACCGGCACCACCGTCCGCGACGACGGAACCATCAGGGCTCGCAGGCGTGGGCGCAGGTTCGGCGGCGGCATCGTCCTCCCAGCGGCGTATGTGGATGAGCATGTCGATCTCGGCTATGCAGTCACCGCCTACCGCGCCCAAGGCATCACGACCGACACCGCGCACGTCCTGGTCGAACCGACCTCGACGAGAGAGACCTTCTACGTCGCGATGACCCGAGGACGGCACGCGAACCACGCCTACGTGACCCTCGACCGCGCCGACGACCACGCGCAGCCACACCCCGGCGACGACCCGCACGCCACCGCACGAAGCGTGCTCTACGGCGTCCTGCAGCACAGCGGGGCCGAACTCTCGGCGCACGAGACCATCGTGGCCGAACAGGAACTTTGGGGCTCGATCGCCCAACTCGCCGCCGAGTACGAGACCATCGCAGCCGCAGCCCAACACGACCGCTGGGCCACCCTCATCCGCGCCTCCGGGCTCACCGACGAACAGGCCGAGAGCGCCATCGAGTCCGAAGCGTTCGGCCCGCTCGCGGCAGAACTCCGACGCGCCGAAGCCAACCACCACAACGTCGAAGCGCTGCTGCCGCGCCTCGTCGCCGCGCGTGGGTTCGGCGACGCCGACGACATCGCCGCTGTCCTCCACTACCGGGTTGAGCGGGCGACCGCGCGTCCCGCAGGCTCAGGCAGGACACGCAAGCCATCGCGGCTCATCGCCGGCCTCATCCCGCAGGCGCATGGAGTCATCGACGCCGAGATGCGAGCCGCTCTCGACGAGCGAGAAGCACTGATCGAGGCGCGCGCCGACGCCGTACTCGATGGCGCGCTGACCGTGAGCGCGCCGTGGACGAATGCTCTTGGGGCGCCGCACGCCGAGCGACGACGAGCCGCGACCTGGCGCAAGGCTGCCCGGGTGGTCGCGGCCTACCGAGACCGCTACCGCCTCACCGACGACACACCCTTCGGCACCGCGCCAGAGTCTGCCGCGCAGAGGATCGACGCTGCGAGGGCGCGATCCGCGCTGACGCAGGCGACCGAAGTCGCAGGTACGCGCACAGGACGTAGCATGCCCCAGCCGGTCGAGCACAGATCGCCCGGCCGCTCGCTGTAAGTCCTGTGGCAGGCGGGCGACCTGCGGAGGATAGCGTCGTCCACCTGCCTGGAACTGACCCGTGTCGTGGGTGGAGGGAGCATCTGGCACGACCTTGTCTCTCTCGGCAGGTACTCCCCGCAGCGAGAGGTCGCTACCGGTACGCTTAGAAGATCACCACCCGGCTTTGGAGGCGTGCCACTGAGAGGAGGTCCCCTGATGGCGACCAACGATCAGCTCAAGGCACTCGTAAAGAGCCACGCCGACGGGGACGACCCGCAGTTTTACGCGGTGGCCATGCAGGTCGCAGCCAAAGCCGCACGCGCCGGGCAGTCGAAGTTCGCCCAGGAGCTTCGCGACCTCGTCAACGACCTCCGTGAGCGATCTGGTCAACGCGCCCGCATCGCCGCCGTGGTTCCGTTCGCTCAGCCGAAGGGTGAGCTCGGGGCGCTGCTGAACGTCTCGTACCCCGAGGCCAGACTGAGCGATCTTGTGCTCACGGACAAGCTTCACGAACGACTGACGCACGTACTGCTGGAACAGCGACAGCGTGACGCGCTGGCACGACATGGCCTGACCCCTGCCCGGCGTCTTTTGCTCACGGGGCCGCCAGGCACCGGGAAGACATCTACTGCGCGCGTGATCGCGGGCGAACTAGGACTTCCGCTGTTCTCGATCAGACTGGATACAGTGCTGACGAAGTTCATGGGAGAGACTGCCGCGAAACTGCGTCTTGTATTCGATGCGCTCGCCGAGACTCGTGGTGTCTACCTCTTCGATGAGGTTGACGCGCTCGGTGGCGACCGCGCCGCACAGAATGACGTAGGGGAGATTCGTCGAGTACTCAACTCGTTCCTACAGTTCCTCGAAGAGGACACGTCAGACAGCGTCATCATTGCTGCAACGAACCACCCCAGCCTGTTGGACAACGCGCTGTTCCGCAGGTTCGACACCGTGATGGACTTCGCTCTGCCGGACGACGCGGCAGTGGAGTCAGTTATCAAGAACCGGCTCGCGTCATTCCACATCTACAACCTGAGCTGGACACGAATCATCCCGGCAGCTCGTGGTCTGAGCCACGCTGAGATCGCGACAGCAGCCGAGAATGCCGCTAAGCGAACCGTCCTTGGTGGACGCACCCAAGTGCGTACCGATGATGTTGTCATCGCTTTGGAAGAACGTCCCCGCTCCAAGCGTCGGACTGACGGGGCAAACTAGCGGAGATGGCTGAGCGAGACCGTCCGCACATCCTCGTGCCCACGCCGCCCGCGTCTGAGTCCTTCACGCCTCTCACGACGCCGGTGACGAGCCGAGGTGGTGGCTTTGGCGGGAGCCGGAGCGAGCACGGGAAGCGCCTGACTCAAGAGTTCGAGGCCGCCTGGGCGGCCCCAGTAGATGAGCCTGAAACCACGGGCACATACCTCACCTTCGCCTCCTTTCCCGGTCTCGACCTGATGTTCGAGAGCTTGGAGTCGCGTAGACCTGGTGCCCAGCCAGAGCTTGTTGCTGTCCAACAGGAATCGACCCCAGCAGGTGAGATCGCAAACGCGACGGTCTTCATCCCCGAAGGGCAGAAGGAGTTCTTCCTCAAGAAACTTGAGCAGTACGTCGAGACGGCCGAGGTTGCAGAAGGGAAGCCGAAGCACGCGGCTCTTATCGAGGGTATTGCCTCGATCCGTCGCGCAACGATCCGAGAGCTGTGGACGGACCCTGCGGACGAGTACCCGACTAGCCCCACCGAATCCCGCTGGTGGGAACTTTGGCTCAGAGTCATTGACGGCCAGGAGTACGCCCGACTGACGGCGTACGCCCAGTCGCATAACCTCCCTGTGAGCGACCACTACCTCGGATTCGGTGACCGAACGGTCGTGCTCATCCGCGCCACGAGTGAACAACTCGCGATGACCTTCCGGAGCATCGACGACATCGCCGAGCTGCGTCGCCCTCACGAAGTAGCCTCGCTCCTTCCAGGGTTATCAGCATTCGAACAACGCGACTGGGTGCGCGAGTTGCAATCTCGCGTCGAGCACGCTGGAACCGACGCTCCCGTGGTGTGCCTCCTCGACCGTGGCGTGCAGGCCGGGCACCCGCTACTGGAAGACTCACTCGCAGCCGACGATCTTCACGCGGTTGAGCCAAGTTGGCGCAAAGATGTGGCGATCCACGCACACGGCACCGAGATGGCTGGACTTGCGCTCTATGGAGACCTGCAAGCGGCAGTCGGCGCGCAGCACCGCATCCGTCTGGAACATCGGCTCGAATCAGTGAAGCTGCTCCCTGACACTGGGGACAACGATCCCGATGTGTACGGAGCCGTGACAGCGAGAGCGATCGATCAGCCCGAGATTTCAGCACTGAATCGGGCCCGGGTGTTCATGCTGGCCATCACTGCACCTGCCGCTGCGCCGAACCCAGGGCATCGTGTCGAAGACCGCCCGAAGCAGGAGTCCGGGCGTCCCACAGCGTGGTCAGCCACGCTCGATGCCCTGACCTTCGGCCGTGCGATTGATGACAGCGTCCCCAAGTTCACCTACCTGAACCGAGATGAGGAGCCGACGCCCCGGCTCTTCGTCGTTTCCGCCGGCAACATCCGTGACGTGCGCGCCGAGGACAATCACCTTGATCGTAGCGATGCGGAAGGAGTCGAAGACCCGGCACAGTCGTGGAACGCACTCGCGGTTGGAGCCTACGCGGAACATGACGCGATGGATCACGCCCCGGACGTCTTCGCAGGATACGTGCCGATCGCTGCCCGTGGTGAGCTATCGCCCACCAGTCGAACTTCGGTTTCCTTTGATCAGAAGCGGTGGCCGTTCAAGCCGGATGTTGTCGCACCTGGTGGGAACCTTGCTCGGACCCCTGACGGCTCAGGGGTCGACACACCTGAGAACCTCGCGATCCTCACCACTCGTCTTCAACATCCTGGCGAGGGCTTCTTTACGACCACCCGGGATACCTCGGCGGCCACGGCCCAGGTCTCGGCGATCGCAGCCGACATCCGGGCCGCCTACCCTCACTTGAGGCCCGAGACAGTCCGCGCCCTGATCGTCCACTCCGCCGAGTGGACTGACGCGATGCAAGCGCGAATCACTGCCGCGAGCACAAAGGGAGCGGCGGTCAACTTGCTTCGTCGCTACGGGATGGGCGTGCCCAGCCTGGAACGCGCTACCCGCAGCGCAACCAACGCGCTGACACTGGTGGACGAGGCAGTCATCCATCCATATGAGCGTGACGGCAATTCCAGCAGCGGGAAAGCGCGCGAAATGAACTTGCATCGCCTCCCGTGGCCCATCGACGAGTTGTCCGCGCTCGGAGAGACCGAAGTTCGGCTGCGCGTCACCCTCTCGTACTTTATAGAACCAAACCCATCGAGTCGCGGCTGGACGGGCCGATACGTCTATCCCTCTCATGGGTTGCGCTTCGCGATGAAACGACCCGAGGACAACCTTGACGCGTTCCGCCAGCGCGTGAATAAGCAGGCGCGCGATGAAGGTGAGAAGCCATTGGCTCTTAATACCGAGAGCGGTTGGCTTTTCGGGCGTGACCAGCAGACCTCAGCCGGATCGCTTCACACCGATATTTGGTCGGGGTCGGCCGCTGACCTCGCGGCGAAAGAAGCTGTCGTTGTGTATCCCGTCGCAGGTTGGTGGAAGAACCGGCCGAAGATGGATCAGAGCGACAAAGGCGTCAACTACTCGCTCGTCGTCAGCATCGACGCCCCCGAGGTGGAAGTCGACCTCTGGACACCGGTCTACCAGCAGGTGGCCGCGGTGATCGAGGTCTGACAGCGAGACCCGATCCTGCGGTGAGCAAGAACGCGGACTTTCACCTCGACAAGGGTGACCGGGAGCTCTGATGGCTGCGCGCAGAGTCCCGTGACCTGGGAGCCTGGGGATCGGATGCTGTGAAGACCTGCCCGCTCTCGTGACTGAACGATTTCGTCTCCGTCGGTTGGCGCGGGTGCGTCAGATCACCCGCATTCGCGACAACATGAGCGAGTCTCTGCGCGAGCAGGAGATTGGGGCCGACACTTGTTGCGCTGGTCACCGGGCCGGGAACAGCTCCGACGGTGCGGCCGAGTTCGTGCGCGCGCCGGGCGACGGCCATTGAACCGGATCGAGCACCGGCTTCAACGACGACGGTGGTCGCGGAGAGCGCAGCCATCAGCCGCGCCCGAGCAATGAAGCGATGGCGTGTCGGGACTGCACCTGGTGGCACCTCGCTGACCATGAGGCCGAGGTCTGCTACTCGCTCAAGCAGTTCACGGTGGCCCACGGGGTAGGGGCGGTCAACGCCGTTCGCCACGACCGCGATCGTGTCGCCGCCTGACGCGAGGGCCGCTCGATGAGCAGCACCTTCGATGCCGTACTCACCGCCGGCCACGATGATCCGCTCAGCGTTGGCGAGGTCGGAGGCAAGCTGCCCGGCCACATGCTCGCCGTAGGAGGTCGAGGCCCTCGCGCCGGTAATCGTGACGAGATCGTTGAGCTGTCGCGCGAGGAACGATGTCGTGCCACGAGTCCAGAGGACGTACGGCCGCCGGTCGCCAAGATCGTCGAGCGCGGAAGGCCATTCTTTGTCGCCGGGAATCAGCGTGCCGATACCGGCGCGCTCGGCTCCGACGAGGTTCTGTTCAAGTGTCCGAGTGTCTGAGCGCTGGAACTGGGCACGCCACACTTGAGCGTCAACGGAACTGAGCCCCGGCACCGCGTCTTCACCCTCGGCGAGCCGAAACAGCTCAAGCGCACCGAGCTCGCCTAGGAGGCGACCGGTCACGGCATCGTCCGGTTCGACGAGCATCGACAGCGCCATCCGCGCCGTGCGCTCGTCCTGGGCTACCTGGCTCAAGGTCGTCATCGTCGGGTCCTCTCACTCATACAGAGAGGTGCGCGCGGCGACGCAGGAGCCAAGGGTTCCGTGAACGCCGACCCCGGCGTACAGTGGTCGGTGAGGCAGGTTCTCCTCATATTGCGGGTCCTTCGGGACGGCCTTCGGGCACTCACACACGTTCTGCCTCCTCGACGGAGTAACACGTGTGACGAGAGGCCCGTCATGTTCCGACTTATCTGGACGCTCAGCGTTCGCACCCGCGACTACCTGCACCGCTACATGCCGAGCAACCGACTGCTCGCTGCCATCCGCACACGTCGTGGCCTCAAGTGGGGGATACCCGCGATGCTGGTCGCGCTTCCGTATCTCCTGATCGCCAGCATCTGTTCTGGTTCGGCAGCCGACGGCGTCCCAGGCTGGCTCCACCTCATCGTCCTGTGGGCCTGCTGGAACGCACTGAAGTTCATCATCATGGGACCCGTGAGCGTCGCACTGCTCCTCCGCGCACGCCTGCGCGAGGCCGCGATCCGTCGTCACCAGCGCCACGACTCACTCGTCGAGGCAAGCCCCCGTGAGCCAGCTCTTCGTGTCTAGGCTCAACCGCCCACGGCAGCGGCTGCCGTGATGCGAGAACCACGACGGCCGCCAGGTCGGATCACGACACCGTGCGAAACGAGCGCTTGCCGGACCGCCTGAGGCCCCGCCCCGACTCTCATGCCGACCTCTACCAGCGTCAACCCGCTGAGGTAGAGGTCGGCTGCTTCGTGGATGCGGGAGGGGTCGAACCGCCCGTGGCGGATCGTCACCTCCCGACGGGTGAGGTGCATGGCGACCGTGCGGCGGTTCACTCCGAAGCGGGATGCCAACTCGACGAGCGTCGCTCCCTCGCGATACTGCGCCACCAGATCGTCGACCTGCTCTGGGCGAAGGAGGGTTTGAGCCATACCAAGTGATCGCACCACTCGCCCCCTGGAGTCGGAAACGGTAGGTCCGGAGGAGCGCTGGTCGTGGTTGTAGAAGCCCCGTGACCTGCGCAGAGACAGGGTTTTCAGGTGTGGGCAGGGGTTCTCAAACTCTCTACGGAGGTCCACCCTTTCAGACGTAGTCGAACCCCTGACATGGGTGTTATCCCCGTTCGTTGAGCGAGCGCAGCGAGTCGAAGCGACGGCGAACGGCTCCGCGAGGCGGAGAGTTGCTTCCTCGTCTTCGTTGATGTCGATGCCGGTCGTGAACGTCTGGTTCGCCAGGCGCTTGCCGTGGGCGTCGGTGCTCTTGTAGAGGCGTTGGCAGTCGATCAGGAGGCGTAGGGCTTTCGCGATCTGGCGGCGTGGGCCTTGGTCTTGGTCGTGTTCGTTCTCGATGCGGCGGTCGATGTCGGCCAGGCCCGCGCGGATGCGGTCTTGGTGGCGTTTGAGGGTGGGTAGGTCGATGGCGTCGGCGAAGTGCGCGGCGAGGAGCTTGTCGGACTCGTCTTCCAGCCGTCGGCGGTTGGCGGCGAGTTCTGCGAGTTCGTCGGATCGGGAGGAGAATCGCTCGTCGAAGGCTTGCTCGACTTTCTTGGCGAGGCCGACGTATTGGTCCTCGTTGATGCTGATCCTCGCGTAGCAGTCGGCGACCAACTGTTCGGCGATCGCAACGGGGATTGCGCGTCGCGTGCACTTGGTTTTGCGGGTGCGGCGGCCGCTGCACGAGTAGTAGGCGTATTGGATGCCCTGCTTGTTCGTGGGCAGGTCGAGTTGCAGTCGTGAGCCGCAGGTCCCGCAGAACAGGCTGCCTTTGAGGTAGTGGTCGTGGACCCTCTTGCGTGCTCGGGCTTGCTTCGCGGTGTCGAGGATCGACTGCACCCGATGCCAGGTCGGTAGGTCGATGAGTGGTTCGTGGCTGCCGGGGTGGTTCGCGCCTTTGTAGGGGACGAGGCCGATGTAGTACGGGTTCCGCAGGATCTTGAAGAACGTCGAACGACCCACCGGCCCTGACGGGCGTTGCGGTGTCGGGATCGTAGTGAGCCCGCGTGCGGTTGCGTCGGCCAGTAGTTCCACGACGCTGTAGTCGCCGGTGGCGTACTGGTCGAATGCCCATCGGATGAAGGGGGCGCGTTCCTCGTCGATCTCCACGGTCCGGTACTCGCGCCCCTGTTCGTCACGGGCGCGGACGTTGAGGTAGCCGATCGGTGCGCGCATGGGGGTGCCGCCGGTGGCGACCTTCTGCGTCAGCCCTTTCGTCACCTCGGTCGCCAAGTTCTTGGAGTAGAACTCCGCGATGCTCGACATGATCCCGTGCAGCAGCATCCCCGAGGGGGTTTCGTCGATGTTCTCCGTCGCCGACACCAGCTTCACACCCGCGTCGAGCAATGCCCGGTGGATCTCGACATCGTCGAGGCGGTTGCGGGCGAGCCGGTCGACCTTGTGGACGATGCAATACGTCACCTGATGGCTCGCGATGTAGTCGAGCATGCGTTTCAAGTCCGGCCTGTCGGCGGAGCGGGCGGACTCCCCAGCATCGACGAACTCCGCCACAATCCGCGCACCGAGAGCTTCAGCCTTGCGGCCGTTGGCTTCGCGTTGCGCCGGGATGGAGAACCCCTCGTCGCGGCCACCCTTCGCGGCCTGTTCCTTCGTGGAGACGCGCTGATAGGTCACCGCCGTAAATGCGAGCTTCTCGTCAGCCTCGGCTGGTGCTGGGAGTAAGAGGGTCATCGTGCTGTCCTTCCTTGGCCT
>NZ_AUIA01000012.1 GCF_000423465.1 Propionicicella superfundia DSM 22317 | reverse complement strand
TGTACGGTGCACACCGACAGAGGGTCGCAATTCCGCAGCAGAAAATTCGTCGGTGCGCTCCACCGCCACTCGATGGTCGGATCGATGGGCAGGGTCGGTGCCTGCGGCGACAACGCCGCCATGGAGAGCTTCTTCTCCCTGCTCCAGAAGAACGTCCTCAACCGGCACGCCTGGACCACCCGCGAGGAACTCCGGATCGCCATCGTGACCTGGATCGAACGCACCTACCACCGACGCCGGCGCCAAGACGGGCTGGGCCGATTGACCCCCATCGAGTACGAGACCATCATGACCACGACAGCCACTCAGGCTGCGTGACTAACCACTGTCACCTGATCGTGCAGCAGACCCCATCGTGGTGGAGCGAGCAGACGTGTTGCTCGTCGATCACGACGAGGTCCTGGGAACATGCTGATCCGCACGCTTGCCGCCGTCGGACTGACTGTAGGGGCGCTCCTGCTGGGGCCTACCCCAGCCGAAGCCGCCGGCCCACCCGTCGACTGC
The DNA here is from genome assembly GCF_000423465.1 of Propionicicella superfundia DSM 22317. Taxonomy (GTDB): domain Bacteria; phylum Actinomycetota; class Actinomycetes; order Propionibacteriales; family Propionibacteriaceae; genus Propionicicella; species Propionicicella superfundia. The sequence continues at coordinate 175,004 of NZ_AUIA01000012.1, read as the reverse complement.
GGCTCGGATGCGCAGTGGGATGGTCGGCAGTGCAAGATCACGGCCACCAACTCGGGGCGAACCGGCGGTACGACGCTGAGCGACAGCGGAGGCGGCGGGCGGTCGGCGCCGCGAACCTGCTCCTTCGGGTCCATCCCGATGCCCTGTCAGGATGACCAGCTCGGGTGGTGGTCAGCTTCGAAGGGCTGCTACATCCAGCTCACCGATCCCCAGCCGCCCCAGTCGGCAGCTGCGTGGGGAGGGCGCACCGAAGGCGCCATCTACGATTGCGCGTTGCCACGCCGCGGGGTGTTCGGCGGCCTGCAATACAGGTTCTGGTCAGCCACAGCGCCCGCCGGTCCGGACCCTGAGGTCCTGGCGCAGCAGGCGATCGCGAGCATGAACTTGCGGCCGATCTCGATCGGGATCGTGCCGGAGGACCGGCCCGGCTCGGTGGGTCTGGTCGGCATGCCGGTGTGGCTGTGGGCTGCCAGTCCGGACGCGCAGTCGTGGGGCCCGATCACGCGGACCGCGTCTGCGTCCGGGGTGACGGTGACCGCGACGGCGAAGGTTCAGCGAGTCCGTTGGCAGATGGGCGACGGCGCCGTGGTCGTCTGCGGGGGGAAGGGCACGGTGTACGAGGACCGGTTCGGCAAGGCCGACTCGCCCACGTGCGGCTACACCTATCGCAAGCAAGGCACCTACACGGTGCGCGCTGAGTCGCAGTGGTCAGTGGCCTGGTCGGGCATGGGTGCCTCGGGCACGATCCCGGTCCTCCTCACCGATTCCACGACGATCACGATCGGCGAGCTTCAGGTCATCACCACCGGTTGATCGAGCGTCGCCCAACCCATCCACCCCCGTCCGTGCCCGCCCCCCACGAGAGCGAGTTACCCATGTCAGTGATCACCCGAACCAACGCGAAGACCCGACCGACGCCCCCGGGCGTTCCCGAGCCGCCCGAGCTGGCGCCGCCTCCGAAGCTGCGCCGACGTCCGGTCGCCCTCGTGGTGTCAGTGGCAACCGTCGTCGTCGGCTCGCTGCTGGGCTTGTGGCTGTGGACTGTCGCCGGCAACACAAGCGAGGTGCTCGCGGTCCGCACACTGGTGCATCGCGGCGAGGTGATCGACCGTGACGACCTGATGGTTGTGCGAGTCAGCCTGGATCCGGCGGTGAAGACAGTGCCCGCGAATCAGGAGGACGTGGTGGCCGGCCAGCGGGCGGCGCTCGACCTGGCGCCGGGTGGACTACTCACTCCGGACGACCTGACCGCCACGGTGGTGCCGGCCAGGGGCACATCGGTGGTGGGCATCGGCTTAGCGCCCGGGATGCTGCCTGCGGAGCCGATCGCGCCCGGGGACGCGGTGCGCGTCGTGCAGACCCCGGGCCAGCAGGGCGAGGTCGCGGGCACTCCCGTAACAGTTTCGGCAACCGTCGTTGGCGTCCACCCGTCGGAGGCAGGCGACCAGACGATCGTGGACGTGCTGGTCCCGTCGGAGGCAGCCGCTGATCTGGCCGCACGGGCAGCCACAGGCAAGGTCGCCCTGGTGCTGGATTCCCGGGAGAGGTGACCGACGTGTCGATCGTCGCGTTGACCGCAGTCTGCGGATCGCCGGGAGTGTCCACCACCGTAGTGGGGTTGGGCCTGTGCTGGCCCCGGCCGGTGGTGCTCGTGGAAGCCGACCCGACGGGCGGCTCGAGCATCTTGGCGGGCTACTTCCAGGGGCAGGTCGCCCACGAAGGCGGCTTGATCGAGTTGGCGATGGCTCAGCGGGAAGATCTGGTCGCGGCCGAATTGCCGCACCAACTTCTCGACCTCCCCGACTCGCAGGCCCGCCTGCTACCGGGGAGCAGATCCCACGCTCAGGCTGGCAGCTTGACCGCCTTGTGGCCGGCCCTGCTGGAGGCGTTGCGGGACCTGGACGAGACCGGCCAGGACGTGATCGTGGACGCGGGTCGTTTGGGTTTGGAGGGCTCCCCGGCGCCGCTGCTGTATGGGGCTGACGTGACGCTGCTGTTGACGCGGAGCACGTTGCCGGCGGTCATCGCCGCCACCTCGTGGGCCGAGACGCTGCGGGATCAGACGGAGGGCGCCGCGACCCGAGTCGGGTTGGTGGTGGTCGGCGAAGGCCACCCCTACTCGGCTCGAGAAGTGTCCGACGCGCTGGGCCTGCCGTTGGTGGGCACATTGCCGTGGGACCGCCGTTCGGCGGCGGTCCTCTCGCGCGCCCGGGGCTCGATCCCGAGGCGCGCACCGCTGCGCTCGGGCTTGTCGGCGTTGGGGGAGGCGATCCGCGCCCACGCCTCGGCGGGGGTGGGTCGGCCGGCGTCCCCGTTGGCGTGGTTGGCCCGTTCGGTTCCCCAGACCATGGGAGGTGCACGATGACGATGCCAGTCGATGACGGACGACCGGATCCGCGGTCGTTGCCATTGTTCGAGTCCCGCACCCGCCGCCCAACCCCGGCTGAGGGAGGGACGCCGCGGCGTCCGCCCCGGCCCAGGTCGGCCTCGGGGCTGCACGCTGTCACCGCCGTCGGCGAGTCCGCCGAGGACCTCACTCCGCGCCGCGCCGCTGGCACCGATGTGGACTGGGCGGTGGTGGCGGCGTTCCGGTCACAGGCGTCGGAGCTGCTCACCAAGCAGTTGGGTGACGACCGGCTGCACATGGACAAGGCGGCGCAGGAGGCGCTGGGTCGCTCGATCATCGTGGAGTTGCTGGAGGCGGCCGCAGCGGACGCTGTGACGGCTGGTCGGCCATCGTTGACGCTGACCCAGCAAGACAACTTGGCCCAGGCAATCTTCAACGCCTTGTTCCGGATGGGTCGCTTGCAGCCGCTGGTCGAAGACGACCGCGTCGAGAACATCATCATCACCGGCTACGACCGGGTGTGGCTGGAGTTGGCCGACGGCACCCGCCTCCCGGGCCCGCCGGTCGCCGATTCGGATCAGGAGCTGATCGACTTTCTGGCGTTCTTGGCGTCCCGGTCGGAGGTGAACGCGCGCCCCTTCAGTGAGGCCCAACCCCGGCTGCATCTGCGGCTGGACGACGGCTCACGGTTGGCGGCGACCGCGTGGGTGACCCCGCGGCCGTCCGTGGTGATCCGTCGGCACCGGCTCACCGAGGTGACCTTGGATGACCTGGTGACCCGCGGGTCTTTGTCGCCCCTGGCGGCGTCGTTCCTGACCGCGGCGATCCGAGCCCGGTTGTCGGTGGTGGTGTCCGGGCCGCAGGGTTTCGGGAAGACAACGATGGCTCGGGCCCTGTGTGGAGCGTTCGATCCGGCGGAGTCGGTCGCCACCTTGGAGTCGGAGTACGAACTCGCGTTGCACGAGATGCCAGGGCAGCACGCGATCGTGCACGCCTGGGAGTCACGGCCGGGTTCGGGCGAACGGGGCCCGGACGGCCGGACGGCGGGGGAATTCACCCTCAGCGACGCCTTGTTCGACTCATTCCGGTTCACAGTGGGCCGCACGATCGTCGGCGAGATCCGCGGCCCGGAGGCCTGGTTGATGATCAAGGCGATGGAGTCCGGGTCGGGGTCGATCTCGACGACCCACAGCGTGGACGCCGCCGGTGCGATGCGGAAGCTGACCACCTGCGCGATGGAGTTCGGCCCGCAGATCACCCACGAACTCGCCACCCTGAAACTCGCCGAGACGATCGACCTGATCGTCCAGCTGGACATGGATTCCGAAAGCTTGCCGAACGGCGCCGTGCGGCGCCGGCGATGGGTGTCGGAGATCATCGCGATCACCCCCGGCGAGAAGGAGAAGGGGTATGCGACCACCACGGTCTTCCACGCCGGGGACACCCGCCGCGCGACCGCGCAGACCCTGCCTGACAATCTGCGCCGCCTGGAGCGCCACGGGTTCGATCTGGCCGGCTTCCTCGCCGAAGCCCGCACCCACGGGGCGATCTCGTGACGGGGCTGCTGGCTGCCCTCGCCGGTGCCCTCGTCGCCGGTGGGGTCCTGGGCGTCATCGCCTCGCTCCGGCCGGTCCCGGTCGAGCCGGCCCTTGGGCCGCGCCGGAGTCCTGCTCTGCTGCGTCGGGTCCGCGCTATCCGTCCGCGCACCCGCGTGTTGGTGCTGGTCGGCGTCGGTGCGGGGGTGCTGGTGGCCGTCGTGACGGGTTGGCTGGTCGCGGTCGTAGCGGTCCCGCTGGCGGTGGTCGGCTTGCCCAACCTGTTGGCGTCCCCGGCCGCAACCGCCCAGATCGAACGCCTCGAGGCGCTGGCGGAGTGGACGCGGAACCTCGCCGGGGTACTCACCGTCGGGGTGGGCTTGGAGCAGGCCCTCGCCGCGACGTTGCGCTCGACGCCCGAGCCGATCAAGCCGGAAGTGTCCCGTCTGGTGGCCCGGCTCCGCGCCCGCTGGTCGACCGAGGAAGCGCTGCAGGAGTTCGCTGATGAGTTAGATGACGCCACTGGTGATCTGGTGGCCGCCTACCTGATTCTCGGCGCCCGCCGCCGCGGCAACGGCTTGGCGAGCGTGTTGCAGGGCCTGGCCGAATCGGTCGCCGAGGACGTCACCGCTCGCCGCAAGATCGAAGCCGACCGGGCCAAGCCCCGCGCGACGGCCCGGAATGTCACCTTGATCACGTTGAGCGTGTTGACGCTGCTGGCGTTCAACGGTCAGTTCATGGCCCCCTACGGCACTCCGCTCGGCCAGGCGCTGCTCGCGGTGCTGTTGGCCGCCTACGCCGGAGCCTTGGCGTGGATGCGCCGCATGTCCCAGGGCGAATCGTTGCCACGCTTCCTCGGCGATATGGAACGGCCAATGGACGTCGACCGTTCCAGCGCGGCGGGGGTGACGTCATGACCGGGGCCCAGCTCGCGATGGCCTCCGGCGCGCTGATCACGCTCGGGCTCGTCCTCGCCGGGTGGCGGCTCGTGCCAGCCGCCCCGGATCTGGCCGACGTCGTCGACCGGCTCTCACCCACCTACAGTCGCCGCCAGCGCGCCGTCGCCGCCGCGCCGGTGACCGGCGGCAAGGAGCGGCTCGGCCTGTGGGCCCTGCGGCACCTGCCGCCCTGGGTATGGGGCGCGATCCCCACTCGGGAACTCGCGCTGCTGCGGATCCCCCTGCCGCGCTACTACGGCGAGAAGATCACTTTCGCGCTCCTCGGCCTGGTGTTTCCCAGCCTGCTCACGCTGGCGGTGGGCCTCTTCGGCTTCCAGCTGCCCGTGGTGATTCCGGTCGCCGCGAGCCTGGCCCTGGCGGGGTTGTTGTGGTTCCTGCCGAACTGGAACGTTCGCGATGACGCCAAACGTGGCCGGCTTGAGTTCAACCGTGCCCTGGGCGCCTACGTCGACTTGGTCGCCCTCGAACGCAACGCCGGGTCGGGGCCCCGCCAGGCCATGGAGATCGCCGCCGGCATCGGCCACAGCTGGGTCTTCCGCCGCGTCGGGGAAGAACTTGCCCGCTCCCGCTGGTCCGGGCAAGCACCCTGGGATGCACTCACCGAGCTGGCCGACGACCTCGGAGTCCCCGAACTGGCCGATCTTGCCGACATCATGCGCCTGTCCGGGGAGGAGGGCGCGCAGGTGTACGCCACCCTGCGGGCCCGCTCCACCTCGATGCGAACGGCCATGCTCACCGGCGAACAAGGCAAGGCCAACGAGGTGTCCGAACGGATGGTGGTCCCCGGCAGCCTCCTCGGGGCCGTGTTCATCGCCCTCCTCGTCACCCCAGCCCTGCTGCGCCTCCTCACCTCCTGACCTCCCGCTACACCCAACCCACCCGAGAGGAAACAACCATGATGAACGCCCGCCTGATGACCGCGCTGCTGCTGGTCAAAGCCTGGCTCGACCCGAAGCTTCGAGACGAGCGTGGCAGCGTCAGCACCGAGCAGGCCGTCGTGACCAGCGCGATTGTGCTGCTCGCGGTGATCGTCGTCGCCGCGATATCCGCCTACGCCCAAGGGAAGATCGCCCTCCTCGGCTGACGAGGGCACGCTCATGAAGGGTCCACGGTCCGTCCGCCTCGAGGAGCGCGGATCGGCGTCGGTCGAGTTGGTCGTGCTGATGCCGCTGCTACTGCTGATCCTGTTCAGCAGTGTCCAAGGAGCGGTCTACTACCACGCCAGCGCGCTCGCGATGGCGGCCGCCCAGGAGGGCGCCCGGGCTGCCTCCCGCGAGAACGGCACTCTCGCTGCGGGGACCTCCGCAGCGTCGGCGTTCGTGACCGACACCGCCGGGGACTCCCTGACCGCCGTCACGATCCGTGGATCGCGGACGGCGGCCATCGCCTCCATCACTGTGACCGGGTCCAGCCTGAGCCTCGTGCCGGGCTGGACCCCCACGGTGGAACAGTCCGCCAGCCTGCCCGTCGAACGGATCACCTGATGGCCCTCCGAACCCGGAACGAACGCGGATCCGCCAGCGTCGAAGCCGTCATCGGCGTTCCCGCATTCCTACTGCTCGTCGGGTTGCTCGTCCTCGGCGGCCGCCAGGCGATCGCCCAGCAGGCCGTCCAAGCCGCGGCCAGCGACGCCGCCCGCGCGGCGTCCATCGCCCGCACCGCCACCGCCGCTCGCACGGACGCCACCACGGCCGCACGCCACAGCCTCGCCAACCAGGACCTCGATTGCGCCACCACGAGTGTGACAGTCGACACGGCTGCCTTCGCCACGGAGGTCGGGACGCCCGGTCAGGTTCGCGCCACCGTGTCCTGCGACCTCCGGCTGGACGACATCGGCCTGCCCGGCGTCTCGGGCACCAAGACCATCACCGCCACCATGTCCAGCCCCCTGGACACCTACCGGGGAAGGTGACGGCCATGACGGTTCGCACCCGACGTCTTAGTGACGAGCGAGGCTCGGTGAGTGTGTGGCTCGCCCTCGCCGCTGTCGCGCTCGTGCTGTGCGTCGGGATCGCCGTCGACCTGGGCGGACAGGTCCACGCCCAGCAACGGGCGCGCGCTATCGCCGCCCAAGCCGCCCGCACCGCCGGCGAGGAGGTCGCCGCCGCTCAAGCCATCCGCGGCCACACCCCCACGGTCGACGTCTCCGCCGCGAAGCGGGCCGCGTCGGCCTACCTCGCCCAGGCGGGAGTCACGGGCACGGTGACCGTCCGGTCCGGCAACGTCCTCGACGTCACCGTCACCGACACCTACACCCCGATGTTCCTCAGCTCGATCGGTGTCGGCACCCTCACCGTCACCGGACACTCCAGCGCCCGACTCGTCCGCGCCGTCCAAGGAACCGAACGATGATCCGCCGCCGGCTCGTTGGCCTGGCAGCCACCCTCGGTCTCGCCGCCCTGCTCGTCGGCCTCCCCTGGCTCCTGCTCCAGGTCGGGTTCGGCACGCTCCCCACCATCACCTCGTGGGCCGACCTGGCCGAGGTGCTGCTCAGCCGCGACGACGGCACCCTCGCCCTGGTGGCGATCAAGGGCATCGGCTGGCTCACCTGGGCGCTCCTCGCCGGTCTGATCATCCTCGAGATCGTTGCTCGTGCGCGCGGCGTCCAGCCCCGCGACCTGCCCGGCCTGCGGCTGCCCCAGGTTGCTGCAAGGCAACTCGTGGCCGCCGCGGCCGCCCTGTTCGTCGCCGTCCACGGCCCCACCCTCTCTGCCAACGCCGACCCCCTCCCCATCCCGACCGTCACGGCCAGCGAGACCGTCGCGCCGGCGGAGACGCACGAGATCACCGCCGTCGAGGAAGCGCCCCGAGCACCCGCCCACACCAGGCAACACACCGTGAAGCGGGGCGAGTCCTTGTGGTCGATCGCGGACGCCGAACTCGGGAACGGCCGCCGCTACACCGAGATCGCGGCCCTCAACACCCGCCTCCTGGACGGCAAGGGCGACGACTTCCTCCGCCCCGGCTGGGTGCTCACCCTTCCGGTGGACCAAGCGAAGTCCGCGTCCAGCAACGCCACCAGCGAGAGCTACACGGTGCGCAAGGGCGACACCCTCAGTGAGATCGCCCTCGACCACCTCGACGATGCCCGCGCCTACCCAAGGATCGTCAAAGCGTCCCGGGCGATCACCCAACCCGGCGGGCAACACCTCACCGACCCGGACGTCATCGATGTCGGCTGGACCCTCGCCATCCCGAAGGACAGTCCGGACATCACGAAGGAACGGCCGACGACGGTGAGTCGTCCACAGCCAAAGAAGGACGCGGGCCCAGGGTCCGAGGTCGACCAGCCGGCGCCGGCCGAGAACACCAAGGCAAATCAGCCGGCGGTCGTGGCGTCCCCGGCCACGACGCCAACCCAGACCGCGACCCCCCCGTCCACAACCACCGCGACTCGCGCGCCGGAGACGCCTGCCAGTTCCGCGGTCACCGCGGAAGATGCGGCACCCACCCCCGGCTGGCTGGTGAACGGATTAGTCGGTGCCGGCAGCATCCTCGCCGGGTCCCTCTGGCTAGCCCTTGGCCGGCGACGCGCCGCCCAACTGCGCAGGCGGCGTCCCGGTCGGATGATCGCCACCCCGCCCCCCGAGCTTGATCCAATAGAGAAGACGCTTCGCACCCAAGGCGCAGCCGCCGCCCTCGACGTCGCGTTCATCGATGAAGCCCTCCGCAGACTCGCCGCCCGCCAAGGCCGAGCCGGAGAGCCGATGCCACACCTCGCCGCGCTGGAACAGGCCGGTGACGTCCTGCGTCTACACCTTGCCGACCCGATGGACCTGCCCGAGCCGTGGCGGACGGCCCCCGACCGGCTCCGATGGGAGATCCCCACCAGTGTTGATCTCGCCCAGCTCGGACCGCTTGCCTCAGCCCTGCCCGCTGCCTACCCACAACTGGTCACCCTCGGCCTCGACGACCAGGGCCACCGTTGGCTGTACAACCTCGAAGAAGCCGGCGTCCTGCGCGTCACCGGCAACCCTGAACGAGTTCGCGGCTTCGCCCGGCACACCGCTGCCGAACTCGCCGTCCACCCCTGGACCCGGGACGTCCAGGTCGAGTGCGTCGGCGTCGCCGCCGAGGCCGTCGCTCTCAACCCCCGCCGCGTCCGCCACCACGACGCCGACGACATCACCGCCCACGTCATCGCCGACACCGTCGCCATGATCGACCGCACCAGGGAAGCCAACCTGGACATCACAACCGGACGTGCCACCCTTCTCGACGACCCGCTGTGGGACAGCCGCCTTCTCCTCCTTGACGCCCCCCGCACCGAGCTCACCGAGCAGCTGGTCCGACTCCTCAACGACCAGCACCGCCAGACCGGCACCGTCCTGGTGCTCATTGACACAGCCGACGCTCAGGCTGACCTCGACGCTGAGGTCCTCCAGTTCACCGGGGACGGCCGTGTCGTTCTGCCCGGGGTCGGGCTCACCCTGATCGCCGCCGGGCTCACCGCCCAGGAGACGGCTGGGTGCGCTGCGATCTTCGCTCAGGCCGACGAGCCCGACGTCGAGTATCCCGAGCACCCCGAACCTGCCGACGGCTGGCGGGCCCACACGAACCAGGCCGGCCAACTCCTGCCCGACCACACGATCCCGCGCGACGCGACTCCCAACGAGCCCGTCACCAACATGCTCCCTGAGGACGACGAGTTGTACCTCGACGTCGCAGCCGTCACCAGTGAGGACCTGGCAGCCCTGGCCCCGCACGTCCCGGAGCAGGTCGCTCGGCAGGTCGAGCGGGATGACCCCACCCTCGACGACGACCTGAGCACTTGGTTCGATCCCCACTGCAACCTGCCCAAGCTGATGCTGCTCGGCCCGCTGACCGTCCGAGTCGCGCCCACGGGAAAGCCCACAGCCGCCGCCGGACGCAAGCCCTACTTCAGCGAACTCCTCGCCTACCTGGCCACCCGCCCACACGGCGCCACCACCGAGGAAGTCGCCGACGCCATGCGCATCCCCACGGATCGCGTTCGCAAGGACATCCTTGCTCTTCGCAACTGGCTGGGGATCAACCCGCGCACCGGTCGCCAGCACCTCCCCGACAGTCGCCAAACGGACGCCGCACGCCTCCGGGGCCAGGCCGCGTATCAGGTCGAAGACGTCCTCGTCGACGCCGATCTCTTCCGCCGCCTCCGCGCTCGCGGGGAGGCCCGGGGAATCGCCGGGCTGGACGATCTTCGTCAGGCCCTGGCCCTGGTCCAAGGCACTCCGCTTGGACAACTCCGCCGAGAGGGCGGTGCTTGGCTCAGCGAAGGGCAGCGCCTTGACCAGCTCCTCCAATGCGCGATCGTCGACGTCGCCCACCTTGTCACCACTGCCAGCCTTGCCCTCGGCGACCACGCCACGGCCCAGGAGGCTGCCGAGATTGCCACCCGCGTCGCCCCTGCCGAAGAGACGGCTCAGCTCGACCTCGCGGCAGCACTCGCGGCCCAAGGGCACCACCGTGCCGCCGAGCAGCTCCTCCGAGACCAGGTCTTGAACCGCAGCGACGACGAGGACGAGATCCCGGCGGAGTTGCCGACGCGCAGCGAAAGAATCATCGACAACACGGAGAGGCCCGCGCGCTCCAGAGCCAGAGCCTCAGCGTGAAGGCACAAGGCGTCTAGGTCGGTGATCCCCAGAAGCAAGCCGCCCTCAGTCGAGGTCGAGTGGGACCGGAAGGGCTCGGACCACAGCCGGGAGAGCGGCGACCGGATTGTCAAGGTAGCGCTGCTCGACCGCTTCGCCGCTGAGCAGGCTCCGATGAAGGACCAAGCTCTCGAAGAGCGGCGTGCAAGTCGCGAGTTCCCACTTCACGGCATCCCCCTTGGTTATCGACGCCCCCAGTGAGGCCTCAACTGCGTCGAAGCCCGCCAAACCCGACGACAGGTCGAGGCCAACCCGCGCCTCCGCGCCAGCTCCCCTGGCGATCAACAAGAGGCAGTAGGCGAAGGACCGCACTCCCGTTACCAGTTGCCACTCGTCTCGCCACGCGTCCTCCGCCGCGAGTTCGACGATGGCCTGACGGGCTAACACGAGACGCTCGTAGCTGCTGGAGGATCCGTCCAGCGCGGCGAAGACAAACGAGTGGGCTCCGGTGAAGGCCACTCTGGCCCTGGCCAAGCCGCCGTCAACCTCAAGTCCGATGTCCATCGTGGCCCCGCGTTGGAAGGCGAGCCGCGCTGGCCCCGAAGTGGTGGTCACCCTGCTGAGCTCTGCGGCGCCACTCAGAAGGTCCGTGATGTTGGATTCAACCGTTATGGCGCCGGTACTCCGGTTTCGCGAAACGACGTCCCCAACTTGGAGGACGCGATCAGGAAACCACGTCGCCAGTACTCCTTGCTGCTCGTAGGCTGCGCGCGCGTATCCCGTTCCCACGCCTTCCGCCATCTCGGCCGCTCCTATTCTGCCGCCCAGGGAGGGATTCGGCCTGTAGCCATCAAACCCCACCCGTCGGCGAGCGCCAACGGGGCGAGCCGACCTGCCGCCAATGCCTCGTGGAGTGAGCAACCGTGGGCAAGTGCACGGACGCAGTGCGCGAGCAGTTCTGCGGTAGGACGTTGGGGCAGCGCCCAGGCTCCCCCGACCGCACAACTGGCTCCGCCGACGAGCAGACTCACCGGAAGGTTCAACGGAATGGTGACCGGGGGGGCTTTGGCCGACCAGCAACTTGCGACCAGAGCGGTTCGGCTACGTGAGCGAGTTGCGATCTCTTGGGCGCCTAGGACACCGCCAGGCAGGGCGAGCCTGAAGCGCAGGCCCTCCCCCAGACCGTGACCGAGGATGAGGAGCAGGTCGGTTTCCCTTCCTAGGCTTGCAGGCGCGAAGTCGACCAGAAGCCGCCCCGACGCGCGGGCTGCCATGAGTTCGTCGAGCAGGAGATCGGCGCCGTCTACCTGGTCGTCCACGAGCGCGGAGATGCTACGGACGCCAGTTGTCAAGGGATGCAGGCCTGCGTATGTGGTCAGAGAGGGCACTAGGCTTGTGCGACGCGTCTGTAGCGTTGGGACCGCCTGCCATGGGACGGTCCACAAGGGCCCCTCAGGGACGATCACAACGCCTCGGCGAGGCTCCGCCCGAAGGCGGCGAACAGCGTCGGAATGCACCAAGGATCCGAACAGGCCTTCCAGCTGCTCTTGACGAACGCTTCCAATGAAGCCGTGGTTGCCCGAAGCGAAGGCGTCAAGAACCGCGACGTGCTCTGGCCCAAGGGGACCGTCCTTGATCAGCACGCCCGTGGGCGGCACGATGAAGAGGCTGATCCAACGCTCCGCTGAAGAATTGCCGCCGCCCATGCGCCGACACAAGAAGCCGAAGTTGCCCTCGAGGCCAGCAACGCAATCGGCGAGATCAGGCCAGAGCCGGAAGTCCGCTGCGCCCTCGACTAGCCTTGCCTCCACCTCGGCAGGTCCTGCGTCGGATGGCAGTACCGTCACTTCCGACATCCCGGCATCGGCTAGCGCCTCCAAGAGTTCACAGAGAACGGAGCCGGTGGCCTCTGAAGTAGAGCATTTCAGGACGAGCACCACGAGTTCCAGTGCTGCGCGAACCGCCGGGGGGACGTTGCCGAAGCGCTGGCGCTGCCTGAGTTGCCGGACCACGACGATCAGCCCGCTACGCAGTTCGGGGACGTTCACGTCGTCGCCAGCCATGGCCTCGAAGGCGCGGACCAGACCGTCAAGGTAGCTGTGATCGCGGGCGCTGGACGCGCGGAGCGCACGAGTGACTTCGGCCATCAGGTGGGCCGCTCGCGGTCGGTCGCCGGCGATGGTGGCGTCACGCGCATCGGCCCAACGATGATCGCCTCCCGTCTCAGGAAAGAGAGACCGTGTGTCGATGGCCGCGCCCACCTCGTCCGACCAAGCCATTCGCGCGCTGTCTAGGCGCGTCAAGTCGTCGGGCGCCCGAGTGATCCGGGCGACGAGCGTGAGGGCTCTGGCGCGATCGAGCTCTCCGAGGGTCTGGGTTGACAATGCTTGCTGGCAGGCGGCGAGCGCGAGCGCGTGGTGCTCCAGCTCCCACGCGGCCTGGCCCGCACGCAACAGATCCTTGCCTGGATCGTCGGTGAAGCCCCGCCGCGCCATCAGGACTAGGGCCGCGCTGGCCAACGCCACCAACCCGTCGAAGGACTCCAGGCTGAGGAAGAGCCGGGCGACGTCGACGATCGCTCTCAGAGTCTCGTCGTCGATCTCACCGTCGGGCCGGTAGGCCGCCCAGACGCCTCCTGTCGCGACGGCAATGATCTCGGCCGGCGCACCTACCTCGACCAAGCGACGCGAAAGCACCCTCCCCTGGTCGGCGTCACCGGGTTGCGCGGCGCCCTCGCAGCAACGTAGCAGCAGGCCACTCAGCGCCGTGATTAGCGCAGGCACGGGATCCGCGGCGGCGGGGGTGTCGGACATGGATGGGCGCCGGGTCAGTTGGGCACTTGGAACACGAGGCTTGCACGGTCGCCGATGACGCCCACGAATCCCGTGATGGGCAGGTCTGTGCAGCGGGTCGCTTGGACGGCGATCGCGTAGTAACCGTCGCCCATGGAGTCACTTGCGGGCGTGTAGTCGATGCGGTCATGCACACCGCTCGACAGTTGGGGCGGAGTTCGCGCGGTCAATATGTCGTTCACCTCCACCTGCTCGGCACGGATCGAGACGATGGCTCCCGCTGGTTCGCACGCGCGGCCAGTCACTCCTGAAACGGTCAAGTGGGGGGTGTTGCCGATCGGTGGGCCAGTGAGGGCGGGGTCCCTCCGCTGTGCCGGGAGCTCGATGGTCGCCCTGGTCGAAAGACCCGTCCGGAGGTCGGAGACGACAGTCGCATACGTACCCGCGGTCTCCGGAAAGACCCCGTAGGTGAACTCCATCTCAGGCTGAGAGGTGAGGATTTCGGCCGACATCATGTACTCGTGATCGTCCGGACCGCGCATGCTGATCTGGATGATGGAGATCCCGAGATCGGAGAGCATGACCCTCAGCATCCGGTTCGACCCTGACGCGGCCACTGGCGTGAGGGTGACTTGAGGGGGAACAGTCGGGGGCCTGAGCACGTATGGGTGGACCCCGTTGTCCACCTCTGGGAAAGAGAAGCGCACTTCGCCCGCATTGAGCCCGGACACCGTCGTGGTCGGCGCGGTGTTGGGACCCGAGGAGTCAACCGAAACGGTGGGCGAGTCGGAGGCTCTTGGGGCAGCGGTGGATCGCACAGGGGTGAACGAGTCGTTCGTCGCTGTAGGGTTCCAGCGCCAATCGTTGATGCCGAGCACGTTGAAGGGGAGCGTTACCAGCACGCCAATCAGTGCAGCCGCGATGGCCAGCAGTACCCACTTGATTGCTCGACTCACCGGGCTCCGACTCTTCACCGTGGGGTCCCCCTGCACCTGCCCGAGACTTGGAAGGGGCCTCACGTCGACCGTGGCGACCGGGCTGGCCAGCGGTCGTCCTCATCCCCCGAGACCGACTCGACCAGCGTATCGGTTTCACTCCGCACCAAACCGATGCGTCCGCCGTCAAGGTGCTTAGGCTGACGAACATGGCTTGGACAGAGTGGCCCATTTCTTCGCCGTGGACATGCCACGCGACCAGCGTTGTCCTGCGCAACTGGGAGGAGTCCGATATCTCGTCGTCTCCTGGAGGGTCACCGCCTTGTCGGGCGTCCTTCGCGCGGGTTCCAACACGTCTTAGGGGACATTGGGGGACATAGCTCGGACATCGTCTGACAAGGGGGAACATCCGCCTTGTCAAGATGTCCGGGCCGAATCTGTGGATAGGAATACTAGGTTAGCCACGTTCTGGGGACATCTCGGGGTACATCGGTTTGATCCCTTTTCGTTGTGTTCATCCGCAACGGAAAGGCCAGATCGTGAGCGTGGAAACCGAATTGGGACTCGGCAGCAACCTGGAATCAGTCATCGTCGAATCGTGGCCATCCTGGGCCGCCACCCAGCCTGCGTTGGGCCGGGTCGACGACCCGCGCCAGCTCCGGGGTTGGCTCCAGAACGCCGACCCGGCGGAGGCCGATGAGGTGGTGTACGGGCTGGCTTGGCTGGCCTCGACCGACGGCGGCCACGACGTGGACGCCGCGCAGGCGCTGGCGTGGCTGCTGGTGCCCGGCGCGTCGTTCCTGGCCCGTCAGCTCCGGACCTTGTCCCGCGACATCGACCACATGGTCGCCGCCGAGCTGTGGATCTTGGTGTGCACGTTCCCGCTGCACCGGCGGAAGGTCATCCGCAATCTGATGTGGGATCTGCGCGCCAACGTGCTGGCGGCCTGTGAGGCGCCGGCGACCTTGCAGCGAAAGGACCCGACCTGGTACGCGTCGGTCGCTTCCCTCGACAGCGATCTGATGGCCGCGATTCCTGTCGAGCACGACCCGTCGGCGTTGGAGGAGTTGGCCGGCGTCCTGAACTGGGCGTGTGACCACCGGGTCATCGCCGCCGAGGACCGTAAGCTCGTGCTCCTGCTCGTCGAGGCGTCCCAGGATCTGCGGCTGCGCCAGACCCCCAGCCACGGACTGCTCGGCAACGAAGCGACCGCCACGGTCGCCGCCCTGCTCGGGGTGTGCGAGCGCACCGTGCGTCGTCGGGCTCGCCGCACCATCCGGGCCCTGACCGACGCGGCCCCTGCCTACACCCGGGTCGCCTGAACCTCTCCCGATTCGCTGCAGTCGGGGTGTCCGCGAACGGCGTCCCGGCTCACTTCTGGAGGGTGAGGTGAAAGCGCACATGACCAAAGACCTGAAGGCGTCGGCCCAACTGTTCGACGTCGCCAATACCGACGACGAGGTGATCGACGTTCTGGAGCGGCTGCTCGACACCCTGAAGCGGGGCCGGCAGGCGAAGGCCGACTTGGCCGGCCTGCCACCGGCTGACCTTCGCGCGGTGCTGATGTTCCGCGCCAACCGGCAGGCGTCCCGGTGACCGCCCAAGCTATGCGTCCGGTCGGGGTGGACGAGCTTCGCCGGGCATGGCTTGCGGTGCAGGCCGGAGACTTCCGCCGCCCGCACCCCAAGCAGCGCGCCGTCGCGCCAGCCTCGCCCGCGGCATCCGTGGAGTGGACGCCGGCGTCCGACGAACTCGTCATCCCGGTCGTGGGCGCGGCCGGCTCGTGCGGGGCCACCACGGTCGCTCTCGCCTTGGCGACCGCGGCCAAGGGTCGAGCCCGGGTGGTGGAGTGCGCCTCGGCTTCGCTCAGCGGGCTCGCTGCCGCCAGCACCGCCGAACTCGGTGCCGACGACCATGGCTGGGTCAACGGCACCCGCGACCACGTCCAGCTCGCCCGGGCCGAAGGCGTCCGCGCAAACCCGGATTCAGTCCCTTGCCCCTCGCCAACCGGCTCTCCTGTCGTGACGGTCGTCGATCTCGGCAGCCAGCTCGCGCAGGTCCTGGCCGGACACGGGTGGCTGGCCTCGCTCCTGGCCGGCGCCCCGACGGTCGTGGTGGTGGCCCGGGCTACCGTCCCAGGTCTTCGCCGCCTCGAGTCGTCGCTGCATCTCCTGGACGCCGACGGGGCTGTGGCCGCTGTGCTGGGTCAGCCGCACCGGCGTTGGCCCCGCGCCGTGGCGCACACCGTCGGTCCACTCACGGGCGCGCTGATCGACTCCGGGCGCCTCGTCGAGATCCCCGAGGATCGGACGTTGGCCGTCCACGGCCTGACCCCGGACCCTCTGCCGACCCCACTCCTGACCGCCGCCGGCGTCCTGCTGTCACTCATAGAAGGGAACTCCCACCATGCCCTCTGACTTGTTGGCCATGCTGCCATTGAAGGTCTGCCCGGTCGCCCCGGGCAACGCCGCCAAGTACGTCGACCAGATCACCGGCAACGTCTTGTGGGGGGTTGGGGTGCTGTTCCTGCTCGCCATCGTGGTCGGCATCGGCGCCATCGTCGCCGGCCGGCTGTTCTCTATGCCGCACGCCTCGAAGATCGGCATCATCTCTGTCGTCGTCGTGTTCGTCGCCGCGATCGGCTACCTCACGCTGCCCGGCATGCTCACCACCCTGCTCGGCGCCGGCTGCATCTGACCATGGCCACCACACCCACTCCCGAACCCGGCGCCTGGCCCCGCTGGCGACTGCTCGCCACCCTCGCCGGCGTCGTCCTCACAGCCCTCACCCTGCTGATCGGACTGGGCATTGCCGTGTGGACGACCCTCGTCACCGCCCCGGCACCACACCCGAGGACCGAGGAAGCGGCTGCGTTACCGGGCGAGGTCCGCGGGGACGCCTACCGCGACCAGCTGGCAGCTCAGCCCATGTTGCAGGTGCCCGCGGCCGCTGCGTCCACCCCGGACGTCTCCACCGCCCTCGCGCCGACCCTCGCGGTCGATGTCACGGACGCGGTCGGCCCGGCCGGGGTTCCCACCGGCTTCCCGCACACCCCCGGAGGCGCGGTCGCCCAGCTCGCCGCGATCGAGGTCACCGTGGTCGAGGCGATGAACATCCCCGTCGCCCACCAGGTCCACGCCGCCTGGAGCCTGCCGGGCGGGATCTCGGCGGGGGAGTGGACGATGACCCGCAACGTGCAGGTCTTCCTGAACGCCCTCGGCGACCAGGGTAATGCCAAGGACGACAGCGTCTTGGTCATGGCCAACCCGGCCGCCGGCCAAGTCAAGGGCACCGACGGTCCGGACTGGGTGCTGGCCTGTGTGCTGCTGGACGTCCGCGCCGCCGTCGCCACCACCGCCCGGATCGGCTACGGCCACTGCGAACGCATGTCCTGGCACGAAGGCCGTTGGCAGATCGGGCCAGGCACCCCACCCGCCAAGGCGCCCTCCACATGGCCCGGCTCCGACCTCGCCGTGCAGGCCGGCTGGCGCACCTGGCAGACCGGGTAGAGGGCGGACGCATGGGTGACCTGTTGAACCCGTTCGGGGCGCTGGCCTCGGCCGCCGGCAAGATCGTGGCGGACGCCTGGACCGCCGCCATGCTCGGGTTGTGGAACGCCGGGCTGTGGCTGCTTCGGCTGGCGCTGACCTTCCTGGACTTCCTACTCACCCCGGACCTGTCAGAGGACGGGCCCGGCTCTTGGCTGTACCGGGTCATGTTCTGGATCGCTGGCGCCCTGCTGCTGATCATGATGCTCGTCCAACTGGGGGTGGCAGTCACCAAACGCGACGGCCGCGGCCTCGCCCAGATCGCGATCGGCCTGGGCCAGTTCCTCGTCGTGTGGGGCGGCTGGATCGCCTACGGCATCACCATTGTCACTGCCGCCGGCGGGCTGACCCGCGCCCTGATGAAGGGCCTGCTCAACGTCACCAGCTGGACCGCCTGGCAACCCTGGGAACCGTTCACCCCCGCCGACATCACCGACGGCACGGTCGCCACCGTCCTCGGCCTGATGGGGCTGCTGCTGTGGATCGCCGCAATCGGTCACTTCCTGGTGATGCTGGTGCGCTCCGCCGCCCTCATGGTGCTGATGGCCACCACCCCCATCGCCGCCGCCGGCCTCGTCTCCGACGCAGGCCGGTCCTGGTTCTGGAAGAGCCTGCGCTGGTTCCACGCCGCCGCGCTCTCGCCGGTGCTGATGGTCCTGGTCCTCGGCGTCGGCGTCCAGTTCACCACCGGCGTCGCCAACGGCCTCACCGGCGTCCAAGGCGCCATCGGCACCGCAGTCCCCGGCGTCCTGCTCATCTGCGTCGCCACCGTCTCCCCGCTCGCCCTGTTCAAACTGCTCTCCTTCGTCGACCCCGCCACGACCAGCGGAGCCTCGCTGCGGGCCAGCATGGCTGCGGTCGGCGGCCTCCAAGGGCTCCTCACCGGAGCTGCCACTGGCGGCGGGGGCCGGGCGGCGGCCACCGACGAGCAGGGCCGCAGCGCCGGTGAGGACGGCGCGAGTGACGCCACCACGGGCCGGTTCAACAACGCCGTCGCGGGCGGACTCGGCCAGCTGGGTCCGGTCGGGCAGGTCGCCAGCCGAGGCCTGGGGCTGATCTCCGGTCTCGGCGCCGCCGGCGCCTCCGTGGGAGCCGACGTCACCAACCAGATGGGCGTGGGCCACAACACCTACCCGCCCGACTTCACCCGGGCCGGACGCCGCGCCACCTACGACGGTGGAGCATCCGGCGACCCCTCCGGGTCCTCGGGCGATCCGGACGCCGGCAGTACCAGCGGCGCGGGCGGCGACCCGGACGCCGCGCCGTTCGGCGCTGGTGGAACGGACGCCAACCCCTATACCTCCCCGTCCATCGCCGGAGGCGGCGCCGGCCGACCGCCCACCCCACCCACAACCCCGGCCGGTGGGGGGGCGGGCGCGGTGGCCGGTGACGTCAGCGTCGCCGATGCCGCCGTCCTCGTCGTCTGACCCCCACTTCAAAGGAGCACACCGTGGCCGTCTACTCCGACTACGCCAAAGACCGGATCGGCTGGTTCTTCGGGCTCACCGGCTGGCAACTGGGCACCCTCGCCGTCACCAGCCTGCCCGCGTTCTGGGCCCTGAACACCCAACACTGGGCTCTGGTCGGCACCCTTGCCGTCGCCTGGGCGCTGCTGACGCTTCTGGTGGTCGTCCCCGTCCGCGGCCGCTCCGCGACCGGCTGGTTCACCGCCACGATCAAGTACGCAGTCGGCACCCTGGCCGGCTGGACCCGCTTCCGGTCCCACGCCGCCCATGGACGCGCCGACGACCTCGCCCAAGCCGACCTGCCCGGCGTCCTCGCCGGCGTCACCATCCACGACGGCCCACCCCACGGGCCCACCCTCTCCCGGGCCGCGATCGTCCAGGACAAGGCTGCCCGCACCTGGGCCGTCACCTGCGCGATCACCCATCCCGGGATCGGCCTCGCCGACGCCGACGTCCGCCGCCGGCAGGGCGCCGGCCTGGCCGACCTCCTCGACGTCTGCGCCCGCACCGAACTCATCGACGAGATCCTGATCCTTGTACGAACGGTCCCCGACGACGGCGCCGAACGTGACCTGTGGATCCGGCACCACCGCCGCCCCACCAGCCCAAGGCTCGCGACGACCGTGAACGACGACCTGGCCGCCACCCTCGCCCGCGCCTCGGTCCGCACCGAAGCATTCGTCACAATCGTGGTTCCCGAAACCCGCCTGGGCCGCGAAGCCCGCGAGGCCGGCGGGGGTCTGGAGGGCCGCGCCCGCGTCCTGTACTCACTGATGGGCGAGGTCGAGGCCCAGCTCCGAGGCGGACTCTCCGCCACCGACGTCTCCTGGCTCACCTCACCGCAGCTCGCCCTCGCCGTCCGCACCGGCTTCGCCCCCGGCGACCGCGCCGGCATCATCGAAGCCCTCGCCGAGCGCGACACCAACCCGACGGTCAACGCCGACGTCCCGTGGGCGCAGGCCGGACCCTCCGGCGCCGACCACGCCCCCCGCCACTACTCCCACGACGCGTGGAACTCGATCTCCGCCACCGTCAAGCTGCCCGACAAGGGCGCGGCCCTCGGCGCGCTGGCTCCCGTCCTCGTCCCCTCCGAACCCGGCGAACGCCGCAGCCTGGTGGTGGCCTTCCCGATCCTGCGCCAGACCACCGCCGACCGGCAGTCCGCCAACCAGGAGTGGGCCGCCGACATGGGCGCCAGCCTCCGCGCCAAAGCCGGGGTCAAGATGCGCGCCCGCCAACGCGCGGACGCCGCGAAGACCTACCACCTGGACGACAAGCTCGCCCGCGGCCACGCCCTCACCCGCCCCTACGCCGTCGCCACCGTCACCGCCGCCAAGACCGCCCGCATCACCGAGTACGGCCGCAAACTGGACGCCGCGATCCGCCGCGCCGGCTACGCCCCCCTGCGTCTCGACCTTGCGCAGGACGCCGCGTTCGCCGCCTCCACCATCCCCCTCGGCGTCAGCCTCACCCGCCGGAGCGACGCATGACGCCCACCCGAGGCAGGGACACCGCGCGCCTGCTCGCCGACTTCGGCCACCAACTCCCCACCCTCCCGGCGTCCGCGCC
Source organism: Propionicicella superfundia DSM 22317 (assembly GCF_000423465.1). GTDB lineage: Bacteria > Actinomycetota > Actinomycetes > Propionibacteriales > Propionibacteriaceae > Propionicicella > Propionicicella superfundia. The sequence continues at coordinate 154,283 of NZ_AUIA01000012.1, read as the reverse complement.
GCCGGCCCGCGAGCCACGGCTGTTCCCCTCCACCCCACGCCGCGGCCCCCGCCGGCGCGGCCGAGGCTGGAGCCCTGCGGGGGCGCCGGTGTCGGTGTGGCGGATGACCTCCGACCAGGCACCGGTGTTCTGGCCGCTGATCGCCGCCCCCGGGCTGCCGCCCACCGGCGCTCAGATGGGCATCGACCACCTCTCCGGCGGCTCGTTCTACGCCGACCCCAACGGGTGGGTCCTCGACGATGCGATCCCGGTCACCAACCCGAACATCTTCGCCTTCGGGAAACCCGGACGGGGAAAGTCCGGAACCGTCAAGGCGTTCTGCCTGCGGATGATGGACTTCGGCTACCGGACCCTCATCCTCGGCGACCCCAAAGACGAGTACGAGAAGCTCTGCCACGCCCTCGGCGTCCAACCCTTCGCCATCGGACACGGCCTCGGCGCGCGGATCAACCCCCTCGCCTTCGGACCCCTCGCCCAAGGCTGGGGCGACCTCCCCGCCGCCGAAGCCCAACGCCGGGCGGCCATCGTGTTCGGACGCTGGCTCACCCTCGTCCGCGGCCTCGTCGGCTCCCAACGCCTCGGCGACCACCGCGTCCCCTTCGGACCCACCGACGAAGTCGTCGTCAAGACGGCCCTCGCGCACCTGACCGGCTACACCGCGGGCAACACCCAGCTGACCGAGACGACCATCCCGCAACTGTGGCGTCTGCTCGACCAACCCAGCCCCGAGCTGGTCGCCGCGTGCCGGTACGCCACCGAGCGCCAGTTCCTCGACGAGACCCGCCTGCTGAGGGACGCCCTCGGCCAGCTCGTCTCCGGAGCCTTGGCCGGGCTGTTCGACGACCACACCACCATCCAGGTCGACTGGACCGCGCCCATCCAATCCCTGTCGCTGTCGAGGCTGGAGGCCCTCGGCGACGAGGCCATCGGCATCGCGCTCACCTGCCTGAACTCGTGGGGGAGAGGGATGCGCGAATTGGCCGCCCCCGGCGACCTGCGGATCGTGGTCCGAGACGAATCCTGGAAACAACTCCGCCTCGGCCCCGACGCCGTCAAGAGCTTCGACGCCGACCTCAGGTTGTCCCGCCGCGACGGCGACATCCAGTTCGCGGTCGCCCACAAGCCCAGTGATCTGCTCTCGGCCGGGGACGCCGGGTCGCAGGCCACCGCGATCGCCAAGGACCTGCTCCACCTGGCCGACATCAAGATCCTCCACGGCCAGGACCAAGCTGTCGGCGAAGAACTCGAACGGCTCCTCGGCCTGGGACCCATCGCGCAAGACCTCGTCACCGGCTGGGCCATGCACGGCAAAGGCCGAGCCCTGTGGTGCGTCGGCGACCGCCAGTACAAGGTGGCGACGATCCTGCACCCCGCCGAGATGGCGCTCGCCTACACCAACGACGCCCTCGACGCAGCCCGATGAGGCCCGAACATGAGACCCCTCGCCTGGCTACTCGCGCCCGCCCTGGTGTTCCTGCTCGGCGTCCCACTCGGCACCGCCCTGATGGTCGCCACCATCGCCACCCCCGCCGCAGCCAGCGTCCTCGCGGGCCCCTGCAGCACCGTCGGCGCCGACGGAACCCTCGACGTCCTCGAACCCCTACCAGCACCAGGACCGGAACGACGGGCCAGCCTGACCAACCCGCCCACCGACATCCCCGCAGCGGTGCTGGCGCTCTATCAGGAGGCGGCCGCCGCCCACGGGCTGCCATGGCCCCTGCTCGCTGGCGTCGGCATGGCCGAGACCAACCACGGACGCCTCAACGCCACCTCCAGCGCTGGCGCCCAAGGACTCATGCAGTTCATGCGCGCCACCTTCGCCGCCTACGGCGTCGACGGCAACGGTGACGGCCGGGCGACCATCACCAACGACGCCGACAGCATCCACTCAGCGGCCAACTACCTCGCCGCCCTGGGCGCCGGCGAGGGCGGCGATGGCGTCCGAAGGGCCCTGTTCGGCTACAACCACGCCACCTGGTACGTCAACGACGTGCTCGCCTACGCCGCTCACTACGCCACCCAAGCCTGCGCCGCAGACGACGGGACCCTGCCGGGCGGGCCTGACGGGCCATGCCCGCCCACCGGCAGCGCCGCGGAACGAGGACTCCGGCCCTCGGCCCTCAGGGGGTTGCGGTGCGTGAAGGATGCCTTCCCGTGGATCCGGTCGATGGGTGGAGTTGGGCCGCGACCCAACGCTTCAGACCACCCCGCTGGCCGCGCCGTGGACTTCATGATCCCGGCCTGGAACACTCGCGCGGGCCGAGCTCGGGGCTGGCAAGTCGCCCACTGGCTCCAAGCCCACGCGGCCGAACTCAACGTCAAGTACCTGATCTTCGACGACCACGTCTGGCGCGCTTACCGCCCCTCACAAGGCTGGACGCGCTACACGCACCCAAATGGAGCCACTGCCAACCCGACGCTCCGCCACCTGGATCACGTTCATCTCTCAACGTTCTGAAACTCGAAGACGTGCTCTCGCGGGTCGTCCAAGTCGCGCGCCCTCCACCAATGCACGCCAGATGCCCAGTAGGGAACGTCGACATCGGTGGACAGAACCTCGCGGATCTGCTTGATGTGCGCAAGGCCCTTTCACTGGGCAAAGCAGCATGGTGGCGGCGATCGGTAGAGGCCGCTCCACTCTCGCTTGCCCAGCTGGCGGGCCGCTCCCGAAGATGAGCCCTTCGCCGGATGGCATCAGCGCGCCGGCGCTGAACTCGGAGGAGGGCGTCCGACTCGAAGGCGGCCGCGCGACGGCTTGGCAAGGAATTCGAGTTAGGCCAGGCTTCGGCCTAGCTCGGGATGCGCTCGCGGGCACGCTCCCGCGCCTGCTGGCGGAGCCTGGCCCGCACTTCGTCGTGGATCGTCGTGGAGACTTCCTCGGTGGTCTCGACCGAGACGACGACGGTATAGCGGACGTTCTTGCCTGCGCCGAGGCGTTGGGCATCGTCCATGCAGACGATGTGGATCGGGAACGCATCGCCGTCTCCGAACACCATCGCCCGCGTTCCTTGGACCAGTTCGTGCTGGAGGCTCCCTCGGCGGACGGTAAAGTGCTCGCCCTCGATCCGGTCGCCGGCCGCGAGGGCGGTGTCCGGGGTGTCGAAGTAGACCTTTGCACCGCGGTAGCGGGTGAGGTGCCCGACGGTGGGAACCGCGTACGCAAGGGTGATGGTGAAGCGGTGCCACTCCGCACGGGTCCGAAGCGACGGCGGCAGCGGGAGCTCGTAGGTGTGGCGCTGGTCTCTGCCGATCATGCCACCAGCGACAAGCACCGCGCGGTTCGTGGCGGCGCTGCCAAGGCGGGAAGTGTCGAGCCTTCCGTAGCCGAGCAGCGCCGATAGTTTGCGTCGGGCGTCCTGACCGTTGATACCGAGCTCTCGCCGGAAATGGGAATCCCAGCCTCCCCAACTGCTGGCATGAGCCAGCAGGGCGCGTACGAGCAGCGGGTGGTACTGCGGATCGGGCAGGGGCAGATCATCTTCGCTGTCGGCTCCCGCCTCGAGGATGTCGAACAGGCGGCTGGCCTCCCGAGTCACCAGGGCTGTGGCGTTGCTGGTGCCGACGCTGAACACCGTGTTGTTGGTCGCGCCGCCGCGGCCTGGTGCGGCGACTTGGAGGCCAGGTCCGGCGAGTGCAGTCGGGGCGAGCTCGAGCGCGACGGTTTCTTGGCCTGGCACGATGACGGGACGCGTGTAGAGGGCTCTTCCGCCGGTGTGGTGTATATCTGGCTTGACGGAGCGATCGACGCCGGGGCCTGTGGCTCCGTAGTGGGCCGGCGCCGATGGAGCGGTGATGTCCCATGCGGTGTCTGGAACGTTGAGGTCACCCAACGCGTCGTCGTGCGTCGCGCCGACCGTCAGGGCATTGAGGGCATCTCCAGGAGGGAGGATTCCCCGCAGAAGGCTTCCTTCGTACACGGCGTGAGTCGCGGCCGAGCGGGCGGCATCGACATCGTTCGTAGCCGTTGCGGGAATGATGATTGGGTCGTTGTGGTTCCCGGCGCTGACGATGAACAGAAGGTTGTAGGTGTGGGCGAGCCAGTCCAGCAGACGGCCGGTCGGACTCATTCTGCGGGTGAGTGCGCGTGCCGGGGCGCCGATGGAGAGGTTGACGACGCGGACGCTCGGCGCGGCTGCCTCCCGGCCCTCTTCGCCTTCTTGGATTCGTCGGATGGCACAATGGAGCAGGTCGGTGAGTAGCCGATCAGGCATGACCTGCTCGTGGATGGTTGGGAGATCCTGCGGGCGCATGATGGGCCGCACGTACACGGGCCGGCTCAGGGGTTCGCCCTGGGTGGTTAGGTCACCGTGGATAATGAGCGATGCCATCGCGGTGCCGTGGCTTCGGGCGGATACCGGATAGTTTTCGCCGAGAAGGTCGGGGTCGTCGACGATGAGCCGGCCGGCGAGCGCGTCGTGGTTTTGGAAGGGCAGGCCGTCTAGGAGCGCGACGCGGGGCAGGCCCTCGATACGTTCGCTCGGCGGGATGCGCACAGTGGCGATGGGATCCGACGTGGCTGGCGCGACGCTCATGGGTGTGAAGGGGCTGACGAACATCACCTCGTCCGTGGTCAGCAGGCGGATCGCTTCGGCTCCGTCATTGAGGACCGAATGGACCTGCTGGATCGGCAGTTCCGCGAGGAGTGCGTGGTAGCCAATGCCGCCGATCTGGGAGCGATCCAGGACCGTTCCGCCGCTGCTTGTGATGATCTGCTCGACGTACGTCTCAGCGGCTGAGCGCTGCGCGAGTTCGCGCCGGTACCAGAGTTCGACTTCGACGCGGACGGTGCTGACAGACTGGCCAATCATGTCGAGCGTTTCCTGCCAGCGCTCGCGCAGCCCGGTCTCGCGGATACGGTCCTCCGGCCCCCAGCGACGGATCGAAGTCAACTGCTGGAAGGCATCCTTGAACTTCCCCAGCCCGTGTACGAACGACACGTTCTGGTCCTGCTGCCACAAGGCGAACAGGCGGATGAGCTCGTCAATCGCCTTGGCGCTCGACATCACTAGATACAACGAGTGCTGCACCAGCTTGTCAGTGCGGCCGGTCTCCCGCTCGGTCATGTGGAAGTCGTCGTCGGGATCAGACCTGTCGCCGAGGAACTGGGAGAGAAACTCCAAGCCGTCGATTCGGTTGATCGCGTTCTGGAAGTCCTTGATGCTGCCAGCCAGGTCGAACACGACGACGAGAGCAGGATCGACCTCGTCGGGTGTGCCATCGGAGAGGCGGGCTCGCTCGGCGTCGAACGCAGCAGTCAGCTCACGGAACTGAGGCGTCAGCCGTTCGCCTTGGCGACCAGCGCCAGGCCGCGACAAGCGGGGCCGGTCACGAGACGACTGGGCGGGCCGGACATCAACGACTGGTGGCCCAAATGCCAGGAGCGACCTAGGCTCCGCGGTCACCCCGCTGCCTGCCCTCGCCGGTGCTCAAGCCGTTCCTGCACGATCCTGCGCACATTGCTGTCCGGAAGCTCAAGAACTGCCCGCCGGCGAACGTCGAGCGCGAACTCCTCTAGGTCCGCATAGCTCGACCCTGCGAGCTTGTCGGCTAGCGTGCGGGGCGCGAATCCGAGGTCGCCGCCCAGTCGAGCCGCGAGGCGTTCCAGGAAGCGCGTTGCCTGATCGCGGCTGGGGCGGTCGAGCTCCACGCGGACTTGGAACCGGCGCCAGGCAGCTCGGTCGAGCAGCTCGCCGTGGTTGGTTGCTCCGACAAAGATCACATGCGCCGGCAGCCTGTCGATTTGGAGCAGGAGTGTGGATACCACTCGCTTGATTTCGCCAGTCTCGTGCTCGTCGGATCGCTCCTTGGCGATCGTGTCGAGCTCGTCGAAGAACAGCACGCATCGACGGGTTCTAGCGAACTCGAAAGCGTTGTCGAGCCGTGCTGCAGTCTCGCCCAGGAAGCTCGACACAACGCCTTCGTAGCGGATGACGTAGAACGGCAGCATCAACTCGGCCGCGATAGCCTCGGCGACGCTCGTCTTGCCATTGCCGGGAGGCCCGGAGAGCAGGAGGCGGTTTCGCGGCTCGATGCCATAACTGCGCAGCAGGTCGGCGCGAGTCTGCTCCTCGACGAGCTCGCTGATAACGCGGCGGGCCACAGGGGCCAGCTCGATGTCGCTCAGGCGGTGACTCGGCACAATCTCCTGGACCAGATCGCGGATTGCCGCTGCTCGGTCATCGCGGACATGGCTCTGACCCGTGGTGGTGATGAGCTCCGAGAGCCGGTCAGCGAGCAGATGGTGCTGGTTGGCGCGCTCTTCCGAGATGACGGCCTCAACGAGCACCCGGAACCTGTCGCGATCACCGCGACGTTCGGCTTCTACGAGGTCAAGGAGCAGGTCCGCGCGTGCCATGTCCTGCCCTCTCTACCCGATGCTGCCACCTGCTTGCGATCCTAACGTTGACGGTACCGAGGCTACCGAACCGCGCCGACACGAGACGCCCCGTATCGCGCACTTCGTCGCTCCCGCACCCGCACGGCGACGAGCAGCGAAACGCTGGCCGGCCGCATCGTGATGAACTTCACCGCGTTCGAGAACGAGACGCAGGTCGTTCCCGAGTTCGCCAAGGACTGAACGATAACTAGACACCGGGCCTGCCCCGCCCACACATCCGGACAAGCCGCGGTGCGCGGACGATACCCTCCGGGTCGGTCGCCGCGCACTCACTGCCGCATGAGGCGTAAGGCGACGCCGTTCTTAGGCGAGCCGCGGCTGCCCTTAGGCGAGCCGCGGCTGCTGTGACGGCCTGAGTGGTCAATGCCACTGGACAGGATTGAAACCTACTGGCGGCTGAAGGTGCGGGCCAGCTTGAGCGCGTCCGTGGGGACTCCCTCGGCGTGCGGGCGCCAAATCGCATCACGGTGTCCGTAGAGGCCCCCGTTCATCACTTCTGGATGGTGAGAGCCCACCATCAGAAGGAGCGACCCCGATGAGCACAACAGCCTCGGGCACCGACGACGTCATCAACGGCGCGGATGTGCCCTTGATCGTGGAGGACCTGCTCTGCCAGATCGAGGTTCTCCGCGCGGTCAGCGGCGATCCGGCGGCGATCGCAGACCTGTGGGCGCAGGTCGACCTGCTTCGGGACCGGTGAACCGGATGGCCAGCACAGTTGGGCGGCGTCCGTCGTATGACCGGGACGCCGCAGAGACAGCCAGGAAGGCGACGTTGGAGTCGATGCACTCCCAGCTCGCCGAGCGGGTCGGGTCGTTGGACTCGCTGGAGGCGTGGGGAGCCTGGTTGCGGTTCGCGAACAGCTTCCACCGCTACTCGTTCAACAACACGGTCTTGATCTGGTCGCAGAAGCCGGAGGCGACGATGGTGGCCGGCTACCGGGCCTGGCAGGCCAAGGGCCGGCAGGTGCGGCGGGGTGAGCAGTCGATCAAGGTGTTCGGGCCGGTCACGACCCGCGAGCCGAGGCTGGACGACCAGGGACGCCCGGTACGCGGTGCAGATGGCAAGCCGGTCCAGGAGGTGCGGATCGTCGGGGTGAAGCCCGTGAGCGTGTTCGACGTGTCCCAGACCGACGGGGACCCGCTGCCGGAGCCACCGCAGGCGACGTTGTTGACCGGTCAGGCGCCCCCTGGGCTGTGGGACGCGTTGCAGGCGTTCGTCGAGGCTCAGGGCTACACGGTGACCCGAGGTGACTGCGGGGACGCGAACGGCGTCACCATGTTCGACTCCCGCCAGGTGCGCGTGCGGGCAGACATCGACGACGCAGCCGCGGTCAAGACGCTCGCCCACGAGGCGGGTCACGTCCTGCTCCACGCACCTGATCAGCGGCAGCCGTTCACGTGTCGCGGCGTCATCGAGGTGGAAGCCGAGAGCGTCGCGTTCATGGTGACCGCCGCCCACGGCCTGGACGCCTCGCAGTACACCTTCAACTACGTGGCCGGCTGGGCCCACCAGGCCGCGACCCCGAACGGGCCGAGCGTGGAGGAGATCGTGAAGGCCACCGGCCAGCGCGTGATCGGCGCCACCGACCGCATCCTGCAGACAACGCAACCCGCCCCCACCCTGGTGGACGAAGCCCTCGCCGACCTGGCCGTTCAGGTCGGCCGCCCCGTGGACGCCGTCACACCGACCCCAAGGACCACCGTGGACGCCGACGCGCGTGATGCGCGGGCGGTGACGACGCCCATCACCACGGACATCCCCGGGGCCAGGGCCGCGTCCGTGCCGGTGTCGGTGTGGGAGCGCGTGACGACTCCCGCGTTGGACAGCGCCGCCCGTGAGCGGCAGGCGCTGCCACAGCGGCCGGTTGGTCCAGCGCCGGCGCTGCGCCGATGACTGTCGACGAGGAGAAGGGAGCCTTCGATGCGGCCCGATGAGACGCCCAGTCGGTACCCGTACCTGATTAGTGTGCGGGGCGGACGCCCGGTCCCGGCGCGCCGGGATGGCAGCTACTACGTGTGTGCCTACGAGACGTTCCTCGGACTGTGGTGGCCCCCTCGTGATGTGCGCGTGCTCAAGTACGACCCGCACCGCGACTTCTACCGCGAACAACACCGGGCCCAGCAGGCCGAACAGTCAGACGCGAAGGACGCCGGTGCGCCGGTAGCCGACAGCCCCGCAGCCGCGGTCGAACCGGACGCCAACGGCGACACCCCACTGTGGGAGCGCGTGGAAAGCCCGAGCCCGCGTCCTCCGGCGCCCCCAACAGCCAGCTCGACGCCGCAGGCACCTCAGCGAGCGTGGAGGCGATGAGCATGGACGACACCGACCCGCTCGAGACCGACCGCGTCCACCCATGGTTCCTCAACAGCGAGGAGTTGGCCGCCACTCGGGCGAAGGTGGCCAAGCTGCAGCAGCGGGCCGTGCGAAAGGGGTTCACCGGCCGGATCGAACTAGCCGCGGTCCCGGCGTCGCGCAGCCACCAGTCGGCGGGCGGCCTGCCCGTCACCGAACACGGCTTCGACGTGACGATCACCGGGGAGCCACCCCGCTACCAGGGCTGGCGGTTCGTCGCTGCGGTGGACGCCGTCGACGGCGGCACCGTTCTGCGCTACCCGCCCGGCAACACCGCCACGATCGGCAACGACCAGATCCGCGCCGGGGAGTGCGACCACTGCCACACCACCCGCGACCGCCGGTCCACCGTGCTGGTCGCCCACGACGACACCGGCCAGGTGCTGCAGGTGGGCCGCTCCTGCCTGAAGGACTTCCTCGGCCACAACGTCCTGCCCGTGTTCCTCACCGACGACGAGGTCCGCGCCAGCCTCGGCGCATTCTCCTCGGGAGGCCCGGCTGCGTGGGACGTCCACAGCGTCCTGACCTACGCGGCCGCCGCGGTGGAGGCGTTCGGGTGGACGCCGGCGTCGGCGTCCGAACACGGACGCGTCCCCACACGCGATGTGGTCCGGCTCGCCCTGACCGGCGGCCGGGGCGCCGATCAACTTCGCGACCAACTCGCGCCACACCTGTCTGAAGCCACCGCCCGCTCGCCGCAGATCCGCACCGACCTCCTCGCTGGCCTCGTCAGCGACTCGGGGTACGAGGCCAACCTGGCCACCGTGCTGCGCGGCGAGGCGGTCGAGGCCCGGCACCTGGGGTTGGCAGTCAGCGCGATCACTGCCCACCAACGCCTGATCGCCGACCAGGCGCGTGAGACGACGCGCCGGGAGGCCACGGCGACGGTCGACTACGCCGGGACGGTGGGGGAGAAGGTCACGCTGACGGGCACTGTTCGCACGGCGATGCGCGTCGACGGGTTCACGTACCGCTCGCCCGAGCAAGTGCTGCTGGTCGTCGACTGCGGGACTGCCGTTGCGAAGATGACCACCGCCTCTGCTTGGGCGTATCCGCTCAAGGTCGGCGACCCGCTCACCGTCACCGGCACCGTCAAGGCCCACACGGAGTGGAACGGCATCAAGCAGACCGTTCTCACCCGCCCCAAGAAGCACGACCCACTGCCGATGCAGGCACCGCTCGCGGACGCCACCCCGCGCCTGTGGGAAACGGTGACTTCACCCCGGCTCGACGGCGCGGCCGCCGCCCTCAACACCACCACCCGGACGCCCGCCCCCGGCGTCGCCCCAGCCCGCTGACCCTGCCAGGAGGCTCCCGATGCAGCGCGATCGTCGCCACAATCCCTACCCCTGGACGTGGGAGATCCCCGCCGGAGTCGCCTGCACCGTGCTGCTGGTGCTCGCCGTGGGCGTCCATCTCGGCAACGGCCTCGCCCACCTCGCCAGCGGGCAGGGCTGGACATGGCCAGCCCAGTCGCAGCTGTTCGCCAGCATCCCTGCCGTCCTGAACAGCGCTCCAGCGACGAGCCCGGTCGGCGTCCACGCCTGGGTGATGGCCGTGGAGCTGCTGCTGCTCGGCGGGCTGGGCTGGGCCACCGTCGCCGGCTGGCAGCGGTGGGGACCTCCCCGGCTGAAAGGGGTCGCCACGCGCGATCAGGCCGAGCAGGTCCTCGGCGTCACCCGCCTGCGGAAGGTCGCCACCATCGTCCGACCCGACCTCCACCCGGTCCGCCGCATCCCAGGAGGCAACCGATGAAGCGATTCGATCCGACCCAGATCGGCTGGCGGATCGGCAGGGCATGGGAGCCACGCGGCGGCGAGTTGTGGTGCCCGTGGGACCGCACCGCCGGCGTCATCGGCCCACAAGGCTCCGGCAAGACCCTCGATCTACTCACCCCCGCCCTGTTGACGGCGCCGGGAGCGGCGCTGGTCACCCTCACCAAGGTCGACGACCTGCTCCTGACCATCACCGACCGTTCGGCCGGTGACCGGCCCTGCGTGGTCCTGGATCCGTTCGGGCTCGCCACCGGGCTCCTCGAGCTGGTGTGGGATCCCGTCGTCGGCTGCGTCGACCCGATGGTCGCCGAGCGCAGAGCGAAGGCGTTCACCGCCGGCACGGTGAAAGGGTCGATCCACTCCGGGCACGGCGACACCGCCGCCCGCTTCTACGCCGCCGAAGCCGCCAAAGTGCTCCAGGCCTACTTCCACGCCGCCGCCCTCACCGGCCGGACGCTGGACGACGTCCTCCGCTGGGTCGCCCAACCGCTCGCGACCACCGAGCCGTCCGAGATCCTGCGCGAGCACCCACACGCCGCACCGTTCTGGCACGGCCTCCTCCACGGCGCCTTGCACGGCGACGACCGCACCTCGAGCAACACCATCACCACCGTCCAACAAGCGCTGGCGCTGTTCTTCCAGGCCGACATCCGCCGCCGCTGCGTCCCCTCGGCGTCCCGGCCCGCCACTGACATCGCCGACCTCCTACGTCGTTGCGGCACCATCTATCTGCTCGGTCGTGAGGACCCTTACGCGTCGGCGTCGCCGCTGATGACCGCCCTCGCGGAGCACGTCCTCGACACTGCCCTCGCCCTGGCCAACACCTCGCCGTGGGGTCGGCTGTGCCCCCCCATGCTCGCCTGTCTGGACGAGCTCCCGTCCACCGCGCCGCTGCCGACCTTGCGGACGCGAATGGCCAACGAGCGCGCCTTGGGGATCAGCTTCATCTACGCCGCCCAGACCTGGCGGCAGCTCACGGCGATCTTCGGCGACCAAGAAGCCAAGGCCCTGTTCGGCCTGACGAACGTGATCGTCGTGTTCGGCGGCAGCAAGGACGTGGCGTTCAACCAAGAGATCTCCGACCTCGTCGGCACCGTCCGCGTCCCGCGTACTACCTGGCAAACCGGGCGCAATGGCCGAACCGTCTCGGGCGAGGACATCCCGATCCTGCGCTCCGAGGAGATCCGCCAACTCCCCGAACGCCAAGCCCTCGTCGTCGCCGAGAACAGCAAGCCCATCATCGCCAAGCTCACCCGCTGCATCGACGGGAAGCCTGGACGCGCCCTGCTCGAACGGCAGCGGTCGGCCCGCGACCGCGTCGCCGCTATGCGCCACGGCCAAGTGCCGGCGGACGCCCGCGCCACCGCCGCCCTGGTTGCCGCCCAGCGCGGCGGCCTCACCGACGACAGGAGGACACGGTGACCAGCACACCGGACGCCGACGGTGGGCTCGTGCGCGCCTTCCCGACACCCGGGCCGCTGCTCGGCACCGCGTACCGCGACTTGTACCTGGCCGCTGAAGGCAGCGACAACCAGAAGGCCACCATCGGCGACCCCAGCCTGCTGCCCAAGCCGTGGGACCCGCCGACCTGCCGCAACCCGCACCTTCGGGCCGAGCTGTGGGACTGGCTCGACCAGGTCGTGCTCTGGATCAACCACGAGTATGTCTGGGACCCGGACGGCATCATCCCGCCCTGCTGGCCGCACCACCCTCACGCCGTCCACGAGCTCGCAGTCCTCGCCGACCAACGCCGCCGCGTTGGGATCGCCCTCGACAGCAACGGACTCGAGGAATGGCACCGCTACACCCTCCCCGGCTTCCTCGACCGCCTGCGCGCCCGGCTCAAAGCCCACTGCGACCAAGACCACCAGCCTTGGCCATCCCGAGGCCGCAGCGCCCGCCACACCGATGAGCGGCAGAGTCAGCGAAGGCAGGACGCCTTCGACGGTGACGTCCGAGCACTCCGACCAGCCGAGCCGTTTGTGTCCTCACGGCCCAGACTCGCCGTGCTCAACACCGACACCCGAGAGATCACCACCGACTGATCACCCGCCGAACCGATCGTTGCCGCGGTCGCGTTTCCGGCCGCTGTCATGCTCACCTCTCGGGGCAACGCGGACGAGACACATCAGATGGGCCAACCTGCCCGTGCGTCTGTGCCACCTACTGGCGGCTGTCCGCCGACCGGCCTTCCGCCGTTCCGAAGGGCGATAGGGATAGCCTCAAACCATGGAAGCATCGATTGATCTCGCCGACGCAGTTGAGGCCCTTCGGAGAGATCTGGCCGAAGCAGCGCGGAGGGCCGAGAACCAAGGTCTGCAGTTCGAGATTGACGCCATCAACCTCACCATTCAGGCGACCGTGAGTCGCGGGGCTGACGGAAAGCTCGGTTGGGGGGTACTGGGTGTCGGAGCGAGCGCATCCACCACCTCATCACACACAATCTCGATTTCGCTCCTCCCGAAGGGCGAGACGGCCGATTTCAGAATTGCTTCGGTAGGCCGCGACTGATGGTTCTACCGACCGCAGAAGACTCTCACTAGTCGTGACGATCGGGGCTGGCATGACAGACTCCCAGGCGCACGGCTGGACATCAGCGCATCCGTTCCTAGAGCGTATCGTGAGAGTCCAAGTCGTCAACTCCGACGGTATCGCTCAGCACGGGAGCGGCTATCTTCTTGCAAACGATCTAGTCATCACGGCTGACCACTGTGTCCGCGGTCTCAACCCTGATGCCGACACTTCGAGCCTGAGAGTGACGCTTGCCGTAAATGGCCAGGATGTGCCGGTGGAATCAGTTACATCAGACCGCCAGACTGATATCGCTCTAATTAAGCTCGTTCACGCATCGGAACTTGCATCTGAGGACGTGAAGCTAAGCTCGATTGATCGATCGGCAAGTGGAATATTGCATGACTGCGCCGGGATTGGCTACCCAGAATTCTTTCGGAGCCCTCACACTCGTTCACTACGCACCGCCGAATTCCACGGAAACGTCTACGCTACCGACGGGCGCGATGAAGGGAAACTCTTCGTGCGCGAGCTCCAAATCGGCTTCATGGTGAACAGCATGGACAGGGGCCGAATACGCACCCGGCGCTTGGGCGCTCCGCCCGAGAGCGAATGGGCAGGTCTCTCCGGCGCCGCGGTCTTCTACAGGAATCGCCTAATCGGCATCGTTATTGAGCACGAACCTCACCTTGCTTCAAATATCATATCCGCGAGAGCGACGGATTCCTTTCTTCTGCGCGGAAATCCGGTTGGTGAGATGCTCCTCGGCGAGCATCGAGCTCTAATTGGAGAAGATTTGAAGCCCCCGCTTCCCCAGATTCGGCGGATTGCTACAAGTACCCGCGAGCCGTCGGTCGCACAGGCAGCACTTCCGATCCACCCCCTCGTGAAATCCGAGGCTCAGCGATACCGGCCTGTGTTTCTTCAATACCTGAATCCAGAAATACGGGCATGCTATGGGCGTGCTTACAACACAAGGTGGAGAGAGCGAGATCTCGCCGAAGCGCTACAGCTTACAAAGATATGCCTGCTTTGCACCGAGCATAGCCTCATCTTTCCTGCGTCTTACCTCTTTGAGGTTCCGATTATGCAGCCGTATTTATCGCGACTGGCTCCATTACGCGAAATGGGCCTAATACAGTATTCGTCTCACGTTCCTGACATGCGGGATTACATTGAGCACAAGGCAGGAGAATATCGCACCGACTTTCGGAATCCCTACAGCAAACGCCAGGGTGCGCGCATCGGCGGGTTAACCTACCGTCCGCTAGTAGGGCCAAGTGCCGCGGACGATATCGGTGAGGAGTGGATCGATTCGATTGAAGAAGGTGCGCTATCCGCAACCAAGAGGTCATTGTGGTCGAGGTGGCCAACGGGACTCGGGGATCCGTCCGACATCTTGGTTTCGATTCCGAATCGACTGGAAGGGCGCGCTTTCATTGCGAGATTCGTGAACGAGGCATTGCCGGTGTCGCTCGCACCCACTGAAGCGGCCGAGATTGCCATGTTCTTGTCTAGGTCGTACTTGCGTAGCTATCTGCTGAGGCTCGATGCAGCTATCGTTGGTCGGCTTCCCATCGGCGACTTCACTTGTGGGCTTGAAAGCGATCCTGGTGCCGCGCCGCGAATCGTTTCGTGGCGCATGGTGGTGGGCGCGCTCCAGTATCTGGGCTTGCGGGAGTGGCTACTAGACCATGCCTCCTGGGTTGAATTGGCCGAACTCTCAGAGGTTCCCGAATTGGGCGTCCTAGTGAGCCTAGCTACTGATGTTGATTCGGAGGGCATGATCCGACGTGCGGCGGTGCGTGCTCGGCGGCGGTTTCAGGTGACAAACTCGATCGGATTGCCCGCAGCGATAGAGCGCCTATCGGTGTTGGCGGAAGAGCTTCTTGTGGATCGACTCTACAGAAGGGAAGGAACTGATGACGATGATCTCTAAGTCTGTCTATTGCTCCGGGTCCATCGTGAAAGGAGGCGAGTCGACGCGAAAACTTGTCTGGTCGGCAACGGAGCGCGCTGAACTAGCTGGGGGTGCCCGGCCGGAAGAAGTGGTCTTCCTCAATCCTGACGATCCAATCTCCGATGGAGCGCAGGACCTGCTAGCTCAGTTCGGGCGCGACATGTTCCAGATCCACCTCGCCGACGCCGTAGTCGTGGATGGTCGGGAACGGCGTGGAATAGGTATTGGAGTCGAGATCGCCGCCGCCACAGCCATGGGTACCCCCGTCATCTTCGTAGCTCCGGCGGAGTCGGAGTATAGGCGAAGCAGGCTCGAATTCCGTGGTGCTGTTGTTATGGATTATGTGCATCCTCACGTGCATTCACTCGCTTCTACCATTGTTGATAGTTTTGCGGAGGCGGGAAAGGTGTTGAACTCACTTGAGCGGCGCCGACCACCTCGACCGATTCCACCTTGGATTAGACCTGCCATCGACCAGTATCGAGAGGTGCTGCTTCCGGACGACGAGCCGATGCGCCGAGCCCTCTTCGTCCTGAATCGAGCGGACGGCGTACTGTGACCGGGAAGTCCGAGATCTACGACGCGTCCGGGACGTGCGGTGTTCGCCACCTAATTGTTTCAGAGGATCCAGCACTTGAGGATCTCCTATTTACGCGCACAATTACCGGGGCGCCTTTCTGGGATGTGTGCTTGCGTTCGGCGCGCGCCCTAGTTCGTGCGGCTGGTCCTGATAGCTTCCGGGGCGCCTCCGAGCTCGTGCTCCTCAGCAAGGGTCTGCTCTATCAGCTCCAGGCGGCACTCGTTTCTGAGTTTGACTTTACGATTCCGGTGAACCTCATGGCTACGTCCCGAGTTGCCGCTGGAGCCGAGTCCAGCAGGGTGGTCGTCAGCTACAGTCAAGTCGATGCGGGGGGTAGCAGTCTGGTCATTGCAGACACGGTGGCTTCCGGATCAACCGTGCTTGCAGCGTTGGAAGAGTACCGACGCTCGAATGTGGTTGACTCCCTTATGGTGCTGTCGTTTGCTGGCTCCGCCGTCGGAGCGCGAAAGATAGATCGCTACTGCCAGGCCGAGGGCATAGAGTGTAAGTTTGTTTACGGGCTCGCTGCGTTTGGTCTCGCGCCGAATGGGTTCGATCTTTCCTTCTTGCATCCGGACACCGTCACGTCGGCTCGCTATGTTGAGCGCGCCTCCGCTCTCTTCGGCGGAGTGCCAGTCTCGGCTGTGGGCTGGGACTTCGGCTCTCAAGCGATGGCCCCGGAGAAGTATGGAGCCCTTTGTTGGCTCGAGGCCGAGTATTGGGGGATGCATGGTCACCCTGAGTTCAGGCTAGAGCGACGTCCCGAAGACTTCCGCATCGTGGAGAAGGAGCACTCGGCCTTTGACAGATAGGGAAGCTCGGCGTTGCCTGGTGAGCGTGTTGGGGCTTCCTGGATCCGGCAAGACCTCACAGGCGCGGACGTTGGCGAGGAGTCTTGATTGGCCGTACCTTGGCGCGGGCGGGTGGCTAAGAGGGCGAGCGGCGCAGGGCGACGTGGCCGCCGAGAGATGTGTGGCGAGCGGGCGCCCGATGAGTCCGAGGCTCTTCTCCCAGTTTTGGGATGGGGTCGCAAGCGTGCTCAGGGAAACAACAGGGCCGGGAGTGGTATTGGACGGCATCCCGCGCGATAGGAATCAACTGACGCTGATGGAGAGCGTGCTTTCGCCGGGTGGTCTTTGTCACGCTGTCTGGATCCTGGGTCTACCGGCAGACCTTGCACTTGAACGAGTCGTCGGCAGGCATTCTGGGCGAGCAGACGACGCCGCCGAAACAGCACAAGCAAGGATTGAGGGCGAGGTCCGCAATCTGACTGCGCTTCGACTCGCGTTCGATGGCTACCCAAAGGCACGTCTCTTGGTCTGCGACGCAACACTGCCGTTGGATCGGGTTGCGAGGGGGGGCGCCGACTTTGTGAGTGCGAACATCAGTGCTTGGCAGTATGAAGGACGGGGCACTTCCTGATCATCGGCGGGAAGCTCGGGTGTGCGGGAGCCGCTCGTGGTGCGCTGCGCGCGGTGGTGGATCTAGGGTTGAGTGATTCGACACCTTCCATCCCACAAACGACCACTTATCCGATCCCGCTGACGTTGACTCCTTGGCATCCGCCCAATCGAGCGAATGCGTAGCCCTGACCTGAGTCAGGCCCATCTGGCCGCAGTGAGTTGCACGTTCATGCTGGGGCGTCGGCTTGTTGGTCAAATCCCCGGAAGTGGTGTAGCCCGTTGATCCTTCGAGGGCCTGGGTTTAGAAGGGTTGTTCTGCTGGGTTGAGGGGGATGGGGTCGCCGGTGCCGGGGCGCCAGCCGCTGTGGGGGTCGAGGAAGTCGTCGGGCCAGGGGGCGGGGATGCCGTGTTCGTTCCACCAGCCGGTTTCGTGGCCGGCGGCGAGGGTGGCCAGGTATTCGGCGTGGGTGTGGCCTTGGGCGTAGCGGGGTCGGGTCATGCTGCGGTCTCCAGTTCGGGCAGGGCCAGCTCGGTGGTCGTGGTGGTGGGGGCGGGCTTGACGCGTGAGCGGGTGAGGACGTCGAGGGCGAGGTAGCGGCGGCCTTCGGCCCATTCGTCGTGTTGTTCGGCCAGGACGGCGCCGACGAGCCGGGTGATGGAGCCGCGGTCGGGGAAGATCCCGACGACGTCGGTACGGCGCCGGATCTCGCGGTTGAGGCGTTCGTTGGGATTGTTGGACCAGATCTGTCGCCAGACCTCTTTGGGGAAGCTGGTGAACGCGAGTACGTCGGCGCGGGCGGCGTCGAGGTGGTCGACGACCGCGGGCAGCTTCCCGGTCAGGGTGTCGAGCATCTTGTCGTACTGGGCGTGCACGGCGGTGGCGTCGGGTTGGTCGTACACCGAGTGCAGCAAGGCCTTGACCGCTCCCCAAGCGCTTTTGGGGCATACGTCGATCAGATTGGCCGCGTAGTGCGTGCGGCATCGTTGCCAGACGGCGCCGGGCAGGTTCGCCGCGATCGCCTCGACCAGCCCGGCGTGCGCATCGCTGGTGACCAGCATCACCCCTTGTAGACCGCGGGCGACCAGGTCAGCGAAGAACGTGTTCCACGCCTGTTTCGTCTCAGACGTGGCGACCTTGATCCCGAGCACCTCGCGGTGGCCGTCGGCGTTGACGCCGGTCGCGACCAGAACCGCGGCGTTGACGACCCGGCCGTCTTCGCGGACCTTCATCGTCAACGCGTCGGCGGCCACGAACGTGAACGGGCCGGCCTCAGCCAACGGCCGGGTCCGAAACGCGGTCACCTGGGTGTCGAGGTCGGCGGCCATCCGCGATACCTGCGACTTCGACAACGACGTGATCCCCAACGTGTGGACCAGCTTGTCGACCCGGCGGGTCGACACCCCCAGCAGGTAACAAGTCGCGACCACGCTGATCAGCGCCGCCTCGGCCCGCTTGCGCCGCTCGAGCAGCCACTCGGGGAAGTAGCTGCCCGAACGCAGCTTCGGGACCGCGACATCGACGGTGCCGACCCGGGTGTCCAGCTCGCGGTGCCGATACCCGTTGCGCTGGGTCACCCGATCCGGCGACGGCTGGCCCCACTCGGCGCCACACACCACGTCGGCCTCGGCCGACAACAACGCGTTGATCACCGTGGCCAGCAGGTGCCGCATCAAGTCCGGCGACGCATCACCCAACGCTTGGCCCAACAGGCGCGCGGGATCGACAATGTGAGGAGCGGTCATCGTGATGGTTTCCTTTCGAGAGTGCTGTGAGAGGTTCACTCGAAGGATCACGCGGTGGCCGCGCTCACGTCCCGGCGACATGCCGGGAAACGATCACACGAACCGCGCTACACCACTATCAGGGACGCAACTGGCTTGTTTGCCATTGAGCGATAGGGATCCTGGGCTCGCGCTTTACACGTCCATGCTGGGGCGTCGGCTTGTTTGCCATTGAGCGATAGGGATCCTGGGCTCGCGCTTCGCGGCTCCGGCTTGGGGCTGGGGCACGTGTTCTAGGACGCTCACATCGGACTGGCGGAGGAGCCGATTCTTAACGTCGCCGAGGCCACGAAGGGCGACCTGCGCCGCAGCGCTGGGCTGGTCGTTCCAAGCGTTCACCAGGTCGGCGAGGGTGAGGCGAAGCACGCATTCGGGGATGTCCAGCCTGTCGGTGAGGTCCTGCAGCCCGTTCTCCCACTGCTGGGACGGCTGGGCGGCGATGACGCGGAGGGCGTCGAGGGCTGCTTCGCCCGCGGGCAGGTGGCTGCAGCGTTCGTCGATCAGCCGCCGCGCAAGCGGTGAGGCGTTCTCGAGGGCTGACTCCAGGGCGTCGGCGCGTCCGGTGGCCAGGAGGTCTGCGGGGTCGGTTCCGTCGAGCAGGACGGCGTAGCGGGGGTCGTGACCGCACGGGGTAAGGATCCAGTAGTCGCGTTCGGCGGCGACGCGGCCGGCGAGGTCCGCGTCGGTGGCGACGATCGGCGTCCGATACCCGAGTTGGCGGAGTTGGGCCGCTTGTTCGTCGGTGAGTGAGGTGCCCAGTGGTGCGACGCCCATGTACTTGCCGCCGGTGGCGAGAGTGACGGCGATGGCGTCCATGGGTCCTTCGACGATGACGGGGGTGACTCCGGGCACGAGGGGTCCGGTGGTGTAGAGCTGGTCGCCCTTGTGGAACAGGGGCGTGTCACCGGTGTTGAGGTACTTGGGTCCGGCCTTGTCGTCTTCGGTGCGGTCGGGGTGGCGGCGTCCGACGAAGCCGAGGATGACGCCGTCGTGGCGGATCGGGAAGACGGCGCGGTCGCGGAACCGGTCGATCAGTCGCCCGGTCGAGGCGCGTGTGGCGACGCCGACGGCGAGCATCTCTTCATCTCTGACACCAAGCCGGTGCAGATGGGCGACGAGGGTGTTCCAGCCGGCGGGGGCGTAGCCGGGTTGCAGGTCGGGGTGTCCGGTGAGGTCGACGCCGAAACGCGATTCGAGGTAGGGCTGGGCCCAGGAGCCGGGGAGACGGTCCTGGTAGAAGGCGGCGGTGAGCCGGTTGATCTCGGCGAGACGCTCAGGGGTGGAGGGACAGTCGCGCCACGCGTCGGCGCGTTCGAACATCTTGCGGATGTCCTGATCGGTGGGTTCGGGCGGGCCGAGGGTGTCGCGGATCATCGCTTGCAGCGCCAGCCCGGCGCCACCATCGAGGTCATCCTCGTCGGCGTCCCACGGCCTGTCGTCGATGGGGTCGACAGCCACCGGCTCGTCGCCCTCAGCAGGATCGCCGATGATGACCGGGTGGGTGGGCTGGAACCCGTTCCACAGGTCGGCGGGGGGTTCGTCCGCGGGGTGCGGCGGTTCGGGTTCGTCGTCGACGGGGTGAGGCGGATCGGTGAGTGTTGAGATCCGCCAGACCAGGGCGAGGCACTCGTCGACCTGGTCGTCTTCGCTGGCGCCCACGCCGAGGAGATCGGCGGGGGTCCAGCCTTGTCGGACGCCATGGTCGACGGCGGTGACGAGGGCGGGCCACCAGCGGCTGGCCTGGAGTTCCGCGGCGCGTTCGGTGCCGACGGCCTCGGCGAGCGTGGTGGTCCAGGCGGTGGTGAGGGGCTGGTCGGTGTCGAGGGCGGCGGTGACGGCGGGGGTGAGGTGGCGGGCGATGCGCCACCACAGGGCGGCTGCGGGGTGGTCGTCGGGCAGGTTGCCCTCACCGGCTGCGGTGCGCAGCAGGGTGCGGGCGTTGAGCCCGGACGCGGACAGTTGCGCGAGCCTGGCCGCGAGAGTGGGGGTGAAGTTGTCCCCGGCGAGGCGGGGTTCGAGGCGCCGAAGGAGGGGGCACCATTCGGCGAGGGCGGGCTGGCGATCACCGGTGAGGCGGCGCTCGAGGTGGCGTTGCCAGCGCGCGGCGGCCTTCGGGAACTGTCGGTCCCCGGTGGGGCGCAGGTCGGCCTCCGGGACGCCCATCGCGGCCCTCCACACTGTGAGGTCAGCGATCGTCTGCCCGGTTAGCTGCCCGAGCGTGGACGCCAACCAAGCCGGCGTCCGCCCTGTGGTGATCGCCTGGAGGTGGACCGCGTCGGCCAGCTCGACGACCAAGCGGGCGCGGGCGTCCAAGTACGGTCCCCACGCGGAGTGATCGCGCAACCGGCTCGGGACCGCGGGGATCCACGGCAGCGGCCCGGGTTGGCTGCCGCGCAGGCCGGTGGCGTCGAGGCGCCAGTCGAGGACAGCTGCCGGATCGCCAGCCCCGGTGAGGGGCTGTTCGGCGGCGGCGCGGCGGAGTTCGGCGAGGGGGTCGTGGCCGTCGGCGGCGATCAGGAGCAGGTGGGCGCGGAGCGCGGGCCAGGCGTCGCACCACGGGACGCCGGGCAGGGCGCGGTCGACTTGGCGCTCGAGGGCGCGGACGGCGAGATCGCCGGCGAGGTCTTCGGCGGCCGCGGACAGGGCGTCGGTGTAGCGGGCGACGGCCTCGCCGAGCCGGACACGCGGATCAACAAGCTGCTGCTGGAGGCTGGTCGCCGAGGTGGGGGCGGTGTCGCGGGCGAGGATCTGTTCGAGTACATCGGTGGCCGTCAACGGGTGGATGGTGTCCGGCCGGATGACGCTGTGGGGGTCGCCGTCGCCGACGACTTGGAGGTAGACGTGGTTGGCGTGACGGCCTCGGGTCAGCATTGTGTAGAGCTGCTGGCGTCCCTCAGTTCCCGTGGCGAGGCCGTGCATCGTGTCGACCGACACGCCTTGAGCGGTGTGAACGGTGGACGCGTAGCCGAGTTCCACCGAGCTCGCGACGTAGTCGGCGGGCAGCACCACGCTGCGTCGGCTGCGGGTGTGGAGGGCACGGACGCCGCCGTCGTTGATGGCGGTGATGGTCCACCGGTCGCCGTTCTTCACCCAGTCCGTCGCCGACACGCGCAGGCGGCGGTCGTTGGTGCGGGTGATGATCACGTCCCCGACCGACGCGGACAGCCCGTCAGCCAACTCGACCTCGCCGCCGGGAAGAGTGCCGGCGAGACGATGACTGCGGGCGCGGGTGTTCAGCTCGGCGACGAGGTCGCGGGTGGGGGCGAGCATGATCGTGTCCAGACCGGCGGCTTCTTCGGTTTGCCAGGCGTCGAACACGGCGTCGGTCATGGTGGCCAGGTCGCCGACGTGGACGCGGCCGTGGTCGAGGTAGAAGCCGAGCGCTTCGGGGTTCCCGTCACGCAGGGCGAGGGAGGCGCCGCCTTCGGCGGGGTCGGCGAAGCGGACGAGCTCGTTCAACCGGGCCGCGCCGTGGCGGGTGGCGATGTCACGCAGGACGCCGCCGGCGCCGATTGCCGCCAGCTGTTGGTCGTCGCCGACCAGCCGGACGCTCGCCCCCGCGGCGAGGATGTGCCCGACAGCGGCGTCCAAAGAGAGGGTGTCGGCCATGCCGGCTTCGTCGATCACCACGAGCGTAGTGGGGCCGATCTGGGCGGCCCAGTCGGGCAGATCGTTGTGCTCGATCGACCAGGTGAGCTTCGCGAGGGTGTCGGTGTGGGTGTCGATCTGGTCACCCAACGCGGCGGCGGCGGCCGCGGAGGGGGCAAGGCCGAGGACGGTGCCGCCGGCGTCCGACCATGCTCGGGCGAGGGCGCGCATTGCGGTGGTCTTGCCCGACCCGGCGGGGGCGATCGCGACCTGGACGCGTGCCCCCGAGCACGCCATCGCGCGAACAAGGGCCACCTGGCCGGCGTTCAGCTCGACCCCGTTCGCCGCCGTCTCCAGTAAGGCGAGGTCGACGGTCGCCGGGTCGACCACCTTTCCGTCGCTGCGTCCGGCCGCTTCCACGAGCCGTTGTTCGGCGGCGAGGATCCGCGGTGACGTGAACAACTCGGCACCGGCCACGGTGTAGACGGACTGGCCGTCCACGCGCTGCAACGCGGCGGGTTCGGTGATCCCGTCGGTGGCGACGGCGAGCGGCAGTGAGTGATCGCTCAGCGCCGTGGCGACAAGCCGTTCCACGGCCGCTTCCAGATTGGCGGTGGGGACATTCGCAGCTCGGGCGCGGCGCTGGGCTTCGGCGCGCAAGTGCCAGGACTGCCACGTCGCCCGCGAGCTCTCGACGGTGCCGACGATGCTGGCCGCTGTCGTGGTGAACCAGGCGTCGTCCAGCACCGGGCCGGCGATGCGCCCTGGGTGGAGGGCAGTGTGGATCATGCGGCGAACGCCGTCCTGACCACCCAACACGGCTTCGGCCTGAGTGCGCCAGGCAGTGCGCTGCTCGGCCAGGGTGCGCGGCTCGTGCTTGGCCTCCCGGGTCTCGAGGTTCGCCTGCTGGGCCAGGCCGAGAGTCTCGATCGGGGTCGGCGGCCGCCCATGGGTGGCTTGGAACTCGACAGCGAGTTCGTCGCGGCGGGCTTCGATGCTGCGCCGGCGTGCCGACCAGCGGGTGTTCAACGCGGGGTCGACGCCGTCGATCTCGCGGACGGGGCGGCGTCCGGCCGACGTGGCGCGGTCGATGAACTGGACGCCGAGGGCGTCCGCCAGATGCCGTTCCAGGGCGGTGTTGTAGGTCTCCGAGGCGGTGACCTTCGCCTTGAACAGCACCCGCCCGTCGATGGACAGCCAGCGGCCATCGTGGGTCTGGACCTTATTCGCGACCGCGACGTGGGTGTGCAGATCGGGGTCGCCTGCCCGAGAGTCGCGGTGCGTGAACGCCGCCGCAACGAGGCCGCGGACGTTCACCTGCCGGACGCCCT
Source organism: Propionicicella superfundia DSM 22317 (assembly GCF_000423465.1). Lineage (GTDB taxonomy): Bacteria > Actinomycetota > Actinomycetes > Propionibacteriales > Propionibacteriaceae > Propionicicella > Propionicicella superfundia. The sequence continues at coordinate 130,601 of NZ_AUIA01000012.1, read as the reverse complement.
TGGCGCCAGTCCGGGTGAACAGAGCGTGCGTCTCGACGAAGCGGAGCGAGTCGGCAATCGCCGCTTGGTGGCAGCGTTCGATCGTCGCGGCCATGTGCGGATCCGCCAACGCCCACAGGGTCGACACGCTCTTGACCGGCGAGAACGTCAGGTCGAAGCCGGCGATCGCCGTCGTCTGCGGACGCGACAACTTCGCGATCAACCCCGCCAACTCCCGTGCGTCCGCCGGTTCGCGGCCGAACTCGGCGCGGAAGAACTCCCGCCCCACCTCGGTACGAATCCGCGCCCGCTCACTCGCAGCGACCGCCGACCGGCTCGGCGCCCCTTCCAGCAGATTCAGCGCCGCAAATCGTTTGGCGACTTCAACGCGGAACGGGGACACGTCCGAGGTGTGGATCTTGAACGGCGACCCGAGCCGGGACGCCTCCCGGTAGTCGGCTTCGGTGAGCCCGGGGCCGTGCAAGGCGTCCATGCGCTGCTGCGCGAGGGGGTGCATCCCAGTGCCGAAGAGGTTCTGCATCTGCTCGGCGGTGACCAGGTCGCCGGCGTCCAGACCGTCGACGCCGGCCATGCCGGAGCCCAACCACACCCCGGGGGTCTCGCCGCTTTGCGTGTAGTAGGAGGCCAGGCCGGTGTGGCCCTTCTCGGTAGAGTCCTGCACCGCCACCTGCCGGGTCAGGTAGTCATACCCCGATCCGGCGGTGATCTTGTGAAGGCTCATCACACTCTCCAGAAGTGAGATTCAGGGCCTTCCACGGACACCTTCGCCGGGTCGACTTGCCTGGGTGCACCAGGTGTGTGCCACATGAGGACATCGGGACATTGGCAGGGACATGCTGGTCGGAATGGCGACGGCGGGTCCCAGGGGTGAACTCGTCACGGTTCAGATGGACGCGGCGAGGCGCGGAGCAGCATAGGGGTCAGGGGAACTCAGGACGGCTGGTGGCGACCGTCGGGGTCGAGCCGAGCTGTCCGTAGGTCCCCGTTTCACCCGCTCGGCACCGCGCGGATCTGGTTGAATGGCAGCACTACCGGGAGGGGACCCAACCATGGCGGAACTGGCGGCGTTGGACGCTGCCATGAGCTCGCAGAATGACCGGCCGGAGGGGCTCTCGGAGTTGTACGCGCAGGCGTGCGCTGTAAGCGGCAGCCGGAACACGGTCGCCACGTTCGAGACCGTGTTCACGTCCGAGGGGCACCCGTTCGACAGCATCCGGCCGAGGGGCGTCGCCTCGGTCGAGCGGGTGGAGTCCGGTCCTAACGTGTTCCTGCACCTGCGCGACCACGAGGGCCAGTGGGTCGTCGGCGCGTTCCCGACGCAGTTTCCGGGCGTGTTCGAGCTCGCGAGCGGGCTGCCTGCGACGCACCGGCAGTGGCGCAACGTGAGCAACTGGGTGGCGGCGTCGTCCACGGTGTCCCGCTGCTACCTCGACCACGACGACTTCTCCGCCATCGGGGACCGGTTGTCGGAGTTCGGGGATGTGGAGGTTGTCCGCATGTCCGCGCGCAAGCTGGAGGACGGCTCCGCGGTGAACCGCAGCTTCAAACAGCGCGAGAACCGTCTCCGTCCGTCCCACCTCGACCTGATCGAGGAGACCGAGGACTTCGGCGCCTCGGTCCGCACCTTGGAGCTCATGGTGTCGTCCACCATGCACGTGCACGTTCGTCGGCTTGCCGGCGCGACTCTCTACTCGGGAGACTTCGGCGTGTTCGCAGACCAGGTGCTCACCCGACTGGAGGAAGCGACCGCCCGCCGGAAGGGGCTGTTGTCCGGGCGTGCGCGCCGCCCGCAGCAGACCGTCCGGCCCGTGTCAGTATTCCTCCCGTTGGAGATGCTGAACACGCCCGCCGAGACCGGGGAGCTGTTGACGATCACGAAGTCGCTTCCGGACGTGTCGGTGGCCGTGTTCCACCGCAACCCCTACCTGCACTTTGCGGCAACGGACGAGCGGGACGGTTCGAACTTCGACGTGATGGTGACACGGCCCGACCGGATCGACCTCTATCCGGGGTACCGGGCGTCCGCGACCGCGCTCGCCCGCGTCGCGCAGTACCTCGGCGAACGGCTCGGCGCGGTCGCCATCGCCGACCCGCCCCCGGTCGAACCGGTAAGCCTCGACGACCTGCGCGCTCCCGTCGGGTAGGCCCATGCCGCGGGACGAGGGGGAGTTCACGCAAGCCAAGATCCAAGGACTGCTCGACGCCTACCGGCTCTACGACCGGTCCGTCGACGTGGTCTCCGCCTACCAATGGCTGTTCAGCGACCCGAGCAGCGCCACCCTGCCCCCAACGGTCGCCCACTTCGAACGGTTCCCGAACCTGGCCGGCCCCGACGGGAAGAAGGCCACCCCCGACTTCACCATCCTGTTCAAGGACGGCACGGGCATCGCGGCCGAGATCGCCAACATCGCCCTCCACGACAACTCGGTCGACAAGCTGTGCCGCCAGCTCGACCGTTACTCGCGGCTGGACCGGCTCCCTTCGGGACCGACGACGACCAGCCCGGTCAGCGTTTGCGACGTGCTGTATCTGTCCCCGTTCGACCTTGCACCGTCGGCCGCAAAACGCGTCTACGCTGACCGTCTCGACGCGGCCGGGCACGCGTTCAAGCCCCCGAGGCGGCCTGTCCTCGTTGCGTTCTCACAGCAGCCGGACAGGTACACGTTTACGTTCTGGCCCTTCCCTGCCAACGGCGCCCTGCACAAGGACAACGGGCGTCATCCCAACTACGGCGACTGGGACGAGGCGCTCAACATCAAGCCGCACATGTTCCAGGGCGTGAAGGTCACCCAGCCGTTCGTGAACGACCCCATCCCCCCGCTGTACCTGGCAACCAGGCTCTGGGCGAGCGTGTTCCCCAGCCTCGCCGGCGGACGCGGCACCGTGTTCACTGCGGGCACCCGCACCATCGCCGACCACCTGCGGACAATGTACGGGCGCTGCACCGTGGACGACGTGGAGTCGGCCATGGGCATCCTGTACGCGGCGAGACTCACCACCCGCGACAAGACCGGCACTTGGCACGTCAAACGCGTGGGGCTCCGCGCGGCGGACACTCACCAGGAGATCGCCGACAGGCTCCTACCGAAGCTGGAAACCGCCACGATCGCGCCGCAGAAGCCGAGGCGTCGCCCCGCCGGAACCCAGCCCCTGCCGGGCCAGACCAGCCTGTTCGACGATCTCCCCTGACGCACGGCCGCGCGAGCGGGCGACAAAGGGTCCTACGTCGTCCACCTCCGGGCCAGCAGCCGGTCGAGCGCCGTCCGAAAGATCTGCGGCGGCCGCGACCAGCTGTGCGCGTCACGGTCGGAACTGGCACGCGCCGCCTCGGCGAGGTCCACTCGGGCCTCGTTCACGGTGCGGACGAGCCCATCGAGAACGGCAACGTCGTCATGGGTGTGCGCGGGGCCTTGTGTTGCGTGGACGCCGACTGGCCCCTGATCGGCGGGGACTTCTTGATCCGCGACGTCGCCGTCGTTTGGCCCAAGAAGCTGTTCAAGCTCCTAACCCCGCCCGGTCCCTCGAGCCCGATCACATCACCGCTTTGCGGTGGCAACTCCCCGAGGCCTCCCCGCGAGTGAAGGGACAGCCTGCCGCCCCCCGGACCTGAGGCCGTCCTCCGCCCACGTGCGCGGCGGTGGTCGCCATTCGTCGCCGGACTGTCCGTGGACGGACCCTTGGCTCACTTCTGGAGGGTGAGAGGACTCACCGACCAGAAGGGAGCCGGCCCCTATGACCGACGCCAGAACGAGCGGGCAATCCATCCGCCGCGCCGCCCGGCAGGCGGCGATCGCCGCGCAGGCCAAGCGCCGCGCCCAGGCAGCCGAGCGCGACAAGCGACTGGACGCCGCCGCCCTCACGCTGATCGTCGCCCTCCGCGAGCGGGACGCCCTCGAACGCCAAGCCGGCGCCGCCATCTCGGCGATGCTCGCCGACGGACTCACTCTCGCCGACGTCGTCACCTGGATCGATGGCGAGACCACCCTCAAGGAAGCCAGCCGACTCGCCGAGCTAGACGCGGACGGGGGCCGGTCATGACGGTCGTCAACGTGGAGAGCCGGCTGCACGGAGGACGCTCCCTGGTCGGCTTCACCGAACAGGGCGAGTACGTGGCGGGCTGGCCCGAACTCACCTACGAGTCGCTCCGCGCGATCAACCACCTCACCAACCAAGGACCGATTCCTGCCCCGACCCTCTACCGGGTACTGGGCGAACTCAAGGGCATCGGCCATCTCCTCCCGCAGGCGTGCGCCCAGCTCGCCCGCGGCCTCGAGGAGTCCCTGCACGTCCTCGACGTGTACGACCACCGCCGCGATCCCGCGGCGTCCGTGACCGAAGCCGTGCTGCTCCTCAACCAGGCGCTCCGGGTGGCCACGGAACTGGGTTCCCTCCTTGAGGCAGCCCAGAGTGTGATCAGCGAGCAGGGATACCGCCCCGACGACGACCACCCCTGCCTGTTCGACGACCAGGACCACGAGCGATGACCTATCCGATCTCGACCGACCGGCCCCGAACCGTCCTGAGGAGCCTGCTGCTCAAGGCCGCCGTCGTCGTCCCAGACGTCCTCATCAGCAGCCTGCTCTGGCTGCTGATCATCGCCGCACTGCCGCCGGTCGTTGGATTCGTGCTCGCTGTCGGAGGCTTGGTCATCGGCGCGGTGCTCGCAGCCGGACTCGGCGAGGACACCGCGGTCCGGTTCCTCTACCGCGCTCGCCGCGCCACTCCCGCTGAGGCGCCGCGGCTGGCCGTGGCGTGGCGGAACGCGACCCACCAGGCCGACGCCGACGGCGTCCGTCTCCGGATCGTCAGCCACGGTCCGCCTGTCGGCACGGCCGGACGCCACCACGTCCTCCTGCGGCGGGACGTCGTGGCCGCCTACTGCACCAACCAGATCACCGCCCACCAGGTCGCCGCCCTAATCGCCCACGGCATCGGACGTCTCCACCACGGCCACACCCGATTCGACCTGCTCTGGGCTGTCTGGACCATCCCGTGGGACTTCGTCCGCGGCCTCGCCCATGCGATCGGACGCCGCGTCGCCTGGATACCAATGGTCCAGTTCGCCTGGCGCACCCGGTTCGTCGTCGGCACCATCGCAGTCGTTCTCGAGGCTCAGGCCGGACGCTGGCCGTCCCCGATCATCATCGCGGCGTTCATCATCCTCAGCTATCTGATGCCGATCGGTCGTCAGATCAGACATGGGATTGATATCTCTCTTGTGGTGCCGTGTCCGAAACGCGGCCCTTCCTTACCTGACCCTCCGGACAACTTCGAGCATGAGTCACGTCGGATCAGCTGAGGACGTGATCTGCACCTGCGACACCGAGAAGCCCTTCCGCGGGCGGGTGCGGTGAAGCGACGCCGAGCTCCCCCATTAGTTCGTGTGCAATGAGTGGCGCGTCCACAAGCCGTCCGTGTCGAACAAGGCCCAGATGGCTTCCATCCTCCATCGAGGTGATGGGGCCGAGCAGTGGTCCCAGTTGTTGGTGACGCCAGCGCGTTGGGGCCGTGCCGGAGTTGACGGCTTTGACGAGGTTCGGCCGATCCCAGATGACGAGGGCCCATCCTTTGCCGACTTGGCTGACTGCCCACACCCCGATCGGCAGGCTGCTCTCCGGCACATGGCCCGCTGCCAATCGGGCCACGCGATCAGGATCGCGGAAGTCGCCGGAGACGCAGAGGAGTCTCTTTCCGGGACGAGTGACCGAGTATCCAGCGCTCTCCAAGTCAGCGACGACGTCCGCGTAGGGGTCTTCCTGTGACCATTCGGCGACGTTCTCCATGACTTGTTCGGGATCAACGGGCATGCCGGAAGGTCTTCTCAGGAGCTTGCAGTACTCCTCCACCAGGTCGCGGCGTGCGTCCAGAACCCAGTAGGCGAGCTCGTCGCGAAGTCGGAGGAACCGCAGCGCCTTCTCGTCTCGTATGGTCAGATCGACCCTATCTCGCATCAGGGTTAGCGCCACTAGACCAAGGCTGGCAACCCGCTCGTCGACTTCCTTCATGTTGCGCGTATCGCGCCGCGAGATGGCTTTCAGCATCGTGGCGATGACGCGTTGAGGTTCTGGATCCTCTGCGTCCCAATCACCTGCCGACCACCAGATCATGGACAGTCGAAGGACAATCAGGCTCGAGGCCACCGGCACGGTGTTGATCACGTCGGCCCACTTGGCGATCCGGCGGCGGCGCGCGATACGAATGTCATCATGATCACCGGTGTGATCTGGTGGATCCAGCGGCGTCTCGTCCACAACGTCTGGGTCGGCGTCGACGGTCTCCGCTGTGTCGTCGGACAGCCCTGCCTCGGCATCCTCGACGAGAGTGTCCTCCCAAGCCAGGTGTTCACCATTGGGTGTGCTTGGAGGTGCTGGCATGCCGAGCCCGAACGCGGCCAGAGACCGGCCGTGGTGGGCCGCGGCTTGCTCTTGGCACCAGAGCCAATCGCTGGAGTCCGTGTCCCGTGCAGGCTCGGGCTGCCCGGGGAGGGCGTCTGAGCCGGGCGTCACTCGGGGAGCCTTGGAGGCCGAGAGATCGCTGGCGAGGTCCGCCAAGTCGCTCGCCAGGGCCGCAATGACGGTCAAGTCGGAACCGAACAAGTCACTCGGTTTGATGGTGGTCGTTCGAGACTTGATCGTCACGACCTGACGTCGGCTCACGCTGACCTTGTCGGTCACGAAGACGAGCCGGCCAGCATGCTCCGCGCCCTCGGCATCGTACGAGAGCAGTCTGAGGCGGCTGTTGGCTGGGACGGGGTCTGCCACCCGCACGATTGGCGTCGAGGTGCCGGCCGGCACTTGCCCGAGCGCTGACCAGATGCCTGGAGCCTCGCTTCGCAGGGACAGCTCGAGCGCCCCCGGTGACGCCAGAGGGCGGTTCAGCGTCAGGCTCAGATCCGAACCGGTCATCACCGCCGACAGCAGGAGCGGATGTGCTGCTGGAGCGCCCGCTCTCTGTTCCTCAGGGCCAGAGATGCTCACGCGAGGCACCTGTGCGATGCTCAGCGGAGCGCATGGAGGGAAGAGCGATTCCTGGACCCGGGCAAGAATGGCAATCTCGGTGTTACCGCTTCCGCTCGGGTCAAGTCCCCGGAAGTGGTGTAGCCGCTGATCCTTCGAGAGCTCGGGTCAGAAGGGTTGTTCTCCTGGGTTGAGTGTGATGACGGGGTCGAGGGTGCCGGTGTGCCAGCCGCTGTGGGGGGTCGAGGAAGTCGTCGGGCCAGGGTGCGGGGACGCCGTTTTCGTCCCACCAGCCGGTCTCGTGGCCGGCGGCCAGCGTGGTCAGGTACTCGGCCTGGGTGTAGCCGGGTCCTTGGGCGAGGATCTTGGGTCGGCGGGTCATGCTGCGGCCTCCTCGAGTTCGGGCAGGGTGACCTCGGTGGTCGTGGTGGCGGGTGCGGGCCTCATGCGTGAGCGGGCGAGGACGTCGAGGCCGAGGTAGCGGCGGCCTTCGGCCCATTCGTCGTGTTGTTCGGCCAGGACGGCACCGACGAGCCGGGTCACGCTGTCGCGGTCGGGGAAGATGCCGACGACGTCGGTACGGCGCCGGATCTCGCGGTTGAGGCGTTCGTTGGGGTTGTTCGACCAGATCTGTCGCCACAGCTCTTTGGGGAAGGCGGTGAACGCGAGCACGTCGGCCCGGGCCGCGTCGAGGTGGTCAACCACGTCGGGCAGCTTGCCGTCGAGGGTGTCGAGCATCTTGTCGTACTGGGCGTGGACGGCTTTGGCGTCGGGCTGGTCGTACACCGAGTGCAACAGGGCCTTCACCGCAGGCCAGCTGCTCTTGGGGCACACCGACATGAGATTGGCGGCGTAGTGGGTGCGGCAGCGTTGCCAGGCCGCGCCGGGCAGGTTCGCCGCGATCGCCTCGACAAGGCCGGCGTGAGCGTCGCTGGTGACGAGCATCACCCCGGACAGGCCGCGGGCGACCAGGTCAGCGAAGAAGCTGTTCCACGCCGGGCCGGTCTCCGACGTGGCCACCTTCACCCCGAGAACCTCGCGGTGCCCATCAGCGTTCACCCCGGTCGCCACCAGCACCACGGCGTTGATCACCCTGCCGGCTTCGCGGACCTTCATCGTGAGTGCGTCCGCGGCCACGAAGGTGAACGACCCGGCATCATCGAGTCGGCGGGTCCGGAACGCGCCGACCTGGGCGTCCAGGTCGGCCGCCATCCTGGAGACCTGCGACTTCGACAAGCTGGTGATCCCCAAAGACTGGACAAGTTTGTCCATCCGGCGGGTCGAGACGCCGAGCAAGTAGCAGGTCGCCACCACCGAGATCAGCGCCGACTCGGCCCGCTTACGCCGTTCCATCAGCCATTCCGGGAAGTAGGTCCCGGTCCGCAGCTTCGGGATCTCGACGTCGATCGTGCCGACCCGGGTGTCCAGCTCGCGGTGCCGGTACCCGTTACGCTGCGCGGTCCGATCAGGGCTGGGCTGACCCCACTCGGCGCCACAGATCGCGTCCGCCTCCGCGGACAGCAACGCGTTGATCACCGTCGCCAACAGCTGGCGCATCAGGTCCGGTGACGCGTCGGACAGGGCTTCGCCAAGCAGCCGGCCAGGGTCGACAATATGAGGAGCGGTCATCGTGGATGTTTCCTTTCGAGAGTGCTGTGAGAGGTTCACTCGAAGGATCACGCGATGACCGCGTCCACGTCCGGCGACATGCCGAACAACAGGATCACGGGAACCGCGCTACACCACTATGCGGGACTCAACTTCCGCTCGTCGCGCACAGCGCTGCATACGACAGGTTGGGGCTACCAGTCAGTGCGAAGACCTGCCCGTCCGGCGTGGTCCACTCGATGAGCTTGCCGTGTCGGTATCGCAGCCTTGTACGGGACAACTCGGCGTCTTCCACAATCTCCCAGTCGACGTGACTCGCTCGAAGGACTTGCTCCAGGGCAGTGGGGTTGAGCACCGTCCAGCCAGGTTGCACCATGACCGTCACGTGGCTGGGTCGCAGCCGCTGGATGACCGCGGCGACCCCTCGTGACGCGTCGTCGTGGAACGGCGCGTAGAGCCGGAGTTCCTCCGCCTTCGTTGTCGGCAGTTGTTCGATGATGGGGCCTCTGGTGCTCGATACAATCTGGTGGCCCGAGTCGAGCACGTTCGCGCAGCCCGCCAGGAGCGCCTTCAGTTGTCTGGACGCCCGGGTCAGCGACTCGGCTGCCAGAAGGTCAACCCCTTCGCCAGTGATGTCGTCAACCACGTCGGCGATCTGAGCCATTGCTGCGGGTGCTTCGACGAGATCGCCATACAGGATGGTCCAGGTCTCTGCGTTGTGCTGCCAGCCGCCCATGGTCACGTTGCCGGACCCCACCGCCACGAGGGCCCTCTTCGGGCCTACCAGCAACACGAGCTTGGGGTGGAAGGCGCCGGGTCGCGTGACCAACCCGATGTGGTAGTCCCTCCCGGCGTGCTTGGTGGCGTACGGATCCGGGTTCCACACCGAGCCGTCGCCTATCAGACAGACCCGTGCGCCGGCGCTTACGCATGCGCCAAGGATGCGAGCTTCGAAGAAGCCCGGGTCGGCGTTGAAGGTCAGGAATACCGCTTCGGTGGCTTGGTGGTCGCCGTGCGCTTCCTCGTTGAGGAGGAACGGCAGCGGATTCGCTACTTGCTGGACCGTGTCCGGATTCATCCGAGCAGCGCCTCTCCGCGTTGGGTTGGACGCCAGACAAGCGCTTCGTCCTTGCGTGATGCCAAGCAGAGCCCGGCACCCGCCATCACCGAGGTCAATTGATCCCACCGGAGGCTCACGGCCCCTCCGCTTTCGCTGCTGTCCCTGAAGATCAGGCCGTCACGGACGAACACGCGCGCCGGCACCCGGAAGGTTCCCGACTTCCGGGAGAACGAAGCCTTCATCAGCGCGATCCTTTGCGACCGGGCAACCAGGACCCCGACCAGCCAGCGCGCGAAGTCGGGCAGAGACCGGGCACTCCACTCTGCCCGCCACTCCGCCACCCATGAGGGGGCCAGTTCCTGCATCCCTTCGCTGGGATCTTGGAAGTAGGCCGCGACGCGGTCCGGCAGTCGTTGCACTCGTGATCCGCCCAGCAGGAGCAGGGCGAGGGAGCGGTCAAGGACGTTTCGCGCGACTAATGCTGGGTCTATCTCCGCTGGCAGGAGCCTGTCCCGATCTCCGACGTCGGGTAACGACTCGCAGTAGGAATCGATGGTCCCCGATGGCAGGGCCTCAGCCAGAACGTCACCCAAGCTGGCGATCGTGGTGAGCCCTGCGATCGAGTTCACTAGCTCCGCCCACAGGTCCCGCCAAGCGAGCACTGAACGGTTTCGTAGAACCACTCCCCGCCAAGCGTCAGCGATGTCGAGTGATGCGCATAGGGGGTCATCGGTCAGGGATTGGTCATAGGCCAGGATCGGCCATGCGTCTCGGGTGACCGACCGCACCTCGTGCAGCTGCAGGATTCGCAGGATCAAGCGAATGGTGGCTGACCTCCGCCCTCCATTGGAGCGGGGATCTGGGTTCGTCGGAACCAGGAGGCCGCGAAGCAGCCTGCCGTCAGCGGCGTCCGCGCATCCACACAGGCAACATCCCAGGCAAGCCCCGAGATCCCCGTTGTCGACGACATCATGGGCAGCCAAGTCCAAGACCGGTTCGAGAGCCACACGTACCTCGTCGAGCTTGAGGCCAACGCCCGGGGCGATGTTGGACGCCTCCCACTTGGTGAGGCCCAGCAATGACTCGGAGCCTCGATACGGGCCCCAGAAGCCCCAGCTGGCCTGGGCGTAGGTCCCAGGCCTAGAAAGCTGGGCGATGTCCAGCGAACCGGAGCTCATCGCCGCCCGGATGATGTCCGCGCCGTGGGGGGCCGACATGCCCGGATGTGCCCCGTGTTTCAGCGTGATGGCGGCCAGAACCACCTCGGCGCGCCGCAGAAGCTCCTGGGCTTCGGCCGCAACGAGGCCACGCCGGTGGGCCTCGTGGGCGACGAGCGCGTGCAGTGTGAAGTAGCGAGCGTGGGGAGTCACGGTCGTCACCCCGGGGAGCAGGCGAGCCACTTGGACCAGGGCATGACGCTCGACGGACAACGGATAGCGTCCTGCGTGACGGGACTCGAGTCCACCCCAGAAGGGACCGATCACCGCCGACCCGGAACTCATGCAAACCTCCTCGCCATCGATTGGGACTCCGTGTGCACGGCTCTGTTCCTACTCCACGCCTCGGCTTTCCCAGCGGCCGAATGTTTCGCCGTCAGCAGAGATCCACGCGTCGCGCCCGTTGCAGGAGCGCCCGAGGGCGATGGCCCCCGCGGTTGAGGGCGAGGAGAAGACTGCGTCGCGGGTGAGGCGTCCGTGTCCGTCTTCGACGACGATGGTGCCGTTGGCGACGAGCTTCTCGTGCAACGCCCTGTAGGACGCGTACGCGCGGGCCGTGCTTGGGGAGTACCGAGCGCTCTCGCGAACTGTCGCGACAATCACCGAGCTGGCGAGCATCGTGAACTCGCCGTCTACCTGCTGGGCGCGGGCGTCCACCCCGAGCTTGGAGTGGGTGAGCCGGAAGATGGGCGAGACTTGGTCCGCCGCCGCGGTGGCGACGAGTGGCTGTTGCTCACGCACCCGGATCGCGTTGATCCCCAGCACCGGCAGGATGACGTGCAGTTGGTCGACGAAGTAGTCCATGTCGGACCGATCGGCCTCGGGCAGTGGTGCGCGGGGTGGCTGAGTACCGTTCTCGAGTTCGACCCGAGCGGCCCGGGTCGCTAGCTCGATCAAGCGTGCCTCGAGGTAGCGGATGTGGCCCTTGGTCAGGTTCTCATCGGTGGACGTGATGACCACCACCCGGTCCCAGAACTCCTTGTTGCGCTGATGGTTCCGCAGGCGATCGGCGACGTCCTCGGCTTCGCCGACGTAGCACCGAACGCCCCCGATCGCGGTCTCATCGTCGCCCAGGAGCAAGTAGACGCCGGGGCGTTGGGCTTCCGGGCGCCTCAGCAGGTCCGCAAGGTCGGAGCGGCGTCCGGAGAGAACCTGTCCGGTCCAGTTCATGATCTGGGCCGTCGTGAGGCCCCCCGGCGTCCCGTCGACGAGAAACAGTCGTAGCTGTTTGCCTCCCATGATTCGACGCTATCGTCCTCACCCGACAACTTCTCGCCGGAACTCGTCGTAGGTGCCGATCAGGTAGTTGACCAGCGAGACCTGGAAATCGGGGTTGGCGAAGAACAGGTCGAACAGCATGCCGTTCTTCTCGTGCCGGTCGACAAGGAGGTCCTTGATCTTCTGTTCCAGCACGAGTCGGTACTGGCCTTTGTCGTTGTTCTCGGCTACGGCGCGCATGTCGTCGTCGCCCTTGACCACGACCCACTGCTGGTCGACCCACACCTTGTCGGCTTCGCCGAGGTCGGCGCCGTACTTGTCGTTCATCGCCGAGATCAACGCCGACAGCTTGTCCATCACCGGTTCGGTCTGCGGCCCCTTCCCCGCGCCGGGCAGGGCCGTCCCCGGCTCGTCGGACGCGGTCAGGGCGATCGCTGCGTCGGAGGTGACGGCGATCCGCAGGTGAGTCAGCTGCACCGATTTGCTCAGTTGGGGCGTCGGGTCGGTGTCTCCGGGCGGCAGCTCGAGCAGCAGCAGGCGTCCGTACAGGAACAGCCGCTCCAGATCGGCGTCGGTGAACGGCATCACCTGGGCGACGAAGGCGTACGCCCGACAGAAGTGCCGCAGCGTGGTCCGGAACGACTCCTGGGCATCGTCCTCCAGGGCTGCGAAGCGGCCCACGGCCGGGTCGAGGTTGCCATAGATCTCCGGCTGGCGGGCCGGGTCCTCCGACAGCAGGGCCGCGACGGCGGCGTCCATCTCCTCGGCCGACACGACTTGGGCGGCGAGCAGGTCGTGCTCCATGGCGTAGAGCACGTTCGGGTCCGTGGGGGTCGCGAACGACTCCTCATAGAACGGCTCGAACGCGGCCTTGATCTCCTCGGCGGAGTTGGCGAAGTCGAGCACGAACGTGTCCTGCTTACCCGGATGGGTGCGGTTGAGCCGCGACAACGTCTGCACGGCCTTCACCCCGGCCAGCTTCTTGTCCACGTACATGGTGTGCAGCAACGGCTCGTCGAACCCGGTCTGATACTTCTCGGCCACCACAAGCACCTGGCAATCGTCGCCGTGGAACTTCTTCGGCAGCTGGGGCTCGGAGAACCCGTTGATGCCCGCCTCGGTCCACGTGAGACCGGCCGCGTCCGGGTCGGTGACCGTCCCCGAGAACGCCACCAGCGTCCGCAGCGGATACGCGCCCTGGTCGTAGCCCTTCCGGGCGATGTACGCGTCCAGCGCCTGCTTGGTCCGCACGGCGTGCAACCTGGACCGGGTCACCACCATCGCCTTCGCGCGGCCGTCGATCTTCGCCTGCGTCTTCTGCAGGAAGTGCTCGACGATCACCTCGGCCTTCTGCTCCAACTGGTACGGGTGCAGCGACACGAACCGCGCCAACGCCGCCTTCGCCTTGGACGCGTTCATCTCCGGATCGTTGCGCGGGTGCGCGTTCGCCAGCTTGTAGTACGTCGCGTACGTCGTGTAGTTCGCCAGCACATCGAGGATGAACCCCTCCTCGATCGCCTGGCGCATCGAATACGTGTGGAACGGACGCCGCTGCCCGTCGGCGTCCAGGCGCCCGAACGTCTCCAGCGTCTTCGGCTTCGGCGTCGCGGTGAACGCAAAGAACGACAGGTTCTTCTGCCTGCCCCTCGCCACCGCGCTCGCGAGCAGCGCGGCGTCCGGATCGGCTGCCTCATCCGCCAACAACTCCGACGCCTCCGCGTCCGCAAGCGCGTTGCCGCCCTTCAACACCGTCTTGAGCTGCTTCACCGCATCCCCCGACGTCGAGGAGTGCGCCTCGTCCACGATCACCGCGAACCGGCGCCCCACCACCCCGGACGCCTCCCCGGCCGCGGCCTCCTCCGCCGCCTTGGCCGCCACCACCGGGAACTTCTGCAACGTCGTGATGATGATCCGCGCCGCGTTACCCTCAAGTGCGGCCTTCAGCTGGGCGGAGTTCTCATCGATCCGCACGATCGTGCCCGGCGTGTGATCCAAACCGGCCACCGTCTCCTGCAACTGCCGGTCCAACACCTTACGGTCCGTGATCACCACGACCTTGTCGAAGATCGGCTGGTCATCCGGGCCATGCAGCCGGGACAACTTGTGCGCCGTCCACGCAATCGTGTTCGACTTCCCCGACCCCGCCGAGTGCTGCACCAGCCGATCCACCCCGGCACCGTCGGTGTACGTCGCCGCCAGGATCGCCCGGACCGCGTGCCACTGATGGTAACGCGGGAACAACACGCCCCCGGCATGCGCGTGGACGAACGAGCCCAGCAGGTCGAGCCACGCGTCCCGCTGCCACACCTCCTCCCACAAGTAGGCCGTCTGGTAGCTGCCGGACGCCGCGGGCGGATTCCCCGCCGCCCCCGGACTCCCGCCGCCTGCGGTGCCCTGGTTGAACGGCAGGAACACCGTCTCCTGCCCCGCCAACCGCGTGGTCATCGCCACCCGGTGCGGATCGACCGCGAAATGGACCAGCGTGCGCTTGGCGAAGATCAGGTCGTTCGGGTTGCGGTCGGAACGGTACTGCGCCATCGCGTGCTCGACGTTTTGATGCGTCAGCGGGTTCTTCAGTTCCGCCGTCGCCACCGGGATGCCGTTCACCACCAACGTCAGGTCCAGCGAGTCAGCCTGGTCGGACTCGGAATGGTGTAACTGCCGCACGACCGCCAGGCGATTCGCCGCGTACCGTGCCACCTGCGCGTCATCGAGACCGCTCGCCGGCTTGAAGTAGCACAACCGCACATGGACGCCGGAATCCTTCACCTGATCACGCAGCACACTGATCGTGCCTCGATGATCCAGGGCATCGACGACGACCTTCGTGAAGTTCTGTCTGGCCATCGCCTCGCCCCCGTGTCGGGCGACCAACTGGGCCCAGGCCTTCGGCTGGGACGCCTGCACGAACGCGACCAGTTCATCAGAAAACACGCCCCGCTTGCGGTCGTAGGAAGCCGGCTGGACAGCCGACCAGGCGTTCGCAAGCAGGTGGGCCTCGATGTTGGCCTCGAACGCGGACTCGTGCGTGATCATTGCTCTCCCTACCCGGGGATGCCGCTGCCGGCGGTGGTCACGTCAAGATCCCCGGTCGCCGCAGCGGTGATGAGGGACTGCTTGTACTCATCGAGGATCACCATGGAACGCTTCAGGTCTTCGATCCTGCCCTCGGCCACAACACGCACCCTCCTGACGGCCTCACCCAATTGCAGCCTCTCTGCCACAGTGGCCGGGGTAGATACCCGCAGTGCCATCGCTGCGTCGACGGTCAGCTTCGGCTGCGCAGAGCCAGTCACCCAGGGGGATACGTCGAGCGACTCGATACGGGCCGCCCAGAAGTCGTGCGCCCCATCAAGTGGCTGGAGGACGTGAGCGTGGTTGTTCACCCAGTACCTACCATCGGCCACGAAGGCGATCGGTGAGGATCGAGCCAAGAGATTCGCGCCGTCTTCTGACAGAAGCACCCTCGGACCTTCAAACAGGTAGTCGTCGACCGAGTCGATGGCACCGGATGCCCCAAAGTAGGGGTAGGGCCCCTTTCGTTGTGCCCGTTCCTCGCCACTCAGCGGGACCCGCACGGCGTCCTCGGACGTCACGAAGCGCCGAAGCGCGCCCTCCATCCACGCAACTCCGATGCCGGAGACCATCCCGGCGACCTCGCTCCGAAACATCGCATTCACAAGCTTCATCTGGTCGGCGCGGGCAGCGATGATCCGGTCGATGCGGGCGACCCGGTCGTCGAGGAACTCCGCGATCCGCTGCTGGGCGTCTCGTGGGGGAAGCCACAACGGCATTTGATCGAGGTCTTGCTGCTGTATCCGCCGATCGAAGGTCGTATTCGCGCGCACGAAAAGGTCGTACTGATCCCGATACGGCTGGCTGCGGAGTAAATGGTGCAGGAATCGTGGCTCGACGTGGGTCGAAGACGTGAACACGCGATAGTCCGGACTAACGGCGCCCGCCAAGCTGGAGACTGCGATACTTCCGCCAGTCAGCCACATGGGATTGACTACCAGCTGATCCACCTCGACCAGCAAGCTGCGTTGCTCCGTGGCTTCGGACGCCTGTTGCCGATCGGTTGTTCCAGCCCGGGGATACAGGTAGCCCCCGCTTGAGAGCGACAGGCGGTCGACTGCTTCGCCGTCCGCGCCGCCGACCCGGGCGTCCGTCTGGCGCATGACGCGTTTGAAGACATGGCGTTGACTCCCAGTCCATGTCCGGCCTAGAGCCGCTTCGATTGCCAGGTTGCTCACGGTAGGAGCCCCTTCATCCAACCTTGGATCTGTTCCTCAAGCCCCTTGATCTCTGCGGCGATCTCTGTCACGGGCCGGGGCGGCGTATACACGTAGAACTGGCGAGTGAACGGGATCTCGAAGCCGACCTTGGTCTTGGTGTGGTCGATCCAGGCGTCTGGGGTGTAGGGGTGGATCTCGTTGCGCACGTGCGCCTCGGCAGACTCGACCAGCGCTTTGGCTCTCGCCTTCTCATTCAGCGCTAGCCAACCCTCGGGGAGGGGGATGTTCTCGGCGTCGCGGAGGCCCGGGTCGGGCTCGGGGCCGGACTTGCCCCGGATCAACGGCGCTCTCGGGTCGGCGACCGCCGCGAGCTTCACCAACTCCCGCACAACCGACAGGGGCGGGGCGGCGTCCAACTTCTTGAGCGCGGCCGTGAGGGCCGCGGCCGTGGCGTAGGGCGTCCCGACCAGCGACCCAAACGCCTCGCCGGCGGCGGGGGCGTCCTTCCAGGCGATCCAGGCCTTCGACGACTCCAAGGCTGCGAGGGTGTCCGGGTTGACCTCCCAGCGGCGGCGCAGCGGCCGTTCGACGGTGATCCGTTGGAAGCCGAAGGTCTCGTTGGTGAGGACCTTGACGCGCGGGTCGTCGGCGAACTCGCCTTGGGCGGCGCCGTACAGCTGGGCGATCTGTTCGATGGCGTCCGGGGTGAGTTCCTTGCGCTTGTCGCCGAGGGACTTGCGCATCCTCGTGCCCAGTTCGCGGGCGTCGATGAGGCGCACCCGGCCGCGGTCGGCGTCTGTCTTGTCGTTGGTGAGGATCCACACGTAGGTGGAGATGCCGGTGTTGTAGAACATCTGGTCCGGGAGGGCGACGATGCCCTCCAGCCAGTCGTTCTCGAGGATCCAGCGGCGGATCTCCGACTCGCCGGAGCCGGCCTGCCCTGAAAAGAGCGGCGACCCCGAAAGCACGATCGCCACCCGCGAGCCGGTCGGCTTCATGTGGGACAGCATGTGCTGCAAGAACAGCAGGGATCCGTCCGAGACCCGCGGCAGGCCGACGCCGAAACGTCCGTGGTGGCCGAGCTTCTCGTACTCGTCACGGATCGGGCTCGCGTACGCCTTCCAGTCCACCCCATAGGGCGGGTTGGCCAGGATGAAGTCGAACTTCTGCGTGCCGAACGCGTCGGACGTGAGGGTGTTGCCGTTGCGCATCCGGGCCGGGTCGATGTCCTGCATCATCAGGTCCGACTGGGCGATCGCCCAGGTCTCGTCGTTGAGTTCCTGACCGAACACGTTGACGATCGCCTTCGGGTTCAGGTCCCGGATTCGGTGCATCGCCCCCATCAACATGCCGCCCGTTCCGGCCGCCGGGTCGTACACGGTGCGAACGGGGATCGGGTTCTCGGTGAGTTCCTTCGACGCCTGCCCGGTCAGGAGCAGGTCGACCATCAGGGTGATCACCTCGCGCGGGGTGTAGTGCTCGCCGGCGGTCTCGTTGCTCATCTCGGAGAACTTCCGCAGCAGCTCCTCGAAGATGTAACCCATCGCCTCGTTCGAGACGACCACCGGCCGCAGGTCCAGGTCTGCGAAGTCCGCCATCACGGCGTATAGCAGCCCAGCGCGATCGAGCCGGGCGATCTTGTCGTCGAAGTTGTACGCCTCCATCACCCGGTAGGCATCGCGCGATAACAGGCGGATGTACGTCGCCAGGTTGTCGGCCAGGTTCTTGTCGTCGTTCAGCAGCGTGGCGAATGTCCACGGGGCGGTGTTGTAGAAGCGGCGGCCCGCGACCTTCCTCAACAGCGCGTCCTCGCCCTCGCCGATCGTGGTGAACGTCTTCGCCTTGGCGAGCACGGCGTCCTTGGTCGGCGCCAGCACGGCGTCCATGCGGCGCAACACCAGCAGCGGCAGCATCACCGATCCGTACTCGTGCTGCTTGAAGGTACCGCGCAGCTTGTCGGCGACCTTCCACACGAACGCGACCTTGTCCTGGAACCCCTGCGGCGCCATTGCCCCCCACTTCCTCTTCCCAAGTCACCCTAACGAGTCCGGTTGGCCCCTCGGCGATGGACCCGCGAGCGTGGAAGCTGAAGCCGCTGCTCCATGGGTCGTGATCGCCGCGCGCAGCCCTCTGAGTGCCGCCCGAAGGGGTTGAAACCGGTGCGATTGGGCACGTGTTGGGCACGAAGGTGTTGGCGGGGCTTTGAGAGACGAACGTTCCCCCTAGTGGGGAAGGATTGGAGATGGTGGGCCTAACTGGACTTGAACCAGTGACCTCCGCCTTATCAGGGCGGCGCTCTAACCGACTGAGCTATAGGCCCATACGCACATCCGGCGCCACAACGCCGAAAGCTGACTCTACCCGAGCACCGAACGCGGGCTCAACTCGGGACCGCCTGATGACGACCCGACGCGTCCTCAGTCCTCGGCCAGGGTGAGCTCCAACCCGCCGAGCATCGTGGCCGACAGGTTGTACAGGAACGATCCCAGGGTGCCCAGCGCCGTGACGAGGACGATGTCGATCGCACCGATCACCGCCGTCCCGCCCAGCACCTTGGCGCCGTTGAGGTACTGGTGGATGTCGAACGGCGTCGGGTCGGACGGCGTCGACACGAGCGTGCTGATGAACTCGTTGAGGTCGGTGAGCAGCCCCGACGCCTCGATGATCGTCCACAGGACGCCGACCGCGACCATCGAGATGATGAACCCCGCGACCGAGAACAGGAACACCGTCTTCATCACCGACCACGGGTCGATCCGGGCCAGGCGCAGCCGCGCCTTCCGCGTCCGCTTGCTCGGCGGCGCGGAGAGAACCTCTTCGGGACTCCTCGTGGACGCCGGACTCGACGACGGCGGAGCCTTCACGGTCGGCCGCAACGCGGTCTGCGCCGGGTCGTCGGCCGGCGTGAAGGCCGGAGCCGATGCCGGGGGAGCCGCGGGGGCGTCGGAACCCGGGAGCTTCGCCGTGGGAGCGGGGCGGAAGTAGTTCGCCGGAGGCAGATGCTCGGTCCCGGTGCCGACGCTTCCGCCGGTCCGGTAGACGCCCTGTTCGTCGCTCACTCGTCGTCCTCCTGTTGGTCCGTCGGGACCGCGGCCTCCTCGGTGGCCACTACGTCTTCCGTGTCAACGGTACTCGACTCGGCCGAATCCTCCTCGTCGGACTCCACGCCGGCCTCCGGATAGAGCGCGATCGCGGCGACGGCGTCGTCGGCCAGGATGCCGACGAACTTCACGCCCATCGTGTCCCGCCCCTTCGCCGGCACCTCGCCCACCGAGCTGCGGATGATCTGCCCCGACACCTTGATCGCGATGACCTCGTCGGACTCGCTGACCACCAGGCCGCCGACGAGGGAACCCCTGTCCTCGTTGAGCTTCATGGCCTTGATGCCGAGCCCGCCGCGGCCCTGGACGCGGTACTCGCTCACCGCGGTGCGCTTCGCGAACCCGCCGTCGGTCACCGTGAACACGAACCGGTCCTGCTCGGACGCGTCGGCGGCGATGATCGACATCGACAACAGCGAATCGCCCTTCCGGAACTTCATTCCGGTCACGCCGGACGTCGCCCGCCCCATGGGACGAAGCTGCTCGTCGTCGGCCGCGAACCGGATGGCCTGCCCCTTGCGCGACACCAGCAGGACGTCGTCGTCGGCGCCGCACACCTGGGCGCCGATGAGCTCGTCGTCGGGATCGCGGAAGTTGATGGCGATGACGCCGGCCTGCCGGGGCGAGTCGTACTGCGCGAGCGCCGTCTTCTTCACCAGCCCGTTGCGGGTCGCGAGCAGCAGGTACGGCGCATCGGCGTAGCTCCGCACGGTCAGCACCTGCGCGATCCGCTCCTCGGGCAGGAACGACAGCAACCCGGCGACATGCCCGCCCTTCGCGTCGCGACCGGCCTCGGGAAGCTGCCACACCTTCGCCCGGTACACGCGCCCGAGATTGGTGAAGAACAGCATCCAGTGATGGTTCGTGGTCGTGAAGAGCTGGTCGACGGTGTCGTCGGTCCGCAGCGTCGCGCCGCGCACCCCCTTGCCGCCGCGCTTCTGAACCCGGTAGAGGTCCGCCCGCGTCCGCTTCGCGTAGCCGCCGGCCGTGATCGTGACGATCATGTCGTCGTCGGGAATGAGGTCCTCGTGCGAGAGATCCCCCTCCTCCGACACGAACTGCGTGCGCCGGTCGTCACCGTACTTGTCGACGATCTCGCCCAGTTCGCTCGCGACGATCTGCCGCTGCCGCTGCGGCGTCGCGAGGATGTCGGTCAGGTCCGCGATCCGCCGCTCCAGCTCCGCCAGGTTGTCGATGATCTTCTGCCGCTCCATCGCCGCCAGACGCCGCAACTGGGTGTCCAGGATGTAGGTGGCCTGCAGGTCGTCGATGTCGAGCAGCTCCTTGAGCCCCTCGCGGGCATCCTCCACCTGCGGGCTGCGCCGGATCAGCGCGATCACCTCGTCGAGCATGTCCAGCGCCTTCACCAGGCCGCGCTGCAGATGCGCCTGCTCCTCCGCCTTGGCCAGCCGGAACGCCGTGCGCCGCTTGATGACCTGGATCTGATGCCGGATCCAGTAGGTGAGGAACTGATCGAGCCGCAGCGTCCGGGGCACCTCGTCGACCAGGGTCAGCATGTTGCAGCCGAACGTGTCCTGCAACTGCGTGTGCTTGTAGAGCTGGTTCATGACGACACGCGGCTGCGCGTCCCGCTTGAGGACGATGACGAGCCGCTGCCCCGTTCGCGCCGACGTGTCGTCGCGGATGTCGGCGATGCCGGAGATCCGCCCCGAGTTCACCAGCTCGGCGATCTTCAGCGCGAGGTTGTCGGGGTTGCACATGTAGGGCAACTCGGTGACGACGAGCAGCGTCCGGCCCGCCTTGTCCTCCTCGATGTTGATCACCGCGCGCACGGTGACGAGACCGCGTCCGGTGCGGTACGCGTCCTCGATGCCGCGGCGGCCCACGATCTGCGCCCCGCTCGGGAAATCGGGGCCCTTGATCCGCTCGATCGCGGCCTCCAGCCGCTCCTCGGGCGTCGACTCGGGATGCTCGAGGATCCAGCCGACGGCATCGGCGACCTCGCGCAGGTTGTGCGTCGGGATGTTCGTCGCCATGCCGACCGCGATCCCCGTCGACCCGTTGACCAGCAGGTTCGGGAACCGGGACGGCAGGACGACCGGCTCGCTCTCCCGGTTGTCGTAGTTGGGCTTGAAATCGACGGTGTCCTCGTCGATGTCGCGGACCATCTCCATGGCCAGCGGCGCCATCCGGCACTCGGTGTACCGCATGGCCGCGGCCCCGTCGTTGCCCGGCGAGCCGAAGTTGCCCTGCCCCGCGATGAGGGGCGCCCTCATCACCCAGGGCTGCGCGAGGCGGACGAGCGTGTCGTAGATCGCGCTGTCACCATGAGGATGGAAGCGGCCCATGACGTCGCCGACGACACGCGAGCACTTGTTCCAGCCCCGGTCGGGCCGGAACCCGCCGTCGTACATGGCGTACAGCACGCGCCGGTGCACGGGCTTGAGGCCGTCGCGGACGTCGGGCAGCGCCCGGCCGACGATGACCGACATCGCATAGTCCAGGTAGGACCGCTGGATCTCGACGTTGAGGTCGACCTCCTCGACGCGTCCAACCATGGGCTGAAGGCCCTGCTCGGTGCTGCTGTCCGGTGTCTCTTGCATGCGTGTGTGTCTTCCCTTGGGCGTTGGTGGGTCGATCAGATGTCGAGGAAGCGGACGTCCTTGGCGTTGCGCTGGATGAAGTGCCGGCGCTGCTCGACGTCCTCACCCATCAGGATCGAGAACATCTCGTCGGCGGCGGCCGCGTCGTCGAGCGTCACCTGCAGCAACGACCGCTTGGCCGGATCCATCGTGGTGTCCCACAGGTCCTCGGCGTTCATCTCGCCGAGGCCCTTGTACCGCTGGATCGGATTGACGTTCGGCAGCCTCTTGCCGGCCGCGAGGCCCGCGTCGCGGAGCTGGTCGCGCTGAGCGTCGTTGTAGGCGAGCTCGTGCGGCGCGTTCGACCACCGCAGCCGGAACAGCGGAGGCTGCGCCAGGTAGACGTGACCGGCCCCGATGAGCGGCTTCATGAACCGGAACAGCAACGTGAGCAGCAGCGTCCGGATGTGGGAGCCGTCCACGTCGGCGTCGGCCATGAGGACGATCTTGTGGTAGCGCAGCCGATTGATGTCGAAGTCGTCGTGGACGCCGGTGCCGAGCGCGTTGATGATCGACTCGACCTCACGGTTGGCGAGGATCTTCTCGGCACGGGCCTTCTCGACGTTCAGGATCTTCCCGCGGATCGGCAGGATCGCCTGGATGCGCGGGTCGCGGCCGCCCTTCGCCGAGCCGCCGGCCGAGTCGCCCTCGACGATGAAGACCTCGCACTCCTCGGGCTCCGTCGACTGGCAGTCCGACAGCTTGCCGCGCAGCCCGCCGCCGAGCAGTCCCTTGCGGCTGCGCGCCATGTCGCGCGCCTTGCGGGCCGCCAGACGGGCCGACGCCGCCGCCTGCGCCTTCTTGATGATCTCGCGCCCGTCCGACGGGTTCTTCTCGAACCAGTCCCCGAGCTGGTCGTTGACGACGCGCTGCACGAACGACTTCACGTCGGTGTTTCCGAGCTTGGTCTTCGTCTGCCCCTCGAACTGCGGCTCGGCGAGCTTCACGGACACGATCGCGGTCAGGCCCTCGCGGATGTCGTCGCCCGAGACGCGGTCCTCCCTCTTCCTCACCAGGCCCCACGTCTCACCCCACTTGTTGACGGTCTGGGTGAGCGCCGCGCGGAATCCCTCCTCGTGGGTGCCGCCCTCGTGGGTGTTGATCGTGTTCGCGAACGTGTGCACGGACTCGCTGTACGTCGTGTTCCACTGCATCGCGATCTCCAGCGCCAGGCGCTGCTCGGGAGAATGCGCCTCGAACGCGATCACGGAGCCGTTGATCGTCTCCCGCGCCCCCGTGAGGTAGCTCACGTAGTCGATGAGGCCCGCGTCGAAGCGGAACGTCTGCGTGCGAGGCTCCTCGGGCTCGTCGCTGGCGTACTCCTCGCCGTCCTCGTCGGACGGCGACTCCGGAGCGGGCCGCAGATCCTCGATGCTGATCGTGAGGCCCTTGTTGAGGAAGGCCATCTCGCGGAACCTCGTGACGAGCGTGTCGTAGGAGAACGTCGTCGTCTCGAAGATCTCGGGAGACGGGTAGAACGTGACCGTCGTCCCCGTCTCGGACGTCGGCTCCAGCCGCCGCAGCGGCCCCTCCGGATCGCCCAGGCCGAAGCTCTGCTGCCAGTGGTACCCGTCGCGCCGGACGTCCACGATGAGCTTGTAGGACAGGGCGTTGACGACCGAGACGCCCACGCCGTGCAGGCCGCCCGACACCTTGTACCCGCCGCCGCCGAACTTGCCGCCCGCGTGCAGCACGGTCAGCGCGAGCGTCACCGCGGGGATCTTCTCGGTGGGGTGCTCCTTCACGGGGATGCCGCGCCCGTTGTCGACGACGCGCACCCCGTCGCCGGGCAGGAGCTCCACGGTGATCGTGTCGCAGTACCCGGCGAGGGCTTCGTCGACCGAGTTGTCGACGACCTCGTACACGAGATGGTGCAGACCGCGCTCGCCGGTCGAGCCGATGTACATGCCCGGCCGCTTGCGGACGGCTTCGAGACCTTCCAGGACGGTGATCGCGCCGGCGTCGTAGGACCCTTCCGCCACGGTCGTCGCGGCGGCTCCCACCTCGACGTCGGGCACGGCCCGACTCACGTCTTCCGTCACAGGGTGCACTCCTTAAGCAGTTGCTCGAAGGCCGGGAAGGGGCGCCCCGGGTAAGGGGGTGGATGACCTCCGGGCCGCCATTGCCGAAATCGTTTCTAGTCTACCCGAACAGAGCCTCGGACCCCGCCTATCAAGGGCCATCGGGCCGCCGAATCGGGTTCGGCCGCGCGTCGAAGCCCCCGTGGAGCCGCTCGCAGGGGTGGGGCCATGGTCGGATATGGCCCTCGCGCCGCCGAGGGCTCACGCGCGCGCTGAGCCTCATCCGCGACGAGTCACCCCATGCGATCGTCTCCCCGGGCCCGGCGCGGGTCCAGTGGCGCGCCCCGCGATCACTAGGCTGCCCCCATGAACCGGCCCGCGGCGACCTGGTACGACACAGGTCCTCTCGCGACGGACTGGCCTGCGCCCGGCCCGCGCCGCCGGCCTCTTCCGGCGGTGATCGGACTGATCCTCGTCCTTCTCGTGGCGACCGTCTGGGCCTGCGGCGGCTTCCGCGAACGGACCGGACGCTTCCCGCTGGTCGCCGCGGGGACGACCGTCGAGACAGGGCAGCTCCGGGTGACGTTCACCCACGCCGACGCACGCACCTACGGCTCCAGCGGCGACGAGTGGGTCGTGACCGTGTACGGCCGGTGCGAGAACGTCTCCGACACGCCGCTGGAGCCGTCCAACACCGACGCGTTCGGCGGCAACGTCCTCGGCACCGAGGTGTACCGCTATGCCGAGCTGCTGCGGTTCGGCGGGCCGGGATCGGGCGCGACGCTCGACCTCAACCCGGGCGTGCAGCCCACCCGATGCGAGCTCAGCTATCGGTTCCCGCGCAGCACCGGGCTGACCGATCGCTTCGTCGTCGCCGTCCTCGACCTCGTCTGGAAGGACAACACGATCACCGGATCGGGCGAGTATTCGTGGGTGCAGCGCAGCACGGGCGTGAGGCTCGCCGTCCCCCTGGTGGTACTCGAACCGTCCGGTTCGTGACACTCGCGGCGCACGTAGCCGCGCCCTCGCTGCCCGAGCTGCCGCACTCGCCGGGCCTCCGTCACCGCCGCTCTCGAAGAAGGCCTCACCGAACTCGACCGCCACCAAGATCCGCTCTTCACCGAGCCAGGAGACGGGTTGGTCTTGTGAGTCAGCTCGCGGCGGCCATGTCGATGTTCAGGTGCAGATTCAGCGCGTGGGCGATCCGCCAGAGCATCGAGACGGAAGGCACCTGTCCGCCGTTCTCGATGGCAGAGATGACCGACTGCGTGGTGCCCATGCGACGGGCCAGCTCGGTCTGGGTCAGCCCGGCGGCCGTGCGGGAGGCGTAAACCAGCTCCGCGAGCCGGAGCCGCGCTTCCTCCTCGGTCTCGGCGGCGTCGAATCGGGCGCGCTCGTCGGGGGTCATGGCGGCCAGGGCCTCGGCCTCGGCCTCGCGGAACGGTGTGGTCTTCATGGTCACTTCCCCTTCTTCTGGGTCTTCTTGCGTTCGGCTTCGTGTGCCGCCTGGGCTCGGCGGGCTCGCAGGATCTCCGCTCGCTCGTTCTGGCGCCGCTTGCGGAATGTCGTCAGCGTGACGGCCTGACGTTCGGGATCGAGCACGTACGTGACCCGTCGTGCCACGCCCTCGCACGTGAACCGCAGTTCGCGTAGGCCGCCGCTGAGCTGCTTCGACAGCGGCATACCGAGCATGTGCCCTGCCTCTTCCAGTCGGGAGAACACACGACGGGCTGCTGCCTTCCCCTCGGGTGTCAGTCCCCGGTACCAGGCCAACACCTCGTCGGAGAACTCAACCGTCCATCGCATATTTGGAGTATATCAAGACCCCGATATCGTGACTAGCTGATATCGTCGTGAGGTGTCGGTCTCTTCGGCGGTATCGGTGGCTCGAACGCGGTTCCGAGGGCTCGCACCCGGGCTACTGCGCGACGTCCTCGCGGCGTTGTGCGCGCTCGGGCCCTGGAGACCGTGGAGCCGGCCTAAGTCGAAGAGTCCGGCGAGCTCAGGCCGGCGGGGGCCGCAGCAGCGGCCCGGTGCTCGTCGTGGAGACAGCCACGCCCGCCAGTCGGCCCAGTGCGGCCTCGGGGACGACGAAGACGGCGGCGAACGTGACGGGCGCGGCCGTCGGGGCGCTGGGGCATCGCTCGTCGCCGTAGGTCGACGACGACGCGGCCCACGACCGACCGTCGTCCTGGACCAGTCGCAGCAGGCACACCAGCGCGTCGTCGTCGACGATCGACGCCTCCAGGGTCGCCACGACGTACACGGCCCCGTCGCCGGGATCGTCCTCGTACCGCGTGAGGCTCCTGGACCGGTACAGGCCGAGCAGCCGGATCGACCCGTGCTCGGTCACGTAGGCCTCCCCGGCCTTCACGGGCCGGTAGTCCGTGTGGTCGTACCCCGTCGAGATCACCCGCGCCACGAACAGCGCCGTGAGGGCGAATCCCGTCGCCACGACCGCCCAGGTCAGCAACCACCACTGTCCGCGCGTGTACCGAGCCTTCACGAGATCACCTGCTGCGCCGGGCCCGCCGGGACATCGACGGTCACGGGCGGCGCGAACGCGTCGACGACGGCCTGCTCGACGCCCAGGTCGTACTCGGGGACGTTGTGCACCGACGTCAGCACCGCCGGCTGGGTGAGCCGCAACCGCGACCCGACGAGGGCCTCGCGCGGGAGCTCCACCACGAACGCGTCGGCGGTGTAGAAGCCCGCCTGCGGCACGACGACACTGCTGCGGGCCGCGAACACGCGCCCGCCCGAGACGATCTCGGCGTCGAGGGTCCCTCCGCCGCGCAGGCCCCGCACGGCGATCCTGGCGTCGACCACGAGGAAGACGTCGGCGGTCCGCGCGACGAACGCGCCGTCGGCGGTGAGGACGGTGCCGAGACGGACCTGGCGCGCCGAGACGGCCAGCCCGTCCTCGAACACGAACTCCTCGCCGACCTCGCGGGAGACCCGGACCGCCGTGTCGTCCGTCGGCACGACGGACACGAGAAGCGAGGCCACCAGGCAACTCGCGACGAAGAGCAGCACGGTCGCCAGGCGCCTCATGCGCGCTCCTCCGCGGCGGGCAGCGGCGCGGCGGCGCCGGCCTGCGCCCGGAACCGTTCCAGACACACTCCGAACGTGACAGCCAGCAGGCTCACCCGCAGCGGCTCGACGACGGCGACGCGGAGCGCGCCCGCCACGACCTCCAGGCCGAGCCAGGCCGTGAGCGGACGCCCGCCGATCGCCAGCACGAAGCCCGCCTCGACGAGATCCCCCAGGACCTGCGTCACCGCGTACAGCACGATCAGGGACGAGAGGGTCGGCACCCCGGCCTTCAGGATCAGCCGCAGAGACTGAAGGGTCGGCAGGTACTTGTCGTCGACGTCCCCGAGGAACGCCTCGGACAGTTCCAGTCCGAGACGCCGCCCCCGGCCGGACCCCGTCGCCAGTCGTGCCTCGGCGAGATGGGCACGGCGTTGCTGGCGACGCGTGAGGGGCACGGCCGCCGTGAGCGGGCGGCCCTTGCGCCACAGCTCGGCCAGCGACAGGACTCCGGTCCCGTACACGAGTGCGGCGACGGCCAGCCACAGAACGGGCGCCCCCACCGCCGTCACCACGGCCGGCCACGCCGTCTCGACGACGAAGGTCCACGCGTCCGCGACGATCTGGGGCAGGTCGATCCGGATCAGATCGCCGACGGCGCGCAGCCCGTCCCAGGGCACCTGCAGCCAGCCGGCCACCGCCCGGTCTCCCAGCCAGGACCACCCTGTGGCGAGGAGCTTCGATCCGCTCAGGATCACCAGCAGCATGAAGAAGCCCTCGATGAAGGCCGCGCCGAGCCCCAGCGCGCCGATCCCGGTGCGCTCGTGGAGCAGGTCCAGCCCGCGCCGGACCAGGTAGGCGACGACGACGATCACCACCAGCTCGACGCCGTTCTCGAGACTGCTGAGGGGGTTGAGCTTGTCGGTGAGGCCGTCCGAGCCCAGCCCGTTGACCAGCACCGCGTTGGTGACGAGCCGGTCCGCGGCCCGCTGCACCGTGTTGAAGACGGCGTAGATGCCGAGGAAGGGCAGGATCGTCACCGCGACCTGCTGGAGCACGGGCTGCGTGACCCTCACCTCGGGCGAGAGCTCCTCCATGTGCAGCAGCCGACCGGCGATCGCCAGGCATGCGACCGTCGCGGCAAGGACGCTCAGCAGCCCGGCCGACACGATGAACAGCGCCACGAAGGCGTTGGCCGGGGCGGCGATGGCCGCGACCCGCAGGCACGCCTGGAAACCGAACCACCCGAGCAACGAGAGGCACACCAGGTGCGGGAGGAGCCGCCACCACACGCGCACGGTGCGCATGGCGAGCTCCCGGCTCTCCCCTGCCCACTCTCGCAGCACCGTCATAGCCCCGGATGCTAGTCAGCCGTAGGTGTCGCGCGGACCACGACCCCCGCGAACGGTCCGTCTGCCATGCCTCCAGTCGGGTGCGTCAGGCCCGAGGATCCGCACCGACTCGACCTCTCCCTGCCCGAGCTCCGCGTTCAGGCGCGCGACGAGCTGAGCGGCCATCGTCCGCAGGGACGTCGCCCAGGCCGTGGAATCGGCCCTGATCGTCAGCACCTTGCCGGTGAGCCGCTCGGGGTCGGAATGCTGGGCGACCTCGGGACCGACGATCGCCGC
Source organism: Propionicicella superfundia DSM 22317 (assembly GCF_000423465.1). Taxonomy (GTDB): domain Bacteria; phylum Actinomycetota; class Actinomycetes; order Propionibacteriales; family Propionibacteriaceae; genus Propionicicella; species Propionicicella superfundia. The sequence continues at coordinate 101,921 of NZ_AUIA01000012.1, read as the reverse complement.
CCATCGCCCGAAGACGGCCTGCACGGCGATGTCGCGCTCCCAGCCTTCGGTCCGGATCACGTCGTCGAGCGCCGCCGCGAGCGGCTCGGGGTCGGCCCTCGTGTCGGCCGGGGCCCGTGGCGCCTTCTTCCGGCGGCCGGAGGTCGCCTTCCCGCCGATGCCGGTCGCGAGCCTCCGGGCCAGCTCCAGCCCGGTCGGGTCGTGGACGCCCCCAGGAGCGGTCGTCCCGAGCGTCTCCGGCGCGACATCGTCCGGCTCGTCGTCAGGATTCGACACCGGGGATCACCTCCCCGTCGTGGACCTGGAACCGGGCCCCGCGCAACGCCGCGGGAACGTCCTCGGGCACGGCCGCGGTGATGAGCACCTGCTCCGCCGCCGCGACCTGCGCGGCGAGCCGGTCCCGGCGCGTCGCGTCGAGCTCGGCGAACACGTCGTCCAGGACCAGCACGGGACGGCCGCCCTCGGCCAGCAGCAACTCGTTCGCCGCGAGTCGTAGCGCCAGCGCCAGCGACCAGCTCTCGCCGTGACTCGCATAGCCGCGCGCGGGGAGATCGCCGATCGTGAACGTGATGTCGTCCCGGTGCGGGCCGACGAGGCACAGACCGCGGGCGACCTCGTCGCCGCGCCTGGCGCGCAGGGACGCCCCGAGCGCCGCGGCGAGTCCGGCCGGATCGACCGAGTCGGGCAGGTCGACCCGGGAGGCGTACGCGGCCGCGACGGCGTTCTTGACCGGCGCGATGGTCTCGTACGTCGCCTGCAGGTAGGGGTGGAGCTCGGCGAGGGTGCTGAGCCGCGCAGCCAGCAGCTCGCCGCCGTGGCGCGCCAGTTGCCCGTCCCAGGCGTCGAGCGTGATCGCGACATCGTCGGCCTCGGCGCGCCGTGGATTTCCGCCGAGCGATTTCAGCAGCGCCGACCGTTGCCGCAGAACCCGCTCGTAGTCGGCACGGACGCCGGCCAGCCGTGGCCACCGGGTGGTGACGAGCTCGTCGATGAACCGCCGCCGCTCGGCCGGGTCTCCCTTCACGATCGTCAGGTCCTCCGGCGAGAACACGACCGTCCGCAGGATGCCCACGATCTCGCGCGCCCGCCGCACGGCGGACCGGTTGAGACGGGCCCGGCCGGCCTTGCCCGGCGTGATCTCGACCTCCAGCAGGACTTCCCGGTCGTCGTCCACGCCGGCCTGGGCGCGGACGCGGATCACGGCGCCCGCAGCTCCGGCCCGGACGAGGGGCACGGTGCTGGAGACGCGATGCGAACCGCCGGTCGAGATGTACTCGACGGCCTCGACGAGGTTCGTCTTGCCCTGGCCGTTCGCTCCCGTGAACACCGTGACCCCCGGGCCGAGGGCGATGTCGGCCGACTCGTAGGAGCGGAAGTTCGACAGGGAGAGGTGGCGGACGAACACGATCCGGTTACTGCGGCAGCCGCATGAGCATGATGACGTGCCGGTAGTCGGCCATCGGCTCGCCGTCGAGCTCGGCCAGTCCCGTCAACAGGCATGGCTTGCCCGGCGCGGTGAACGAGAACTGCACATACGGGGCGTCGAGCGCTCCGAGCGCATCCGCGAGGTAGTGGGGGTTGAAGCCGGCGGCCGTCATGTTCGCGTCGGCCACGTGCTCGGTCACCGTGGCCGGGATCGCCTCCACCGCCTGCGCCTGGTCGCCGGTCGCCGCTTCGAGCGTGATGGACTCGTCCTCGATCAGCATCCGCAGCGAGGTGTTCCGCTCGGCCACGAGGGCGACGCGCCGGACGGAGGCGATCACCTCGGCCGTGGTGGCCCGCACCGTCACCGCCGGGGTGATGCTCATGAGGTGACGGACCTTCGGGAACTCGCCGTCGAGCAGCCGCGTCGTCGTGTGCCGCATCCCGCCGGCGCCGTGGCCCTCGAAGCCGATGATCCCTTCGCCGAGGGAGCTGTTCGACAGGCTGAGCGTCACCGTCTCGCCCGAGACCATGGATTTCGCGGTGTCGTTGAGGACACGCGCCGGAACGAGTGCCGCCCCGCTCGCCGCCGGGGTCGCCGGAGTCCAGGGGATCTCCTTGAGCGCCATCCGGTAGCGGTCGGTCGCCAGCAGCGACAGCGTGTCCTCGGAGATCTCCATCCGCACGCCGGTGAACACGGGCAGCAGTTCGTCACGGCCGGCGGCGACGACGACCTGGGCGACGGCTTGGGCGAACACCTGGCTCTCGATGGAGCCGGTCGCCTCGGGCATCTTCGGCAACTGCGGGTAGTCGGCGACGGGCAGGTTCTGCAGCGTGAACCGCGCAGAGCCGCACACGAGGGTCGTGCGGGTCTCGTCGGAGGAGATCTCGACCGGCTTCGCGGGAAGGGAGCGGGCGATGTCCGCCAGGAGCTTGCCGGACACGAGGGCCGTTCCCTCGTCGGTGACCGTCGCGGCGACCTTCACCTGTGCGGACGTCTCGTAGTCGAAACTCGACAGCGTGACGCCGTCGGACGACGCCTCGACGAGCAGCCCGGCCAGGATCGGTGCGGCCGGGCGCGCGGGAAGGCTGCGGGCCGCCCATTGGACGGCCTCGGCGAGAACGTCGCGTTCCAGACGGATCTTCACAACTGCCCCCTTGCGGCTTCGACATCGTGACTCGTGCGCCGGATGGCGAGGTCACGGGCCCTCGCATCATATCGCGAGGGGGCTTGGGGGCAGGGACGACCGGAGGACCGGGCGTGAGCGCGTGGGCGGGAGGAGGGGGACACGCTCCACAGGAGGGCGCCGATGTGATTTCTGATAGAGAGGTGAATTATCAATTCGTCTTCTCAGTAACGCCCGTGGATATGTGGACAACTCGGTGGATGACGTAGTGGGACGCGAAACGGGCGTCCACACGGGCTGTCGGTAACCCGAAACTACACGGGGAGGATCTTGGGACGGAGCGAGCCCTTCCGGACACCGGTTCGCGGTGTCCACGGTTATCAACAGGGTTGTCTACAGGTGTGTCGATCGGTCGGGGACGCGGGTGGGCCCGACGTTGTTGCCAAAACCCCTTGTAGGAAAGGTCGCCGACGGGCGTGCGCGGGGATACGACGCAGCGGGAGTCCGGCAAACGACGGACACGCGCTGTGGAAAACAAGCCGAGGAGGCGGTCAGTCGCCGCCCACGTGCTTCAGCCGGTTCGTGAGCTCGGCGACCTGGTTGAAGACGATGCGCCGCTCGGCGAGCAGGTGACGGATCTTGCGATCGGCGTGCATGACGGTGGTGTGATCGCGTCCGCCGAAGAACTGCCCGATCTTCGGCAGCGACAGGTCGGTGAGTTCACGACACAGGTACATGGCGATCTGGCGGGCGTTGACGATCGCCTGTGTGCGGCTGGCGCCGCAGAGGTCGTCGACCGTGGTGTTGAAGTACCGTGCGGTCTCCTCCATGATCTCCGCCGGCGTGATCTCGACGGGCTGATCGCGCGGGATGAGGTCCTTCAGCACTTCCTCCGCGACGGCGATGTCCACCTCTTTGCGGGTGAGACTGGCCAGGGCCGTGACGCGGATGAGCGCGCCTTCGAGTTCGCGGATGTTCTTGTCGATCCGGCTGGCGATGAACTCCAGGACGTGGTTGCCGACAGACAGCCTCTCCTGGTGTGCCTTCTTGCGCAGGATCGCGATGCGGGTCTCCAGGTCGGGCGGCTGGATGTCGGTGATGAGACCCCACTCGAAGCGGCTCCGCAGCCGCGGTTCGAGGGCCTCGAGCGACTTGGGCGGCCGGTCGGAGGTGAGGACGATCTGCTTCTGCATGTTGTGCAGGGTGTTGAACGTGTGGAAGAACTCCTCCTGCGTCTGGATCTTCGACTCCAGGAACTGGATGTCGTCGATGAGCAGGACGTCGACGTCGCGGTAGGTGCGGCGGAACTGCGCCGTGCGGTTCTCGGAGATGGCGTTGATGAAGTCGTTCGTCAGTTCTTCGGTGGAGACGTACTTCACGCGGGCCGTGGGGTAGTAGTTGCGGACGTAGTGGCCGACCGCGTGCAGCAGGTGGGTCTTGCCCAGTCCGGAGTGACCGTAGATGAGCAGCGGGTTGTAGGACTTGCCGGGAGCCTCGGACACCGCGGCCGCCGCGGCGTGCGCGAATCGGTTGGAGTCGCCGATGACGAAGGTGTCGAAGGTGTACTTGGGGTTGAGCCGGTCGCCACCGAGCGGGGGCGGCGAGGAGGGGCCTCCGGAGATGGGCGGCGCGTCGACCTGTTCGGGCTCGGCCGGCTCGGATCCGTTGGTCTCGGCCGCCTCGACCGTCAGCTCGGGCATGACCGTCACCCCGAGTCGTATCTCGTGCCCGTAGTAGTCGGTCAACTGGGCTTCGATGTAGGAGCGGTACTTGGATTCGATCCGGTCGCGCAGGAAGTCACCCGGAACGGCGACCATGAACAAGGACTCGTGGACGGTGATCGGCCTCGTCTGCTTGAGCCATGGTCTCCACGGCGCCTCGGCGTGATCCCACACCTGTCGCCACGCGGCGGCGAGCTGCTGGTCGGAGACGGATTGGCGGGCAGGGAGATCGCCGCTGTCCGTGGCTTGGCTCACCTGCACCTCCATCGACGGCTCGTTGTACACAGGCTTATCCACCATGTGCACGCGTGGATGGAACCTCGTGGGCAGCGGGGTAAGGCCAGGTGCGACACGTTAGCAGAGGCCTCTGCGTTTGCACCCGCCTCACAGAATAGTCCGGTCATTCTGCGGCGTGTCGCTGGACAAGTCGTGAATCAGGCGCCCAGGTTGCCCGATGCGGTGGTGGCCACGTATCGTTGTTCAGTCACTGACGTCAGTGGCTCTGTGCCCGGGTGTACAGAGTTCCTTCCCAGCTAGCAGCAAAGTTCGAGGTCGACTCGTGAGTAAGCGTACGTTCCAGCCGAGCAATCGCCGCCGCAGCCGCACCCACGGGTTCCGGCTCCGGATGCGCACCCGTGCGGGGCGCGCGATCCTCAGCGCTCGCCGCAAGCGTGGCCGCGTCCGTCTCGCGGGCTGACCGACGCCTTCGGTGCTCCCCGCGGTCCATCGACTCACCACACCGTCCGACTTCCGCACCACGGTGCGGCGGGGAGTCCGAATCAGTCGGCGGACCATGGTCGTGCACGCGCACCTGAGCGACGTCCCACCCACGCGGGTGGGATTCGTCGTCTCCAAGTCCGTGGGCAACGCCGTCGTCCGCAACCGGGTGAAGCGCCGCCTGCGTCACCTGGCGCGGCCCGGAGTGGAGACGTCCCCCCCGGTGAGCGTCGTCGTCCGTGCGCTGCCGGCCGCGGCGAGCCGGCCCGCTGAGCTTCCGGGCGACTTCGCCTCGGCTTGGTCGGAGGCGCTGGAGCGGTTGGGGGTGAGGCCGTGAAACGCCTTCTCATCGCTTTCATGAAGGCCTACAGGGCTGTCGTCAGCCCGCTGTACGGCCAGGTCTGCAAGTTCCATCCCACCTGTTCGGCGTACGCGCTCGAAGCTCTCGAAGTACACGGCGCGGCGAAGGGGAGTCTGCTGGCGGCGCGACGGCTGGTCCGCTGCCATCCCTGGTCCCTGGGTGGGTACGATCCCGTCCCCGGCAGCGAGCGCGAGAGAGCCTGGCTTGCGCGGCTGGAGGCGGAAGCACGGTCTTCGAGCGGGGCGAGCGCGCCCGCGGATAGGGGTACGTCTTGATCCCGGCACTCATCCCGATGGACATGTGGTCGGACTTCCTCGGTGTCCTGAACGCGGCGATGGAGCCCTTGTACTGGGCGGTCTCCGGGATCGTCGTGCTGGCGCACTGGCTGTTCTCCCAGTTCATGGATCCCGACTCCGGGTGGACCTGGACGCTGTCGATCATCTTCCTCACGGTCGTGATCCGGTCGCTGATGATCCCGCTGTTCGTCCGGCAGATCAACTCGTCGCGGAAGATGCAGTTGCTCGGGCCGAAGATGCGCGCGCTGCAGGAGAAGCACGGCCACGACCGGGAGCTTCTGGCGCAGAAGCAGATGGAGATGTACCGGGAGGAAGGCATCAACCCGATGGCTTCCTGCTTCCCGTTGATCGTGCAGATGCCGATCTTCATCGCGCTGTTCACGGTGTTGAGCGGGGCTGCGAGCGGTACGCCTCACGGCGCATGGCTGCGGGACAATGAGGCGCTGGTGGCGTCCCTGCAGAACGCCGAGATCCTCGGCGCGCGGATCTCGGACCGGTTCTGGCCGCTGACGGGCTTCGGCAGCGTGCAGATTCTCGCGCTGGTCCTGATCCTCCTCATGACGGGTGTGCTCTTCATCACCCAGTTGCAGCTCATGAGCAAGAACATGCCGCCGGAGGCCATGGAGGGCCCGATGGCGCAGCAGCAGAAGATCATGCTGTACGCCTTCCCGGTGATGTTCGCGATCGGCGGCGTGAGCATGCCGATCGGCGTCCTCATCTACTGGCTGACGTCGAACGTGTGGACGATGGGACAGCAGTACCTGCTGATCCACAACAACCCGGCTCCCGGGACTCCGGCCTACCTCGACTGGGAGGACCGGATGCGGCGCAAGGGCAAGGACCCTGAGGTCGTGGCGGCGAAGAGGGCCGGCAAGCTGAAGGGGAAGGCTCGCCAGCCGGAGACGACGACGAGCGCGACGGGCGTCGTCCGCCAGGGGCGCGCCGAGTCGTCGCGGAGGGGCGATTCGGGCAAGCCGGTCGCGGCGAAGAGCGGGTCTGCGGCGCCGAGGGGCCCGAAGGAGAAGACGGCGGCGGCCACGGACGACGCGACGGACGTGGCCGAGGGTTCGCCGGAGAAGAAGCAGGTGCAACGACAGCAGCCGTCCCGGCAGAGCCGGGCCAAGCGGAAGGGCCGGCCGGTGGGGCAGGCGTCCGCGGAGAACACGCAGGAGGGGATCGAGTGACGCAGGACGTCGTCAACGAGGCGGAGCCGGTCGCGGAGGCCGCGCAGCCGAAAGGCAAGGAGGCCCTCTGGAACGAGGGCGAGGTCGCCGCGGACTACCTGGAGGAGTTGCTGGAGATCGTCGATCTCGACGGTGACATCGACATCGACATCGAGGGTGGACGCGTCCACGTGTCGGTCGTGACGGATCCGGAGGAGTCGACGGGCCGGGACCCGGCGATCCTGGTGGGCAAGGAAGGCGAGGTCCTGGAGGCCTTGCAGGAGCTTTCGCGGCTGGCGGTGATGACGCTGACAGGTCATCGGAGCCGTCTCATGCTGGACGTGGCGGGGCATCGGCAGAAGCGGCGCGCGGAACTGCAGTCCATCGCCGCCGAGGCGATCGTCGACGTGAAGGAGTCGGGCGAGGAGGCCCGCCTTTCGCCGATGAATCCGTTCGAACGCAAGATCGTGCACGATGCGGTGGCCGCCGCGGGGTTGACGAGCGAGTCCGAGGGCGAGGAGCCGCACCGTCGGGTCGTGATCCTGCCGGCGAAGTGATCGAGGCCGACGCCGCGGCAGGCGACATCGCGTCCGATGTGTTCGGTCCGGGCCTCGCGACGGCGGAGGCGTACGTCGAACTGCTCCGGACGGTCGGCGTCGAGTGGGGTCTGATCGGCCCCCGGGAGTCGGCGCGCATCTGGGAGCGTCACATCTTCAACAGCGTCGCGGTGCGAGAGGTCGTCGCGCCCGGGGTGTCGGTGGTCGATGTGGGGAGCGGCGCGGGGCTCCCGGGGATCCCGCTGGCGATCGCTCGGCCGGACCTCCGGGTGACCCTGCTCGAACCGCTGCTGCGGCGGGTGACGTTCCTGGAGAGGGTCGTCTCGGAACTGGCGCTCGGGGAGCGCGTGCGGGTGGTTCGGGGCCGTGCGGAGGACTGGGGCCAGGAGGACGGTCGCTTCGGGGCGGTGGTCTCGCGCGCGGTCGCGCCGCTGGACAGGCTCGTGGGGTGGACGCGCGGGCTGCGCTCCCCCGGCGGAGCGATCTTGGCGCTGAAGGGTTCTCGTGCGGAGTCGGAGGTTGCGGCCGCGGCGGCGATGCTGCGGACGTGGCGCCTGCAGGCCGACGTGGTGGAGGTTCGGGCCGATGTGCGGTGCGAGGCGACACGAGTGGCTCGGGTCACCGCGCTGGCGCGGGGCAAGTAGCTAGATCTATATGTCGATATATAGCCGATCCTCCCGCAGCTCCCTCTGCCGCCGGTGAGGAGCGACGGTGCCGGCGGGCGCATGCCGCCCGACCTGGTCTCGCTCCCCGCTGGGTCCGTGTCGCTGTGGGACGCGAGGCGGAAGACGCGGCGGATGGCGACGCTCCGGGGCTTCGCGCTCGGGCGGACGCCGGTGACGTGGGCCCAGTATTCCAGCGTGCTGGGGATCGCGATCCCCGAAGGTGAGGTCGGCGACGCGCCCGCGCACTCGGTCTCGTGGCTCGATGCCGCTTCGTGGTGCAACGCGCTGTCCGGCGGCTGCGGTCTGTCGCCGGTCTACCGTTTCGGCGGGGGCGGCCCGAGGTGGGACGTGAGCGCCGATGGGTTTCGGTTGCCGACCGAGGCGGAGTGGGAATGGGCGTGCCGAGCCGGCACGGACGGGCCGCGCTACGGGTCGCTCGCGGACGTCGCGTGGACCGCTGCGGACGGCGTTGAGGGAGCGCAGTCGGTGGGTCGGAAGGTGCCGAACGGGTTCGGCTTGTTCGACATGCTGGGGAACGTGTGGGAGTGGTGCTGGGACCACATCGACCCCGCTCGGTACGCGGACTATCGCGTGCTCCGCGGCGGGGGCTGGGCTGACAAGCACTGGAGTGTCCGTGCGTCGGTGCGCCGGGGCAGCGCGCCCGTCGCGCGGCTGGACGATGTCGGGTTCCGTGTGGCGCGGGGAGCTGTCGGGGCGGCGGAGGAGCATGCCGCCCAGGGATGGTCGGATCAGGTGGATCGCGAGCGGGCCGGCCTGGGCGGCCCGGTGCCGCTCGGCTGGACGTCGCTACGGCCGTAGCGAAGGAGCTTCGCCCGCGCCGAGGGCTGAGTCTCGCTCCGCCAGGCGGCGATACGCGTGCGATCGGTGCGGGCGGACGCGCGGCGACGGGATGGACGGACAGGCGGCGGGCCGAAGACGGCCCCGCGCCGGGGGTCCGCCGGGGTGGTCGCGTGCTCCGGTAGGGTTGCGACAAATGGACGATCTGATCGCGCGACGGGCGGCCTTCGACACCGCGGAGTTCCCGGAGGAGGGGCTTGAGGTGGACGACCTGGCCCACGAGCCCGATGTTTCACGTGAAACATCGATGCGCATTCCGCCGAGTCCGCGGATCATCGTCGTGGCGAACCAGAAGGGCGGCGTTGGAAAGACGACGAGTGTCGTCAACATCGCCGCCGCGATGGCGCTGGAGGGTCTCCGCGTCCTGGTCATCGACCTGGACCCCCAGGGGAATGCATCGACCGCGCTGAACGTCGAACACCGCGAAGGCGTCGCTGGTACCTACGAAGTCCTGATCGACGGCGATGACATCATCGCGCACGTGCAGCGCTCACCGGAGTCGGACAACCTCTGGGTGCTCCCCGCCACCCTCGATCTTGCGGGCGCCGACATCGCTCTGGTGAACATGCACGGCCGAGAGACACGGCTCCAGCGAGCGCTGCAGCAGTTCCTGATCGACGCCTACGCGGACTACATCTTCATCGACTGCCCGCCCTCATTGGGGTTGCTGACGTTGAACGCACTCGTGGCGGCGCGGGAGATCATGATCCCGATCCAGTGCGAGTACTACGCCCTGGAGGGCGTGACCCAGTTGCTGCGCACCATCAACATCATCAAGGGGAACCTCAACGACCGGCTGGAGCTCACGTCCGTGCTGCTCACCATGTACGACGCGCGGACGCGCCAGGCGCAGCAGGTCGCCGACGAGGTCCGCGCCCACTTCCCGCAGACCTTGAGCGCGGCGATCCCCCGGTCGGTGCGCGTTTCGGAGGCGCCCAGCTACGGGCAGAGCGTCATCACATATCATCGCGCCTCAGCGGGAGCCCAGGCGTACCTGCAGGCCGCGACGGAGATCGCCGCGCAGGCGTGAGCGGAGGAGACGACATGAGCCGAACGCAACGCACCGGACTCGGGCGAGGGCTGGGAGACCTGCTCGCGTCGACGGAGATCTCCGAGCCGGCCGCGGACTCCCCCAGATACGAGACGATCCCCATTGCCGACATCGTGCCGAACCCGCGTCAGCCGCGTCGGGAGTTCGACGAGGACGAGCTGGCCGAGCTGAGCGCGTCGCTCCAGGAGCTCGGGCTGCTCCAGCCGATCGTGGTCCGGCCGCGGAAGCCGGACGGGTACGAACTCGTGATGGGTGAGCGCCGGCTCCGGGCGGCGACGGAGGCCGGGTGGCGCAGCATCCCGGCGATCGTGCGGCGTACCGAGGACGCCGACATGCTCCGGGACGCCTTGCTGGAGAATCTGCATCGAGCCCAGCTCAACCCGTTGGAGGAGGCCGCGGCCTACGAGCAGCTTCTTCAGGACTTCGACTGCACGCAGGAGGAGCTCTCTGCGCGCATCAAGAGGAGCCGACCTCAGATCTCGAACACGATCCGGCTCCTCCGCCTGGCCCCCGGTGTCCAGCGCCGTGTCGCGGCCGGGGTCCTCAGCGCGGGCCACGCGCGAGCGCTGCTCGGATTGGACGACCACGAGGCGCAGGAGCGATTGGCGGCCCGGATCGTGGCCGAGAACCTGACCGTCCGCGCCGCGGAGGAGCTCGTGGCGCTGTCCGCCCACGCGAAGACTCCCCGCCGGCCGCGCCCGGCACGCGAACCCGACCCGCGCGCGCGGGAGATCGCCGACGGGCTGTCCGAGCGCTTCGACTCGCGCGTGAAGGTGGAGGTCGGCAAGAACAAGGGCCGGATCGTGATCGAGTTCGCCGACGACGAAGACCTGCGCCGAATCCTCACCATCATCGAAAGCGATCAATCTCTTTATCGATAAACGGATAATCCGACCCGGATGGAGGAATCCATGGACGTGAAGGCAGTGAGAGGCGCGCTGCTGCGCTATCGGATCATGGCGTACATCGTGGGCGTCCTCCTCGTCGTGCTCATCCTCGTCGGCATGCCGCTGAAGTACCTGGGCGGGAACGGCATCGTCGTCACCGCCACCGGGATGCCGCACGGGTTCCTCTACATGGTGCTGCTGCTCGCCGCGTACGACCTGGGCCGCCGCGTCGACTGGCCCTGGTCGCGGATGCTGTGGATCATGCTCGCCGGGACCATCCCGTTCGTCACGTTCGTCGCGGAGCACTACGCGACCAAGGACGTCCGGGCACGCATCGCCGCCCATGAGGCGGCCTCCCCGGGGGGCGGCTCCGGCGTCGAGGGAGCGGCGGGAGCGACTGCCTGAGGACGCCGGTCAGAACTCGACGACGATCTTGCCCGTGGTGCGTCCCGTCTCGATCAACCGGTGCCCCTCGCGGAGCACATCGGCCGACAGGCCGTGCAGGACGGTTCCCAGCGTGGTCCGCAGCGCACCCGCGTCGACCATGCGCGCCACCTCCGTGAGCAACTCGTGCTGCCTGATCCGAGACGCCGTCCGGTACACGGGCCTGGTGAACATCCACTCCCAGTGCAGGGCGATCGACTTCTGCTTCAGCGCCTGCGCGTCGAAACCGCTGTCGATCATGACCAGATCCGATTCGGGGGCCATCGCCCGGAAGAGCTGATCCTCCAGGCCCTTCGTGTAGGCCGAGAAGACATACCGCACGCCGTCCGGAGCCAGCCCGAGCACCTGATCGGCCAGCGGGATCGTGTGATCGACGACATGGTGTGCGCCGAGCTCGGTCACCCAGGCCCTGGACTCGGGTCGGGAGGCCGTCGCGATGATCTCCAGCCGCGTGAGCTGCCGCGCGAGCTGGATCACCATCGACGCGACTCCGCCCGCGCCGCCCAGCACCAGGAGCGGGGACGGCTCCTCGCGTCCGACCTGGAGCCGGTCGAACAGGCCCTCCCAGGCGGTGACGGCGGTCAGGGGGATCGCGGCGGCCTCGGTGAAGCTCAGCGACGCGGGCTTCAGCGCGACGATCTGTTCATCGACGGCCTGGAACTCGGCGTTCGAGCCGTTGCGGAAGACATCGCCGGCGTAGAACACCTCGTCGCCCGGCTTGAACCGGGTCACGGCGGGACCCACCTCGGCGACGACCCCCGCCGCGTCGTACCCGAGCACGCGCCCGTCGGGGAAGTCACCCGACCCGATGCGTTGTTTGGCGTCGACGGGGTTGACGGAGACGGCTCTCACCTCGACGAGGATGTCGGTGGCGCCCGGAACCGGACGGGCGAGGGTCAGATCGATCAGGGACTCGGGGTCGGTGACGGGACGGGCCACGCGATACCCGACGGCGCGCATCGTGCTCATGCATCGACTCAAGCACCCTTCGACGCGAGGGGCAAGCACTCCCGGAGGAAACCGGCCTTCGACAACGGCTTATAGGGGCTCGCCCCGGCCTCCGGAGGAGGAGGACGACGCCGGCGCGGGGACCGCTGCGGAATCGGCGGACGCGCGTGTCGACGAACCGCCCATGGTGCGCCCGACACCGGTGGAACCCGTTCCGATGTCGCGGGCGATCTTGAGCGAGATCCCGATCGCGAACGCGGCGAAGGCCCACCACTGCACGGCATACCCCTCGTTGCGGATCGAACCCTCCCCCTCCGGCAGCGCCAGCGACGCACCCGACAGGCCGAGGGCGGCGGCGTCGTCGGAGCCGAGGGTGAGATAGCCGGGCATGAGCTGCTGCGGCCACCGCTGAGCGAGCACGGGAAGGCGGACGGCGGCCACCTCGCCGGATTGCAGACTCGGGGCCGGGTCGGGGGTCTTGTCGGAGGCGAGGAACACGCCCGTCACCGACGCGTCGCCCTCCGGGACCGGCACCTCGCCCCCGTCGCCCGGGACGCCGAGCACGACGGGGAGCACGCGACCATCGGCGAGCCGCAGGGCCGCGACGAGACGGACACGGCCGTCGGAGTCCCGCGCGACGACCTGCTGATCCGGAAGGTACGTGCCGGTGGCGGTCACGGGCCGCCCGTACCCGTCGGACACCGAGCTGTCGGGAGCCACCACCGAGCTCAGCGCGACCGGTGCGAGGTGCGCGCGCTCCTCGGCCGAGGCGGATCCCTGGTCCATGAAGACGCGCATCTGCCACAGCCCGAGCAGGCTCATGACGGCGGCGGCGGCGACGCCGACCGCGAGGACGAGCGCCTGCCTACCCCGCATGGCGGCTGAGATGCCGCTGCCTGGCCACCCGCACGAGGTCGAGACACAGCGACGCGAGACCCAGCCCCGCCGCCTCGATCCCGAGCGGCACGGTGGACGTCTCCGTCAGACCCGGGGCGACGTTCGTCTCGATGAAGACCGGCCCGTCGGGCCCGACGATGATGTCGGCCCGAGACAGCTCGGCGAGGTTCAGCCGGACGTGGGCCGACACGGCCATCTCGGCACACTCGGCCGCGACGTCCGCATCGATCTCGGCCGGGACGATGAACCGCGTCTCCCCGGCCGTGTAGCGCGCGGTGTAGTCGTAGGCGCCGGAGCGCGGACGGATCTCCACGGCCGGCAGGGCCTCCGGCCCCGAGCCGCGGTCGATGACGCCGACGGCCACCTCGACGCCGTCGATGAACTCCTCGAAGACGACCACCGGGCTGTAGCTGAAGGCGCCGACGATCGCCGCCGGCAGCTCACTGGCCTGGGTGACCTTCGAGTAGCCCAGGGCCGAGCCGCCCCGAGCGGGCTTGACCACGAGGGGGAAGCCGAACTCCTCGGCCAGCCGGGCGATGAGCGGCTGCGCACCCAGCTCCTGGAACATCTCCTGCGGCAGGGCCGCCTGCCGCGGCACCCTGACCCCGGCGGTCGCGACGACCGGGGTGCAGATCGACTTGTCGAAGGCGAGCCGGGCCGCCGTCGCGGACGCGCCCACGGTGGGGACGTCCAGCAGCTCCAGCACCTGCCGCAGCGAGCCGTCCTCGCCCACCCCGCCGTGGACGACGGGGAAGACGACCGGGTCGCTCGCCGTCTGCAGCATCCAGAACAGCTCCGGCGTGACGTCGGACTCCAGCACCGAGCAGCCGAGGTCGCGCAACGCCTGCGCCACGCGCCGTCCGGAGCGTAGCGAGACATCCCGCTCGTGGGACAGCCCGCCGGCGAGGACGACGATCGTCCCGTCGAATTCGGAGGCAGCAGCACTCATCGCGTTTCCCTAACTGATGTTCGGAGCCGGGGCGCCCGTGGCGTCGATGTGTCGCGGGACGTCGACCCCGAGCCCGAAGGTCTTGTGGATCTCAAGCTCATTGTGCAGTACCTCGCCGAGCCGCCGGGTGCCTTCGAGAATCCTCTCGGCGGTGGGGAAGCAGAACGACAGCCGCATGTTGCGGGAACCGAGGCCGTCGGTGAAGAACGCCGTGCCGGGCACATACGCCACCTTGGCGGTCACGGCGCGCGGCAGCAGGGCATACGCGTCGATGCCCTCGGGGAGGGTGACCCACACGAAGAACCCGCCGCGGGGATGCGTCCAGGACGTCCCCGCCGGCATGTGCTCGGCGAGCCCGGTGAGCATGGCGTCGCGGCGAGCGCGGTACATGTCGCGGAAGGCGACGATCTGGCCCTTCCAGTCGAAGTCCGTCATGTACTGCGAGATGACGAACTGCGAGAACACCGGCGGACACAGGGTCGCCGCCTCCTGCGCGATGAGGAGCCGCTCGCGGACGGCGTGGGGCGCGAGCACCCAGCCCACACGGAAACCCGGGGCGAACGTCTTGGAGAAGCTGCCGAGGTAGATGACGTTGTCGCCGTCGAGGGACCGGATCGCCGGCGTCGGCTCGTCGGCGTCGAGCTGCAGCAGCCCGTACGGGTTGTCCTCGACGATCAGCAGATCCTCCTCGCGGGCGACGGCGAGCAGGTCCCGGCGCCGCTCGAGGGACTGGGTGATCCCCGACGGGTTCTGGAAGTTCGGGACCGTGTAGAGGAACTTCACCTTCTTGCCGGCGGCGCGCAGCGTCCGGATCGCGGTGCGCAGGTCGTCGGGGCGCAACCCGTCGTCGTCCATCGCGACGTGGTGGATCTCCGCCTGGTAGGAGTTGAACGTGCCGATCGCGCCGACATAGGTCGGGGCCTCGGCCAGGACGACGTCGCCCGGATCGCAGAACAGCCGGGTCACGAGGTCGAGCCCCTGGGAGGAGCCGCAGGTCACGACCACGTCGTCGGGGTTGGCACGGATCCCTTCGAGCGCCATGACGTCGCAGATGCGCTCGCGCATCACCAGTTCGCCCTGGCCCGAGCCGTACTGCATGGCCTGGGTTCCGTTCTCCCGGATCAACCGGTCGACGGCAGCACCGAGTTCGATCCGCGGCAGATCGGCGATGTTGGGCATGCCGCCGGCCAGCGAAACGACCTCGGGCCGATTCGCGACCGAGAAAAGAGCTCGGACGGCGGATACGGACATCCCGTGGGTTCGCTCTGCGTAATGGTCGACGTACGTGTCCAGGACGGTGTCCCGGTGCAGCGGATCTGGTAGATGCACCCGTCTAGAGTAGACATGTCCCGCGGGCAGGCCGGGGACATCCAATTCCAGCAGGAGCGCGCGTCCATGCGGACTGTCAGCATCGGCTACGGACAGGTGGCGGGCCTGCCGCGCTGCCGGGCCGACTGCCTCGCGCGCGTCGAGGCGAACCTGCGCTGGGCCACGGCGGCCGAGTCCCGCTGGGGCGCGTGCGGGCTGGCGGTCGTCGATGACGACATCGTCGGATACGCCCTCATCGCCCCCTCGTGGCACGCCTCCGACATCGCTGCGTGGCAGACCGCGCCGGGCCAGGACGACGAGACCGACAGGCCGAGCGCGATCCTCGTGGCGCAGTGGGTCGACTCGCACGCCCACGGTCTCGACGTCCACCGGCTGCTGATCGACGGCATCGCGGCCCGGCTCGTCCGGACCGGCGATCTCGTGCTCGACGCGCGAGGTGCACGCTTCCGGCCGACCTGCCTGTGCCCGAGCGTGCGCGTCCTGCAGCGGTGCGGATTCCAGATCGAGGCCGAGCATCCCGTCACGCCGCTGCTGCGCCTGGACCTCGACCGAACGGTGCGGCACCGAGCGCGGCCGGGGTTGTGGGGCAGGGTCGTCACGGCGATCCGGCGCCCCGACCTGCCCCCTGCGCCGGCCCAGCGCCTGTGCGACGGAGGGAACGGCGGGGGTCGCCGGTGAGCGGGAGCCGGGAGAGGTCAGCCCCTCCCGGCACGGGTCGAACGCGTCACAGGTACTCGTCGAGCGCGCGCAGCAGCGTGGCCTTCGTCTTGCCGCCCTGGAAGGCCTTGACGACCTGCCCGCCCACGAAGATCTGGATCGTCGGCAGGCTGAGCACGCCCTGCTGAGCCGCGGTCTGGGTGTTCACATTCGTGTCGACCTTGGCGAAGGTGATCTTGTCTCCGTACTCGCCGGCGAGCTCCTCGATGATCGGCGAGAGCTGCTTGCACGGCGCGCACCAATCGGCCCAGTAGTCGACGAGGACAGGCTTCGACGAGGTCAGGACGATGTCGGCGAAGGTGGCGTCGGTCACATCTTGTACAGCGCCCATCGAGGGGCTCCCTTCTCGGCGGTTGGTCTCGGTCAGGGGACCATTCTGGCAAACACGGCCGACAGATCCGCGGATCGGCCCGGCCGGGCGGGCGGCGTCAGGACGCCAGCGAGGTGAGGTACCGTTCGGCGTCCAGCGCGGCCTGGCACCCGGTGCCGGCCGCCGTGATCGCCTGCCGGTAGGTGTGATCCACGAGGTCGCCGCACGCGAACACCCCGGGGACGTCGGTCGCGGTGGAGCCGGGTGCCGTCAGCACGTACCCGGCGGCGTCCAACTCGACCTGGCCGCGCACGAGCTCCGACCGGGGTTCGTGCCCGATCGCCACGAAGACGCCCGACACGGGGAGGTGGGAGGTCTCGCCGCTCACGGTGTCGGTGAGCGTCAGTCCGGAGACGGACGCGTCGCCGTCGACGGACGAGACGATCGAGTTCCAGCGGAAATCGATCTTCGGGTCGCGCGTCGCCCGGTCGATCATCACCTTGGACGCGCGGAGCTGATCGCGGCGGTGAACGACGGTGACCGACGTCCCGAACCGGGAGAGGAATGTCGCCTCCTCGAGAGCGGAGTCCCCGCCCCCGATCACGGCGATCGGCTTGTCGCGGAAGAAGGCGCCGTCACACGTCGCGCACCACGAGACACCTCGCCCGGAAAGGCGGTCCTCGCTCTCCAGCCCGAGCCGTCGGTAGCCCGATCCCATCGCGAGCACCACAGCGCGGGTCCGGAACTCCTTACCTTCCTCCGTGGTAACAACCTTCACATCGCCGGTGAGGTCGACGCTCACGGCGTCCTCCGAGACGAGTCGTGCACCGAAACGCTCGGCCTGCGCACGCATGTTCATCATCAGATCGGGGCCCATGATCCCCTCGGGGAAACCGGGGAAGTTCTCGACCTCGGTGGTGTTCATCAGCGCTCCGCCGCTGGTCAGCCCGCCTTCGACGACGATCGGTGAGAGATCGGCGCGTGCCGCGTAGATGGCGGCCGTGTACCCGGCCGGGCCGGAACCGATGATGACCAGGTCGGAAATCCCGCTCACGTGTCCTCCGTTTTCGCTCGTGCCAAGTCTCGCACCGCCCCGTGCCTCCCGAGTGCGGAGACACGCCCCCGGTAACCGGGGCGAGGGACCTCGACCGAGCGGTGACCGGAGCCGGTGGTACCGGCTATGGTGGAGAGCGGTGACGTGGCAGTGTCACCGCTCGTTCTAGAACGACCTGGAGCGAGGCTTTGTTCCATCAGGGCAGATTGAGCCTGTCAACTACAAGGACGTGGGAGCAGCATGAGCGAGAAGTATGTGATCGCTATTGACCAGGGGACCACGAGCACCCGGGCCATCGTTTTCAACCATTCCGGACGGTCCGTCGGATCCGGCCAGAAAGAACACGAGCAGATCCTTCCCCGGGCGGGCTGGGTCGAGCACGACCCGCTCGAGATCTGGCACCGTGCCCAGGAGGTCGTGGAGCTGGCGTTGCGGGAGTCGGGCGTGGCAGCGTCCGACGTCGTCGCCGTCGGCATCACGAACCAGCGCGAGACCGCCGTCGTCTGGGACAAGACCACCGGCAAGCCCGTCTACAACGCCATCGTGTGGCAGGACACCCGCACCGACAAGATCGTCGACGAGCTGGGTGGCGGCAACCAGGACAAGTACAAGGCCAAGGTCGGTCTGCCGCTGGCGACCTACTTCTCCGGGCCCAAGGTGAAGTGGATCCTCGAGAACGTCGACGGCGCGCGTGCGGCGGCCGAGGCGGGCAACCTCGTGTTCGGCAACATCGACACCTGGGTGATCTGGAACCTCACCGGTGGCGTGAACGGCGGCGTCCACGTGACCGACGTCACCAACGCCTCGCGGACCATGCTCATGGATCTCGAGACGCTGAGCTGGGACGCCGGCATCGCCGCCGACATGGGCATCCCGCTGTCGATGCTCCCGGAGATCCGCTCCTCCTCCGAGGTCTACGGCACGGTCAAGGAAGGCTCGCTGGCCGGCATCCCGGTCGCCGGCGACCTGGGCGACCAGCAGGCGGCGACGTTCGGCCAGGCCTGCTTCGAGGTCGGCCACGCGAAGAACACCTACGGCACCGGCAACTTCATGCTCATGAACACCGGCACCGAGGCCGTCCCGTCGAAGAACGGTCTGCTGACCACCCTGTGCTACAAGATCGGCGACCAGCCGGCCGTGTACGCGCTCGAGGGCTCCATCGCGGTGACCGGCTCGCTCGTGCAGTGGATGCGCGACCAGCTCGGCATCATCACCACCGCGCCCGAGATCGAGTCCCTCGCCCAGGGCGTCGACGACAACGGCGGCGTGTACTTCGTGCCCGCGTTCTCCGGCCTGTTCGCGCCGTACTGGCGTTCGGACGCCCGGGGTGCGATCGTCGGCCTCACCCGGTACGCCAACAAGGGCCACCTGGCGCGCGCCGTCCTCGAGGCGACCGCGTTCCAGACCCGTGAGGTCCTCGACGCGATGAACGCCGACTCCGGTGTGCAGTTGACCGAGCTCAAGGTCGACGGCGGCATGATCGCCAACGAGACCCTGATGCAGTTCCAGGCCGACATCCTGGACGTCCCGGTCGTGCGTCCGGTGGTCGCCGAGACCACGGCGCTCGGCGCGGCCTACGCCGCGGGCATCGCCGTCGGCTTCTGGAACGGCGAGCAGGACGTCATCGACAACTGGGCCGAGGACAGCCGGTTCGCGCCGAAGCTGGAGGCCGCCGAGCGCGATCGCCAGTACCGCCTGTGGAAGAAGGCCGTCACGAAGACCTTCGAGTGGGTCGACGACGACGTGCGCTGAGTCCGACAGGGCCTGACGACAGTCACCACACACGGCCCCGGCCTTCCATGGCCGGGGCCGTGTGCCGTGCCTACGACCTGATGGCGGCCACATCGCTGCCGGCGGGGCGGCGGCGGATCGGCGGCTACCGGCTCGGGGTGCAGCTTCTGCGGAGGAGGGGATCGGCGCTGCGCGCGGGCTCCTCCTCCTGCTGCTGCGCGGCCGCCGCTCGCCGGGCGGCCTCGGCAGCGATCGCGGCCTGCAGAGCGGCCGATGCCTCGGGCGGGATGATCTCGGCCGGCGCACCGGCCAGGATGCGGGAGACGGAGGCGACCTGGTCACCGGACGCGGCGCATTCGGCACAGGACGCGAGGTGAGCGGTGACGAGTCGCGATTCCGGCGCGGCCAGAAGCCCGGCATGCGCGTCGGCGATCTGCTCCGACGTGACGTGCTCCGTCATGGGCGTCCTCCTCTCGGACTCGTCGCCTGCGGCGGTTCGACGGACCTCGACGGCCCGCGGTTCCTCTCCTACGGTAACAAACCGCGTGTCTCCAGCAGCTCTCGGGTGCGGACCGACCCCTTGTCGAACGAGGCCTGCGGGGCGTGAGCAAGCAGCCAGCGGAACAGGGACGAGTGTCCCTTCGCCAGGCGGGACGTCCGCACCGTGTGGCGCTTCTTGTCGCTTGTCACAAGGGCGAAGTCAGGGCTGTGCCGATTCATGATGTACTTCACGGCCGTCACGTCGGCGCCGCGGATCTCCTGGGTTCGCGTCCCGTTGCCGATGCGCAGCCGGTCGCCTGTGAACTCGGCCCAGTGCTGCCCACGCCACCAGGACCACGCACAGTAACCTCCCAGGACGAGGGCGAGGACGAGCACCGCCTGCAGCCAGCCATAGGTCTGCTGATACACGAGGATGCCGGCGAGGACGACGAACGCGATCCCGGCGAACACGCATCGCCGCTGCCATTCGAACGTGTTGACGAGGCGGTTCGGCTCGCCGCCGGGCGGCGGTTCGACGCTCGGCGGCTGGGACTCAGACACGCGACTCCTTCAGGTGGGCCAGGAGAGGGGCGAGCTTCGCCCTCCCCCGTGAACACCGGCTCTTCACCGTCCCGACCGCACAGCCGAGGATGCGGGCGGCCTCCTCGACGCTGTAGCCGTCCATGTCGACCAGGACGATGGCGGCCCGCTGGTCGGCGTTGATCCTGCCCAGCGCCGCGACGATGTCGGCCCGCAGCTCGTGCCGGAGGATCGCATCGTCGGCCGTGCACGGCGCTGTCAGGAGCGTCGTCCGGTCGAGGTCGTCGGGCAGGGGCTCGGCGCGACGGACCTTGTTCCGGCGGAGCCGGTCGAGCCCCGCGTTGATGACGATGCGGTGCAGCCAGGTGAGGACCGCAGCGTCGCCGCGGAACCCGGCCGCGCGGCGAAACGCCGACACCATCGCCTCCTGGAGCACGTCGGACGCATCCTCGCCGTTGCGCACCGTGCGCAGCGCCACCGCCCAGAGCTGACTCTCGTGGCGGCGGACGAGGGTGCCGAAGGCGGCGGGATCCCCCGCCACGTGCGCACGCAGCAGATCCTCGTCGCTCCTCTCCGACGGTGTGCTCACCGGGTCATCTCACCACGATCTCGGAGATGCCGCCACGGAAACCGCCTCCGTCGGCCGGCAGGGACGTGAGGTACACGAGCACATAGCGGGTCGTCTCGGGGGTGGCCAGGTCGAAGGTGGTCGCCCCCTTCGCGCCGGACTTCGTGGCGACGGTCCGCCACTGGCTGCGCGACTGCCGCGGCGGGCTGTCGCTCGTCGTCGCCGTGATCGGCACCTTGATGTCGGCAGTCGTTCCCTGCCCGGTGAAGGTCACCGTGACGCTGGACACCGGTTGAGCCGAGCCGAGGTCGACGACCAGGCCGACTCCCGGCTTGAGCCCGCCGAGCTGGGGCCGGCCGCGGTAGAGCTCCGTACGCCACTGCGTCGCGGGATCGCCGTCCACCGCCAGGCCTGCGTCGGCGGTGTTCTCGTCCCCCGAGCCGCCGTCGGCCTGCGGGTCGAAGTCCAGCGCCCGGGTGATCGTGAAGGGCTGAGCGGTCGTGGCCGCGGTGGTCGGCTGCGTGTCGGCCCGGTCGGAGCGTCCCGCCTGGGTGATGGCGAGCACCGCGAGGCTTCCGATGAGCACGAGCGCGACGAACGCGCAGAGGGCGATCAGCCAGTAGCGCCGCCGCTGCGGTTCGCGGGGCGGGACGTGGTATCTGCTGCCGGCGCCGGAACCGGGCGTTCCCTCCGCGGTGGCGTCCGGCTCCACGGCGGGCTGCAGCGCCGTGGCCGGCGACGAGTAGTGCGCGGGCGGCGGCACGGGCGTGAACAGCACGCCGGTGTCGGCGAACATGGACGACGTCAGCTCGACGGTGGCGGTCGTGTAGTCCTCGCTCTCCTCGCCGGGCTCCGGCCCGACCGTCGCCGGGTCGGCGGGAACGGACACCGGCTCGACCGCCTCGTCCTCGGGTCCACTCGCGGCCGACGCCGAACTCGCCGCGCGGCCCGACGCCTCGAACAGCGGACGGACGGGCGCCTTCACCCGCCGCTCGAGGTCGCTGGTCGCGTCGGCCGTGCCGAGGATCCGGTTGAGGGCGACCGTCACCGCCAAGGCCGAGTCGGGAACCGGCTCGTTGCCGGGCTGGGGGTTGAGCAACTGGTCGCACAGGGTGTCGAGCGCCGCCGGGATCCCGGGCACGACCTGGCGCGGCGGGAGCACCCGGTCGGCGCGCAGAGGTGCCGCAGGCATGCCGAACGCGGGGCCGCCGGGGTACAGCGACACGAGGGTCGCGTACAGCAGGCGTCCGAGGGAACGCAGATCGGCGCGCTGGCCGTCGGGTTCGTCTCCGGGCGTCTCGGCCAGGGCGTCCTCGATGAGGAAGCCGACGATCTTGATGTTCCCCGAGGTCGTGACGATGACGGTGTCGGGATTGAGCTGGCGGTGGTACAGCCGCAGCGCGTGCACCCAGGTGAGCGCGTCCGCGAGCTCGCGCACCACGCAGGCCGACTCGAGACTCGACAGCGGCCCTGCGGCGAGCACTCGCTTCAGGGAGCTTCCCGCCGCGTACTCGCAGACGATGTAGGCGCTGTAGGCGGCCGCGTCGGTGCGTGCGGCATCCAGCACCCGCAGGAACCGGGCGTCGGTGATCGACGCCGACGAACGGGCCGCGGCGAGGATGGCGTCAGCGCGGGGATCCTCGGGGGGCAGGACGTGCATCAGCACCGGTCGCGACAGCGTCAGATCGAACCCGCGCCAGGTGAGGACGTCCACGCGGCAGGCGAGCAGCTCGTCGAGGCGGAAGCGGTCGGCGATCACGTCTCCGGCCTCGACCTTCGCGGCGCCGGACGACGCGACGACCGCGGTGGCGGGATCGTGCTCGTCGACGACGTCGGGGTAGGTCTGGATCGCGCCGGGCGTCTCGTCGCGGGCGAGCAGCGGTGCGAGCGTGGCCACCTCCTCGGCCGGCGGTGCCACGGGGGGAGCGGGCTCGCCCGTGTCGGCGTCCTGGTCAGCGGCCGCGGCGGCGGAGTCGGCCGTCTCCGCGGCGGGAGCCGAACGGCGGCGCAGCAGGGACAGGGTCTGCTGCACCTCGTCGATGCGCAGCTTCCGCGCGAGGGCCAGGAACGTCACGATGGCGACGGCCGCCCCGAGCGCCAGCCCGAGCAGTTGCGCCAGGAGCCGATCCGACCACAGCGAGATCGCCCACGCCACCAGCCAGGCGAGGACGCCGGCGGGCAGCGAGGCGACGAGCAGCCGGGCGAGATGACGGAGCAGCTCACGCGCGTGCAGCCCCGGCAGACGTGTTCGGAGGACGAGGAACGAGACCACCCAGCCGACGCCGTAGGCGATCGAGAAGGCGATCGCCAGCCGTGGGGCGACCGTGTCGGGGTTGTTCCACGGCATGACGAACAGGACGGCCAGGGCCGCGTTCACCGACGCGATGACGCACTGGATGAAGAACGTGACCCGGGTGTCCTCCAGTGCGTAGAACGCCCGCAGACAGACGTACTGGAGGGTGAACGGGACAAGGCCGAGCGAGAACGCCATCAGCGTCCACCCGACGAAGCCCGCGTCGGCGGAGCCTGTGCCGTGTCCGAACGCGACCTGGGCGAACGGCAGGCCGAGCGCGACGAACCCGATGGCGGACGGCAGCAGGAACGTCGCGGACAGCCGCATCGTGCGCATCGTCTCCGTGGCCACGCCGTCCAGGTTCCCGCTCGCGGCCAGCCGAGACGCCGACGGCAGCATCGCCGTCGCGAGGGACACCGTGATGAGCGAGTGCGGCAGGATCCACACCAGATAGGCGTTGAGGTACGCGGTCACCCCGGCGCCCTGCCCGCCGACCGTCGCCTGGGTCGCGAGGCGATCGACGACCATCAGCGCGAGTTGATTGACGCCGACGTACAGCAGGGTCCACTTGGCCAGGTTGAACGTGTGCCCCAGGCCGGATCCCTTGAAGTCGAAGCGGAGTCGGAACCGGAACCCGAGCCGGGACATGAACGGCACCAGCAGGAGGGTCTGGACGATGATGCCGCCGGTCGCGCCGATGCCGAGGTACAGCGTCTGCGTCTGGGAGAACGGCTCGGCATGAGCCCCGGCTCCTCCCCACAGCACGGCGTAGAGCGCGAAGACGATGATCGAGACGACGTTGTTGGCCGCGGGCGCCCACATCATCGGACCGAACTTCTCGCGCGCGTTGAGCACCTGGCCGACGAGGAAGAAGGCGCCGTAGAAGAAGATCTGCGGCATGGTCAGGTAGGCCAGGAGGACGAGCGACTCCCAGTGCGGCGCGAGCGCCGGCGTCCGCCAGTCGGAGTGCGTGTACAGGCTCATCACCCAGGGGGTGAGGAGCGTCATGATGACCGTGATGCCCGCCAGGAGCAGGAGGAACGCGGTCATCAGCCGGCTCACGAACTTCTGCCCGCCGTCGGAGTCGTGCCGCACAGCGCGGACGATCTGCGGCACGAGCACCGTGTTGAGGGCACCGCCGGCGAACAGCATGAAGAGGCTGTTCGGGACGGTCTGCGCGATGGAGAAGATGTCGGCCTGGCGCGTTCCGTTGCCGAGCACGAAGGAGATCATCATCACCCGTGCGAACCCCAGGATGCGGGACACGAGCGTCCCGGAGGCCATGACCGCCGTCGCCTTGAGCAGCTTGCCGCCGCTGCTCGGAGAATCCTGGGCGACTGTCATGCTGCCTCCTCGGCCCGGGTGCGACCCCGGGACTTCTTGAGCGACGCGACGGTGCTGCCGACCAGGACCAGCCCGGACACGGCGACGAGGATCCAGCCCCAGATGCCGTACTGGGTGGCTTCGACGATCACGTCGATGGACGTCCCGATGGGGGTGTTCTGGGTGGTCGACAGTTGCGCCGTGACCGTCGCGATGCCGTTGGCGGTGGCCTCGGGCCGGATGTTCACCGTCCGGCTCTCCTCGGGGTCGACGGTGATCGTCGTGGAGTCGCCGACCTTCAACCGCTGCGGGTTGGACGACGTCAGCCGAACCTTGACCACCACGGGATAGGAGAAGGTGTTGGTGACGGTGATGGGGAACTCGTTCACATTGCTCGACATGACGAACCGACTGCTCGCGCTCAGGACGACGGCGCCGTCCTGCAGTCCTGCCGTCGACTCGGCGGTCGCGCTCGACAGCCACCGGGCCCGGTCCTCCTCCTTGCCGACCCAGGCCGAACTGGCCGCCCGGGCGAGGAGCTGCGTCCGTGCCGTGGCGGTGGGCGCGGTCGGCGCGAGCTGCGCGAAGACGTCCATGCGTCCCGACAGCGTGGTGAGCTGACCGATCGTCGTGTCGGGCAGGCCCGAGACGGAGGTGCCGGTCGTGAAGGTGGGCGTGGCCGTGCTCGGGAGCTGGGAGATCACGTCGCCGACATGGCCGGTCTGCAGCCACGAGGGTGACGCGTCGAGGGCCGTGACGTCCGCGGTGGAGCTCACCACCCGCACCTGCACATGCCCGGATTCGCTGAGCAGCATCGCCTCACCGGCGAGGTACAGGCTGGTGCCGAGGGCGGCGCTCACGCCGGTCGGCGGATCCGGCGCCGACACGCGCAGCAGCGGAACCTCGTCCTGCACCCAGGTCGCGTCGGTCGACAGCAGCCGGGTCGCGATCGCCGTCGCCCCCGTGTCGGAGAGAGAGGAGACGGTCGTCGCGTCGGCGGCGAGATCGGACGGGAGGACGATGAGGCCCAGGGCGGCGATCGAGGCGTCCTCGGTCTCGGCGGCGGCCAGGGCCCGCGACAGGACGCCGGGGTCGTCCAGCCGTGCGGCGGTCCCGACATCGGGCAGCGCGTAGAGGGTGCGGTATCCCAGGGAGGCGGGCAGTTCGGCGAATCGGGCGAGCCAGTCCTTCGCGGCCTGCGCCCCGGAGCCGTCCACGGCGGTCTCGCCGCTCACGACGGAGTACCCCTGCGACATCGTCGTCAGCTCGGCGAACAGGGACGGGTCGATGACCCAGCTCAGCCGCTTCTCCTCGGCGGCCTTCAGGAGACGGTCCAGTCGGCCGCCGGCGGCGAGCTCGCTCGCGAGGTGGTCGTCGGCGAACCGGGAGCCTGCGATGTTCGACGGGGTGCTGGAGAACAGCACGAGGGGGGCGGCGGTGGCCGACGTGTCCGGGCCGGCGACCGGGACCACGGTCCGCACCCGGGCCAGGGTCTGGAAGCTGCTCGACCCGTCGGCGTTGCCACGGATGTCCACGCCGACCACGTAGGGGGCGCCGAGCGTGGTCACGCCGATCTCGGCCAGCGTCGCGCGGATCGTGAACCCGGCGGCAGCCCCAGGAGCGAACGAGGTGGCGTCGGTGACCAGCTTGGTGAAGTTGGCCTCCCGGGTCACGAGGCGCGAGCCCGCGGGCACCTCGCCGCCGTGCGTGACCGAGGTGAGCGTGGCGACGTCCCGGATGCGTTCCGCGGAGCGCCAGAAGATGACCTGCACGCCGTACGCGGCAACGGAGCCGGTGTTGGTGACCGTTCCTGACAGGACGACCTCGCTCGACGGCTCGCTCCCGGTCGCGCTGACACCGGTGAGCTGAACCGTGAGGGTCGGGTCGTCGGCCCGGGCGACGGGCGCCGTCAGGATGCTCGCGCTCAGGCACAGGAGGGTCGCCACCAGCAGACCGAAGGGCCGCGACAGCGCTCTCATCACCCGTCCATCGTACGGTTGGGCCACGCGACCCCCTGTCGGCGACGCGTTCGCGGCCGGGGAAAGGGCCCTCCCGGGCGCGGATGCCGGGGTAGAGTTGCGCGTCGTGCCAGGCCTGACCCGAGAACATGCCGACGCGCTGCGTGAGCTGGTGACGTCGAACCCGGTGCTGCCGCGACTGGCGACCGCGTTCGCCGGCGCGAAGCACGATCTGTACCTCGTCGGCGGTTCGGTGCGCGACGCGCTCCTCGGGCGCCTCGGCTCCGACCTGGACTTCGCCACCGACGCGCGTCCCGATGACATCGAGCGGTGTCTGCGGACGCTCACGCCGGCCACGTGGGACATGGGGCGCGAGTTCGGCACGATCGGCGCGCAGGTGTCGGCCGGCGGTCAGGAGTGGACGGTCGAGGTGACCACGTACCGGGCCGACAGCTACCACCCCGAGACGCGCAAGCCCACGGTCGCCTTCGGGGACAATCTGCGCGACGACCTCGCCCGGCGCGATTTCGCGATGAACGCGATGGCGGTCCACCTCGTCGACCGGACCTTCCACGATCCGTTCGGCGGCCTCACCGACCTCGCTCAGCACACCATCCGCACGCCCGGGTCCGCCGAGCTGTCCTTCAGCGACGACCCGCTGCGGATGATGCGGGGCGCGCGATTCGTGGCGCAGCTCGGGTTCGAGCTCGATGCGGACGCCGAGGACGCGATGCGCAGCATGGCCGACCGGATCTCCATCGTGAGCGCCGAGCGCGTCCGCGACGAGCTCGTGAAGCTGCTGAGCGCGGATCGTCCCCGCGCCGGGCTCAACGCCCTGGTCCGCACCGGGCTGTCCGATCATGTCCTGCCCGAGCTTCCGGCGATGAAGCTGCAGCGCGACGAGCACCACCGGCACAAGGACGTGTACGAGCATTCGCTCACGGTGCTGGATCAGGCGATCGCGCTGGAATGGCGGCTGCCATCGTCGCCCGACATCGTCAACCGGCTGGCGGCGCTGCTGCACGACATCGGCAAGCCGGCGACCCGCCGGTTCGAGGGCGGCGGGAAGGTGTCGTTCCATCACCACGAGATCGTGGGTGCGAAGCTGGCCCGGAAGCGGCTCCAGGCGCTGCGGTTCCCGACCGACCAGGTCAAGGCGGTGACGAAGCTCATCGAGCTGCACCTGCGCTTCCACGGCTACGGCGAGCAGGAGTGGACGGACGCGGCCGTGCGCCGCTACGTGCGTGACGCCGGCGACCAGCTCGAGCGGTTGCACATCCTGACGCGCGCCGATTGCACGACGCGGAATGTGAGGAAGGCGCAGCGCCTGGCCCGCGCCTACGAGGAGCTCGAGGTGCGGATCGACCAGCTCGCCGCGCAGGAGGAGCTCGACGCCTTGCGTCCCGACCTCGACGGCGACGAGATCATGGCCGCGCTCGGGATCTCCCCGGGTCCTGTGGTGGGGCGCGCCTACGCCTTCCTGCTGGAGCGGCGGATCGAGGACGGTCCGCTCGGAGTGGACGCCGCGCGCGCGGCACTGCTGGAATGGTGGGCGGGACAACCCGAGTCGGCGAGGGGGGACGACGATGCTGCTGGCACTCGATGAGGGGCGGACGCCGAGGGTCCATCCCGGAGCGTGGATCGCCCCCACGGCCGATGTCATCGGCTGGGTCGACGTCGGTGACCGGGTGAGCGTGTGGTACCAGACCGTGGTGCGCGGTGACCGCGAGAAGATCACGATCGGAGCCGGCTCGAACCTGCAGGACGGAACCGTCGTGCACGCCGACCCGGCGTTTCCGACCACCCTCGGCGAGAACGTCACGGTCGGCCACCGAGCCGTCATCCACGGGTGCACGATCGGCGCGAACACCCTGATCGGCATGGGCGCGGTCATCATGAACGGCGCCGTGATCGGCGAACAGTGCCTGGTCGGCGCCGGAGCGCTGATCCCGCAGGGGATGGTCGTCCCGCCGCGGTCCTTGGTGCTGGGTGCCCCGGCGAAGGTGAAGCGCGAGCTCACCGAGACGGAGATCGAGGCGGCGTTCGCCAACGGGCAGCGTTATCAGGCGCTCTACCCCGAGCACCGCCGGGTCACGGGGGAGGCGCAGGAACTGGGAGCGTTCGTCACCGGTTTCGGCGAAGAGTGAGCCGCGGCGCCGGCGGGGCCAGGGCCCTCCTCGCCCGCGTCCCGGCGGTCTGGCTCATCGTCGTCTCGATCGCCTCGGTGCAGTTCGGCGCCGCGTTCGCCAAGGGGCTGTTCGCGATCGTCCCCCCGACGGCGGTGGTGTGGCTGCGGCTGGTGTTCGCGTCGCTCATCCTGTGGGTGGTGGCGCGCCCCCGGCTGCGTGGCCGGGCAGGCCGCGACTGGGCGGCGGTGCTGGGGTACGGCGCCTGCCTCGTGGGGATGAACTGGGCGATCTACCAGAGCTTCGCGCGCATCCCGATCGGGTTGGCGGTCACGCTGGAGTTCCTCGGACCGCTCGTCGTCGTGATCGCGGGCTCGCGGCGGGTGCGCGACCTGCTGTGGGCCGTGCTGGCCGCGCTGGGCGTGGCGCTGCTCGGGTTCGTCCCCGTCGACCCCGACTGGATCGGGATCGGCTTCGCGCTGCTGGCGGGGGCGTGCTGGGCGGGGTACATCCTGTTCGGCAAGGCGACGGGCCGGCAGTGGGAGGGCGTCAGCGGGGTCACGGTCGCGACGAGCCTGGGCGCGGTGGTGATGGTCGTCCCGGCGGTGCTCGCCGGGGGGTCGGGCGTGTTCGCGCCGGAGGTCCTCGCCATCGGGCTCGCCGTGAGCGTCCTGTCGTCGGTGGTGCCGTACGGACTGGAGATGGTGGCGTTGCGGTCCATCAAGCCCAACCTGTTCGGCATCCTCATGAGTCTTGAGCCGGCCGCGGCTGCGCTCGCCGCGCTGCTCGTGCTGCACGAATGGCTGTCGCCGGTGGAGTGGATCGCCATGGCCTGCGTCGTCGTGGCGAGCATCGGGGCGACGAGGTCGGCGCGCGACGTGGCCCCGGAGCTCTCCGGGGGGCAGTGACCGGCGCCGCAAACCCGCCGAACGCTCCCGAACTCGCGGAAACCTGCCCGAAACCGGCAGAAGGAGAGCGCTCGGCGGACCCGCGCACCCGGCGAACGCTCCCGAACTCGCGGAAACCCGCCCGAAACCGGCAGAAGGAGAGCGCTCGGCGGCAGTGACGCGCGTCGCCCGCTCACAGCGCGGTCCCAGGCCCGGCCCGGCACAATGGATCGCATGATCCCCCTGCTCACCTGGGTCTTCCCGGACACCCTCATCGTCATCGCGATCATCCTGGTCTTCGCGGTCGCCTCGCACCTCCTGCTGCGCAAGGCGATCTCGATGATGACGAACCAGATGGTCCGCAAGGCCCGCGCCCGCGCCGAGAAGGACGCCGGCGGCGCGACGTCCGCCCAGGTACGGGTGGAGCAGAGGACGGCCACGATCGGATCGCTGCTGCGCAGCATCGTCGCGTTCGTGGTGTGGATCATCGCGATCCTGATGATCCTGTCCGCCCTCGGCATTCCGCTCACCCCGCTGCTCGCGTCGGCCGGCGTGGGCGGCATCGCCCTCGCCTTCGGGGCTCAGAGCCTCGTCAAGGACTTCCTCTCCGGAGTGTTCATGATCATGGAGGACCAGTACGGGGTGGGCGATCTCATCGACGTCGGCGACGTGACGGGGACGGTGGAGGAGGTCACCCTGCGCGTGACGCGACTGCGGGACGCCGACGGCATGGTGTGGTACATCCGCAACGGCGAGATCCTCCGCGTCGGAAACGTGTCCCAGGGCTGGTCGACCACGAATGTGGACATCCCGCTGGCCACCGGCCAGGACACCCAGAAGGCGATCGACGTCCTCGCGGGGGTCGCCGAGAGTTTCGCCGCCGACCCCGAGTGGACCGACGTCCTCCTCAACCCGCCGTCGGTCCTGGGCGTCGAATCGATCTCGGCCGGGCAGATCACGCTGCGGATGAGTGTGAGGACCGCCCCCAACCAGCAGTGGGCTCCGGCGCGGGCGCTGCGCGAAGCGTCCGTCACCGCCCTCGCGAAGGCCGGCTTCCGCGCCCCCGCCCTGCCGTCCTACGACCCGAACATCTGACGCCCCCGGCGTGCAGAACGCAGCCGTCCGCGCGGTCGCAGGCCCGGGCTCTCGCGGACGCGACCGACCCGGAGGTCGCTAGCTCATCCCCTTCACGAAGGCCGACAGCAGCGGGCCCGCGGTCCGCGTGCCGGAGGTGCCGTCGTAGACGAAGGCCGACACGGCCAGCGATGTCCCCTTGTACCCGATCATCCACGCATGGGTCTTCAGATCGGAGCCGCTGCCGTATTGCGCCGTGCCGCTCTTCGCGCCGGTGACGATGCCCTTGAGGCTCGATCCCGACCCCTCGTCGACCACGGCCGACATGAGCGACTGCAGCGTCTTCGCCTCGGCCCCGGAGAGGGCGGTGCCGGTCGGCGTCACCGACGTCCCCGGGATGAGCGAGGGAACGACGGTCTTTCCCGCCGCGACCGAGGACGCGACCGCGGCCATGGACAACGGTGAGACGAGAACCTCGCCCTGGCCGATCATCGCCTCGGCGCGGGCGACCGGGTCGCTCGGGCTCGGGACGGAGCCCCAGAACGAGTAGAACCCGGGCTCGTAGTCGATCCCGACGCCCAGGCTGCCGGCGGCGTCGGCGAGTGACGCGGCGTCGAGCGTGCCGTAGTTGGACACGAACGCCGTGTTGCACGATTCGGCGAAGGCCGTCCGCAGCGTGATCGAGCCCAGCTTGCTGGAGGGGTAGTCGGAGTAGTTCTTGATCGTCCGGCCGTCGACGGTGGTCGTCGAGTTGCAGGTGACGGTGGACTGTTCGGTGAGGCCCTTGCGCAGCAGCGCCAGCGAGGTGATCACCTTGAACGTCGAGCCGGCCGGGTAGCGCCCCTGCGTCGCGATGGACAGCTCGGAATCGGCCGTGGTCGCGGCCGCGAGGATCTCGCCGGTGCTCGGGTTCACGGCGACCAGTGCTGCCTGCGCGGACGACGCGAGCACCGTCTCGGCCAGCTCCTGGGCCTTCGTGTCGAGGGTGAGCTTCAGGGTCGTCCCGGCGACCGCTTTGCGTTCGAGGACGACGACGTCGGGAATCTCGGACGCGGCGGCACCGGCCGAGGACGTGGCCGAGGAGGGGGTCGCCGAAGCCTGTCCCGTGGCCGTGGCGGAGCCGGACGGCGACGCGGAGGCGGTGGCCGCCGGCCGCGCCGCGATCGAGATCTTGACCCCGGCCGTGCCGCGGAGCTGCTTGTCGTAGAGCAGTTGAAGCCCGCTCACACCGACGATGTCCCCGGCCAGCACCTCACCGTTCGACTCCTTCACGACCTCCGCGGACGCTTCACCGGTGACGCCCACCACGGGCTGGGCGAAGGTGCTCGCGCGCCCGGGCGCCGCCGCGTACACGCGGGTCTTCTGGGCCGTGGCCCCCGGCACGTCGTACATGGCCGCGGGGGCGCTGTAGCCCGCGACGGTCGCGGCCGGCACCCAGGCCTTCGCGCCGTAGGCCTTCACCTTCTTGACGTAGTTGTCGGCGTTGATGTCCAGCACCTTGGCGAGAGCCCGGGCCGACGACTCCCATTGGCCGGAGCCGATGTACGTCTTGTCGAGCCCGATCCTGTATCCGTCGGTCAGCCCGGCGATGACCGTGCCGTTCCGGTCGGTGATCGAGCCCCGGTCGCCGAGCGCCTGTGTGCGGACCAGGCGGGTCTGCGCGGTGAGCTGCGGGTGGAGGATCGCCGGCGTCCACCGCACCTTCCACTCCGAGTCGTGCTCCAGCACCGCCTGGGTCTGATACGACCAGTCGCCGCCGGGCAAGGTCCAGGCGACCGTCAGGTCGGCGGTCGCGATGTACCCGGAGCTGTCGTCGGAGACCGTGATGGTGCCCACGGTGACCTTCGGCAGCGCGCCCATCGTGCCGAGGGCGGCGGTGAGATCGTCCTGGGCTCCGGCGGAGTCCACGAGCGTGACGCCGTCGAGCTTGCCGGCTCCGAGCGCCGACGCGAGCGTGCCCGCTTCGGCGGTCGGGACGTCCGGTCGCGGCCCGAGGCCGATCGACGTGCAGCCCGAGACGGCGAGCAGCAACGCCAGGACAAGGGCGAACACGGTGGCGGGGCGACGACGCATGACGACACTCCTTTCGTCCTCCGAGGGTATCGTCCAGGGCTGACAGCCGCTCCGTGATGCGGCCACGCACAGGTGCCTCGTCCGGCGGCGTGCGCTGAGTACACTGTCGGCGATGTCCGAATCGACCCGCATCGTCGTCGTGACCGCCGGGCTGAGCGTCCCGTCGTCCAGCCAGCTTCTCGGGGAGCGGCTCGCCGCAGCACTCACCGAGCGCCGGCCGGATCTGACGCTGTCCAGCGTGCTGTTGCGGGAGCACGCGACCGATCTGACGAACTACCTCCTCACGCGCGTCCCGTCGGCCGCCCTCCGGGGTGTGCTGGACGATATGACCGCCGCCGACGGGGCCGTCGTCGTGACGCCGGTGTTCAATGCGTCGTACTCCGGCCTGTTCAAGCTGTTCTTCGATGCGCTCGACGAGGACACGCTGGCCGGCAAGCCCGTCCTGCTCGCGGCGACGGGCGGTACCCCGCGGCATTCGCTCGTCGTCGACCAGGCGATGGCGCCCCTGTTCCGCTACCTCAAGGCGATCGCGGTTCCGACGGGGGTCTTCGCCGCCACCGCCGACTGGGGGAGCACCAGCACCGGTCTGTCCGGGCGCATCGGCCGGGCGGCCGGTGAGCTGTTGGACCTCCTCGACCGCCTGCCGCGGCGGGTGCCCACCGACGAGTTCGAGGACGTCGTGGACTTCTCGAAGCTGCTCGGTCGCTGACCTCGCCCTGGTGACGGCGTCGCTGCGACTCGCTGCCGATGTATGCCGAATCGGCTAGACAGCCGCATAGATTGCTCGCATGGATCCGATCCGCAACCCGTACGCCCCGGGCGCCGGCGCCCGTCCGCCGGAACTGGCGGGTCGCGACGACACGCTGCGCGCGTTCGATGTCGTCCTGAAGCGGGTGGCCCAGGGACGACCCGAGCGGTCGCTGGTCCTCACGGGGCTCCGTGGCGTGGGCAAGACGGTGCTGCTGAACCGGTTGCGCTATTCGGCCGTGCAGGCGGGGTGGGGCACGGGCAAGCTGGAGGCGCGTCCGGGAGCGGACCTGCGCCGTCCGCTCGGCGCAGCGATCCACATGGCGATCCGCGAGCTCGGCCACGCCGATGCGCAGGCCGTGCTCGGCACCGTCAAGGCGTTCGTCGAGAGACAGGCGCGGCCCGGCGCGAAGCCGTCGGAGCGGTGGCAGGCCGGTATCAGCGCGCCGCTGGTAACGGGCCGTGCCGATTCGGGGGACATCGAGATCGATCTCGTGGAGCTGTTCACCGACGTGGCCGGCCTCGCGGCCGACCATGGCACGGGGGTGGCGCTGTTCCTCGACGAGATGCAGGATCTGGGGCCCGGCGACGTGTCGGCGGTGTGCGCGGCGTGTCACGAACTGGGGCAGCAGGGACTGCCGCTGATCGTGGTGGGCGCCGGCCTGCCCCATGTGCCGACCGTGCTCTCGGCGAGCAAGTCCTACAGCGAGCGGCTGTTCTCGTATCAGCGCATCGGCCGGCTCGACCGGGCGGCCGCCGATCTCGCGCTGAGCGTCCCCGCCGCGAACGAGGATGCGGCGTTCGAGCCGGAGGCGCTCGACGCGATGTACGAGCTGACGGGCGGCTACCCGTACTTCATCCAGGCCTATGGAAAGGTGGTCTGGGATCTGGCGGCGGCATCCCCGATCACGGTCGAGGACGTCCGCTCCGGGGCGCCCGAGGCCGAGGCCGACCTCGCCGTGGGCTTCTTCGGATCCCGCTTCGAGCGGGCCACGCCCGGTGAGCGCGACTATCTGCGGGCGATGGCGGAGCTCGCCGCCGACGACCTCGGGGCGGTGGCGTCGGCGGACGTGGCGGGGCGGCTGGGGCGTAAGCCGCAGTCCCTGTCGCCGGCCCGCGACAGCCTGATCAAGAAGGGACTCGTCTACTCCGCCGCCCGGGGCGCGGTCTCCTTCACGGTGCCGCATTTCGGGAAGTACCTGCGCGATCAGGGCTGAGGAGATCCTGCCCTCCGGCGTGCTCGCGCGAGCTCTCTGAGGGCCGCAGCGGCGTGACGCGCGTGGTCCCAGCGGCGGGCCTCGAGCCCCGTCGGCACGGTGATCCCGGTTGTGGCAAGCTGCGCGAGTTCGCGCCACCGCGGTTCACGGCATCGCTCGCGGTCTGCGCCGGCCCTGGTCGAGGAGACCGGCGCGCCTACTGAGCCGGGAGGATATTTGGAAAGACCTTCCGGAAATTCACTACTCACTTCACCATGTCATTCACCTGGTCAATTCACCTACTGGTCGAAGATGCGCAGAATTGTTGGGATCACGCGGATACGCGGCACGGCAGAGTCGTTCGTGAGGGGGGTGGCGGTTCGATCGACTCGGAAGATACCGGTATGATTACTCACTGTGATATGAGGGCATACTCAATTGGGAGGTTTCGGATGGTGAATCGATCAGAAACGCGCTCAAAAGGCCGCGCTTCGCTCACGGGTCGTACTCCGATATCCCGGCTCTGGCTACCGTTATTACTGGTTCTCCCTGGCGTGTCGATGCGCAGGTTGGAAGCAGCGGCGGTGTCCTCCCATCGGTCGTGCGGACGACAACCTTGGCGATACGCGGCTGGACCTCAGAAGGTCGGCAAGGGTCACTTGGCCCCCCGGCAAGGGTCCCCCGACCCTCAAGCGGCACTTGCCGACCTTGCCCCGAACCGATGCG
The DNA here is from genome assembly GCF_000423465.1 of Propionicicella superfundia DSM 22317. GTDB lineage: Bacteria > Actinomycetota > Actinomycetes > Propionibacteriales > Propionibacteriaceae > Propionicicella > Propionicicella superfundia. The sequence continues at coordinate 66,726 of NZ_AUIA01000012.1, read as the reverse complement.
GAGCCGCTCGGCGGAAGGGGCGCCATGGCCGGCCCGACGAGGCACGGCGGGTGCACGGAGGGCCCACGCAGACATGAGCGATGAGCTGAGCCCGTCGATAACCGCGGTGCGCTGGCTGGAGTCCGGCAGGGACGTCCTCATCCGGTGCGACGACGGGTTTCAAGGATCCGCCCTCCTGCGTCAGGTCGCGGGGGTCGCAGAGGCCCAGGGGTTCGTGACTCGTCAACTGGACCTGGACGACATGGGCAACGGGACGGCCGGAGCGACGCCTCGCGCCGCGCAGAGGCCGGGGCGAGCCGAACGCGACATCGATGTGCCGCGCCCCGGCGGGCGCGCCGTGGTCCTCGTCGAGGACCTCAGCGAGTTCAGCCCGGGTGCCGTCGAGCAGTTGTCCCGCACACTGCGGCGTGGACACGCCCTGCTGGTCGCCACGACGGCGCTCGACCTGGTGCGTCATGGGGATCCGCATCTGGGCAGACTGGTGGCGAGCCGTGGGCCGGCCGAGATCCGGGTGCCTGCCATGGGGTACTCCGAGATGATGGCTCATGTCGAGGAGAGACTCGGTGGGCCGGTGGAGGCCCGTCTGGTCTCGTCGCTCCTGGCGCAGTCGGCCGGGCTTCCTTCGGTCGCGGCAGCCGTCCTCGACGCCGGTCGGGTCGCCGACGTGATCCGGCTGGAGGACGGCGTGTGGAGCCTGACCGGAGACGTCTCGGCGATCCCGTTGGATCCTGTCGCCCACCTGCTCTGCGCGCGGCTGTCCGCCTCGGACGTGAGCGGGCTCGTGGCGCTGTCGGTGATGGGGCCGGCCAGCCCGTCGGAGCTGTCCGACCTGATCCCTCCCGAAGCCCTGGAGCGGCTGGTGCGGAGACATCGGGTGATCGCACACGGCAGACCTCCCCACACGGTGATGTCGGTGAGCCCGCCCGCCCTCGCCGCTGCGCTGCGCTCCCGGGCGGTCGAGTCGGACACCGAAGGGCTGGACCTCGGTGCAGGCGCCGCCGGCGACCGGATCGGTGGACCGCCCGACCTGCTCGGTCTGCTGCTGTCGCCCGACGCCGAGCACCGCGGCGAGTTCCGCAGGCGGGCGCTCGAGATCATGACGATGGTCCAGGACGTCTCGCACCGCCAGGAGGTCGAGGCGCGCGACCGGTGGCGGCGCTCGCGCAGCGTCGAGGACGCCGTCGACTATCTCGGGATCCTCCTGCAGCGTCCGACGAGAGAGCTGGCCCGCGAGGTCTTCTCCTCGACGCGGGAGCACGGAGACGCGGGCCTGACGGAGAGATTCCGCCTGCTGCAGGTGCGCTGGATCAAATGGCTCGGTGAGGACACCCCCGAGTGGGAGGACTTCGCCGCCCAGAATCAGGACGACGACGGGCCGATCGAGAGGGTGAACGCGATCGTCCGCGCCGTCCTCGCGTCGGCGCCGACGCCGCAGGGCGATGCCGACCTGGCCTCCGTCATTCCGCTGTCGGCGGCGGCCGAGGAGCCGACGCGCTCCCTGGGCTATGTGCTCGAAGCGACCGCGCTGCACGAATCCGGACGATTCGATCTGGCCCTGCGCCTGTCGGATCCGGCCTTGCGTCCCGAATGGGTTCTCGGCGACATGTGCACCTTCCTCGACGGGGTGTACCACAAGGTGCTGCTCGCCCTCGGGCGCGTGCACGAGTCCTTCTCGGCGAGCCGGGAGCGCCTCGCGCAGGCTCTGGACGACCTCGACCAGACCGGTATCCGGGTCTATGCGGTCGGCCTGGCGCAGAGTCTGGTCGCGATGGGCATGAACGAAGCGGCCGGCTCGCTGGTCTTCGCGGTGCTTCGTCTCGGACCGGCGGGACCGGTCGGAAGCGGGTTCTACCAGCACCTCCTGATCCTCGCGGCGGCGCACACGATGAACGACGAGAGCGCCGGGGCGAGCCGCCTCCTCGCCGAGGAGCTGGAGCGCCTCCCGGTCACCCATCTGAGGACGGTCGATGCCCCGCGCGAGATGGCGAGGGCGCACCTGTCACGGCTCGACGCCAGGGACGAGGAGGCCGACGATCTGATCTGGAGCGAGGGTGAGCGGCTCGCCCGTGAGGGCCGCCTGCACAATGCGCTGGTGGTCTGGAGCCAGCTCTCGGCGATCCCGAGCCCGCGGCAGATCGAGGCGATCCGGGCCGTGGCGGACGTTCGCCCGGCACCGCTGATGGCGCGGATCGTCGCGGTCCAGGAGGCTCTGGCCGGTGGCGACCTCGCAGCGGTGACGGACGCTGCGCGTGACGCGCCGCTGAGCGTGTCCCCCCCGCTGGCGGCAGCCGTGCTGGACTTCGTGGACGGCGAACGCCGGAAGCGGGGAGAGGCACCTCTCGGTGAGCGCGAGCGGGCCGACCTGGTCGGCGAGGACCTCTCTCAGTGGCTGGCGACCTTGACACACCATCGCCGGACGACTGTTCTCTCGGGCCGTGAGAAGGAGATCGTCCGTCTCGTGGCGGAGGGGCGCAGCAACCAGGAGGTCGCCACCCTGCTGGGGGTCAGTCGGAGAACCATCGAGAACCACGTCCACCGCTCGCTGAAGAAGCTCCGCCTGGCCGGACGCGACGATTTCCGCTCGGTTCAGCTCTGAGCGTCGTTCGTGGTTCACGCCGGAAAAGGAGGCCGATGGGCGACGGGGAGAGGGCACTCAACGCCCATCGAGGTTCCGCTCACACAACCGCCTCACAGCGCCGCCCACGCACTCATGGTCCTCCGAGCTGCACTCAATGTTCGGGGGCCTGCACGGTGAGTGCGGGGGGATGCGCTTGACAATGACACCCGATCGGGAGCCAACGAACAGAAGCCTCACAAAGGGCCGAGCAGCGATGTCCTGGACACCTGCAACCGTCCTGCGGGTCGCTTCGCTCCCGAATCCGTTCGCGTGACGGCAAGCCCTCGTGGCCCGCCTATCGTCATCGAGAAATAAAAGGGGAGCAGCAATGATCAACCAACGGCGCAATCGGAAGCGGGGGCTGAATCGCCTGCTCGCTGCGGTCGGCACCCTCGTGGCGGTGGCAGCACTGGCCACCGCCGCCGCGTTCACCGACTTCGCAAACCTGAACCTGGGCAACGGGACCGACGACTCCGGCATCGGCGGCAACAACAGGTTCAACATCCAGGTCGTCAACACTGCGGCCGACGGCACGCCGATCCCGGGTGAGTGGCAGGAGGCCAACACCACGGAGGGCGTCAACATCAAGGTGCCCGGCGCCGACCTCATCACCCCCGGGGACACGGTCACGGTGGACATCCCGTTCCGCAACGAGAGCCCCGTGCTGAGCGCCGCCATCGCCTTCTCTCTGCAGGACCGCCCGGGCTACACGTCCGATGCGGAGATCGCGGCCGCGCTGCGCTACACGATCGAGCTCGACGGCACCCCGCTGGTGACGAACGTGGACCAGGACACGGTCGTCAACTACGACCTCGGCACCTGGGTCACCGGTGACGGTGGCGTCCTCACGGTGGCGATCACCCTGCCCGACCAGGGCAGCGAAGCGGCGAACAACGCGCTGCAGGGCCAGGTGTCCTACGTTCAGGCGCACTTCGACGCGACGTCCGTCGCTCCCTGAGCCAGCCTCCTCCCGAGGCGGTCCTGGGCAGGTGGCCCCCGCCCAGGACCGCCTCATGAGAGGCGACGCGAATCCGCAGAGAGGGGAACGCGACCATGAGCAGGTCATGGACAGGCTGGCGCCGACTGACGGCCGCCGCCGGGAGCATCATCGCCGTCGGGGCGCTGCTGACAGCCGCGGCGATCACTGATCGCAGCGACGTCGACGTGGTGCTGGACGGATCGTCGAACACCTTCGACATCATGGTCGCGGGCCAGGCGGGCACGCGAACCTGGACACCCGCCGAGGACGTCTGGGAGCAAGGCGACGTCGAGCCCTTCCGCATCAGGCTCGCCAACGGCGACACGGACATCGTGATGGCCCCGGGCAGCTCGCTCGACGTGCGCGTGGCCGCCAAGAACGCGAGCCCCCGCCTGGCGAGTCACATGACGCTGACCATCTCCGACCCCCAGCCACGTGGGTCCGAGACCGACCCGGCGACCGGGAACTTCGTCGAACTCTACGACCAGCTTCTCTTCACGGTCCGCGACGGCAGCACGGTGCTCTTCGACCGGGTTCCCGCCCCCGACCTGACCAGCTATACGTGGTCGCACCCGGTGAGTTCGGGCGACCACCTGCTGCTGGACGTCGTGATCGAACTGCCCGATTCGGTGGACAACCGGTGGCAGCTCGCCAGCACCGATGTGCAATTCCACTTCGAGGGGACCAGCGCATGACCGACAAGACCCATCGTCCCCGCGGTGTGACGCGCCTCGTCCTGGCGGCCTCGGCCCTGATCGTCCTCGGCGTCGCGAGCACGAGCGCGGCGTTCACCGACCATGCCGTCGTCAACCTCGGCACGGGCTCGCCGGGCTCCGGCGTCGGCAACCCGAACAGGTTCGACATCGCGATCCACGACGACGACGACGTGCTGCAGGACGCCGACACGCGGGCCACGGCGGTCGTCCTGTCGCTCACCTCCGGGACCGCGCTGTCGGAGACCGATCCCGTCGTGTTCGACGCCACGGTGCTCAATCGTGACCCCGGCGTGGCCGGCGACCTGTCGATCCAGCTCTACGATCCCGATCCGGTGACCGACGACGTGTTCGCCGCGCTGCGCTTCACGATCTACCTCGACGGCAGCCCGACGGCGTCTCTGACGGGTCTGACGTCGACCGAGGTGAACGCCGCCGGGCTCACGATCACAGACGTGGAGCCGGGCGAGGAGCACACGATTCGCGTGTCCGCGGTCCTCGCCTCCGGCACCGCTCTGGGCAACGCCGGCAAGACCACGCAGGTCGGCCTGCAGGTGGAAGGAGAGAGCCGATGAGCCCCCGGAGCTGGGCACGCACCGTGTCCGTCGGACTCGCGTCGCTCGTGCTGACGGTGCTCGCACCTGTCGCCGCGCAGGGAGCGCCGACCGACCTGATCGACTCGACCCCCGCGACCGTCGTGCTGTCGGTCCCCGCACCCGGCGAGACCCGCGAATGGGAGATGTCGGTGCGCAACCTCACCGACGGGGACCTGCCGCTGAGCCTTCAGGTTCTCGGCGACGGGGGGCAGGTGCTCTTCACCGGTCCCACCCCCCTCGAGCTCACGGTCAGGGACGCGTCCGGCGTGCTGATCGACGCGGCGCCGGTCGGAGGCCTGCTCGATTCGGCGGTCGAGCTCCCGAGACTGCCTGCGGGCGCCACGTACTCGCTGAGCGGCTCGGTCGAGCTTCCCGCGGAAGCCGACAACCGCTACCAGGGCGTATCCGGATCGCTCACGCTCCGCTTCGTCACCTCGGTCGACACGCCGTCCGAGGCGCCGCACCAGGGTCCCGGCCACCTGGCCTTCACCGGCGCCAACGTCGGCGTGGCTCTGATCGTGCTGGCGGCGGCGCTGATCCTGGCGGGCATCATCCTCACCGTCCGCTCGCGCGCGAAGGGAACCGAGTCATGAAGAGGACCGGGAAGTGGTCCCGTACCACCGTCGCCGGCATCGCCCTGACGCTGGGCGCGGTCGCTCTGGCCGGCGGCGGGATCACCCTGACGGCCGCCGGCTACGTCGACACGACGCACGCACGCACCGCGTCCCTCCAGGTCAGCACCGAGCCGGAGTTCCAGGTCGGCCTCTCCCGCAACGCCCGCATGGTCGACACGGGACTGGGTCTCTCCGACGACGGGAACGTCTATGTGTGGGGCCTGACGAGTCTCAACATCAACGGCGGGGCGAGCGATCCCGGCGTGCAGAAGCCGCCGCAACGGGTCCCGATCGCCGAGGGCACGGTGCGACAGGTCACCGGCCAGATCTACGACGCCAATGCGCTCGACAAGGACGGCCACGTGTGGGGCTGGGGGCAATACAACGCCCGCAACGGCACCGATGCGACCCGTTCGGACGGCCTTCCGCGGCAACTGCGGATCGAAAGCGCCTGGGACGGGACGGGCGCCGTCCTGGACCAGATCATGACGATCAGCTCGACCGAGTACGCCGGGGCGGGCATCCGCGCCGACGGCACGGTCTGGCACTGGGGCTCCTCGACCGGGTACGGCGGCAACAGCGGTGCGGGCGCGAGCCAGCTCACGGGCCTGCCCGACCCGACGGTCGCCGGCAACAAGCCGGTGTACCTCAAGGGCGCCTACACGAACTTCTTCGTGATCCTGGAGAACGGCGACGTCTACTACTGGGGCGGCACGGGGGGCAGCAGCCTCCCGTACGGCACGGGCAACGCGGGAGCGACGGCGACCAAGCTGACGGCGCTGAACTCGTGGATGAAGGCGAACGTCGCACCGGGCGATCCCTACATCGTGGCGATCGACGGCGGCATCAACATGGGCGGCGCGCTGCTGTCCAACGGACAGGTGCTCAGTTGGAGCCGCACCGACGCGTCCCGCACGGGCCGCGGCGCGCCGATCTCGCCGGCGATCGTCCCGACCCTGTCGGGCATCACCTCGATGCAGTTCTCGTTCACCGGCGTCGCCCTGGGCAAGAACGACGGTTCGCTGTGGGGCTACGGCGCCAGCGATGACTACGGCCAGTTCCCCGAGCTCCCCACGCAGATCGACACCAACGTCGTGCAGTACGCCGCGGGACAGGGGTACTACATCTGGCAGAAGTCCGACGGCACGTTCTGGGGGCGCGGGTACAACCCGCAGGGCGCGATCGGGCTGCCGATCGGATCGCAGTACAGCAACCGCCAGATCACCAGTCCGAGCCTGAGCGTGGTGGCACAGTGAGGAGATTCATGAGGATGGACCGAGAGCGTTCCGCACGTACGCGGGCCGGCGGGCGCCTCCTGTCCGGGCTGAGCCTGATCGGGGCCGTCGCGGTCGTGGCCAGCATGGCCGTCTCCTCGGCCGCCTATACCGACATGGCCAACCTGAACCTGGGCGGGTCGGGAATCGGATCGGAGGACCGGTTCGACATCGCGGTGGTCCTGCCCGACAACACCGTCGTCCAGGCCGACGGCCCCGCCGGCGTGGACTGGGACGTCGAGGGCGCCGAGAGCCTCGTGCCGGGGCATTCGGTCACCACCGAGATCCCGGTGTTCAACAACTCGCCCTCGTTCGACGCCGACGTGACGATGACCATCAGGGTCCGCAACGGCGACGGCTCCGTCGGGTCGGCGCCGAACATCACGGCGTTCCTCCGGTTCACCGCGAGGCTGTCGGGCGGGACCTACGTGTTCACCGACGCGACCCTGGCCGACGCCACCGGGTCGATCGGGGAGCTCGCGAAACGGGATTCGGCCGCCTTGACGGCGGGCGACACCTATTACGCGGGCGCTCCGGGCAGCGACGAGACGGTCTCCCTGACCGTGACGTACCTCGACGCGAGCGGAGTCGAGGACTACAACGGGGGCCAGTCGGCGCTGGCCGTGCACTTCGATGCGGAGTCCGTTGCGCCGTGAGCGTGTGGTGAAGCACGATCCGGGCCGCGTCCGGGTCGACACACCGCGGCGTAGCGCGGAAGAGGGCCGGGGGAGCCTGTCGCTGCCCTGGCGGGTGTGGTCGGTCGTGCGCTCGGTGATCCTGACCCTTGCGGCAGCGCTCGGAGTCGTGTGCCTCGTCGCCTTCGGGGTGTCCTTCCTGGTCGGCGTGCGCCCGCTCGTGGTGATCTCGGGTTCGATGGAGCCGGCGATCCCCACCGGTTCGGTGGTCTTCACCCGGACCGTTCCGGCCGCCGAGCTCGCGGTCGGTGACGTCGTCACTGTCGAGCGACCTCGGGTCGGAGGCCTGGTGACGCACCGGATCGTCGCGATGGAGCCCGGCGACTCCGGGAGCTACGAGCTCACGCTCCAAGGCGATGCGAACCGCACTCCGGACTCATCGACGTACACGGTCTCCGAGGCAGGTCGATACATGTGGCACGTCCCGTACCTGGGGAACGTCGCGCTCGTGCTGCAGAGCAGAGGCGGAATCCTCACGGTGGTTGCGGCCGGCCTCCTGCTCATCGCGGTCTTCCTGCTGGACCCGGCGTCTTTTCACCACCGTCGTGCGCGGAGGACAAGGAGCCGGGATGACACGTGACGAGCCGGTGACGAGCCGATCCGAGCCGGGCGACGTCCCGGACCTGCCGGGCCCCCACGCGGACGATCCGGACCCCCGCGCCGAGACGCTGGTGCGGGCCGCCGTCGAGGTGCTGACCGCCGCGCTGCCGGGGGCGGTCGCGTCGAGGGCAGCCCACGACGAGCTCGTGGCCGCCGTTCCGGCCGATCTCGAGGGTCTCGGCGACGGGGCGCGACGCAGGGTCACCGCGGCGATGATCCTGGTCAAGACCCGTGCGAATGCCGTGTACGAGGCGGTGGCGCTGGCCGACGCGGAGCGCGCCCTCCTGCCGGCCGCGCGCAAGGCGGATCTGGGCGACGCCGCTCTTTCGGCCTGCTGGGCTGCGGCATCGGAGGCATACGCGGCCCTCGGCCTGCCCCGACGCGGCAGCGCGTGCGCGCGCAATGCCGCCGAGTACGCCAGGGCGGCCGGTGACGATGCGCATCTGTTTCGCGCCCTCGAACTGCTGACCGTCAACAGGGCGCTCAACGGCGAACTCGGCCTCACCCGGGAGTCGGCGAACGCCGCCCACGAACTGGAGCGGAAGCACGGCTGGGAGAACACGTCGACCGCCTATCTGCTCCTGGTGGGGGAGGTCCTGCACGCCTATGACACCCTCGACGTGGACACGCTCGTCACCTGCGCGGAACGGTTCCGGCGCGGTCAGCCCGGAGACCCGGCGTGGGTCGCGATGGCCTGCTATGCCGAGGCGATCGAGCTGCTGATCCGAGGCCGGCACAGCGAGGCCCTCGCCGCGATCACCCGGGTCACCAACAGCAGCGATCAGCTACGCATCCCCCTGATCGTGCAGGGGTTCGCGACCGGTTTCGTCGCGACGGTGCTGACCGCCCGTGGCGAGCCGCAGCGCGTGCTCCAATTGCTGGACGGCAGGGAGTCGTCCCCTGGGCACGCGCTGTGTTACGACGTCCACCGCGCCTCGGCGTACCTGCTTCTCGGGAACGACCGGCAGGCGCTCGTCACGACCGATGGATGCATGCGGCTGGGCACCGACCACTGCCTGCGCACCCTGCCTCCGGTGCTGCTGCAGCGTGCGATCGCCAACCACCGTCTCGGTCATCACGCCGCCGCGGATGCCGCCCTCGCCGATGCCTTCAGCCTCTACCGCTCGACCGGCGCGACGGGTGTCCCCCTCAGCATCGTGCCCCGTGGTGACCTGGAGGAACTCCTCGCCCGACTCCGGGCCCGGCAGCCCCATCTCGCGAGCGATATCGACGAGCTGAGCGCGAATGCGCTGGCCTCCTTCATCACCGTCCCGACGGACCTCCCCGTCCCTCCCAGCCTGACCAAGCGGGAGACCCTCGTCGCGCATCAGCTCCGCGGGCAGGGAACCATGGCCGAGATCGCCGGAACGCTGCTCGTGTCGGTCAACACCATCAAGACACAGATCCGGTCGCTCTACCACAAGCTCGGCGTCTCCTCGCGCGAGGACGCCGTGGCCCACCTCGAGCGCTCCGGTTTCTACGACCGGTCGAGCTGACGCGGATACAGCGGCGCCGCTTCCTGCGCATGAACGTCATCGCTTCGCTCGCCAGGCACATTCCACGGGTCGCTGCTCCTGAGGAGCGGCCCTCTCGCCCGGTGTCGCGCCGGGACGGACCGACAGCAGCGCAGCGACGCTGCCCGTCCGGGCCTCGGGAGCCTTTCCCCAAGGGGTGACCGGGGCGCGGGGGACCTCTCCTCCCCCGTTCCGACACGTGGGCCCGAGGTCTCCGGATGACCTCGGGCCCACCTGTCGTCCCTGGTCGTCGACGACGCGCGTCGAGCGTCCCGGACGTCGATGACACACCAGCCGGCGTCGCCGAGGAACCGTCGCGGTTGATGCTCGGCATGCTCGACGCGCTGCGCGACGCGTCCTGACCCGGGGTACGGCGTCACGTCACCGATTCGACCGTGTCGGGCGGTGCGGATGTCGCCGCCGGCGTGGGGCGTCCGGCGCGGCGTCGCGCTCCGACAAGCACACCGGTGACGACGAGGACGCCTCCGGCGACCTCCAGCGCGCCGGGAACCTCTCCCAGGGCAAGGGCCGCGGTCAGCATGCCGACGACGGGCACGAGCATGGAGAAGGGAGCCACCACGCCGGCCGGGTGCCGGGCCATGAGCCACGTCCAGATGCCCGACCCGACCGCGGTCCCGATGATGCAGGTATACGCCAGCCCGAGCCACGCGGGCGCGGCCGGGGCGTCGAACGCCCCCGCCCATGCGGCGGCGATGCGTCCCGGTCCCTCGACGAGCAGGGAGAGGACAAGCATCGGCACCGGGACGACGACCGACATCCACAGCGTCAGGTGCAGAGGGTTGGGCGGTTTGGCCTGGCGGCTCGCAAGGTTCCCGAATGCCCAGCCGACCGCTCCGAGCAGCACCAGAAGGAACGGCACGAACGCCGCGGCCTGGGCGCGGGCGAGACCGACGACCATCAGTCCGCTGACCGCGATCCCGATCCCCGCCCATGCGCGGGCCGAGACGTTCTCGGCGAGCAGCAGCCGTCCCAGCACGAGCGTGAACGGGGCGGACGCCTGCAGCACGAGCGAGGCGAGTCCGGTCGGCATCCCGGCTGCCATCCCGGCGTAGAGGAAGGTGAACTGGACGACCCCGAACCCCAACCCGTAGCCGAGGAGGTAGCGCAGGGGCACCGCCGGCCGAGGCACCAGCAGCAGCGTCGGGACGGCGATGAGGGCGAAGCGCAGCGCCACGAGGAAGAGCGGCGGGAACTGTTCCAGGGACGCGTGGATCGCGAGGAAGTTCACGCCCCAGATGACGGCCACGAGGACGGCGAGCAGGCGGTGACGGAGGGGCACGGGGCTGATCCTGGTGGATCCTTCGGTGAAGGACAAGCGGACTATTGCGAAGGGTACCTTTAGGCTTCCTTCATGGATCTGCGGCATCTCGAACTCCTTCGCGAACTGGCCGACCGGGGCACGATCACTGCGGTCGCCGAGGCGACGTTCCGCTCCCCGTCGGCGGTCAGCCAGCAGCTCCACACGGCCGAGCGGGCCTTCGGCGTCCCGCTCGTCGAGCCGGACGGCCGCCGGCTCCGGCTCACCCGTGCGGGCCAGGTGCTCGCTGCCGGCGCGGTGGGTGTAGCGGTGACCCTGGCCCAGGTGCAGAGGGACCTGGATGCACTGCAGGATGAGCCCGCCGGCGCGGTGTCCGTCGCGGCTCTGCCGAGCGCGGCGGAGTACCTCGTGCCGCCGCTGTTGATGGGCAGGGCAGACTCGCCGATCCGCATCGAGGTGGCCGACGAGGACGTATCGGAGGCCGACTTCGCGACGCGGGCCGCCGATCATGACATCGTCATCGGGCACAGCCTGACGGACGTCCCGCCCTGGGCCGATCGCGTGGCGGTCGAGGTGCTTGTCCGGGAGCCCTTGGATGTCGCCCTCCCGGTCGGCCATCGGCTCGCCGGTCGTGTCGGCCTCACCGCGGCCGACCTCGGCGGTGAGGACTGGATCGGCGTCCCCCTCGGGTTTCCCTTCGACACCGTGCGGATCGCCATCGAGAACCGGTCGGGCGCCGCCCTCAACGTCGTGCAGCGGCTCCGGGACAACCGGCTGGTCGAGGCGCTGGTGGCCGCCGGTCTCGGGTGCGCGATGCTGCCCCGGTTCACCACGCGTCCACGCCCCGACCTCGTCACGATCCCGCTCACCGACGTCCGCTCGGAGCGTTCCATCCTCGCCCTCGGACGTCCCGATCGCTTCGCCCGGGCGGCGGTCCGCGCAGTGCTGGACGACCTGCACGCCATCGGTGCCGCCCAGCGGTGATCGCCCGTCCACCGAGTTCTGCACACCTGTGGAGAACTACATCACTGTGATTCGGCCGTCGCGACGCCCGGCCGAGAGCGCATTGCCGTCGTAGATCTAGGTAGACATTCGGACTAGAACGAGTCATGAAGACGATCACGGTCGGCCAGATGCGGCAGAATCCGACGGCCATGCTCGCTGACGTCGAAGCCGGGGAGGTCTACCGAGTCACCCGCCACAACCGCGAGATCGCCCGCATCGTTCCCCGAGCACACGGGATCGAGTTGCTGCCCCGCAAGCGACGCACCGGTTCGAAGCTCGCGGAGTTGCCCGCCCACGAGGTGCGCACCGCGGCCTCGGTCGACGAACTGCTCGCAGACGAGCGCGACCGGTGACCATCTTCTACCTCGACACGTCGGTCGCGCTGCGGGCGCTGCTCGGCCACTCGCCCTCGGCGGCCGCCTGGGTCGACGACGTCACCGCCCAGGACGAGCATCTGGTGGTCTCGTCGCGCATCCTTCGCACAGAACTCACCCGGGTTCTCCGTCGTGAAGGACTGCCGGTGAACCGGCGCGACGAAGTTCTCGACGCCCTGAGCCTCGTGCCGATCACCGAAGGGGTGCTGGCTGCCGCCGAGGCGATCCAGCCCCGCGTCACGACCCTTGACGCGATCCACCTCGGGTCCGTGATCGCCGCAGGCCTGGACGCGACGATCGTCAGCCACGACACCACCATGCTTGCCGCGGCCACATCGCTCGGCTATCCGACCTACGACCCCGTCGACGAGCGGTAGAAGAGCCACAGCGCGCCGGCCGGCCAGCCCCGGGACCCGGCCTGCCCGACGGCCGGGACGAGGCGCCGAACGCTCCCAAACCTCCGGAAACCCGCCCGAAACCGCCAGTTCCAGAGCGTTCGGCGCTCCCATTGCGCAGCCGAATCCGGCGCGGAAAGTCACGCCCGGTGCCGAGGATGGTGTGCCGCAACCGTCTCGCGAGTGGAGGCGCGGCGCGGAATCAGGTCGAGCGGCACGGGATCGGACCGTGAGCGGGTTCGTCTGGACCCGGCCGTGACGAGGCAAGCCGATCCCTCATTTTCGGGTAACGGCCGCGCCGGTCAGGCCAGGGAGGGTAGCGTCGCTGCTGAAACTTCATATCTTGCGGAGGGAAGAAGCCGGTCTAATCCCGGCACTGACGCGCAACCGTAGATCGACGTTGTCGATGAGTCGGACCAACCCTCCTCAAGAGCTTCATCACTACACGCTGTCGCGAACACACGGGTAGGCCTCCTCGGCTTCTCCGCGTATTGCAGCGGGAAGGACGCCGATGTCGGGCCCACGCGCGGACGAGATCACCGATTCCGCCGGCTCGTCGGCTCCGGAGATCACCGGGCGGGTGCTCCAGGCTCACCATCGGCGATCCGCCCTTCTCCTCATCGTGGCGGCAGTGGTGTGTGTCCTCGTCGCCCTCATCTCGGCCGGCATCGGTCCCGCCTACATCCAGTTGCCCGACGTGGTCCGGATCATCGGCCACCACCTCATCGCGGCTCCCGGCGAACGGACATGGTCGGTGACGGCCGACACGATCGTGTGGGTCACGCGTGTCCCCAGAGTCATCATGGGGATGGCGACGGGCGCCACGTTGGCCATGGCGGGCGCGGCGTTGCAGGCGATGGTCCGCAATCCGCTCGCCGACCCCTACATCCTGGGCGTCAACAGCGGCGCCTCCACCGGAGCGGCCATCGCCATCGTCGTCTTCGCGGGGAGTGGGGGCGGAGCCCTCCTGCTGTCGGGCTCAGCCTTCCTCGGGGCTCTGGGTGCGACCCTGCTGGTTCTGGCCATCGCGGGATCCCGCAGTGAAGGTGGCCCCATGCGGCTGATCATGGCCGGGATGGCCGTGGGCTACGCGCTCAGCGCTGCGACGAACTTCTTGATCTTCACGTCGGACTCGGCAGAGTCCAGTCGATCCGTCATGTTCTGGATGCTCGGCTCCCTGGCGAACGTCCACTGGTCCACGGCCATGCTGTCCTCGGCGGTCGGCCTGGTCGTCCTCGTCCTTCTCGGCGCGCAGGCCAGCACCCTGGACGTCCTCGCCTCCGGGGACGAGGCGGCTCTCACCTTGGGAGTCACACCACAGACGGCGCGCATCGTGCTGATGCTCGTCGTGTCGCTGGCGGTCGGAGTCGTTGTCGCCGGGGCGGGAAGCATCGGGTTCGTCGGACTCGTCATCCCCCACCTCGCCCGAGCCCTGGTCGGATCCCGGCACCGCGTGCTCATCCCCGCTTCGGCTCTCCTCGGGGCGGCCTTCCTCGTCCTCGCCGATGTCGGAGCCCGAATGCTCTTCGCTCCGCAGGAGATGCCCATCGGGGTCATCACCGGCCTCGTCGGGGCACCGTTCCTCCTGGCCCTCGTCCACCAGAAAAAGACAACACGGCGCAGCGCCATGGTTCGCCGTGCAACGCATTGAATGGAGTCACAATGGTCAACCGATTTCGATCTGTAGCCGCATTGGCCGGGATCGCCATCGTCCTCACAGCATGCGGAAGCCCCGTCGCCGTCCCGTCGTCCCCGTCGTCAGGGGCCGCCGCTTTTCCCGTGACAGTGACCAACTGCGGAGCCGAGGTCACCCTGGACGCGGCGCCCACGAGCATCTTCATCGTGAACAACGACGACATCGCGATCCTCGCCGAACTCGACGCTCTCGATCTCGTGGTGGCGCGCACGGCCGAGCCCGTCGAGGGGGTCTACTCCGATGAGGTGCTCAGCGCCCTCAAGGGCATCCGGCTCGTCGCCACCGAGACCGGGTCCACAGGCGGATCGATCATCTCCATCGAGACCATCCTCGATTCCGGAGCCGATCTCGTGCTCGCTCCCGAGAACGCGGTGGACCGAGAGACACTGGCGGCCTCGGGTGTGGCGCTGTACTCCCCTCCGGCCTACTGCGACAACGCCGGCACGCAGAGTTCCGGCGCGGCGACCTTCGACCTGGTGTACGAGCAGCTCCGCACCTTCGGTACCTTGCTCGGGAAGTCCGAGCTGGCCGAACAGCGAATCAGCGAGCTGACGTCCACGGTGCCGACGACGTCGACGGACAGGGGAAGCGCTGTCGCGTTGTACGTTCCGACCGGAGGAGGAACCCTCTACCCGTACGGGGCCGCGAGCATGGTCACCCCCGTCTTCGCGGCGGCGGGGCTCTCCAATGTCTACGCCGACACCGCCGATCGGGTCTTCGAGGTGAATATCGAGGACTTGCTGCAGAAGAACCCGGAGACCGTCGTGTTGCTGTTCTCCGACGGGACCGCGGAGACAGCCATGGCGAACTTCCGCGCCGTGGCGGGAGTCGAGGCCTTGTCGGCCGTGAAGAACAACCGGATCATCGCACTGCAGTTCCCGTTCACCGACCCGCCGACACCGCTGTCCATCGCGGGGGTGAGCAAGCTGACCTCGGCGCTCGACGACCTGCCGTGATCACGGCCCGCGGACTCGTGTTCACCCGCCGGGGGCGGCCCGTTGTCGATCGGGTCGACCTTCAGGTGCCGACGGGTCGCACACTCGGGGTGGTCGGCCCGAACGGGAGCGGCAAGACGACGCTGTTGCGGCTCCTGTACGGCTCCCTGACCCCCATCGAGGGAACCGTGGAGATCGACGGCCGGCCGCTCGCCCGGCTCGGCCGGCGAGAGGTGTCACGCCGGTTGGCCGTCGTTCCCCAGTCGGAGCATGCAGAGATCGCGTTGTCCGTCGCGGACACGGTTCTCCTGGGCCGGTTGCCCCATCGGTCGTGGCTGTCCGCCCCGGGAGCCGACGACTACGAGGTGTGCGCGCAGGCGCTGAACCGCCTGGGCATCGGGGATCTGGCGGAACGACCGATGTCGCAGATCTCCGGTGGCGAGGCCCAGCGGGCACTCCTCGCCCGGGCGTTCGCTCAGTCCGCGGATCACCTGCTGCTCGACGAGCCCACCAACCATCTCGACGTTCGGCTGCAGCACGAGGTGCTGGGGACCGTCCGGGAGATGGGAGCGACGGTCATCGTCGTTCTGCACGATCTGAACCTCGCTGCTCGCTACTGCGACCAGGTCCTGCTGCTCGACGGGGGGCGGACAGTCGCCTGTGGGCCTCCACCCGACGTCCTCACGGCGCACAATCTCGAACCGGTCTATCACGTGCCGGTGTGTGTCCTTCCATTGCCTGACGGCCGCGTTCACCTCATGTTGGCCGAACACCGCAACGTCACATCGAACCTGCTCGCTCACGAAGGAAGTCCCCGATGACCCACGCCGCTCCGCTCGCTCCTCCGCCGACCCCCAGGCACCTCCTCGACCGCTGGGATGCTCAGCAGACCGCCTATGTTCGCCAGCGAGCCGGGCGATTCGACGTCATGGCCCGGGTGATCGGGCACCTATGCCCCCCGCAGGCCCGGGTGCTCGATCTCGCGAGCGGCCCCGGGTCGCTGACCCGGCTCGTGCGGGAGAGGTTCCCTTCTTCGACGGTCGTCGCGCTCGACAAGGATCCTCTCCTGCTGGCGATCGCCTCCGATGTCTTCGCGTCCGATGCGCAGGTGCAGGTTGTCGAAGGCGATCTCGACACCCCGGAGTGGGTGAGGACGGTCGACGGGCCCTTCGACGCGGTCATCAGTTCTACGGCTCTGCATTGGCTGAGCCCGGACGTCCTCGCGCGGGTCTACGGCGAGCTGGCCCCGTTGATCGCTCCTGGCGGGGTGTTTCTCAACGGCGACGATCTGCTGTACGACGCGACGTCCAACCCCACGCTGCGACGGGTCGCCGCCGCCGATGATCGTGAGCAGCAGCAGAGGTGCTTCGGCGACGGTGTGGACACCTGGGACGACTGGTGGGCAGCGGCGTCTGCGGCCCCGGCGTACGCCGAGGCCGTCGCCCGGCGCTCGACGGTCTGGGCCGAGAGCGGCGGCGTCATGCCGGTCAGTCTCGGATTCCATCTGGAGGCTTTGCGTAGCGCGGGATTCGCAGAGGTCGGGACGGTGTGGCAGCACCTCGACGACTATGTCGTGGCGGGGATCCGATGAGTCGCCGTCGTCGTGTGCCCCGCGGTGCCGAGAGTTCGGGGCGGACGAAGGACGCGATGAGTCGGGAGTTGGAGGACCTGTGGTCCGACGGCGCGTCGGACTACGACCGCATCGTTCGCCGCCAACTGTCGAACGGCGCCGATGTGGGCCACTGGACCGAGGAGTTGTCGTCCGTCGTCGGACGTCCGTCGTCGGATGTGCTGGACATCGGCTGCGGTCCTGGCTTCTTCACGGTGATCCTGGCCAGGCTCGGGCATCGAGTGACGAGCGTCGACGGGTCCGAGGAGATGGTGCGATCCGCCGCGCGCCATCTGGCCCGCCAGGGAATCGACGCCCATCTGTACCGCGGAGACGCCGTCCTGTTGGAGCGCGAAGAGACCGATTCGATGGACGCCATCGTCTCCCGGGATGTGGTGTGGACGCTGTACGATCCGGCGGCCGCCTACCGGCGGTGGCTTGAGATCCTTCGACCGGGAGGCGTCCTGGCGGTCTACGACGGCGACTACCGGCGCGGGCGCCGATCTCCGCGTCTGTCGGCGTGGCAGACGCTGTCCCGGGCACTCATCCGGTTGACGGAAGGCAAGAGGTCGTCCACGGAAGGCCGCGACAGGAATGCATCGGCGTTCTCGGAGCTTCCCGCCGTGCACGCCGAGCGTCCGCGTCTGGATCGGAGGCTGCTCGAAGAGGCGGGGTACGTGGACATTCGCATCCGCGCGGATCGGTATCGCAATAGCCGGCGAAACCTCGAACACTGGAAGTACGGCTACCAGGGCAGGAAGTTCGCCGTCACCGCCCGGAAGCCGAAGGCGGCCCGGACGGCCGAAGGCGCAGGGACGAGTTGAGTCTGTACCTGGAGGTAGGTACAGTGAGGGCGTGGATTCCCGGGAGCGTCTGGTCGTCGCGATGAGCGACCTCATGTGGGAGCGCGGCTATGCCGCGACCAGCCCCCGTGAGGTGCGCGAGCGTTCCGGTGTCGGCCAGGGCAGCATGTACCACCACTTCGCGGGGAAGCGCGACCTCGCCCTGGCGGCCCTCGAGCGCAACTGCGCCGACCTGCTGCCGGCGACGCAGGAACTGCTCACGGCGCCGGGCGATCCCCTGGCGAAGCTGACCGCCTACCTGCGTCGTCCGCGCGCGGCGCTCCGGGGCTGCAAGGTGGGGCGGATGACGCAGGATCCGCTGGTGGCGGCCGATCCGGGCCTGCTCGCCCCGGTCGCCGCGGCGTTCGAGGCGGTGCACGAGGGCCTGGCCGCGGTGATCAGGGACGCGATGGCACGGGGGGAGCTTCGCGACGACCTGGATCCGGATCGCCTGGCCAGCACGTTGTCGGCGACGATCCAGGGCGGCTATGTGCTGGCGATCGCGGCGCAGGACCCCGGTCCGTTCGAGGCCGCCTGTGCGGGTGCCCTGGACCTGCTCCGAGCGGCCGTGCCGACGACCGCTCTCCGCGTCGCGGCGCCTGCCGCGACCGAAACGAAGGAAGTGTGAGATGACTGTTCGCATCGGGATCAACGGCTTCGGACGGATCGGTCGAAGCTACCTGCGCGCCGCGCTGGCCAACGCGGCCGATGTCGAGGTGGTGGCGGTCAACGACCTGACCGATGCCGCCACGTTGGCGACGCTGCTCGAGTGGGACTCGATCTCCGGCCACCTGGACGGCGTCACCGTCGACGGCACCGTGATCGGCGTCGGGGACAACCGGATCACCGTGTTGTCCCAGGCCGATCCTGCGGCCATTCCGTGGGGTGAGTACGGTGCCGACGTGGTGATCGAGTCCACGGGGCGGTTCACCGACGGCGCCACGGCGCTCGCGCACCTTCGTGGCGGCGCCCGCAAGGTCATCGTCTCCGCGCCCGCGAAGGGGGACGTCCCCACGTTCGTGCTCGGCGTGAACGACGACACCCTCGATCCGACGGCCTCGGACGTCTTCTCCAACGGCTCCTGCACGACGAACTCGCTCGCGCCGCTGGCGAAGGTGCTCAACGACCGCTTCGGCGTCGAGAGCGGTCTGATGACCACCGTCCACGCCTACACCGGCGATCAGCGGCTGCACGACGCCCCCCATTCCGACCTCCGCCGGGCTCGCGCCGCCGCGGTGTCGACCATCCCGACGTCGTCGGGTGCGGCGAAGGCGATCGGAAAGGTGATCCCCGCGCTGGACGGACGCCTGACCGGCTTTGCCCTGCGGGTGCCGGTGCCGGTGGGTTCGATCACCGACCTCACCGTCGTCGTGCGGCAGACCGCGACAGCGGCCGAGATCAACGCCGCCTTCGCCGAGGCCGCCGCCACGGCGCCGCTGTCCGGCTATCTGCAGTACTCCGAGGCCCCTCTCGTCTCGGCCGACATCGTCGGAAACCCGCACTCGTCCATCTTCGACGCTCCCCTGACGGAGGTCGTCGGCAACCAGGTGAAGGTGCTCGGCTGGTACGACAACGAGTGGGGCTTCTCGAACCGGCTCGTCGAGTTCTCCGAGCGCATCGGCACGGCCGTCTGAGGCGGCCTGCCCGAGGCGTCGTCCGGTTCCGCCGCTCGCGGCGCCGAGCCTCGGGTGCTGTGTTCAGTGCCCGAGTCGTTCGATCTGTCGGATCGCGGCGGCGATGCCGTCTTCGTCCGCCGTGCGCCGGGCGAGCTCGGCGGCGTGGCGCCTCACGGGCCGGGACTCGGCCGCCGCGACGGCTCGCCGGACGAGTTCGACGCCGGGTTTTCGGGGGTTCAGCGGGGCTGAGGCGACGCCCAGTCGGTGGAGTCGGTCGGCCCAGAACGGCTGGTCCATCGAGATCGGGACCGGGATCGACGGGACGCCGGCGGCGACCGCCTGGTGGGCGGTGCCGGCACCGCAGTGGTGGACGATGGCGGCGCAGCGCGGGAACAGCCAGTCGTGGGGGACGAAACCGGCGACCCGGTGGACGCCCGCGGGCAGGTCCTCGTCGCTCGGCGTGCCCGAGCCGCACGCCAGGACGATGCGCCGGGGCGCAAGGCCCGCGAAGAGGGCGTCCAGCAGTCGGTGCATGCCCGTGAAGCCCTGCATGGAACCGAACCCGACATAGACCGGGGGCTCGCCGGCGTCGAGGAACGCGTCGAGGGCGGGGTCCGGTTCCCCGTGGCGCGTGGGGAGGTGCCAGCGTCCGGTGATGGCGAATCGGCTTGTGGGCCAGTCGTCGGGGTGCGGAACGAGTGTCGGCGACCAGGCGCAGAGGGTGAAGGCGTCGCGGGTGGGGTCTTCGACGGGAGCCTGGCCCAGCGCCCGGCGCGCGTCGTTGAGCGGGCCTTTGGCGTTCAGCCAGCCGGCCCGTTGCACCAGCCTGCCGGCCGGACGTCTGAGCACCCGGGGCAGTGAGGGCAGCCCCGCCCCGGCGGGCGTCATGGCGTGCGTCGGCGCGAGGGGCTGCAGAACCGCGAGGACAGGTCGGGCCCCGATGTCCCGGGCGACGGCGAGGGCGTGATAGTGCGCGGTGGGCATCGCCACGACGACATCCGATCCCCGGGCGACCTTCTGGATGAGCGCGAGCCGCGCCCGGTCGTGGGCGTCGTAGTCCCTCAGCGACTTCCAGGTGAAATGGCCCGCCTCGACGGCCAGCGCCGCGGGCCGCCCCGGCTCCATCAACTCCTGGAAGCTGCCGGCCAGGGCATGGAACTCGAGTCCGTGACGGGCGGCGAGGCCCGCACCGGCCTGGTCGCCGACCGTCACCACCCGGTGGCCTGCGGCATCCAGCCCGGCCGCGAGCGCCACCAGCGGCAGAGCGTCGCCCGTGCTGCCATAGCTGACCAGCGTGACCTTCACCGCGCGGCCCGCTCTGCCGCGTCGAACGGGGCACACTGCGCCTCGACGATCGACCGCATCAGCCGGCGCGCCGTATCCGGTGGCACGGAGGACGCCGCCAGCGAGAAGCAGAGCGCCGAGAACGACAGCCAGATCACCGACGCCGCCAACGCGGCGGGCGACTCCTCCGGCGGCAGCCCGTCGTCGGGGAACAGCCCGCGAAGCGCGTCGGTGACCTCGTGGACGCGGGCCAGGTTCTGCTCGTGGTCGGACGACCGCAGGTAGGCCACGAAGTAGTCCTGGATCTGGCCCGGCGTCGCGATGGAGACCTCCACCATCCTCCCCGTATAGGCCCACACCCGCTCGGTGACGGTCGACGCCGCCGACGCCGCGCGGATCATCGCCAGCGAGTTCGCCGTGGAGAGCTCTTCCACGCTGCGCAGGAAGAGGTCGTCCTTGGACCCGACGCTCGCCACCGTGCCGACCGACACTCCGGCGGTCTTCGCGATCAGCGGGATCGTCGCCGCCCGGTAGCCCTGCTCGGCGAAGATCTTCGAGGCCGCCTCCGTCACCTTCGCGACCGTTGCGGCGCGGGCCTGCGATCTCGTCGCCACGCTTCCTCCTGAATGCGTTCACTGAAGGCGTTCAGAATAGCCTGCCGTCTGTCCGGCCCCGGCGAATCCGACACAGAAACACGCTCAGGCTGGGGATTCTGAGATGAGGGGCGGGTAAAGACTCCGAGACTCGTGACGTTATGACACTGGCCCGAGCACCCTTCTGGCAGCCGCTTCGCGGGTGGCGTGCCGCGGGTGGGGAACGGGGCGTACCGCGCCTACTCGTCGAGCGGAAGTTGCGGCTCCGCCTTGCCTCTTCGCCTGGTGGCCTTGGTGGGAAAGCGCGGCCCAGGGCCGTATCGGACGGACTTGCCACGTGTCTGTGAGGAGACGCGGACGAGGATCTCGCGCCCCACAAGCTCCTGGAGCATGTCCCTCGCGGCGTAGACATCAACATCGAAGAGCCGCTGGAGTGTCGCGTTGTTGATGGTGCCGTAGTCACGGATGTGCTCGATGACCTTCCGATCCGAGTCGGACCTGTTGCGCCTGCTGTACGCGACGGCCGAACCCAGCCGCGCGAGACTCGGTCCCGTGAATCTGTAGCGGGGGTTGCGGCGGCCCACGGTCCCGGTGGTGGCCTCCAGGATCTGTGCGTCTCCTGCCGCGAGCCTGTGCAGGGCAGCCTGTGCATCCTCGACACTCCTTTGGATGACGGGCGCGACCTCGGTGGCCGACACCGACTTCCGGGTACACAGCAGGTGTGTGATGAGAAGGGCATCCGTGTCGTTCTGCTCGTCTGGTGGCATCTCTGCGAGGAAGCGGGCGAGTCTGGTGTTCGGCGGGCCGGCCTTGAACTGCACGACCGTCTCGGGGGCATCTCCGTCGATCACCGCCACGGAGGGGGTGTCCTGGCCGCTCTTGACCGCTTCGCGGTACATCCGATCCACGCCCTGACCGAGTTCCTCGGCGAGCCCGATGCTGCGCATCGCCCGGGCAAGCGCCCTGAACCTTGGCTTGGAACCGTGCGTGAGGATGTTCGCCGGTGTGATCCCGGTGACCAGTGGCCCCGGTGAAGTGATGGAGAGTTGCTCCGGGGAGTGTTCGATCGTCACCGGCCTGCGTCCGCGGAGGTCACCGTGGATCAGGGCGTTTCCGAGCGCTTCCCGGATGGCATCCGGGCTGAAGTCGCTGAGGGTGAGTTGCTGTCCGGTACTCGTTGTAAGCGGGTAGCTGGTGGTGCGCGAACTGATGAGTTCCAGGCACTCCCGGAACGCGATCAAGGACGGTGCCTGCCACCTGCGGACCAGGTCAGACTCCCCGGCTGTTGTTCGGCGGTGCTGGTAGACCAGCAC
Source organism: Propionicicella superfundia DSM 22317 (assembly GCF_000423465.1). Taxonomy (GTDB): domain Bacteria; phylum Actinomycetota; class Actinomycetes; order Propionibacteriales; family Propionibacteriaceae; genus Propionicicella; species Propionicicella superfundia. The sequence goes on along the minus strand of NZ_AUIA01000012.1, from coordinate 44,183 downwards.
TTCGTGGTTCTCTCCGGCTCTGGGGCCGCACAACAGGATCGCCCCGGCATGGTTGAGTGTGGTCGCCCCTGTGACCAGGAGGCCCAGTTCCTGCAGGACAGCCGGCAGTTCCAGGGGCGCCAGACGACGCTGCTGCTCCTTTCCCGCAGTCGTGAGGTAGGAGCGCAGGACCGTTTCGGCCACAGGATCGACCTCGCTGATCTCGCGCCCGCTGCTGTTCTCGCTCCAGTCGGCGCCGCGCCGTTCCTCCGTGATCCGGGCGATCTCCTCGGGCCGCATGGGCAGGCACTGTGACTCAACCCGGCGGGTGGCGGCGCCCTTCCTGGTGGTGTGGACGGCGAGTCCCTCGCCTACCCTGATCACGACCAGACGATGTCCGCTGTACTGCAGCGCCTCGGCCTCCACAGTGAGGGGTGGCTCAGTCAGTTCGTAGATCCTCGCTCGAATGATCGCCGGGTCGAGTTCGGTGCTGACGAAGGCCTCGTCGCCTCTTCGTTTGTCGTGGATCCCGACGACGATCGTTCCTCCCGACGCGTTCGCGAAGCAGAGCGCGGCTTCCGCGAGGTCCTGCGCAGTCTCCTTCAGCGTGGATCCCTCGGTCTTGAAATCGAGGTGCGCTCCCTCGAGGTCGCCGCCGCTGGCGGCGCCCGATTCGATCCTGCTCAGGGTCGACGTGATCGGCGCCTGCACTTTGGACCTCCTTTGGGGATAGCGACAGTTTGTCAGTTCCCCCAAATTAGCGTCAAACTGGTCGGCGCGTACGGATAGAGACAGGCCGTACGTCGCGGGAGCCCCGCAGCAGGGCCCCCAGGAGAAGTGGTCCGGCGGGGCGTTGATAGTCTCCGGGCGTGGTGAACCTTCTGGCCCAGTGTGGAGACCTCGAGGCCTACCTGGGCGGCTCGGCAGTGATCGACCTCGATCACGCCGAGGTGCGCTCGGCTCATGCTGCGATCGTCCGGGACATCCGTGACCCCGTGGCGCTGGCACGGTCGATCTACCTGTTCGTCCGCGACGAGATCCGACACTCGCTTGATGCGGGCGACACGACAGTGACGTTGATCGCGAGCGAGGTGCTGCGCCACCGCACAGGGCTGTGCTACGCCAAGTCCCACCTGGCAGCGGCGCTCTACCGTCTCTCGGGGATCCCGACCGGGTTGTGCTACCAACTGGTGCGCAGCGAGAGCCGGCTCGTGCTCCACGGGCTGGTCGCAGTGCACCTCGACGGAGGATGGCACCGTCTGGATGTGCGGGGCAACAAGCCGGGGGTCAACGCCGAGTTCGACCTGCGCCAGGAGGAACTGGCGTTCCATCTCGACGCATCCCTCGGTGAGACCGATCTTCCCGACCTGTTCTCGAAGCCCGCACCGGCGATCATTCAGGTGCTGCGTTCGAGCGACGACATCCAACAGATCGAGCTGCCTTGTCGGTTGGGCTGATCCACCGCACCGGCGCTTGAGCAGAGACTTACACCGGTGTAGTTCTCCACAGGTGTGGACAGGGCTGTGGGCAGGGCGAAGGAGGTCGGCCCGCAGCGCTCACGTCGCGCAGGGGATGTCCAGCAACTCCAGCAGATGGACGGCGGCGGCGGTCTCCGCGCTCTTCGGACCGGTGACCGCCGAGACGACCCACTCGGGCCCGGCGTCGGCCGGGAGCTGAGCGACCACCAGGTCGGCGGCCTGAGGCTTGGACGCGATGGTCTGAGGCACCATCGCCACCCCGAGGCCGCGGTGCACGAGATCCAGCAGGGTGTGGCTGTCGTTGACCGTGCATCGGACCCGTCGGTGCACACCGTGCGTGCGGCAGACCTCGTCGTTGAGGGAGCGCACGGCCCAGGACTCGTGGAAGTCCACGTAGTCGAGGCCGTCGAGGTCCGACCAGGCGAGACGGGGCTGCGCCGCGAGGGCGTGCTCGGGCGGGCTCAGCACGACGATCGGACACCGCGCCAGCTCGATCCGGTCGAGTGCGCCGAGGTGGTCGGGCGTGGCGACGAAGGCCGCGTCGAGCTCCCCGGCGCGGATCAGGTCGAGCAGGTCATAGGACCCGGCCTGGGTGAACTGGATCACCACCTGGGGATAGCGCCGGTGGAAGCGCTCGAGCAGGCCGGGGACGTCGACGACCCCGAGACACTGCTCGGCCCCCACTCTCAGGTGTCCCGACAGGGCGCGGGTCGCGCGCACCACAGCATCGCGCCCCGCACTGGCCCGGCTGAGCAGTTCGCGGGCATACGGCAACAGGGCGTGGCCCGCGTCGGTGGGCTCGACGTGACGCGTCGTCCGGGTGAACAGGACGGTGCCCAGCTCTTTCTCCAGGCCGCGGATCGCGGCCGACAGTCCCGACTGGGACACCCCGCACAGCGCGGCCGCCCGCGTGAAGTGCTGCTCGTCGGCGAGCGCGACGACGTATTCCATCTGACGCAGGTCCATTGATGCGCATCTCTTCTGAAACGAATGAAATAGACTTGTTGGACTTCTAGGTTACCCGCTCCTAGGGTGAACGGAGTCAGCGCGGGCGACCCCGACCTGCGATCAGCGCGAGAGGGAGGCTCCCCGTGATTCAGCGTGTCCTCGGTTCCCGGACGGTCGGCGCGATCGGTCTCGGCGGCATGCCGATGTCCATCGAGGGACGACCGGACGCCGACCGTTCGATCGCGACGATCCACGCCGCGCTGGACGCCGGCGTCACCCTGATCGACACCGCGGACGCCTACCATCTGCACGCCGGCGAGGTCGGGCACAACGAGGAACTGATCGCCCGGGCGCTGGCCGGCTACGGCGGTGACACGTCCGAGGTCCTCGTCGCCACGAAAGGCGGCCACCTGCGTCCCGGCGACGGGACGTGGACTCAGAACGGCCGTCCCGACCACCTGAAGGAGGCGGCCAAGGCGTCCGCCCGGCGGCTCGGCGTCGAGGCCATCGGCCTGTACCAGTTCCACCGACCCGACCCCGACGTCCCCTATGCCGACTCGATCGGCGCGATCCGCGAGCTCCTCGACGAGGGCGTCATCCTGCAGGCGGGGATCTCCAACGCCGATGTCGCCCAGATCGACCTGGCGAACGACATCCTGGGCGGCCGGCTCGTCTCGGTGCAGAACCAGTTCTCCCCCGCCCACCGCTCGTCGCTCGCCGAACTGGAGCATTGTGCGACACTCGGGATCGCCTTCCTGCCGTGGAGCCCGTTGGGCGGCATCCGCAACGCTGCGGCGCTCGGCGGCCGGCACGCCGCCTTCGCGAGGATCGCAGCCGCACACGGAGTCAGTCCCCAGCAGGTCACCCTCGCGTGGGAACTCGCCCTCGCGCCGATCGTCATCCCGATCCCCGGCGCCTCGCGCCCCGCCAGCGTCCAGGACTCCGTGAAGGCGGTCGGACTGACGCTCTCGGCCGACGAGATCGCCCTCCTCTCGCAATCCTGACCCACCCGGACCACCAGCAAAGGAACACCATGAAGACCTTCACCCTGCCGGGCACCGACCTGGTCGTCCCGGCCATCGTCACCGGCGTGATGCGCATCCAGGAGAAGTCGGACGCCGAGGTGCGCGCCCTGTTCGACGCGTCCCTCGCCGCCGGGATCACCTTCTTCGACCACGCCGACATCTACGGCAACCTGCCCGCCCACGGCTGCGAGGCCCGGTTCGCCGAGGCGTTGCGGCTCACGGCGTCCCAACGTGCCGAGATCGTGCTGCAGACCAAGGCCGGCATCGTGAAGGACGGGCCGTACTTCGACTTCTCCTACGACCACCTGGTCGAGGCCGTGAACGGATCACTGGCCGCGCTCGGCACCGACTACATCGACATCCTGCTGCTCCACCGCCCCGACGCGCTGGTGGAGCCCGAGGAGGTCGCCCGCGCGTTCGACGAGCTGGAGGCGGCCGGCAAGGTGCGCCACTTCGGCGTCTCCAACCACACGCCGGCCCAGATCCACCTGCTGAAGAGGTACGTGCGGCAGCCGTTGGTGGCCAACCAGCTCCAGTTGTCGATCACCCATGCGCCGTTGATCACCCAGGGTCTGGCGATGAACATGGGCGCCCTCGACCAGTCGGTCGACCGGACGATCGGCACCCTCGACTTCTGCCGCCTGAACGACATCACGATCCAGGCCTGGTCGCCGTTCCAGGCGGGCTTCTTCACCGGGCCGTTCCTCGGGAACCCGGAATTCGCCGAGCTGAACGCGGTCGTCGACAGACTGGCGGCGCAGTACGGCGTCCCGCCCGAGGCGATCGCCACCGCCTGGATCACCCGCCACCCGGCGCAGATGCAGGTCGTGCTCGGAACCACGAATCCGCAGCGGCTCACCGCGGCGGCGCAGGGGGCCGACGTCGTGCTCAGCCGGGCGGAGTGGTACGAGCTGTACCGGGCAGCGGGCCACATCGTCCCGTGATGCCGGGATGAGCCCTCGGTGGACGATCCCGGGGCTCAGCGCCGCGCCGGCGTAGCTACGCTCCGGCCGGGAAGCTACCGGGGGACGGGCAGCATCGCGGCCCAGGCGTAGCGACCCGGCCGGAGCGTAGCCACGGGACGGCTCACAGACTTGTCAAAGAAAGCCCACATGGTTGCCACAAGGCACCGAGGTCCTCTTGTGGGCATGACTGCTTCCGTGATCGATCCGCCCGCCCGGCCGACGGCGCCCATCGCCGAACCGGCCCCGGCGAGGCGGCGCCGCGACTGGCTCCGCGCCGGGACCTACGCCGCCCTCCTCGTGGGGACGGCGGTCCTGTACCTGTGGGGCCTGGACCAGAACGGGTACGCCAACTCGTTCTACAGCGCGGCCGCCCAGGCGGGCAGCCAGGACTGGGTCGCCTGGTTCTTCGGCTCCTCCGACGCCGGCAACTCCATCACCGTCGACAAGCCCCCGGCCTCCCTGTGGCTGATGGGCCTGTCGGTCCGGATCTTCGGTCTGAGCTCGTGGTCGATCCTGGTGCCGCAGGCATTGCTCGGCGTCGGCAGCGTCGCCGTCCTGTACGCGTCCGTGCGCCGCACGGTCCTGCGCGGCTGGCCGGCGCTCGAACGCGTGGCCCCGCGGTCCGACCCGGCCCGCTTCGCGCACTGGACCGCGCTCGCGGCCGGCGCCGCCCTCGCGCTCACCCCCGTCGCGACGCTGATGTTCCGGTTCAACAACCCCGACGCGCTGCTGGTCTTCCTGCTCACGCTGAGTTCGTACTTCACGCTCCGCGCCACCGAGAACGGCTCCCGGCGGTGGCTCCTCGCCGCCGGCGTCGCGATCGGCTTCGGCTTCCTGACGAAGATGCTGCAGGCGTTCTTGATCCTGCCGATCCTCGTCCTCGTCTACATCGTCGCCACCAAGGCAACCTGGAAGCGCAAGCTCGTCGACCTGCTGATCGCGTTCGCGGCCGTCGTCGTGTCATCGGGCTGGTACGTCGCCGTCGTCGAGCTCACTCCGGCGAGCCTGCGCCCCTACATCGGCGGGTCGCAGAACAACTCCATCCTCGAGCTGATCATCGGCTACAACGGCCTCGGCCGGATCACCGGAGACGAGGTCGGCTCCGTGGGCGGCGGCAACCAGGCCGGTCCCGGCACCGGCACCGGCGGCCTGCTCCGCATGTTCACCGACGTGTCGGGAGGCATGGTGTCGTGGCTCATCCCCGCCGCGCTCGTGCTGGGGATCGTCGCGCTCGTGCTGCTCGGCCGACGGCTGAAGGGCATGGAGGACGACCGGGCGGCCGGGTACCGGCTGCTGCGCGGCGGCGTCGCGCTGTGGCTTGGCTGGCTGGTGATCACCGCGGCCGTGTTCAGCTTCATGAGCGGCATCTACCACGACTACTACACCGTCGCCCTTGCTCCGGCGATCGGCGGGACGCTCGCGCTCGGCGGCGGCGTCGTGTGGGCGCACCGGCAGGGCTGGGTCGCGCGCATCGCGCTCGCGGCCGCCGCCATCGGCTCGGCGATCTGGGCCGTTGTGCTGCTGCAGCAGGCCGGCGGCCTGTACGCGATGCTCGGCTGGGGCGTGCTGGCGGTCGGCCTTGTCGCGGGCGCGGCCCTGGTCCTCGCCCACAGGCTGCCGCGCATCCTCGCATCGGCCGCCCTCGTGGCGGCCCTGGCCGCCGGGCTCGCGGGCCCGACGGCGTACTCGATCCAGACCGCGGCCACGGCGCACACCGGCTCGATCGTCACCGCCGGGCCCGTCACGAGCTCGGGCGGCGGCTTCGGCGGCGGACGCGGCGGCATGGGCCAGGGCGGTCCGGGCGGCACCAGCCAGCAGGCGCCCGGAGGCCAGGGCGGGCCCGGCGGCACGGGCAACCTTCCCCAGGGCGGCTTCCCGGGCACCTCGAACTCCGGGCAGACGACCGGAACCAGCCAGCAGGCACCGACCGGACAGGACGGGATGAGCACCGGCGGCGGCATGGGCGGGCTGCTCAACGGCACCGACGCGAGCTCGGAGCTCGTGGCGCTGCTCAGCGAGAACGCCGACGGCTTCACGTGGGTCGCCGCGACCACCGGCTCGCAGAACGCCGCCAGCTACCAGCTCGCCTCCGGGTACGCGGTGATGCCGATCGGCGGCTTCAACGGCTCCGATCCGTCGCCCACCCTGGAGCAGTTCACGCAGTACGTCGCCGAGGGCAAGATCCACTACTACATCGCCGGCTCGATCGGCGGCCAGCAGAACGGCGGCTCGGACGCGGCGTCGGAGATCGCCACCTGGGTGGAGGAGAACTTCACCGCCCAGACCGTCGGCACCACCACCGTCTACGACCTCACCGAGAGCGAGTGATCCGAGGACATGACCGTCACCCATCACGGCACCGCCCGCGACCACCGTCCGTCCGCCCGCACAGCCACCGTCGAGTTCGTCGTCCCCGTCTACAACGAAGAGGTCGACCTCGCCGAGTCCGTGCGGCGTCTCGACGACGCCCTGGCCGCGTCGTTCCCCTACGACTACCGGATCACGGTGGCCGACAACGCATCCACGGACGCGACGTGGGCCGTCGCGCGGGACCTGGCGCAGGAACGTCCCACCGTGCAGGCCGTCCACCTCGATCTCAAGGGCCGGGGCCGGGCGCTGAAACAGGTGTGGCTGGCGAGCGAGGCCGATGTCGTCGCGTACATGGACGTCGACCTGTCGACCGACCTCAAGGCCGTGCTGCCCCTTGTCGCACCGCTCGTCAGCGGACACTCCGACGTCGCGATCGGCTCCCGGCTCGCACGCGGCTCGCGGGTGGAGCGCGGGCCGAAGCGCGAGTTCATCTCCCGCACCTACAACCTGATCCTGCGGGGGACCCTGCGCGTGAGCTTCAGCGACGCGCAGTGCGGGTTCAAGGCGATTCGCACCGATGTCGCCCGTGAGCTCCTGCCGCTGGTCGAGGACGACAACTGGTTCTTCGACACCGAGGTGCTGGTGCTGGCGCAGCGCGCGGGGCTGCGCATCCACGAGGTGCCGGTCGACTGGGTGGACGACCCGGGCTCGACGGTCGACATCGTCGCCACGGCGACCGAGGACCTGCGCGGCATCTGGCGGCTGTTCACGGGACTGACGTCCGGACGCGTCCCGCTCGACCGGGTGCGTGCGTCCCTGCGGCGGTCGGCCCCGGCGCCGGCGACGCCGGTGGGGCTGCTGTCGCAGCTCATCCGTTTCGGGGTCGTCGGGGTCGCGTCCACGGTGGCGTACTTCGTGCTGTACCTCCTGCTGCGCGACGTCGTCGGGGCCCAGGCGGCGAACCTCGTGGCCCTGCTGGTCACGGCCGTGGCCAACACGGCCGCCAATCGCCGGCTCACGTTCGGCATCCGCGGCAGCGAGGGGGCGCTCGCGCACCAGCTCGGCGGTCTGCTGGCGTTCGCGGCTGCGCTCGGCCTCACGAGCGGTTCGCTGTGGGCCCTGCACAGCCTGGCGCCCGCCGCGGGCCGGGGAGCCGAGGTCTTCGTCCTCATCGTGGCGAACGCGACGGCGACCCTGCTTCGCTTCGCCGCTCTCCGGTTCATGATGCACAAGCCCCGGCAGGAGCCCGACGACGCGTAGGGCCTGTGCAGCGGTTCCGTGCCGAGCTCACCCGGCCACGGCTCCAGGAGGCACGCCTCAGATGACGCCCTGGGCGACCATCGCGTCGGCGACCTTGACGAAGGCGGCGCAGTTCGCCCCCACGACGTAGTCGCCGGGACGGCCGTACGTCTCGGACGCCTCCAGCGCCGCCGTGTGCATCGCGGACATGATGTCGCGCAGCTTCTGCTCCGAGTCGGCGAACGTCCAGCGCTGCCGTGCGGCGTTCTGGCTCATCTCGAGAGCCGATGTCGCGACGCCGCCGGCGTTGGCCGCCTTGCCCGGCGCGAACAGCACCCCGGCCTCCTGGAACGCGTCGACCGCCTCGGGCAGGGAGGGCATGTTCGCCCCTTCCGCCACGGCCAGGGCCCCGTTGGCGATGAGGGACGCGGCGTCCCGGCCGTCCAGCTCGTTCTGCGTCGCGCAGGGGAGCGCGACCTCTCCGGGTACCTCCCAGGGGCGGCGTCCCGGCAGGAAGCGAGCGCCGGGGCGGCGCTCGGCGTAGGCGGAGATGCGCAGCCGCTCGACCTCCTTGACCTGTTTGAGCAGCTCGACGTCGATGCCGTACTCGTCGACGACGCAGCCGGAGGAGTCCGAGGCGGTGATCGGCAGGGCGCCCACGTGGTGGGCCTTCTCGATGGCGTAGATGGCGACGTTGCCCGACCCCGACACCAGGACGCGCCGCCCTGACAGCGACAGTCCTCGCGCCTGCAGCATCTCCTGCGCGAAGTACACGGTGCCGTACCCGGTGGCCTGCGTACGCACCTCGGCGCCGCCCCAGCCGGTGCCCTTGCCGGTGAACATGCCCGACTCGTGACGGTTGGTGATCTTGCGGTACTGGCCGAACAGGTACCCGACCTCGCGCGCGCCGACGCCGATGTCGCCGGCCGGGACGTCGGTGTGCTCGCCGAGGTGCCGGTACAGCTCGTTCATGAACGACTGGCAGAACCGCATGATCTCGGTGTCGCTGCGCCCGTGCGGGTCGAAGTCGGAGCCGCCCTTCCCGCCGCCGATGCCCTGCGCCGTGAGCGCGTTCTTGAAGATCTGTTCGAACCCGAGGAACTTGATGATCGAACTGTTCACCGACGGGTGGAACCGGAGACCGCCCTTGTAGGGCCCCAGGACCGACGAGAACTGCACCCGGTAGCCGCGATTGACGTGGACCCGGCCCTCGTCGTCCACCCACGGGACGCGGAAGATGATCTGGCGCTCGGGCTCGACGAGCCGTTCCAGGATCCCGTCGCCCAGATAGGACGGCTCCTCCCGCAGCACGGGCTCGATGGATGCCAGCACTTCGTAGACGGCCTGGTGGAACTCCGTCTCGCCGGGGTTTCGGCGCAGCACGGAGGCGAAGGCGGGCCGGACTCCGGCCGGGAGCGTGTCCGGATCGAGGACATGGGACACAGCGGGGTGCGTGGTCATCCAGGGGTCTCTTTCTGTGCGGGCGACGTCGGCGGCCGAAAGGCCCTCCGCCAAGTGTCCCAACGTCCCGGCGCGCCGGGACGACCCTCCCGCACCTCGGAACGGCGACATGATCGCGGCGTCCCCGACGGCGACCGTGGAGCATCCCCTCCTCGCATGCCGGGCGCCGCCGGCGCCGGCCCCTCTGCCCGCCCGGGACCTCTCCTTGTCCACGGGACCGGGGTTTCCGGCTCTGAGAACGTGTATTGTCCCCTCAGGTCCACCCATTCAAAGGGGAACTCGTGCCCGACGATGTGCAGCAGCAGCCCTTCTCCGATGACCCCGCCACGACCGGCGCGCGATTCACTCCCGAAGCCGCGGACGGTGCTCCGCCGCCGCTCGACGCGTTTCGCACGTCCGCCGACGGCCTGGGGGCGGCACCGCTGGACGCCCCGGCCTGGACCGCCCCCGTCGCCGGCCCCACCGAGCCTGCGGCGGGCTCGACCGGTCCCTCGACCCTGACCCCTCCGGCGGGGGCGCCGGACGGCTACGCGTCGTCGCCCTATGCCGCGCCGTCTTCGGCGGGAGTGCCGGACGGCTACGCGTCGTCGCCCTACGCCGCGGCCGCCGGTTCCGCGCCCGACCCGGCCTGGCCGCAGCCGTCGGGCCAGGCCTACCCCTCCGCCTACCAGCCGACCGCCCCGGGCGGTTACCCGCCGGCTCCGCAGGGCGGTTACGAGCCTGCCGCTCCGAGCGGCTACCCGTCGGTTCCGCAGGGCGGATACCCCTCCGCCTACCAGCCGACCGCCCCGGGCGGTTATCCGTCGGTTCCGCAGGGCGGTTACGAGCCTGCCGCTCCGAGCGGCTACCCTTCCGTTCCGCAGGACGGATACCCCTCCGCCCCGCAGGGCGGTGCCGTGCCCGGCTTCGGCGCCCCGCCGAGCGCGGCAGGGTCCTATCCGCCGGTCGCGCCTCCTGGCTACCCGCCGCAGGGCGTCGCCGCGCCGGGAGCGCCGGTTCCGGGGGCGTACGCCGCCCCGGGCGTCCCGGTCGCCCAGGCACCCGCCGGCCCCGAACGCGTCGGCGCGGGCCTGCTCTTCGCGGTCGGCGGGATCCTGCTGGGCGTCGTCCTGTCGACCATCATCTGGCGGATGGGCTTCTTCGCGTCGATCACGAGCTTCGTGATGGCTGCCGCCGCGATCTGGCTGTACGGCGTCGGTGCGAAGACCGCACCCAGGAAGGGCGCTGTCCCGCTGATCGTGATGATCCTCCTCGGCGCCGTGCTCGCGCTGGTCGTCGGAGTCGGCAGCGACATCTATTTCTACGCGATCGACGAGGGCTTCTTCGCCTCGGATGCGATGGCGCTCACGATCGACAACATCGCCAACCCCGAGATCTGGTCCGGGTACGTTCCCGCAGTCGCCATGTACCTGCTGTTCGCCGGGCTCGGCACCTTCCGGGTCATCACGAGTCTCGCCAAGCGGTGACGCGGCGGGGCTACCCGTCTCTGCCGATATCTAGCCGTTTCCGTAGAGTGATCTAGACTTTGCGATCGCCGCGCGGAACCCGGCGGCGTCCAGGTCACGGCCGAACCCCGCGAAACCGGGTTCGAGCCAGCGTCCCTCCGCGAGCGGGCCGAGGTCGAGCGCATCGAATCCCAGATCGTCGAGCAGGCCGATGAGCGTGGCCCGGTCGCGGTCATGGTCCGTGGCGAAGGCGAGGGTGCGGCGTAGCGGGTCGCCGGCCGGCAGAGAATCGTCCTCCAGGTCGCCGAACCCCAGATGGTTCAGTGTCTTGGCGAGGCGCATCCTCGGGTTCAGCAGGGCATGCTCCTCGGACGTCGACCGCTCCGGCAGCGGCGTGCGCGACCAGTCGACCGGAGGCCACCGGTTCATGGCATCGACGACGAGCCGGTCGGCGAACAGGTGCCACGGCAGGGTGCGTGCCGCGCCGTAGGGGACCGCGAGGACGATGACGTCCGCCCGGCGCGCCGCGTCCTCGTGGCCGACCGCGACAGAGCCGGGGACGGACACGTCCAGGAAGGGCTGCAGCGAGGTGTGGCGCGGAGACCCGACGTACAGCACGTCCCATCCGGCCGCGAGCGCGAGGCGCCCGATCGCCTCGCCGACCTTGCCCGGACCGAAGACGGCCAGCGTGCGGCCGCGCGCGTCAGCGGTCGCCATGGCGGTGCACGGAGTCCGGGATCATTGAGCAGATCGTACTCGCGGCGCTTTTCGCCCAGAAAACCATGACAAAAGGAATGAGCCCGGCGCCGCGAGTACGACGCTCCTGAGGGTGGATTCCCGGGCCGATCCCCCCGAGTCGGCCCGGGAGATGCTCCCGAGGTGGTTTCTACCCTTGCCGCTCAAGAGCACCGACGGAAGACCCTGATACAGGGGACACCACACTTTTTTTCCACGGACGTCCGAACGTCGTGAACGAGGCCGCGAGAATTCCCTTTCCCGCACCCGCGGCAGCCACCGCCGCGGACGTGTCGAGCCCGGCCGCCAGGCGCGTGTGCAGGTCGTCCATGATCTCCCGGGACAAGCGGTCGGGGACGGGGGTGAGCGGTGCGACGACCGTCCCGACGCCGAGTTCGCGCAGCGAGGCGGCCAGCCCCAGTCCCTCGTCGCCGGCGCGCGGTGTCACCCGGCCCGCGTCGCATGCCGAGAGCACGGCGAGGGACACGCGCAGCGCCTGCCCCTCGAACTCGTGCGCGAACAGGACGCCGTCACCGAGCCGGAGGCTGGAGAACAGCGGGTTCTCCGCGCGATGCTCGCCGTGCGCCGCGACGTGGACGAGGTCGCTGCCGGTGAGCGCCGCGATCAGACCGCGGCCGGTCGAGTCGGCGGCGGCGATGGCGCGACTGCCCGGCCACGCGACGGAGACCGCGCTCACCTCGGCGTCGGCCTCGGGCAGATCGGGGCCTGCGACCGCCGTCACTCGGGGCGCCACGACCACGTGGGCGCTGTCCGCCCAGTCGGTGACGGTCGCGGCGACGGTGACCGGCATCTGCCGCAGCCGGGGCAGCATGCCCCACGGCACCAGATTGAGCTGCGACGGGGGCGCGACGACGAACCGCCCGGGAGCGAACCCGGCCGGCAGGAGCAGACCGTCCAGGGTGGAAAGACCTCGTGTCAGCGACGCGTGGATCGCACCCGACAGGGGATGGCCCTCCGGGAGGCGGGACGCCGCCGTGAGATCGGCTCGCACTCGGCGCGTGGCCTCGAGGACCGCCGCGACCGGCACGCCGGGATGCAGCCGCAGGTCTCCCGCGGGCGTCACCTCCACCCGCTCGAACGCGTCTCCGGCCTGGGCCAGCACGAGCAGCGTCTCGCTGCGCTCACGCACCGCCGCGGTGACGGCGTCGATCGAGAACGAGCCGGCCGGGTCGCGCTCGCCCTGCGCCGCCGCCCGCCACGAGAACTCGCGGATCCGGCGCGCGACCTCGTCGGTCTCGCGCTGAACGCGCGCGAGGTCGTCGCCCTGGGCGATCCGCGCCTCGTCCCGCAGGTTCCGCAGCCGGGCGAGAAGCTCCGCCTCGCGCGGATCGGACGGAGCGCGCACGGACGCCTGCCCGCGGAGCGCACCGCGCCAGCGGTCGACGCGCTCCAGGACATCGGCGGCGTCCCCCCGCTCGACGGCGAGCCGGCAGTCGAGCTGCGCCAGCCGCTGCCCATGCCCCGACAACGCGGTACGAAGATCGATCGAGGCGCTCTCCCGCTGCGCGGCGGCGAGGGCACGCGCCGCGGCGGTGAGCTCGTCCCGCGCGGCGTCCGCGTCCCCGGCGGCCAGAGCATGTTTCGCGGCCGCGAGACCGTAGTGGAGTCGCGTGGTGATCTGCGGCGAGTCCCGCAGCGGTGCCGCAGCCGCCCACGGCGCCGCGGCCTGCGGGTCGCCGGAGTCGAGGAGCGCCTCGGCCCACGCCAGCCCGGCCTGCTCGGCGGCGAGGGTGTCCCCATTCGCCGTGGAGGCCGCGTGCAGGGCGGCGGCGAGCCGCGCCCGGCGCCGGACCGTCCCCGGGAGTTCCGCCAGCGCGTCGAGCTCGGCCAGCAAGGCGCGGACGCGCCAGCCGGGCTCCTTGCGGGCGGCGAACCGGCGTCGCGCCTGTCGAGCCCAGTCTCGCGCCGCGTCGGGATTGCCGCGCAGCAGTTCGCAGCGGGCCGTCTCCAGCTCCGACTCGGCGACGTCGTGGTCGCTGCCGTTCGCCGCACACAGCCCGGCCGCCGATCGCAGCATCTCCCGGGCCTCGTCCAGCAGACCGGCGTCGAGGAGGGCCCGGGCATGGTCGAGCCGCGCCACGCTGCGGTCGGTGTCGACGTCCATCGCGTCGGCCCGCTCCATGAGCACCAGGGCGTGCGGCAGGTTGCCGCGCAGGAACTCCATGTACCCGCCGTTGTGCAGCGCCATGAACTGCAGGTTCGGCAGACCGGCGCGCCGCGCGAGCTCGGACGCCTCCTCGTTGCGGGCGACAGCCCCCGGGAGATTCCCCGCCCATGACTCCAGCAGAGCCCAGTTGAGCGTGACCTTCGCCTGGGAGTCCAGCGGCATCCCGGCACGATGGCCGGCGGCCCGCCGGGCCACGTCGACGGCCGCGGCGTGGTCCCCGCCCCGGCTGAGCACGGACGCGCGCTGGAACAGGACCGCACCCAGCAGATCCTCCCGCTCCCACTCCGTGGCCTCCGCCTCGGCGGCGGTGAGGGCGGCGAGCGCCGCGGGAAGGCCCTGGGCGTCGAACGCGTGCCAACTCCACGTGACGGCGACCCGGATGCGCAGCTCCCGCCACCGGTCGTGGTCGGCGGAGCTCGCCGCCGGCTCCGCGCGCGCGACGACATCCCGCGTCCGGTTGATCAACTCCCCGAACTCGGCGAACCGGTATTGCGCCTGGGCCGCGAGCGCCTGGTCGTACAGGTGCTGCGCGGCTGTCAGCTCGTCGGCGTCGGACGTGGTGGCCTCCTGCTCGCTCCTCACAACTCGATGGTCGGGGTGACGACCGGTGGCGTGCCGGAGATGAGGAGGCGGGTGGGTCGTCGCGGGACGTCGTCCCACGCGAGCCGGCCGTCCTCGTCGGCGCGTGCGGTCCTCTTGCTCCCCTCCTGCCACAGCTCGATCTCGACCCCCGGGGTGGTCACCCAGGCGTCGATCCGGACGGTGTCGTCGCGCCCGCGCTCGGGCGTGACCGTGATCATCAGGCTGACGCGGCTGGCGGTGAACGAGATCGTGTCGAACACCTCGGGCGCGGACTGCGACCGGACGGTCTCCAACTCCGACATCCCCTGCAACTCGGCCAGCTCGGCCTGGAGCGCCCGCAGCGAGAGCTCGAACCGGATGCGGTCCGTCAGCCCGGCCGGAGGCGGGTCGGCCTGGTCCTGCACTCTGGCGAGGTCGGCGAGGATCCGGGCGTCGAACTCGTCGAGCGGCTCCGAGGCCAGTGCGTCGATCTGCGGGATGCTCATGTCAGGCTCCAATGGGGGTCGGTGAGGAGGGCCTTCCGGAGGGCGGCGAGGCAACGTCCGCGGGTGGGCCCGATCGAGCCCACGGGCATGCCGAGGCTCTCGGCCAGGACGGCATAGTTCGGGGCGTCCGCGAAGCAGATCACCCGCATCAGCACCTGGCAGCGCGGGCTCAGCCGTTGCACGTGATCCCACAGCCGGCGGTCCCGGTCGTCGCGCAACACCTCTTGTTCGGGATCGGCCGCGGATGCCGTGCCGAGCGGCTCCCCGCGCGGCGGCACGGGCTCGTCGAAGTCGGTCGGCGTCGCCCGTCCGAGCCGGGCCGACACCCGCCAGGACTCCCGCCGCGTCGTCGTGACGAGCCAGGCGAGGATCGCGCCGGGCTCGGCGATCCGGTCCCCGCCCTCGTACAGCTTCACCCAGGTGCCCTGGACGACGTCCTCGGCCGTGGCGGCATCGAGCCCGCAGGCGCGCGCGGCGTGCCACAGGACGGGCGTCACGAGATCGACGAGCGTGCCCAGCGCCCCGACATCCCCGTCGCGATACGCGGTGAACGCGGCGGTCGCCCTGCCCGGGAGCGTGTCGGTGGCCGAGGCAGTCACCGGTCGTCCTTCAGCAGGTGCTCGACGGCACCGAGCCCGCGCTTCACGAACGCGTCCCTGTCGATCTCGGGAAGGACGTCGACGTCCGCCAGGAAGGCGGCGACCTCTCCGGCGAAGACCGGAGCCGCGAAGGACGTCCCGCTCCACAGGGAGAACCCGCACCGGTAGTCGTCGGGGTCGATCGTCGCGCGCTCGAGCCCTTCGTAGGTGAGCCGGGCGCTGGCCTGGATCGCCCCGTGCAGCGTCGTGGGGACGGTGCTGACGAGGTTCGAACCGGCCCGGTGGCAGGTGATCCACGCCCCGGCGTTGCTGAAGTACGCCACCGTGCCGTCCGGGTTGAGCGCCCCCACGCTGATGAGGGGCACCTGGCCGGGGTCGCGCGGCTGCAAGGTGAACGCGGCCGGGAACATCGGTGCGGTGGTGGACGAGTTGCCGGCGGCCGCGATCACGGCGACGCCCCATCGTCCGTAGTCGGACAGCAGATCCCACAGCGGGCCGTCCGCGGCGGCGTCCTCCGGGTCCTCGTGGTAGTACCCGAGCGACAGGTTCGCGACATCGATGACGTCCTCGGGGCGTCCCTCCACGATGCCGAGGACATGCCGGACGAGCATCAGCACGAGCGTGTTCGTGAGCGCGTCCTCGGGAACGACGCCCTCGTCGGTCATCACCGGGACGACGAGGGTACGTGCCTCGGGGCTCTCCTGCCGGACGATGCCGGCGATGAACGTGCCGTGCCCGGTGTCGGCCTGGATGCAGCCGTCGAGGGGGTTGACCTGCGGGGTCGGGAGCTGGCACGTCTCGAAGTCGCCGCCCAGTCCCAGCAGCAGACCGTCGAGGCGGACGTCGGACGTCGCGCGCGCCGGGTCGGCGAACCACGGGTGGGTGCCGAGAGCCGTGTCGAACACCGCGACGACCGGCGGACGCTTGAGGCGCTTCGCCCGCTTCGCCGGGTCGGGCAGCACGAGCGACACCGGCGTCCGACCGCCGGCACCCGCACGCCCGTACTCGACGGCGGGGCCGGGCGTCCCGAGGCCGGCGTAGTAGGGCAGTCCGGCGTAGTACGGCAGCCCGGCGTAGTACGGCAGCCCGGCGTAGTAGGGCGCCCCGTCGATCGCGGGCGCGGACGTGAGGATGTGGACGAGGCTGAGCCGTCCCTGCCAGGTCTCCCGGTCGTCGGCGCGGAGCCGCTGCAGGAAGGGCCACGCGTCGATGGGGGCCTGCTGCCGGCTCGCCGGGACCAGGTTCGCGCGCAACGTCCAGTGGCGTTCGAAGATCTCCCGCACCTCGGGATGACGCTCCGACAGGCGCCGCACGATCTCGAGGTCGTGCTCGACATCGGGTGGCAGTTCGAGCCGCACATCGCCGGCCTGGAGCCGCGCGTTGTACTCCGCCACGGCGTCGGCCCCGGAGATGCCGCGGATGAGGACCGAGCTGCCGACGTACGATGTCGGGCTCGGCTCGCGGCCATCGGGCAACGTCACGGCCTCGGTCGGGTTCAGGACGCGGGCCCCGAAGCGCTGGGTGATATCGGGGGGCAAGAGGGGCGTCGGCGACAGGTGCTGCGCTCTCTCGGAGTTGTTCTCGGACACTCGTCAGCTCTTTCTGCTCGGTCGCGCGTTCAGGCTACTGACTAGTTCAGTTACAGCGAAAGAGCGCTTTTCGAGGACTGTGATACCTCCGGATCTCGACCTGTCCCGTCCGGTCGGCGGTTCCGGGTCCGGACAGGGGGTCGCGCGGAGTTCTGTACCGAATGCGGCCGGTCGAAACGCTCCGACGGGCCGGCTGCGGAGTTATGCACCCTATGAGCGCGCCGGACATGGCCATAACGCAAAGAAACACGCGGTCGAGGCGCCTCGTGGCGTGAAGCGTCCCTGCACGGTACAGAACTCCGCAATCCGGACGACCCGGCCCCCGTCCCCCGAGTCGGACGACGTCTCGGAGGACCCGGGGCCGGGCACGGCGGGCTAGATCGCGGTGTACCCGCCGTCGATCAGGATGACGTCGCCCGTGATGAGGTCCGACGCCGAGGACGACAGGAACAGGACGAGATCGGCGACCTCGACGGGCTGCCCGAACCGGCCGAGGGGGATCTTGGCCAGCATGGGATCGGCCTTGGCCGGGTCGCCCCAGACCTTGGTCCCCATCGGGGTGAGGATGACGGTCGGCGCCACGGCGTTGACCTGGATGTTGGACGGGCCCCACTCGAGCGCCATCATCTTCGTGAGCATGTTGATGCCGCCCTTGGAGGCGCAGTACGCGCCGTGGCCGTCCAGGGCGATGACGCCGGCCTGGGAGGAGATGTTGACGACCTTGCCGGACTTCTGCGCGATCATCGGCCCGACGACCTCCTGCGTGAACGCGAAGGGCGCAGTCAGGTTGACGGCGATGGTGTCGTCCCAGTCCTCCTGGCTCAACTCGGTCAAGGGGGCGATGCGGGCGATGCCGGCACAGTTGACGACGATGTCGGCCACGCCACCGAGCGCGGCCAGGGCGTCCCTCGCCGCCTGCCGTGCGCCGGATGCGGTGAGCACGTCACCGGTCACGACGTGCACGGGGTTGCCTGCGGCCTTGACGAGAGCCTCGCTCTCGGCCAGGGCCGCGGTGTCACGGCCGACGATGGCGACCTCCGCTCCGGCCTCGGCGAGCACGACCGCGCACGCCTGACCGATTCCGCGGGAGCCGCCGGTGACGATTGCCTTCTTGCCCGACACAGTGAAGCGATCCGCGTAGCTCATGTGAACTCCTTTGTCCGTCGAGGGTGAACGGCGGCGCGAACGACCACCGTTACCGGGCAGTATCCCATCGGGCGGAGGGAGCGCCCGGGGCCGCGGGGGGAACCGCCAGATGAGCGCCGGGCCGCTCCGTCCACAGATGCCGGGAAGGGGCCACGGCCGGTGCGACGGGACGCGTGGGGACGATTCCGGCAGCGACCCGGCCGCCTCCGCCCCACGGCCGGCGCGACGGGACGCTGTGGTGCTGGTTGGTGTGCCGGGTGAGAATGCCCACAGCGGACATGACGCGATCGTCCGGCGGAGGGAGCCACCGTGGAGCTGTCCATCTTGATCGCCATCGCGGGCGTGGTGCTCGTCGTGGCGGTGACGACTCTCGCCCCGCGCGTCAGGGTCGCCGCCCCGCTGCTGCTGGTCGTGCTCGGCATCGGCATCAGCTTCCTGCCCTTCGTCGACGCCGTCGAGATCGAGCCCGAGTGGATCCTCGCCGGCATCCTGCCACCCCTGCTGTACTCGTCGGCGGTCGGCGTGAAGACGATGGAGTTCCGGCGTGACCTGCGGGTGATCTCGGCGTTCTCCGTCGTCCTCGTGGTGGTGTCCGCCGTCGTGGTCGGCGGATTGATGTCGCTGCTGATCCCCGGTCTCGGGTGGCCGCTGGGGATCGCGCTCGGTGCGATCGTGAGCCCGACGGATGCGGTCGCGACATCCATCGTCAAGAAGGCGGGCATCTCGCCTCGCATCGTCACGATCCTGGACGGCGAGAGCCTGCTGAACGACGCGACGGCCCTTGTGCTGCTGCGGTTCGCCGTCGCGGCGATCGGCGCGTCGGTGAGCGTCTGGTGGGGCGCGGCGACATTCCTGTACGCGGTGGTCGTCGCCGGGCTGATCGGGTTCGCCGTGGGACACCTCAGCCTGTTCGTGCGGGCGCGGGTGGGCTTCGTGACGGGCAATGTGCTCATCTCTCTCACCATCCCGTACGTGGCCTATCTGCCGGCCGAGGCTCTCGGGGCGTCGGGGCTGGTGGCGGCCGTCATCGCCGGCCTCGTGGCCGGGAACGCGGGTCCGCGGGTCCTGTCCGCCGAGGTGCGCGTCACGACCGACGCCGTGTGGCGCACGATCGAGCTCGTGCTCGAGTCGGCGATCTTCCTCGTGATGGGACTGGAGCTGTTCGGGTTGGTGATCGAGGTCACCGAGCAGCACTTCAGCGTCGGCGCGGCTTTCGGGATCGGGGCGTTGGTGGCGACGGTCGTGCTCGCGGTGCGGGTCGTGTTCGTGGCGCTGTCCCTGTGGTCCCTCAAACGGCGCGCCGCCCGCCTCGAGCAGAGCAGGGGCGTGCTGGACAGGATGGAGGCCCGCCTCGCCGACGGCATCCTGCCCGCGCTGCCGGATGCGGGCGCCGGCCGTCCCGGGGATGTCCCGCGATCCGGGCCGGGCGCCCCGCTCGTCGGCGCCGTGCGGCGGCGGCGACGCCTCCCCACCAGCGCGGAGCAGTGGGAGCGGTTCCAGCTCATGCTTGCCCGGCGCCGCGCCGACCTGGACTATCTGGCCTCGGAGCGACTCGGTCCGCGCGAGGGGACGCTGCTCGTCGCGGCCGGGATGCGCGGGGCCGTGACACTGGCCGCCGCGCAGACGCTTCCGCACGGGACGCCGTACCGGTCGTTGCTGATCCTCGTGGCGTTCGTCGTCGCGGCCGGGACGCTCCTCGTTCAGGGCGGCACGCTCGGCCCGGTGGCGCGGCGTCTCGGGCTGGCGGGGACGGCGGCCCCCGATCCTGCCGCCGCCGACGCCGTGCGGGTGGAGCTCAACAAGGCCGCGGTCGCCAGGCTGAACGACCCCGCGCTGCGTCGTCCCGACGGGACGCCCTTCTCCGCCGGCTTCCTGGAGGCGAGCCGACGCCAGTGGGACAAGCTGCGCGAGGTCCGCGACCGGGCGGCGGAGGCCGATCTGCAGGCCGAGTTCGCCGACCTGCGCAGCATCGTCCTCGACGCCCAGCGTCACGAGCTGCTCCGGCTGCGGGACATCGGCTCGTACCCGACCGGCGTGCTCGACGACGTCCTGCGCCAGTTGGACGCCGACCAGATCGGGATGCAGGTCCGGATGGGCTCCGGCGAGTAGTGACGGGCCGGCGCTGTTCGCGCGGGGGTTCGTGGGTCTACCGTGGGCGTCACCCCCCTCGGGCGGGCACGAAGGAGGTGCCATGGATTCTCACCCCTTCGGGTCGAGCGGGACGACCGCCTCGGCCCTCGCGTGCGGGAGTCGGCCGAGCCGCGGCCCGCGGATCGAGCCCGGCGTCCCGGCACGCGTCGGCAGCGTGCGCAGGGGCGTGGTGCGGAGGACTCTCGTGCGGGCCGATCCGGGTGTCGGCTCGGCCGGACGTCCCGGCTGAGCAGGTGGACGTCCGACCCCCCGGTTCGGGGCATGTGCTCGAACCGCTCACCGTGCACACCGCCGCCGAGGTGCTGGCCTGGGTGTCCTCGCGGCGCGACGCCGTCCAGTTCGCCGGCCCCGACGTCGCCTGGCCGCTGACACCCGAGTTGCTGGTGGCCGGGACGTCGGGCCATGTCCCCCATGCGTTGCGCGATGTCGACGGGCGGCTCGTCGCGACGGGTTCGCTGCGCCGCACCGGGGAGCGGGTCGGCCGCATCGGCCGGGTGCTCGTCGATCCGGCGGCGCGCGGTCGCGGGTGGGGGAGGCGGATGATGCTCGCGCTCCTGGACCGTGCCCGCGATCTGCCGGGGATCGACGTGGTGGAGCTGGGCGTGTACACCTTCAACACGGCGGCGGTCGCCCTCTACACCGACCTCGGCTTCCGTCCCACGGGAGCCGAGCGGAGCACGGTCGTGGCCGGGGAGGTGTGGATCTCGCTGGAGTTGCGCCGCCCTTTGTGAGCCCGTCTCCGGTGAGCCGACCGCCTCAGACGAGGTCGGAGTCGGACACGGCCGCGAGAACCGCCCGCAGATCCATCCACCACTGCTGCCGCGGTCGTCGGTACGTGGGATCGACCTCCTCGGCCATGTGGGACAGCGGGGAGGAGCGCACGGCCGAGCGCACCAGGCCGACGTAGCTCGACTCGTCCGAGCCCGACGTGAGGCGCGTCTCCAGCTCGCGCAGCGCGTACGACACCAGCCGCACGGCGAGCAGGCGGTCGAACGGCGTCGGCGTCCCGCCCTGCTGGACGTGGCCGATGACCTGGGTGCGGACGTCGTAGCGTCCCTGGGCCTCCTCGTTCAGCAGCGCGGCGAGGAAATCGGTCGTGTAGTTCTCGCTGGCCCGCTCGTTGCGCACGGCCAGGAACAGCCGTCGTCCGGCCGCGAAGGACTTCTGCAGCCAGGCCACGTCGGCCGCGAGGTCGGACAGGTGGGTCGGCGTCTCGTGCAGGTACACGCGTTCGGCGCCGCCCGCGAGCCCGCCCATGAGCGCCAGGTAGCCGCAGTAGCGGCCCATGGTCTCGACGACGAACGACCGGGTGGTCGCGCTGGCGGACAGCTTGATCCTGTCGATCGCGTCGACGACGGTGTTGAGCGCGGTGTCGGCTCCGATGGCCAGTTCCGACCCGGGCAGGTTGTTGTCGATCGTTGCGGGGACGCACACGATCGGGATGCGGAACGCCGGGTACCGGTCGCGTTCGCGGTGCAGCAGATGCGCCGCCTGGTACGCGTTCCACCCGCCGGTCACCAGCAGGGCGTCGATCCGATGGGATTCGAGTTGCCGGCTGACCCCGTACAGCATCTCCACGGTCGGCACGGTCCGCCGGATCCCGAGGTCGCAGCCGCCGGAGTCCGCCCAGCCCTCCACGTCGGACCATCCGAGGTCGACGACGTCTCCTTCGATGAGCCCGGGGAAGCCGTTGCGGATGCCGACCATCGTCATCCCGCGACTGATGCCGAGCCGCACGGCGGCCCAGTCGGCGGCGTTCATGCCCGGAGCGAGGCCGCCGACGTGGATGATCCCGATCCGCTTCGCGTCGGAGCCCGGTTCGACCCGGGAGGGTTCGGACAGCTCCCGGAACGTCTCCATGTCCCGGGCGAAGGACGGTCCGCGCAGGTCCATCGCCTCGTCGTAGCGTCCCTCGGCGATGAGGGACGGCACGCGCCGTGTCGCCGCCACGGCCTCCATGAGGGGGACCCGGGTGACCCTGTTCCCGCGGAAGCCGATCACCGGGCCGGTCTGTCCCGGTGTCGCCGTGAGCACCTCCTGGGCCGCCTCGTACCCGAGCCAGGTGCTGGCCCAGCGGTCGTACGCGCTGGGGGTGCCGCCGCGCTGGATGTGGCCGAGGATCGTGACCCGGGTGTCCTCGTGGAGGGTCCGCTGGATGACGTCGGCGATGTCCTGCGCCGTGATCGGCCGGCCCTGGCGATCGGTCGCGCCCTCGGCGACGACGACGATCGAGTGGCGCCGCCCGGCCGATCTGCCCCGCGCCAGCTCGGTGCACATCCGCTGCTCCCAGCCCTCCTCGGGGGGCTGCTCGGGCACGAGGACGTAGTCGCAGGCGCCGGCGATCGCGCTCATCAGGGCGAGGTAGCCGCAGTGTCGACCCATGACCTCCACCACGAAGCAGCGGTGGTGGCTGGCCGCCGTGCTGACGAGGGCGTCGACGGCGTCGACGATGCGGTGCAGGGCGGTGTCGGCGCCGATGGTCATGTCGGTGCCGACGAGGTCGTTGTCGATGGACCCCACGAGCCCGGCGAACATGAGGTGCGGATGGGCATCGGCCGTGGCCTGGTCGAGCTCGCCGGAGGCCACGAGGTCGGCGAGGAGGGACGGCCATTCCTCGCGGAAGACGTCCAGCCCCGACAGGCTGCCGTCGCCCCCGATCACGACGAGCCGGTCGATGCCGATGGCGAGCAGGTTGCGTGCCGCACGCAGCCGTCCGGAACGCTCCCGGAAGTCGGTGCTGCGGAAGGTGCCGATGACGGTGCCGCCCTTGTGGAGGATGCTGCCGACGTCGTCCCAGTCGAGTCGGCGGATGCCGTCGCCACCGTCGATCATTCCTTGATAGCCCTCGTAGATCGCATACACCTCGGCGCCGGTCTTGAGGGCGGTGCGGGTGACGGCGCGGACGGCTGCGTTCATGCCCTGGGCGTCGCCGCCGCTGGTCAGGATCCCCATGCGTACGGGCGAATCGACGTTCGTGAGTACCGCGGACATGTCTCCTCCTGCTCCGTGTGGGTCCATCATGCCCGGCGAGGGCGCGAGAGGTATTCGTTCGATCCACCATTTCGCTTGTCGTTGCGGCATAGAGTGTCTTCAGGTCATGCTGGGTGAACGTTCGAGACATCCGGAGTAAATCGAGCGGGGGCGCGGCATTTCCCTTGGTCTTCGCTCCACGCGCTGCGAGTTGTTTTTCGCAGGCGGACCGTGAGGAGTCATCGTGCTCGGCAGGAGTAGGGCGGCGTCGGCGATCGCGGCGGCGATCCGTCCAGGCACCGCGTCGCTCTGTGGTGTCGAGGTGGCGGTGCCCAACGCCCGCGAGGCGACACGGTTCCTGTCGGGAGGATTGCTGTATCCCCTTGCCGCCCATACCGACCGGACGATGTGGTTCGGCCAGGACGACGGTGCGGCGGTTCTCGGCGCCCGGCTGGAGGCCGGAGCGCGACGGGGCGTCAACGGGACGTTCTTCCGGCTCCTGTACGCGACGCCCGGCGACCTCGCGATCGTCCTCGCCTCCGTCGGCGTCAACGATCCTCAGTGGCTGGTCGACGGGGTGCGCGCGCATCGCACCGACACGTTCCTGCTTTCGGCGTGCGACGGCGTCCGGGTCGAGATCAGCGCCCCCGCCCCGGACGATCGCAGTGTTCGGCTCGACGCCGACGAGTACCTGGCCGAGCACCTCACCGACGAGGGGCGCGCGGTCGTGACGGCGTGCGCGACCGGCGTCCCCGCCGATCGCCCGGCCTCGGCGCTGACCCGTGTGGCCCTCCACCTGCGGGACCTGCGCGATGCGGTGTCGTTCTTCGGGGACGTCCTGGGGTTCCGCCAGCAGCAGGCCCGCCCGAACGGGGTGGTCATGACCAACGGCGCCCAGGTGATCGACCTGCAGCGCACGCGTCGGCGCGTATACGGCCCGGCCGGGTTGTCGTTCGGGGTGGAAGCGCCCGAGCAGTTGGCGGCTGTGGCGGACGCCGTTCCGCCGGCCACCTGCGAGCAGCGGGACAACTCGGTGCGGATCACCGGTCCCGAAGGGTTGCGGGTCACGGCCTGTCTGATTCGGCGTCCCGACTCCGGTGCTCTGCTGCGGGAGCTCATCGCGGATTCCTGAGGCCGCCCCTCGCGCCGGATCGCGTCTCGGTGGAGAGTTGTTGTTGGACTACCAACAACAACCCTCCACGTACCCGTCGGTAACTCGGATCTGTCAAGATTCCGGTGAGCTCGGGTACCGTCAGCCGAGCAGCCTGTCCTCCAGCGCGTTCTGGTCGGCGGCGGACCAGCCCATGGCCGTCAGCAGGGGACCGACGCCGCCCCACACATCGTCGGTGACGTCGAGCAGGGCGGCCATCACCTCGGGCCGGGCGTGGAACATCTCCAGCGGGACGTCGTCCAGCCGTCCGGTGTACGTGCGAGCCTGCCGCATCCGCTCCACGACGGGTCCGATGCGCTCGGTCGTCAGCGCGTAGTCGGCGACGATGTCGTCCCGGGCGACGCCCAGTGCGCCGAGGGCGAGGGCGACGACGGTGCCGGTGCGGTCCTTGCCCGCCGCACAGTGGACGAGCGCCGCGCCGTGCGCGGTGCCCACGACACGCATCGCGTCCAGGATCGCCCGCGGACGCTCGGTGATGTAGCCCAGGTAGGACGCCGCGACGGGGTCGGCCAGCAGCGTCGACGCGTCCTCGGGCAGGGGGACCGCCGCGTCGGGGAGCTGCTCCTCCTCCTCGGGCACGAGGGAATGCCAGTGGTACGTCACCCAGCCCTGGCCGGCGAGCGGCGTCGGCCCCTCGCTGCGGATCTCGAACCCGCTGCGCAGATCCACGACATCGCTCAACCCCAGGTCGTGCAGCCGGGACACGTCCGCCGCGGTGAGCGACTGCAGATTGTCCGACCGCCACAGCCGCCCCGGCACGATCTCGGCGCCGCCGGACGTCCGCAGGCCACCGAGGTCACGCAGATTGTCGAGCCCGTCGAGCTCGATCCAGCCGGTCATTGCGCGGGACGGGAGTTCGTGGAGACACCGGGCGTCCCGTCGTGGACGATCTTGCCCGGGTTGGCCCGCTGGTCGGGGTCGATCCCGGCGAACAGGGCACGCTGCAGGCGGACGCCGCCGGTCGAGATGTCCTGCTCCAGCCACGGCGAATGCTCCTCGCCGACGCCATGGTGGTGCGACACCGTCGCGTCCAGGTCGATGAACGTCTGCTGGATCCTGGCCTTGACGGCGTCGTAGTGGACCAGCGCGTCCGGACCGGAATCGGTCAGCGCGAACGTGAAGTACTGGCAGGCGCCCGAGTGGTAGCTGTGCGACAGGTGGCACATGATGTACCCCGGCAGGCCCAGCTCGCGCCGCGTCGCGTGGAACCGCTCGACGACCGTGTCGTGGATCTCCAGCATCCTCGACCACGGCGACGCCGTCTCGGACACGTCGGCCATCGCGCCCCGGTCGAGCAGGAAGTCGCGGATGTACGGGGTGTCGAACTTCTTCTGGTCGTACAGCGCCCCCGGCCCCTTCCCGACGCCGAGGCCGCCGTGACGCTTCACGATCCTGCCCACGAGCGCCTTCTCGTAGCGGACATGCGTCGGGCTGCCCTCGTAGCCGATGAACGACAGGCAGAGCTGCCCGAGATCCCAGCCGGTCCGCTTGAGGTACGCGGTGAGTCCCTTCGTGACCCACTTCGACACGCCGCGGCTCTTCTTGCCGGTGGCCATCGAGAACGCCGTCTCGTACGCGTCGGACACGCGGGTCACGGTCGGCGCGGCGTCCGACTCGGAGATCTCCCGCATCGCCTCGATGCCGGCGGCGTACGACGGGAAGAAGTACGCCTGGATCTCGCGCACCTCGGGCAGCCGGTGGACGTCCACGGTCGCCTCGGTGATGACGCCCAGCCGTCCCTCGGAGCCGAGGATCATCTCGCGGACACTCGGCCCGGAGGACGTGCTCGGCAACGGGCGGAGGACGACGAGGTCGCCGTCGGGCAGCACCATCCGCAGCCCGCGGGTGATGTCGGCGATGTCCCCGTACCGGTCGGACTGCATCCCGGACGACCGTGTCGCGATCCAGCCGCCGAGCGTCGAATGGGTGAACGAGTCGGGGAAGTGCCCCATCGTCCAGCCCTGCGCGTTGAGCTGCTCCTCCATGTCGGGCCCGAGGACGCCGGCCTGGATCGTGGCCAGGCCCGACTCGGCGTCGATGGACAGCACCCTGTTGAGGCGCCCCACGTCCAGCGACACGACCGGCCGGGTCTCCTCGGGCAACGGTTCGAGCGCGCCCACGATGTTGCTGCCGCCTCCGAACGGGATGACGACCGCGCCATGCTCGGCGGCGACCCGGACGATCGCCACCACGTCGTCCTCGTCACCCGGGTACACGACGACGTCGGGGACGCGGGGGAGCACGTTGCCGCGGATCCGCACCAGGTCACGGACGCCCTTGCCGTAGGTGTGGACGACCCGTTCGAGATCGTCGGTCGTCGTGTTCTGCGACCCGACCGCCGAGACCAGGTCGGCCTGGAGGCCGTCCGGCAGGCGCGACGCCGGGATCGTGAGCGAGGAGAAATCGGGCGGCGGGGTGGCGGGGACGGTGATGTCCACGCGGATCGCCTCGTAGATGAAGGGGGCCAGCTTCGGCTTGTCGTCGGCCGTGAACGCGTGGTCGGGCACGCCCCACCCCCACCACTTCATGTGGGCCACATCGGTCATGGTTCCTCCCCCTCCTTCTCTTTCTTCGTGTCGGCCTTGCGGTCCTTGTCGGCCTTGGTCGTCGCCAGCGCGTCCTTGGCGGCCTTGCGGAGCGCGGCCGCGCGCCGGAAGTCCTCCTGGGTCGGCATCCCGTAGGCCCGCGCCGTCGTGTCGTGCAGTTCGAGGATGTAGCGACGCAGCCGGTCGGAGAACCGGTGCGCGTTCTCGACCGGCGCGGCGGTCTGCGCCCGGCCGAAGACGACATGGACGTGCGGACGTCCGTTGACCGGCACCGACGCCGTCGTCGGCATCGCGGCGTGCGCGCCGACGAGCGCGATCGGCAGCACCGGCACGTCCCGGCTGATGGACAGCGCGGCCGCCCCCGGCGTGAAACGCCCCATCGCGCCGGTGCGCGAGCGGGTCCCCTCGGGGAACAGGAGCAGCGACGTCCCGTCGGACAGCAGCGCCCCGGCGATGCCGCGGTTCTTCTTGCCCTTCATGCCCTTGCGGTCCACCGGGAACGCGTTGAAGAACAGGGACGTCGCCGCGCCCTTCGCCTTCTTCTCGAAGAAATAGTCGGCGGCCGCGCCCGTGGCGAGGTTGCCGGTGATGCGCCGCGGCAGCGCCCCGAAGATGAGCGGCGCGTCCAGATGACTGGAGTGGTTGGCGATCACGACGAGCGGATTCTCCAGCGACTCCAGATGCGACCGGCCGTGGATATGGACGTGCAGTGCCGACCAGAAGTAGGGCTTCATGACCATCTGCTGGGCGACATAGCGCGCGGACGCGTGCACGGCAGAGCGGTAACGGCTCAGATCCGGCTCGCTCACCAACGGCTCATTTCTGTCGCTCCCGATCGGACCCGGCACATGGTACTCACTCGCGGCTGCGAACGAGAGCCCTGGAGATGAGGCGTATCACGGAACGGGGTGCATGCCGGACGAAGAAGGTGCCGAGCTTCCACATCGCCGTGGGCACCGACTGGGGCCTGCCCTTGAGGATGTCGCCGAGCGAGAGGCGAGCCATCGTGTCGGCGTCCACCCAGGCCCAGCCCGGCAGCGAGTTGCGGATGCCCGCCCGCGTGTGGAACTCGGTCCGGACCCAGCCGGGGCTGATGTTCGTCACGGTGACGCCGGTGCCGGCGAGCTCGTTGCGCAGCGACTCCGAGTAGGTCGTCACCCAGGCCTTGATGGCGGAGTAGTTGCCCTGCGAGATCCACGACGACATGGAGCCGGTGTTGGCGATCCGGCCGTGGCCGCGGACCTTCATCCCTCGCCCCGCCGCTCCGCCGAGGACGAGGACGGCCCTGATCATCACGTCGAACGCTCGCTCGTGCTCGGTGGTGTCGGCGTCCAGCAGCTTGCTCTTCAGACCGAACCCGGCGTTGTTGATGAACAGGTCGATCGGGCGCTCGCCGGTCTCGAGCCGCGCGGCCACCGTGTCGACGTCGGTCCGGACGGCGAGGTCGGCGCTGATCGTCTCGACCTCGATCCCGAACGTCTCGGTCAGCTCGGTCGCGCTGTCGCGCAGGCGTGCGGTGTCCCGCGCGACGAGGACGAGGTCATACCCTTGCGAGGCGAGGTGACGCGCGTAGGCGGCGCCGATCCCCGACGTCCCGCCTGTGATCAAAGCCCAGCTCATATCTGCAACTGTAGTGGCGCATTGCCCCGGTCACAGGGCCGACCGCGGAGTCCAGACGGCGACCCGCCGGGTCTGTGCCGCGGCCGCGCCGCCGCGGTCAGGCGGTGACCCGCTGGGCCAGCCAGGCCAGGTCGGCGGCCTGCCCCTCGACCCCGCCCGGTGTCTCGACGCAGACCGGCGCGCCGGCCGTCGCGACCACCTCGACGAGACCCTCGGGGTCGCAGTGCCCCGCACCCAGGTTGGCGTGACGGTCCGCGCCCGACCCGAACGCGTCCCGCGAGTCGTTGGCGTGGACGAGATCGATGCGACCCGTGATCGCCCGGATCGCGTCGGTGAGCCCCGACAGGTCGAGACCGGCCGCGTGGGCGTGGCACGTGTCGAGGCAGAAGCCGACCCGATCGCTGCCCGTCGCGGGAGCGATCGTCGACCAGAGACGGTCGATGCGTTCGAGGTGGCGGGCCATCGCATTGTCCCCGCCCGCGGTGTTCTCGATCAGCAGCGGGACCGGGATGTCCAGGCCGTCGATGCACTTGCGCCAGTTGTCGAAGCCGGTGTCGGGGTCGTCGTTCTTCAGGACGTGCCCGCCGTGGACGATGACGCCGGCGGCCCCGATGGACGCCGCCGCGGTCAGCGTCTGCTGCAGCAGCTTGCGCGACGGGATGCGGATCCGGTTGTTCGTCGTCGCGACATTGAGGACGTACGGCGCGTGGACATACAGCGTCACTCCCGCCGCGGCGGCATCGGCGCGGAGCGCCTCGGCACCCCCGTCGTAGGCGATCGCCGGACCCTTCCACCCCTGCGGATCGCCCAGGAAGAACTGGCTCAGTGCCGCGTCGCGTGCCCGGGCCTCCGCGAGCGGATCGACCTGGTCGACGTGAGCGCCCATCAACGTGCTCATGGTCCGCAGCCTACCGACCGGGCATCATGGAAAGAGCAGTGGGGCCGGGTCGGCCCGCGGAGGGCCGGAGGAGCACATGGATCGGGGCAATCTCGCCGTACGCCTGGCGGCGGCAGGGGTGGAGAACGGGGACCGGATCGCCACCCGGGTCGCCGAGGGCGACGGGTGGCGCACGGCCACATACGAAGAGCTCTGGGGTGAGGTGCGGCGGGTCGCGGCTCTCCTGGTCCGCTCCGGCATCCAGCGAGGCGACCGCGTCGCCATCTTCGCGCCGAACCTGCCCGAATGGACGGTCGCCGATCTGGCCGTCCTCACGGCCGGGGCCGTCGTCGTCCCGCTGTACGCCACGAGCGGCGAGTCCGAGGTTCGCCATGTTCTCGCCGACGCCGGCTGCGTCGCCGCCTTCGTCGCCTCGGGCGCGGAGTTGGCGGTCATCCCCCGCGCCGAGTTGCCCGACCTGCGTCTCGTCGTGTCCTTCGCGGACGCCGGTGCCGACATCCCCACTCTCGCCGGGCTGCCCGACCCCAGCGCCGCCGAGGAGGCCGAGATCGACACCCGCCTGTCGGCCGCGACGGCCGACGACCTGGCGTCGCTCATCTACACGTCCGGGACGACCGGTGTCCCCAAAGGGGTGATGCTCACCCATCGCGGCTTCACGTTCCAGGTCGACAGCCTCGACCAGTTCTTCGACGTCACCGCGGACGACCACAGCCTGTGCTTCCTCCCGCTCAGCCACGCACTGGAACGGGCGTGGACCTTCTTCGTGCTCGCCCACGGCTGTATGAACACGTACTGGCCCGACCCGCGGACCGTCGCCGACGGGATGGTCGCCGCGCGGCCGACGCTGCTGGTGAGCGTCCCGCGGTTGTACGAGAAGGTGTTCGCCGTCGCGCATCAGCGGGTGCGGGGATCGGCGTTCAAGCGGGCGGTCTTCGGCTGGGCGATGGGCGTCGGGACGCGCGCGCAGGACGCCTACCTGGACGGTCGGCGTCCCGGTGCCTGGACGCGCGCGCAGGTGGCGGTCGCGGATGTCCTCGTGTTCCGGGCGATCCGCGATGCGATCGGCGGGCCGAAGACCGTGCTGGCCTGCGGCGGCGCCCCGCTGCGCCGGGACGTCCAGCAGTTCTTCTCGGCGTGCGGCATCCAGTTGCTGTCGGGGTACGGCCTGACGGAGGCGTCGCCGCTGGTGAGCTTCGACGCCCCGGCGGCGTGGCGGGTCGGCGCGTCGGGTCGCGTCGTGCCGGGCGGGGAGATCCGGATCGGCGACGGCGGGGAGATCTGCTACCGCGGGCCGAACGTGATGGCGGGGTACTGGGGGATGCCCGAGGAGACGGCGCGCGTGCTGCGCGACGGCTGGCTGCACACCGGCGACGTCGGGCATCTCGACGAGGACGGGTTCCTCCTCATCACCGACCGGATCAAGGACCTCATCGTCACGTCCAACGGGAAGAACATCGCGCCGGCCCCCATCGAGGGGATGGTGCTGGCCGACCCGCTGTTCGAGTACGCGATGCTGCTGGGGGACAACCGTCCCTACGTCACGCTGCTGGTCAGCCCGTCGCTGCCGAACCTGGAGGAACTGGCCAAGCAGTTGCAGCTCACGTGGTCGAAACGGGAGGAGCTGTTCGAACTGCCCGAGATCCTGGAGGAGACGAAGCGCCGCATCGCCGAGCTCACCGAACGGCTGGCGCACCACGAGCAGATCAAGGACGTGCGGATCGTCTCCGACGAGTTCAGCACCGAGAGCGGGCTGCTGACACCGACGCTGAAGGTGAAGCGCAAGGAGGTCGAGCACCGCTTCCACGAGCTGATCGACGAGATGTACACGAAGTTCGACGGGCGGAAGCGGTGACGGCCGACGCTCCCGGCCCGGCGCGCGACCGGGAGCCCGGCCGCGTGGGGGAGCGCTTCGCTCCGGGGGAGTCGCCGACCGGCGGGGATGTCGGTGTCGGGGCGGACGTCCCGTCCGGATCGGGGATCGGTGTGGGCGAGGCGCTGGCCGAGCTGCGGGCAGGGGCGGTGCTGGTGGACGTCCGCACGCCGAACGAGTACCGCACGGCCCACGCGCAGCCGGCGATCCACATCCAGCTCGGATGGCTCGCCACCGACGTCCCGGCGCAGGTGCCCGGACGCACGATCGTGACGATCTGCTCGTACGGCAACCGGGCGTCCCAGGCGGCGGCGCAGTTGGCGGCCGACGGGTACCGGGCGTTCTTCGTCCGCGGCGGGCTGGCCGCCTGGCGCGAGGCGGGCGAGCGGGTCGTGTCCACGCCGCGGTCGCGCTGACGCTCGTGTAGCTACACCTCGGCCGGGACGCTACCGGGGGACGGGTAGCGTCCCGGCCCAGGCGTAGCGTCGCGGCCAGACGGGCGGCCACGGCGCTGGAGATCATGAACACGGCGATCGATTTCCGGGAGCGCGTTCGCCGGACGACGACATCGGCCAGGATGGTGCGGATCGAGGTCGGCGGCCGCGCGTTCGACGCGGAACTCCTGTCCTGCGCGGAGGTCGGCCAGGAACTGGTGGCGCTCGTCCACCCCGACGTCTGTTTCGTCGCCGGCGGGCCGGGGCTCACGCGACTGGACTTCCGGTGGGAGCAGGAGCCGCCTCCGCGCCCGTGAGCCGCCGTCGTGCGGCATCGCGGGAGCGGTGTCGGCGGGGGGAGCCGCGGAGGTCTCCGGCTTTGGTCGCGGCGAGGCGCGTCCAGTAGAGTGGCACCTTGTGTGCGGGCCCGAGCCCGTGACACAGGCATTCGCCCTCCTGCCACGGGATCGCCCCGTGGCCGTTCGAGACCAGAGGAGGTGGAGTTCGCGCATGCGCACCTACGAGATCATGGTCATCATCGATCCTGACGTGGACGACCGGCAGGTCACTCCGCTGTTGGACAAGCATCTGACCGTCATCACCAAGGCCGGTGGCACCGTCGACAACGTGGACGTGTGGGGTAAGCGCCGGATGGCGTACGAGATCAACAAGAAGCCCGAGGGCATCTACGCCGTGCTCAACGTGACGGCCGCGCCTGACGACGTGAAGGAACTGGATCGCCAGTTCACGATCAACGAGCAGGTCATGCGGACGAAGGTCCTGCGGACCGACAACTGAGCCCGGCGACTGTCCACAGCCTCCCGGTCGGCTCTTCAAACGCGTCGCACCGGCCTGGCAGACTTACGGACAGTCACGACTCACCGATAGAAGGCACTCATGGCAGGCGAAACCATCATCACCGTGGTCGGCAACCTCACCGCCGACCCTGACCTCCGCTTCACCCCGTCGGGAGCGCAGGTGGCCAACTTCACCGTGGCCTCCACGCCGCGTACCTTCGACCGTCAGACCAGCGAATGGAAAGACGGCGAGGCGATGTTCCTCAACTGCTCCGTGTGGCGGCAGGCGGCCGAGAACGTGACCGAGACCCTCACCAAGGGCATGCGCGTCATCGTCCAGGGGCGTCTCCGCTCGCGTAGCTACGAGACGCGCGAGGGGGAGCGGCGCACCGTGTTCGAGATCGAGGTCGACGAGATCGGCCCGTCCCTGCGGTACGCATCGGCGAAGGTCACCCGCAACAACAGCGGTGGTGGTGGCGGCAACTACTCGTCGGGCGGCAGTCACAACACGGGTGGCGGTAACGACCCGTGGTCCGGTGGCGACTCCCGACCCGCCGCGCCGGCCAGCGACCCCTGGGCGCAGCCCCAGAGCGACGAGCCCCCCTTCTGATCCCCTTCCGCAGACGCCTGCGGAGCCCGGAGACCCGGGCAACGACCAGGGCCATGACCGGCCCGGACACACGAGGAGAACCACCGTGGCCGCGCCACGCAAGCCGAACAACAAGAAGAAGATCATCCCGGTGAAGTCGATCAAGATCGGCCACATCGACTACAAGGACACCGCCACGCTGCGGAAGTTCATCTCCGAGCGGGGCAAGATCCGCGCCCGCCGCGTCACCGGTCTGTCCGTCCAGGAGCAGCGCAAGGTCGCCACGGCGATCAAGAACGCGCGCGAGGTCGCGCTCCTGCCCTACGCGTCCACCGCTCGCTGACAGGGGGAAGGTATGAAGCTCATTCTCACCGCTCCCGTCGAGCACCTGGGCATCCCCGGGGACGTCGTCGACGTGAAGGACGGCTACGGCCGCAACTTCCTCCTTCCTCGCGGTTTCGCGATGGCCTGGAGCAAGGGCGCCGAGAAGCAGATCGACGGCATCAAGCGCGCCCGTGACGCCCGCGAGATCCGTGGCATCGACCACGCCAAGGAGGTCCGCGACCAGCTCGAGGCACTGTCGGTCGAGGTCGGAGTGCGTGCCAGCGGCGAGGGCAAGCTCTTCGGCGCCGTCACGTCCGCCGAGATCGTCCTGGCCGTCAAGAAGGCCGGCGGCCCGCAGCTCGACAAGCGCGTCGTCGAGATCACCAAGCCGATCAAGTCGCTCGGCGCGCACACCGTCGGGCTCAAGCTGCACGAGGCCGTCACCGCGCACATCACGGTGTCGGTCGTCGCGGCCTGACATCCACGTACGAACGGGCGGCATCCTGCGTGGTGCCGCCCGTCGCCGTACTCGCGGGCTGCTGACCGATCCACGACGAGCCGCCAGGAGCGCAATGCCCGGTCGTCGATCCGGGTGCGGCGGATGCCCCCGGCACCCTGGTCCGTGACCGGACGGTTTGGGATACTCGGGTCCATCGCGCATCGATGAGGAGTGCCCATGCCCGAGCTGACTGTGGCTGACGGAGTTTCGCTGTACTACGAGGATTCCGGCGGTGACGGTCGTCCCGTCGTCCTCATCCACGGCTGGTCGCTCTCGGCGGCGGCCTGGGCGGCCAACGTCGGCCCGTTGACGGCCGCCGGGTATCGCGTCGTCGCGTACGACCGCCGCGGCTTCGGCCGGTCGTCGAAACCGTCGACCGGGTACGACTACGACACGCTCACCGCCGATCTGGCGTCCCTCATGGAGCAGCTCGACCTCACCGACGCCGTGCTCGTCGGCTTCTCCATGGGCGGCGGAGAGGTCGCGCGCTACCTCGGTACGCAGGACGTCGGCCGGCTCGCCGGCGTGGTGTTCGCGTCGTCCGTCACGCCCGCGCTGGGGATCACCGACACCAATCCCGGCGGGGCGATGCCGATCCAGGGGTTCACCGACATGCAGGACGCCTGCCGCGCGGACCGCGAGGGCTTCCTGGAGGACTTCCTGGTGTCGTTCTTCTCCACGCCGACCGGGCTGAAGGCGTCCCCCGAACAGGTGGCGGCCGCGCACGAGATCGCCGCGCAGGCCGCGCTGCCCGCGCTCGTCGAGACCATCGGGCTATGGGCGCAGGACTTCCGCGCCGACCTGGCGAACGCCGGCGTCGCGGTGCTCGTGATCCACGGGGAGGGCGACCAGAACGTCCCCTTCGCCGCCAGCGCGGCCCGGATGGGCGACATCATCCCGACCAGCCAGTTGGAGGTCATCCCCGACGGGCCGCACGGCATCAACGTGACCCACGCCGAGGCGTTCACCAGGGCGTTGATCGGGTTCGCCGACGTCCTCTGACGCGGCCGTCAGGAGACCGAGCCGAAATGCGCCTCGGGCCGGTTCTCCAGGGCGAGGCGGATCCGGGTGACGTTGCGCTCGGTCATCGGCGGCAGCGCCGACACCGGGAAGAACTCGGCGCGCGTCGCCTCGCCGTCCACGGGTCGCGGATCGCCGGTCACCCAGCCGCAGCGGAACACATGGTCGATGTACTGCGTCCGGTCACCGTTGTCGTAGGTGATCGTCTCCGTCACGGTGAGCCAGACCAGCCGCTCGGCGACGGCCTCGACGCCGGCCTCTTCGGCGACCTCCCGGACGGCGGCGGCGTGCGGCTGCTCCCCGGGGTCGATGATGCCGGCGACAGGCCCCCATTCTCCGTTGTCGGCCCGCTGTACCAGCAGCACCTCCGTGTCGTCGGCGACGCCGCGCACGACCACGGCCGTCGATCCCGACAACCACAGCGGCATGGTGCCGACGTGCTGACGAAGCTGGACGATGAACTCGGGAGTTGGCACCGTCTCAGGGTAGCCCGGTCGGCACGCCCCCTCGATGCAACGGGCGCGGGTCAGCTCGGCGTGTGTTCCTGGCTCCCGGCGCAGGGCTGGTCACTTCTCGTCGCTGCCCGCGCGAGGCCCGGCCCGGCTAGGATTCCGGCATGATCACCGCGATTGTGTTCGTGTCGGCGGACGTGGCGCGGATCCCCGAGGTCGGCCAGGCCATCGCGGATCTGCCCCAGGTCAGCGAGGTCTACTCCGTGACGGGGACGATCGACCTGATCGCCCTCGTGCGCGTGAAAACCATCGACGACGTCGCCACGGTCGTCGCCGATCACCTCAACAAGGTGCCGGGGGTCGAAGGGACCGAGACGCACATCGCTTTCCGCACGTACTCCTCCGGCGACATCGAGGCCGCCTTCTCCCTGGGTTCCTGAACGCGGTGACGCGGAGCGCCTGCAGCTCCTCGGACGCTCGGAACCCGTCTCCCGGCGTGTCCGGCCGGACCGATCCCTCAGGGGAGTCCGCAGCCCGCGCCGCAGCGGGCCGGTCGACCGGACTGCGGGTTTGTGTACCTTACGAGGGTCCTTCACGTCGGAGTGAGCCCCGACTGCGGAGTTCTGCACCCGATGACGGCGCCAGGCGGGCTGATCGGGTACGAAACGGCGCATCCTGGCGGTGAGCCCGCTCCGACCGCCCGCATTCGGTACAGAAAAGCGCACAATGCGCGTGCCGTGGACGGTCCCTTCGTCACGCGCCGATCTCGCCCGGGGCGTGCCCCACGATCGACACGGACACCATCCGCACCGGCGGGGACGCCGTCGCGCTCGGCCCAGGTCGGCAGGGGACCTTCACCGTCCCGATCCGCGGGGGCCGGCGGGGAGCCGCTTCGGGCGGCCCTTCTCACCGCTCAGCCCGGTCGGGAACCGATGCAGCATGCTGGGGCGGTCGCGCGGCGCGCACGATGCCGTCGGCGACCGACAGGTCGTGCTCCGCGACGTCGAGCTTCGTCCACCCGTGGGCGGGGAAGCAGTCCCGATCGGGGTCGGTTGAGGCGTACGGTCCGCCCGCTCGCCTCCAGTTCGACCGCGGTGCTCGGCATGCGGG
Organism: Propionicicella superfundia DSM 22317; assembly: GCF_000423465.1. Taxonomy (GTDB): domain Bacteria; phylum Actinomycetota; class Actinomycetes; order Propionibacteriales; family Propionibacteriaceae; genus Propionicicella; species Propionicicella superfundia. The sequence goes on along the minus strand of NZ_AUIA01000012.1, from coordinate 7,558 downwards.
GCCGGCAGTACGGCTAGCGCAGGCCCCACTGCTTGGCCAGGGACTTCGCCTCGGCGGCCGGGCCGCGCGATCCCCACCAGTCCCCGGCCCGCAGCCGCAGCGCAGCCGACTCGCGCAGGGTCTCGACCAGCTCGGCCCCGAACGCGCCGGGGTCGGCGGAGGCCGCCGGACGCAGCGCCTCGACGAGACCCTCTGTCGCCCGCCGGAGCGCCTTGCGGTCCCCGGTCGACCGGGCGGCGTCCCGCTCCACGCGAGCCGCCACGAGCGGGTCGAGGGATTCGGCGGCGGGTTCGGTGACGGGCGCGGGGGACGCGACGGTGATCCCCGACGGTCCCTGGGCCGGGGTGGGTGTGGGCTCTTTCGTGTCGGTCGTGGCGGGTGTGGTGGGGTTCTCTGCGGTAGGTGCGGGGGGTCCCTGGGCCGGGGTGGGTGTGGGTTCTTTCGTGTCGGTCGTGGCGGGTGTGGTGGGGTCTTCTGCGGTAGGTGCCGGGGGTTCGTGGGCCGGGGCGGGTGTGGGTACGTCCGTGTCGGCTGTCGCGGGGAGTTCGGCGGCGGGAGCGGAGGGTTCCTGGGCCGGGGAGGGCGGCGCCGGCTCGTCTGCGAGCGCGAGCGGATCCGGCACCTCCTGCACCGCGATCGCAGCGTTCTCGCGGTCGAGTCGCGCGAGTTGCTGTTCGAGCAACGCCAGCTCGAGTCGTTCGCGTTCGGCCGCATCCGTGGCACGGGCGAGTTCTGCGGCGAGAGCAGCCTCTCGTTCCTCGGCGTCGCGTTCCTCGGCGTCGCGGCGGTGCTGCTCGATCCGCTCCTGGCGGCGGCGTTTGGTCTCCTGCCGTTCGGCCTTCTCAGCCGCACGCATCCGCTCGTCCTCGGCCTGGGCAGCGGCCCTCTCCTCCGCGGCGCGCCGGGCCGTCTCCGCGTCGCGCTCGGTGGCGAGTCTCCGCTCCCGCTCGGCGCGTTCGGCGTCGGCGGCGGCGTAGGAGTGCTCCGCACGGGCACGGATGTCATCTTCGTCCCGAGACGCGGCGGCGCGGGCCGCCGGGGCGGACGAGGCGAGATCGGCCACGGCGCGCGCCGTGAGAGCGGCGAGCCGCTGTGAATCGAACGAGGCGGCGAACGGTCCGCTCGGCGGATCCCAGGACCCGACGGCCGCGGCGACCGGCACCGCCGCTCGCGCCTGCTCGGCCGCTGCCCGGATCGCCGCGGCGTCCTGGCCCGTGGCGGCGAGCGCCTCCGCGTATGCGGCGAGCGCCGTCGCATCGGCTCCGGTCACCTCTCCGTGAGACAGCCCGTTCTCGACGAGTGGCTCCAGCTCCGCCACGGCACCCTGCGGATCGCCCATCGCACGGAGGGCCTGCCCCGCCGCCAGCGCGGCCGCATCGGACGGGCTGTGGGCGGCCGCGTCCTGCGCCACGTCGAACGCCTCCCGCGGGCGCCCGGCCGCCAGCAGGTGGGTGGCCAGCTCGGCCTCGGCGAGGCCCAGCCAGGCGGTCGCCTCCGGGATCCGGGCAGTCAGGGAGGCCAACGCCGCCACCGCCTCCCGGTCGACCGCGAGCGCCGACGCGACCTCGCCCTCGTCGGCCAGCCGCCCGGACAACGCCGCGAAGGTCGGGTGAAGGCGTTCGGCCAGCCTGGCGAGCCGCGTCGGGTTCACCTTCGCCGGGCTGCTCAGGTCGACACTGCGGCGGTAGTGCTCGACCGCAGCCCGCGACCAGGCGAGGCCCTCCTCGCGGCGACCCGCCGCCCACCGGGCGTCGGCGACGGCCGAGAGCACACGGAGCGCGAGGAGCGGAGGGACCCCGGGGGTGACGTCGAGCGCGACGATCGCCGCGTCGGCGGACGTGTTGGCTCCGCCCGCGTCTCCCGTCGCGAGCGCTGCCGCGACCTGCGCCACGAGGGCGCGCAGCCGCGTGCGAGGGTCGCGCACCAGGTCGAGCGCGGGGAGTTGCTCGAGGACGGCCAACGCCGTCGCCACCGACGCTCCGGCCGCGTCCGGCAGCCCGAGCCCCGCCTGCGTGTCGGCGAGCTGGACGGTCGCGTGGACGAAGCGGGCCGCGTCGTCGGCCGGGGTGTACGGCCCGAAGGACCCATGGGCCGCCAGCAGCCGACCCGACAGCGCCACCGACTCCTGGGCATCGGTCGCCGCCTCGACCCACGCGCATGCGTCCAGGCGCTCGTCGGTGAGCCGCACCAGTTCGTCGGCCAGTTCGGGCTGCCGGGCGGGATCGGATCCCACCCACCCGCGCAGCCGTGTCACCGACGAGGCGAGCCGCTTCGCCGCCGCGGGGTAGTTGTCGAGCGTCATGGAGTGCCTCCGATCGTCCCCATTCCACCACGGACGCCGAAACCGTTCCGGGTGTCGCCGGTCAGCGGGGACGCGGGCGGCTCAGTGGACCTCGCGCAGCGCCCCCGTCGCCACGTCGAACACGAAACCGCGCACAGCGTCCGTGTGCAGCAGGAACGGAGACGCGGTGATGCGCGCGATGGACTGCCGGACGTCCTCGTCGAGGTCGCCGAACGCCTCGGCGCTCCAGGGCGGCTTGATGCCGGTGTCGGCCTGGATCTGTGCCTTGAACGCGTCGTCGGTGAACGTGAGCATCCCGCAGTCGGTGTGGTGGATGAGGATGATCTCCGTCGTCCCGAGGAGGCGCTGGCTGATCGCCAGGGAGCGGATCTCGTCGTCGGTCACGACCCCGCCGGCGTTGCGGATGACGTGGGCTTCGCCCTCGCCGAGGCCGAGGATGCCGTAGACGTTGAGGCGGGCGTCCATGCATGCCACGACGGCGACATGCCGCGAGGGCGGCAGCGGCAGGGGACCCTGGAAGGTGGCGGCGTAGGAGGCGTTGCGTGCGAGGTACTCGTCGGTTGCGGTCATGGGTACTCGATTCGTGAGTGCGGTTCGGGAGGGTGCGGACGATCCCGCGACAGGACACGGTCGGGGCGCAGGTCGAGGGAAGGCCGCGGGCGACGGGGTGCCGGTGCGTCGGTGGGACGGGACGTCGACGAGGGACGCGTCAGACCGGCGGGCGGGTGCGACGACACCGGCAGCCGGGCATTCGGCCCTGGTTCGTGGTCGTCGACATGCGGCGACGCTAGGCGCGGGACCGCGGGACTGTCAATGCACTGTCCACGCTCGTCACGGCGACGCTCGCCCGGCGGAAGCGACGTCCGGCACAATGGCGGGAGCGAGGGCGGGGACCGTGGTGCCGCCGTTCCCTCGTACACCGGGAGGGATCCGCGAGGAGCCCCCTCGGCCCCCGTCGGAAGGAGGACGATGCCTCGTCCGGTCGCCGTGTACCCGGCCTTCCGGCGCGGCCTCGAACGCCTGGGGCCTCGCGCCCGACGCGTCCTGGACGCGGCCACCAGTCCGTTCGGCTCGATTCTCCGCGCCGAGCGCGCGGGGCGTCGCATCGCGCTCACCTTCGACGACGGTCCCGATCCCGACGTGACGCCGCGGCTCTTGGCGGGGCTTGCCGACGCGGGCGCGCAGGCGACCTTCTTCCTGCTGCTGTCACGCGTCCGCCGGTTCCCGCGGGTCGCCGCCGCCGTGGCGGACGGCGGGCACGAGATCGCCCTGCACGGGCTCGATCATCGTCGGCTCACGACGCTGCCGCTCGCCGAGGCCCGCCGGTCGATCACGTTCGCCCGGGCCGAGCTGTCCGAGCGCTTGGGGACCGAGGTCCGCTGGTTCCGCCCTCCGTACGGCGCTCAGACCGTGCAGGTCTGGCAGCACGTCCGCCGCGAAGGGATGGAGACCGTGCTGTGGGGCCCCGGTCTCGCCGACACCGAGCAGGTCGCGGTCGCCGAGCGGCGACGTCGGCGACGCGCCCGGCCCGGCGACATCGTCCTCGGCCACGACGGGGTGGCCGACCGCGACGACGGGGTGGACGATCCGCCGCCGCCCGCGCTCGACCGGGTCGCCTGGGCCCTCGACGCCGTTCGCGAGTACCAGGACGGGGGGCTGACCGTCGGCACGGTCGGGGCCCTGCTCGACGCGGGGACGGCCGTCAAGGGCGCCCGCTTCACGAGGTGAGGCGGTCCGCATGACGTTCGCGCTGCTCGCGCTCATCTGCCTGGTCGCGTTGTCGGGTCCGCTGTTCAATCTCAGCCCCGCGCTGCGACTGCCGGTCGTGATCGGCGAACTGTTCGTCGGGGTGGCGCTCGGCGAGACGGGGCTGCGGATCGTCGACGGATCCGACCCCACCCTGACGTTCCTCGCCGAGATCGGTTTCGCCCTCGTCATGTTCGTCGCGGGGACGCACGTGCCCCTGCGCAGACCGGCGATGCGCGCCGGGCTGCCACGCGGCATCCTGCGTGCCGTGCTGGTCGGGGTGCTGGCGATTCCTGCCGGGTTCGGGCTGGCGGCGCTGTTCGGCACCGGGCACGGCTCCCTGTACGCGGTCGTGCTCGCGTCGTCCTCGGCCAGCCTGGTCATGCCGGTCCTCGGCGGCAGGGTCACCAGCCCGGCAGGGGTGCAGATGCTCGTGCAACTGGCGGTCGCCGACGCAACCTGCATCGTCGCGCTGCCGCTCGTCCTTCAGACCGACCGGGCGGGGACGGCGGCCCTCGGCTCGCTCGCCGTCGTCGCGGCGGGCGGTGTGGTGTATCTGGTGTTGCGATGGGCCGAGGCCGGTGGGTGGCGGCGGCGCGTCCACGACCTGAGCGAGGAACGCGGGCTGGCGGTCGAGTTGCGTGTGACGCTCACTCTGCTCTTCGGCCTGGCTGCGATCGCCGTCGTCAGCCATGTCTCGATCATGCTGGCCGGGTTCACACTGGGCCTGGCCGTGGCGGCGGTGGGCGAGCCGAAGCGGGTGAAGAACCAGGCATTCGCCCTCACGGAGGGTTTCTTCGGGCCGGTGTTCTTCGTGTGGCTCGGGGCGACGCTGAATCTGCGCGATCTGCTGTCGCACCCGCAGGCCGTCGCGCTGGGGCTGTGCCTCGGTCTGGGTGCGGTGCTCGTCCACGGCGCCATGGCGCTGACTCGACAGCCCTGGCCGGTCGCCGTGGTGACGGCCGCTCAGCTCGGGGTCCCGGTCGGCGCGGTGACGATCGGGACGCCGCTGGGCGTCTTCGCTCCCGGCGAGCGCGCGGCCCTGCTGCTCGGGGCGCTCGTCACGGTCGGGGCCGTGGCGCTCGTGGCCCGTCCGCTGCGCGACGCGATCCGCACCGATCCAGCGGCGCACCGGGGCTGAACCGGTCCGGGGGAGGCGCGGGTCGAGCCCCTGCGTTCGGGCCTTTCTCCTTCACTTTATTTCACCCTGTCTCACCTTCTTTCACCTTCTTTCACCTTATTCTCACCTCCTCGGTTCATCCTGTTCTCGGGGCGGCATCGCGGCGATTCCTGAACCCGGGTGCGCCCGACGTCTCGGCGCACGGAGCGGCTCGCGTCCCTTGCATATAAGGGACGCCGTCCCGTCGCGGTCGCCTTCCCGGTGATTCTGGATGGTCGCGCAGACAGATCCTGCCTAGATCCGAATCTGTGTCAACAATGCTATTGTTGATTTACATCAAGGTTCTTGAGAAATTGTTCGATCCTGCTCGTCCGTTGGCGTCATATGCCCTGGGGTTGTGGGCTCCTCTCGTCGAGACGCACGGCGCAGGATCACCTCTCCTGCTCCGCACCCCGAGGCGGAAGACGGGTGGAAAGGACGCTATGGCGCACGTATCAGCGACAGCCAACTCGCTGTGGTGGCTGCGGTCCCTCCTTGAGGCATACGCCGGGTCGGAACTGCCGGACTGGGATGCATTCGCCGCGCAGATCCAGCACGTGAGGGTGGCCGCCGGAAGGACGGTCTTCACGGTGGGCGACGACGGTCCGCACTGCCTGTATGTGGTCCAGCACGGCTTGGTGAAGGGGTTCGCACGCGTCGACGGGCGTCCGGCCTGGTTCTGGGAGGAGGGCGAGGTGATCTCCCCCTTCCCGATCGTGAACGCCGGAGCCATGAAGCGGATCGCCCTGAACGGTGTGCACCCGCGGTCCCGCGGCATCCACCTCGGCCTGGATCAACTGCCTGTGTCGCGTGCGGTGGCCGTCGAGCCAAGCCAGATCTTCCGCATCGACGTGGACGTGCTCGACCATCTGTCCGGCACGCATACGGCGTGGTCACGTCTGCTGTACTCGATCGCCTTCCTGCGCGTCGCGACGCTGTACGCCGACACGGAACTGCTGCGGGTCAAGCCCGAGGAGCGGTATCGCCGCGTCGTCGTGGAGCGTCCGTCGCTCGTGCGCCGCATCACCCAGCGAGACCTGGCGGGAAACCTGGGCATCACGGAGGAGGCCCTCTCCCGGATCGCGAAGCGGATCCGCGAGGAGTGAGGTGCCTGCGCCGTCCCAGCCGGGTTCGGGTCGCGCGGGTCGGTCAGGACGCCTCGCCGTCGTTCCCGGGATCGGGCGGCGCGGAGCCGTCCCTCTCCGCGAGAGGAATTCGCCCCCCGCTCGCCGTTGATCGCGTTGATGGTCGTCAAGGACTCTCGCTCGTCGTCGATCACGGTCGGGCTGTGCTTTGGTTCGGTTACCAGAGGGTGGCACGATGCCAACGACCGTCCTGAGTTTTCGGGGCGGGCCCCAATGATGGCAGCGATGGGGGCTCGGGTGGTTCTGGGTGCTCGTTGTTACCGCCTGGGGTTTCGGAGACGAGGGGGGCCTCCCGTGGGAGACGACAGAGCACGGCTGCCGGGGTCGATCAGCGGCATGGATCGGCGGAGAGGGCTCCGGGGTGCAGCCGCTCCCGGATCGACAACCGGGCGGATGACGCGCGGTGCCGCGGGCTTGGCGAAGCTGCTGGCACTGGCCCTGTTGAGCGTCCCGCTGGCTGTCGCTGCACCCGCCAGTGCCGACGTCCCGGTGCCCACGGAGGGATCCGCGACTCCCTCTGCGGCCGAATCGACGGTGTCCCCGACGGCGACGCAACAGGATGGCTCCCAGGAAGCGGCGCAGATCGTTCCCGGGACGGACGAGACGTCGGCGACGCAACACGACGGCTCCCAGGAATCGGCGCAGATCGTTCCCGGGACGGACGAGACGTCGGCGACGCAACAGGATGGCTCCCAGGAATCGGGGCAGGCCGTTCCGGGGACGGACGAGACGTCGGCGGCGACGGGCTCGGAGCCCACGAGCGAATCCGCGAAACCGCAGAGCGCCGCGCCGGGCTCGTCGACCCCGTCCGCTGCCCGCGGCCGCCAGGCGGACGCCGACGCCGACTGGGTGCTGGTGAAGAAGGTGGTCGACGCCCCCGACGGCGTGTCCGTGCCGGGTGGCACCGCGTTCGGGGTGGACTACACCGTGGACGGGGGATCGTCGCAGACCACGAGCGTGTCGCAGGATCTGCCGGTGCTGATCACAGGCGTCCGTGTCGGGCAGGAGGTGTCGGTCGCCGAGACCGGGCTGCCCGCCGCGCCGGATGGCTATCGGTGGACCACCGCCGCATACGGCCCGCGCGAGGTGACGCCCGGGACCGGCTGCTACGCCGGCGCCGGGGGCGCGGGCGGTGGCGGTTCCGACGAGCGGCTGAAGCAGGACATCACCCCGCTGGTCACGACCACGAACGGGATCCAGTTGTAC
>NZ_AUIA01000011.1 GCF_000423465.1 Propionicicella superfundia DSM 22317 | reverse complement strand
AGGCCAAGGAAGGACAGCACGATGACCCTCTTACTCCCAGCACCAGCCGAGGCTGACGAGAAGCTCGCATTTACGGCGGTGACCTATCAGCGCGTCTCCACGAAGGAACAGGCCGCGAAGGGTGGCCGCGACGAGGGGTTCTCCATCCCGGCGCAACGCGAAGCCAACGGCCGCAAGGCTGAAGCTCTCGGTGCGCGGATTGTGGCGGAGTTCGTCGATGCTGGGGAGTCCGCCCGCTCCGCCGACAGGCCGGACTTGAAACGCATGCTCGACTACATCGCGAGCCATCAGGTGACGTATTGCATCGTCCACAAGGTCGACCGGCTCGCCCGCAACCGCCTCGACGATGTCGAGATCCACCGCGCGTTACTCGACGCAGGCGTCACGTTGGTGTCGGCGACGGAGAACATCGACGAGACCCCGTCCGGGATGCTGTTGCACGGGATCATGTCGAGCATTGCGGAGTTCTATTCAAAGAACCTCGCTACGGAGGTGGTGAAGGGGCTGACGCAGAAGGTCACGACCGGTGGTACTCCGATGCGGGCACCGATCGGGTACCTCAACGTCCGCAGACGTGATGAGCGTGGGCGCGAGTACCGCACCGTGGAGATCGACCCCGAGCGTGGGCCGATGATCCGGTGGGTCTTCGAGCAATACGCCACCGGCGACCACACCGTCGTCGAGCTCCTCGATGAGGTCACCGCTCGGGGACTCCGGACGCTGCCGACGCCAAGCAGGCCTCCGAAGCCGGTAGCCCGCTCGGGGTTCTTCGCTATGCTCCGCAACCCGTACTACGTCGGCATCGTCCGCTACAAAGGCGTCGAGCACCCTGGCGCGCATGAGCCGTTGCTCGACTTCGACACTTGGGCGCGAGTGCAACGCCTCCTGGACTCGCGGAAGCTCGCCTCTGAGCGGCGTCGCATCCACGATCACTACCTCAAAGGGTCACTGTTCTGCGGTTCTTGCGGGTCACGGATGCAACTCGACTTCCCAACCAACAGCCAGGGCATCCGATACGCCTACTTCGTCTGCGCAGGACGAGCCACCAAACGAAAGAACTGCACCCGCAGAGCCGTACCCGTCGGGATCGTCGAGAAGCTCGTCGCCGACTGCTACCAAGACATCTCCATCACCGAGAAGCAGTACACCGCGCTGGCCGCGCAGGACTCGCCGACATCGACCGGCGCCTCACCCGCGAGCGTGAGGGCAGCGAGGGCGTACGTCGTCATCTCACTGCCGCGCTGCGCCTGCTGATCGACTGCGCCACCATGTACGCGCGCACCGATGACCACGGCAAGCGCCTCGCGAACCAGGCGCTCACGGGCGGCATCGACCTCGGAGAAGACGGCGAGGCCACGATCCGCCTCACCGAACCCCTCGCCGCCATCACCTCACCTGAGACATCTCGCGATGTCTCAGGTTCTAGTACGTCTGAAAAAGTGCCCCCGGCAGGACTCGAACCTGCGCGCGACAGATTAGAAAGCTGCTGCTCTATCCGCTGAGCTACGGGGGCATCGCACCGATGGTAGCGGGAACGCACACAACACGCCCACAGCAAGGCGTCGTCGTCTTGCCGGCAGTGCCCGTCGAGCCCTCGGACGGGCCCGTCAGTCCCCGATGACGTCCTTGGCCCGCTGCACGATGAGCGGGTCGGGATCGAACACGACCGACGGATCCTTGCCCTCGTAGTCGAACTGGTTGAGGAAGAACCGCATGGTGTTGATGCGGGCACGCTTCTTGTCGTTGCTGCGGATCACCGTCCACGGGGCGCGGTCGGTGTCGGTGACCTCCATCATTCGCTCCTTGGCGGCGGTGTAGTCCTCCCACCGGTCGAGCGACTCGAGATCCATCGGTGACAGCTTCCAGCGCCGGACGGGGTCGATCTGCCGGATCGCGAACCTGGTCCGCTGCTCGCGCTGCGTCACCGAGAACCAGAACTTGGTCAGGTGGATGCCGCTGTCCACGATCATCCGCTCGAAGTCGGGTGCCTGCTGCATGAAGACGTGGTAGTCCTCTTCGTTGACGAAGCCCATGACGCGCTCGACGCCCGCACGGTTGTACCAGGAGCGGTCGTAGAGCACCATCTCGCCGAATGTCGGGAAGTGCTGGATGTAGCGCTGGAAGTACCACTGCCCCTGCTCGGTGGTCGTGGGCTTGTTCAGCGCCACGACACGGCACGTCCGCGGGTTCAGGTGCTCGGTGAACCGCTTGATCGTGCCGCCCTTCCCGGCGGCGTCGCGTCCCTCGAAGATGATGATGTGGCGGATGTCGTTGTCCTGGCCCCAGTACTGCAGTTTCAGCAACTCGACCTGGAGCAGGTATTTCTCGGCCTCATACGCGTCGCGCGGCATCAGCTCGTCGTACGGGTAGTCCTGCCGCCAGGTCTCGACGGCCCGGCCGCCCGGGTCGATGAGCTCCGGATCGGGGCCCTCGGGGTCGCCGACCGTGTACCCGCCGGCGATCAGCTTGTCGATGAACTCGCGCAGGTTCTCCCGCTCCTCGTTCCCGACGTCCTCGTAGGGATCGATGAGCTTCTCCAGATCCGTCATAACACCCCCACCGCCGAGTTCTGATCGTATCCAGCCTATCCATCCGGACGACCCCTGCCCGCAGGTGAGGGCTAGTGTTTACTTACGTGAAGGATCTGTTGGTGTGGATCGACTGCGAGATGACCGGGCTGAACATCGACACGGACGAGTTGTGCGAAATCGGCGCGCTCGTCACCGATGGCGACCTCAATGTCCTCGGCGAGGGTGTGGACGTCATCATCCGGCCCAGTGCCGCCGCCGTCGCACAGATGGACGATTTCGTGACGAACATGCACGCGCAGTCGGGCCTGTCGGATGCATGGGAGTTCGGCGTGGACGTCGGCGCCGCCGAGGCGCAGGTGCTCGAGTACGTCCGCGCATACGTCCCCGAGGCCCGCAAGGCACCGCTCGCGGGCAACACGATCGGCACCGACCGGGCGTTCCTCGCCAAGTACATGCCGGCCCTGGAGGGGCACGTCCACTACCGCAACGTCGACGTCTCGTCGGTGAAGGAACTGGCCCGGCGCTGGTTCCCGCGGGTCTACTTCAACGCCCCCGCCAAGAACGGCGGCCACCGGGCGCTGGCCGACATCGCCGAGTCCATCGAGGAACTGCGGTACTACCGTGAGGCCCTGTTCCGTTCCGAACCCGGCCTCACGACCGACGAGTTGAAGGAGATCTCCTCCCGGCACGAGGCATCCCTCACGGCCGGGCTCGCGATCCCCGCCGCGCCGCAACCCGACGAGAGCGCCTCGTCGGCGAACGGTGAGGACGCGTCCGCCACGCCGGGTGCGGGCACGTCGGCCGCGGGCTAATCGATTTCCCTCCCACGCGCCGCCTCGGATAGACTTTGCTGGCCCTACGGGGTACGCCTCGGGGGGCGTGGTGGGTGTAGTTCAATTGGCAGAGCACTTGGTTGTGGTCCAAGACGTTGCGGGTTCGAGTCCCGTCATCCACCCCAAATGGGTCAAGTGTGAACGTGCGACCAAGGGCCCGCCCTTGGAGGAAGTTCCCGCCTGACCCGTTTTCTTTGCCTCGGCCGCCCAGGTCAACGCATCGGCCTGCAACTCGGCAATGCTGAGCCCGTCGTGGGGCGACCGGTAACCAACCCGGATGCCGTTGTCCTCATCGACGTAGATCGCCTTGAACAGAGCCTGGTTGCATAGCCGGCGGATAGCGTAGTCGGCGTTCGCGTGGATGTCTGTGACGTTCGACAGCAGGATCAGCGAGTCGTCGAGGCTGGTGCGGACGAACGCAGATGGGCGACCTCGTTGGCCGCCGACTGCTGTTCATCGTGGGCAGCGCTGTTCTGAGCAAGACAGCGGCGACGCGACACGATCATTCATCGGCTTCTTGTGCTTCCTGTGGAGTGCCCAGCCCGGGCGTACGGGGCTGAGCTTGGGGTGAGTCAGGCGGTCTCGTGGACCAGGACGGTCTTGCCGATCGTCGTGCCGTCGCGCAGCGCGGCGAGGATACGGGGCGCGTCTTGGATCGGTGCTTGCTCGGCGACGTGTACGGTCACCTCGCCGGAGGCCACGAGCGCGAGGGCGCGCCGCAGGTAGGTGCCCACGGTGTGCGGTTGCGCGGCGGAGAGTGCACCGAGGTTGAAGCCGAGTACGCCGATCCCGCCGAACCAGAGTGTGTTGCTGGCGATCTGCTGGTCCCCGTCCTGGGCGGCGTCGCCTACGGCGAGCAGTCGTCCGCCCAGGCGCAGCAGCCCGAGGCTTGCCTGTCGGCCTGCCCCGGAGACGGGATCGGCGATGACGTTGAACTGTCCGGGCTCTTGGTCTGCAAGGTCGGCGCGCATCCACACGTCGTCGTAGCCCAGGTCGAGCGCGGTTTGTCGTTTGTGTTCGCTGCCGACGACCCCGACCACTCGCGCGGCGCCGAGGAGGCGGGCGATCTGCCCGAACTGCGACCCCAGGCCTCCGGCGGCGGCGTGCACCAGGACGTGCTCACCGGGTTGGAGGTGGGCGACTCGTTCGAGCACGAGCAGAGCCGTCGTGGTGTTCGAGGGCACCGCCGCTGCCAGAGCCGGGTCCATTCCTGGCGGCAGGGGCGCGACCAGGCCGGCATGGGTGACCGCGACCTGCCCGTAACCGCCGCCGGCGTTGATGGTCAACGCCGCGACCGGCCGGCCGGGTGCGAGCCCGGTCACGCCCCCGCCGAGCACCCGGATGCGTCCGGACGCCTCGATGCCGGGCACCCACGGCAAGGGGATGTTGACGAAGCCTCCCGCGAACAGTGCCTCCACATAGTTCGCGCCGGCGAACTCCACATCCAACGCGACCTGCCCCGCTCCCGGCACGGGCGCGGGCATCTCGCGGTAGCTCAGCCCATCGGGCCCGTCGTAACTCGTGATCTGCATCGCCTTCATCCGGCACGCCTCCCCAATGGCGAGTATCAGTACCCTACATAGTATCAGCGTACTGATTCATGCTGAGAATGGAGACGAGATGGACAAGCGCGAACTCGGTTCCGGCGGGCCGCGAGTGACGCCACCGGCACCCTCACCGCCGACAGCTTCGAGGACGGGGATTTCCGCGCCGGCAACGCACGGTTCATCACCGAAGCGTTCGACCGAAACCGTGCCATCCGAAGAAGTCGCACGCATCACCCCCGCGCACCACACAACACCGGCACAGATCGCGCTGGCCTGGCTGCTCGACCTCGCCGGCAACGTGATCCCGATCCCCGGCACCCGAAGCAGCATCCACCTCGCAGACAACCTCGCCGCCCTCGACATCCGCCTCACTGCCGATGAACGAGACCGCCTGACCAGGCCTCCTGCAGCATACGGTTCCCGCTACTGATCGACCGCCGCAGCAGGGTCGCCGCGCAGCGCCGTCGCGGCCCGCTGCAACAGGTCGCGCAGCAGCGTGCGCTCCTGCTCGCTGAACGCCTCACCCAGCCGCTGCTCGACCGCCCGCGCGACCTCATCCGCACGCAGTACCAACGCTTCACCCGCCGGCGTCAACGTCACCACAAGCACCTTGCGGTGCAACGACGACGGCTCCCTCCGCACCAGCCCCTTGGCCTCCAGCTTGTCCAGCGTCGTGCCCATCGTCTGCGGCGTCACCGCCGCCACCCGAGCCAACTGCGCCGACGACTGCCCCGGGACGTAGTACAGCGACACCAGAGCCGCGTACTGCGCCACCGTCAACTCAAACGGACGCAACGCCTCCGCCTTCGCCGCGATCATCGCCTGCTCCGCCGCCTTGATATGCGACCCCAGCCGAGCCCCCAAGTCCGCAACGAACTCCACCTCACCCCGGCGAGGCGCAGGAAGGCAGAACCCCGAGGCATCACTGTCAGTCATCTAACTAGAATAAGCTACCTGAGATATTGTCGCCCGGGCTGGGGGTGATCCTGATTTCGCGGCCCGTCCATTCCGCCGCAGCGTCAGTGTCACGCCCCGCCGGGTATCGGGCGATGGTCCTCTCGCGGCTCTCGCGGCTCTCGCGGAGTTCGAGGTGACGGGCGCACGGTCCCAGATGTGGGTCACCGGCCTGACGTTCGCGCCGACCTTCGCCGGGGTATAGCGCCGCGTCTGCGGCTTCCCGGGCACCTGCTCCTTCGGCACGTGCTCATCCTCGTCTCCAAGATCACGAGCCTCCAAAGAACCCAGCGCGGTTCAGAGATGTGAGGAACCGAACCTGTGCCTGCTCATCGTCCGGACCGTCGTGGCTACTGGCGCTTGGTGTCGCGCCGCCAGGCCCAGGCAGCGACCGCGAAGCCGACGACGATCCAGCCGGTGAGGTTCGCCCAGATCCGCCAGTCGCCCACCGCCATGCCGCCGAGGTCGTTGATCTTCGCATCGGGGCCGAACAGGGCGAGCACGAGGTTGACCATGCCCCCCATCGGGACGATCTGCTGCAGGACGGCGAAGAAATCTCCGCTCAACGGAAGGGTGAACACGCCGGAGAGGAAGCTGCAGAACAGGATGACCGGAACGAGCAGGCCGGTGCTCCGGTCGGGGTTGAGCAGCAGGCACAGGATCTGTCCGATCGCGGCGAAAGTGAGCGCACCGAGCAGTGCGATGCCGACCGCCGCCAGCCAGATCCAACCGGGCATGACGGCCTGGTGCCAGATCGCGGCGACGACGTAGAGCACGGCCACGCTGCCCAGAGCGCCGATGACTGCGGAGCCCGACTTGACGACGATGTAGCTCCATGGCCGAAGGGGGGTGAGGCGCAGCGTCCGGTTCCAGCCCAGTGGACGCTCGTGGGCGATCGTCATCGCCTCGGTGGCGGCGGTCATGCAGGCCCCGTAGAACGCCATGAAGCACAGCAGGACGGCGTTGCCGTTGCCACGCCCTGACATCTGGTCCATACCCTGCATGGAACCGAACAGGAAGTAGAAGACGACGGGCATGGCACCGCAGAACAGGAGGGTGACCGCCCGCGTGCCCATCCGCTTGAGTTCGACACCCAGGTAGACCAAGCTCACAGGGCGAGGGGACACGCGGGATCGATCGGCTCCGTCCTCGGCCGTGCGACGCGAAACAGTGGTGGCCGTCATGCGTTGCTCCGTTCGGTGAGCTTGAGGAAGGCGGCTTCCAGGGACTCGGAGGTCACTGTCAGGTTGCGTCCTCCGGCTGTGCTCAGGGCCGCGACGACGCGGTCGGAATCCTGGGTGTGGACGATCAGCCGGGGACCCTGGAGTTCGCACACGATGCTGCCGTCCCGCACCTGCGCCGCGGCCGTCGCTGCCGCCTCACCGGAGGGGAAGTCAGCCTGAACGGTACGTCCCGCGGCCAGGTTGCGGATCTCGGCCGTTGTCCCGTCGGCGACAACGACTCCCTCCGCGATCACGACCACGCGGTCGGCGTACTCGTCGGCCTCCTCCAGGTAATGCGTCGCGAACAGGACCGTTCGACCAGAGAGCGCCTGGTCGTGGATATCCCCCCAGAACGCCTTACGAGCAGCCACGTCCATCCCGGTGGTCGGCTCGTCGAGGATGATCAGTTCCGGGTTCGGGATCAGCGCCATGGCGAACTTGAGGCGTTGCTTCTCCCCGCCGGAGCACATCTGGGTCTTGCGGTGCGCGATGCCGGCAATTCCCACCTGCGCCATGACCTCATCGGCACGCTGCTTCCCGTAGCCGAAGATATCGGCGACGATGCGCACATGGTCACCCACTGCGATGTCGTTCAGCAGCCCGCCCGTCTGGGTGACCGCGGCCACCAGACCGGCATCCACCGCTTCCCGGGCGGTCATTCCGCGAACCGTGACCGAGCCCGATGTGGGCATCGACAGGCCCAGCACCATGTCAATGATGGTGGTCTTGCCCGCACCGTTGGGGCCCAGCAGGGCGACCACCTCGCCTGCGGGGATCTCCAGGTCGACGCCCTTCACCGCTTCGACGTCACCGAAGCGTTTGTGGACGTTCCGCAGGACGATTGCGGCTGTAGCACACACAGGATTCACAGGGCTTGCATAGCAGCCTGTGCCACGCGCTACGTAGTCGCCCTCGCCGGGCCGCCTGCGGAACGGACGAAATCGTGCCGGATCGCGCCCCTCCTCCGTAGTCCACCGCATGCACCTTCCGGGCTCAACACCGCGGCCCGTCCCGCCGAGAGCAGGCTGACGAGCTCAGAGCAGATGCCGCGCCTCCACGCGCCGACGGTCGGCGAAGCGGGGTGTCGCTGTCTCGACCGTCCTGGGCTGGGCTTACGTAGGGGGCCAACATGGCGCATGCGGCGTCCGGCCGGGCCTGCGCCCATTCCAGCAGGCGTCGCAGATCGAACAGCACCGGAAGCGGTACCCGCGGCTCGTCGCCTCCGCCGCCACCCGGGACGAACTCGTTCTTGGCCAGATCGAAGTCGATCCGGAAGCGCTCGGAAGCGTCGTAGGCAAGCTGGTCGACTGCGTTCGCAATGGCCGTGATGCGCTGCTGGCCGTCGACGACCCACATCGCCTCGGTGGTCTCGGGCGCCGGGATGCTCAACTCGCCCAGCCTCACCTGGGCTGCTCCGGCTGGCCGGCTCCACAGCAACAAGCTGCCGATCGGATAGCCCTTGAGAATGCTGTCGAAGAGGTTCAGAACGTCTTTGCGCACCCAGCGGAAGTTCCGCTGAAACTCTGGCACGCGGAGGCGCCCCTGCGCGACGAGGCTCGCGAGATCCTCGATCCGGTACACCCCGGCCCTGGTCCGAGTGGCGATCTCGGTCACCTTTCGTCGGCCTCCTCCGTCGCGACCTCACCGCTACAGTAGGCGATGGCCCGGACATTCACGGGCCAGCACGTCGGGACGGGGCAGTGCCCATCGGTCAGCAGTCAGGCGGCTGGGACGCCCAAGGGCCTGCCATCCGGTCAGATGTCTGCGGCGACCTTCTGGCCGGAGGCTCCACCGGTTGAATCGCCATCGGGCTACGCGACTGCTGAGTTCCGAAATGCCTTGTCGGGGGGTCCCGGTGAAGCGGAGCCCGTTCATCATCCTCACGATCCCTCCCAAGATGGAGACGGCTCAGGCCCGCGCAAGCTCTCGCCCGGTGGCGAAGCTTAGAATGTCGGAACCTGGCGAGACGACGGAGGCGATGGTGGACGTCCCAGCACCGACCCCCTGGCAGCTCCTGTCCTTGCCGGGAGCTGTGACCGCTGCGTCCTATCTCACCGGCCCCTTGGCGAAGCAGTATCGCCTCATCGTCGACATCCTCGACGACGAGCGCATGCACTCGCTCACGGGCATCGGGCACGACGAGCTCGAGGCACTCGTCCGCGCGCGGCTCCCCGGCGACGCCACCCGGGGCCTCCTCTCCGACCTCGACCTCGACAGCCGCATGCGTCAACTCGTCGACTGGGGCACCTGCGAGTCATGGCAGGACCGCGCCGAGTCCCAGCCGGACTTCCTCCGCAACCGCCACCGCTACCAGTTGACGGAGGCCGGCTCCGCCTTCAACGCGGCGGCGCGGCGCATCGAGGCAGACCTCGGCACGACGTCGACCGCCGTGCTGCTGGCGCCAGTCACTCTCGTGGAGCGCCTCACTGCGACTCTCGCGGCTCTTGACCGCGGCACTCGGCGGGGCACCGACCGAGCAGAAGGTCACCCGCCTGCTCGAGACGATCCTCTCCTACGTCGAGGCGTGGGGCTCCGGAGTCGACGCGTGGACCGACGACATCGCCGCCACCCTGCCCCGGCTCCGCGAGGTGCCCGCGCCGGACTGGCGGGCCATGGCTCTGGCGCGGCTCGGAGCTGAGGCCGCCGAGATCGCGCTGACCGATGCCGCCGAGGAGATGCGCGCGGTGGTCCACACTCTGGCCACGTGGTTCTCCGGCGATCACCCCCAAGCACAACGGCTGCGGCGGCAGATCCGCGACGCCGTCACCCCCGTGCTGCGCAGCCACCGCACTCTGCTGGCCGTGGGCGGCACCGTCTCGCGTAAAGCCGATCTGCTCCGCCTGGCCGCCGCGCTCGAACGGGCCGACACCGACGACGACGCCTGGCGCCTGTGGTGCACCTCCACCGGCCTGTACTCCGCTCGGCACGTCACCTGGGAGACGCCCGATATCGCTGCGGGACCACAGACCTCCACCTGGGATGCACCTCCGGCCGCGATCTCGCGCCGACTGCGAACGCAAGGCGCTCGCGCGTTGACCGGGCGAGCCACCCGCATCGCCGACACCTCGGCGGCCCGGGCCGAGGCCCGCCTGCTGGCGGCCCGGGCTCAGGCTGATCTGGAGCGGGCCGGATCCTCCCTGGCCGCCCGCTCCGGGACCCCGCTCAGCGCCTGGGGCGCGCTCGGCGCGACCGAGGCGGAGCTCTTCCTCGAACTGGTCTCGATCGCCCGTAACCAGCGCTCCGGTGACGGCGTGAGCACAGGACGGAGCGCCGACGGCCGCTGGAGCCTGATCCTCCGTCCCCGCCCGGGGTCCGCTGTGCTGACGATCCCCGACGGCCGGCTCGCCATGCCCGACGCGGATGTGGAGTTCGGCACATGACCGAGTCCATGCGGCGCGCGGACGACGCGGACAAGCAGCGCGCCTTCCTGGGCTTGCTGTCGTCCCAGGTCGTCACACCCTGGTCGCACCCGGCGCTCTACCCGCTGGTCCACCGGCACGCCGCAACCCTCACCACGTGGTGCGGCCGACTCGACTACCGACTGGTCCACCTCGACCGCTGCTATCGGCTCCGGCGCGTCCCTCTCGACGGCGGTGTCGCGGTCCCCGACGGCGAGGCCCCGCGCCGGGCTGTGCTGCTTCTCACGCTGTACGCGGCAGCGTGCCTCGACGATCATCACGAAGACGCCATAACGCTGCAAGAACTCTCCGACGTCGTCCGGCTGGCGACCGCTGGACTCGGCCGCTGGCCCTACGACCCGAACCTGCGCCCGCACCGTCAGAGTCTGATCGCGGCGGTGCGCCTGCTCGTCGGGCACGGAGTACTGGAGCCCCGCACCGACGAGCAGTTGGTGGAAGGCTGGGAGCGTTCGGGCGAAGGCATCGGTGCCGGCTACCTGCTCCACCGCGACGCGCTGATGATGCTGATCGACACCGGCGACGTCGACCTGGCGCTTGCCCGAAGAGGCGAGCCCGAGGATGACACTCGCGGTGTCGAGTTGCTGCGCGCGCTGGTGGAGACCCAGGCCATCCTCGTCGACGAGTTGCCGGAGTCCTCGCGGGCTTACCTCAGCGGGCAGCGGACCCGACTGGCGTCGCGTGCCGAGGAGATGACGGGCGGCTCGGTGGAGATCCGAAGCGATGCCATCACCCTCGTCCTGCCCGCCGACCGTGACCTCCCCGCCGACCTCCAGGTCGACTTCCCCTCCGCAACCACCGTCGACTGGGTCTCGCTGCACCTCCTGGAGGGCGCCGCGCGGGAGGACACCGGATCGTTCCGCGTCTGCCCTGCGGAGAAGGTACGCCGGCTCGCCACCGACCTGCACGCCTCCAGCAGCAGACACCTCACCAAGGCCCTCCAGGAGTCGCCGTCTGCGGTACTGGTCGCCGCCCAGGAGCGGCTCACCGCGTTGGGCCTGCTGCACGTGCTGTCCGACGGCGCCTGGCGGCTCACCCCGTTGGCCGGCCGCTATCGCGACGCCGACCTCTCCATTCCCGACGACCCGCTCTTCCCGGAGGACGCGTGAGGACCGACGACGATCTGCGGGCCTGGCGCGATGCCGCCCGATCCGGCGGGTTCCCGACCCCGACCCGAAAGCGCTGGCAGCCGCTACGGGCCGGCGTGGTCAACCTGTGGGAGTTCGAGGTCGCCGAGTATTGGTACGCCGACGGCTGGGCGCAACTGATGGGCCGCAACGAGACCGGCAAGTCCTCTCTGATGGCCCTCACCACGCTGATCCCCTGGCTCGGCGACACCTCCAGCACCAACATCGACACCCTCGGCCGGTCTGGCAAGCAGTTCGCCTACTATGTGCGGCCCATCGGCACCGACGGCGACCGGCGGGACGCCTCCGCGTCGTTCTTCCACGGCTGGCTGTGGGTGGAATACGGCCGGGTCACCGATACGGGCCCGCGGTTCTTCACCACGCTGCTGTATTCGTCGGCGCGTACCGGGAGCCAGAAGGTCGCCCTCGAATGGTGCACCTGCGAGTCCAGTCGCGTGCGTGAGGCGCTGCGTCTCACCGCCGGCCGCGACGTCCTGCCACCGAAGGCCATCGAGGCGCCCGGTTTCTTCCCGTATCCCTCCGGGCAGCTCTACAAGGCGGCGGTAGCCGAGCGCCTGCTGGGCTCCACAGTCGACCGGCTCGAGACCATCGGCAAGATCCTGAAGGTGACCCGGACTCCGAAGCTGGGCGCGCAACTCGATGTCCGGTTCGTGACGGATCACCTCCGCGATTCGCTGCCGGCGTTGCGGCAGGGCGAGATCGACCAACTCGCCCAGGGCTGGGACCAGCTCGACCAGATCCGCAACGATCTGGAGCGGGCCCGCCGGGCCGCCGAACGTGTGGCGCGCCTCGCCGAACGATCGTGGCGGCCCTGGTTGCGTGCGCGGCTCCGGATCGACGCCGACGACGCCGCGGCCCAGCGCACCGGGTTCGACCGGGTGACGCGCGAGGAGGAGACCGCGAAGGCTACCCTGACGACGGCAGAGGCTAGAGACAGCGACCTCGCGCGTCTCGCGGACGCCGCTTCCCTGAGCGCGGCCTCCGTGAGAGCGGCGGCCGAGCAACTGCTCGAATCGGCCGCCTACAAGGACGCCAGCACCCGCATTGAGAACGCTCGCCGCGCCGAGGAGGACATGCGCCGCGCGGGATCGGACCGCGATGCGGCCCGAGACGGCGCGCATCGCGCGGACAAGCGGGCGGCCGATGCGGCGGAGGCTGCCCAGACGGAGGTGGACCTCGCGGATGAGGCCCGGCAGCAGGCGCAAGGCGCGGCGGGCGAGGTACGCCGAACAGCCGGACTCGCCGGCATGCCGCCATCGGAGACGCTCGACCCGGGTCGACTGCTGCAGAGCACGGAGCAACGCCGGCAGGCGACGGATCGCGCCCTGGGACTGCTGCGCGTGGCAGAGGACGCTCAGTCCGCGGCCGCCCAGCAGGAGGCCCTCGCCGGGGCGGCAGCCACCAGTGCCGACGAGGCGAACACCAAAGCCGAGGGAGCATGGGCCGACGCGGAGGCCGAGCACGAGGCGCTCGTGGCCAATATCGAGGCGTGGGCGGCCATCGCGCCACAACCCGTGCACAGGTTCGCGGCCTGGATCGAGGCGCTGCCCCGCGCCACCGGGGACCTGTCAGCCCCACTTCTCACAGACATCATTCGCGCCGAATGGTATGAACCGCTCCGAACAGAGTTCGAGCAGCGACGGGTTGCCGCAGCGACCGCGAAGGAATCCGCCCTCACCGAAGCCAACCGTCTGCGGCACGACATCTCGGAACTGAAAGGCGCGGGCGTGGCGCCGCCGCCATCGCCCACGTTGTGGCACCGTCGCTCCCGCGCAGGGGTGTCGGGTGCGCCTCTGTGGCGCCTGCTGAATCCCGTGCCGGCGGCGACCGACGCGGAGGTGGCGCACATTGAGGCGGCGCTGGCAGCAGCCGGGCTGCTGGACGCCTGGGTCGAGCCGGGCGGAGCACACGGGCTCGACACATTCGCGGTCTCCCCCGACAATCCGGGTGACGGTCTCCGGCTGTCCGCGTTGCTGTGCGTCGCCGACGATGCGGGCTCCCTCGGCGCTGCCGCGCAGGCGGTGCTGGACGGAGTGGCACTGCGGCGCGCGGACGAGTCGCTGCCCGCTGCGGGCGTCGCGGTCGCCGTCGACGGCCGATGGCGCAACTCCGCACTCGAAGGCACCGCCGCTCCCACCCACGAGGCCGCCGAGTGGCTGGGTGAGTCGGCGCGCGAGGCACAGCGTCGTCGTCGGTTGACGGAGCTCACCGCCCAGATCGCGACGGCCGAGGAGGAAGCCGCCGCGCATGAGGCGGGGCGGGCCGAGGCGCAGGCCGCGCTGGACGCCGTGGCCGGTGCCGTCCGCCACGCACCGTCGGACGCCGAATTGCGGCGACGACTCGGCGCCACAGGCATTCTGGCCGACGTGGCCGAGGAGGCCCGGGCTGCGGCGGCCAAGAGCCAGGAGCGGGCTCGTGACGCGCGGGCGTCCGCCGAGACCCGCCAGGCCGAGCTGCTGCGGTTCGCAAACGAGCACCGGCTGCCGCACACGAGAGAAGACATCAGCCAGGTCGTCGCTGCGCTCCAGGACCTGCGCGCCGCGCTTCGGACGCTGCAACGCGAGAACGAAGCCGTTGCCCTCTCCGAGCGGCGCGCCGACCACGCTCGGTCGAAGCTCGAAGAGCTGCAGGACGAACGTGCCGAAGCACAGAGACGCCACGCGGAAGCAGAACGAGCGCTGGGGGTGGCGGAAGCTCGGTCCGAGGCGATGCGCTCGGCCGTCGACGCCGACGACCAGACCGTGCTCGACGAGCTGGGCCGGCTGCAGAGGACGGCGAAGGATGCCTCCGACGAAGCAGGTCGGCACGAGACCGAACGGATCAAGGTGTCGGCCGACGTGGGCGCCGCCAGGGAACACCTCCGCAGCGTCGAAGAGCTACGCCAGTCGGCCACCAGGGAAAGGGACCGGGCCTATCGTCGCTTCCGCTCGCTGATCGACCGCGGGGTCGCCGACGATCTGGGACTCCCCCTGACGGAGCCCCACTCGTCGAGCGTGGAGCACGTCCGGGCGCAGGTGGCCGAGGTGCGTCGCGCGGTCAATCCCGGCCGGCAGTGGCGCGACGGCGATCCCGAAGCCAACGCCCACGTCCTCCAGCGGCTGCGGTCGGGGCTCGAGGGCGACGCACGCGAGGCCCGGGACGAACTGGAGCAAGGCGGTCGCTCGCTGCAGCTCGAGCCGGCCGACGATCTCGTCCGGATCGAGGTAACGGTCAACTCGAACGGCACCACGCAGCCCCTTCGGGAAGCGACCACCACCCTTTCGAACACCGTCACCATGTTGTCCGAGGCATATGATGCCAGGGTTCAGCAGACACTCGACGACCTGTTGGGCTCCACTTTCCTGGAGCACATGCGCGAGCGGATCGGCCGGACCGAGAAACTCATTCACGACATCAACATCGTGCTGCTGCAGCACGCCACCTCCACCAGCGACACCGCGTTGCGCATCCGGCTCGAGCCCGGGCAGAACAGGGCCGTGCTCGACACATTCCGCCGGAAGGGCGGCCTGCTCGACCCCGACGTCGCGGGTCAGGTTCGCGACTTCCTCCGTACTCGGGTCGACGAAGCCAAGCGTCAGGCCACCGACGAGGGTCAGGCGGACTGGCGCGACGCACTCGCGCGCCAACTCGACTACCGCGCCTGGTACGAGATCCACCTTGAGCGGCGCGTCGGCAAGGGTGGCAACTGGGGTCCGCTGAACACGCGCAGCTTCGCCCTGCTGTCGGGCGGAGCCCGCGCCGTGATGCTGATGCTGCCCCTCGTCGCGACGCTGTCCGCGCTCTACCAGGAGATGTCCGGAGCCCCTCGTCCGCTCTGGCTCGACGAGGCATTCGACGGTCTCGACGTGCCTAACCGGTCGATGGTGATGGACCTGCTGCGCGAGTTCGACTTCGACGTTCTGGTCGCCGGGCCCGGCCGGCTGGTCAACGTGGCGGTGGTTCCGGCGGCGGCGATCTACCAGGTCGTCCGCGCCCCCGAGCCCGTCCCCGGTGCCGACCTGACCCTTGAGCTGTGGGCGGGCGGCACGCTGGAGGCGATCGACCTACCTCTGTCCTGGCTCGAGCCGTCGCCCGCCGTCCCGCCCGACCAGGACGCGCTGCTATGACGCGGCCGGGTCGGCCCGTCCCAGGGACGGCCGAGGGGTCGAGCGTCACGGTGCCGCCATTCCTCCTCGACTGGGCGGCGCGGCCCGGTCCGGCCAAGGTGCTTGCGGCAGCACGAGTCCGCGTGGAATCCGGACGGCTGGGGTCGCGAGCGAAGCTGGAGCTCGACCTCACTCCAGCGGAGCGAGCCGAGGTCGGCCAGATGCTGGCACCGTCCTGGGCGGCGTCCGGCGACCCGGTGTCGGCGCTCGAGCTGCGCCGGGCACTCGACGACCACGGCGTCACGCTGGAGGACCTGCTCACCACAGTCGGCGGGCCGCTGCGCGACCTGCGCTCCGAGCGGGCCGAGGCGCGAGCGGCACGCGTCTCGAACCGCCAGAGCGCTCTCGCCCTGCTCGCGTCCCTGTCTCCCACAGTGATGGATCCGGCTGTGTTGGAGCGCTGCCTGGTCGGCGCCGACGACAAGGTGAATCGCGCCGAGCAGATCACGAGAGTGATCCGCCGCCTCGACGCACACGCGAGCATTTCGCCCACGGAGCAACCCGTCCGGCTGGGTGTGCTCGCCGCGGAACTGTTCGGTGACGCGCATGCGCTGGACCGCTCCGCTGGGCTGGGCCGCGCCGTCGTCCGCTTCGCCTGCGGGCGGGCTGCGACACCCGAGCGCCCATATGCCGACCCCGTCGGCGACGCGGCCGCCTGGCGCGAGGCGTGGGCCTCGGTGGGTGTCGTCTGCGACGGGGTTTCCGCGCTGGTGCTTGTGCTGAACCTGCCGCTGATCGGCGACGGCCCGGCGGCCCGGCTGTGCGCTGTCACGGGCGAGCCGGTATGGCTCACGCTGCGGACTCTGCGGCACCCGTTCGCGCTGGCCGACGGCACGCCTGAGGTGTTCGTCTGCGAGAACCCCGCCGTCGTGGAAGCCGCGGCCGATGCATTCGGTGCGGCCAGCGGACCGTTGGTGTGTACGTTCGGCCTCCCCAACCTCGCGGCAACCACCCTCTTGACCGCCCTCGCACCGTCGACGAGGCTCCGCGTCCGTGCCGACGGCGACGCGGTCGGCTGGTCGATCGTGAGTCGGCTCCTGGAGCTCCCCGGGGCCGAATCCTGGCGGATGCCCGCCGGTCTCAGCGCCTACGAGGAGGAGGTCCTCGACGACCTCCTCCTCGACCTCGGCGCGTCACCACCGACGGCCTGACGTCCCAGTGCACGACATGCGCACGTCATGAACACATCCACAGAGCATGTTCGAATACGGACGCGATGTGAACATGTCGATCCCCCGAACCTGTGCTCCGCACTCCGGGGCCGCCCACAGACCTCGGCGCAGCGATTCAGCTTCGACGGGCGGGCGTATCCTGCGCTGGCCGGGTCCTCACGCCGTCGCGTCGCCACGGCGGCAGAGAAACAGGTAGGCGGCCCCGGCTGCGACCGCCGAGCCTCCCATCACCAACGTCATCGACACGGCGCTCGTCTGGCCGGTGATCGCGACGAGTTGCGCCACTCCCCCGGCCACAGCCGACTGCACCGCTCCCATGACCGCCGACGCCATCCCGGCATTGGCGCCGTGGCGATCGAGGCCCAGCGTCGTGGTGTTGGCCAGCACCGGCGCGTTGCAGGCCGACGCCAACGCCACCAGGAACAGCAGCACCCACAGAGGCGGATGCCCCATGGCTCCGGTGATCGTCGCGGCGGCGACCGCGGCCACCACGCTCACCAGCAGGCCGATGACGAGGATCCGTTTCGGTGAATGGCGCACGACCAGCCGATTGTTGAGCAGGCCGCCGACGATCAGCACCAGTGCGTTCAGGGCGAACAGCAGCGAGTAGTGGAGCGACCCCAGCCCGTACTCGGTCTGCAGGACGAAGGACGACCCGGAGATGAAGGCGAACAGGACACCGAGGCCGAACGCCTGCGTCAGCACGTACCCGACGAAGACGCGGTCGGTGAGAACCGTGCGAATGCTCCGCCCGACATCTCCAAGGCCGCCGCTGACGCGCCGCCCGGCGGGCAGCGACTCCCCCACGATCGACGCCGCACACGCCAGCATCACGACCGAGATGCCGGCGAGCACCCACAGGATCCCGCGCCACCCGACGGGTTCGGCCAGCACACCGCCGAGCACCGGTGCTGCGATCGGAGCGAGGCCGGTGATGATTCCCAGGACGCTCAGCGCCTTCGCCAACTCGACGCCATGGGCGAGGTCCCGGGCGATGGCGCGTCCCAGGACGGGCCCGACCGATCCGGTGAATCCCTGCAGGAACCGTGCCGCCACGAGCACGCCGATCGAGCCGGACATCGGCGCGATCACGCTGGCCACCACGAACAGCGCGCCCGCGATGATGAGGGGGCGGCGCCGTCCGAAGCGATCGGAGATCGGACCCCAGCAGAGCTGCCCGATCCCCATTCCGATCATGAACACGGTCAGCGTCAGTTGCACCGACGCCGAGGACGTCCCGAACTCGGCGGCGACCTGAGGGAAGACCGGCAGATAGAGGTCGGTCGCCAGCGGCGCGACCGCCCCCAGCAGCGCAATGGTCGCCAGCACCGCCGGTGACAGTGTCAGCGCGACGGCCCCCGCGGCGGGTCCGAGCTCCCACCACTGCCGCACATCGGCCACTGCCCCGCGCCTATGCACCCGAACCCCGCTCCACGGCCACGGGCCCCGGCTCGCGATCTCCTGCCTCCGCGGCGACGCCCAGCCGCCTGTCCAGGTCGCGCAGCAGCCGGTTGACCTCGGGCAGCTCCGCCCTCCCGCCGACGACGGGCATCAAGAGCCGTGTCCACTCGCTGCGGATCCGCTCCAGGTTCTGGTCCGCCAGGGGCGTCGGCGACAGCCGAACCCCTCGCCGGTCGTGCGGGTCGGTCGAGCGACCCACCAGGCCCTTCGCGTCGAGCGAGCGCAGGGCCGCGCTCATATTGCTCGCCGCCAGCCCGACGTCGGCCGCGACCCGCGAGGGAGAGGTTCCGGGATGCTGATGGACGTACCGCATCACCAGGCTCTCCAGAGGAGTCAGGGGAATCACGTCGACGTCGCTGTGCCCGCGGACCGTGATCTTGCGTGCGACGTTCAGGACCAGATCCGCGAGGTCCGCGACGTCGGGGTCGATTCTCATCGGCTTGTTCACGGTCAGCAACGATATACCTATCTCATCATCACTATGATCAGATAGTTATTTCGCGGCCTCCCCGGGACGTCTCGCGCCTCATCCGGCCCGAGGTGCGCGAGGCCGACCGGAACCTCCCGGCCGGCCTCTCCCGGAGCCGGGACTACCGCCCGAGGATCGGGAAGCAGACGTCCGTGATCCAACTGCTGGGGTCGGGGTTCTGGGCCGGGCTGACGCGATAGATGTTGAACATCGGTCCCGTTCGGAGGCGGTGCCCGGCGATGTACACGCCGATCGCGCCGGTGATCGAGGGCATCTGGGAGTAGTCGCCGGTCAGCGTCGCGGTGACGATCTCCTGGGAGGGCTGGTGTCGTCGGTCCAGGGGCGCCACCGGCGTGAACGGCCCGGCGACCTGGATCCAGACCTCGACGTCGACGTCGGCCTCGCGGTGCTCGGGGTCATGGAAGGTGGCACCCGAGATCCCACCCGCCGGGAACGAGGCGCCCGACTGCTGCAGCAGAGGCATGATCTCCTGCCACAGAATGCCCTCGTCCCCATAGCCGGGGATGATCTTGCGCAGAGCTGCGATCTCCATCTCCGGCAGCGTCGTGACGGTCACTTCGGTCATTTCGGGTCGTCCTTTCAACGTGGTGCTGACGCGGTCCAGGGCGATGAGCTGCGCATGGAGGTCCTCGCGCTGACGCGAGAGTTCCCGACGCCGGGCGTCGATGGCAGCCTCGACCATGGCAGGATCGGTCGAC
Source organism: Propionicicella superfundia DSM 22317 (assembly GCF_000423465.1). Taxonomy (GTDB): domain Bacteria; phylum Actinomycetota; class Actinomycetes; order Propionibacteriales; family Propionibacteriaceae; genus Propionicicella; species Propionicicella superfundia. Next base: position 169,629 of record NZ_AUIA01000011.1, on the reverse strand, counting down.
TCCAGGAGCTGGGCGATCTTCTCGACCGAGAACCCGGCATCACGCAGTTGGACCGCCAGATTGGCGTCGGCCAACTGCTCGGCCCGGTAGTACCGATACCCGCTGAAGGGATCGACCCGAGCCGGGATGAGCACGCCGTGCTCCTGGTAGTGGCGGAGCATCCGCACGCTGATCCTCGACATCGTCGAGAAGGCGCCGATTCGCAGCAGGCTGTCGTCGTTGCGATCCATACCCTGAGCACACACCCTCACACCATGGCAGATGCAAGACACGACGGCGGAGTCACGCACGCCCCGACCCGGACCCGGCCTGCGGACGACGGAGTCAGGCGGCCGGGCCGAGTCCGACGGCCTGCCGACGGGATCGCAGCTACGTGCCGACGGTGCCGTCCCGCAGGATCGTCGCCATCTTCTTTCCGCGCGCCAGTTCGTCGACCAGTTTGTCCATGTAGCGGATCTGCTGCATCAGCGGGTCCTCGATCTCCTCCACGCGATGGCCGCAGATCACGCCCGTGATGAGGGACGCCTGCGGATTGATGCCGGGGGCCTCGGCGAAGAAGGTCTCCAGGTCGACCTCACGGGCGATGGCCTCCTCCAGCCCGGCGGCGTCGTAGCCCGTGAGCCAGGAGATGACCTGGTCCACGTCTTCTCTGCTGCGATTCTTACGCTCGGCCTTGGCCACATAGAGCGGGTAGATGCTGGCGAAACTGGTCGCGAAGATCCGATGCCGTGCCATTCCTGCCCCCTTCGTCGGACGGGGAGCCGCCCACCGGCTCCCGGCGAAGCCGCACGGCTCACGCCGCGAGCGTAGGAGACCTCGGCCGTGTCCGGCTACCCCGGCAGCCGGGTGACCGGCCTCGGGTCGTCGCACGACGGCTCGGCGACGGTCACCCCGACGTCCGCCAGGGCCTCACCTGACCGGGTGATCGGGGACGGCGACCATGACGAGCTCGATCGCGGAGTCCGCGAACGGCGCGGCCTGTTCCTCGGTCAGGGAGTCGTCGGTGACGAGCGTCCACGGCGTGGGGATGCGCGCCCAGGCATGGAACGGCGTGGCCCCGACCTTGGCGGCATGCGCCAGGACGAAGAGCCGCCCCGTGCGGGCGGCGACCTGCTCCTTGAGACGGGTCTGGGTGAGATCGGCCTCGCAGAGGCCACGGTCGGCGCTGACCCCGTCGGTTCCGAGGAACGCCACGTCGAAGGTGAGGCGATCCAGCGCGGCTTCGGTGATCGGACCCACGAACGCCTGGCTGATCGGCCGAAGCCGACCGCCGAGGCAGTCGACGTTGATCCCCGGGACGTCGCCCAACTCGTGCATGGACGTGAGCGAGACGGTCACGGCGGTCAGACTGGTCGCATCGCGAAGCTCGTGCGCGAGGGCCGCGACGGACGATCCGCCGTCGAGGAACACCGTGTCGCCGGGCGCCACCTGCCGCCGGGCCCATTTCGCCATCGCGCGCTTCGCGGCCGCGGCCTCGCCCAGCCGCTGCCGCAACGACAGCTCCTGGTGCGCGGCGGCCAGCGGGATGGCGCCGCCGTAGGTCCGGGCGATCTGGCCCGTCTCGGTCAGCCGCGCAAGATCCCGCCGGATCGTCGACGGGGTGACGCCGAAGTGCTGAGCCAGCACCTCCACGTTCGCCTCGCCGCTGGTGCTCGCCCACTCGATGATGCCGCGGCGCCTGCTGGCGGCATCACGGGGCGACATCGCGGCTCCCTCGTCAGACTGGGTTCGACCCGGCCAAGGAGGTGGCCTGGCGCATCGCCTCGATCATACTCCGCGGATCGACGGTGCCCCGGCCGGCGATGTCGAAGGCGGTTCCATGATCCACGGACGTCCGGATCACCGGCAGCCCGACCGTGATGTTCACCCCGGCCTCGATACCGAGGACCTTGACCGGGCAATGCCCCTGATCGTGATACATCGCGACGACGAGGTCGAAGTCGCCGCGCACGGCGAGGAAGAACAGGGAATCCGCGGGCAGCGGCCCGACCACGTCGATCCCCGCCTCCTGTGCCTGTGCGATGCCGGGGGCGATCTGACGCTCCTCCTCGCCGTCGCCGAACAGCCCGTTCTCGCCAGCATGAGGGTTGATGGCGCAGACGCCGATCCGCCGCGTCAGGCCGGCCCGGCGCAGCGTCTTGTCCCCTTCGACGATCGTGCGGAAGACCCGGCCCGGCTCGATCGAGTGGATCGCGTCGATGAGGCCCATGTGCGTGGTGACGTGGATGACCTTCAGCTTCTCGGTGGCCAGCATCATCCACACCTCCGGAGTGCCGGTGAGATGAGCGAGAAGCTCCGTGTGACCGGGGAAGTCGTGACCGGCCAGCTTCAGCGCGGCCTTGTTGATCGGCGCGGTGCAGATCGCATCGACCCGTCCCGCGACGGTGAGCTCGGCCGCCTTCTCGATGTAGCGGTAGGCCGCCTCGCCGGCCGCAGCACTGAGCCGGCCCCACGGAAGATCGGACGGCAGGAGCGCCAGGTCGATGACGCACAGCCGGTCGAAGGCCGGGGCGGCCTCGGCCGGATCGGCGATGGTCACGATCGACGCGGACCGCCCCTGCACCGCGAGGGCCTGCCGGAGGCGCTCGGCATCGCCGATGACGACCGGCCTGCAGTGAGCGAGGACGGCCGGATCGAGACACGCGGCGACCGTGACCTCGGGGCCCACCCCGGCCCCGTCGCCCATGGTCACAGCAATCAGCGGGAGGTTCATCGGTCGGCCTTTCTGTCGGGAGGCATGGAGAGCCTGATGGCGCTGGTGCGCTGCACCAGGACGGCGAGCGAGTCGAGCCCGCCGAAGCTGCCGGGGCGGGTCGCGATGAAGCGCCCGCTCGGGGTCCGGCTGACGACGGCGCCCGGGTACGCCTCCGCCAGGGGCTGTAGGCGGGAGAGGCCGAGGCCGTCGACGAGCGCACGGGCCGTGGCACCGCCGGTCGCCACGAAATCGGCGTCGCCGTACCGCGCAAGCGCACAGTCGACGAGCGCCCGCGCCCACGAGCCGTCCTCGCAGGGACGATCCCCCGCTGCGGGGGTGGTCAGCACCACGACCGGCGCGAGGCTCGACGAGGCGCCCGCGTCGGGTCCCGTCACTTCGATCACGGGGACGCCCGCCTCGGCGAGGTGGCCGATCTGGGCGCGGGCGGCCGGCTCCGTCGAGCCGACCAGCACGGCGATCCGCCGGGGCACGGCGGCATCGCGTTCGGCCGGCCCCGGCGCCGCCGACGGCATCGGGGACGCCGCCTGCTCGGGGCGCTCGCGGCGCGCCCGCCTGCCGAGCGCGGCGGCGAGCCCGCCCGTGCTGATGATCAGCTCGTCGGGCAGGCCGGCGAGCGCTGCCGCGACGAGATCGAGGTCGTCGTCCGTCTCCGCGTCGACCAGGGCCACGCCGCCCGCATTCACGATGCCGGCGAGCATGCGCACACACTCGCCACGACGACTGCGCACAACGCGCAGATCAACACAGCGGACGGAGCGGACGTGTGGCTCCAGGAGATGCACGAGATCGCATCGTCCGGCAGGGTCGGGAGCCCCGTCCGCCACACCGTGCAGCACCCCGTCGCGCACGGTCCGTCCGAGCGCGGGAAGGGCGGGCACGATGACGGCGGGCCCCTTTCCGATCAGCGTCCGGACCTCGGCGGCCGTGTTGCCGCGCCACAGGGAATCGATCTTCTTGATCACCCTTCCGCCCGGCCCGGCGCAGCGCCGCGCGGCTTCGAGGGCCGACAGCAGTCTCACCGTGGCGACCTGCGGCGCCACGGCGCGAGAATCGAGGTCCAAGGAGACAATAGTGGCTTGCCAGGGCGGTTCCTCATGCTCACCGCCCCGCCCGCCGGCCGGCCCGCGCCCCACGTCGGAACCACCGGTTCCCGATGCATCGGGCTCCCGCAGGGCGGCCACATCCAGCACCACCTCGGCGGCGGCCGGGACAGGCCCCGACAGTCCCGCCAGCGCGGCGGCGGACTCCACGGCCCCGGTCAGGTCGTCGGCGACGACGACCGTGCGCGGTGCGGACATGGGACCCCTCTTCTCCGAACGGTTCGTGCGGTGGGCGGCGATGACGCCCGGACGTCACTGCGGCAACGGCTCTTCCGCGTGATTCACGCTAACACCATTGCGCACATCACGCAATCCGTGTTACGTTGCAGTCACGAGCGGGAGCCCCATCCGATGACGCGGGCGCGACCCTCTCCGCCAAGACGACAAAGGAGTGGCTATGGCAGATTCGACCAAGGCGTGGGCACCCGAGCGGCGCGCCGCGTTGCCGGGTGTGGAGTACAACGACGACGAGTTCGGCCGGGTCGCCAGTCTGACCGCCGCCCAACTGGTGGCGGCGCTCGGGCTGGTGAAACAGGGCAAGATCTACGACCTCGACTGCGGGCGCTGGAACGGCATGCCCCTCATGGCCGTCCATCCGCCGTTCCAGGTCATCACCTACCGCAGCGCCAGCGGTATGGACGTCGTCGGCGACATGGACGAGTGGCGCGGCGCGAACCCCGTGCACATGGCCGTCAACACCGAGATGGTGATGGGCACGACCCACACCGGCACGCACCTCGACGCGCTCTACCACATCACCTGCGGCGACGACAATCACGCCTACTCCGGCTACAAGAACGCCGAAGCGCTCGGCGACTTCGGCCCGACGCGCGCTGAAGCGTCCTCGATCGCGCCGATCGTGACCCGCGGCATCCTGGTCGACATGACACGCGGCACGGGCCCCCTGCCCGCCGGCCACGTCGTGTCGCTGGACGACTTCCTCGCTGTGGTCGCCGAGAACGGCATCACGTTCCAGCCCGGTGACGCCGTGCTGATCAACACGGGCTGGCTCACCGTGTGGACCGAGGACTCCGACGTCACGTCGAAGCACATCGGCGCGGGCGTGTCGCTGGCCATCGCCGAGTACGCGGCAGATCACGGCGCCGTCGTGCTGGGTGCGGACCAGGGCACCGTCGAGGCGGATCCCTCGCCGGATCTGAACAACCCGCACCCGGTTCACATCGAGATGCTCGTCGAGCGCGGCATCCACCTGCTGGAGAACGCCTACCTCGACGACCTGGCGCGCGACAAGGTCACGGAGTTCCTCTTCGTGTGCCTGCCGCTGCGCATCCGCGGCGCGACCGGGTCGTGGGTCCGCCCGGTGGCCATCGTCTGAGAGACCCGTCCCGGCGGTTCAGTCGCCCTGATCGCCAGGACACCGGCGACGCGTGAGGGGTTCCCGAGGAGCCCCTCACGCGTCGAACGCTGCCCGGCCCCGAAGGGCAGGACGGCAGACCGCCTCAGCCGACCCACACCCGGGCGTTGCGGAACAGGCGCAGCCACGGGCTCTCGTCCGCGGGCGGCGCGTCGGACCACGACAGTTGCGCATTGCGGGACACCCGCTCGGGGTGAGGCATCATCGCGGTGAACCGGCCATCGGGGGTGGTCACCGCCGTCAGGCCCGCCGGCGACCCGTTCGGGTTCGCCGGGTACGCGACGGCAGGCGTCCGGTCGGGCAGGGCGAAACGGGCGGCGCGTACGACCTGCTGCTCGTCGCCGCGCGCGGCGAAGTCCGCGAAACCCTCCCCGTGCGCGACGGCGATCGGGATCAGGCTCCCGGCCATGCCGGACAGGAGGATCGACGGCGAGTCCAGCACCTCGACGAGGCTCAATCGCGCCTCGAACTGCTCCGACCGGTTGCGGGTGAACAGGGGCCACGCCTCCGCCCCCGGGATCAGGCCGGCCAACGCCCCGAACATCTGGCAGCCGTTGCAGATGCCCAGACCGAATGTGTCGGAACGCGCGAAGAACGCGGCGAACGCCTCGGTGAGCCGCGGATTGAACAGCACCGATCGGGCCCACCCCTCCCCCGCGCCGAGCGTGTCGCCGTAGGAGAACCCGCCGCAGGCGACGAGCCCCACGACATCGCTCAGATCGAACCGGCCCGCCTGCAGGTCGGTCATGTGGACGTCGTAGGCGTCGAAACCGGCGCGGTCGAACGCCCAGGCCGTCTCGACATGGCTGTTGACACCCTGCTCCCGCAGGATCGCCACCTTCGGCCGCGCCCCCGTCGCGATGTAGGGGGCCGCGACGTCCTCGGACGGGTCGAACGACGGCGCCACGACGAGCGTCGGCGTCGCGACGCCGATCGCAGCATGCTCCTCGTCGGCGCACGCCGGGTTGTCCCGCAGCCGCGCGATCCGCCACGACACCTCGTCCCACGCCTGCGCGAGCTCGCCCAGGTCCTCGTCGAGCAGCCGCTCCCCGGCCAGGTCGACGTGGACCCGGCGATCGGGGGACGTCCGGCCGACGACGGCACTCAGGTTGCCCAGGCCGTGATCGGCGAGCACCGACAGCACGCGCCCCGCCGCCTCGGCCGGCACCCCGAGGACGACGCCGAGCTCCTCACCGAACAGGGCCGCGACCGACGGCACGTCCACCTGCACGCCCACGCCGCCCGCGAACGCCAGCTCGCACACCGTCGCCCACAGACCGCCGTCGGAACGATCGTGGTAGGCCGTGACCAGCCCCTCCGCCCGCAGCCGGGTCAGCGCCGACGCCAGCGCGACAAGGCGGGACGGGTCGTCCAGGTCGGGCACGACGTCGCCGAACTGGCCCGTGACCTGAGCGAGGATCGACCCGCCGAGGCGATCCCGGCCGGCACCGAGGTCGACGAGGATCAGCGCGGAGCCGTCGTGCACCTGCGGCGTCCACGTACCGCTGACATCGGGCACCGCCGCGAACGCCGACACCACCAGCGAGACCGGCGAGGTGACCTGGCGCTCGGCACCGTCGTCGCCCGTCCACCGCGTGCGCATCGACAGGGAGTCCTTGCCGACCGGCACCGAGATGCCGAGCGCCGGGCACAACTCCATGGCGACCGCCGCGACCGTGTCGTACAGGGCGGCGTCCTCCCCCGTCTCGCCGCAGGCCGCCATCCAGTTGCACGACAGCTTGACGCCGGACAGCGTCACCGGCGCGGCGAACAGGTTCGTCAGCGCCTCGCCGACCGCCATGCGGCCCGAGGCCGGCGCGTTCACCGCCGCCAGCGGCATCCGCTCCCCCGACGCCATGGCCTCGCCGGCCAGCCCGGCGTGATCGGCCAGCGTCACGGCCACGTCGGAGACCGGGACCTGCCAGGGGCCGACCATCTGGTCGCGGTGGGACAGTCCCCCGACGGTCCGGTCCGCGATCGTGATGAGGAAGCGCTTCGACGCGACCGACGGGTGCCGCAGGATCGCATACGCCGCAGCCCGCAGATCGACGCCCGTGAGGTCCAGCGGCGGGGCGCTGCGCGGGACACGCACGACGTCCCGGGTCATCCGCGGCGGCTTGCCCAGCAGCACCTCCATCGGCATGTCGATCGGCCGGTCGTCACCCGGCACGTCCTCGGCACCGGGGGCCAGCACCAGCCCCCCGTCGTCGCGCGCGACCCCCACGACGGCGTAGGGGCAACGCTCACGCTCGCACAGCGCCGCGAACCGCTCCAGCGACCTGGGTGCGATCGCCAGGACGTAGCGCTCCTGGCTCTCGTTGCACCAGATCTCCTTCGGCGCCAGCCCCGACTCCTCGACCGGGACCGCCGACAGGTCGAACCGGGCACCGAGCCCCGCACCGTCGACGATCTCGGGGAACGCGTTCGACAAGCCACCCGCGCCGACATCGTGGATCGACAGGATCGGGTTGTCGGCGCCGAGACTCCAGCAGTGGTTGATGACCTCCTGGCCACGCCGCTGGATCTCGGGGTTGCCGCGCTGCACCGAGTCGAAGTCGAGCTCGGCCGCGTTCGCGCCCGCCGCCATCGAGGACGCCGCGCCGCCGCCCATGCCGATCCGCATGCCGGGCCCGCCGATCTGCACCAACAGGGTCCCGGGCGCGTACGCGACCTTCTCCGTCTGGGACGCGCTGATGGACCCGAGGCCGCCGGCGCTCATGATCGGCTTGTGGTACCCGCGCCGGACACCGTCGACCGTCTGCTCGAACACACGGAAGAAGCCACCCAGCCCCGGACGTCCGAACTCGTTGTTGAAGGCGGCCGCGCCGAGGGGCCCCGCCGTCATGATCTCGAGCGGGGACGCGATGTGTCCGGGCGCGCCGTACGGATCGGCCTCCCACGGCTCGGCGGTGCCCGGCAGGTTCAGGTTGGACACGGCGAACCCCGTGAGGCCCGCCTTCGGCTGCGAGCCGCGCCCGGTGGCGCCCTCGTCGCGGATCTCGCCGCCGGCGCCGGTGGCGGCACCCGGGAAGGGACTGATCGCCGTCGGATGGTTGTGGGTCTCGACCTTCATCAGGACGTGGACCTCGTCGGGCCGGGCGACGTACCGGCTGGGGCCCTCGTCGCCCTCCGGCAGCCAGCGCGTCACCGGGCCGCCCTCCATGATCGACGCATTGTCCTTGTAGGCGACGACGGTGCCCTGCCCGGCGACCGCCTCGGTGTGGCGGATCATCGCGAACAGCGACCTCGACTGGGGTTCGCCGTCGACGACGAAATCGGCGTTGAAGATCTTGTGGCGACAGTGCTCGGAGTTCGCCTGCGCGAACATCGTCAGCTCCACGTCGGTGGGGTTGCGTCCGAGCCCGCGGAACGACGTCACGAGGTAGTCGATCTCGTCGTCCGACAGCGCCAGGCCGAAGGCGACATTCGCCTCCTCGATCGCCGACCGTCCGCGTCCGAGGACGTCGACGCGCACCATGGGCTCGGCGTCCCGCTCGTCGAACAGCGCGGCCGAGTCGGCCACGGCCGCGAAGACCGACTCGGTCATCCGGTCGTGCAGCAACGCCGCGCAGGCGGTCCATTCGGTCTCGGTCAGCGGGGCGTCCGACGCCACCGTGTACTCGGCGACGCGCTCGACGCGCCGCACGGCGACCCCGCAACTGTGTGCGATGTCGGTCGCCTTGGACGCCCACGGCGACAGCGTTCCCAGCCGCGGGGCCACCACGATGGTCGTGGTGTGGCCGCCCGTCGCGGGTGATCCCGCCGGCGGGCCGTAGGTCAGCAGTCGCCGGACCGTGTCACCGGTCTCGGCGTCGAGCACACCACCGGTCACGACCCAGTGGACGTGACGGGCGCTCACCGCGGTGACCGAGGGCGCGGCCTGCCGGAGCGACGCCACGAGTGCGGCGGCCCGGAAGGGCGACAACGCGTTGGATCCCGCAAGAGCGGTCAGCACGAACGAGGACAAGGACGGACACCTCCGGCTCGAAACGGGCGCTGGGAGCGTGCTGGACGACCCTGCGCCGAGCGAAGGGCACGTCCGGCGGGACGAACCGCGGCGACCGGGCCGCGACCGTTCAGCAGGCTCCTAGGAGCAGGGTAACGTCCGGCGGCCGCGAACCCCCGTCCGGCGTCCTCGGCGGACGACCCGTCGCCACCGGTGCGCCGGATCGCGCAGGGACGTCAGTTCGTGAGCCGCCCGGAGAAGAGCAGGTCGGAAACGGCCGCATCGCCCTCGTGACCGAGGATCGACGGGGGACGCCGCCGCCACAGCGCCAGGAGCAGGTCGGACGCCGTCCCCGACAGGACCGCCGCCGCCTCCGGCACGACGCCGGTGACGAGCCTGGCGGCGGGCAGACGGCGCGCCGGGTCGTCGACGAGGAGCCAGGCATGCCCCGTGTCGGTCGCCGACAGCAGCACCGGCGCCGGAAGCCTCGGCGACGCATCCCACCGGGACGCCGCCCGCGGCACGGACACCGAGAACAACTCGTCGACCGCGTCCGCGGCGCGCAGCGGTGCGATCGATCCGGCCGCACCGATGGCATCCTGGGCGTCCACGCGATGGACCGCGGTCTCGTTGGCCTGCCGCCGGAACCAGAACGCGACGGTCTGCTCGGGGCCGAACGTCCAGCACGGGGACTGCGGGTCGGCCTGCGCCAGGGCCGCGACGAGAAGGTCGGCGCCCTCGGCGAACCAACCCCCCAGGGCGTCGTCGTCCACGGCCTCCTCGGGCCGGGGCTCCTCGCGGCCCGAGGCGACGACCGCGGCGCCCCATCGGTGGATCCCTCCGAGATGACGCGTGAGATCACGCAGCGTCCAGTCGGCGGACATGGGAACGCGAAGCTCCCACGGCTCCCCGGCCAGGGCCTGGGAGAAGGCGGCGGCCTCGGCCGCCAGCGAGGCAAGATGGTCCGGGGCTGCGAGAGGCAGCGCGGACGGCGGGCCCGGCACAGACGCGACGCGACCCTGCGTGACGTTCATGGGACGATGCTACTCGCGGGACGTCACCGCAGGCAGCGACGCGATGAACCCGCGGAATCGCCTTGGCACAGGGCACGGGGTAGACTCGCTCCAGCATCCATGCGTCCACCACGAGAATGCGGGACATGCGTCACCACGTCGTTCGGTCCATCACCCGGTCAGGGCTCCTGATCGGGCTGGGTGCCGCGACGCTGTCGACACCGCTGGCCCAGGCATCGGTCACGGCGACGCTCCCGACCTGCATCACGCAGTCCCCCGGGCTCGCACGCATCGGACTGCACCTCCATCTGCTCGCGCCGGTGTCCCACTGCCCCGACGGCTCCTACGGGCCCGGCCCGCACTTCGCGACCATCGCAACCGCGACCTTCGCCCTGTCGCTGTCGACGCTCCTCGTCGGGCTGCTCGGGCTTCTCGTGGCCGTCGGAACCAGCGTGTGGGCGCACCGACTGGTGCGTTCGCTGCGCACCTGGTTCCGTGTGCGCCTCGCACTGATCCCCGGCCTCGCGCGCGTCCCGGTCCTGCCGCGCCGGCAGCCGGCGATGCTGCCCGTCCCGGTCCACCCACCCCGCTACGCCAGCCAGCCCCGCCTTCGCCGTGGTCCGCCGCCGGCGTCCTGCTGAGGACGCCCGCGCATCCATCGGTCGCCGCACCGTCCTCGCCCTCTGCCCGGCGACCGGCACCGCATCACCACACGAAGGACAGACCCATGGCCAAGAAGCCGAACAAGCCGAATCCCTCCGGCGGCAGCCGCCGCGAACTCCTCCGCCAGCAGCAGGAGAAGGCTGCGCGCGAGAGGCGCACTCGCAACATCATCACCTTCAGCATCGTCGGCGTGGTCGTCGTGGCCCTCGTCGCCACCCTCGTCTACGTCATCGTCAGCGCCTTCAACCAGCAGCGGCAGACGGCCAACCCGGTCGCCAGCGGCGCGACCTCCGAATACGTCCTGACCGTCGGCGAGGCCAGCGCCCCGGTGACCATCGACATCTACCAGGACTACATGTGCCCCTACTGCGGCCAGTTCGAGCGCACCAACACCAGCGACCTGCAGAGCCTCGTCTCCGACGCCACGGCCAAGGTGCAGCTCCATCCGATGGCGTTCCTGGACGAGTCGTCCAACGGCACCAAGTTCTCGACCCGCGCGGCCAACGCCCTCGTCACGGTGTACAACAACGAGCCCGACAAGACCCTGGCGATGAACGCGATCCTGTTCGCGAACCAGCCCGCCGAGGGCACCGACGGGCTGAGCGACGACCAGATCGCAGACTTCGCCGCGCAGGCCGGCGTGAGCGAGACGACGATCAACCTGTTCAAGAGCCAGCTCTACGCCGACTGGGTGGGCAAGGCGACGCAGGCGGCCTTCGACGAGGGCGTGGACTCGACGCCGACCATCAAGATCAACGGCGAGAAGTTCTCCGGCGACCTGTACACGGCGGGCGTGCTGAAGGCCGCCGCCCAAGAAGCCGCGAGCAAGTGACCGACGTCCTCGACCGCGTCCACGGGTTCCGGCAGTCCAACGCGTGGATCTTCTCGACGATGCTCGTGTCGGCCTGCCTGAGCCTGCTCGCGTCCTTCGTCTTGTCCATCGACGCCGTCGAACTCGCCCGCGACCCGAACGCGCAGCTCTCCTGCAACATCAACGCCGCGATCAGTTGCGGGACGGTCGGGGTGTCCTGGCAGGCCCGCCTGTTCGGATTCCCCAACGCGTTCCTCGGCCTCGTGTGCGAACCGGTCGTCATCACGATCGCCGTCGCCAGCCTCGCGGGGGTCAGGTTCCCGCGCGGGTTCATGCTCGCCGCGCAGATCGTCTACACGCTCGGCGTGATCTTCGCCTACTGGCTGTTCTTCGAAGCCATGTTCGTGATCGGCGCGCTGTGCCCGTGGTGCCTGCTCGTCACCTTGTCGACGACGCTCGTGTTCACGTCCCTCACGCATGTCAACATCCGCGACGGCAACCTCTTCCTGCCACCGCGGGCGCAGGCGAAGGCCGCCGCCGGGCTGCGACTCGGTCTCGACGCGCTCATCGTCACGGTCTGGCTGGGCGTGGTCGTCGCGCTCATCTTCTGGAAGTACGGAGCGGTCATCTTCTCCTGACGGCACCCGGTGGAGGACCCGCGCCGGCGGTCGGGTCCTCCACGTGAACGCCCCGATCCCCTCGCCCGGACGCTCCTAGACTGACCGGGTGGAAACCCCCCCGATCCCCTGGACCCGCTACGTGGCGATCGGCGACTCCGTCACCGAGGGCCTCATGGACGCGCGGCCCGACGGCTCGTACGCCGGTTGGGCCGACCGTCTCGCCGCGGTGCTCCGCGAACGACGGCTCGGCCGGCCGTTCCAGTACGCCAATCTCGCCATCCGCGGCCGCCTCCTGTCCGCGATCCTCACCGAGCAGCTTCCCCAGGCGCTCGCGCTCCAGCCCGACCTCGTCAGCCTGTGGGGTGGCGGCAACGACACGCTGCGCCCCAACGCCGACCCCGACAGGCTCGCCGCAGCCGTGGAGGACGCGGTCGTCACGATCCGCGCCACCGGCGCCGACGTGCTGATCGGCCTCGGCGTCGACTCGGGAGGCACCCCCGTCCTGGAGCTCACCCGGGGCCGCGCCGCGGTGTACTCGGCCAACCTGTGGTCCATCGCGCGCCGCACCGGCGCCCGGGTCCTCGACGTCTGGGGGATGCGCAGTCTGCACGACCCGCGCATGTGGGCGGACGACCGTATCCACTTCAGTTCCGAGGGACACCGGCGCGTGGCCGAATGCGCGCTCGTCGGGCTCGGGCTGGAACCGTCGGACCCCGACTGGGACCGTCCGGCGGAGCCGCGGCCCCCCGCCTCACGAACCGAGAGGCTGCGGGCGGACTCCGTGTGGGCACGCGAGCACATGCTGCCGTGGATCGGCCGGCGCCTCCGCCGAACGTCCTCGGGCGCGGGCCGGACCGCGAAAAGGCCCACGCTGGAAGACGTCGCCGATGCCGACCTCGTCCCGCCCGCACCGCAGGAGGCCCGGCCCGTCTGAACCGCGGGAACCCGGTCCGCGCCCGACGGCCTGCGCGGCCCGGCGGCTGCGAACTCGTACGATGCAGGGTGTGACGGTCCTCCTAACCGACCTCGGCGAACGCCTGTGGCATGCCCACGTGACAGACCTGCCCTCGACGCTGCGCCGCACCGGGCGCATGCTCGCCGACGACGCCGAATGGGCACGGCTGGCGATGGACGTCGTCGAGTACTGCCACCCGCGCGGGCTGCTGACCTGCACCGAGAGCGACCTCGTCCGCGCGGCCGTCGCGCGCGGCGACTTCGGGGACGCGACCGACTTCTTCGCCGACCTGCTCACCCTCGCCGAGGAGAGGTGATCGTGCCCGCACCGCTCGAACGACACGCCGCTCCCGCCGGGCTTCGGTTCGCCGCACGCCTGCGGTTGCGCGCCGCGATCCTCGCCGGCGACGCCGCCGCGCTCGGCTCACGACTTGCCGGCAAAGGGTCCGGAGCCTCCATCCGCGGCCAGGTCATGACCCGGATCGACCCGCTCGCGTTCCGCAAGCTCGTGAAGGGACGCCGGATCGCCGCGGTGAGCGGGACGAACGGCAAGACGACGTCCACGCATCTGCTCGCCGCCGCCGTCCGCGCCGGCGTGCGCGACGCGGACCGGGTCGTCACGAACGCCGACGGCGCGAACCTCCACTACGGCATCGCGAGCGCGCTCGCGAAGGCTCCCGCGGCCGACCTGGCCGTGCTGGAGACCGACGAGCGCGTCGTGAAGGACCTCATCACCCACGGCGCCCCCGAAGTCCTCGTGTTCCTCAACTTCAGTCGCGACCAGTTGGACCGGCACCACGAGATCAAGGCGCTCGCCCAGGCGTGGCGGGAGGCGCTCGGCGACGCGGGCACGTCCGGCCCGGTCATCGTCGCCAATGCCGACGATCCGCTCGTCGTCTGGGCCTCCGGGACGGCCCACGAGGTGGTCTGGGTGGCCGCCGAGACCCTGTGGTCCGCCGACTCCGCCCTGTGCCCCGCCTGCGGCACGGTGCTCACCCGCACCGGAGGAGCCGGAGCGGACGCGTCCCACTGGGACTGCCCCGGGTGCGACCTCACCGAGCCCGAGGCGCCGTGGCGGGTGGTCGGCGGCCGGATCGTCGACCCTGCCGGGACGGCCTGGGACCCCGAGTTGAGGGTTCCCGGGCGATTCAACGTCAACAACGCGGCGTGCGCGCTCGCCGCGGCGGCCGTCTGGGGTGTGCCGGTCGAGACCGCGCTGCGCGGGATGCGCACGGTCGAGGCCCCGGCCGGGCGATTCGCGACCGCGACGTTCGGAACCACCACCGCCCGCCTCATCCTCGCCAAGAACCCGGCCGGCTGGGCCGAGGCGCTGCCGCTGCTGGAGACGGATCCGGTCGTCCTCGCCATCGACTCCGTGGCCGCCGACGGCAAGGACGTGTCCTGGCTGTGGGACGTCGAGTACGAGCAGTTGGCCGGCCGGAGGGTGATCGCGACTGGCCCGCGGGCCCACGACCTGGCGGTCCGGCTCACCTACGCAGGTGTCGAGCACACCGTCGTCCCGGAGCCGGGCGAGGCGCTCGCCGGGCACACCGCCCCCGTGGACGTGATCGCCACCTACACCCCGTTCCAGAAGCTCCTCAAGATGGCAGGCCTCCGATGAGCGCACCCGTCGAGATCGTCCTCGTCTACCAGTCGCTGCTCGGCATCTACGGCGACCGGGGCAACGCGGCCGTCCTCGTCAAACGGCTCCAGTGGCGCGGCATCGAGGCGGCACTCCGCATCGTCGAGCCCGGCCAGGAGGTCCCCGCGACCGGCTCGGTGTATCTCCTGGGCGGCGGCGAGGACGCCGCACAGGTGTCGGCCGTGTCCGCCCTGAAGGCCGACGGCAACCTGTTCCGCGCCCTCGACCGCGGCGCGGTGCTGTTCGCCGTCTGCGCGGGCTACCAGATCTGCGGACGCACGTTCACCATCGGCGAGCGCGACGAGGTCATCGACGGGCTCGGCCTGCTCGACGTCACGACCCGCCGCGGTCCCGAACGGGCCGTCGGCGAGATCCTCACCCGGTGGGCGAGGCCCGACGGCTCGCAGAGCCTCATCACCGGCTTCGAGAACCACGGCGGCTTCACGACCGTCGGGCCCGATGCGGCACCGCTCGCCACGGTCGAGGTGGGCGTCGGCAACGGCGACGGCAGCGAAGGAGCCGTCCAGGACAACGTGATCGGGACATACCCGCACGGGCCCGTCCTGGCCCGCAACCCCGACCTGGCCGACCACCTGCTCGAACGCGCCCTCGGCCACGGGCTCGATCCGCTCCCGCTGCCCGAGCTCGACACCCTGCGCGCGCAGCGATTCGCCCACGTCCGCGGACGGCGCTGAGAGCGGGTGGCGCCGAAACGATCGGGGACCGGCCGCGGCCGGTCGGACGATTTCGCCTCGGCGCCCGCGATGCGCTAACGTTGGGAGCCGCGCGCCGCTAGCTCAACTGGCAGAGCAGCTGGCTCTTAACTAGCGGGTTCGGGGTTCGAGTCCCTGGCGGCGCACGACAAGCCCATCCGGTCTCCGGATGGGCTTTGCGCCTTCCAGAGACCGTTCGCGCTCCCGAGGGGCGGCGTCACAGGTACAGACCGGTCGAGCCGTCCTGCAGCCGCTCGGCCGCCACCGCATGCAGATCCCGCTCGCGCAGCAACACGTACATCTCACCGCGCAACTCGACCTCTGCCCTGTCCTCGGGATCGAAGAGGACGCGGTCCTCGGTCTTCACCTGACGCACGCTCGCGCCGATGGCCACGACCTTGGCCCACGTCAGCCGCCGTCCGAGCTGCACCGTGGCCGGGATGAGGATGCCACCACCGCTGCGCCGCTCCCCCGCTTCGACCTCCATGCTCACCAGGATGCGATCGTGCAGCATCCTGATCGGGAGCTCTCCGGCGTCCGCCACCTCTACCGCGCCGACTTCTTGTGCGCCCGCACGGCACGGCCGATGGCGATCGACGCGGCGACGATCGGCAGCACCAGCGTCACGAGCCCGGCGAGGACGCCGCCGAGCAGCATCAGCCGATCGGTCCGCCAGCCGTGCTCGTCCTTGACGAAATCGGCCGCGTCGTCCACCTTGGGGCCGACGAAGCCGCGCACCGTGGACACGGCCTCGTCGAGTTTGCGGCGCGCGCTCGTCGCCTCGGCGTCGAGCAGGTCACGCGCGTCGTTGACAGCTCGATTCGCGATCGACTTGGGGTGCACCTGCCCGATCAGCGATTCGACGTTCCCCGACAGTCGGGCGCGGATGGCGGCGACATCGGCCTGCAACTGTTCCTTCGTCTTCGGAGGAACCTTCGCATCGGTCTCGGTCACGGACTACCTCCCACGCTCGCCTGGCAGAGCCAGCCTATAGCGAAACCCCCGGTGTGCGTCCCACGCTAGGGTTTCGGCATGGACAGACTCGTCGCCGGCGACACGGCCCCCGCCTTCGCCCTTCCCGACTGGTCGGGCACCGCAGTGTCGCTCTCCGACTTCGCCGGGAGCCGTGTGGTGGTCTACTTCTATCCCGCCGCCATGACGCCCGGCTGCACGCGCGAAGCGATCGACTTTCGCGACGCCGCCGGGGACTTCGCCGCGCAGGGACTGCAGATCATCGGCATCTCCCCCGATCCCGTGGCCAAGATCGCCCGGTTCCGCGCCGAGTCCGGCCTGGACGACATCGTCCTGCTGTCCGATCCCGGCAAGGACGTCCTGCGCGCCTACGCGGCGTACGGCTCCAAGATGCTGTACGGGAAGTCGGTGGAGGGCGTGATCCGCTCGACGTTCCTCGTCGATGTCGCGGCCGACGGCACGGGCGCGATCGCCCTCGCGCAGTACAACGTGCGGGCGACCGGGCACGTGGCCCGGCTACGCCGCGAGTTCGGCCTCGACGCCATCGCGGGTTAGGCGGCCCCCAACCCGACCGTCGCCGGTCACGGGTACAGTCGAACCGACGTCAGGAGGCCCCATGAAGATCGCAACGCCCGTCGACGCGGCCGGGAACTCCGCCACCGCCTGGGGGCGGGCTCACTGGATCGCCGTCGCCGACGTCCAGCACGAACACATCGCCGACTGGCAGGTCCACGAGGTGTCCTGGGACGTCCTCCACGACTCGGGCGGCCACGGCGCACACCACGCCCGGGTGGTGCGGTTCCTGCTCGACAACGACATCGACGGCATCGTCGTCGACCATGTCGGCGAGGGGATGCGACGGATGCTCCACCGGATGCGGATCCCGATGCTGCCCGCGACGCCCGGCGACGCCCAGGCGTCGGTGCTCGAGGCCGTCCTGCACGCGACGACGCCCGCCGGCGACTGACCGCATCGGCGCCCACGGACGGCGCACCCGCCGGTTAGGGTGACGCCATGACCGCTCTCATCGGTGCCGCGGAACTCCGCGAGACCTACGCCGACCACGTCGTGCTGGACGTGCAGTTCACCCTCGGCGGACCGCCCAGCGGCGACGAGTACCGCACCGCTCACCTGCCAGGCGCGCGCCACCTCGCCGTCGACGGCGACCTGTCCGCGGCACCCGGCGAACACGGGCGTCACCCGCTGCCGCCGGCGGAGGCCGTGACGGCGGCGCTGGAGAGGTGCGGGGTCCGCGACGGCGACGACGTCGTCGTGTACGACAGACGGACGTCCCTCTCGGCCGCCCGCGCCTGGTGGGTGCTGCGCTATTTCGGCTTCGACGCCGTCCGCGTCCTCGACGGCGGCATGGACGCGTGGGTCGAGCTGGGCGGCCCGGTCACCACCGAGGTCCCCGGCACCGCCCCCGGCAGCGTTCGCCTCACACCCGGGCACCTGCCGCTGCTGGACGCCGCCGGCGCCGCCGCCGCTGCCGCCGCCGGACGGCTGTGGGACGTCCGCACCCCACAGCGCTATCGGGGCGAGGCCGAGCCTGTCGACACGGTCGCCGGGCACATCCCGGGCGCGCGCAACGCCCCGGCAGGGGACTTCCAGGACCCCTCCGGTCGCTTCCTGCCCGCCGATCGCATTCGCCGGCACGCCGCGGCGCTCGGGCTCTCCGCCGGTGACGCGACCTCCTGCGGATCCGGCATCACCGCGGCCCAGGTGGCGCTGGCGCTGGCCGAGGCGGGCATCCCGGTCGGCGTGTACGTGGGGTCGTGGAGCGAGTGGATCGCCGACCCGACACGTCCGGTGGCCACCGGGGACGACGGGACCGACGGAGCCATCAGGCACCTGTGAGCCTTCTGTGGGTCGAGCCCGCCCTTCGTGGTTCGCCCGACCGGTTTGGCAGGATGGCCCCCACACACGGGCACGGAGGGGATGAGACATGGAACTGCTGGAACCAGGCGGGGTGTCCCGCCGCGTCGTCCTCAGCGCCGGCGCGGCAGGAGCGCTGCTGATCGCCGCGGGATGCGCCGACACGACACAGACATCCGGGGCGCCCGCCACGACGACCACACCCTCCGCCGACGCGACGGGGGCGACGTCCCCGAGCACCGGCGGAAACGCGACCAGCGCCTCCGCGGGGAGCAGCCCCGGCGTCGTCGCAACCACGGACGTCCCCGTGGGGGGCGGGGTGATCCTGTCCGCCGACGAACTCGTCGTCACGCAGCCGGCGGCGGGCACGTTCGTCGGACTGTCCACGATCTGCCCGCACCAGCAGTGCCCGGTCGGCTCGATCACCGACGGCAAGATCATCTGCCCGTGCCACAACAGCGAGTTCGACCTGACCGGCGCCGTTCTGCAGGGCCCGGCCACCCAGGCGCTGGAGACGAGGACGATCACCGTGGCGAACGGCCAGGTCTACCTGGGCTAGTGCCGCGGATCCAGCGCGCTCCCGGGACACATCCCGGCAATTCATCACCTTTCCCGAACAGGGCCGCCCTCGTCCTTTCTCCCCTGTGGCACGGCGCGCGATACGCACCGTCGAGAATTTCATCAGGGGTTGACCTGCCGACGGATCGGGCCGAGGATCGACAGGTGACGCGCTCGCTCTCGCCCCTCACGTCCGCGACCCCTGCCCCGATGCGGCCACCCGTCCGGCATGGCACGCCGACGAGCGCCCTGCACATCTGTGCCCCGCGGGGGACATGCGTGCTGGGCTCCCCCCGCCGGTGCGGAAACAGGGGCTTACGATGGCAGCATCGGTCCGTCGTAGTGGGATGCACCCCCGGTCCCGTGACATGCCGAGGCCGCCGTGTCGCGGGAAGTGAGGATGAGGAATGAGAGCTGTGCCCGGGCCCGCCGCGTCTGACAGTCCGGCCTGCGCGACCCTCGCGGGCGCGCCCGACGGCCTCACGGAGCCGCCCGCACACTCCGAGGCCCCCCTCGCGCTCGGCCTGGACATCGGTTCCACAACGGTGAAGGCCGTCATCCTCCGCGGAACCGAGGTCGTATTCAGCGACTACCGACGGCACAACGCCGACGTCCGCGGCGAGCTGAAGAACCTGCTGCGCTCGATCGGCGAGCAGTTCCCCGTCACCGAGTTCCACGCCGCCGTCACCGGTTCGGGCGGGCTGGTCGTCGCCGACCTGATGGGGACGGACTTCGTCCAGGAGGTCATCGCCAGCACCGAGGCCGTGCAGCAGTTCCTGCCCGCCGCCGACGTCGTCATCGAACTCGGCGGCGAGGACGCGAAGATCACCTATCTGCGCCCGACCCCCGAGCAGCGGATGAACGGCACCTGCGCCGGAGGCACCGGCGCGTTCATCGACCAGATGGCGTCCCTCCTGCAGACCGACGCCGCCGGCCTGGACGACCTCGCCTCCCGCTACCGCAATCTCTACCCGATCGCCTCCCGCTGCGGAGTGTTCGCGAAGTCCGATCTGCAGCCCCTCATCAACCAGGGCGCCCCGCACACCGACCTCGCCGCGTCCGTGTTCCAGGCGGTCGCGCTGCAGACGATCTCGGGCCTCGCGTGCGGACATCCCATCCGCGGCAACCTCGTCTTCCTCGGAGGCCCGCTGCACTTCCTGCCGCAACTGCGCGAGGCCTACAAGAGGGCGCTCGACGGCATGGTGGACTCGTTCACGACGCCCGACAACGCCCAGCTCTTCGTCGCGATCGGCGCGGCGCTGCTGGCCGGCGGCAAGGCCCGGACGGTGTCCGACCTGCTGGCCGGACTCACCCGCGTCGTCATCCCGCTCGCCCTCGCCACGCCTGCCCTGCGGCCCCTGTTCGCCGACGAGGACGAGCGCACCGAGTTCACCGCACGGCATGCGGCCGCCGACGTCCCGCGCGCCCTCCTCTCGGAGGCGACCGGGCCGTGTTTCCTCGGCATCGACGCCGGCTCGACGACGATCAAGGCCGTCCTTCTCGACGGCGAGGACCGGCTGCTGTTCAGCCACTACGCCTCCAACAGGGGCGATCCCGTCGCGGCCGCCGTCGACATCGTCCGGCAGGTGCACGCCGAGATCCCGCCGGCCGCCTGGCTCGGCCGGGCCTGCGTCACCGGGTACGGCGAGGGGCTGATCCAGGCCGCGTTGCGCGTGGACGACGGCGAGGTCGAGACGATGGCGCACTATCGCGCCGCCGAGCACATCAGCCCTGGCGTGACCTCCGTCATCGACATCGGCGGCCAGGACATGAAGTACCTGAAGATCCGGGGTGGCGTGGTCGACTCCATCGCGGTCAACGAGGCGTGCTCGTCGGGGTGCGGATCCTTCCTGCAGACCTTCGCCGAGACGATGGGGACGGACGTCGCCAGCTTCGCGAAACTGGCGACGGAGGCGACCCACCCCGTCGACCTGGGCAGCCGCTGCACCGTGTTCATGAACTCGTCGGTGAAGCAGGCCCAGAAGGAGGGCTCGGGCGTCGCCGACATCTCCGCGGGGTTGTCCTACTCCGTCGTGCGGAACGCCCTCTACAAGGTCATCAAGCTCAAGAACGCGTCCCAGCTCGGCGAGAAGGTCGTCGTCCAGGGCGGCACCTTCCTCAACGACGCGGTGCTGCGGGCGTTCGAGCTGCTCACGAAGACGACCGTCGTCCGACCCGTCATCGCCGGGCTCATGGGGGCGTTCGGCGCCGCCCTGACGGCCAGCCACCAGTACGTGCCCGGCGAGCACTCCGAGATCATGGGACCGTCCGAGCTCGACGCCTTCTCCGTCGAGACGACCCTCGACACGTGCCGGCTGTGCCAGAACCACTGCCAGCTCACGATCTCGATGTTCGGCGACGGCACCCGGCACGTCTCGGGCAACCGGTGCGAGCGCGGCGCGAGCACCGAGCGGATCCCGAAGAAGTCCGAGGTGCCGAACCTGTACGACTACAAGTACCGGCGTCTGTTCAGCTACCGTCGCCTCACCGAGAAGGCCGCAACCCGGGGCGACATCGGCATCCCGCGCGTGCTCAACATGTACGAGAACTTCCCGTTCTGGTTCACGGTGCTCACGAAGCTCGGCTTCCGCGTGATGATCTCGGGGCGGTCCGGCCACGACACGCTGGCGCGCGGAGCCGAGTCGATCCCGTCCGAGAACGTGTGCTACCCGGCCAAGCTCAGCCACGGCCACATCGAGGACCTGCTCGACCGCGGCGTCCGGACGATCTTCTTCCCCTGCGTCCCGTACGAGCGGCAGCACTTCGCCGGTGCGGACAACCACTTCAACTGCCCGATCGTCGCGTTCTACCCCCAGGTGCTGGAGAAGAACATCCCCCGGCTGGCCGAGGAGGGCGTCCGCTACCTCGCGCCGTTCCTCAACCTGGACCAGCCCGAGCTGCTGGCGCGACGGCTGACGGAGGTGTTCGCGTCCGACGGCGTCACCCTCGCCGAGGCCCAGACCGCGGTCGCGGCCGGACTGGAGGAGGACGCGGCGGCGAAAGCCGACGTCCGCGCCGAAGGGCGCCGCGCGATGGAGTGGATCGACGAGCACGACGCCCGCGGCATCATCCTCGCCGGACGGCCCTACCACGTCGATCCCGAGATCAACCACGGCATCCCCGAGCTCATCGCCGGGCTCGGCATGGCCGTCCTCACCGAGGACAGCGTGATCGACAACCCCGTCCTGGAGCGTCCGCTGCGGGTACGGGACCAGTGGGCCTACCACACACGCCTGTACGAGGCGGCCGCGGTCTCCACCACCGACCCGCGGATCGAGCTCGTCCAGCTCAACTCGTTCGGCTGCGGTGTCGACGCGATCACCACCGACCAGGTGCAGGAGATCCTCGAGGCCTCCGACAACGTGTACACGGTGCTGAAGATCGACGAGGTGTCCAACCTCGGGGCCGCGCGCATCCGGCTGCGGTCGCTGAAGGCCGCGGCGGCCGAGCGTCGTCACAGCGCCGAGATCGCGACGTACCCGACCGACGAGCGGGTCGCCACCCGGGCCGTGTTCACGAAGGCGGCGAAGAAGACGCACACGTTGTACGCGCCGCAGATGTCCCCCATCCACTTCCGCCTCGTCGCGGCTGTCGTGAAGCGCATGGGCTACAAGATCGAACTGCTGGAGAAGACGACGCCCGAGGACATCGAGGCGGGTCTCACGTTCGTCAACAACGACGCCTGCTACCCGGCGATCATGGTCATCGGGCAGTTGATCAACAAGTTCCTCACCGGTGACGCCGACCCCGACAACTCCAGTGTCGTCATCACCCAGACCGGCGGCATGTGCCGCGCGACCAACTACGCCGGCATGCTCCGCAAGGGGCTGAAGGACGCCGGCTTCGAACAGGTCCCGGTCGTGGCGGTGAGCGCGCAGGGGCTGGAGGAGAACCCCGGCTTCTCGATCACCCCGGCGCTCGTCCATCGCGGCGTCCAGGCCCTCGTGCTCGGGGACCTGCTGCAGACCGTCCTGCTGCGGGTTCGCCCGTACGAGGCCGAGGCCGGCGCGGCGCAGGCGTTGTACGCGCACTGGGACGCCATCTGCCAGGAGTACTTCACCGAGGGCGGGTTCTCCGCAACACTGCGCCGCCGGGTGACGTACGGCTGGCTGGTGCGGCACATCGTGTCGGAGTTCGACGCGCTCCCGCTGCGTCCCGTCCCCCGCAAGCCGCGGGTGGGCCTCGTCGGCGAGATCCTCGTGAAGTTCCACCCCGACGCGAACAACCATGCCGTCCAGGTGATCGAGGACGAGGGGTGCGAGGCCGTTCTGCCCGGCCTCCTGGAGTTCTTCGGGCAGGCGCTGTACACCGGCGACTGGAAGGCGCGGAACCTGGGGATCGGCGAGAAGTCGGTGCGGGCCAAGAAGATCGGGCTGTGGGCGCTGGAGCAGTATCAGGCTCCGGTGCGCAAGGCGCTCGCCTCGTGCGGCGGCAAGTTCGACGTCCAGGCCGATATGGAGACCATGGCCGAACGCGCGCAGGAGGTCATCTCGCTCGGGACGACCGCCGGCGAGGGCTGGCTGCTCACGGCCGAGATGATGGAGCTCATCGAGTCGGGCACGCCCAACATCATCTGTGCACAGCCGTTCGCCTGCCTGCCGAACCACGTCGTCGGCAAGGGCATGTTCCGCGAGCTGCGACGTCTGTACCCGCAGGCCAACATCACCTCGATCGACTACGACCCCGGCGCCAGTGAGGTCAACCAGTTGAACCGGATCAAGCTCGTCGTCGCGAGCGCCCACAAGAACCATGCGCTCGTGGGTGCCGAGGTGGCGCCGAGTGCGCAGGCGGTGCCGAGCGGGAGCTGACCGACCGCCGGCCGAAAGCGGTCGACAGCTCTCAGAGGTGACCGACCGGGGGTCCCTGCGACTCCCGGAGCCGGGGACGAGGAATGAGCCGCGGCACCCAGTGGGCGGCCCATACGGCGCCGGCCAGCGCGAGACCGCCGGTCAGGAAACTTGCGGTGACGATCCCCGCTATCCCGGTCGCGACGGTGACCAGGGCGGGGCCGACGAGGCTTCCGGTGCCCACCAGGCTGTTGTACAGACCCATCCACGCGGCCCGCCGTTCGGGTGGCGTCACGTCCGCGCTCAAGGTCTTCACGATCCCGGCGCCGAGCCCGTTGCCGACGGCGAAGACCACCGAGAGGAGGAGGAAGCCGGCCACGGTCCCCGCGAGGGGGGCCAGCAGGTAGCTGATGCCGGTGATCACGAGGCACGGGACGAGCACCGCGGCACGCCCGAACCGGTCCATGATCGGCCCTGCGGGCCAGATGAACGCCAGTTCGACGAGCGCCGCGACCCCGAACACCAGGGCGACGACGGACTCGGAGTGTCCGAAGTGGTTCCCGAGCAGAGGCAGCAGCAGATCGCGGTTGGTGCGGACCGCCGTCAGCACGAGCGGGGCGATCCCGACGAGGATCAGGGGCCGCACCACGTCCCGGCGGCTCAGCGGCGGCGCTCCGCCGTCGTCCAGGGACGCCGGGTCCTCCGCGGCCGGGCCCGGCACGAGGAACACCGTGATGAGGACGATGGAGGCGACGGCTGCCACCAGGTGCACGGCGAAGGGCGCGGCCAGACCGCCGAGGGCGATGGCACCCGCGCCCAGCAGCGGCCCGACGATCCGCCCGACCCGGATCGTCCCACCGAACAGCGTCATGGCCCGGGCGCGGAACCGGGCCGGCACCTCGTCGGCGACGTACGTCTGCCGCCCCAGGTCCCAGGTCAGGTCTCCCAGGCTCATGACGAGGATCGCGACGCAGAAGAGGGCGGCCATGGCGCCGGGCCGGGCGTCGGAGGTCCCCGCAGCGACCAGACAGGCGATCACGGACCCGACCGAGACCGCGCCTCCGATGATCAACGCGGCACGCTCGCCGATCCGAACCACGAGCTGCCCGGTGGGAATCGGGCCGATGACCGTGACGAGACCGGCGATCGTGGTGAGCAGGGCGACCTGCGGCACGCTCAGTCCGAGGCGAAGGCCGACCAGGGGGATGACCGGGACGATGGCGGCCGCTCCTGTCGCGTACAGGGCCGCCGGGACGTAGACGGGCAGAACCAGGCGCCGCAGCAGGGCGCGCAACTCCGGATCCGCCACCAGACCTCCCGTGACCCCACGACACGGTACGCCTCTGCGGCGGGAGCCCGCGCCGCATCCCGCGACGCATCGTCAGTTGTGAAGAGCCGTATCGGATCGCCGGGGCCGATCCGGGCGCGCCCGGATGGGATCGTGAGCGGGCCCGGTCAGAGGCGGACGCTCGCCACGGACGGACCGCGGAAGCGTGGCGATGACGCGCGCCGCCGGGAACGCCCGCGCGAGCCGGTCGAACACCTCGCTGGCCCGCCGCAGCCTCCGGACCCGCTGTCGGCGGCGGCGTCCTTCGAGGCTGTCGCTGAGGAGGTCGAGTTGCAGCTCGATCTGCGCCCTGACCTCGCTGAGCGATGCCCAGGCGGCACGAACCTCCGGGCGCGAGGCGGCGACGACGACCACCGAACGCGCGAGGTCGGCGACGAACAGGGCTCCGAGCGCCGAGGCGATGCTGACCAGGGTGGTTACGCCGAGAGCGGCCAGCGACCCCCGCAGCCACGGGTCGAACACGAACACGACGAGCACGCCCCCGACGCCGAAGGCGAGGGAGTTGAGCGTGCACACCCGGCCCTGGATGTTGCCCACGTGGCCCGTGTAGTCCCACAGCACCAGTCCCAGCGTCTTCTCCAGTGCCAGGTGCCCGATGAACTCGACGGCCGTGGCGATCGCGACGCTGAGAAGGAAGACCAGCAGCGGATCGTCGTCGACCGGCCGCGTCGCGACGAGGATCGCCAGGGCGCCGACCCCGTAGATCGGCACGACCGGACCGGCGAGGAAGCCCGGGTTCGCGAACCAGCGGCGCTGGAAGACCGCGACCGCGCCCTCGGCCACCCAGCCCAGGAAGCCGTACGCGAGAAAGCACAGCGCCGTCACGCTCGCGTCGAGGGCGGTCACAGCGAGCCCCCCACGGAACCGGGGTCCTCACCGGGCGGCGATCCCGGCCGGGTCGCCGGCGACAGGCCTGCGGCGTCGAGCGACTCGTCGGCGGCCTGACGCCCGGCGTCGATGAGTCGCGGGACGTCGGCCAGCGTCCATTGGGACAGGCCTTTCACGTCCGGTCGGATCACCAGCGTGGCCGGCTCCTGTTCGAGGCGGGCGATGGATTCGCGTGAGCGCACCAGCGGCACCATGTCCCACTCCGGGCGGAGCCGGACCGCGACGACGGTGTGCCCGCCGAGCCGCCGGCAGGCCTCGATGGGCAGATTCGCCGCGACGCCGCCGTCGACCAGGACGCACCCTCCTGTCACCACCGGCGGGAACAGGCCCGGCACGGCGATGCTGGCCCGCAGGCTCCTGCCGAGCGGGCCGGAGTCCAGCACGACGGCCCGGCGGGTCAGCAGGTCCGTCGCCACGGCGCCGAAGCGGCGCGGAAGCGACTCGACGAGCGCCGCGCTGCCCACCATCTCCAGCACGGTGTCCTCCAGGACGCGGGAGTCGAGCAGGCCGAACCTCGGCGCCAGGGTCAGGCGGCCGACCGCCGCCCAGGTGGTGGTGAGCATGCGGTCCTCCATCTCGTCGAGGCTCAGCCCGGCCGCGTAGGCGGCGCCCACGAGGGCACCGGCGCTGGTGCCGGTGATGACCTCGGGGACCAGACCGCGGGCATGAAGGGCCTGCAGGACGCCGAGGTGCGCGGCACCGAGCACCGCTCCCCCGCCGAGCGCGAGCCCCAGCCCCGCGGTCACGACGCGGACACCTCGCTGTCGGTGCGGGCCGGCAGGGGCTCGGCGTGATGCGGATTCAACCCGTCGAGGAGCAGGCTGAGATAGCGACGCCGGGAGGCCGGCTCGGCGTTGACGACCCCCGGGGCGGTGATGACCATCGCCAGCAGCACCGGCACGTCCCCGACATCGAGGTCGGCGCGGAGGTTCCCGGCGGCCTGCGCCCGGTGGACCGTCTGCAGCAACTCCTCGCGTCCGGCCAGGTGCCGGGCGGCGAACGCGGGCAGGTCGCCCACGGACGCCGCGACTCCCCACTCGCCCTCCAGGACCTGCACGACCCGGTCGGCGACGTCCAGCAGATCCTCCCGGCGTGCACCCGTCCGGGAGAACGCGGCCAGCAGGGGCTCCACCTCTTCGTGGAAGACCTGCTCCATGACTGCTCCGGCGAGGCTCTCCCTGTTGGGGAAGTGCCGGTACAAGGTGGCGACGCCCACGCCCGCGCGGCGGGCGATGGCGCTCAGCGTCGCCTCGGCCGATTCGCGGAACGCCTGCCTGGCGGCAGCGGTGATCCGCCCGATGTTCGACAGGGCATCGATCCGCGGCGAGCGGCCGTCGTGCTTTGGAACTGATATCACACTCCCATTTTGAGAGACGACTATCAGATAATCAAGGCCGGAGGGTCCCCCGTTCGAGGGCGATGCCTGGGCGAGGGTGCCGGCGCATCCCCGGCGAGAGAGTCGTGGAGGGTCTCGAGGCCGGAACCTCGGCCGACGCCACCGGCTCGGCCCGCCGCGTCGCGCACGGGAGAAGACGTGCCGGAGAAGGGACTTGAACCCTCACGCCTTGCGGCACAGGAACCTAAATCCTGCGTGTCTGCCATTCCACCACTCCGGCTTCCGGCCTCAGTGTACGGAACCGGCGCGGGCACTCCCCGCCGCACCCCGCGCGGCCCTATCCTGCGGGCATGAAGGTGCTCAAGATCATCCTCCTCGCCGTCGGCCTCATCGGGCTCATCATCGCCGGTTCCCTGCTGTTCATGACCGTGATGATCGACATCAAGGTCATCTGGGAGATCGCGACCCGCTACGGCACGACCTCCGGTCTGAAGGACCCGCGTCAGACGGTGCTCGTCATCGCGGCACTCGCCGCAGGCGCCGGCCTGGCGCTCGGCGTGGGCCTGAGCCTGCCGACCCGCTTCGCGCCGTCGCAGAAGAAGCTGGACGAGCTCGTCGAGGCTCGCATCCAGGAACGGCTCGCGGAACCCGCACCGGCACCCGCCCCCGAGGCGGACGAGGCCTGACCGACGCGTCATCGCTCGGGCGCGGCCGAACCGAGCCTGAGGAGGCTCACAGCCGATGATCAGGGACTTTCTAGCCGGGTGACTAGAATGGAGTGCTGAACAACGGCAAGGAATCGAACGAGATCTTGAGCGATACCAGCACGGACGACACGGAACCCACAGAGAAGACCCCCCGCATCTCGGTACCCCAGGTCACGGCCGGTGCGATGGCCGCCGCCACGGCCGCGATCCTCGGCTCCCAGCTCGGCGTGGCCGGCACGGTGTTCGGCGCCGCGGTCGGCAGCGTCGCCTCGGCGGTGGCCGGCACGGTCTACCAGGCCGGGATCGAGAAGACCCACCATCACATCAAGCACCTGACCGTGCTCGGAACCCGGCGGATCCGCGGCATCGAGCCGACGGAGGAGGCACGCGCCGCGACGGCACCGCTCGCCACGGACACGACGGCCGCCCAGGCCGCGGACCCGGCCGAAGCCGGCAGCATCGTCCTCGACGCGACCCCGCACGACGCCGAGGCGCTCGCCTCGACCGGCGACACGGACGCGACGGTCCTCCTGCCCACCGCCGACCCGGACGCGACGACCGTCCTGCCCATCCCGGATCCGGACGCCACCACCGTCCTGCCCGTGGACGGCACGGTGACGACGGCCGAGAAGACCCGGCCCGCCGGCACGACTCCTCCTCGTCGGCGGTGGCCGGTCCTCGTGGGCGCGTCCCTGGCGTCGGCGGCCGCCGCCTTCGCGATCTCCCTCGGAGCCATCACCGGCTTCGAGGCACTCACCGGCGAATCGCTGTCCGGCGGCCAGGGCACGTCGCTGGGGCAGATCGCGCAGGGGCGCAGGGCCGTCGCCGCCGAGCCGACCGCCACGTCGAGCTCCGGGTCGAGCGCCGAACCGACCTCCACCGAGACGGGCACGAGCGCGTCCAGCACGGAACCGGCCTCCACGTCGTCGGTCACCCCGACCCCGGCGTCCGCCACCACGACGACCTCCACCGAGGCGACGCCGACCGCGTCCGCGACACCGTCGGCCACCCGGACGACCCCCACCTCGGGGACGAGTCCCGCCGGCGTGTCCACGCAGACCAGCACCCCGGTGGCGACGGCCGCCGCGACCGTCCAGGAGTCGAAGAACAACTCCTGACGGGGTGTCGTCGCCGACGTCCGAGCCCCGCGCACCTCGCCGAGCGCTCCCGAACTGCCGGATTCCAGCGGAATTCCGCCAGTTGTGGAGCGTTCGACGCGCGAGCGCGGCGCGACGGTCGCCTCAGCGGCGGCGGCGGTACCGCACGAACGTGTAGCCCTCGCGCGCCACCGTCGCGATCTCGTCCCATTCGGACGGATTCACGCTGGGAAAGAACGCCGTCCCGCCCTCGGGCTCCTGGTCCACCAGCGTCAGGTCGAGGTCCGTGAGGCGCGGCCAGGCGGCCCGGTACACCTCCGCGCCACCGGCGACGAACACCCTCCCCGGCAAGGACTCGGCCAGCTCCAGCGCAGCGTCCAGGGACTCCACGACGCGGACGCCCGCAGGCAGCTCCGGGCGAGAACGGCTGACGACGATCGTCGTGCGGCCCGGCAGCGGAGCCCCGATGGAGTCGTACGTCTTGCGGCCCATGATGAGGATGTTCCCGATCGTCACGGCCTGGAAGCGCTCCCAGTCCTCGGGGAGGTGCCACGGGATCCGCTGCCCGACCCCGATCACGTCGTTGCGGGCCACCGCCGCGATGGCGGTCACGGTCTTGGTCATGGTCGGTGTCCGGGTCATACGGCGATGGGTGCCTTGATGCTCGGGTGAGGGTCGTAGCCGACGACCTCGAAGTCGCTGAGCTCGAACTCGTCGATCGCCGTCACCTCGGGATTGATGTGGATGCGCGGCAGCGGACGCGGCTCGCGTGTCCGTTGCAGCCTCGCCTGGTCGAGATGGTTGAGGTACAGATGCGCGTCGCCCAGCGTGTGGACGAACTCGCCGACCTCCAGGCCGCTCACCTGCGCGAGCAGGTGCGTGAGCAGGGCGTACGAGGCGATGTTGAACGGGACGCCGAGGAAGACGTCGCCCGACCGCTGGTACAACTGCACCGACAGCCGTCCCTCGGCGACGTAGCACTGCCACAACGTGTGGCAGGGCGGCAGGGCCATCTCGTCGACATCGCCGACGTTCCACGCCGACACGATGTGCCGCCGCGAGTCCGGATTGGAGCGCAACGCCTCGACGAGGCGGGCGATCTGGTCGATCGTCCGGCCGTCGGCCGTCGGCCAGGAACGCCACTGATGACCGTAGATGGGCCCGAGGTCGCCGTCCTCGTCGGCCCATTCGTCCCAGATCGTCACCTTCTGCTCGTGCAGCCACGCGAGGTTCGTGTCCCCCCGCAGGAACCACAGCAGCTCCGCGAAGATCGAGCGGGTGTGCAGCTTCTTCGTCGTCAGCAGCGGGAACCCCTCGCGGAGGTCGAACCGCATCTGGTGGCCGAAGACGCTCAGCGTGCCGGTGCCGGTGCGGTCATCGCGCCGGACGCCGTCGGCGAGGATCCGGTCGAGCAGATCGAGATAGGCCTTCACAAGGGCTCCGTGTCCATGAGCTTGCGCAGTCGCCGACCGACCGCCCGCATCGCCTTGCCGCGGTGACTGATCTCGTCCTTCACCTCGGGCTGCAGCTCGGCGTTCGTCACGTCGTACTCCTCGGCGACGAAGATCGGATCGTACCCGAAGCCGAAGCTGCCACGAGGCTCGAGGACGATGCGGCCGTTCATCGTGCCGCGCACGACCTCCTCGCGGCCGTCCGGCATCACGACGGCGATCACAGCGACGAAGCGGGCCGTCCGCTGCGTCTCCTCGGTGTCGGCGAGCTGGCGCACGAGCAGGGCGGTGTTCTCCTCGTCGGTGGCGTCCACACCCGCCCAGCGGGACGACCGGACGCCCGGCATGTTGTTCAGGAGATCGACCTCCAGACCGGAGTCGTCGGCCAGGGACGGCAGGCCGGTCGCATGCATGGCCGCCCGGGCCTTCAGCAGGGCGTTGCCCTCGAAGCTGCGCCGGTTCTCGGGCGGCACCTCGTACGGCGGGACATCGGCGAGGCCGAGCACCTCGACCTCGAGACCGCCGTTCTTGAACAAGCGGCGGAGCTCGACGAGCTTGTGGTCGTTGTTCGTCGCAAGAACGATCTGTTTCATCTCTGCAGGGACTCCTGTTGGACTCGACTCACCTGTTCGCACCCGGCCGCCCCCAGATCGAGAAGCCGATCCAGGAGCGCTCGCTCGAAGGGCTGGCCCTCGGCCGTCCCTTGAACCTCGATGAACCGGCCGTCCCCGGCGAGGACGACGTTCAGGTCCACGTCGGCGGTCGAATCCTCCTCGTAGCACAGGTCGAGGAGGCACTCACCGCCGACGACGCCGACGGAGACGGCGGAGACCGAACCGGTGAGCGGCTCCGCGACGAGCGCCCCCCTGTCCCGCAGCCACGACACCGCGTCCGCGAGTGCCACGTAGGCCCCCGTGATGGACGCCGTCCGCGTTCCCCCGTCGGCCTGCAGCACGTCGCAGTCCAACACGATGGTGTTCTCCCCGAGCGCCCGGTAGTCGATGATCGCGCGCAGGGACCGCCCCACCAGGCGGCTGATCTCGTGGGTACGCCCGCCGACGCGTCCCTTGGTCGACTCCCGCTGCGAGCGCTCGTTCGTGGCGCGCGGCAGCATCGCATACTCGGCCGTCACCCAGCCGAGCCCGGAGCCCTTGCGCCACCGGGGAACTCCCTCGGTGACGCTGGCGGCGACGAGCACCCGCGTCCGTCCGAACTCGACGAGGACAGAGCCCTCTGCATGGTCCAGCCAGTGGCGCGTGATGCGCACGGGACGAAGATCGTCCGGGCGCCTTCCGTCGATGCGGGTGCCATTCACGGAGCCCACCCTAGCGACCCGACGCGCGATCGACAGGCAACGCCGGGCAGCCCGTCGCCGGGTTCATACCGCGTACACCTGGGTGCTGTCGGTGACGAAATTCCCGAGCAGGCGGTGCGCGATGCCGGAGAACCGCTCGGGGTTGCCCGTGGTGAGGAATGTGCGCGCCGCGTCCCGGGGACGGTCGTGGAGCAGCCCGTGGTCGGTGAGGACGCCGAACGTCTCCTTCGCGCACTCGTCGGCCGAGGACACCAAGGTGACCTTCTCGCCCATGACGTAGGTCAGGAGCCCCGCGAGCAGGGGGTAGTGCGTACAGCCGAGGATCAGCGTGTCGATATCGGCACGCTGGAGCGGCGCGAGGTAGTCGCGGGCCACGTTCAGCAACTCGGGACCGCCCGTGACGCCCGCCTCGACGAACTCCACGAACAGCGGACACGCCGAGGTGTGCAAGGTGACGCCGGGGACGGCCGCCAGGGCATCGTCGTAGGAGCGGGAGGTGGCGGTCGCCGCGGTGCAGATGACGCCGACGCGACCGTTCTTCGTCACCCGGACGGCGCGGCGGGCGGCCGGCAGGATGACTTCGGTGACCGGCACGTCATACCGCTCACGGGCGTCCCGCAACACCGCCGAGCTCGCCGAGTTGCATGCGATGACGAGGGCCTTCACGTCGTGCGCCATGAGGTGGTCGAGGCACTCGATCGCATACTCGCGGACCTCGTTGAGGGGCTTCGGCCCGTACGGCGCCCGAGCGGTGTCCCCGAGGTAGACGATGTCCTCGTTGGGCATCAGGTCGAAGATCGAGCGGGCCACGGTGAGCCCCCCGAAGCCGGAGTCGAACACACCGATCGGCGCATTCACGTCATTCACAACCACCGACAATAGGGCCTGAGGCATCATGGAACCCAACTCAGCGAAGGAGCGCGATGCCGATCCCACCACTGGAGCCCACCAACCTCATGCGGCAGGCCCTGCTGGCGTGGGAGCGTGCGCTGCGCAGGGGTCAGGGAGCCAGAGCGAGGCGCCCCAAGGAGCAGGCACCGGTCGACCCCGCCTCCACCCGCGACACCGAACGGCCGCCGCAGATCTGGTGACCTGACGCCGGGGACGGCGGAGCGACCCCTCAGGAGACGGACCGCAGCAGACTCTCCATCACCGACCCCAGCCACTCGAAGATCTCGTATCCGAACGCGTCGGGGTGGTCCTCGGGCAGAAGGTCGAGACGCTCCAACGATGCCTCGTCGACGATCTCGAGCCGGGCGGCGAGCGCGAGATGAAGCGCCGAGAGCGCCCGCAGCCATGCCACGACCTCATCGGCGTACACCTGGAGCGGCAGGGTTCCGTCCTCGGTGCCGGCCAGGCCCCCGGTCACGATGGCGAGGTCGTGGGCGAGCTGTGTCCGCTGCTCGTACTCGGTGAAGCGCGCGAAGTCGGCGCTCGCCTCGGCGTCGTCGGGGTAGGCGGAGGGGAACAACCGGCCCACGAGCGGGTCCGACCGGTCCAGTCGCTCCGTTTCGGCCTCGTGCTGCATCGCCGCCAGCGGGTCGCCCTCCGGCGCGGCACCGACGCCGACGATCTCGTCGAGTTGACCGAGGAGCGAGAACAGCAGCTCGACCTCGAACGAGGTCAGCTCGGTGACGTACATGTCACCGACGCGGTTGAACACCTTCATTCGCCCCGACTCACCGTCGCCTGGAGACCGTAGGAGTGCATGGCGGCCACGTCTCGCTCCACCTCCTCGCGGGTCCCGCTCGACACGACGGCCTTCCCCTCCTTGTGGACCTTCAGCATGAGCCGCTCGGCCTGCGCCGGCGGGTAGCGGAAGTAGGTGACGAACACGTACGTGACATAGGACATGAGCGTCACCGGGTCGTCCCACACGATGGTCGCCCAGGGGTGCTGCCCGATCTCCTGCTCGTCCGCACGCTCGAGGAGACCCGTGCCGGGCTCGGCGTGCTCGGTGCCGTGTGTCTCACTCATGCGCCCATCATGTCACTGCGGCCTAGGCTGGCGTCATGAGCCTTGCGCTTGGCGCGACGACCGCGCTGCTGACCGACCACTACGAGCTGACCATGGTGAGGGCGGCACTGCGGTCCGGCACGGCATTCCGTCACAGCATCTTCGAACTCTTCGGCCGACGGCTGCCGACCGGCCGCCGGTACGGGGTCGTCGGCGGCGTCGGGCGCGCACTGGACGCCGTGGAGGCGTTCCGGTTCGGCGAACCCGAACTCGACTTCCTCGTCACCCACGACGTCGTGGACGACGACACGGCCCACTGGCTGTCGTCCTACCGGTTCACGGGCAGCATCTGGGGATACCCCGAGGGCGAGGTGTACTTCCCCGGGTCCCCGCTGCTCATCGTCGAGGGGTCGTTCGCCGAGGCCGTCGTCCTCGAGACCGTCCTGCTGTCGATCTACAACTACGACTCGGCCGTCACCTCGGCGGCCTCGCGGATGACCCTCATGGCCGGAGACCGGCCCTGCATCGAGATGGGTTCGCGCCGGATCAGCGAGGGTGCCGCGGTGGCGGCCGCACGGGCGGCCTATATCGCGGGCTTCGTCGCGACCTCCAACCTGGAGGCGGGCCGCACGCACGGCATCCCGACCACAGGGACCGCCGCACACGCCTTCACACTCCTCCACGACACCGAGTCGGACGCCTTCGCCGCCCAGCTTGCCGCACTCGGCGAGGACACCACCCTGCTCGTGGACACCTTCGACGTCGAGCAGGCGGTGCGGCTCGGCGTCGAGCTCACCGGCGGCCGCCTCGGTGCGATCCGCATCGACTCCGGCGACCTCGCCGAGGCCGCCCGGGACGTCCGGCGGCTGCTCGACTCCCTGGGTGCGACACACACCAGGATCATCGTGACCAGCGATCTGGACGAGTGGCAGATCGCCGCCCTGCGCGGCGCGCCGGTCGACGGGTTCGGCGTCGGGACGTCCCTCGTGACGGGTTCCGGGGCGCCCACCTGCGCCCTGGTGTACAAGCTGGTCGCCCGGGCGACCTCCGACGACCCGGACGCCGAGCTCGTGCCCGTGGCCAAGAAGAGCGCGTCCAAGGCATCCATCGGCGGGCGGAAGTTCGCCGTCCGTCGTTTCGACGAGCGCGGGCGCGCCGAGGCCGAGGTCGTCGGCATCGGCGCCGCACCCGACAGCGACCACAACGACCGGCCGCTTCTCGTCCCACTGATGACCGACGGGACCGTCGTGGGCCGCGAGCCCCTGGCGGCGGCACGGGAGCGCCACGTCCGCTCCCGTTCCGAGTTGCCCGTATCCGCTGGCAAGATGTCACGCGGCGAACCGGCCATCCCGACCGTGCTGCTCGACGAGCACGGCCGACCGACCAACAATCCCTACGTTGTGAGCGAATCATGAACACCGCACTCATCGTCGTCGATGTGCAGAACGACTTCTGCGAAGGAGGCTCGCTGGCGGTCGCCGGCGGCGCGTCCGTCGCGGCCCGCATCGGCGAACTCCTGCGCAGCGATCACGGGTACGCCCTGGTCGTCGCGACTCGCGACCACCACATCGACCCGGGCTCGCACTTCTCGGATTCTCCCGACTATGTCGACTCCTGGCCGCCGCACTGCGTCGTCGGCACGCCCGGCGCCGACCTGCACCCCGGCCTCGGCGATCCCGTCTTCGCGGCGATCTTCGACAAGGGCGAGTACACCGCCGCCTATTCGGGCTTCGAGGGATCCCACCGCGGCAAGCCGCTCGTGGAGTACCTGCGCGAGGAGGGCATCCGCGCCGTCGACGTGTGCGGGATCGCGACCGACTACTGCGTGAAGGCGACCGCTCTGTCCGCGGCCTGTTACGGCTTCGCGACCACCGTCCTCGCCGATCTCACCGCGGCCGTCGACCCGTCCAGGCTGGACGAGGTCTGGCTCAAGCTCGCCGGCAAGGGCGTCGCGGTCCAGTCCGCGTCGGGTCCGGCAGCCGAGGCCGACTGAGCGCCCGGCCCGTCGCCCCATCGGGGACGCGCCGAACGCTCCCAAACCCCCGGATTCCGCCGGTTTTCCGGCAGTTCCGGAGCGCTCGGCACCGTCGGGCGCGAGGAACGGAGCGCTCGGCACCGTCGGCGTAGCGTGCCGTCCGGTCTAGCCGAACAGACCCCAGATCGGCTTGCGGCTCTTCTTCTTCCGCTTCGCCTCCGGCACGAACGGACGAAACGGCTGCGGCACGTTCCGAAAACGGTTCATCAGGGCCGACATCCGCATCGGACGCTCGGCGAGGAACAGATCCTCCAACAGCAACGGCTCCCCACCGGGACCGCCGAGCGGCACGCGCCAGTTCGGGTACTCGTCGACGGTGCCCGGCTGGTTCTGGGTGCGCCGCTCCCCCACCGCGTCGGTGAGCGCCACGCACAGGACCCGGGCGGGTGTCATGTGCAGATACCGGTGCAGCGCGAGCACCAGGTTCTCCGTCGGATCGAGGGCGTCGTCGCCCGGCAGCAGACCCAACTGCGCGAGCTTGTCGATCCACCGCTGCAGATCGGCCCGAGCGATCTCGAGCTCGTGGTCGAGGCTCTCGGTCAGCAGGCCCAGCTCCGAGCGGAGGCGGACATGGTCCAGAGCCAGATACCCGGCCGTCGGCGGAAGGTCGTGGGTCGTCACCGACGCCATGCAGTAGTCGCGCCATGCCCCGGGATCACGCGGCCCGGCGGCGTCCTCCTCGAACCACAGGATCGACGTGCCGAGAATTCCCCGATCCCGCAGGTAGTCGCGGACCCACGGCTCGACGGTGCCCAGATCCTCCCCCACGACGAGCGCGCCCGTCCGGTACGCCTCCAGCACGAGGATGCCCACCATCGCCTCGTGGTTGAAGCGGACATAGGTCCCCTCGTGGGGCTTGGCTCCCTCGGGCACCCACCAGAGCCGGAACAGGCCCATCACGTGGTCGACGCGCAGCCCACCGGCATGGCGCAGGATGCCGGACACCATGGTCCGGAACGGCGCGTACGACAACTCCTCCAGCCGGTCGGGCCGCCACGGCATCTGACCCCAGTCCTGGCCGAACTGGTTGAACGGATCCGGCGGCGCGCCGACGCTCACGCCCGGCGCGAACACATCGGGGAACGACCATGCCTCGGCCGAGTCGGGCGACACGCCGACGGCGAGGTCGTGGACGATGCCGATCGCCATGCCGGTGTCGCGCGCCGAACTCTGCGCCCGGCGCAGTTGCTGATCGGCGATCCACTGCATCCAGATGTAGAAATCGACCTCGTCGGCGTGCTCGGCCGCCCAGGCCGACACGGCCGGGGACGACGGCCGCTGCAACTCCGCCGGCCAGCCCCGCCACTGCGGCCCGTACTCGGTCGCCAGGGCGCACCACGTGGCGAACTGCGTGAGCCCGCGCCCCTCGCGACGGGCGAACTCCTGCTTGGCCATCTGGCTGGCCGGAGGCAGGCCCGCCTCGTACACGATGCGCAGCGCCTCGAGCTTCGCCGACAGGATCGGGTCGCGCTGGATGAGCGGGCTGCCGGTCAGGCGCCGGTGCAGGGCGTCCTTGATCCGGCGGATCTCGCGCCGGTCCTCCTCGCTGAGCAGCGCGTACTCCATGATCGCCTCGACACGGATGTACAGCGGGTTG
This sequence comes from Propionicicella superfundia DSM 22317, assembly GCF_000423465.1. Classification (GTDB taxonomy): domain Bacteria; phylum Actinomycetota; class Actinomycetes; order Propionibacteriales; family Propionibacteriaceae; genus Propionicicella; species Propionicicella superfundia. The sequence goes on along the minus strand of NZ_AUIA01000011.1, from coordinate 132,154 downwards.
ACATAGCGCCGGCTGGTCGGCAGGTACGGCGACGGCTCGGTCGGAGGCTCGGGCTGCGCCGCATGCAGCGGATTGATGAGGAGGTAGTCCGCGTTCTGCTGCGTCGCCGACCACACCGCGAGGTCGCGCAGATCGCGCAGATCGCCGATCTCCCACGAGTTCTGGCCGTGGACGCTGTAGAGCTGCAGGCCGTATCCCCAGACGCGACGATCGCCGAGCTGCGGGGGCAGGCCCAGGAAATGCGGGCTGACGAGCAGCGTCGTCTCAGCGGTCACCGCTTCTGCAGTCGCCTGGATCCGGTGGTAGCCCAGCGGCAGGTTGTCGGGCAGCCAGTAGCTCATCCGCGCCTTCAGGACGCCGTCGACCTCGCGATCCGGATCCCAGTTGTCGGCCTGGGAGAGCTGCCACTCGCCGCCGTCCTCCAGCCGCACCGACACGACCGTCGACAGGGCGCTGCCCACGGGCACATGAACGTCGACCGTCCGGCCGCGTCCCTGTTCCATCACGACGAAACTCGGCAGCATCCGTGTCCAGGGGCGCGCCTCGAAGGCGGCCAGCGCCTCCCGTGCGGCCTCGGGCGTGGACGCGTCGACGTCCATCGCTGCCAGTGCCGCCACGATCGTCCCCCGAGGAACCTCGACCCGGCGACCTTTCCAGTCCCAGAACTCGGTGTCGATGCGATACGCCCGAGCAAGCTCGGCGACAGCCTCGTCCAGTGACATGACGCCTCCAGTCCGGTGAGTGCGTGACGCCACTCTAGCGAGGGTCCGGACCTGCTCCTTCGAAGCCATCCAGGAGTGTCTGGAGGTGTCGGGCAAGGTCCTCCCGGGACGGCTCGTCCATCGCGTCCAGCAACCCTCGCTCGTAGGCGACGAGCCCGGCGATCGCCGCGTCCACGGCCTGCCGCCCCGACTCGGTGAGCCGGACCCGGACGGCCCGCCCGTCGGCGGCGTCCCGGAAGCGATCGACGTAGCCGCGTCCGACCAGCCGGTCGATCCGGTTGGTCATCGTGCCGCTCGTCACCAGCGTCTGCTCCACGAGCACCCCCGGGGACAGCTCGTAGGGTGCGCCCGCACGACGCAACGCCGAGAGGACGTCGAACTCCCACTCCTCCAACCCGTGCCCGCCGAACGCGGACCGGCGGGCCAGCTCGAGGTGCCGCGCGAGCCGCGTCAGACGCGAGAACACGGCCAGCGGGGCGACATCGAGGCCGGGCAACTCGGTGCGCCAGGCGGACATGATCCGGTCGACCTCACTCAATCCCACGACCCCATCCTCGCCGATCGACCGGGACGCGTCGCCGGCGTCCACGCCCTCGTCGCACACGTCACATCCCAACCCCGTGGTCTGTCCATCGGATCCGGTGCGGCAATTCCCGCCTCCTTGGGGGACACTAGGAGGGTCATGGTGAAGATCGGACGTTATCGACTGGGGCAGCGGCTCGGCGCCGGCTCTTTCGCGACCGTGTGGCGCGGGCACGACGACGACCTCGACGTCGACGTCGCCGTGAAGGTCCTGGCCGAGAACTGGGCGTCCAACGACGACGTCCGGAACAGGTTCCTCGCCGAGGCGCGGCTGCTGCGCAAGATCCAGGACGAACGCATCGTCCGCGTCTACGACATCGGCACCGCCGAGGACGGCCGCCCCTACTTCGTGATGGACTTCGCCAACGGCGGCTCGCTGGAAGACCTGCGCCGCAATCTCGTCGCACCCGGTCGCGCGCTGCGGCTGTGCGCCGAGGCGGCGCGGGCGCTGGAGGTGCTGCACCGCAACGGGGTCATCCACCGCGACGTCACCCCCGGAAACATCCTCCTCACCCATGAGGGCGCCGAGACCCGGGTCCTGCTCGCCGATCTCGGCGTCGCCAAGAAGATGGTCGGCCAGCAGGGTGCGACGATGACGGCGGGCACACCGGCATACATGGCGCTCGAACAGGCGACCGGTGTCGGCGCCCTCGACCAGCGGGCCGACATCTACTCGATCGCGGCCGTCGCCTACGCACTTCTCACCGGCCGGCCGCCGTTCCCGGTGCGGACGCTGCCGGACCTGCTCGCACGAAACCCGAACGTCGACCCGACGCCCATCGCCGACACCATCGGTGCGCCGCCCATGCTCGACCAGCTCTTCGCGGCCGCGCTGTCGCCGCAGCCGGGCCGGCGGCCGCAGACCGCCGAGGTCGTCGCGACCGCGTTCGATCAGATCGCCGACCTGCTGCCCGGCGGGGAGACCTACACCCCGCGCCCGCTGCCGCCGGCCGGGGGCGCGGGGCCGGCCCAGCAGTCCCCCGCCTACACCGTCGGCCTCGGCGGTCCGGGCAGCACACCGCCCTCGCCGTCCGTCGGCAGCGGCGTCCAGGCCCCCGCCGAGGCGGCCTACCCCAGCCCCGTCGCGATGGTCGGCAGCTACGGGCCCATCGCGACGCCCGCCGAGACCCCGGCATCGCTGCTGCAGAGCTACCTCGGGCCCGACTCGTCCTATGCGCCCGCGAAGGCGAAGGAACGGCACACCGGGACGTTCTACCTGCTGCTGGCGATCGGAGCGGTGCTGGCGTTCGTGCTGACCCTCCTCGCGACGATCGCCCTCTTCGGCTGAGGTCGTTCAGGCGGGCGCCGACGCCTCGTTGGCCAGCGGCCCCAGACGCATCGTCAGGATCACCAGCGCCAGCCCGACACCGGCCATTGCGCCGATGACGGCGCCGAACGTCGAGCTCACGGGCCATGACGCGTGGACGGCGGCGAAGATCGTGCCCGCCAGACCCGAGAAGAGACTGTTGCCGAGCGCCTCGCCGACCTGCAGCGACGAGTTGTTCCGGCCCTGCTCGGCATCGCCGGACAACTGGATCGTCGTCAGCGTCGTCACGGGCACGATCAGTCCCATGCCCAGCCCGCAGCACGTCCAGGCGAGCGCCATGACCACGAGCGGAACGGTCGCGAGGTAGGCCCCGAGAGCCATGGCGCACACGCCGCCGCAGAGCACCACGCCGCCGAGCTGCAGCAGCCGGTCGCGACGCAGCGTGATCCACGGCCGGGCCTGGAGCCACGATCCGATCGTCCACCCGACCGAGCCGACGGTGAGCGCGGTGCCGGCCGCGAGCGTGTCCAGTCCGCGCGTCTCGGTCAGCATCAGCGGCGTGAACGACTCCGCGCCGAAGAACGCGCCGGCGGCCAGCAGCCGGACGCCGATCACCGTCCACAGATCCCGACCGGACCCGTGCCGGCGCGGCATGAGCCGCGGCAGTGAGACCGCCAGCAGGACGACCGCCACGGCGAGGGAGGCGAGCGACGCCAGTTCGAGGTGCTGCCCGGCGAGCTGGATGCCGGCCGCGCCCAGCGCGACGGCCGCCGCGGCCCACACGGGAACAGGACGCACCGCCGGGTCGGGGGCCGCGGGAGAGAGCGAGCGGCCCAGCCGCAGGACGGGGCGGGCCGAGACGATTCCTGCGATCACGACGCCCGGAACCACCGCCCGGAACACCCACTGCCAGCCGAAGTGGGTGGCCAGCCACGCCCCGATGGCGGGCGCGAAGAACGCGGGCAACACCCAGCACGCCGACATCCAGGTCATGATCCGCGCCCGTGCGACCGGCGCGTACAGGCGGGCGACGAGCACCATCGCAGCGAGGTTGAGCGTGCCCGCGCCGAGCCCCTGCACGAACCGTCCCACCAGGAGAACGCTCATACTGGGCGCATAGCCGCCCGCGAGCAGGCCCACGACGAACAGCACCAGCCCGCCGGCCAGCGGGTACCCGGGGCCGAAGCGATCGGCGAGCCGACCCGCGGCGACGGTCGCGAACATCATCCCGATGATGAAGAGCGTGAACGCCCACGCGTAGTAGTCGAGGCCGCCGAGCTCCTTCGCGACGACCGGCATGACCGTGTACACGGCCAGCGACTCGAACGCGATGGCGAGGACGCAGACGAGCAGGCTGATCGTCAGCGCCCGTGACGGGCCGGAGCGTTCGGACACGCCCGCCAGCCCATCAGGTTCGGACGGACGGGGCAACTCGATATCCGACGACCGCCCGATGAGCGGTCGCCGGCGCGTCACTCGTCGCCCGAATCGTCCCCGCCGGGCTTGAGGCCCTCCCAGACCCGCCGGCAGTCGGGGCACACGGGGAACCTGTCGGGATTGCGGCTCGGGATCCACACCTTGCCGCACAGCGCGATCACCGGCGTCCCCATGACCATCGCCTCGGTCAGCTTCGCCTTCTCGACGTAGTGGGAGAAACGATCGTGATCACCCTCCTCGACGCGAGGGTCGAGACGCTCCTCGGTGCGTTCGTCCGCGAGCGTTCGGATGCGGGGTTCTGCGGTCATGGCCACAGTCTAGGTGCGCCCCGCCCCTCAGGCCGCCTCGGTCGGGGCATCGAACCCGGCGGACCCCGCGTCGACATCGCCCGTCTCGCCGCCGCGGGTCGCGAGCCGCCCGAGGATGAGGACGTACGCCAGGAAGGCCAGCCAGACGGCGGCGCCGATCGCCAGCCGCGCCGCGGCCGGCAGACGGGACGGCGTGAGAAACGCCTCGAGGACGCCGCTCACCGCCAGAGCGCAGGCGAGCCCGACCGCGATCGCCCCGACCCGGCGTCCCTGTTCGGCGAGCGCCCGTGCCCGTGTCCGCGGGCCCGGCGACACGACGGCCCAGGCCAGGGACAGACCGGCCGCGGCGGCGATGAACAGGCAGGTGAGCTCCAGCAGCCCGTGCGGCAGGATCAGTCCGTAGAAGACGTCGGCCCGGCCGTTGCCCACCATGAGCCCGCCCACGATGCCGAGGTTCTGCATGTTGCTCCACCACGCCAGCGCCAGCGGGTACACCGCGATCCCCGTGATCATGAAGGTGGCGGCGACGACGGAGTTGTTCAGCCACACCTGGGCCGCGAAATCGCCCGCGGGATTCTCGCTGTAGTACGCGGCGAAGTCGTGGTCGAGGAGCGACTGCAGAGCCTCGGGCGAGATGAGCGTCTGCTCCAGGCCCGGGACGGTGACGACCCGGTATCCGATGCCGAAGGCCGTCAGGACGCTGACCGCGGCGATGGCGATCCACGCCCAGCGCAGCCGGTACACGGCCGCCGGGAACGTGGCGGTGAAGAAGTACGCGACCGCGGCCATGAGCGGCACCGACGTGCCGGTGACGACGGCGCGCGCGTTGGTGACGAGCGTCGAGAGGCGGGCCTCCAGCGTGGGGTCGTACGTGGAACCCCTGATGACGGCGAGATGCGTGGCCGTGCGCTGATACAGATCGACGATCTCGTCCGCTTCGGCGCCCGTGGGACGCTGCCGCTTCACCAGGCGGTCGAGCCGGTTCCAGGTGTCGCGGTGCTCCAGTACGTAGGCGTCCACATCCACGGGGCCAGCCTATCGACGGCCGGGGCGGTTCGTGGACCTGGGGCCCGCGCGCTGCGGGGCGGCACCCGAGGCGGTTAGGCTGGCCGCTGTGAGCCAGATCGTGACGGGGGACGCCGTCCTGCTCGACCTGCGTCCGGCGCGGATCCCCACCCGCATCCTCGCCGATCTCGTCGACATCTCCGCGATTCTCCTGCTCACCTGGGGCTGGAACACGCTGACGACGTCCTTCGGCGGCTCGGCCGCGGCCCAGCAGGCCGTCGCCCTCGCCGGGTACATCATCATCTCGTTCGGGTACCTGATCGGCTTCGAGACCCTCACGCGCGGACGAACCCCCGGCGCGTACGTCGTCGGGCTGCAGGCCGTCCGCGACGACGGCGGCACGATCCGCTTCCGGCACGCGCTGATGCGCGGGCTGGCGTTCTGGCTCGTCGACTACTCCCTGTACACCGGGTTCCTGCTGGGCACGATCGTGTCGATCCTCCAGCCCGACGGGAAACGGATCGGCGACGTCCTCGCCGGGACGCTGGTGATCCGCGTGCGCGCACCCCGCGCGGCGGGCGCCCTGCCGGAGATCCCGCCTCACCTCGTCGAGTGGGCCGCGACGCTGGAGATGAGCCGTGTCACCGACGAGCAGTTCGCGGCGGCCCGGACCGCCCTGCAGCGCGACCGGCTGATGCGCAAGAGCTTCCGGACGGCGCTCCTCGGGCGTCTTGCCTACGAGGTGTCGCGACGCACCGCGCCGCTGCCCCCGCCCGGTGTCCCGCCGGAGGACTTCCTCGCCGCCGTGTGCGGGGAGAACCGGCGCCGCGCCGGGCTCAGAGTGCAGGCCTCGCGGGCGGTTCCGTCCGCGGGTGAACTCCCCGTGGGATGGAGGTGACGCGGTGGAGCGTCTGCTGACCGTCATGCGTCACGCGAAGTCGTCGTGGTCCACGGGAGAGGACGACATCGAGCGTCCTCTCGCCTCCCGCGGGCGGCGTGACGCGGCCGCCGCCGCGCGCTGGCTGACCGGCGCCGGGCTCGCCTTCGACCTCGTGTACTGCTCGGGGGCGATCAGGGCTCGGCAGACGTGGGGCCGGCTCGCCGACGGCGGCGTCCAGGCCGTGCGGGTGGAGTACGCCGACGACATCTACCACGGCGGCGCCGGCACCCTGTTCGAGCTGCTGCGGGAGGTGCCGGCCGAGACGCGTCGCGTCCTCGTGGTCGGGCACCAGCCCACCGTCGAGATGTTCTGCCGCACAGCGGTCGGGCCCACGACCGGCCGGGGAGGCGCCGACGGCTTCGCGCAGGGCTTCCGCACCAGTGCTCTGGCCGTGCTCGGCCTCACCGGAGGCTGGTCCGACCTCGCCCCGGGCTCGGCGCGGCTCGTGACGTTCCAGACGCCGCGCGGCTGACCGCCCGTTCGACGTCCCGCAGGTGCGCCGAACGCTCCCGAATGCGCGGAAACGCGCCCGAAACCGGCACTTTGAGAGCGCTCGGCGAGCGCGCGCCGGTCAGTAGCGGTAGTAGTCGCTCTTGAACGGGCCCTCCACGGGCACACCCAGATAGGCGGCCTGTTCCGCGGTCAGGGTCGTGACACGCGCACCCAGGTGGTCGAGGTGCAGTCGTGCCACCTCCTCGTCCAGCGCCTTCGGCAGGGTGTGGACGCCGACCGGGTACTCCGCCGTGCGGGTGAACAGCTCGATCTGTGCGAGAACCTGGTTGGTGAAGGAGGTGCTCATCACGAAGCTCGGATGCCCCGTGGCATTGCCCAGGTTCAGCAGCCGTCCCTCGCTCAGCACGACGACCGTGTGCCCGTCGGCGAACGTCCACAGGTCCACCTGCGGCTTCACCGGCGTGCGGCTCACGTCGGAGCGCGACTCCAGGCCGGCCATGTCGATCTCGTTGTCGAAGTGGCCGATGTTGCCGACGATCGCGAGATCCTTCATGCGTGCCATGTGATCGGCGGTGACGACGTTCAGGCACCCGGTCGCCGTGATGACGATATCGGCCTCGGGCAGGACGTCGTCGAGGACGGCGACACGGTAGCCGTCCATCGCGGCCTGCAGCGCGCAGATCGGATCGACCTCGGTGACGACGACCTTCGCCCCCTGCCCGCTGAGTGCCTCGGCACAGCCCTTTCCGACGTCCCCGTACCCGCAGACGACCGCGGTCTTGCCGCCGATGAGGACGTCGGTGGCGCGGTTGATGCCGTCGATCAGCGAGTGCCGGATGCCGTATCTGTTGTCGAACTTGGACTTCGTCACCGAGTCGTTGACGTTGATGGCGGGGAACAGCAGCGATCCCGAGCGCTCCCGCTCGTACAGCCGGTGGACGCCCGTGGTGGTCTCCTCGGTCACCCCGCGGATTCCCGCGGCCAGCGCCGGCCAGTCGACGCGCCGTTCGGCGATGCTGCGACGCAGCGTGTCGAGGATGACGCGGTACTCGGCCGAGTCGTCCGCCGTCTCATCCGGCACGGCACCGTCCTGGGCGAAGCGGGCGCCGAGATGGACGAGCAGGGTCGCGTCCCCGCCGTCGTCCAGGATCATGTTCGGCGCGCCGTCGGGCCACGTCATGATCTGCTCCGCACACCACCAGTACTCGGCGAGGGTCTCGCCCTTCCAGGCGAAGACGGGCACTCCGCGCGGCTCCGCGGGCGTGCCCGTGCCGACGACGATCGCGGCGGCGGCCTCGTCCTGGGTGGAGAAGATGTTGCAGGACGCCCAGCGCACCTGTGCCCCGAGCGCCACCAGCGTCTCGATGAGGACCGCGGTCTGGACCGTCATGTGGAGCGAGCCGGCGATGCGGGCACCCCGGAGCGGCTGCGTCGCGGCGTACCGCTCCCGCATCGCCATCAGGCCGGGCATCTCCTTCTCGGCCAGCACCAACTGCTGGCGTCCGGCCGCGGCCAGGCCCAGGTCGGCGACCCGGAAATCGGCGGCGGTCAGGGTGGCTGTCGTGCCGCTCATGCGCGCGTTCCCTCCTCGGCTCCCCCGGTCGCGGCGGCGTCCGCGGAGATCCCCGTTGCGGCGATGTGAGCCAGCGCCAGGTCGTACCCGGCGAGGCCCAGCCCGGCGATGACGCCCAGTGCGTACGGCGACACGACCGAGTGGCGCCGGAAGTCCTCACGGGCGTGGACGTTGCTGATGTGCACCTCGATCACGACCGGGACCTGCGCGACGGCGTCGGCGATGGCGATCGAATAGTGCGTCCAGGCGGCGGGATTCAGCACCACCGGCACGGCTTCGTCCGCCGCCTCGTGCAGCCACGACAGCATCTCGGCCTCGGAGTCGGTCTGCCGCACGTCGACGGCGAGACCGAGGCCTTCACCGGTGCCGACCAGATGGCGGGCGAGGTCGTCGTGGGTCGCATGCCCGTAGATGGCCGGCTCGCGCTTGCCCAGCCGTCCGAGATTGGGGCCGTTGAGGACCAGTACCTTCTGCATCTCAGGACTCCTCACCCGTTGGCGCCGCATCGGCACCGTGCCAGATGTCCGGTTCTATGTACAGGGCCGTCACCATGGGATCGACCGCCCGGATCGCGGCCTCGGCGGTGTTGATGACCTCGGCGACCCTGTCCGCCGACGCCGTCGGCTCGACGGCGATCTTCGCGGCCACCATCACCTCGTCGGGCCCCAGGTGGAGCGTCTTCATGTGGATCACGCGCTGGACGCCGTCCGAGGCCGTCAGCGCGGCTTCGATCCGGCGCACCGCCTCGGGGGTCGCCGACTCGCCGACCAGCAGGCTCTTCGTCTCGACCGCCAGCACCCCTGCCACGGTGATGAGCAGGACGCCGATGAGGGCCGTGCCCGCGACGTCCCAGAGCCCGTTGTGCGTCAGGAGCGTCAGGCCGACGCCGAGGAGGGCGAACACCAGGCCGAGCAGCGCGGCCGTGTCCTCCAGCAGCACGACCGGGAGCTCGGGCTGCCGCGACGTGCGGATGAAACGGAACCACGTCTGCTTCCCCTTCGCCCCGCTCGACTCGTGGATGGCGGTGCGCAGGGACAGTCCCTCGGCGACCATCGCCCCGACGAGGACCACGAGCGGCACCCACCACCACGGACCTTCGAGCAGTTCGTTCGGATGGCCCGAGACGACCTCCTCGTACTTGTGGAACGCCTCGTAGAGAGCGAACAGCCCACCCAGGCTGAACAGGATGATGGCGACGAGGAATGCGGCCACGTACCGCTCCCGTCCGAACCCGAACGGGTGCTCCTCGGTCGCCGCCTTCCGGGCGCTCCGTCCGCCCCGCAGGAGCAGAAGCTGGTTGCTGGTGTCGGCGACGGAGTGGATGCCCTCGGCGAGCATCGAACTCGCGCCGGTGAGCAGCCACGCGGTGAACTTCATGACCGCGATGGCCGCGTTCGCCGTCATGGCCGCCACGACGGCCTTCGTGCCTCCGGATGCGCTCACGGGCGCCGATTATGCCAGGTCGGGCCACCGGCATCACGCCCCAGACCGACCCGCAGATACGTCGCGGCGAACAGGCCCTCCTGCAGCATCGTCGCGTAGCGCTCGACCGCGGAGTTCTCGGATCGGGCGATGCGGCTGACGCGGACGTCGCGCGCCTCGGCGGCGTCGAGCAGCGTCTCCACATGGACGCTCGGCTCGGCGAGCCCGTCGTCGAGGAAGAGCAGGACCGGTGCCGTGTCGGTGTGCTCCTCGAACGGATCGGCGAACAGGTCGCGGGCAGGAGTGCCCTCGACCACCGGCAGCAACTCGCGCGCGTCGGCCGCGAGGGCGACCCGGCCGCCGGCGGAACGCAGCCCCTCGGCGACGCGGCGCGCCGCCCGCGCCGAGAGCACCGAGGTCCCGAACACGAGCGGGAGGGCGTCGGCGAGCTCGGATGCCAGCACCTTCGCAGGGTTGGAGACGAGATCGGCGTGCACCGAGCACGCCTCGGCGACGCCGTCCAGCGCGTCGGCGATCGACTGGACGTGGACGAACGGCGCCAGCCCCACGCCGTGCAGCGCGGACAGCATCACGATCGCCATGGCCAGCGGGTCGGCCGTCGTCGCCGGGAGCAGCGTCGAGCGGGCGTCGATCAGCTCGCCGCCGGGCGCGCCGGGCGGACACGACAGGATGACCTGGCACCCGCGGCGCACCGCCTCGACGAGGCTCGGGACGAGCCTGCTCTCGGCACCGAGGACGACGACGATGTCCAGGGGCCCGACCCACCCGGGAAGCGTGGGCTCCTGCCAGGCCACGAACGGCACGGGGCAGCCCGGCTCGAGCACGGCCCGCAGGAATCGCGCCTCGGTGCCCAGCGCCAGCACGGCGCGGGGCCGGTCCCGCTCGGTCAGCGCCGCGATCGGCCCCTGGGCGGCCTCGGCCTCGATCCGCAGCCGCGCGCCGGCCGATGCCAGATCGCGCAGCCGTGCGTCGACCATGGTCAGCGCGACCGGATCGTCCAGGCGTCCGTCGTCGAAGTCCATGGGTCAGGTTGCCGTGCCGGGGCGTCGGGCCTCGTCCACGAGCAGGATCGGGATGTCGTCGCGGATGGGATAGGCGAGGCCGCACGTCCCGGACAGGCAGACCAGCTCGTACCTGTCGTAGTCGACGGCCAGCTTCGCGTGGCAGTTCGGGCACGCGAGGATCGCCAGCAGTTCGGACAGCGACTCAGGCGACATCGGTGCCTCCCCGGATGATCGCGAGCGTCTCGTCGCGCAGTGCCTGCATGTGGGCGGCCGTGCGCGCCTCGACGTTCAGCCGCAGCAGCGGCTCGGTGTTGGACGGTCGGACGTTCACCCACCAGTCGGGCCCCGAGATCGTCAGCCCGTCGGACCAGTCCGCCTCGCCGCGGCCGGCGAAGGCCAGCCCGACCGCGTCCATGACGGCGCGTGCGTCGGCGACCTCCGAGTTGATCTCACCGGACGCCGCGTAGGAGGAGTACTCGGCGACGAGCTCCGACAGCGGCCGTTCGGAGCGTCCGGCGATGGCGAGCACGTGGAGCGCCGCGAGCATGCCCGTGTCGGCTCCCCAGAAGTCCCGGAAGTAGTAGTGCGCCGAGTGTTCGCCGCCGAAGACCGCGTCGTGGCCGGCCATCAGGGCCTTCACGTACGTGTGGCCGACGCGGGACACGACGGTGGTGCCACCGGCCGCCGACACCACCTCGGCGACCGACCGCGACGTGATGGTGTTGATGACGATGGTGCCGCCCGGCTCGCGCCGCAGCTCCTGGCTCGCGATGAGCGCCGTGACGATCGACGGGCTCACCACCTCGCCGCGCTCGTCGATGATGAAGCACCGGTCGGCGTCGCCGTCGAAGACGAGGGCGAGATCGGCCGCGTGCTCCCGCACGGCAGCCTGGGCGTCCAGCAGGTTCTCGGGCACCAGCGGGTTCGGCGGGTGGTTCGGGAAACTGCCGTCGAGCTCCATGAAGAGACCGACGATGTCGATGCCGAGGGGCCCGAGGACAGCCGGGGTGGTGTACCCGGCCATGCCGTTGCCGGCGTCCACGACGACGCGCAGCCGGCGGATCCCGGAGAGGTCGACCAGCCCGTGGAGGTACGCGGCGTAGGCGCCGAGCAGATCCTGCTCGGTGCGCGTGCCCGGCTCGTCGACCGGCGGGAACACCGTGCGGCACGCCGCGGTGAGTTCGAGGAGCGCATCGGGAGTGACCGGCGCGGCGAAGGGCAGGCAGAACTTGATGCCGTTGTACGTCGCGGGGTTGTGACTCGCCGAGAACTGGACGCCGTGGATCCCGAGATGCCCCGAGGCGAACCACAGTTCGTCGGTGCTGGCCAGGCCGATGTCGACCACGCTCGCGCCCTGGGATCGGGCGCCGTCGGCGAACGCCGCGGACATCTGCGGCCCGCTCACCCGCATGTCCCGGCTCATCACGAAGCGCTTGCCCTGCAGCCCGAACACGTGCACGTAGGCCGCACCGATGGCGAAGGCACCGTCCTCGTCCCACTGCGGCTCGGCCCCACCGACGACACCGCGAATGTCGTTGGCCTTGAAGATGTCGTCGTTAATCATCGGAGATCAGCCTAGCGGCCTAGCGACCAGGGTCCGGCAGCACGACGAGGTGGCCCTTGCGGCGTCCCTCCATCACCTCGGGCGGGACGGCGGGGGCGGGCGGCGTCCGGAAGCCGACCTCTCGGACGGCGTCGGCGAGCGCCAGCAGGTCGTCGGGGTCCGGTTGCCCGGCCGACTCGTCCAGCGGCAGCCGGATGACCTCCCAGCCGAGCGGCGCGGACAGCCCGGCCGCGTGCTCGCGGCACAGGTCGTAGCCCCCGGGCTCGGACTGCAGGGCGAGAGGGCCGAGGACGGCCGTCTGGTCCCGGTACGCGAATGTCAGGGTGGCGACTGCGGGGCCGGAGCATGCCGACCGCGAACACCTGCGCGATCTCACGGGCTCACGGTACAGCGGCGAGGTGCCCGACGACGCCAAGCCGGCCGTGAGTGTCTACCCCCGCTGGAGACTCTCGACGCCTCGCCGACGGCTGTTCGCGGTCGTCGCGGTCCGTCGGGTCGGGAGCTCCGGACCGGGCGACGGGAACGGGCATCCCGCGCGCCCGATCGGACGTGACCGCCAGGTTGTGAGGCATACCAGCGCGCCACCGCGACCCGTACGAGCTGACCGCCAGGTTGTGAGGCATACGCGGTCCGGATCCGGTGTCATATGCCTCGCAAGGTGGCGGTCATGGCTCGTCGGTCGCCGCACCCGGACCGGTGTGCCGCACAACCTGGCGGTCAGCGCCGGGGCGAGCGCTCCCGGAGGTCGAGGCGACGGTGCCGTCGACTCCCCGGGCCGAAGACGAGCCGGGCTCCCGCCCCGAGCCCGCACGGACCGGGTAATAGGCTGAAGGCATGTCGCGCACGAGGGATCGTCACGGCCGCGGGATGCGCGGACCGATCGCCGGACCGAACCCCCTCACCCGCGCTCCGGTGCCGTTGCGCCGCAACGAACGGAAGTCGGTGTTCTTCGTGTCGTGTGTCGAGGACGCCGTGCGACGCATCGAGAAGTCCTGCCCCGACGCGCTGCGCGACGTGGAGATCGGCGTCGCCGACGTCCCGGAGTTCGAGCCGCAATGGGCCGGCGACCGGGCGCTGCTCGCGGCGGCCGTCCAGCCGACCCGCGACCACCCCGCCCAGGTAGTCGTGTTCCGGCGACCGCTCGAACATCGCGCCGACGGGCGTCGCGACCTGCAGCGCCTCGTGTACCGGACGATCGTGGAGCAGTTGTCCGCCCTCACCGGGCTGTCCATCGAGACCATCGACCCGCAGGGCGAGGCCGGCCGCGACGACGACTGAGGCGCCGGGCCGGCCGAGCGGCACGGCGTTCAGCATTCGGCGCGACTTTTTCAACGCTTACCGCGCAGTATTGTCTCCGACGGGCCCACTTGCGACTCTTATGTCCAGGTTGACAACGGAGGACGCCCATGACTCAGGAGGAGCCGGCGACCACCCCCGACAGGGCGCGGCAGGTGGCCGTGATCGTCACGGCCGTTCTGATGCTGCTGGCCGCCCTGGCGGGCGTCGGCGTGATCGGCACCTCGGTCCCCGACAGCGCCGGGGGCGTCTTCGCGGCCGGCCGGACGCTGCTCACCCCCGGCGGTCCCGCCTTCGCCGTCTGGTCGGTGATCTATCTCGGCCTGATCGCCTTCGCGGTGCGGCACACGCTCACCCCGGCGGATCCCCGCGCTCGCCGGATCGGCTGGCCCGCGGCGGTGTCGATGCTCCTCAACGGCGCGTGGCTGCTCGTCGTCCAGTTCGGCTGGGTGTGGATGAGCGTGCTGGTGATCACTCTCCTGGTGGTCGATCTCGCCGTCCTCGTGGGACGTCTCGCCGCCATTCCCGCCTCCTCGCCGTCCTCGTCGGTGATCCTCGACGGGACCTTCGGCCTGTACCTCGGCTGGGTCAGCGTCGCCACGGTCGCGAACATCGCCGTGGCGGTCAGCGCGACGGTGAGCACCCCCGGCGAGGTGAGCGAGCTCCTCGCCGTCGCGGTGCTGATCGTGGCGGTGGCCCTGGCGGGCAGGTACGCCAACAAGCTCGGCGCCCGCTGGGCGGTGGCGGGCGGCATGGCCTGGGCCTTCGCCTGGATCGCCGTCGCCCGCCTGACCGGCACGCCCCGCTCCGTCATCGTCGGGACCGCCGCCGGCGCCGCGGCCGCGACCGTGCTCGTCCTCACAGCCCTGCGGCGTCTCGCCGCAGCGGGCTGGTCGCTGCGCTCTCTCACGCGCCGGATGACGCCCGCCTCGGACCGCACCCGCCCGAAGACCCGCTCCTGACTCCGGCGGGTTCGCCGCCCGCGCCCGCGGGCCGCGAGGATCAGCGCGCCCGCTCGTCGACGTGCGGATCCTCCACCAGGCGCGGCGCGTCCTGGTCGGCCAGTCCCGCATAGGCGGCGATACCGATGCCGTGCACCTTTCCGAGCGTCGCGGTCACCACGACGGCGCCGTGCAGTGAGCCCCGCGTCGTCTCCACCTCGATCGCGACGGCCGTCGTGCGGGGGACCTCCACCGACGCCGACGCCCCGGCGACGAGGGAGACCGTCTCGTCGCCCAGCGACGCGCCCGACGCGTCGGTGAACCGCACGGTCGCGGCGGCGTCGGTGTCGGAGGCGTTGGACAGCAGCAACGACGTCGTGGCGGACGTGCCGGCCGCGACGGGCAGCACGGCCCGCTGCGGCAGCGCACCGCCCGCGCTCGCCACGGCGATGTCGGACGTCGCGCCCGCACTCGCCGTGTCGGCGCGCACTGCGGCGGCGATGGTCGAGGTCGCCGTGACACGGATGGCGGCGGCTTCCTGGGCCAAGCCGGTCTCCAGCGACACCGTTCGCGTCGACTGGGGCGGGACGTCCACCTGGGCGGCACCTTCCAGCGCGACCGGTCCGTTGCCGGTCAGCGCCGTCACGGACGCCGTGACGCTCCGGTCCCCGGGGTTGGTCACGACGAGCTGCCGGGTGCCGCTCCCGGCGGCGACGCCCGGCACGACGACATCCGTCCCGGCGCTGCCGGGAGCCACCCAGTCGGTGCCGACCGCGTTGGTCCCCTGCCAGACCGTCTCGCGGGCCACCGCCGCGACCCGCCCCTCGGACGTCTCGACGTGGATCGTGACGGGCCCGTCCTGGGACACGAGCGGTTTCAGCGAGATGCTCCGTTGGCTCAGCGCGTCGACGACGATACCCCGCGCGCCGGGCGCGGCCACCTCTCCGTCGGCTCCGTAGAAGGTGAGGTCGACGGCCGCGCTGTCCTTGTCGAGGTTCGTCAGGACGAGGTCGGTGAGCACATCGTCGCTCGACCTCACACCGGTGACCCAGGACTCGGTCGCGGGCGTCCGGCACGATGTCAGGCTGACTCCGCGCAACGGCCCCGAGTCGCCGGACGCGATGGAGGTGCCCCCGAACGCGATGTCGACGGGTGCCGAGATCCGCAGCGAGGAGTCGGCGGTCGCGACGGCGACGGACCCGGCCACCACCTTCGGCTTCGACTCGCCGACACCGGTGACGGTCACCTCGCCGCCGGGCGCGACGGCGGTCCTGGTCGCCGCCGTCGTCCCCTCGGACGCGGCGCACGCCAGCGCGGCCTGGCCCACGGCCGACGGCGCGACGGCCGTCGCCGGCGACGCGGCGGGGACGACGGCCACCGCCCCGAGCAGCAGGCCCATGACCACCAGCGGGATCAGGATGTACACGGTGGCTCTCAGTCTCACGACACACCTCCACGGGCGCCGACGGTCGACTGTCGCGCGCCGGCCGGCGCGACCATCACCAGCCAGACCACGAGTGCGGCGGCCTGGAGCCAGGCCCACCACGACGAGCCGCGGAGCCGATAGGCGAGCTCTCCGCCCGCTTTGGGCACCGCGAACCTCTGGCGCCAGTCCGCCACCGGCGACGGCGACAGTTCCTCCCCGCCGACCGTCGCCTCCCAGCGTGGATCGGCGGGCTCGGACAGGATGAGCTCCCGGTCCGCGGCGCCCGCCGCGATGGTCGAGCCGTTCCCGGCGACGACGACGTCGGATCCGGAGACGACGACGGCCCGCGCCGAGTCCGGCACCGGCCACACCCAGGTCGACTCGTCCCCGGACCCCACTCCGAGGCCCGGCGTGTTGCCGATGTTGGCCAGTTCGGTCTCGTCCGCGTCGCGCACCCAGATGTACGCGACGCCGAGCGATCGCAGGTCGGGCAGCAGCAGATCGTCGGCGGTGCCGGCCAGCAACCGCGTGACGACGCCGGCGGCCTGCCCCGCCGCGGTCGCCGAGCCACCGGCGGCCACTCCCCGCTCCCCGTCGCCGAGGCGCGGCAGGTCGGACTCCAGCAACGCCCAGGACGCCTGCCGGTCCCCCTCGCCGGAGAGGCTGATCGCCAGCGTGCGACCGGGGTCCTGGCCGGCCTGGGCGTTCGCGACGTACGGCGGGGTCGAGGTGAGATCGTCGCGCCGCAGGTCGGACGCCCCGCCGACGACCCACCAGCCTGCCCCCAGCACCGCGACGACGGCGGCGAGCACCGACAGGGGAGCGACCACGACCTGCCGCCAGCCCAGCGCGGAGTCGCGTAGATCGCTCACGACCCGGTCTCCGCCGAGCGCCGCGGCGAGGGCCAGCCCGGACACGAAGAGGGTGAGCCAGAACGTCACGGCCGGCCGCACGGACACCCCGGGAGGGACGTCGACGACGATCTTGCCGAGTACGACGACGCCGGCCAGCCCGAGCGCGGCGACGCCCCACCCGGCCCAGGATCGACGTCCGACCCGGATGAGCCCGACGATCGCGATCAGCCACAGCCCCCCGACGATCGCGATCGACACCCACACCGGCGGAAGGCCCGCCCCGCCGTCACGGCCGAGCAGTGCCCACGCATCGGGGGCGGCCGCCGAGGCCAGAGCCGGCTCGGGGCCGGTCAGCAGCCTGCCCGGCCAGCGCCACAGCGTCGGCGCCCACGGCGCGAGCACGACCAGCGGGGCGACCAGTGCGACGATGACCTTTCCCCAGGTGGCCCGCCGGGTGACCGCCGCCCACACGCCGACGACCGCCGAGGGGACCCACAGCAGCGGCTGGATCGCGCCCGCCACCGCCAGGCACAGCGCCGCGGTGGCCGACCAGCGCCAACTCGGCTGGATCGCGAGGCGGCGGGCGGCGAGGGCGCCGAAAACGACGAACAGCAGCGCCACAGGCGTGCCGACATCGCCGCGGTTGAGCGCACCCGTCAGAACCGGGCTCAGCGCGACGACCGCCGCGGCGCCGATCGCCTGCGGCTGTTCGGAGAGCAGGTGCCGCAGCAGCCGGTAGCAGGCCAGCCAGGTGACGGGCACGACCAGCAGGATCGTCCCGAAGATCGCGAGGTCGACGTTGCCGATCGTCACCAGGGAGAGGAGCCCGACGAAGGCGACCCATGGCGGACCGCTGCCACCTGGCTGACCCGCGACCGGAGCCAGATATGTCGCCCACAGCTCGGAGAAGCCCGGCGCCGGCAGGAGTTGCCCTCCGGTCACCGAACCGAGCCCGAACAGCGGGATCAGGGCGATCACGGAGAGGACCAGCATCGTCACGAACCCGATCAGCGTCGGCGACAGGCGCCACCGGGTGCCTCCTGCGGCGGTTGCGTCGGTTCCTGTGAGGTCGTCGATCGCGCTGCCCGACTCGACGCGCACGCTGAAACCGTCGAGCCAGTCGCCGAGCGCACCGAGCAGGCCTTCCCCCCAGTCCACGATCCGGCGCGCGCCATGCGGCCGGAGCGCGGCGACGGCGGCCGGGCTGGTCTGGGGCAGGGACGCGACCCGCGCCCGCAGGCCACGCCGTGCCGCCCCGTCCCGCAGCCAGCCGCCGAGCGCGGACAGTGCCACGCCCGCCTGTCGCGGGTCGCGTGCGAGGACATGGCCGAGCGCGCCGACCACCGATCCGGTCACCGTCCCGATCGCGTGCCCCGCCGACGACCGTGACAGTGCGGCGGCCAGGTTCATGCCGGCACGCCGGGACGCGACAGGCGAACCCGCCCCCGGGCCGACCAGGGTGAGCGATGCGTCACCGGTCACCAGGACGCGGCCACCGGCCAGGGTCGCGAGCGCTCCCACCTCGACGCCGGGGATCGGGGATGTGCCGAAGCCCCCCACCTCACGCAGGACGGCGGTGCGGACGAGCAGTCCCGCGGCGGGCAGACCGAGGACGACCGGATCGTCCACCTGTCCCTGGTTGACCTCGCCGACCCCTTCGTGGCTGACCGGGATTCCCGTCGTGGTCAGCGTCGCGCCCACCCATTCGATCTGCGGATCCGACCTGCGGGACACCCGGCGCGACACGACCGGGCCCGTCGCCGCCACACCGTCGTCGGCCAGGGTGCGCAGCAGACGCTCCAGTGTGTCGGGAGCCAGCTCGCTCTCGGCGGGCAGCAGCCAGCAGAACTCCGCTTCGCTGGTGGACACGGCGTCCCACAGGTCTGCGAGGGACGCGGCGGGCACCGTCTCCACGGGCAACCCGGCGCCGGGAGCGGCGTCTGTGGGGGTGTCCGCATCCGGGACCGCGCCGACCGAGACGCGGACCGGCCGGACCGTCTGCTCGGCGCACAGGGCGAGCAGCGAGGCCAGCCAGGGGGCGCCGGCACCGCCGGGAATGAGGACGTGGACGGTCGCCGCGCTCACATCGGGAGGCGCGGGATCCTCTTCACGGGCCCATGCCCAGGTGTCGTCGACGACGGTTTCGTGACTACTCACTGACCCTCCGGCTCGGCAGACTCACAGGCTTTACACAGCGCGAAGGGCGCCCGAAGGCGCCCTCACGGGCACTGACGTGCCCACAGTATCCCGCCCCGCCGAGCAGGCTCCCGGGACGGGGGCCCTCTCAGCGTTCGCGGTCACACGGCCCGCTTCTTCAGCTTCCGCCGCTCACGCTCGCTCAAACCGCCCCAGATTCCGAACCGTTCGTCGTTGGCCAGGGCGTACTCCAGGCATTCGAGGCGGACTTCGCAGGATTGACACACCTTCTTGGCCTCGCGCGTGGAACCGCCCTTTTCGGGGAAGAACGCCTCGGGGTCGGTCTGCGCGCACAGCGCGGACTCCTGCCAGGCAAGGGCGCCCATGTCTTCCGGGTTAGGGCTCGACAGCAGTTCGAGCATGTAACCTCCTCGGGCCGGGGTGATGAACTACCTTCCTGGAATTACACAGGTGTAGTTCATGTCACGTCAAGCCCGATTAAGTTACCAGTCTCAGTTCGTCTCATCGGGTGGGCGGTTCACGGGGCGCCATTGGCGCGAGGCACCCGACTCCGGGCGGACCTCGGCGGGAGCGCCCTTGGCCGCGTCGCTCGCGCTCTTCCAGGCCGATCCGGCGATCGGCTCACCGGGCCCTGCCGGGGACACCGTCGGCGCGGACGCCTGGGCGCTGGGGGTGTTCGCCGCCAGTGGCGAGCCGACCACGCCCGTCTGCTGCCCGCGGCGCAGCAACCACAAAGCCGCCGCGACGAGCGCCTTGAGGATGACGTCCGTCATGGAGCCGAGGAGCTGGAAGATGACGCCGATCGAGCCGCCCAGTGTCGCGCTGAGCCCGATGAACGTGAAGATCAGTGACAGGACCGTGCCGGCCGAGACGACGATCGCGGCGACCAGTGTCAGCGTCGGCGCGCTGGGCGAGCTCGGCTTGAGGAACACGCACAACGCCACGACCGCGAGCACGATGAGGGCCGGGGTCAGCCCGAGCGTCGACTCGCCGTAGCTGAGCGCGGCCTGGCCGAGCGTGTATTCGGTGGACACGGACGTGACGACGATCCGAACCACGGCGAAGACCATCGACCCCACGACCAGCGCGAGCACGACCCATGCGGCGATGTCCCGGTACTTCTTCACGTGATCGAGCACGGAGCTTCCTCCCCTGTCGTCGCTGCCCACAGTACTGGCGGCGGGTTCCCCGCCCGCGGAGCGACGTCCGCGAATCAGGCGTACTCGGGGCCCAGTTGCGTCGAGACGTGGTCCACGAGCTCCCGGATCCGTTCGGTGTCCTCCATCGGGCAGACCAGGGTGATCTGCGGCGTCGACACCACGACCGTGTCGTGCAGCCCCACGACGGCGACGAGGGAGCCCGCGTCGCCCTTGTTGATCAGCAGGTTGCGCTCGGAGTCCAGGGCGATGGTGAGCCCCTCGGTCGCGTTGCCGGCGTCGTCGTGGGCGAAATGCTCGGCGAGGCTGGCGAACCCGCCGACGTCGTACCACTGGATCGGCAACGCGACCGCGGCCACGTGCGCCGTCGCCTCGCCGCGGGAGACGGGTTCCATGATCCCGAAGTCCACCGACGTCTTCAGCAGCGTCGGGTACAGGTCGCCGACCCGCTCGGGATGGGCCGCGATGTCGACGACCGTCTCGTAGGTCGCGGGCAGCAGGGCACGGACCTGATCGAGGAGGGTCTGCGCCCGCCACACGAACATGCCCGAGTTCCACCAGTAGTTGCCGGATTCGACGTACTGCGTGGCCGTGAGCCGGTCGGGCTTCTCCTTGAACTCGACGACCGCGTTCGCGTCGGTGAATCCCTCCAGTTCCTGGCCGCGCTGCAGGTATCCGTAGCCGGTGTGGGGACTGGTGGGCACGACGCCGAGGGTGACCAGGGCGAGCGGATCGCTCTCGGCGACCTCGAACGCCGTGCGCAGCGCATCCTGGAACGCGCTCACGGGATGCATGATGTGGTCGGCTGTGAGCTGCGCGATGACGGCGTCGGGGTCGCGCAGCGCGAGCACGGCCGCCGGCCACGCCACCGCGTTCAGCGAATCGCGCCCGACGGGCTCGCCCAGCAGGTTCTCCGGCGGCAACTCGTGGAGATCGGCGGCCACCGCGTCGGCGTAGCTCGCACCGGTGCAGACCAGGATGTTCTCGGCCGGAACGACGCCCAGTGCCCGTTCGAAGGCTATCCGCAGCAAGGACTTGCCCTCGACGAGCTTCAGGAGTTGCTTCGGGGTCCCCTGACGGGACAGGGGCCACAGACGCTTCCCTGAACCACCGGCCATGATGACGACGTAACGCACGCTTTCAGCCTACCGGCCGCTAGCATTCGTCGCGTGGAGCCGCGAACCGTCCGGAACATCTTGCGTGATCGGGCTCGTGTCGCAGGAGCATCTCCGCTCCTCACCCACTACGACGCGACCGCCGGGCACCGCACGGAACTCAGTGCGGTCACGTTCGCGAACTGGGTTCACAAGACGGCGAACCTGCTCGACGATCTCGGCGCCCGGCCGGGCGACACGGTGTGGCTACCGCTCCTGGCCGCCCATCCGGGGCACTGGGTGGGCGCGGTCTGGTCCGTGTCCTCCTGGCTGGCCGGGACCACTGTCTCTCTGACCGATGCCGACCGGGCCGTCGTGGCGGTCGCCGGCCCCGAGGGGATCCCGCCGGATGCCCGGTGCCCGAGCGTCGCCTGCTCGCTGCATCCGCTCGGCCTCGGCTTCCCGGGCACACCGCCCGCCGACCTCGACTATGCCGACGTCCTCGCCCAGCCCGACGCCTATCCGGAGGTGGGCCGCGACGCCGCCGCCGACCTCGCCCGCGTGGCATGGGACGCCCCGCCCACGCCTCTGGCGGACCTCGCCTCGCTGCCGCCGCGCGACGACCGGTTCGTGCTGCTGCCGGCCGATCCGCAGGCGACGGTCGTCGACGGACCGTGGCGATGCCTGCTCGGCACGGGCAGCGTCGTCGTCGTCACCGGCGGGACGCCCGCCGACGTGGCGCGCATCGCGGCCGAGGAGCGCGCGACGCCGCCGGGGACCAGCACCTGACGACATCGGGAAAGTCACCCGGGCAGGTGACCGCCACGGCCCGGTCCCGGCGACTGTCGATCCACCGCTGATCGACCGGCGGTGCAGGATGGGACCGCGGCCGTCACCGCGGATGCCGACCTGCCCGGTTCTCGCGATGGAGGCCATGCTCCTTACCAATCGTGCGCGGCGAACAGCGTGTCGATGGCGTGCCGTCTCTGCTCGAACGTGAGATCGGTGTCGCGCATGTCCAGGACCACGGTCTTCCACCGCCTTCCGTCGTCGCCCAGCACGGTCACCCAGTGCTCCGCCTCGCCCTCGGACTCGAATCTCACGAACCTGCCGTAGTCGGTCCGCCAGCCCTCGACGCAGACAGGGTCACGGCACAGCTCCGCGGTCGCCTCGACGGGATGCATGTCCTGCTCGGCGGCGAGCAGTTCCTCGACGGTGCGCGGCGCGAAGGCACCGCTTCCGCCGAGCAACCACCAGCCCGTGACCAGGCCGATCACCACGAGCAGGATCAGCAGTCCGCTGCCGACCCGTCCCAGCGGCCAGCGGTGACGGGCGTGAGTGCTCACTTCTCGGCTCATCTCCAGGCTCCTCAGTAGCGATTCGCGGTTGTCCAGTTGCAGTGGTGGACACTCACACCGTATGACCAGTGCGCGGACCGATTCGGGCGGAACTTCTCAAGATTCCACTGGCCGGCGAACAATGCACCCAGCGCGTGGCACTCGAACGTCGGCGGCGCTTTCGATCAGCGTCTTATCCACCCGCTCGATCGCTGCAACGACGGCCGCCATCCTCGAACGCGCGCGACCCTCGGCATGGGCGGGACTCGCCGGCACGAACACGGCGAACAGAACGCCGAGGACCAGAAGGACTCCCGGTCGCAACAGCACCTTTGTCGTGAAGATAGACACAACACCCGTTTCATCGAAACGCCGCGAAAACACAGCCTCTCCAGCGCGCTGGACCCCAATGGTGAGCAACCGTCTTCACGTAGGGGGCAGGGCTGAATACCCGCAAGCTAACAGGCGACAGGGTCACTCCTGGTCCACGCCGACCGTCGCCCCGAACTCGCTGCTCTGCGGGCTGACATACACAGCCATCACCACGTCAGGGCCCAGCCGCGCCTCGCCCTCGGCGAGCATCCGCCAGCGAGCCAACCGCGGGCCCACCACAGAACACGACGCGGTCGCCGCGACCATCGCCCCCGCGACCATCGCCCCCGCGACCACGCAGGCGACGAAACACGCACCGACTCCGCGTCGCCACCCCGCACCTCCGTCTCATAAGCCTGGGCGGACGGCGATGCCGCGCTGCACCAGGGTCGGCCCGACCGTCTCGAATCGCGGCCTCGTGGTGAGGACGTCCCGCGTCCGGCCGGTGCGCAGATCGTGGGCGCGCAGCCTCATCGCCCGGTCCGGCGACACCGGGTCATCGGTGTCGAAGACATAGATGTTCGCACCTTCGAAGACAACGTCGTCGTAGCCCGAGGTGATCGGCTCCGTGCCCGAGTCCCACAGCTCCCGAGTGCGTCCGGTCGTGATATCCGTGGAGCGCACGACCCCATCGCCCCCGTGCCACACCACCTGGTGCTCATCGGGTGCCCACGACGCGATCCGCCCGGTCCAGCCGGCCGCTTCGGGGTCGAGAGCGAGGCGCTCATCGCCCGGCCCGACGAGGACGCGCTCGACCGGCCTGCCGCCATCCGTCGGCCACTCCACCACCAGCGGAGGGGTGTCACCCTGATCACTCGTTATCGCCAGGATCCGGCCCGCACGGCAAACCGGATCCCGCGCGTAGCCGCCGTAGCCACCCAGCCTCACCGACCGGAACGCCTCGGCGGGCGAATCCGGCCGCGGGTAGCGCTGCGTCAGCATGTCGGGCCAGTAGGGCCCCACCTCGCGCTCGACCGCGCCCTCCGCCCCGGCACGCCCGACATACGGCTCGGTCACCTCGAACGCGGAGTACAAGGCCGACCCACACCAGGCCGTCAGCGTGCTGTAACCGGCGACGTCGTAGCGGGTCACCCGATCCGCCGTGGTCTCGACCACCTGCTCGATATACCCCATGCCCTCGGTGTCCGGATCGGCGAACCCCTCGTTGTACACACTCACATAGCCCGTCCCATCCGGCTTCGCGAACACGGAACTCTGCATGTTCGCCTTCGGGCTGTCCCACGTGGTCAACCCGGACTCGCTCAGCAGATAGTCGCGCTCCTCGTCGGAGAAGAAGATGCCCTCCGCCGTCCAGGTCAGCAGTGCAGCGTCCATGCCCGCCGTCTCGATCGCCGACACCTCCCCCGCCGTGTCGATGAGCAACACATAGCCCGGCGCCCCGAACTCCCTGCTCGGCGGGCTGACATACACAGCCATCGCCACGTCAGGGCCCAGCCGCGCCTCGCCCTCGGCGAGCATCCGCCAGCGCGCCAACCGCGGGCCCACCACAGAACACGACGCGGTCGCCGCGACCATCACCCCCGCGACCACGCAGGCGACGAGGCGACGAAACACACACCGACTCCGCGTCGCCACCCCGCACCTCCGCATCACATGACCTGATAGGTGACTGTGCGGCTGGAGTTCTTCAGGTCGTACGGATACACGCCCGGCCCGCCGTTTCCATCGAGATCGACGTTCAACGCCTTCTTGTAGGCGGCCCACACCAGTTGGGAGCAGTTCATCTTCGCCCCGTTCGGATCCTTGTTGAAGGCGAAGTTGTTGTTGTATTCCTTCCCCCGCAGGTGGTCGTAAGCGTACTTCCCAGCCTTGGCCCCGTCGTTGTACGAGACCTTCACGTACTGCTTGACGGCCCCCTTCCGGACCGGATAGATAGAGGCCGCGGCGCTTCGGCTGCGCTTCCCCGCACCGGGGGCCTCCACGATGGTCCCCTTCCCGTGGTAGATCCCCGCGTGGCCGTGCTGGATACCTGCCGTGTCCGCGGGAGCGACGAAGATGTCGCCGGGGTAACGCGCGGCCCCGAGTGCGACAGTTCCCCCGCCGCCCGATGACCGGAGCGCCGGGGAACCCGACCCAGCCGCCGACGCGGCCGAGGAGCGCGCCTCATCAAGGGCGTTGGCGATGACAGTGCGCTCGGAGACCCGGGTTCGCGCAGCCTCGGCGCGCACGGCGGCCGCCATTTCGGAGCGGGCCACGCCCGGGTTCGCCGCCACGAGTTCACCCAGAGGATCTTCGGCATGGGCAGGACTCGCCGGCACGAACACGGCGAACAGAACGCCGAGGACCAGAAGGACTCCCGGTCGCAACAGCACCTTTGTCGTAGAGATAGACACAACACCCCTTCGTCGAAACGCCGCGAACGCACGGCCTCCAGCGCACTGGACCCCCGTGGCGGGCAACCGTTTTCACACAGGGGGCAGGGCTGAATGCCTGCAAGCTAACAGGCGACAGGGTCACTCCTGGTCCACGCGATTCGTCGCCGCTGTTGCACCCCCACGAGGAACGGCGGGCAAGCCTGATCGAGGCGGGTGACCGCGCTGCCCGAGGACGTCTCACAGACCCTGGGCAGCCCTTCATCGAAACGCCGCGAAGGCACGCCCCTCGACGCCACCGCGACGAGCCGGCAGCCCTAGGACTCAGTCCCCCGACAGCCGCGGGTTCTCGGCGCGCGACAGGCCACGAAGGAAACCCCAGCCCCACGCCCCGTGGATCACCGCGAGCACGAGAGGCAGCCGCACCCGTGCGCCACCCGACATCGGCTGGTGCAGCGCCGCGATCCCGGCGGCCAGCGCCCCCACGTACCCCAGCGGAGCGAGCCAGCCGAGCGACAGCAGCCGCCACGGGCCCTGCGCGAACAGACCGGCCAGACCGGCGGACGTCCCGGCGAGAACGCCGGCCACCGCGAGCGGCGGCGCCAGATACCGCAGGCTGGCCGTCTCGGGATACCGCGCAATCACCTCCCGGCGCCACTTGCCCGTGTTGTACATCTGACGGGCCAGGGCGCGTAGCGTCGACCGCGGCCGGTAGGTGACGGTCAGTTCGGGCGTGAACCAGACCGTCTCGCCGGCCTGGATCAGGCGGTGGTTCAACTCCCAGTCCTGCGCGCGGTACATCGTCTCGTCGAACCCGCCGACCGCGAGCAGCCGTGCCTTGTCGAACACCCCGAGGAACACGGTCTGCGCCGGTCCCGGAGGACTCTTGCGGAGGTGGAAACTCGACCCGCCGAGGCCGAGCCGGGAGTTGTACGCGACGGCGACGGCCTCCTCCAGGGGTGTCTCGCCACGGGCGTCCATCACCCCGCCCACGTTCGCCGCACCCGTCTCCTGCAGCGTGCGGACGGCGGTGCGCAGGTACCCGGGCGCCAACTCGCCGTGCCCGTCGACCCGGACGAGAATGTCGTAGCGGCTCGCTGCGATCGCCAGGTTGAGGCCGGCCGGCGTTCGACCTGTCGGGTTCGGGACGACACGCACCTGCGAGTGCTCGGCGGCGAGCGCCGCCGCGGCGTCCTCGGTGCGGTCGTCGCTCGGCCCCACCGCCATCACGATCTCGTAGGTGCCGGGGTAGTCCTGGCCGACGATGCCGCCGACAGATGCCGCCAGATGCCGTTCCTCGTTGCGGACAGGCATGATCACGCTGATCGGGGGCCAGTCCGGCATCAGGCCACCTGACAGATCGCGTTGAGGTCGTCGGTGTTCCCCGTCGAGGTCGCGGTCGCCGTGCTCGTGGCCTTCGTCGTGGCCTTCGCCGACGACGAGCCGCTCTGCGAGCTCTTCGTCTGCGCCGGCGCCGTGGCCTGCGCGTCCAGCGACTCCGACTGCGCGATCGCCTTCGAGACCGTCTCCGAGATGAGGTCGAAATCGGGATTGCCCGTCGCGATGAGCGGCGGGGTGAAGCTCACCGTCTTGATCGGCAGCTTGCGCCCCTTGTCGGCCAGGTCGAGCAGCGTACCGATCTCGGTCGACGGCACGTCGGTGGCGATGACGCTCTTGCCGGCCTCGGCGATCTGCGAGAACTTCGTGAACACGGTCATCGGGTCGAGTTGATGGAGCATCGCGTTCATGACGCACTTCTGCCGCGCCATGCGCTCGTAGTCACTGGAACCCTCCCGCGAACGCGCGAACCACAGGGCGTGATACCCGTCGAGGCGCAGATTCTTCCCCGGGCCGATATATCCGGAGATACGCGACGTCCCGCCGCCGATCGGCACCTTCAGGTCGGTCGAGATGGTGATCCCGCCGACCGCGTCGATCAACTGGATGAACCCCTGCATGTCGATCATCGCGAAATAGTTGATCTTGAGGTCGAGTGTCTCCTCCACGGCTTCGGTGGTGGCCTTCACGCCCGGGTACTTCACACCCGGGTAGAGCTTCTTGTTCTCCTCGCCGAGCATGTAGATCGCGTTGAGCAGGCATTCGTGATCCGCGCAGTAATAGCCGTCGGGGTACAGCTCGTGCAGCGGCGAGGACGTCGGGAACGGGACGTGCTCCAGGTTCCGGGGCAACCCGAACAGAACGGTGCGTCCGGTCGCGGCATCGACGCTGGCGACCGTGATCGAATCGGCCCGCAACCCCACCCGGTCGGCGCCCGCATCGCCGCCGATGAGCAGGATGTTGTACCGCCCCTGCTTCGCCTGCGTGTCGCCGCCGCCGCCGAACACGGTGTCGATGAACGAACCGGCGGTACGCAGATAGTTCGCCGCGCCGGCCGAGATCGCCACCAGGCCGATGCACAGCACGGCGGTGAGGACCGTCATCCCGATCCCCGCCCGGCGGGTCATCTCGCGCGGCCGACCGAGGCGCCAGGCGTCGATCAGCAGCACGACCCAGCCGAGCGCGAGGGCGATGCCCAGGACGGCCAGGATGGTCAAGGCGATGCCGTTGGCGAACACCGACAGGATCCAGTCGCGCCGGACCAGCGCCAGGATGCCCACGATCAGGACGATCGCGATCACGGCTCCCCAGACGCGCAGGGCGATCCGGCCGAGATGCTTGTTTCCGGCGGCCAGTTGGGCCGACCCGGGAACGACCACGTTCATGAACAGCAGGGTCAGGCCGCGCCGCACCTTGACGCTTGAACTACGTTCCTGCGTCGTCCGCTCGGCGGGTTGCTCCACGTTTGCGTCCTCCCTCGTCGCCTCGCTCAACCGTAACTGCCGCGCAAAGCCCCCGCCCGGGGGACACGCCACGGCAGGCCGGGCGTACGGGTCACGGGATCTGCTGCGCCAGGATGCGCCTGGTCAAGATGGTGGCGCCCGCGGCCGCGGCCGGGAACACCGCCACGGCGACGAACGGGATCGACAGGAGCACGTAGACCGGGATGCCGAATCCGAGGGTGAACAGCGGTTCGCGGCCGAGCAGTCGGCGGCGGTCCGAGAGCCGGACGATCCCCCGCCGCTCCGCCGCGCCGCCGACCAGTTCGCGGGTGATGAGGAAGCCGCCCACCAGCGCCCCCAGAATCGCCGACACGAGGCCGCCGACCCCGGGGATGAGACCGATCAGGAAGAGAGCCAGGCCCGCGACGCCGGCCTGCAGGATCGTGAGCAGCGTCTGGCCGACCATCCGCGGCACCCACACCCGGGCGGGGTGGTCGACACGGTCGGGGACCCCGCCCGCGGCGGACTCGACGGCCTCGGAGATCCAGTCGTACACGGGGGCGCCGATCGCGAGCGTGAGCGACGTGAACACCATGACGAGGACGAGGATCGTCGCGGCGAACAGGACCACGGCGAACACCATCCGGAACGGGTCGCGCCACGCGGGTTCCCAGCCGTTCGCAAACGGCGTCGCCCAGTTCGCCGCATCGTCGGCGTACAGGCCGACGAGCACCAGGACGACCACGGTCAGGATCGAGGTGACGAACGGGGGCAGCGCCCCCAGGGCGAGCAGGCGCGGGCGACGCAGGACGAAGTCGAACCCCTGCCGCAGCACGCCGATGCCGTCCGCGACGCCCGGCCTGCGGGCACGAGGTCGGCTAGCGGCCACGGACGATCTCACCCTTCGCCTGTGCCGCGTCCCGCAGCCGGGACGCGAATCCGACGAGGCCGTCGCGCAACGACCCGTCCGCGATCCCCAGCATGCGCACGGCCAGCAGGCCCGCGTTGCGTGCGTTGCCGATGCCGACGGTCGCCACGGGGACGCCTGCGGGCATCTGCACGATCGACAGCAGCGAGTCCATGCCGTCGAGGTACTTCAGCGGCACCGGCACGCCGATCACCGGCAGCGGCGTGAGCGACGCCAGCATTCCCGGCAGGTGCGCCGCTCCTCCGGCCCCGGCGATGATGACCCGCACGCCGCGCGTGTGCGCGGCGCGCCCGAACGCGACCATGTCCTCCGGCATGCGGTGCGCCGACACGACGTCGGCCTCGTACGGGACGTCGAACTCCGCCAGCGCGAGCGCCGCCTGCTCCATCACCGGCCAGTCGGAGTCCGACCCCATGACGATCGAGACGAGCGGTGTGTCACCCATCGGTTTCTCCCATCAGATGGCCCGCCGCATGCCTGGCCCGCGCCTGGACCGTCTCCAGGGCGGCGCCGGACGCCGTGACATGACCGACCTTCCGGCCGGGGGTGACCGGCTTTCCGTACACGTGGACGCGTAGCTGGTTGTCGTGGGCGAAACAGTGCATCAGTCCCGCGACGAGATCCGAACGCGATCCTCCGAGGACATTCACCATAGTGGTCCAGGCGTCTCGCGTCCGCGGGGAGCCGAGAGGAAGGTCGCAGACGGCGCGCAGATGGTTCTCGAACTGCGAGGTTCGGGCGCCGTCGATCGTCCAGTGACCGGTGTTGTGGGGGCGCATGGCCAGCTCGTTGACGACGAGCTCGCCCGAACGCCGCTCCATGAGCTCGACGGCGAGGACGCCGACGACGCCGAGTTCGGCCGCGACACGCAAGGCCAGTTCCTGCGCGTGCAGCGCGACGTCCTCGGCCAGGCCGGGGGCGGGGGTGGTCGTCTCGACGCACACGCCGTCGCGCTGCACGGACTCCGACACCGGATACGCCACGGCCTGCCCCGACGGGCTGCGGACGACGAGCGCGCTCAGTTCGCGGGCGAAGTCCACGTACTCCTCGGCGACGATGCGGATGCCCTCCCGCAGACCGGTGAACGGCGTCGCGGCGTCCCGCGGTCCGTCCAGTCTCCACACGCCCTTGCCGTCGTAGCCGCCGCGGGACGTCTTCGCGATGACCGGCCAGCCGATCCGCTCCCCGAAGGCGGCCAGCGCTGCGGCGTCCGGCACGATCTCGAACTCGGGGCAATCGACGCCGAGCCCCGACAGCCGCTCCCGCATCAGGGCCTTGTCCTGCGCGTGCGCGAGTGCGGCGCTGCCGGGCCGGACGATGACCCCCGAGTCCTCCAGCTCACGCAGGATTCCGGGGGGCACGTGCTCGTGGTCGAACGTCACGACGTCGCACCCGGCGGCGAACGCGGCGACGGTCCGCGGATCGGTGTAGTCGCCGACGGTCGTGTCGGCGACGACCTGCGCGGCCGACACGTCGGGGCCCTCCGCGAGGAGCCGGACGTGGATGCCGAGGGGGATCGCCGCCTCGTACATCATCCGGGCCAACTGGCCGCCACCGATGATTCCGACGCGAGGTGCCGAGTTCACACGGGGAGCCTAACGGACGCGCGCACGGTGGGCTTCGGCATGGAATCATGAGGTCATGACTTCTCAGATCGTGGCTATGGGCGGTGGCGGTTTCTCGATGGACGAGTACAACCGCCCGACGGCTATCGACCGGTATCTGCTCGAGATCAGCCCCGTCGCGAGTCCCCTGGTCTGCTTCGTGCCCACCGCCTCTGCGGACGACCCGCGCTACATCAACAGCTTCCTGAACGCGTACGGACAACTGGGCGTTCGGACGATGGTGCTCACCCTGTGGGAGGACGCCGCTCGTTCGGTGGCCCGGCTGGAGGCCGCCGACGTCGTCGTCGTCGGCGGCGGGCACACCGTCAACCTGCTGGCGCTGTGGGACGCGCACGGCGTCAGCGACCGCATCCGCACGATGGCGGCCGAGTCCGATGTCGTCCTCGGCGGCTTCTCGGCCGGCGCCAACGCGTGGTTCCGCGGCTGCATCACCGACACGTTCGGCGACCTGCGACCGTACACGGGCGGCCTCGGACTGCTCGAGGGGAGCTTCTGCTGCCACTTCGACGGCGAGGTGGACCGAGCTCCGACCTACACGGACGCGGTCGCCTCCGGCGACCTCCCCGGCGGGTACGCGGCAGATGACGGTGCCGGCGTCCACTTCACCGGGACGACGTTCCACAAGGCCATCGCCGAGCGACCACGCGCCCGGGTGTCCCGCATGGAGCCCACGGCCGAACCGACCGCGTCGGGGGTGCTCGTCGAGCCGCTCAGGATCGAACTGATCTGACGCTCGGCCCCGGCCTCACCGCAGGTGGAAGACGTCGCCTGCGGCGAACCACGTCACGCCCTCGGCCGTGCGGACGCCCAGCCGGCCCTGTGCGTCCACGCCGCACGCGGTGCCCAGCACCGGTTCCGACTCGAGCACCTCGACCCGGACGTCTCGGCCGATCGTCGCGCACGTCGCGGTGAACGCCGCCGCGAGGTCGGCGCCGCGGTCGAGCCGGGTGAGCTGCTCGTCGAGCTCTCGCAGCACGGCGACGGCCAGGTCGGTCTTGGAGACGTCGGCCCCCTGCAGCAGCAGGGAGGTCGCCGTCGGGACCGGCAGCTCGTCGGCGGACAGCGTCATGTTGACCCCGATCCCGAGGACGACGGCCGGCCCCTCGGGGGCCGCGACCAGGTCGGCCAGGATGCCGCAGATCTTGCCGCCTCCCACCAGGACGTCGTTCGGCCACTTCACCGCCACGTCGTCCACCTGGAGCGTGCGCAGCGCGTCGGCGACCGCCATTCCGGCCAGCAGCGGCATCCAGGTCCAGGCCGGGGTCGGGACGACCGGCCGGGTCAGCATCGACATCGCCAGGCAGGCCCCGGCGGGCGAGGACCAGTGCCGGCCCAGCCGGCCGCGACCGCTCTCCTGGTGCTCGGCGATGCGGACCCGTCCCGGACGCGCCCCGGCCCGGGCGGCAGCGGCGATGTCGGCGTTGGTGGAGCCCGTCCCGGCGACCCATTCGACCGGGCCCCATCGGGTGTCGGCGACACGTGTACGGACCTGACGGACGTCCAGCGGAGGGCTTTCGGGCACGGTTCAGCTTAGATCGGGCAGCGCCGGTGCGGCGTCGCGACCGCCCCTGCGGGTACTGTCCTCCCATGGAACCGGGCATCGACATCCACACCACGCGGGGAAAGCTGGCCGATCTGGCCGCGAAGGGCGCTGAGGCTCTGCATCCCGCCAGCCGCGACGCCGTGGAACGGCAGCACGCGCAGGGCAAGTTCACCGCTCGTGAGCGCATCGAGCGCCTTCTGGACGAGGACAGCTTCGCCGAGTTCGACCAGTTCGCCCGCCACCGCTCCACCGCCTTCGGGCTGGAGTCCAGGCGCCCCTACACCGACGGCGTGATCACCGGCCTCGGCTCGATCCACGGACGTCCGGTGTGCGTGTTCAGCCAGGATGTGACCCTGTTCGGCGGTTCTCTCGGCCAGGTCTACGGCGAGAAGATCGTGAAGATCATCGACTTCGCGATCAAGACGGGGTGCCCGCTGATCGGCCTGATCGAGGGCGGCGGCGCACGCATCCAGGAGGGTGTGGTCTCGCTCGGGCTGTACGGCGAGATCTTCCGGCGCAACACCCTGGCCTCGGGCGTCGTCCCTCAGATCTCGGTCATCATGGGCGCCGCCGCCGGCGGTCACGTGTATTCGCCGGCGCTGACCGACTTCGTCGTGATGGTCGACCAGACCTCGCAGATGTTCATCACCGGCCCGGCGGTGATCAAGGCCGTCACCGGCGAAGAGGTGACCATGGAGGACCTCGGCGGCGGACGCACCCACAACACGAAGTCGGGGAACGCGCACTATCTCGCCGCCGACGAGCAGGACGCCATCGAGTACGTTCGCGAGCTCATCACCTTCCTGCCGCAGAACAACCTGGAGGATCCGCCGGTCTTCGAGGAGACCGAGGCCGATCTGACGATCACCGAGCACGACCTCGTGCTCGACACGCTCGTCCCGGACTCGCCGAACCAGCCGTACGACATGCGCGAGGTGATCCGCCGCGTCCTCGACGACGACGAGTTCTTGGAGGTCCAGCCGCTGTTCGCGGGCAACATCATCTGCGGCTTCGGCCGGATCGAGGGACGGTCGGTGGGCGTCGTCGCCAACCAGCCGATGGTGTTCGCGGGCTGCCTGGACATCGACGCCTCCGAGAAGGCGGCGCGGTTCGTGCGCACGTGCGACTGTTTCAACATCCCGGTGCTGACCTTCGTCGACGTGCCGGGCTTCCTGCCCGGCACCGACCAGGAGTACAGCGGCATCATCCGGCGGGGGGCGAAGCTCATCTACGCCTACGCCGAGGCGACCGTCCCGCTCGTGACGATCATCACCCGTAAGGCGTACGGCGGCGCCTACGACGTCATGGGGTCCAAGCACCTGGGCGCCGACGTGAACCTCGCCTGGCCCACCGCGCAGATCGCGGTGATGGGCGCCGACGGGGCCGTCAACATCCTGTACCGCAAGGAGCTGGCCGCGGCCGACGACCCGGCGGCGATGCGCGCGGAGCTCACCCAGAAGTACGACGACGAGCTCGCCAACCCCTGGCTCGCCGCGGAGCGAGGGTACGTGGATCAGGTCATCGTGCCCCACCAGACGCGCAGCAGCGTGGTCAAGGTGCTGCGCCTGCTCCGCACGAAACGGCAGCAGCTTCCGCCCAAGAAGCACGGGAACATCCCGCTGTGAGCGCCCAGGAGACCGAGGCGGACCCGCGTCCGCCCATCGTCGTCAAAGGACACCTCACCGCGTCCGAGCTCGCGGCCCTCACCGCCGTGGTCGCCGTGCTGCGACGCGAGCGCGACCGGCCGCACACACCGTCCACGTCGACGCTCGCCGGCGGCTGGAAGAGCTACTGGCACACCGTCCGCAACCCGCTCGTCCCGGGCAGTGAGGCCTGGCGAAGCAGCTTCCGACTGTGAGCCGGCCACGGTTCGTCCTCGCATCCAAGTCGCCTGCCCGCCTGGCGACGCTGCGCGCCGCCGGGCTCGATCCCGAGGTGATCGTGTCCGGCGTGGACGAGGGGGGCATCGATGCGGCGACGCCGCCCGAACTGGTCGCCACCCTCGCCCGGCTGAAGGCCGACGCCGTGGCGGCACGGATCGCCGACGAGGAGCGGACCGTCGTGCTCGGCTGCGACTCGGTGCTGGAGTTCAACGGTGCCGTTCACGGCAAGCCCGGCACGGCGCAGGCCGCGACCGAGCGGTGGCAGCAGTTGCGCGGCGGCACAGGCGTGCTCCACACCGGTCATCACGTCGTCGTCCTGGCCGGTGAGAACCGGTGGGACGCGACGCGTGTCGCGTCCACGGTCGTGCGGTTCGCCGACCCGACCGACGAGGAGATCGCGGCGTACGTCGCGACCGGCGAACCGCAGGGCGTGGCCGGGGCGTTCACCATCGACGGTTACGGCGGCGCGTACATCACCGCGTTGGAGGGCGATCCGCACAACGTCGTGGGCGTCAGCCTGCCGCTGGTCCGGATGATGCTGGCCGATCTCGGCGTCAAGTGGCACACGCTGTGGCGGGTGCGGGGCGCGTCGACCTGAGACGACCGGGGCCGCGCCGCTCCGGGCCGGTCGGACCGGGCGTCACTGCCGCCGCAGGGTCACGGCCGACTCTGCGCCGCCGACGAAGCTGCCGCTCCAGCCGTGCCCGGCGAAGGTCAGGGCGTCGTCGGCGGTCGCGGCGATCGTGAAGCCGGCGGCGGGCAGGGCGCGCACGAGGTAGGCCCGCAGGGTCTCGCCGGACGGCTCGGCGAACACCATGGTGACGACGTTCTCCTGGTCGATCCGACTGGTCAGGACCGACCCGTGGGGGATCGAGAACGCCGTGCCCGGGCCGTTGGAGAAGCCGAGCGCCCGCAGCGTGATGCCGTCGGACGGGATCGTCACCGCGACGGACGCGCCCGGGGACGCGGGGGTCGTCTCACCGGCCGTGCCGGCGCTGCAGCCGCCGCTCGCGAGGACCAGCCCGGCCATCGCGGCCGCGGCCGCGATGCGTAGGGACGAGTCGTGCCGGGCTGTGCGTGCGGTCACGCCGAGCACATTACCGCCGCTCGCCGCGCGGCAGGGGGCTCGGCCGGGCCGACCGCGGGGACATCGCAGGCGAACTTCGCTCAAACGAGTGACCCGCTCCGGCCGGGGGCCCGGGAGCCCGCCGCTAATGTCGCGATCATGGAACGTCGAACCGCACTGATCACCGGCGCTACGCGCGGTCTGGGGCTGGCCATCGCCGACCAGCTCTCCCCCGACTACGACCTTCTCCTCGGCGGGCGGGACCCGGCCGTGACCGAGGGCATCGCGAGCGGCTTCCCGTCCGCGCGGGGTTTCGCCTGCGACCTGTCGGACCTGGAGTCGCTGCCGTCGGCCGTCGCGGGCATAGAGAAGCTGGATGTCCTGGTCCACTCGGCCGGTGTCGCCCCGCACGAGCGCGTCGAGGAGCTGACGCCCCAGGAGTGGTCGCGCGTTCTGACCCTGAACCTCATGGCGGCGGCGGAGCTCACCCGGCTGTTGCTGCCGCGGCTGCGCGCCTCGCACGGGCATGTCGTGTTCATCAACGCCGGGCTCGGCCTGCACACCGGGACCGGATGGGCGACGTACTCGGCGTCCAAGTTCGGCCTGCGCGCCTTCGCCGACGCGCTGCGCGAGGAGGAGCGGGGACACGTCAAGGTCACCTCGATCCATCCGGGCCGGATCGACACCGACATGCAGCGGGCCATCTACGAGGCCATGGACCGGCCGTACAACGCGTCGGACCACCTGGCGCCGGCGACGGTGGCGAGGGCGGTCCACTACGTCCTCGATGCCGGGCCCGAGGCGATGGTCGAGATGCTGCAGATCCGCCCGGAGGCCGTGGGCTGACCTTGCCGTGCGGGCCAGCCCCCCGAAGGCTCACGCCCGCACGGGGACGCGCGCCCGTGCCACTCGTCTTTTGACCGCCTCCGTACCTTAAACTCGGCGCAGTCACTATTCAGGAGGCATGATGGCGCTGGCAAAGGTGCTGGTGGCGAACCGGGGCGAGATCGCCGTCCGCGTGATCCGGGCGGCGCGTGACGCCGGCCTGCAGTCGGTGGCGGTGTACGCCGACTCCGACGCGGACAACCTGTTCGTCCGGCTCGCCGACGAGGCGTTTGCCCTGCAAGGGTCGACCCCCGCCGAGACGTATCTGGATGTCGCGAAGATACTGGATGTCGCGCACCGCAGCGGCGCCGACGGGATCCACCCTGGCTACGGGTTCCTTGCCGAGAATGCCGCCTTCGCGCAGGCCGTGATCGACGCCGGGCTGGTGTGGATCGGTCCGCCGCCGGCCGCGATCGACGCGCTGGGCGACAAGGTCAAGGCGCGTCACATCGCACAGCGGGCCGGGGCACCGCTCGTCCCCGGGACGTCCGATCCGGTCGCCGGAGCCGACGAGGTGGTCGCCTTCGCGAGCGAGCACGGGCTGCCCATCGCGATCAAGGCCGCGTTCGGCGGCGGCGGGCGCGGTCTCAAGGTCGCGCGCGCGCTGGCCGAGATCCCCGAGCTCTTCGAGTCGGCGACCCGCGAGGCCGTCACCGCCTTCGGCCGTGGCGAGTGCTTCGTCGAGCGCTACCTCGACAAGCCCCGCCACGTCGAGACCCAGTGCCTCGCCGACGCGCACGGCAACGTCGTGGTGGTGTCCACGCGCGACTGCTCCCTGCAGCGCAGGCACCAGAAGCTCGTGGAGGAGGCGCCCGCGCCCTTCCTCACCGACGAGCAGCTCGCCCGGCTGTACGAGTCGTCCAAGGCGATCCTCTCCGAGGCGGGGTACGTCGGAGCGGGCACCTGCGAGTTCCTCGTCGGCCAGGACGGGACGATCTCGTTCCTCGAGGTGAACACCCGCCTCCAGGTCGAGCACCCCGTGTCCGAGGAGGTGACCGGGCTGGATCTGGTCCGCGAGATGTTCCGTATCGCCGACGGCGAGGAGCTCGGCTACGGCGACCCTGAGATCCATGGCCACAGCATCGAGTTCCGCATCAACGCCGAGGACGCCGGCCGCAACTTCATGCCCGCGCCCGGGACGCTCACCGCGTGGCGTCCGCCGACGGGTCCCGGCGTGCGCGTCGACGAGGGCTACCTCGCCGGCATGTCGATCCCCGGCGCGTTCGACTCGCTGGTCGGCAAGATCATCGTCACGGGCGCCACACGGAGCCAGGCCATCGAGCGGGCCCGCCGGGTGCTGGGCGAGACGGTGATCGAGGGCATGCCCACCGTCCTCCCGTTCCATCGAGCGGTTCTCGACGAGCCGGCGTTCACCGCCGTCGACGGGACGTTCGGCGTGCATACGCGGTGGATCGAGACCGAGTTCGCCGGCCATATCGAGCCGTACACCGGGGTCGTGGGCGAATCCGAGCCCGTCGACACCAGCACGTACACCGTCGAGGTGGACGGTCGCCGTGTGGAGATCCGCCTGCCGAGCGTCCTCACGGCTCCGCCGAAGGCCGCCCCGAGCCGCAAGCCCACCAAGCGGAGCCGCGGGCCTGCACACGTCAAGGCTCCGTCGACGAACTCTCTCACAGCGCCCATGCAGGGCACGGTGGTGAAGCTCAACGTGGCCGACGGAGACGAGGTCACCGAGGGCGATCTGGTCGTCGTGCTCGAGGCGATGAAGATGGAGCAGCCGATCACCGCGCACCGGGCGGGCATCGTCCGCTCGCTCGTGGACGTCGGGACGACCATCGCCAGCGGCGAGGCGCTGTGCGAGATCGTCGACCCCGAGGAGGCGACCGAGTCGGCCTGACCCGGACTCGGCCGTGACGGGCCAGGTTTCTGTACCGAATGACGGCCGCTCGGAGCGCCCCTGTCGCTGGCCGCGGACTTCTGTACCGAATGAGGCCTCATGCGACCTCTTTTCGGTACGAAACTCCGCGGTCAGGGCCCCGCCGGATCAGCGGGGCCCTTCGGCGCCCGCATTCGGTACAAAGTTCCGCAGTCAGCGCCCCGCCGGGTCAGCGCGGCCCTTCGGCGCCCGCATTCGGTACAAAGTTCCGCAGT
The DNA here is from genome assembly GCF_000423465.1 of Propionicicella superfundia DSM 22317. Lineage (GTDB taxonomy): Bacteria > Actinomycetota > Actinomycetes > Propionibacteriales > Propionibacteriaceae > Propionicicella > Propionicicella superfundia. The sequence continues at coordinate 94,067 of NZ_AUIA01000011.1, read as the reverse complement.
CAGCGCCCCGCCGGGTCAGCGCGGCCCTTCGGCGAGCACCTGCTTCTCGCTCTTGGTGATCTCGGGCAGGTCGGTCGTGGAGCCGCTCAGCGTCGACGGGAGCTTCGGGCTCGACGAATCGACGCGGCCGAAGCGACCGCGCTCGATCGCCGCGTACAGCCCGGCCGGGCCGCCCGTCACCACATAGCCTCCCGCCGGGTCGTCGGCCGCATACATCGCCGGCGCGAGGAACAGCAGGTAGGGCCCACCGCTCACGAGCACCTGCCTGCCCGTCCGGTGGTCCACCCCGGGGCTGATCACCTGGATCTCCGACGCGGAAACCCCTCCACCGAGCACTCTGGTGACCCGCATCGTGACGTACGGGACGGGGGCGGAGTCATCCGCACCGTCTCCGCCCGGCGCCGTCCGGGCCGACTCTCCGCCGGTCGGCTCGGCGATCACGATGGCGTTGGAGTGGTCGGCGAATCCCCGTCTCCGCCTCCGACCGCCAGGAAAGCCGCTCCCACAAGGGCGTGTTCTTCGCATCCGTTCCGTACCACGACGATCGTCGCGATGGCCCGCGGCTAGTCTGGCCGGATGAGCAGCCGACAGCCCATCGCCCGCAGTGCCTGGATCGCGCTGGCCGTGGGGACGGTGCTGGTCGCCATCGGGGTGGGCCTCGTCATCGCGGGCTTCGCCGACACCACCCCGGCGCAGCAGACCATGCTCGACGCGGCCAGTGCGGTGTTCGCCCTCGCGGTCGCCGTCCCCGTGATCCAGATGACGTGGGAGTCGCGGGTGCTGCTCCGCGCCGGTCGCGGCGTGCTGCTGCTCTACGCCGTCGCGACGCTGGCCGTCCTCTCCGGCGTCGTGCTCTACGTCGTCGGGTTCGCGACCGGGCCGCGCACACTGCTCACCACGGCCTCCACCCTCACCTTCGGCGGTCTCGGCCTCGCCTTCTGCTTCCTCGCCTGGCAGGCGATCAAGAAGGAACGCCCCATCGCCCGCACCGTCGTCGTCGACGACGGGACCGACGACATTCCCGTCCCCGGCGCGGACGCGTCGACCACCACGGCCGACGTCCCCGACGAGAGCCGGAGGCTCTGACCGGGCGACGCACCGGCCGCCGCCGGCCGCCCGCGATCCCGGGTCGCTAGAGTTCGCGTGTGATCGACTTCTCCGACCCCGCTGCCTACGCCGCGCACGCCGCCGCGGCCATCGCCGAGTCGACCGGCGTCTCCGCCGCCGACTTCGCGCTCGTCCTCGGATCGGGCTGGAACGCCGCCGCCGACACCCTGGGCGAGACGATCGCGTCGCTGCCCCTCGGGGACGTGCCGGGCTTCGCCGCCCCGGTGGTCGCCGGCCACGGCGGCGAGTTGCGTCTCGTCCGGGTGGCCACCGGCAAGGTCGCCGTCATCCTCACCGGACGCACCCACTACTACGAGGGACGGGGCGTCGCGCAGGTCGTCCACGGCGTCCGGACCGCCGCGGCGCTCGGCGCGACCGACATCGTCCTCACGAACGGCTGCGGAGGGTTGAACCCCGCGTGGGCGCCGGGCACGACCGTGCTCATCGCCGACCACATCAACCTCACCGGGGACACCCCGCTGCGCGGCGCGACGTTCATCGACATGACCGACGCCTACAGCCCCGCGTTGCGTGACCTCGCCCGCCGCGTCGACCCGGACCTTCCCGAGGGCGTGTACTGCCAGTTCCGCGGGCCGCAGTACGAGACCCCTGCAGAGGTACGCATGGCGGGGGCGATCGGCGCCGACCTGGTCGGCATGTCGACGGGGCTGGAGTGCATCGCGGCCCGCGCCGAGGGGATGCGCGTGCTCGGCATCTCGCTCGTCACGAACGCGGCGGCGGGGGTGACGGCCGCGCCCCTCGACCACGCCGAGGTGATCGCCGCCGGGAAGGCGGCCCAGCCCAGGCTGGCCGCGCTGCTGCGCGGGCTCGTCGTCGAACTCTGAGCCGTCGCGACCCCGCGCCGGACCGCCCCTCAGCCGTACCGGACCCAGGTGTCGCCGACCGCCAGGAAGCCACCGGTCGTCGCGACCAGCGAAGGCCTCCCCGACGCGCCGAAGTCGACCGTCCACGCCTGCCGGCCGTTCTCGATCTCGAACGCCGACAACCCCGCGTCGGCGGTGAACGTCATCACCCGCGCCGTGTCGCACCACATCGCCGTGGACTCGGGAATGGCCGTCTGCGACCACGCCTGCGCACCGTCGGACGGCGACACCACCGTGACGGCGGCCTTGTCCCGCAGCACGAGCTTCCCGGCGCAGAAGCCCACGACCGTCGGGTCGGACACCGCCCGGCTCCACGTCTGCACACCGGACGACGTGTAGACGCGCAACTCGTTGACGTCCCCGCCGGAGGCCGAGAAGAGCAGCGGGTAGTCCTCGAGGCCGGAGTCGAACACGGTCGGCAGCACAGGCCTCCCGTCGACGCGGACATCGCACGCCCCGGCCGTCGTGCAGATCGTCGTCGCGTCGTCGGCGGTCACCGCGATCCGCTCGTTCGGCAGCAGCGTCACCGTGCCGGCCGGCAGCGCGAGCGTGGCGCCGTCTGCGACCGTGTGGACGATCGGGGTGCCGTCGTCGGCTCGCACCACCCCTGTGACGGCCACGACACCGCCCGATGTCGACAACGAGTAGCTCGTGCCCGCCGCAGTCACCTCGTCGCTCCACAACAGGTCACCGTCGATCGCGAACGCCTGCAGGTTGACCCGGGACTCGGTCTTGCTCGTGTTCTGTCCGGACAGGGCGAGGACTACATCACCGACCACCGCCACCTGCTTGCTCGTCACGTGCACCGGCAAAGTGCGCCCGACGGCCCCGTCGGCGAGCACGACCAGCCGCAACTGCGAGTCGTACAGGCAGGCCAGCCCGCCGCTGATCGGCCTGTCGGCGCACGAGAACGGCGTCGCGGCGGAGACACGCCAGCGCACCGAGCCGTCGACCGCATTGAGGGAGACGAGCTGACTGCGCCCGGTCGCATCGCTCGCCGCGGCGACGATGGTGGACGCGTAGGCGCTGTCGTACCGGCCCGGCTCGTAGAACCTCACCGAGGAGATGGCGCCCAGCCCGGTGAAGATCTCACTGCGCGCCTTCGACCAGGCGGCCGTGAGCGGCGACAGTTGGTCGGGCACGGTGCCCCTGGCCACATCGGGGTCGCCCACGGCCGACGACGGCCGGAAAAGGTACAGCCCGCCCACGACGAGACCGACGATCCCGACGAGGCTGACGACGATGGCCAGCGTCCGCTTGCCGACCTTCTTCAGGCCAGGCGTGCGCTTGGACGGCCTGACCCGCGGAATCGCCCCGGTGTCCTCCAACTGCTGGGTCAGCTTCGGGCGTGGGAACCCGCAGTAGGGGCAATAGTCGCCCACACCGACCAGTAGTCGCCCGCAGTTGCTGCACACCAACATCACCTCGCTGAACCTGTGAGTCTATGTGACCACTGTCTCATTGCCGATAGGATTCCCAGCCGTGACAAGAGCCGCGATCGCGATCCTGCTCGCCGGCCCCTCCGGCAGCGGCAAGTCACGGCTCGCCCGGCTGTGCCGGCTGCCCCTGCTCAGACTCGACGACTTCTATCGCGATGGCGACCATCCCGACCTCCCACGACGGCATGGCATCGTCGACTGGGACGATCCCGCGAGCTGGGACCGCGAGGCATGCCTGACCGCGCTCGCGACGCTGTGTGCGACCGGTCGCGCGCAGGTCCCCGCCTACGACATCGCGTCCAGTGCCCGCATCGGATGCCACGATCTCGACCTCGGAGCGGCGCCCGCCTTCGTCGCCGAGGGGATCTTCGCCCCGACCCTCCTGGCCGACGCGCGGAAGGCGGGCGTTCCGGTGGAGGCGATCTACCTCGACCGGCCGCGAACCCTGGTCGCGATCCTGCGCCTCGTACGCGACCTGCGCACCCACCGCAAGCCTCCCGCGGTCCTGTTGCGGCGGGGGTTCACACTGTGGCGCGAGCAGCCCGCGCTCAAACGCGACGCCGTGGCGGCGGGTTTCCGGCCGCTGTCCATGCGTGCCGCTCAGCGACGCATCGGCGCGATGGCCGGCGATCCCGGTCGTCGCGCCGACACGGTGCCCTGACGGGGCTCCGCGCGAGCGGCGCTCAGGCCAGCGGAGCCCAGGACGGCCCGGTCTCCCCCAGCGACGGATCGAGCTTGGCGAACAGCGGCTCCGGCTTGGACAACCGACGTCCGACCTCGATCGGCGTGGACCGCCACACCGCCTGCTGCTGCGCGTAGTCGCCCATGAGGACCGGGTAGTCCGGGCCGCCCTCCTCGGACACGGTGCGGACCTCGGGCTGCGCGGCCCACACCCCGGTGCCCCCCAGCGCCTCGTGCACCTTCTGCGCGGCATGCGGCATGAACGGGGTGAGCAGGGTGTTCGTGTCCTGGACGACCTGCAGCGCCGTGTGAAGCACGGTGTCGCGGCGCACCGGATCGTCCTTCAGCTTCCAGGGCTCCTGGTCGCTCAGGTACTTGTTCGCGGCGGCGGCCACCCGCATCGCCTCGCCGAGCGCCGCGCGGAAGCGGGCGCGCCCGAGCTGCTCGCCGACCGTCGCGTAGGCAGCGGTCGCGGTGGCCAGCAGCGCCGAGTCGGCGGCGGTGAGCGTGCCGGGCGTCGGGACGGCGCCGACGTTGCGGTGCGCCATCGAGATCGACCTGTTGACGAGGTTGCCCCACTCGTTGGCGAGCTCGAAGTTCGTACGCCGCACGAACTCGTCCCAGGTGAAGTCGCTGTCCTGCGTCTCGGGCCCGGCCGCGGCGATGAAATAGCGCAACGCGTCGGGGCCGAACTCGGCGAGGAAGTCGCCGACGTAGATGACCTGCTGTCGCGACGTCGAGAACTTCGAGCCGCTCATCGTCAGGTACTCGCTGGACACGACCTCGGTGGGCAGATTGAGCGTGCCGAACGGCCCGGGCTCGCCCCCGCGGTCGCCCTGCCCGTTGTGGCCGAGCAGCATCGCCGGCCAGATCACCGAGTGGAAGACGATGTTGTCCTTGCCCATGAAGTAGTAGGAACGGGCCTCGGGATCGCACCACCACCGCTGCCACGCGTCGGGCTCGCCGGTGCGCGCCGCCCACTCGACCGAGGCCGACAGGTAGCCGATGACCGCGTCGAACCACACGTACAACCGCTTCATCGGCTGGTCGCGCCACCCGTCGAGCGGGATCGGCACGCCCCAGTCGAGGTCGCGGGTGATCGCCCGCGGCCGCAGCTCGCCGAGCAGATTGGCCGAGAACTTGAGGACGTTCGGGCGCCAGTCGGTTCGCGTCTGCAGCCAGGTGCCGAGCGCCTCGGAGAAGGCGGGCAGGTCGAGGAAGAACTGCTCGGAGTCCACGAACAGGGGGGTTTCGCCGTTCACCTTCGAACGGGGGTTGATGAGGTCGGCCGGGTCGAGCTGGTTGCCGCAGGTGTCGCACTGGTCGCCGCGGGCGCCGTCGGCGCCGCAGATCGGACAGGTGCCCTCGATGTAGCGGTCGGGCAGCGTCCGCCCCGTCGAGGGACTGATCGCGCTCTGCTGCGACTTCGCCTGAACGTAGCCGTTGCGGAACAGGCTCGTGAAGATGTCCTGGGTGACCCGGTAATGGTTGCGGGTCGTCGTCCGCGTGAAGAGGTCGTACGCGAGCCCCAGCCCGTGCATGTCCTCGACGATCACACGGTTGTACTTGTCGGCGAGCTCCCGGACGCTGACGCCCTCGCTGTCGGCCTGCACCGAGATGGGGGTGCCGTGCTCGTCCGTGCCGGAGACCATCAGGACGTCCTTGCCCGCCATGCGCTGGTAGCGGGAGAAGACGTCGGACGGGACGCCGAAGCCGGACACGTGGCCGATATGCCGCGGGCCGTTGGCGTAGGGCCAGGCGACAGCGGACAGGATCGCAGAACTCATGAGGGTAAGACTAGGGCTCCGGCGCCGGTGCCTGCGCGTCGCCCGGCGTCCGGCGGCCGGGCCCGGCAGAGCGCGGATGTGCCTGCGGCGCGGCGAACCGCGCGGGCAGGCGGGCACGCCGTGGCCCCGGATGTCAGCCGGTGACGGCGGCGAAGCCGGGCAGGATCACCTCGTCGATGAGCTGGACGCGTTCGTCCAGCGGCAGGAACGCCCCCTGCGCCGCGTTGAGCGTGAGGAACAGCAGGTCGTCCGCGTCGTAGCCGAACGCGGCCGACAGGGCCGCCAGCTCGCGACTCAGCGTCGTGTCGCTCATCAGCCGGTTGTCGCAACTGATCGTGACGGCGAAGCCGAGGTCGAGCAGCACGTCCACCGGGTGGGTGTCGATGCCGTCGCTGATCCCCGTCATGACGTTGGACGTCGGGCACACCTCCAGCGGGATCTGGACGTCGCGGACGTAGGCGGCGATGCCGCCGGGCGCGGGCCGGCCCGTGGTGAGGTCGACATCCTCGACGATCCGCACCCCGTGCCCCAGCCGTCGCGCCCCGCAGAGCTGCACGGCCTCCCACACCGAGGACGGCCCGGCGGCCTCCCCCGCATGGATCGTGAACAGGACGTTGTTGCGGCGCAGGTACTCGAACTCCGCCACATGGCTGACGGCCGGGAACCCGTCCTCGGGACCGGCGAGGTCGAAACCGCACACCGAATCGTCGCGGTAGTCGACGGCGAGCCGGGTGATGTCCCGTCGCGGCGGCGTGTGCCGCAACGATGTGATGAGCTGGCGCGCGATGATCGGCCGGCCCTCGGCGGTCGCCTGCGCCATGCCCTCGGCCAGCCCGTCGCGGACGGCCTCGGTCGCCTGCGCGGGGGTGAGACCCCGGGTGAGGTGCTGTTCGGGCGCCCACCTCGCCTCGGCGTACACGACGCCGTCGGCGGCCTGGTCGAGCACGAACTCGCGCGCGACACGGCGCAGGGCATCGGGTGTCTGCATCACCGCGACGGTCTCGCTGAAGGTCTTCAGGTACTCCGCCAGGCTGCCCGCGTTCGACTGGTCGCGGAACCAGTCGGCCAGGGACGCCGCGTCACCCGCCGGCGTCTCGTGACCGACGTCCCGGGCCAACTCCAGGACGGTCGCGGGGCGCAGCCCACCGTCCAGGTGGTCGTGCAGCGCGACCTTCGGCACCTGCCGGATCGTCTCCAACTCCATCGTCATACATCCTCCACACGGGCGAGATCGTCGGGCCCGAAGCCGTCAGGTAACAGCTCCGACAAGGGACGCGGGCCGGTCCGGGTCAGGATCAGCAGGGCCGGGCCGCCGTGCTCCCAGAGAAGTTGGCGGCAGCGTCCGCACGGCAGGATCGCCTCGCCCCGCGCGTTCACGCACGCCAGCGCCGTCAACCGGCCGCCACCGGTGGCGGCGAGCTGCGACACGACGCCGCACTCCGCGCACAGCACCACGCCCAGCGCCGCGTTCTCGACGTTGCACCCGACGAGCACGCGTCCGTCGCCGGCCAGTGCCGCGGCGCCGACCGGATACCCCGAGTACGGGGCGTAGGCGCGGGCGTTCACCTCCACCGCGGCCTGCACGAGGCCCTCCCAGCCGATCTCGGTCACAGCGCGCCTCATTTCACGTACGGGGCGCCGTCGGCAGCCGGCGCCCGCGATCGGCCGAGGACGCCGGCGACAGCGATGATCGTGGCGACGTACGGCAGCAGCAGCAGGAAGTCGCTCGGCACGGGCGTCTTCAGGGACTGCACCTGCGAGCCGAGCTGCTTCACGAACCCGAAGAACAACGCCATCACCGCCGCGAGGCCTGGGTGCCAGCGTCCCATGATGACGGCGGCGAGCGCGATGAAGCCGTTGCCGACGGTGATGTCCTTGGAGAACTGGCCAGTCGTCCCGAGTGTGAAGAACGCGCCGCCGAGCCCGGCGAACAGCCCGCCGAGCAGGACCGCCGACCAGCGGATGCCGATGACCGAGACGCCGACCGTGTCGGCCGCACGGGGATGCTCGCCGACCGCGCGGACCCGCAGCCCCCACTTCGTCCGGTACAGCAGGAACCACACGACCAGCACCGAGACACCCGCGAGATAGGCCAGGATCGTCTGGTCGAAGAAGACCGGCCCGACGAACGGGAGCGACGACAGCCCCGGGATGGGGATCTTCCCGAGGATCGGGGACAGGTTCAGGTTCTGCGAGTCGGGCTGGACGAGCTGGTCGTAGAGGTACCCCGTGAGTCCCGACGCGAGCAGGTTCAGCACGACGCCGAGGACGACCTGGTCGACGAGGTAGGTGATGGCGAACACCGCCAGCAACGCCGCCATGAGAACCCCGGCGATGACGGCGGCACCCAGTGCCCACACCACCGACTTCGTGATGCTTCCGACGAGCGCGGCGGCGAACGCCGCGGTCAGGAATTGCCCCTCGATCGACACGTTCACGACACCGGAACGCTCACCGAGGACGCCGGTCAGCGCACCGAACACGAGCGGTGTCGCGAGGGCCAGCGTCCCGGCGAACTGGTTGCTGACGGGGAACGGCAGATCGCGTCCCGCGGCCGCCCAGGTCAGGAAGCCCACGACCAGGGCGAGTCCGGCGACGGTGGCGGCGAGGGTGAACGTCCAGCCGTGCAGCCTCCCGGAGAGGATGCCGACCGCGCCGGCGAGCAGCAGGAGCGTGCAGGCGAGCAGGGTCGGGAAACCCGGGACGGCGATCACGGGGAGCTGCACCTCGTCGAACGCGTCGGACAACGCGAACGACGCGGTGCCCTCGATGTCGAGCAGCAGGGCGGCCAGACCGAGCCCGAGCACGAGCAGCAGGACACCGAGGGACAGCCGGCTGCGGCGTCTCTCGGACGATTCCAGGCGCTCGACGCCGGAGACCTGCGGGGCGGCCATGACGGGGGTCGCGGACATCAGGCTTCACCTCCGGTTGCGGACGCCTTGCGGAGGCGGCCCTTGAGGAACGGGAGCAGCGTGCTGACGAGCTTCGGTGCGGCCACGAAGAGGACGATGAGCGCCTGCAGCACGTACACCAGGGTGTTCGGCGTCTGCGCCATGGACTGCATCGCCAGTCCGCCGGCGTTCATCGCACCGAACAGGAGACCGGCGAAGACGATCCCGATGGGGTGCGACCGTCCCAGCAGGGCGACGGTGATCGCGTCGAACCCGACGGACCCGACGACCCCGTCGCTGAGCGGGGTGGGCACCCCCGACGGAGCGGGCGCGAGCGTCGACATCAGGCCCGCGAGACCGGCGAGCCCACCGGCGAGGGCCATCGTGATGATCGTCGTCCGCGCCTCGCTCATGCCTGCGGTGCGGGCCGCGTGCGGGTTCGCGCCCACGGCACGGATCTGCATGCCGAGCACCGATCTCTCCAGCAGCCACCACACGGCGACCGCGGCCACGACCGCGAGGATGAAACCGAGGTGGAACCGGGTCAGCCCGAAGCTCGGCATCGTGGCACTGGCCGGGAGCTCGGGCGAGATCGGGTCGGTCCGGCCCGGCCGCTGGAACGCGGAGGTCGTCAGGAGCCAGGCCAGCAGGTACATCGCGATGTAGTTCATCATGATCGTGACGATGACCTCGTGGGCCCCGGCCTTCGCCTTGAGGACGCCCACGATGCCGCCCCAGACCGCGCCGCCCAGCAGGCCGCCGAGGATCGCCACCAGCAGGTGGAGGCCGAGGGGAAGCTGCCACGCGAAGCCGACGTAGGCGGCGAGCACGGCACCCCAGATCGCCTGGCCCTGGGCGCCGATGTTGAACAGGCCGGCACGGAAGCCGAGCCCGACGCCGAGGCCTGCGGCGATGAGCGGCGCCGACCGGGCCGTGGTCTCGGCGATCGCGGTGGGGCTGCCGAGCGCGCCGACGAACAGCGCCGAGTACGCGCCCCAGACCTTGCCCCAGGACGCGGCGAGCGGCAGGTGCGGCGCGGTGAACAGGTACGCCCACTGGCCGGCGACGTCGGGGTCGGACACGATCATCAAGATCGCGCCGACGAGAAGGGCGAGCAGGATCGCGGCCGCCGTCGTGGCGGCCTCACGCCACAGTCCACCGCCCCGGAACACGCCCAGGAGCCGCTGGCCGAACGACGGTCCGGGCGGCGTGGCCGAGGCCGGGCCGCCCTCCACGGAAGTCGCGCTCACCGGTCCCCCTCCACCGTCTCGCCGGGCTCCTCGGCCCGAACGGCCTCGTCGTAGGACACCCCGGCCATCATCAGGCCCAGCACGCCACGCGGTGTGGACGGCGGGACCACGCCGACGACGCGGCCGCGGTACATCACCGCGACGCGGTCGGCGAGCGCCTCCACCTCGTCCAGTTCGGTCGACACGATGAGGACGGCCGTCCCCTTGTCGCGCTCCGAGACGATCCTCTTGTGCAGGAACTCGATCGCGCCGACGTCCACGCCGCGGGTCGGCTGCGACGCCACGAGGATGGCGAGGTCGCGGGACAGCTCGCGGGCGAGCACGACCTTCTGCGCGTTGCCGCCCGACAGCGACGTCAGCGGGTCGTCGACGGACTGGGTGCGGATGTCGAACTCCGCGACGCGATCCCGCGCGAACTGCTTGATGTAGCGCCAGTCGAGGTTCACCCCGTTGGAGAACGGCCTGTCGGACGCCCTGTTGAGGATGAGGTTCTCCGCCACCGTGAAGGTCTTCACGAACCCGTCGACCTGCCGGTCCTCGGGGACGAAGCCGACCCCGGCACGGATGCTCTGCCGCGGTGTCGAGTGGGTGACGTCCCGGCCGCCGACCGTGATCGTCCCCGCCGCGACGGGCACATTGCCGAGGATCGCGTCGGCCAGCTCGGACTGCCCGTTGCCCTGCACGCCGGCGAGGCAGACGATCTCCCCGCTGTGCACCTCGAGCGAGACGCCGTCGACCACGACCGCCCCCGCGGTGTTCTGCACGACGAGGTCGCGCAGGGCGAGCCGCACCTCGCCCGGCGCACGCTCGGCCTTGTCGATGTCGAGGCTGACCGCGCGCCCGACCATCATCTCGGCGAGCGCGGTCTCGGACAGCTCCGGCCCGGCCTCCCCCACCACCGCGCCGCGGCGGATGACCGTGATGCGGTCGGCGATCGCGCGGACCTCTCTCAGCTTGTGGGTGATGAAGACGATGGCCTTGCCCGCGTCGCGGAGCGCGCCCATCACCTCCATGAGCTCGTCGATCTCCTGCGGGGTGAGCACGGCGGTCGGCTCGTCGAAGATCAGGTAGGTGGCGTCGTTGGCGAGCGCCTTCAGGATCTCGACCCGCTGCTGCACGCCCACGGGGAGATCCTCGATGACGGCATCGGGATCGAGGCCCATCCTGTACCGGTCGGAGAGGTCCCGCACCATCCGCCGGGCCTGGGAGATGCTCAGCACGGGGCCGGGGCCGGTCTCCCGGCCGAGGACGAGGTTCTCGGCCACCGTGAACACCTCGACGAGCATGAAGTGCTGGTGGACCATGCCGATGCCGGCGTTCATCGCCTGCTTCGGCGCGGTGAACGTCCGCTCCTGGCCGTCGATCGTGATCGTCCCCTCGTCGGGCGGCAGCAACCCGTACAGGACGTTCATCAGCGTCGACTTTCCCGCGCCGTTCTCGCCCAGGAGGCAGTGGATCTCACCGGGGAGGATGTCGAGATCCACATGGTCGTTGGCGACGAGGGAGCCGAATCGCTTGGTGATGCCGCGTAGGCGAAGACCCGTGGAGCGTTCAGTCGTCACGGTGTCATCCTTCCCTAGGGACGCCAACAGCCAGCCACGAGGCTAGCTGGGGCTGGCTGTTGGCGTCACGCGTGTCGGGACGTCGAGTTCAGGACGGCTGCGCCGCGGACTCGATGGTGATGGTGCCGGAGATGATGTCCTTCTTGATCTGGTCGAGCTCGGACTTGGTGTCGGCCGACACCTTCGAATCGAACTCGTGGAACGGCGAGAGACCGGTGCCGCCGTTGTCCAGCGTGCCCACGAAGGCGGTGTTGGAGAACGTGCCGTCGACGCCGTCCTTGATGGCGTCGAACACCGCGACGTCCATGCCCTTGTACACCGAGGAGGCGAGGATCGAGCAGAAGTTCGCCGCGCTCACGCAGCCGTCGGTGTCGACCCAGATCGCCGAGACCTTGCCGCTGGAGTCGAGCGCCTCCTGCAGCGCACCCTGGCCTGCGGGGCCGGCGACCGGGAAGAGGATGTCGGCGCCCTGGCTGGTCAGTGCCTTGGCGGTCTGCTTGCCCGCGGCCACGTCCTCGAAGCCGCCGACGAACTGGCCGTCCTGCTTGGCGCTGTCCCACCCGAGGGTCGCGACGTCCTTGCCCTTCTTCTCGTTGTAGTAGGTGACGCCCTGCGCGAAGCCGTCCATGAAGATCGTCACGGTGGGGATCTTCATGCCGCCGAAGGTCCCGACCTTGCCCGACGTGCTGAGGGACGCGGCGAGGTACCCCGCCATGAAGGACGACTGCGCCGTGTTGAACACGAGCGGCTTGAGGTTCTTCAGGTCCTTCGCCGCGGTCGGGTTGTCGTCGACGATCGCGAAGTTGATGTCGGGGTTGGCCGTCGCCGCCTTCACGGTCGCGTCGGAGAGGAGGTAGCCGACGGTGACGATGGTCTTGCAGCCCGCCTGCACCATGGAGTTGATGTTGTTCTCGAAGTCCTTCGTGTTCGTGGACTCGACCTCCTTGGTCTGCACGCCCAGCTCGTCGCGTGCCTTGATGAGGCCGTCGTGCGACGTCTGGTTGAAGGACTTGTCGTCGAAGCCGCCGGAGTCGGAGACCATACAGGCGATGTAGTCGATCTTCGGGGCGGCGGTCGTCTCCGCCGTCGTGGCGGACGGCGGCGTCGAACACCCGCTCATCGTCAAAGCCGCCGCACCGAGCAGCGCCGCGGGGATCACCAGAGCTTTCTTCACGAAGGAGCCTCCTTGGCTGGAAGTCTTGCCGCCCGGCAGGGGCCGGCTGTGAGCGACACACTAGACCTTCGCCACCTCCGGCGGCACCGTGCCGGACGGGTCGATATGCCTTTGTAACCTAGTTCCCCCGGACCCCGGAGGCGAGGCCAGCCTAAGTTACCGCCGACCGCCTCGCGATGGCGGTTCGGGCGTCCACGGCCGCACCCGCCCGAAGCCCTTACGGCATGGACACGGACACTTGCCCGGGAATCACCCATGCTCACCTCGTGGACACCCCGGCTCACCCTGGTTACCCCGTCACGCGGTGGGCGTCGCCCGTCAGGTTACCAACCGGTCACAGCACCTGTGAGCGAGCCGTGCGCCGCCGGGCTATCGCGGCACGGCGAAGACGAAGGCCCACTCGGTCGCGTCGGCCGCGTCGAGGGTGACATCGACCGTCGCCGGCTCGGTCACGATCATCCTCCGGGAGACGACCTCATCGCACGGCACCTCCCAGGTCGATGTGGCGCCCGACGCGCTCACGGACACGGCCGACGAGCCGCGGCACACCAGGTACATCGCGTACGTCCCGGAATCGACGGTGTAGGTGAAGGACCGCCGGCCGTGCCCGGACGCCCTCTCCACGGCATCGTCATCGGAGCGGATCGCGAGCACGGGGAGCGTCGCACTGCCGCTCGCCGACGGGGAGGCCGTCGAGGCAGGCCGCGTGCCGTCCGCCGACGGGGAGGTGGCAGGGGGTTCGGTAATGCCCGGCGTGCTGGTGCAGCCCGTCGTCAGCGCTGCAACGGCCATCGCCGAGGCCAGCAGGCGCCACCCGGCGCCCGGTCGGATCGATGTCTTTCCCATGAGCAGAACCTAGGGCTGGACGGTCCAGGCGTCAACCACGCAAGGGATTCCGAACGATTTGCCCCCACCCCGCGAGCGACGCAGCCGGCCGCCGCTCGTGGAGCGGCGTCACCGCGTGATGCCCGATGGCCGGTGCGACGCTCTCCAGGACGAGAGCTCCGGTCCGACCCTGGCCGGGGCGCCCGGCGCCGCCCCGGGCCCACCCCGCCGCCCGGATGTCACGGCGCCAGGACGGGATCGGCGAGGCACGCGCGAAGCTGGTCCTCCCAGGGCGTCGGCGTGAGGCCGAACTCGTCCTGGGCGGCCGACGAGTCGAGCACGAACGGCCGCTCGAACTGATGCCTGGTCTCCCGCAGTTCCCGCAGCAGCGGGGAGAAGACGCCTCCGGCCGTCACCACGAACCGCGGCAGTGCCGAGACCTTCGGCACGCTCGTGCCGCGCAGCCGGGCGATATCGGTCACCACCTCGCGCACCGAGCGCGCCGGCTCCGTCGGCACATGCCACAGCCGTCCCCACCCCTCGCCCGTCGCGAGGGCCGCCGCCAGGGCGCCGATGTCGGGCAGGTACGTCCAGGAGTGAGGGACGTCGACGTCGCCCATGGGCATGCGCACCGCCTTCCCGGCGATCGCCGGCACGATCGCGTAGGTGTTGAGGAAGGACTGTCCGCCACCGGCCCCGGGCCCGGTGTAGTCCGAGGCCCGCAGTTCGGTGGCGCGCACGCGTCCCTGTTCGTGAGCGTTCAGCGCCGCGCGCCACATCGACGCCCGGAGCCGCCCCTTCGCGCCCGACGCGCGTTCCGGAGTGTCCTCGCGCATGGGTCCGTCCACCGGCCCGTAGGGGTACAGGTTTCCGACGGTGACCAGCCCCGCCCCGGACCGCTCGGCGGCGGCGAGGAAGGCGTCGGCCATCGGCGGCCACTCCTCGCTCCAGCGCCAGTACTGCGCCGGGTTCACCGCGTTGACGATGCTGGCCGCGCCCTCCGCCGCGTGGGCGAGCGCGCCGGCGTCGGTGATGTCGAGGGCGAGCCCCTGCATGTCGGCGGGCAGGTTCCGCGGGCCCGATCGCGAGACGACGGTCACCTCCTGCCCCAGGTCGCGCAGTCGCTGCGCAGTGGCCCGGCCGATGCCGCCGGCTCCGACGACGAGATGGTGACCCATGACACTCCCCCAATCAGTGAACATCGTTCTCCGTTACGACCAGGGAAGCACAGCGCGCAGCCAAAATCAAGAACACCGTTCACGATTCAGGCCTACCCCTCATAGCGTGGAGGGTTTGTGTTGGTAGTCCAACATCAACCCTCCACGCCAGGAAGGTTCGATTCCGGCAAGCGTGGCAGAATGCAAGAACACCGTTCACGATCTGGGGGGAACATGGGGGTTCGGGCCGAGCGCCGGGAGACCACACAGCGAGCCGTGCTGACCGCAGGCCTGCGCCTGCTGGCCGACGGCGGCAGCGATGCGCTGACCGTGCGAGGGCTGGCGCGCGAACTCGACCTCGTGCCGTCCGCGCTGTACCGGTACGTCGCGAACCGCGACGACCTGCTCACGATGCTCGTCGCGCACGCCCATGGCGATCTGGCCGACACCGTCCAGGACGCCCACGACCGCGTACGAGCCACAGACCTGCACGGACGGTGGCGCGCCATCGCCCACGCGATCCGGGACTGGGCGTCGGCCCATCCGCACGAGTTCGCGCTCATCTTCGGCACCCCGGTGCCGGGCTACCACGCCCCCGCCGAGCGGACGACCGAACCCGGCACGCGGGTCCATCTCCTCCTCGCGCACCTGGGAGCCGACGCCGCGGCGGCCGGTCGGCGACCGCCGGCCGCCGACTCCTACCGCGACGCGGCGGAACGGGCGCTCCCGGCCGTGCAGACGTTCCTCGCCGCCGATGGCGTGACGCTGGGCCCGGAGTGGATCCTTGCCGGGCTCGCCGCCTGGCACCTCGTGATGGGCGCGGTGATCAGCGAGCGGTTCGGCCACCTCGGTGAGAGCGTCGAGCCGGACGCCTACTTCGACGGCATCGTCCGCATCGGCGAACGGATCCTCCTCGGGCCCGCGTGCACGTTGTGACCAATCACGGGTGCCGGAGGGCAGAACCCTCGCAGAAGTGACCAACTGCCCCCGGACAGCGCGCGTGTCGGAACCCGGCCGTCAGTCGACGGCCGCCTCGCCGGGCCACAGCGCGCCCACGTCCATGACGAACGCCTTCACGATCTCCTCGGCGCCCTCCAGGGCGGACAGCTCCCCACCGGTGATCTCCGCCTCGATGCTGGGGACGACCGACTTCACCCGCGCCGACCGCTTCACCCCGTCGAGGATCTCGCCGTTGACGAGCGACCACAGCCAGTCGAGCTGCTGGGCGGCACGACGCTTGGCCAGCCCGTCGCCCACCTCGAGGTACTGGCGGTGCTCCAGGATCGCCTCCCACACCTCGTCGAGACCCATGCCCGTGTACGAGCTCGACGTCAGGACCGGTGGGCGCCGCGCGTTCGGATCGGACGTGATGAGCTTCATCGCGATCCGCAGCTCGCGGGCGGTCACGCGGGCCTCGCCCTCGTGGTCGCCGTCGGCCTTGTTGACCGTGATGACGTCGGCCATCTCGAGGATGCCGCGCTTGATGCCCTGCAACTGATCGCCGGCACGCGACAGCGTCAGCAGCAGGAACGTGTCGACCATGCCGGACACGGCGACCTCGGACTGCCCGACGCCCACCGTCTCGACGAGGACGACGTCGAAGCCGGCCGCCTCCACGACGATCATCGACTCGCGGGTCGCACGCGCGACGCCGCCCAGATGCCCGGCGCTCGGCGACGGCCGCACGAAGGCGGAGTCGCTCGCGGCCAGCTTGGCCATCCGGGTGCGGTCGCCCAGAATGCTCCCACCCGTGCGGGTGGACGACGGGTCGACGGCCAGGACGGCGACCTTGTGTCCCTGCCCGATGAGCTTCATGCCCAGGGCGTCGATGAAGGTCGACTTCCCGGCCCCGGGCACGCCCGAGATGCCGACACGGACCGAGTTGCCCGCGTGCGGACGCAGTAGCCGCAGCATCTCTCGCGCGCGCACACGATGATCGGACCGGCTGGACTCCACCAGCGTGATGGCCCGGGCGATGTGGGGCCGGGAACCGGCGAGCACCTGCTCCGCCAGTTCCGCGGCACCCATCATCTGGCCACGCACTACTGCTGAACCTCCTGCTGGGCGCGCAGCTTCTTCAACACCTCGACCGCCGCGTCGGGGATGACCGTCCCGGGCGGGTAGATCGCATCGGCGCCCGCCTCCCGCAACTCGTCGAAGTCCTGCGGGGGGATGACGCCGCCGACGACGATCATCATGTCGGGACGACCGCGGTCGTCCAGTTCCTTGCGCAACGCCGGCACGAGCGTCAGGTGACCGGCAGCCAGCGACGACACGCCGACGACGTGGACGTCGGCCTCGATGGCCTGCCGCGCCACCTCGGCCGGGGTCTCGAACAGCGGGCCGACGTCGACGTCGAAGCCGAGATCCGCGAAGGCCGTCGAGATGACCTTCTGCCCACGGTCGTGGCCGTCCTGGCCCATCTTGGCGACGAGGATACGGGGGCGACGGCCCTCCGCGGCCTCGAAGTCCTCGACGAGCTTGCGCGCCTCGGCCACCTTTTCGTTCGACCCGACTTCGGTGCTGTACACGCCACTGATCGTACGGATCTGCGCGGTGAAGCGCCCGAACACCTTCTCCAGCGCGTCGGACACCTCGCCCAGGCTGGCCTTGGCACGGCACGCATCGACCGTCAGCTTCAACAGGTTGCGGTCCGGATCGGTCGAGTCGGGGTTCGCCGCGGCCCAGGTCAGCTTCTCCAGCGCCGCCTGGGTGGCGGTCTCGTCCCGCTCGGCGCGGAGCTGCTCCAGCTTCGCGATCTGCTCCCCGCGCACCTTGCGGTTGTCGACCTTCAGAACCTCCGGCGTGACATCGTCCTCGACGCGGTACTTGTTGACGCCGATGAGCGGCTGCCGGCCCGAGTCGATGCGGGCCTGGGTCCGCGCGGCGGCCTCCTCGATACGCATCTTCGGGATGCCGGCCTCGATGGCCTTCGCCATGCCGCCGGCCGCCTCGACCTCCTGGATGTGGCCCCAGGCCTTCTTCGCGAGCTCGTAGGTGAGCCGCTCGACATAGGCGCTGCCGGCCCACGGATCGACGACGCGGCAGGTGCCCGACTCCTGCTGGATGAAGAGCTGGGTGTTGCGGGCGATCCGCGCCGAGAAGTCGGTCGGGAGCGCGATGGCCTCGTCCAGGGCGTTGGTGTGCAGGGACTGCGTGTGTCCCTGGGTCGCCGCCATGGCCTCCAGGCAGGTGCGCCCGACGTTGTTGAACACGTCCTGCGCGGTCAGCGACCAGCCCGACGTCTGCGAATGGGTCCGCAAGGACATCGACTTCGGGTTCTTCGGCCCGAACTGCCGCACGAGGCGCGCCCACAGCAGACGCGCGGCACGCATCTTGGCGACCTCCATGAAGAAGTTCATGCCGATCGCCCAGAAGAACGACAGCCGCGGCGCGAACTGGTCGACCTTCAGCCCCACCGACTCCCCGGCCCGGATGTAGTCCACACCGTCGGCCAGCGTGTAGGCCATCTCGATGTCGGCGGTGGCCCCGGCCTCCTGCATGTGGTAGCCCGAGATCGAGATCGAGTTGAACTTCGGCATGTTCGCGCTGGTGAACGCGAAGATGTCGGAGATGATCCGCATCGACGGGGCAGGCGGGTAGATGTAGGTGTTGCGGACCATGAACTCCTTGAGGATGTCGTTCTGGATCGTGCCCGCGAGCTGCTCCAGCTTCACCCCCTGCTCCTCGGCCGCCACGATGTACAGCGCGAGCACCGGGAGCACCGCGCCGTTCATGGTCATCGACACCGACATGGAGTCCAGCGGGATGCCGGCGAACAACTGCCGCATGTCGAGGATCGAGTCGACGGCCACGCCGGCCATGCCGACGTCACCGGTGACCCGCGGATGATCCGAGTCGTAACCGCGGTGGGTGGCGAGGTCGAACGCGATGGACAGGCCCTTCTGGCCGGCCGCGAGGTTGCGGCGGTAGAAGGCGTTCGACTCCTCGGCCGTGGAGAAGCCCGCGTACTGGCGGATCGTCCACGGCTGGTTGACGTACATCGTGGCGTACGGGCCGCGCAGGAACGGCGGGATGCCCGGGTAGGTGCCGAGGAAGTCGAGACCCTCGTACGCCTCGTCGCCGAACAGCGGCGGAACGAGGATGTGCTCCGGCGTCTGCCAGCCGTGGCTGTAGTTCGGGACACCGGCGAGGAGTTCCTCGTACTGCGCCTCCGAGTCCGCCGGGGCCTCCATCGCGCCCAGGTCCACGGCGTCGAACCGCGGGATCGTGCTCATTTCGCAACTCCCAACTTGTCGAGCGCGTCGCCCAGGAAGGCGACGACGTCCATTCCGGCGAAGACCTCGCCGTCGAGGACCGTGTCGGCCTCGGCGGACGCGGCCTCCTTCCTGCTGCCGGCGATGTAGACGGTCTCGACGCCGGCCTCCTTCAGCGCCGTGGCGACGGGGATCGCCTGCTCGGCGTAGACCTTGCCGGACGAGCACAGGACGGCGAACTTCCGGCCCGCCGCTCGCGCGGCGATCTCGGCAGGCGTCCCGCCCTCGCTGGACGGCGTCGCGATGCCGCCGACGTTGAGCAGCGCCGTGGTGAACATCTCCCGCGGCCCGAAGTCGCGACGCGCTCCCAGGCACGCGAGGAAGACCTCCGGCGCACCCGTCGCGGAACGATCGCGCAGCGCCTCGAACACCTCGGAGTCACGGACCGGCCGGAGGCCTCCGAGCTCGGGAGCGGCCGGCCGCGGGCGTACCTCGACCTCGGGCTCGGTGGTCTGGGGGAACATCGAGACCCCGGTGATCGGCTGCGTGCGCTTCGCCAGGCGCGTGGCCCGTTCGGCGTTCGCCTCACCGATCTGGTCGGCGACCTTGCCGCTCGCCAGCGCGGCGATCATGCCCTCGGACTCGATGTCCTGCACCAGCGCCCACGCCTTGTCGCCGAGCTGCTTCGTGAGCGCCTCGACGTACCAGGAGCCGCCGGCCGGGTCCGCGACGCGCCCGATGTTGGACTCCTCGCTGACCAGCAACTGGACATTGCGCGCCATGCGGCGGCTGAAATCGGTGGGCAGCCCGTGCACGGTGTCGTGCGGCAGCGTCGTGATCCGCTCGGCACCGCCGACGGCCGCGGCGAACGCGGCGATCGTGATGCGCAGCAGGTTCACGTACGGATCATCGCGGGTGAACATCCGCCGCGAGGTGACGACGTGCTGCAGCGCGGCGCGCTTGCCGGCCGGTACGCCGACGACCTCGCCGACACGTGCCCACAGCGCGCGCAGCGCCCGGAGCCGGGCGATGGTCATGAACTGGTCGGCGTCGGCGCTGACCTTGAACTGGATCTGCGAGAAGGCCACCTCGGGCGCGATCCCGGCCGCCTCCAGGTCGCGCAGGTACTCGATGCCGGTCGCGATGGCATAGCCGAGCTGCTGGACGTCGCTCGCACCGGCGTTGTCGTAGGGCAGGACGTCCACCGTGAGCGCCCGCACATGGCCGTAGCCGAGGGCGATCTGGACCCACTCGCGATGCGGGCCGAGGTCGGCGGCGGTTCCCTGGAGCGCTGCCTGCGCCAGACCGTCGATGCCGAAGTTGCCGTGCATCTTGGCCGGGTCGTTGCCCTCCCAGAAGTCCCTGAGAGCGGTGGCTGCGGCCACATGGTCGGTGAGGCTGCTGACCGACAGGGGCGCCAGCTCGGGCCGGAACCCGTTCAGCGCGGCCGGGACGTCGGCGGGGGCGATGGCGTCGGGGTCGATGCGCAGGTGCAGCGCCGTCGCGCCCCGCTCCATGTCCTTCAGCACCTGCTGGTTCGTGAAGGCCACGTCGGGGTCCTCGTGGAGCTGGCGGACGTCCCAGGTCTGGACGGCGCCCGTGCGGACCCTCGCGCCGCGGGTGAACGGCTCCACCCCGGGATGCCCGAGATGCTCCTCGAGGCGCGTGTACAACGGTTCGATGGTCAGCCCATCAACGGTGACGGTGCGCAGGCGGGTCATCGCCTGCTCGATGGTGAGTTCCTTACCCTCCGGCCGCCTTCTGTTGAGGACCTTCAGGACTTCAGCCTCCCAATCCTCTCGTGTGGGGGATGCGAAGTCGCTGGCTAATTGCAGCGGTGTGTCGGTCATGGGCACGAGCCTAGTCCGCAAGGTTCCGACCGCGCTTCCGCTCCTGGAGATTACCGAGGCACCTTGGTGCGGGGGTCCGGGTGGTAGGGGGTCAATCGTGACGGCGGACGGAGGCTCCGCCTCAGGTGACCTGCCGCACGAGCGCCTCGGCGGCATCCACGATCTTCGACGTCTCCCGTTGCCAGTTCGCCTCCTGGGTCCGGAACGGGCCGGTGGCCAGCGAGATGATGACGGCCGCCGCCCGCAGTCGCAGCTCGGTCGGGTCGACCCGTTCGTCGAAGACCGGCACCCATGCGCGGATCAGGCTGTGCACCCTGGACGCCTGCTGGTGGTTCATCCGCTGGACCGTCGACAGGTGGGCGATCAGGCACGCGAGGTCGTCGGCCCGCGACCCGGGACCGGCCGTGTCGACGTCGAGGATCCCGCAGATCCGTCCCCCCATGACGTGAAGCTGCCCCTCGTGGAAGTCCCCGTGGGTGGGTTCGGAGCCGGGCGGGATCGGTTTCAGACCGGCCTCGATCTGGCGCACCATCCATGCGAGCCGGCGCTCCTGGCCCGGCAGCGCCCGCGTCACCATGGTGGCGTAGTGGGCGACGGCGTCCGCCCAGGGAGGACGGCGCTCCAGGCCCGCGATCCCGGCCGGCATCGAGTCGAGGACCTCGATGAGGTTCTCGGCCGTGCACGGATCCTGCGGCTCGAAGACCGCCCGTGCCAGCGGCACCCCGGGCAGTCGTCGCAGCACGAGCAGGTTGTCGGGGGTCGCGGCCGCGATGACGGGGGCGGGGACGCCGGCTCCGAGGAGCAATTCGTGGCGTCGCTTCACGGCGGCGAACGGGCCGGGACGGAGCACCTTCGTGTACAGCACGGTGCGGTGCCGCGCGACCGTCGCCTTGAGCACCGCCCGCCGCCGCGGACGGTAGCCGATCATGTCGAGGCGGACGTCCTCGGGCCGGATCCGGAAGGTGAAGACGCGGGACTCGTTGAGGATCGATGCCATGTCGTCGGCGTAGGCCGCCCGCACGAGGCCGGGGAGATCCGGGTCCTTCGGGTACAGCCACACCGCGACCTCGCGCTCGCCGTCGAAGAACACCTCGGCCCTGTGATCGCCGCGGGTGAGCCGCCCGGCACGGGCGCTCGCGCCGAGCAGTTCCTCGCGCCGGCCGTACGCCCAGTCGACGACGGCGGCGTAGGTCGCGGTCGTCGACAGTCCGGGATTGGCGTCGACATGGTCCAGCCGCCACGACACGAGGCAGCCGCCCGCGTGCTCGACCGCGGTGCGCAGGAGGTCGCCGACGTCCGGGGAGGTGAGCAGGAGCGACCCGTCGGGATCGTACGCCACGCCGGGAGCCTACTGCTTTGCCCAGCCGACCCGTCGAACGCTCCCAAGCTGGCGGAAAAGCGCCGAAATCCGGCGGTTTGAGAGCGTTCGGCGCATGTCGAGGAGGGGAGCGGCGTCAGGAAGGGACGTCGTCGGCCGTCCCGGGCGCGATCCGGCGGACGAGCAGCCGCGCCGCGCGGCGTCCGTCGAGCGCCGTCACGGTCATCTCCACCCGGACCCGCTCGGAGGAATCCACGACCGGCAGGTCGACCTCGATCGCGTCGCCCACGGAGGGCAGCCGCCCGATCCGGGCCATGAGGTACCCGGCGATCGTGTCGTACGGACCCTCCTCCAGGATGAGACGGGTCCGCTCCGCGAACTCCTCCAGGGTCATCAGCCCGTCGAGGTCGTTCGCCTCGAGCGGACCGGTCGCGTCCACCGCGTCGTACTCGTCGGTGATGTCGCCGACGAGCTCCTCGACCAGGTCTTCCAGACTGACGATGCCGGCCGTGCCGCCGTACTCGTCCTTCACCACCGCCAGGTGCGACCCCTGCTTGCGCATCTGCGTGAGCGCGAGCAGCACCCGCATGCTCTGCGGCAGGGCGAGGATCGGCCGGACGAGCTGGCCCACCGGGGTGTTGCGCGTTGCCGGATCGAGATCGAACAGGTCCCGGACGTGGACGAACCCGAGAATGTCGTCGGTCGTCGCCCCGGTGACCGGGTAGCGCGAGTGGGTGCCGCTGCGCACCTCGTTCAGGACCTTGTACGCGGGCAGGTCGCCGTCGAGGAAGTCCACCTCGGTGCGCGGCACCATCGCCTCCCGCAGGCTCACCTCACCGGCGGCGAACACCTCGTCCATGATCTGCCGCTCCTCGTCGCCGAGGGTCTGCGACTGGCCCACCATGGTGCGCAGCTCCTCGTCGGTGACCTCCTCGCGACTGGCCTTGGGATCGCCGCCGAGGAGCCTCACGAGGACGTCGGTCGACACGCCGAGGAACCAGATGATCGGCCGGGCGACCGTGGCGATGACGGAGACCATCGGCGCGAGACCCATCGCGAAGGCCTCCGCCCGCTGCATCGCCAGCCGCTTCGCCGTGAGCTCTCCGATGACGATCGAGAAGTACGAGATGACGAGCGTGATCACGACGAGCGCGAGAGGGGATGCCACGGACTCCGGCACGCCCCACCCCACGAAGACCGGTGAGAGTTCGTCGGCCAGCGTGGCGCCGCCGAACGACGCCGACAGGAAGCCGAACAGGGTGACGCCGATCTGCACGGCCGAGAGGAAGAGGTTCGGATCCTCCGCGAGGCGGACGACCGTCTGGCCGCGCTTGCCCTTGCCGGCCAGCCCCTTGATCTGGCTGTCCCGGAGGGACACCAGGGCCATCTCGGCCGCCGCGAAGACGCCGCCGATGACGATGAACAGCAGGATCAGCCCGACGTTCTGCAGCGTGTCAGCCATGTGGACCTGTCGACAACCGTCTGTCACTCACCCTCTACAGGCTAGCGGACCCCCGATCCGCCGGACGCTCCGCGACGTCCGGCGGCGTCCTGCACCAGAGCCGCTGCGCCAGGCTCGCGGCAGCGTGCATCATCCTGGGCGGTCATCTGCTCCAGGCATCGGGCGCGAACTCCTGCGCCCGCCGCGACCAGGCGCGGGCCGGGCGCGCCGGCGGGGCGATGCCGGCTCGGGGCCGCCGACCGGCTGCACCGAGGACTTCGGGCGCGGCGATCCGTGCGACGTGGCCGTAGGTGTCCACCGGGACGCGCGTTCCTCGCGCCTGTGGAAGCATGGGCGCCATGCCATTGAATGTCGCGGTCATCGGCACGAACTATCTCGGCGCGGCTCATGCCGCGGGCATGGCGGAGTTCGGGCACCGGGTCATCGGCGTCGACGTCGATCCCGGCCGCGTCGCGGTCCTCGCGTCCGGCCACTCCACGATCTTCGAGGAGGGCCTCGAGCCGCTCCTCGCCAAGCACACCGCGTCGGGCCGGCTGCGGTTCACCACCGACTATCGCGAGATCGCCGACTGGGCCGACGTCCACTTCCTGTGCGTCGGGACGCCCCAGTCGGAGTCGGGCGCGGCGGACCTGTCGCAGGTGTGGTCGGTCGTCGAGTCGCTCGGCCCGCTGCTGACGCGGCCCACCCTCATCGCCGGCAAGTCGACCGTCCCGGTCGGGACGGCGCCCCTCCTGCAGCAGCGCCTCGACCGGCTCGCGCCGGGCGCCGGGGTCGAGGTGATGTGGAATCCCGAGTTCCTGCGCGAGGCGTTCGCCGTCTCCGACACCCTCAGCCCCGACCGCATCGTCCTCGGCACCCGCAGCGCGCAGGCGCTCGAGACGATGCGCGAGGTGTACGCGATCCCGATCAGCGACGGCGTCCCCGTCGTGGAGTGCGACATCGCGACCGCCGAGCTGATCAAGGTGGCGGCGAACGCCTTCCTCGCCACGAAGATCTCGTTCATCAACGCCATGGCGCAGATGTGCCAGGCCGCCGGTGGCGACGTGACGCTGCTGGCGGACGCCCTCGGCCACGACACCCGGATCGGCAGGGAGTTCCTCAACGCGGGGCTGGGCTTCGGCGGGGGCTGCCTGCCGAAGGACATCCGGGCGCTCGCCGCACGGGCCGGGGAGCTGAGGGTGGACGTCCTCGCCGACTTCATCGCATCCGTCGAGGCCATCAACGAGGGGCAGCGCGCCGAGGTGGCCGAGCTGGCGATCGCGCAACTCGGCGGCGACATCGCCGGGCGGAAGGTGGCCGTCCTCGGGGCGGCGTTCAAACCCGGCACCGACGACACCCGCAACAGCCCGGCGCTGACCGTCGCCGACCATCTCGCCGCGGCCGGCGCCGACGTCTGGATCTACGACCCCGAGGCGCAGGTGTCCGGCCCGTCGTTCACCCAGGCCGAGACCGTCGAGGACTGCCTGCGCGACGCCGAGCTCGTCCTCCATCTCACCGAGTGGCCGCTGTTCCGCCAGCTCGATCCCGCCGACTGCGCCGGGCTGGTGAGGAACAGGGTGCTGATCGACGGGCGCCTCAAGCTCGACCGCGCCCGCTGGCAGGCCGCGGGCTGGAAGGTCGTCCAGATGGGCCGCGCCGCGACCCTGTGACCCATCCCGTCGCACCCTTCGGCGTGAAGCTCCCCGAAGGGGCTGCCTCCTCCTCGGGCACCTCCTCCGTCGCCATCTGCGGCCGCATACCAGCCAGGTTGCGAGGCATACCAGCCAGGTTGCTCCGGTCGCTGTGGGTGACCGCCGGGTTGTGAGGCATACCAGGCCCGGCGGAGGTGCCGTATGCCTCACAGACTGGCGGTCATCTCCCCTGGGTCGCCCTCACCGGGCCGGTATGCCTCACAACCTGGCGGTCAACACCGCCTGAGGACGGCGCGTGAGGACGGCACCGCGTCGACCCGGAGCGGGGCGCGCCCCGGGTCGAACCGGCCTCGCTCACCGCGGTTCGCCCCGCGGACGCCGTCAGGAGACGCGGGTGACCCCGGCCTCGGCGAGCGTGCGAGCGATCGCGTCGACGGCCTGCTCCATCTCGGTGCGGCCGATGGCCCCGATGCAGCCGACCCGGAAGGTCTCGACCTCGGTCAGCTTGCCCGGGTAGAGGATGAAGCCGCGCCGCCTCGTCCCCTCGTACAGGGTCCGGAAGTCATACCGCGGGTCCGACGGGGCGTGGAACGTGACGATGATCGGGGACAGATCCGCGGGATCGAGGAACGTCCGGAAGCCGAGCGCGCCCATCCCGTCCAGAAGGGTCCGGAGGTTGTCCGTGTAGCGGGCCAGCCGCTCCCGCTGCCCCTCCTCCAGGAACTGGGCAACGGCCTCGTCCAGGGCGGCGACGACATGCGTCGGCGGCGTGAAACGCCACTGTCCCGTGCGCTCCATATACGCCCACTGGTCGTACAGGTCCAGGGACAGGGAGTGGCTGCGTCCTTCGCAGGCGGCGAGGATCTCCGAACGGAGGAGGACGAACCCCATGCCGGGCACGCCCTCCAGGCACTTGCCGCTCGCCGCGACGAGCGCGTCGAACCGCAGCGCGCGGGCATCGAGCGGAAGAGCGCCGAACGAGCTCATCGCGTCGATGATGAGTCCCCGGCCGGTACGCCGGCACAGGTCGGACACCTCCTGCAACGGGTTGACGACCCCTGTCCCCGTCTCGCAGTGGACGTAGCCCACGTGCGTGATCGTCGGATCGGCCTCCAGCAGGCCGGCCACGACCTCCGGATCGACCGGGGCGTTCTCGGGCTGGACAGAGACCGTCGTCCGTCGTCCCATCAGCGTCGCCAGCCGGCCCATGCGCCTGCAGTAGGCGCCGTTGTCCAGCACCAGGAGGTGGCCGTCCCGCGGCACCACCGAGGCGACGGCGGCCTCGACGCTGAAGGTCCCGCTCCCCTGGAGCGGCACCACCACATGGGTGTCCCCGCCATGGACGATGTCCAGCAGTCTGCCCCGCACGCGAGCGGTGAGCTCGTTGAAGCCCGCGTCCCACGAGCCCCAGTCGCGCAACATCGCGAGCTTGGTGCGCAGAGTCGTCGTCAGCGGTCCCGGCGTGAGCAGGACATTGTCCCGATCCATGCGTCATCATCTCCATCTGCAAAGGCATATCTGCAGGCACGATCATCCAGATGGCCCATGACGGACGTCGGACGGCGAGGTTTCCGCACCGCAACACCCGCGCGACGCCCAGGTGTCCAAGACGACACAGGGCGCAACATCTGCTGAACGCTGTTGGAAAGCTCGCATCCCCCCGGCAGCGCGGCCCGACGGCGGTGCCACTGTGGCCTCGTCAATCGAATCCGAAAGGTCCAGATGAAAGCCAGATTCGTCGCCGTCCTCTCCGCTCTCCTCGGCTCGCTGCTGCTGGTCGCCGGAGTCACCGGCTGCTCCTCTCCGACGGCGGAGCCCACCACCGACGCGGGCACGTTCGCGGTCGATTCGAACACACTGGTCTTCGGCGTGGTGCCCGACTCGGTCAGCACGCAGACGAACTACCAGCCGCTCATGGACTACATCGCCACCAAGACGGGCAAGACGGTTCAGTACCACGAGTCCACCGACTACGCCGCGCTCATCGAGGCAGCGATCGCCGGCAAGATCGACGTCGCGTCGTTCTCCGGCTTCACGTACGTCACGGCGACGAACAACGGCGCCAAGCTCACCCCCATCTCGTCGATCATCACGGTCAAGGGCCAGGAGCCCGGCTACTACTCGATGGCGATCGCCCCGGCATCCTCCTCGATCACCTCGCTGGCGCAGTTCAAGGGCAAGAAGGTCTGCTTCGTCGACCCATCGTCCACCTCCGGCTACCTCTTCCCGAGCTACAACCTGCTGAACGAGGGCATCGATCCGACCACCGACATCACCCCCGTCTTCGCAGGCAAGCACGACGTCAGCGTCCAGAAGGTCGGCGAGGGCACCGAATGCGAGGCGGGCTTCGCCGAGGACAGCGAGGTCGCCAAGTCCGACAAGGTCAAGGTCATCACCAAGACGATGGTGCCGGGCGCGCCGATCGTGATGT
This sequence comes from Propionicicella superfundia DSM 22317, assembly GCF_000423465.1. Lineage (GTDB taxonomy): Bacteria > Actinomycetota > Actinomycetes > Propionibacteriales > Propionibacteriaceae > Propionicicella > Propionicicella superfundia. The sequence continues at coordinate 66,401 of NZ_AUIA01000011.1, read as the reverse complement.
CGAGCACGCTCCCGGCCGACATCCAGTCGCAACTCAAGGACGTCCTGCAGCAGGTCACCATCGACGACATCATCGCCGCCGGCGTGAGCGGAGCCGACACCGAGGCCTTCCGGAAGGTCTTCTACGCCACCTCGCCCGTGGACGATGCCTACTACGACACGATCCGCAGCATCTGCGAGAAGACGCAGGCCAAGCAGTGCCAGAAGTGAGCCACGGCTCACTCCGCCGCGTGCGCGGTGGCGCGACCATCGGTCGGGCCGCCGCGCCGCGTGCTTCCACCGTCCCCCACCCGGAAGGCGACCAGCGATGGACATGAACAAGACCGCCCGGCCCGACGGGCCCGTGATCTCGGTGGCCGGTGTCAGCAAGCGCTTCGACACGACCCTCGCCCTGGACGACGTGACCCTCGCCGTCCCGGCCGGGGAGGTCACCGTCCTGCTCGGGCTCTCCGGGTCCGGCAAGTCCACGCTGCTGCGTCACGTCAATGGCCTCGAGCAGCCCACGGCGGGCGCGGTCGAGGTGCTCGGACAGCCCGTGTCCTCGCTGTCCGGCCGCTCGCTGCGGACGCTCCGCAGCCGGATCGGGTTCATCTTCCAGCAGTTCGAGCTCGTCGGCTCGCTCACCGTCCTGGAGAACGTGCTGACCGGCTCGCTCGCCTCCGTCCGCGGCCCCCGTCTGGGCCTGTGGTCCTATTCGCGGACGGCCAGGCTCGCGGCGCTGGGCCATCTCGACCGCGTCGGCCTGCTGGGCCAGGCCTACCAGCGCGCCGACACCCTGTCGGGCGGCCAGCAGCAACGCGTGGCGATCGCCCGGGCACTGATGCAGGATCCCGAGATCCTCCTCGCCGACGAGCCCGTCGCGTCCCTCGACCCCGACTCGAGCCGTCAGGTCATGGATCTCATCCGCGAGATCGGCTCCGAGCGCAGCCTCACCGTCCTGTGCAGCCTGCACCAGGTCGACCTGGCGATCTCCTGGGCGGACCGGGTCGTCGGCCTGCGGCAAGGACGGGTCGTGCTGGACGCCGCCACCTTCGAGATCACCAAGGACGAGGTCATGCGGATCTACGGGCCGGCCGCGTCGGCCGCCGACATCGCCGCCCTCGAAGCCGTCGTCACCGAGCATCGGCCGGGTGGGCCGTCCCGCGTGAAGGTCGGCGAATGACCGCCCTGCACACCGCTCCCGGACGGGTGGACGATCCCGGCGCGAGGGACGTCGCCTCCCGCGCCCCCCGCCCCCCGGTGCCGGTCGAGCGGGTCGTCGCATCGCTCGTCCTCCTGGCGCTTGCCGTCGCGGCCGTGTGGGCGCTGCTGTGGATCCGACTGGACGTCGGCCGGATGCTGCTGTCCTGGTCGAACGCGGAGCGGTTCATCCGCCGGATCGGGGCGATCCAGTTCCCCGCGCCCGCCGAACTCGCCTATCAGACCGCGCTGACCGTCGGCCTCGTGGTGTGCGGCACGGCGCTCGCGGCCGTCCTCTCGGTCCCCGTCGCATTCCTCGCCGCGGCCAACACCACCCCGAACCCTCTCGTGCGCACGGTCGCGCGATTCGTCGGCGTCCTCGCCCGGGCCCTGCCGGACGTCGTGCTCGCGATGGTGTTCGTGCTCGTGTTCTCGCTCGGGACGCTTCCCGGCATCCTCGCCATCGGCCTCCACTCCGTCGGGATGATCTCGAAGATGTTCGCCGACGCCATCGAGCAGATCGACGAAGGCCCCCGCCTCGCGATCCGGGCGGCGGGCGGCTCCCGGCTGCAGGAGTACACCGCGGGCGTCCTCCCCCAGGTGCTGCCGTCCTGGGTGGCGACCACGCTGCACCGCAACGACATCAACCTGCGCGGGTCCGTGCTGCTCGGCTACGTGGGCGTCGCTGGTCTCGGGATGCAGATGTCCTACGCGTTCAAGGCGCTCGACTACGGGCTCGGGCTCGGGTACGCGCTCGTGATCTTCGCGCTGTGCGTGGTGATGGAGTTCATCTCCAGCGGCGTCCGCGCGGCCATGCTCGGCGCATCGTCCGGACGCCCTGCACGCCGGCCGCGATCCCGCCCGCAGACCGTCCCGTCGGACGTCGAACGCGCCTTGCGCCGTCCCTGGACGAGGGCGCGCACCAGGAACACCGGCTGGGGCTGGGCCGCAGTCGCCGTCCTGGCGGCGAGCGTGTGGGTGTGCGACATCGCCTGGGGCGACATCGTCACGGTCTGGGGGAGGATCCCGCCGGTGGCCGCGCAGTTCTGGCCGCCGGACGTCGGCGCGTACTCGCCGGGCCGGATGATGGGCGCGATGGGTGAGACCATCGCCATCGCGCTCGCCGCGACGCTCCTGTCGCTGGCGTTCTCGCTCGTGATCGGCTCGCTCGCGGCCCGCAACGTCGCCCCCAACCCGGCGGTGCGGGGCGGGGCACGGGTGCTGCTCGTGCTGATCCGTGCGATCCCCGAGATCATCTTGGCGATCGTCCTCATCGTCATCACCGGGCTCGGCGCGCAGGCCGGGACGATCGCGCTCGCCTTCGGCGGCATCGGCCTGCTCGGCAAGCTCATCGCCGACTCGCTGGAGGAGGTCGACCCGGGGCCGGAGCACGCGCTGACCGCGACCGGGGCGTCCCGCGGCCAGGTCTATGCGGGCGCCACCGTGCCGCAGGGGCTGCGGGCCGTGATCGGCCACACCTTCTACATGCTCGACACGAACCTCCGCGCGGCCACGACACTCGGCATCGTGGGCGCCGGCGGTGTCGGCTACTACCTGCTCAACGCCAGCCAGGGCGCCAACTACGGGCTCGTCACGACGATCGTGGGCATGATCCTGGCGGCCGTGCTCGTCGTGGAGTCGCTGGCGATGTGGATGCGCCACACCTTCCGATGACCCTGCCGATCCCGACTCACAGCAAGGAAGAGATGATGACAGTCACGTGGAACACAGAACGCCGGGCACGACGGGACGACGCGCACCGCCCCTCGTTCGATCTGGTCGTGATGGACATGGCCGGAACCACCGTCCGCGACGACGGACTGGTCGAGCGGGCCTTCGCCCGCACGGCCCGTGAGGCGGGCCTCGACACGTACATGCCGCTCGCCTCGGCGGCACAGTACGTGCACGACACGATGGGCCAGTCGAAGATCGCGGTCTTCCGGCACCTCACCGCCGGCAACGAGGCGGCGGCCCAGGAGGCGAACCGTCTGTTCGAACGCTCCTACGGCGAACTGGCCGAGACCGAGGGCGTCGAGGAGGTGCCCGGGGCGGGGGCCGCGATCGCCGCGCTGCGGGACGCCGGGCTGCGGGTCGTCCTCACCACCGGCTTCTCACCGGCGACGAGGGACGCCCTCCTGTCCCACCTCGGATGGGTCGTGGACGGTGCGCTGTCGCCGGCCGACGCCGGGGGCCGGGGCCGGCCCGCACCCGACATGATCCTCTCGGCGATCGTCGCCACCAAGGCCCGGGCGGTCTCGTCGGTGGTCGTCGTGGGCGACACCGCCAGCGACATGATCGCGGGCCGGAACGCCGGCGCGGGCGCCGTGGTCGGGGTCCTCACCGGCTCCCACGACCTGGCACGCCTCACCGAGGCCGGTGCCGATGCCGTGCTCGAGAGCGTCGCCGCCCTGCCGCGGTTCCTGCTCGAACTGCCGTGAGCACCACCGCCCGGGCCGCCACCGTCCCCCTCGACCTCGAACCTCCCGCCAGCGCGATGCTGTGGAGCGCCCCTGGCTCGCCGCACCGCACGGTGACGGTGCCGCGGGTGCTCCTCGCGCCCGGCGAGGCGCTCGTGCGGGTCGAGGCGGCGACGGTCTGCGGCTCCGACCTCCACACGGTCCACGGGGACCGCTCCGCCGGGGCACCGCTCGTCCTCGGGCACGAGCAGGTGGGCCGGATCGTCGCGACGGCGGGAGCGGTGAAGGCGTCCGACGGGTCCTCGGTGCGGATCGGGCAACGCGTGGTCTGGTCGGTGGCGGTGAGCTGTGGGGAGTGCGACCTCTGCCGGGACGGCCTCCCGCAGAAGTGCGCGACGCTGCGCAAGTACGGGCACCAGCCGTTCTCGGAATCCTGGCCGCTGTCCGGGGGCTTCGCCACCCACGTCCAGCTTCGGTCGGGAACGACGATCGTGCCGGTGCCGGAGGACCTGCCCGCCGCGCTGTTCGCGCCGGCCTGCTGCGGCACGGCGACAGCCGCCTCCGCCATGGCCAGGGCCGCCCACCGCGCCGAGTTGGGTGGACGCTCGGTGCTCGTCACGGGCGCCGGGATGGTCGGGCTCTCGGCCGCGGCTCTGGCCACCGACCGCGGCGCACTGGTCGTCGTCTCCGACCCCGATCCCGGGCGGCGCGAACTCGCCTGGCGTTTCGGCGCATCGGCCGTCGTCGATCCCACGGCCGTCGACGGAAGCCGCGAGTCGCTGGCGAAGGCACTGGACGACCTGGGGCCGCCCGTGGCGGCGATCGAGGCGTCGGGACACCCGTCGGCGGTGCGGACCTGCGTCGAATCGCTCGCCGTCGCAGGGATCGCCGTCCTGGTCGGCAGCGTGTTCCCGACGGCCGGCGTGTCGCTCGACCCCGAACGGATCGTCCGCCGGCTGCTGACGGTCGCGGGCGTCCACAACTACCGCCCGGCCGACCTCGTCGCCGCCGTCGCGTTCATCTCGCGGCGGCGCGACGAATATCCGTTCGGCACGCTGGTGAGCGAGACGTACCCCCTCCACCGGCTGGACGACGCGTTCGCCGCCGCAGGCCGCGGGGCCGTCCGTGTGGCCGTGACCCCGCAGCCCTGAGCGCCGCTGTCAGGCGAGCGTCGCCGCGAGATTCTCGTCGAGGGCCGCCAGGAACTCCTCGGTGGTGAGGAACGGCTGGTCGGGGCCGACGAGGAGGGCGAGATCCTTGGTCATCCTGCCCGACTCGACCGTCGTGACGCAGACCTGCTCCAGCGTCTCGGCGAACCCGGTCACCTCGGGGGTGCCGTCCAGCTTGCCGCGGTGCCTCAGCCCGCCGGTCCACGCGAAGATCGACGCGATCGGGTTGGTGGACGTCGGCTTGCCCTGCTGATGCTGCCGGTAGTGCCGGGTGACCGTCCCGTGCGCGGCCTCGGCCTCGACCGTGCGACCGTCAGGCGTCATGAGGACGCTGGTCATCAGCCCCAGCGAGCCGAAGCCCTGGGCGACCGTGTCGGACTGGACGTCCCCGTCGTAGTTCTTGCACGCCCAGACGTACCCGCCCTCCCACTTCAGGGCCGACGCGACCATGTCGTCGATGAGCCTGTGCTCGTAGGTGAGGCCGCGCGCGTCGAACTCGGCCTTGAACTCGTCGGCGAAGACCTCGGCGAAGAGGTCCTTGAACATCCCGTCGTACGCCTTGAGGATCGTGTTCTTGGTCGACAGGTACACGGGGTAGTTCCGCTGCAGACCGTAGGAGAAGCTGGCCCGGGCGAAGTCGCGGATGGAATCGGCGAAGTTGTACATGCCCATCGCGACGCCGCCGGCGGCCGGGTAGTTCGCCACGACGTGCTCGATCGGGGCGGACCCGTCCTCGGGGGTGAAGGTGATCGTCAGCCTTCCAGCGCCCGGGACCGTGAAGTTGGTGGCCTTGTACTGGTCCCCGTGCGCGTGGCGGCCGATGACGATCGGCTTCGTCCAGCCCGGGACGAGGCGCGGAATGTTGGAGATGATGATCGGCTCGCGGAAGACCACGCCGCCGAGGATGTTGCGGATCGTCCCGTTCGGGGACAGCCACATCTTCTTGAGGCCGAACTCCTCGACGCGTGCCTCGTCGGGGGTGATCGTCGCGCACTTGACGCCGACGCCGTGCTCCTTGATGGCGTTCGCGGCGTCGACGGTCACCTGATCGTCGGTCGCATCGCGATGCTGGATGGAGAGGTCGTAGTACTGAAGGTCCACATCCAGGTAGGGATGGATGAGACGCTCCTTGATGAACTGCCAGATGATCCGCGTCATCTCGTCGCCGTCGAGTTCGACGACCTTCCCCTGGACCTTGATCTTCGCCATGTGTCCTCCGTGCTTGGTTTGACCGCACCTTACCGAAGCCTCACGCTCACGGACTCATCGACCGGTCCGGCACGCAGCCGATACCCTGAGCAGATGCCCGACACCCAGCATTGGGTCCTGACGCTGACGTGCCCCGACCGGCCCGGCATCGTCCACGCGATCACCGGCGCCATCGTGCGGGGAGCCGGCAACATCACCGAACTCAAACAGTTCACGAGCCTCGACACCGGCCGCTTCTTCACGCGCATCCAGTTCGAGACCGAGGCGTCCGAACAGCGGCTCCGCGCCGCTCTCGACCCGGTCGCCGCGGACGTCGGCGGTCGGTACCGGCTCTACGAGGCCGAGCGCCGGATGCGCACTCTCGTGCTGGTGTCCAAGGCGGGGCACTGTCTCAACGACATCCTCTTCCGTCAGCGGGCGGGCCTGCTGCCGATCGAGATCCCGCTCATCATGAGCAACCACCCCGACCTCTCCGATCTGGCGGGCTTCTACGGCGTCCCCTTCGAGCGGCACGAGGTCACCGCCGAGACGAAGCAGAGATTCGAGGCGGCCCTGCTGGATCACGTCCGCGACCTCGGCATCGAACTCGTCGTGCTCGCCCGGTACATGCAGATCCTGTCGCCCGGCGCCTGCGAGGCGCTGACCGGGCGGGTCATCAACATCCACCACTCGTTCCTGCCCGGCTTCAAGGGCGCCAACCCGTACCGGCAGGCGCACCGACGAGGGGTGAAGATCGTCGGGGCGACCGCACACTTCGTGACGGCCGACCTGGACGAGGGGCCGATCATCGAGCAGAACGTCGTCCGGGTGAACCACGAGATGACGGTTCGCCAGCTCGTGGATGCCGGGCAGCGGCAGGAGTCGGCCACGCTGTCCGGCGCAATGCAGCTCTTCGCGGAACACCGGGTGCTGCTGGACGGCGCCCGCACGATCATCTTCGACTGACTCGGCGGACAGCGTGGAGGGTTGATGTTGGACTACCAACATCAACCCTCCACGCTGTCGGGCGGTTACGGTTGTCCCGTCACGCCGCCGATCCCGCGCTGAGGAGTTACCGAGACCATGAGCGATTCCAGGGGACTGCTGGGCCTGCTCGGCCGCGCCGTCGGGTACCTGCTGAACGCCGCCACCGCGAGCCAGGAGCATCCGGCTCGCTCCGAGTCGCGGACCTCCACCCCGCGCGGTGCGCCGCCCGCCGCCGGTGACGCCTACCCGGGGGACTACGAGGGGATGCCGCCGGTGTCGTACGCGCCCCGCGACGACGGCGAGGCCGACCCCGGCGAGGTGGTGTGGACGTGGGTCCCGTTCGAGGAGGACCACGCGCAGGGGAAGGACCGGCCGGTGCTGGTCGTCGGCCGGGACGATCCGTGGCTGCTCGCGTTGCCCGTCACCAGCAAGGATCACGACAGGGACGCCCGGCAGGAGGCGTCGGCCGGCCGGTTCTGGTGCGACATCGGCACCGGCGACTGGGATCGCGGCGGGCGTCCGAGCGAGGCTCGCGTGAACCGGGTGATCCGCGTCGACCCGGCGGCCGTGCGGCGAACGGGCGGACGTCTGCCCGAGAAGCGGTTCGCCGCCGTCGTGGCCCAGATGCGCGCTCACCTCTCCTGAGTCCCGGCTCCGGCCCGGGCCCCGCTCTGCGGTCGGCCTCGCTCTGGGGTCGGGCCTGGTCTGCGGTCGGGTCTGGTCTGCGGTCGGGTCTGGTCTGTTATCGGGCCTGCACAGCGACCGGGCCTCCACAGCGACCGGGCGTCGCAGCCACCCGTCCTGCAGGCTCGGCGGGGCCAGTCCCGTCCGCACTCACGGCTCCGGCCCCCGGATCACAGGACCCACCTGTCCGGTCTCTCGGCGGCCGGGCCGTCGCCGCAGCGATGATCGACCGCGTCGCCCAGCACGCCGACGTCCTCCCCTCACGGGCGCCTCCTGCCTGCCACGCAACCACGGAATCGACACCCTGCCCGGCATCCGACCCCAGGACACGGCAGACGAGAGACTCACGACCCGGTGGCCTCGTTTTCGAACGTCGTCGTCACGACCGGGTCTCTGCGAGGAGAGGCCCCCACCCCGCCCATCACCACACCCCGACCCCGAGACGCAGGAACCAACCCGACCCGGCCTCTCGGAGCGCCACGGAGTCGCTCCCCTGCTGACCGCCAGGTTGCGAGGCATTCCAGCCCCGGCGACCCCGAGCCCGTGCGATGACCGCCACCTTGCGCGGCATTCGACCCCCAGAACCGAAGGCCGTAACCCGTGCAACCTGGTGGTCACCCCACACCGGCCGCCGAGACCCGCTCGGCAACCCGCACAACCTGGCGGTCACCCCACTGCGGCGAGGAGAGGCCGGTGCTCCGCCGCCGGCCACGTCGACCGCGCTCTTCGGCCCAGTCACGCCGGCTGTGCAGTTGCGGAGGTGCGCGGCGTCGATGTCGGGCCTCCGCCAGAGGTGGAGCGCACAGCCGACGGCCCCCGCCGCGGCGAGGCATTGGAGGACCAGCAGGCCGACCGCACCGGCCCGCGCAGGCACGCGAGAGGTCCAGCACGAAGGACGACCCGAGCACTCTGGACCGCAGCCCTGAGCGCCTCGCGCCGTTCGCGGGAGAAGCGGATCCTCCACGCCCCGGGCATCCGCGGACGGTGGCCTCACGGCTCCTGCACAGCCGCGCTGGTTACGGTGACTGCCGCCACGAACGCGTCGAGAAGGAGGATCATCCTGCTCTCCCCCGTCACCCCGGCCACGGAGGAACGCTCCGCGCGCCGACGCCCGGAACTGGACATCCTGCGCGGGGCCGCCGTCCTGCTCGTCGTCTTCTACCACGCCACCATCGCGATGGACTCCTTTCTCGTCGAACGCCCCGCGTGGCTCACCGGGCCGGCAGAGGCCGCGACGCCGTTCCGGATGCCGGTGCTGATGTTCCTGTCGGGGGCATTGCTGCCACGATCGCTGCGCAAGCCTCCCCGCGCGTACCTGAGCGGCAAGCTCCGCGCCGTCGCGTGGCCGTACCTGGTCTGGACGACCCTGATCGTCGGGTACACCCTGCTGACCGACCGGATCGATCACGAGCTCGACCCGAGCCGGGCCCGGATCGTCGAGGTCGTCGTCAATCCCGCCACCTACACCTGGTACCTCGCCTACCTGTGCGTCTACTACGCCCTCGCGCTGGTGCTGCCGCGCGCGGTTCGCGCCTGGAGCGTGCCGCTCCTCCTCGTCGTCGCCGGCGTGTCCGCCCACGAGCAGGTCGTCCGCTTCGCCTTCCTCCTGGCCATGTTCTTCGCGGGCGAGTGGGCCGCCCGGCACCCCGGCGCGTGGAGGTGGACGTCCCATCGCATCGTCGCCGCGATCGCGGCCATCGTCGCGGTGTCGCTGGCCACCGCCTCGGCGATCGGCCTGCCGCTGCGGTACACCCCGCTGTCGGGCATCGGGGTCGCGGCCGTCATCGTGGCGGGGCTGCCGCTGGCGCGCCGCGCCGCTACCGGGCCCGGCGGACGACTCCTCGCCCGTCTCGGTCAGGACTCCCTCATCTACTACGTGACCCACTGGATCGTGATCGGTGTCGCCGCCCACGTGCTGATCGAGTTCTCGGTGGACGATCCCGCGGTGGCCGTGCCGCTCATGGCGGTGATCGCGCTCGGCGTGTGCGCAGCGATGGCAGCGCTGCGGCGGCGCTTTCCGGCCGTCGCCGCGTTGCACGCGTGGCCGGCCCGGCCCCGTCCGACGGCCGACGCGGGCGGCGTCCCGGAGACCGGCTCCGCCCGCCGCGCGCCGTCCGAGCTCGCGCTGCCGGCATCGGCCATGGGGCGGTGAGACGCGCGCCTCCCGCACAGGTGCCCTGATCCCCTTTCCCCGCACACCCGTTGCTCCGGATTGCGGTAGCGTCGAATCGTGCCCAGAACCAACGTCGGCTGGAGGAACCAATGAGTCAACCCGTCAAGATCGCAGTGACCGGAGCAGCCGGCCAGATCTGCTACAGCCTGCTGTTCCGCATCGCCAGCGGTGCCCTGCTCGGCCCGGACCAGCCCGTCGAACTCCGCTTGCTGGAGATCACCCCGGCCCTGAAGGCGCTCGAGGGCGTCGTCATGGAGCTGGACGACTGCGCGTTCCCGACGCTCGCGGGCGTCGAGATCGGCGACGATCCCGAGAAGGTCTTCGACGGCGTGAACCTGGCGATGCTCGTCGGCGCCCGGCCCCGCACGAAGGGTATGGAGCGCGGTGACCTGCTGAGCGCCAACGGCGCCATCTTCACGGCGCAGGGCAAGGCCCTGAACAAGGTCGCGGCCTCCGACATCAAGGTGCTCATCACCGGCAACCCGGCGAACACCAACGCCCTCATCGCCATGAGCAACGCGCCCGACATCCCGAACGAGCGCTTCAACGCCCTCACCCGCCTCGACCACAACCGGGCGACGTCCCAGCTCGCCAAGAAGGTGGGCGCGCCGGTGACCGATATCTCGCACATCACCATCTGGGGCAACCACTCCGCCACGCAGTACCCCGACATCTTCCACGCCCAGGTCGCCGGCAAGAACGCCGCCGAGGTCGTGGCGGACGAGGCCTGGATCGAGTCGACCTTCATCCCGACCGTCGCCAAGCGCGGAGCCGCGATCATCGAGGCCCGCGGGGCATCGTCGGCCGCCTCGGCCGCGAACGCGACCATCGAGCACATGCACGATTGGGTGAAGGGCACCCCTGCGGGCGAGTGGGTCTCGATGGCCGTGCCGTCCGACGGCTCGTACGGCGTGCCCGAGGGACTCATCTCCTCGTTCCCGTGCACCGTGGACGCCTCCGGCTCCTACTCCATCGTGCAGGGGCTGGAGATCAACGAGTTCAGCCGCGCCAAGATCGACGCGTCGGTCGCCGAGCTCGCCGACGAGCGGAAGGCCGTCACCGAACTCGGTCTCATCTGATCGACCCGCCCCGGCTCACCGCCGGAGCATGTCACGGGGGCCCGGTCGCGCGACCGGGCCCCCGTGACGTCCGTCCGCATCCCGCGCGGGCCGGTGCGTGACGGCGTCAACGCTGCGGCGGCACGACCCAGGTGAGAGCGAGGATCCCGAGGCCGGCCACCAGGTAGCAGAGCACGTCGGTGAGCCTGCTGCGGACGCCGAGCAGCTTCGCCACCGGCCTCGGCAGGATCAGGCGCAGCACCCCTCCGAGGGTCACCGACAGGCCGATCGCCGTCGAACCGATCCGCCAGTGCCCCGTCATCGTGATTCCGAGGCCGACGACGACGCCGCCGAGGACGATCAGCAGCGGCCACTCGTCCAGCACCTTGTGCACGAACGAACGGTCGGTCCAGTGGGTTCGCGGGCCCCGCTGCTTAGGCACGGGCGAGGTGCTCCGCCCGTTCGACGACGTTGGTCAGCAGCATCGCGCGCGTCATCGGCCCGACGCCGCCGGGCACGGGTGCGACCAGGCTCGCGACGTCCCACACCGACGCGTCGACGTCGCCGGCGAGGCCGGCGGCCGTCCGCGTGATCCCCACATCCACCACGACCGCGCCCGGACGCACGTGGTCGGCCGTGATCAGTCCGGGCGACCCGGCGGCCGCGACGACCACGTCGGCCTGCCGCGTGAGCGACGGCAGGTCGATCGTGCCCGTGTGGCACAGCGTCACCGTCGCGTTCTCCGACCTGCGGGTGAGGAGCAGGCCCAGCGGACGGCCGACCGTGGTTCCCCGGCCGACGACGGCGACCCGCGCACCGGCGAGCGGCACCTCGTAGCGGTGCAGCAGCTCCACCACCCCGCGCGGGGTGCACGGCAGCGGGCCGGGGGTGTTGAGCACGAGGCGCCCGAGGTTGAGGGGGTGCAGCCCGTCGGCATCCTTCTCGGGGTCGACCAGGCCGAGCGCCCAGGTGTCGTCCACCTGCGGGGGCAGCGGCAACTGGACGATGAAGCCCGTGCACCGCGGATCGTCGTTGAGGCGCGCGACGGCCGCGGCGACGTCGGCCGCCGACGCATCGCCCGGGAGGTCTTCGCGCAGCGACTCGATGCCGACCTCGGCGCAGTCGCGGTGCTTGCCCCTGACATAGCTGATCGAGCCGGGATCCTGCCCGACGAGCACCGTCCCGAGCCCGGGCCGGTGCCCGGCCGCCGCCAGGATCGCGACCCGCTCCGCGAGGTCCGTCTTGATAGTCCTCGCGACCGCGAGACCGTCGATCTTCTCCGCCACCATCCGCCGCTCCCACGTCCGTGAATCGTCCGCCGCATCCTGCCCTGCCTGTGCTCGATCGCCCAGCCACGGCGGTGCCCATCTTAGGGGCGGACCCGGCGGGCACGACCGCGGACGACAGGTTCACAGCGGGCCGGACTCCGCGGGAATCCCGCCTCGCCGAGACGCCGGTGCGCCCCGGCTCCGCGACGGGCCATCCCCTCGAGGCGGCGCTCCCCCGTTCCGCGATCCGACGCGCGCGGGTCACCTTCTGCGGCAGGGGATCCGCGGGGTAGTCTCTGCGCAGCACCAACCGAGAAGAGGGGCCTCGTGACCGCAGTACCACCGTCCGCTCTCGGCCGACGAGCCCACGGCACGCGCCGGAGCGACTCGTGAGGCCGGCGAAGGCCGACCCCCTCGACCGGACCCGCTTCCCGGTCGACCCGTGGGCCTTGCGCGAAATCCGCTTCGACGCCCGTGACCTGGGCGTCACCGAGTCCCTCTTCTCCGTCGCCAACGGCTACATCGGCCTGCGCGGCAACGTCGAGGAGGGCCGCGACTCCTTCGCTCACGGCACCTTCGTCAACGGCCTGCACGAGGTGTGGCCGATCCATCACGCGGAGGAGGCGTTCGGCTTCGCCAAGGTGGGGCAGACCATCGTCAACGCCCCCGACGCGAAGGTCATGCGGCTGTACGTCGACGACGAGCCCCTGCTGCTGAGCGTCGCCGACCTGCAGCATTACGAGCGGTCGCTGTCGTTCCGCGACGGGGTGCTGACGCGCGAGCTCACCTGGCGGACGCCGTCCGGCAAACACGTCCAGCTCCGCTCGCGGCGGATGGTGTCGTTCTCCGAACGGCACCTGGTGGTCATGGACTACGAGATCACCCTGCTCGACGCCGACGCGCCGCTCGTGGTGAGCTGCGAGATCCTCAACCGGCAGGACGGGCAGGACGAGTTCCACGTGCGAGCCGAGGCGATGGGGACGGGATTCGACCCGCGACGCGCGGCGAACCTGGCCGGGCGCGTCCTGGAACCGGTCTCCAAATGGGAGGGCGGCGGACGGTCGGTGCTCGGATACCGCGTCGCCGCGTCGGGGATGACGCTCGCCGTGGCCGCCGACCACACCATCGAGACCTCCGACGACTACGAGGTCCGGACCCAGGTCTCCGACGATGTCGCCAAGTACGTGTGGCGCATCCACGGCACGGCGGGCACCACGACGCGGGTCACGAAGACGGTCAGCTACCACACCTCCAGGGTGGTCCCGCCGCTGGAACTCGTCGATCGCTGCCGCCGCACGCTCGACCGGGCGAAGGACTCCGGGACCGCCGCGCTCTTCGCCCGGCAGCGCGCCTGGCTGGACGACTTCTGGGAGCGCAGCGACGTCGAGATCGCCGACCAGCCCGAACTGCAGCAGGCGGTGCGCTGGAACCTGTTCCAGCTCATCCAGGCCTCCGCGCGCGCAGAGGGCGCCGGCATCCCCGCGAAGGGCCAGACCGGCTCGGGCTACGACGGACACTACTTCTGGGACACCGAGATCTACGCCCTTCCCTTCCTCACCTACACGTCGCCCTCCTTCGCCCGCAACGGGCTGCGCTTCCGCTACACGATGCTGGACGCCGCCCGCCGCCGCGCCGTCAGCGTCAACCAGCGGGGCGCCCTGTACCCGTGGCGCACGATCAACGGCGAGGAGGCCTCGGCGTACTACGCCGCCGGAACGGCCCAGTACCACATCGATGCCGACATCTCGCACGCGCTGTCGCAATACGTCGCGGCGTCCGGCGACCGCGACTTCCTGGCCCGGGAGGGCATCGACATCCTCGTCGAGACGGCCCGGCTGTGGGCCGACCTGGGCTTCTGGCGCCGCATCGACGGTGACTCCGGCTCCGAGGAGTTCCACATCCACGGCGTGACCGGACCCGACGAGTACACCGCCGTCGTCAACGACAACCTGTTCACCAACGTGATGGCCCGCGCCAACCTGCGGGCCGCCGTCCGCAATCTGCGCTGGCTGGCCGGCCACGATGCCGCGGCGTACCGCAGCGCGCGGCAGCGGCTGTCGCTCACCGAGGACGAGATCACCGAGTTCTCCCGCATCGCCGAATCCATGCACGTGCCGTTCGACGACCGCCTCGGCATCCACCCGCAGGACGACGACTTCCTGTCGAAGGAACTGTGGGATCTGCAGAACACCCCGGCCGACAAGCGCCCCCTGCTGCTGCACTATCACCCGCTGGTGATCTACCGGCACCAGGTGCTCAAGCAGGCCGACGTGGTTCTCGCCCTCTACCTGCAGGGCGACGAGTTCACGCTGGAGGAGAAACGGGCCGACTTCGAGTACTACGACCCGCTGACGACAGGCGACTCGACCCTGTCCTCCGTCGTGCAGTCGATCATCGCCGCCGAGGTGGGGTACGCCGACCTCGCGCTCGGGTACTTCCGCACCGCCGTCTTCGTGGACCTCGCCGACCTGCATCGCAACACCGACGCCGGGGTCCACGTCGCGTCGCTCGGAGGTGTCTGGAATGCGCTCGTCGCCGGATTCGGCGGGATGCGCGACTACCTCGGCGTGTGGAGCTTCGACCCGCGTCTGCCCGACGACTGGGCAGCGCTCACCTACCGGCTCACCATCCACGGCAATCGCCTGCGGGTGCGGGTCGAACGGGACACGATCACGTTCACGCTGGAGACCGGCGACGCCGCCTCCCTGCCGATCACCGTGCAGGGTCGCCCGCTCGAGGTCACTCGCGGCGTCCCGCTCGTCGTCGCCGTGGAGCAGCCGCGGCTGCTGGAGGGACGTCCGCTGGTGAGCGACATCGAGGGCACCGTCCGCGAGGACGGCTCGGTGATCCGCGCCACGGTTCCGTCCAATCCGTTCGACGAGGACGTCGCCGAGGCGGAACGGCACCTCCTGGATCCGTCCTGACCGCTTCCCGCGGTGCTCGCGCACCACGTCGCCCGCTCGCCACGCCCGGGGCGGCGTTGCTGCGCGGGCAGGGGTGGCGGCCGGACCCCGGGCCGGGACGTCCCAGCGGGTGTCACGCCCGCTCGAAGACCCGCCTGCCCTCGAACCAGGTCTCCGTCACCGTCACGTGGGACAGCTCGGTCGGCTCGATCTCGAAGGGGTCGCGGTCGAGGACGATGAAGTCCGCCGACTTGCCCGCCGCCAGCGACCCGGTCTCCGTCCCCAGCCCGAGCGAGTCGGCCGCCTCCGAGGTACAGGCCGCGATGGCCTCCTCCAGCGTCAGCGCCTGCTCGGGGGTCAACGCGCCCGGGGCCAGGCCCAGCGGATCGGTCCGGGTGACCAGCCCATGGATGGCGTACCACGCGTCGGGCGTGTCGCTGCACGGCCAATCGGAGCCGACCACGATCTTCACCCCGGCGTCCGCGAGGTCGCGATTCGGATGGATGTGGTCGGAGATCTCGGCCGGGACGACGCTCGCGATCGCCGTCGGCACCGGCCCCGGGACCCAGTAGTAGGGAGAGATCTCGGCCACGACGTCCAACTCCGCGAAGCGCGCGATGTCGGCGGGCTGGATGAACTGGCAGTGCGAGATGTGGTAGCTGGGCTCGGTGAACCCGGCGGCACGCACCCGCTCGATGGCGTCCAGAGCCGTGTGGACGGAGCCGTCGCCCGTGCAGTGGACGACCGCCGACAGGCCGTCGCGCGCCCCGTCGGAGAGCAGTTCCGCCAGTGCATCGGTGGTGAACAGCGTCTCGCCGCAGAAGTCCTCGTCGGCCGCCCCGGGCGCGGGCAGGTACGGCCGGGAGAACGCGGCCGTCCGGGCCGGCGGGATGCCGTCCAGGAAGACCTTGATGAAGTCGGGTCGATGGTGCCGCGAGCGGCACTCGGCGCCCTTGGCGAACAGACCGGGACCGGTCAGCCGGTAGCCGAAGATCTGCTCGTAGAAGGGCATTCCGCTGACGGCCCACGCGGTCATCCCGCCGGTCTCGTCGAGCCGCTTCGCGCCGACCATCATCTCCCACGACGCCCCCGCGTCGAGACAGGCCGTGATCCCGTAGCTGTTGAGGATCCGCATGCCCTCCGCGACCATCGCGAGGTAGTCGTCGGGGGTGTAGCCGGCCCAGTCGAGGAACGCATGCTCCACCGGCAGCCCCGCACCCTCGTACAGGACGCCGGTGAGCCCGCCGGTGACCGGGTCGGTGACGATGACCCCGTCGGCGGGTTGCGGCGTGTCCGGACCGATCCCGGCGGCCGCCAGCGCCGCGCTGTTCGCCCACCGGTTGTGCCGGCTGTACTCCCGCACCATGACCGGGTGGTTCCCTGTCGCCTCGTCGAGTCGCCGCAGGACGTCGGCGTGTTCGATCTCCATCGCGACGGCCGCGCTGTACGGGCTGATGACGGCCCACGTGCCGGCGGGCAGGTCCGCGACGGCGGCCCGGATCGCGGCGAGGACGCCGTCGAGATCGAGCGTCGGATCGATCGGGCATTCGTAGGCCTCGGTGCGCCCCTGCAGCCAGAAGTGGTTGTGGGCGTCCACGAATCCCGGCATGACGAACCGCCCGCCCAGGTCGACCGAGGCCGTCCCCTCCGCCGTCCAGGTGCCGGCGGCAGCCGCGTCGCCGACGGCGACGATGCGACCGTCCGCGACGGCGAAGGCCTCCGCCCACGGTTGCGCCGCATCGCCGGTGTACACGCGGGCGTTGCTGAAGATCGTGTCGGGTGCCATGTCAGTTCCTCCTCTGTTCGGAATGCCGAGCGGTCGATTCGAGGGCGCCCACGGGGTCGGAGATGCCGACGAGGGAGCCGTGCGCGCCGAAGGTGAAGTGGCTGAGCCTGGTCTCGTCCTCGTTGAGCCCGAAGAGGACGCCGTGCGATCGCAGCGCCAGGGCGTCGCGGTGGTCGGCGACCGTGACCGACGCGCAGGGGATGACCTTCTCGCGCCACGCGAACACGTAGATGCCCGGCCGGAGCCGGTAGGTGGTCTGCTCGTCGGTGTCGGCCTGACCGCCCTCGGGGCCGGTGACGCAGTGCCACGTGTACCAGAGGTCGTTCAGGTAGTAGTGCTCGTAGACGTGCTGCGCGCTGTAACGCCACAACACCCTGCGCCCGACGAGATCCTCGGTCGGGACGGGCAGCGGCCCGCGGTCGGAGGCGCCGTTGACGGTGGCGGGGACGAACTGCTGGGTCACCCGGGTCGCACCGTCACCGCCGGCGGGCCCGATGAACGACAGGACGCACAGGGCGACGCCGTTGGACAGGTCGAAGAACGCGGAGACGGCCTCCTCCGGATGCGTCCGTGCATGGTGGAACTGGACGTAGAACAGGCCGTCGGCCACCTGGAACGCCTCGTACGGGTCGGTGCCGAGGTCCAGGCCGCCGTCGGGCTGGGTCAGGGTCCACGTCACCGTCCCGCCGGCGAAGTCGTGGCCGATGACGGTCCCGTCCCCGGTCGTGATCGAGATCGACGTCCCGTCGAGCAGGGCCGAGGTCGCCGCCTTGTTGGCGTCGAACCCGGGCTCCAGTTGATCGAGCGGCAGCCAGTGGGCGGTGTCGTTGAACGCATGGGTCGTCATGCTGATACTCCTGTGGGATCCGGTGAGATGTCAGTCGGAGATGGCGGCGGTGGGTCGCTGGGCCGCGGCCTGTCGGCGGCCCCGCGTGGCGATGGCCCGCCCCACCGCCTGCTGAATGGTCTTGTCGAGCAGGACGGCCGCGACGAGGGTGAGGCCGACGAGAACGGTCTGCAGGTATGCCGACACGCCCAGGATCACGAGCCCGTTCTTGAGGACGCCCACGAACACCAGGCCGTAGACGATGCCGCTGATGCGACCCGAGCCCCCTTCGAACGCCACCCCGCCGAGCAGGACGACGGTGAGGGCATCCACTTCCAGTCCCTGCCCGACGACGGGGCTGACCGCGCCCAGCTTGGCGGCGAGCAGCAGGCCCACGAAGGCCGCCACCCCGCCCGACACGATGTAGGTGGAGACCTTGATGCCCTCCACGGGAAGGCCCATGAGGTGAGAGGCGCGCATGCTTCCGCCGACCGCGAGGATCTCCCGGCCGCGCGCCGTGTGCTCCAGGATGAACCAGGCCAGCGCGATCGCGAGGATCAGCAGGATGATCTGCAGCCGGATCCCGAGCACCGACAGCGACCCGAGCGCCGTGAAGGACTTGGGCAGTCCCGAGACGGTCTTGCCGTTGGTGAGGAACAGGGCCAGGCCGCCCCAGGCGCTGAGGAAGCCCAGGGTCACGACGAACGGATTGAGACGGACCCACGCGACGAGGAATCCGTTGATCGCCCCGGCGGCGACGCCCACCGCGAGCCCGACCGCGACGCCCGCGAGGGGGTTTCCCGTCGCGACCATCGTGTAGCCGCCCGCCACGGCGGCCAGGGTCGCGACCGAGCCGACCGACATGTCCACCGTGCCCTGCATCACGATGAACGCCACCGGGAGAGCGATGAGCCCGAGCTCGGAGATCTGCAGCAGGATCGTCTGGATGTTCTGGACCGTCAGGAACCGCGGGTTGAGGACGCCGAACACCGCGATCAGGGCGATGAGGGCGAACAGCACGCCGTTGCGGACGAGGAACAGCCGCACTTGTTCGGATGTGGGTGTCTTCACGAGGCTTGTCCTCCAGTCGAGACGGCGTCGCCGGCCAGGGCCAGCAGGGTCGAGAGAAGCTGTCCCTCCATGTCGGCGCCGGCCGGGATGAGCGCGTGGCGATGGCCGTACACCACGTACGCGCGGTGGCACATGCGCATGATCTCGTCGGACTCCGACGACGCCACGACAACGCACATGCCCTGCGCGGCGTACTCCTGGACGGCCCGGATGATGTCGTTCTTGCCGCCGACGTCCACCCCCTGGGTGGGCTGCAGCAGCAGGAGCAGCTCCGGCCGTCGTGGGAGCGTCCAGCGCGCGATGAGGTGCTTCTGCCGGTTGCCGCCGCTGAACTCGTCGATCGAGTGGGTCCCCGGCGGTCCTTGCACGTTGAACAGCGTGCGTCCCTCCTCGTAGGCGGCCACCCCGGTCGTCCTGCCGATGGCACCGGCGCGGGCATAGGAGCCGAACCAGGGCAGCATCACGTTGTCGCGGGCGGACAGGTTGTGCGCGAGGCCGTCGGTCTCACGGTCCGCCGGGACGAGGTGGACCCCCGCCCGGATGGCCTGTCGAGGGCTGCGCGGAGTGAACGGCCGACCGTGCAGATCGAACGTGAGGCCGGTCGTCTTCCGGTTCCTGCCGAGACCGAAGGCGGCCGTCAGGATGTCGAACTCGATGCCTGCGGCCATGCCGAAGATCCCGACGACCTCCCCGGCCCGGAACTCCAGTTCGAGCCCGTCGGGGTCGGGGTCGTGGACGCCGAGCACGATCTCGCCGGGGGTCGCCGTGGTGGACTCGGCCTTCGTGAACCCGGGGGCCAGCGCCGCGGCGAGGTCGTCCAGCGAGAGGCCGTCCATCGAGGCGTCGAGGACGACCGCCCCGGCGTTCAGGACGACGGCTCGCGAGCAGATGTCCATGATGTCGGGAAGCCGATGCGAGACGTACACGACGGCTGTCCCGGAGGCGGCGAATCCCCGGACGAGGCGGTGCAGATTGGCCGTCTCGGGAAGGCCGAGGGCGGCCGTCGGCTCGTCCAGGAGCAGGATCCGGATGTCGCCCCGGACGAGCCCGCGTGCCAGGTCGACGAGCTGGCGCTCCCCGACGGAGAGCTGGGACGCGATCGTCCGCAGCGACAGATGGCCGAGCCCGACCTCGGTCAGCGCGGCGTGGGCGCGCTCGATCCGCTGGGCGCGGGTCGAACGCCGCTTGTCGCCGAGAAACAGGTTGTCCAGGATCGAGATGCCGGGGATGAGCGCGGGCACCTGGCTCACGACGCACAGCCCCGCCTCGGCCATGGCGGCCGGGCTGGGCGAGTCCATGAACCGCCCGTCGAGAAGCATGCGCCCGGTGGAGGGCTGCAGTGCGCCGCTCGCGACGTTGATCAGCGTGGACTTGCCCGCCCCGTTGTGCCCCAGGAGCCCGACGATCTCGCCGGGCGCCACCTCGAAGGTCACGCCGTCGAGCGCGACGGTCGCCCCGAAGTACTTGCTGACGTCTGCGAAGGCGATCCGCGGTGGCGTCCCCGGAGGGTTGGTGAGGCCGGCCGAGCCGGCGGGGAGAGAGCCTCCTGGCTCCTCCCCCGCCGGGCGGGCCTCACTCCGTCCGGAAGTCGTCGACATTGTCCTTGGTCACCTGCGTCACGCCCACGGTGATGTCTCCGGAGATCGTCCCCTCGGCCGCAGAGATGAGCTGCTTGGCGTTCGCCTCGGCGAGGTCGGCCGCCTTCCATGCGAAGGACGTCTGCCACATGTCGGTGCCCGTCTTGATGAGGTCGAGCGCCTCGTTGTCGGCGTCGGTCGCGCTGACGTAGTGCTTGCCTCCGGTCGCCGAGACGCCCGAGTCGATGAGCGCCTGCCGGGCGCCGTGGATCATGTCGGCGCCGATCCCCAGCCAGACGGCCGTGTTCGGGTGCGCGACGAGGTTGCTCTGCGCCTGCTTGTACCCGTCGTCGCGGGTCTTCGCCTCCAGGTCGGTCACGGTGATGCTCGCGTCCGTCGCGGCGAGGCCTTCCTTGAGGCCCTTGAGCTGGTCCTGGCCGAGCTGGGAGGTCGTGTCGGCGAGCAGCGCGACGTCGATCTTCTCCGTCCCGTAGGTGGCGACGATCCACTCTCCGGCGGCCTTGCCGACGCTGTACCCGGCGTCGTAGTTGGAGATCAGGGTGGCGTAGTCGACGCCGTCCCACTTCACGGCGTACCCGATGACGGGGATGTTCGCCGCCGTCGCCTGGGCCGTGACGGCCACGACCGAGTCGACGTCGGCCGGGAAGCCGCCGATCGCCTTGACGTCGCCGCGTGCGACCCACGACTCCCAGTCGTTGACCTGCGTCTTGACGTCGAAGTTGGGGCTGTCGGTGAGGAACTCGTAGCCGGCGTCCTCGATGATCGGTTTCATCAGCGTGAGCTGGGAGTTCCAGATGTTCACGTCCTGCGTCGGGAAGCTCCAGGCGAGGGCGCCCTTCGACCCCTCCGTCGCCGTGGAGGACTGTGAGTCGGGAGTCGAACAGGCGGTGAGCGCCAGTCCGGTCGTCAGGGCGGCAAGGGCTGCCACGAGGCGTCTTGTGCGGGTCGACACGGTCGGTTCCTTTCGTGCGGTGTCGGAGCACGCCCTGACGACCGCAGGGCGTACTCCTGTTACGAAGGGACGAGGCGGGATGCGCGCCGACCGTCGGGGGGATCGATCAGAGCGTGCCGGGGCGGCCCGCAGCGCGGGCTCCCGGACCTCTCGGCGTGTGGCGACCTTGGGCGTCCCGCAAGAGACACCACCGCCATCGGAGGCTTCAGGCCTGCGGACAGAAGTCACGAGACGGCGACCGGACCCTGGGGTTCAACACCCCTCGACCCCGCCTCGCCCGTGTGCTCCCGCCCGTGAAAGCTCCGATGACGCACACGTTAATGAGCGCACGTACACTGAAAAGTTGCGTCCGTGTGAAGAACGTGTTTCGCCTTGCCTCCACGGGCCGCGCGACGTCGGCGTCTCACGGCGTGGCGGCGTGGGGACTCAGGGACGGAAGGCGTCCAGCAGCGCACGCACCGGAGCGGCCATGTCGTCGGTGCCGAGGTCGCCCTTGAACACGAACTCGATCTGCGCGTTCACGACCTGCGCCATGAACATCGCCGCGAGGGCGTCCAGCGGCGCATCCGGCGACAGCTCCCCGAGCGAGACCGCCTCGTCGAGCAGGGACCGCAGCATGCCGCCCCATTCCACGAGTTCGGGCCGGCCGACCCGCTCGACACTGAGGCTGGACGACGCGAGCCCCCAGAACCCGACGACGATCCGCGCCTCGTCCTTGGAGATCGGGGTCAGCGGGAGAAGGGCCTCCACCAGCGTGACGACGGCCTCGACCCCCCGCACGTCGGCCAGCGCCTCCAGCGCCCGTTTGTGGGTGTTCTCGATGACCTTCTCGTTGGCCTCGGTGAGAAGGTCGTTCTTGTCGGAGAAGTAGCGCCACAGAGCCCCGTTGGACACCCCGAGGTGGTCGGCCAGCGACCGCGATGTCGCATTGGCCAACCCCTCCTTCGCGATCAGGGTGAGGAACCCGTCGACGATCTCCGACCTGCGCTGCGCATAGTCAACGATCTTCGGCATAGCCGCCTCCTTCCTCGCGAGCGTAGCGGCCGACGGCGGGCCTGACGAGATGCGGCCGGGCACCGTCTCGTGGCGGCCGAGCCGCTGCTCAGTGGAAGAAGTGCCGCGTGCCGGTCGTGTACATGGTGACGCCCGCCGCGGCCGCGGCCGCGAACGTCTCCTCGTCCCGCACCGACCCGCCCGGCTGGACGATGGCGCGCACGCCCGCGTCGAGCAGGATCTGCGGGCCGTCACTGAAGGGGAAGAACGCGTCGGAGGCCGCAACCGATCCGCGGGCGCGGTCCCCGGCCCTGTCCACCGCCAGCCGGCACGAGTCGACGCGGTTCACCTGCCCCATCCCGACGCCGACCGAGGCACCGCCGTGGGCCAGCAGGATGGCGTTCGACTTCACCGCGCGGCATGCCCGCCAGGCGAAGACGAGGTCGGCGAGGGTGGCGGCGTCCGCGGGCTCCCCCGCCACGAGCGTCCAGTTCGCCGGGTCGTCGCCGGGCGCGTCGATCCTGTCGGGCGCCTGGACGAGGACGCCGCCGGTGACCGGCCTGAGCTCGGCGGCCGCCGCCGGGTACGCCGGGGCCTGCAGGATGCGGACGTTCTTCTTGCGGGTGAGGACCTCCAACGCACCGTCCTCGTAGCCGGGTGCGATGACGACCTCGGTGAACACGGGCGCGATCTGTTCGGCCATCGTGACGCTCACCGGGCGGTTGGCGGCGATCACGCCGCCGTACGCCGAGACCGGGTCGCAGGCGTGCGCGGCGGCGTGGGCGGCCGCGATGTCGGACCCGACCGCGATGCCGCAGGGATTGGCGTGCTTGATGATGGCGACCGCGGGCTCGGCGAAGTCGTACGCGGCGCGATAGGCGGCGTCCCCGTCGGTGTAGTTGTTGTAGGACATCTCCTTGCCGTGGAGTTGCGTCGCGGCGGTCAGCCCGGCGTTCAGGGACGAGTCACGGTAGTGGGCGGCCGGCTGATGCGCGTTCTCGCCGTACCGCAGCGACCCGATGAGGCGGTAGGTGCGTCCGACCCAGGAGGCGGGTTGCTCCGCCAGCAGGTCCGATGTCATCCAGGAGGCCACCGCCACGTCGTAGTCGGCGGTGTGCCGGAAGGCTGCCGCGGCCAGTTCCCGGCGCTCGGGGAGCGTGAAGCCGCCCGCGGCCAGCGCCGCCCGGACCAGGCCGTACTGGCCCGGAGACGTCACGATCGCGACGCTGGGGTGGTTCTTGGCCGCGGCGCGCACCATCGACGGGCCGCCGATGTCGATCTGCTCCACGCACTCGTCGGGCGATGCGCCGGAGGCGACGGTGGCGGCGAACGGATACAGGTTGCTGACGACGAGGTCGAACGGCTTCACGCCGAGTTCGTCGAGCTGCGCGCGGTGGGACTCCAGCCTCCGGTCGGCGAGGATGCCGGCGTGGATGTGCGGGTGCAGCGTCTTCACGCGGCCGTCCAGGCACTCGGGGAACCCGGTGACCTGCTCGACCGGAACGACCGGGATCCCCGCGGCGGCCAGGGTGGCGGCGGTGGAGCCCGTCGAGACGATCTCGACGCCCGCGGCGGCCAGGTCGGCGCCCAGGTCGGCGAGGCCGTCCTTGTCGTAGACGGACACCAGTGCGCGGCGGAGCTGGATGCGGTCGGTCATGGGTTCCTCTCGGGCGTGCGGGTGAGGTCGGCGATCGTGGCCACGAGCAGGGGCCGCTCGACCTCCTTGATGCGCTCCGTCAGGTCGTCCTCGGTGTCACCGGGGAGGACGGGGACGGCGTGCTGGGCGATGATCGCGCCGGTGTCGACCCCGGCGTCCACCCAGAAGATCGTGGTGCCCGACACCTTGACCCCGTGCGCGAGGGCGTCGCGGACGCCGTGAACGCCCGGGAAGGAGGGCAGCAGCGCGGGATGCGAGTTGATCATGCGGCCGCCGAAGCGCTCGAGGAACGCGGGCCCGACGATCCGCAGGAATCCGGCGCCGACGACGAGGTCGGGGTCGTGGGCGGCCACGGCGTCCCGCAGCTCGCGATCCCAGGCCGCACGATCGGCGCCCTTTGCCAGCTCGACCACGAAGGTGTCCACGCCGGCCGCGCGCGCCCGGGCGAGCCCGTGTGCGTCGGGCCTGTCCGATCCGACGGCCACGAGGTCGATGTCGAGTCGACCCTCGGCGACCGCGTCGATGATGGCCTGGAGCAGCGTGCCCGACCCGGACACGAGGACAACCACGCGCTTCGCCACGGGGTCACCCTACCGGGATGGGCCGGCGTGGTCGCGCCGGGCCCGTCAGATGAGGGTCCCCGCCCCTCTTCGGCTCCGCTCCCCGCTGTGCGGCCCGACGCCCGTCAGTCGGCCCCGGCCGGGGGGCCCGGCGAGGCGGGGGGCAGCGGTGCCGTCTCGTCGACGTCGCTCCGGGAGCGCGGCAGCGGTCTGGTCGCGTCGGCGTCGTCCGCGGCGTCGCCGGGTGACGATGCGCCGGCGGCCAGTCCGGCCAAGGACGCCTTCCGCGACAGCCACACGGCATAGCCGGTTCCGAACAGGGCCCCGGAGATCCCGAGCAGACCGGCCGAGAATCCCGCCAGCTCGAGCAGTCGAGGGCCGACGTCGATCAGTCGGGTCGCTCCGAGGTCGCCTCGGGAGACGGCGGCCAGCGCCACCCAGCACGCGGCCGTGGCGAGCCCCGCCGCCAGCCCCACGGCGCCCGCGATCTCCACCCGCTCGCTCTCGTCCTCGGCCCACCACGATCGCACGGCCAAGACGCCGGCGACTGCCCCGGCGACCACGCCGCCGGCAAGCCAGAACACCTGGCCCGGCTCGGCCGCGCCCGCCTGCGGCAGGGCCCCGAGGACGGGAAACGCCGGGAGCAGCCCGAGGGTGGTGGACACCACGGTCACGGCGGTGCCGGAGCCGATCGACAGGCCTCCGCCGAGGGCCCAGCTCCCGGCCCACAGCAGGTAATTCGGCCAGAACGCGCCCTGGCCGAGGAACAGCACTGCGGCCGGGACGGGTGCCAGGTTCAGCTCCGCCGACAGTGCCATGATCCGGTCCCAGTGGGCGACGAGCGCGACGACGAACGTCGCGACGGCGAGCACGACGAGCACGGCGAGACCGGCGCCGACGGCCCGGGCGCCCCAGCGCACCCACCCCGGGAGGAGATCGAGCACGGGCAGTCTCACGCCGGCGCAGGCGCCTCCGCCTGCGGCGAGCACGGCGATGACGAGCGACGTCCCGAGGCCGCGTGCCGCCTGGAGGGGTTCGGTGAAGGCGAGGGCGAGGACGACCACGACGCCGACGTAGGCGACCGTGGCCGCGATGGTCGTCTGCAGGACGACGCGGGACGGCGCCGCCGGCTCGTCCTCGCCGTCCTCGCCCCGGCCGGTCCGGGCTGCGAAGAAGCCCGTGGCGGCCAGCCCGCCCAGGGACGCGACGGTCAGGCCGAGCGGAACGACGGTCATGAGTGTCGAGCCGAGCAGCAGCCCGGTGCCGTTGCCCGCCAGCCAGGCCCTCGTGGCGAACACGAGGACGGTGCCGACGCTGCCCTTCATCTCCGTGCCCCACCCGACGAGTGCCCACACGGACACCAGCAGCCAGCCCCCGAGAATCACGCCCAGGGCTCCGGTCGCGCCGCCCAGGATCCATTGCGGCACGAGTCCGCCGAACGGCGATCGGGGCGCGCCCGAGTCGGAGTCGGAGGGCGTCGCCACCTGGAGGGAGACGTGGTCTGAGTTCCGCTGTCGTGTCGGCATGGCCCCTCCATGCTCGCCCAGTGCGGCCCCGCCCGGGTGCCGGACACGCCCGCGGGCGGGTTGCACGCTCGACTGCCGCGTCTGCGCACACGGGTACTGTTGCCGTGAACAGTCCAGACACCCGGGGGCGATGTGACCGACGAGACACCACGGCCGAGGCGGGCCATGATGCCGCCATCGCCGGGCCCGTCCGACGCGTCGCCCGGCACAGAGCCCGCCGGGCAGACCCCGCCGGGCTCCGCATCCGCGCCGGGCGCCACCGGTCGGGGTGCCCGCTTCGCGTCGGCCTCCGGCCCCGCCCAGGACACGACCGACGGGCCGGGGTCGGGCGACGACCATTCGCCCTCGTCCCCCGCGACGCCGCCACACGGAGGGCGGTTCGCGGCCGACCCGGCCGCCGACGAGAGGGCGTCGGGGGCAGGGCGCCGATTCTCGGCAGCCCCGTCCGACGATCCGGTCGAGGCATCCGCCGAGCCCGCTGCACCGGCCGGAGGCCCTGCAGGCCCCGGCACCGCGGCGCCGGTCTCCGGCTCCGCCCCGGGAGGTGCCGAACTCACGCCGCTGCTGCCCCCGGCGGAGACGGTGGAGGATCGACCCGACCAGCTCGCGCCGGTGGCCCCGTGGGCACGGCCGTGGCAAGGACCGGCCTCGACCTCCCGTTCCGGCACCGCGGACATCGAGGACACGGTGTCCCTCCCGAGACCGTCCGTCCCCGGCGCGGCGCAGCCGACGAGCCCTGCTCCGGCCGTGGCGCCGCCCGGTGGCACCGACGAGGAGACCCGCATCCTCCCTCGCACCGGCCGGTCGGGGCGGAAGCCGGCCGCGGCCCGTGCCGCGGAGCCGCAGCAGACCGACGTCCCGAAGAAGAGGGCCGCGGCCCCGAAGGCCGCGCGACCCGAGCGGACGGCCGAGACGGCGATCCCGGCTCCCGCCGAGACCTCCGCGGGCTCGACGCGGAGGCGAAGCCTCCTCACCCGGCGGACGGTCGCGATCGGCGGTGGCGTCGCCGCCCTCGTCGTCGCGCTCGTCCTGACGCTCGTCCTCGTCCCGCGCAGCCTGCCCGGTGCCTCGGTGTCCCCGACGGCCGACGCGTCGCAGATCGACGCGCTCGCCCACACGATGCTGCAGCCGTCCGAGTTGGGTTCGATCGCATCGACGACCTGGGCGGTCGCGTCGTCCACCGAGACCTTCGAGAACGACACGCCACGGCCTCAGTGCATCGATCCGGCGGCGCTCGCGACGTCGGCCGAGGCCCTTCGCGAGCAGGTGCTGCAAGGCTCCGGCGACGACGACCCGGTCGTCCTGCAACTGGTGCAGACCTACGCCGACCCTGCCGCGGCGACGACGGCGTTCGCCGAGATCTCCACCGCCCTCGGGACCTGCGCGCCCGGCCCGGCCTTCCTCGCAGCGGGTCTGTCGGTCTCGAACCTGGCCGACGAGGCCACCGGTGTCGTCGTCGACGCGCTGGACACCGACTTCGTGCGCCACACGATCCTCGCCACCCGCACCGGGGAGAGCATCGCGATCCTGGACGTCGCGGCCAGGTCCGGCGCCCCCGATGCGAAGAAGATCGTCGCGGTCGCCCAGACGGCTCTCGCCCGGTTGTGCGAAGCCGGAGGAGGCACCTGCCCGGCCTCGCCCGGCGTGACCGACACGCCGCCTCCCGCAGGCAGCACGAAGGGGTGGCTCGAAGCGGCCGATCTGCCGCGGGTGAAGTCCGGCGCCGGTACGTGGGCGGGGACCTCCAGCACGATCAGCAGCGCCACGGGCACCCAGTGCGAGAACGTCGACCTGTCCACGGTCTCGGGCCCGAAGACCCGCGCGGCGAGGAGCTATGTGCTCGCCGGCGACAGCTCGGCCCCGGTGACCTTCGGGGTCGACATGATCTCGTTCACGTTCTCCGACGCGAACGCGGCGACGTCGTTCGGCAACACGCTGCGCACGAACATCGCCAACTGCGGGGATCGCACCCGCACCGCCACGGTGAGCAAACCGGTGGACGTCACCGGCACCGGCCAGGGCAACGCGAAGGTGACCGGTCAGTCCTTCGAACTGTCGCAGGCCCCCGACAAGACCCTCTACCGCGTCGCCGTGCTGAACGTGGGCTCGCGCGTCGTCTTCCTGCGGGCGACGCCGTCGAGCAGCTTCGATTTCAGCGACCAGCAGTGGGCAACCCTCGCGCTGCGCGCCGTCCAGCGGGCGTCCCAGGGCTGAGCCCCCACCCGACGGCGGCACGTCGGCCCGGGCCGCTACCCGTCGGCCACGTCGCTACCCGTCGGGCCACGCCGCTACGCCAAGGCCGGGAAGCTACCGGTCCCCCGGTAGCTTCCCGGCCGAAGTGTAGCCACGCCGGACCCCGCCGCACCTGTGGTCCTGTGGTCCGGGGATCGGTGCCGTGAGCGCGGACGGGACTGGCCCCCGCCGAGCTTGCGAGGCGGGTGGTCGCGAACCGCACCTGTGGTCCTGTGGTCCGGGGATCGGTGCCGTGAGCGCGGACGGGACTGGCCCCCGCCGAGCTTGCGAGGCGGGTGGTTGCGAACGGCACCGATCCCCGGACCACAGGACCGAACCAGACCGCACCACAGGACCGAACCAGACCGGACCACAGCACCGGACACAGAGCCGGACACAGAACGACCTCCCCGCCGTCCTGACGGGGAGGTCGTTTCTCGCTGAGTCGCGCTCAGGCCTTCTTGGCGAGCAGTTCGCGCGCGATCTGCGCGGCCTCGCTCGGAGTGCGGCCGACGCGGACGCCGGCGGCCTCCATCGCCACCTTCTTCGCCTCGGCCGTGCCGGAGGAACCGGACACGATGGCGCCGGCGTGGCCCATGGTCTTGCCCTCGGGCGCCGTGAAGCCCGCGACGTAGCCGACGACCGGCTTGGTGATGTGCTCGGTGATGTACGCCGCCGCACGCTCCTCGGCGTCGCCGCCGATCTCGCCGATCATGATGATGAGCTCGGTCTCGGGATCGTCCTCGAACGCCTGCAGGCAGTCGATGTGCGTCGTCCCCACGATCGGGTCTCCACCGATGCCGACGGCCGTGGTGAAGCCGATGTCGCCGAGCTCGAACATCATCTGATAGGTCAGGGTCCCGGACTTCGAGACCAGCCCGATCGGCCCCTTGCCGGTGATGCTGGCGGGGATGATCCCGGCGTTCGACAGTTCGGGGCTGATGATGCCGGGGCAGTTGGGACCGATGAGCTGCGTGGTCCCGCTCTGCTGCGCGTACGCGTTGAACTCGGCCGTGTCCTTCACCGGGACACCCTCGGTGATGCAGACGACCAGCGGGATGCCGGCGTCCACCGCCTCGATCACGGCACCGCGGGTGAACTTGGCGGGGACGAACACGACCGACACATTCGCGCCGGTCGCCGCCATCGCCTCGGCGACGGAGCCGAAGACCGGCACCGTGACGCCGTCCTCGAACTCGACGCTCTGACCGCCCTTGCCCGGGGTCACGCCGGCGACGACCTTCGAGCCGGACGACAGCATCCGCTGCGCGTGCTTGCGCCCCTCGGCGCCGGTCATTCCCTGAACAAGGATCAAGGAGTCGCTGTTGAGCCAGATAGCCATTGTTGTGTTGTCCCCTAAGCGGCCGCGCTGGCCAGTTCGGCGGCCTTCGCGGCCGCGCCGTCCATGGTGTCCACGATGGTGACCAGCGGGTGGGCCGCCTCGGCCAGGATGTGCCGGCCCTCTTCCACCGCGTTGCCGTCCAGCCGGACGACGATCGGCTTCGTAGCCTGATCGCCGAGGAGTCCGAGCGCGCCGACAATGCCGGCTGCGACCTCGCTGCAGGCGGTGATACCACCGAACACGTTCACGAAGACGACCTTCACGGCCTGGTCGGACAGGATCAGACCGAGCCCGTCGGCCATCACCTGCGCCGACGCGCCACCGCCGATGTCGAGGAAGTTCGCCGGCTTGGGCGATCCCGGCAGCCCGGAACCGGCCTGGGCAACGACGTCCAGGGTGCTCATGACGAGGCCCGCGCCGTTGCCGATCACGCCGACATCGCCATCGAGCTTCACGTAGTTGAGACCGAGTTCCTGCGCCTTCTGCTCCAGCGGATCGGTCCGGGAGTTGTCGACGAGGGCGGACCAGTCGTGACGGAAGGACGCGTTGTTGTCGAGGCTGACCTTGCCGTCGAGGGCGATGATCGTGCCGTCGCCGGTCTTGACCAGCGGATTGACCTCGACGAGAGTCGCGTCGTTGTCGGTGTACACCTTGCCCAGCAGGACGAGGACCCGCGCGACCTCGGCGCGGTCCGCCTCGGCGAAGCCGGCCTGCTCCACGATCGCCGCCGCGGCGGTCTCGTCGAGACCCGTCAGCGGGTCGATCGGGAATCGCACCAGTTGCTCGGGGTGCTCGGACGCGATGGTCTCGATGTCCATGCCGCCCGCGAGGCTGCACATGGCGAGGTACCGCCGCTCGGCCCTGTCCAGGAGGACCGAGAAGTAGTACTCCTCGGCGATGTCGGCGCCGGCGGCGACCATCACGCGCCGGACCGTGTGTCCTTTGATGTCGAGGCCGAAGATGTTCTTCGACACCTCCGCTGCTTCTTCCGGGCTCTTTGCGACCTTGACTCCGCCCGCCTTGCCGCGCCCGCCGACCTTCACCTGCGCCTTGACGACCACCACCGGGGTACCGAGCTTTTCGGCGGCCTCGGCGACTTCTTCGGGAGCATCCGCGATGATGCCCGGCAGCACCGGAACCCCCGCAGCCTCGAACAAGTCCCTGGCCTGATACTCAAACAGATCCACTGACAACTCCGTCTCTCGTGCTCGTTGCCAGATTAGACCCTCCCGAGGCCGCCCTGCGCTTTTGGCCACGGCGCCTGTTTTCGAGGGACACCTGCATCGACACCGGGTTCGCAGAGGGGGCGCGGTAAGTCCGGACGGTAGCCGCCACAAGGAGAGACCGAGATCCGCGCGATCGCCGGTCACTTGTCCGTCCGCTGAGCTTTCCTGAGATCTTCTGCCTCGATTCTGAGAGAACCTCAGGGAACTGCTACTGTCTGGTTCGGTGAATCACACACCGCATCGCCGACCAGTGGAGATGAAGGACCGTTGAGCAACACCTCGACCCCCCGCCGGGCTCTCAATCCCGTCGCCGGGGACACGGTGGTCACGGAGACCGCAGCGCCGTCTCGCGCACTCCCCACCCCTGACGCGGGCCCGTCGCCGCTACGTCTGGGCTTCGTCGCCCTCGCGGCCGGCGCCGTCGCCACCGCGGGCGTGGGCGTCACGGTCGCCGCCTCCCACGCCGCAGCCGAGACCTCGGGGTCCACCGGGGCCGGGAGCTCCGACATCGATGCCGCCCGGGACGCCCGCCTCACCAGCGGCGCGCTGGCCGCCTTCACGAGCCGCAGTTCCGAGCGCGAGTCGCTCGCCGCCGACGCCGAGACCGCCGTGGACGCCCGCGAGACCGCGCTCAGCGCGACGGCGGAGACCGTCCGGACCGCGAGCGTGACGGCCCTCTCCACGAGCCGCCAGAAAGCCCTCGTCAGCACCGCGCAGACCATCACGAAAGAAGAGCAGAAGCGCAAGAGCGAAGGGTGGGAGCCGGGCGGCAAGAACCCGTCCTTCCTGCGCCCCGTCGCCGGCGGCAGCTTCAGCTCCCCGTTCGGCTGGCGCACCAACCCCGTGACCGGCGCATCGGAGCTCCACAGCGGGCAGGACATCTCCATCGGCTGCGGCACCCCGATCCGCGCCCCGCAGGACGGCACCGTCACCTTCGTCGGCTGGTACGGCTCAGGCGGCAACGCCCTGCGTATCGAGCACGGCACCTACAACGGCAAAGACATCATGAGCGGGTACTACCACGCCGAGAGCTACATCGTCTCCGTCGGGCAGAAGGTCACGCGCGGCGAGATCGTCGGGTACGTCGGCACCACGGGCACCTCGACCGGTTGCCACCTCCACTACATGATCTTCGAAGACGGCACCAACGTCGATCCCGTGCCGTACATCGCCTCCAGCTAGCCCGCACGCCCGACAGGCGCGCGCCCGTGGAGTGCGCATCGGGCCTGTCTACAGCTTCTCCATCGGAGCGTGCCTGACCGACAGCCGCTTCGTTCCCGCCGAGCCGAAGTCGACGTCGACGCGGAGGTTCTCCCCGGCCCCGGACGCCGCCACGACCGTCCCCAGGCCGAAGGTCGTGTGCAGGACGCGATCGCCGGCCACCAACGACGGCACGGCCTTGGGCTCCGGAGCCCTGGACCCGAACCCGCCGAAAGACGTGCGTGTCGTCCCCTGCCGCTCAGCCGAACGGGACGCCCATCCCCCTGCCAGCGACCCGAGCCTCCGCCAGTCGAGCAGATGAGCGGGAATCTCCTCCAGGAACCGGCTCGGCGGGTTGTACTGGGGCTGCCCGAACACGGTCCGAACCGTCGCCCGCGTCAGGTACAGACGTCGCCGGGCGCGCGTGATCCCGACATATGCGAGGCGCCGCTCCTCCTCCAGCTCGTCCCTCTCACCGAGCGAGCGCTGATGCGGGAAGATCCCGTCCTCCATGCCGGTGAGGAACACGACGGGGTATTCCAGCCCCTTGGCGGTGTGCAGCGTCATCAGGGTCACCGTCGCAGCGCCCTCCTCGGGCACCTGGTCGGAGTCGGCGACGAGGGCGATCCGCTCCAGGAACGCGCCGAGCGAGTCGTCGGGCTCCGGACCGGCGGCGGCAAGGATGCCGCCCTCTCCTTCGACGAGGTCCTGGGCATGCGCCGACGCGACGAACTCGTCGGCCACCTTCACGAACTCCAGGAGGTTCTCGGCCCGCGTCTCGTCCTGCGGGTCGGTCGAGTTGCTCAGTTCCTTCAGGTACCCGGACTCGTCCAGGATCGAGGCGAGGATCTTGTTGGCGGGATCGCCCCCCGCGGCCATCGCACGGTGCCGCGCGAGCAGGTCGGCGAAGCCGCGCACCTGGGTGAGCGACCGGCTCGCCAGTCCGCTCCGCTCCGCATGGTCGAGCGCGGCGCCGAACGAGATCCGCTCGGCGGCGGCCACCTGCTCGATCGCTCCCTCGGCCTTGTCCCCGATGCCCCGTCTGGGGACGTTCAGGATGCGCCGCACCGACACGTCGTCGTCGGGATTGGCAATGGCTCGCAGGTAGGCGATCGCGTCCCGGATCTCCCTGCGCTCGTAGAACCGCAGCCCGCCGACGACCTTGTACGGCATCCCGACGCGGATGAACACCTCTTCGAACGCCCGCGACTGCGCGTTGGTGCGGTAGAAGACCGCGACGTCCCCGGGCCCGGCGGTCCCCTCGTCGCTGAGCCGGTCGATCTCCGACGCCACGAAGGACGCCTCGTCGTGCTCGGTGTCGGCGACGTAGCCGACGACGAGATCACCGTCGCCGGCGTCGGACCACAGGCGCTTCTCGGGCCGGTCGGCGTTGCGCGAGATCACCGCGTTCGCGGCCGACAGGATGTTCTGCGTCGACCGGTAGTTCTGGTCGAGCGTGATCGTCGTCGCTCCGGGGAAGTCGGACTCGAAGTCCAAGATGTTGCGGATCGTCGCTCCGCGGAACGCGTAGATCGACTGGTCGGAGTCGCCGACGACCATGAGCTCGGGGGCGGTCACGGCGTCCGGATCGCCGGGACGTTCGGCGCACAGTTCCCGGATGAGGCAGTACTGCGCGTGATTGGTGTCCTGGTACTCGTCGACCAGCACATGCCGGAACCGCCGCCGGTACGTCTCCAGAACGTCGGGAAAACCCTGGAACAGGTGGACCGTCGTCATGATCAGGTCGTCGAAGTCGAGCGCGTTCGCGGCCGCCAGACGTCGCTGGTACTCCCGGTACACCTCCGCGAACACCTGCTCGGTCCCGGTCTCCGCGCGCGCCGCCGCCGTCTCGAAGTCGACCAGTTCGTTCTTCTGGTTCGACACCCAGTTCATGATCCCGCGCACCGGGTGCTTCTTGGGGTCGAGCCCGAGATCGCGCGTGATGAGCGTCATGAGCCGCTTGGCGTCGGTGTCGTCGTAGATCGAGAAGTTGCGCGCGATGCCGAGCCGGCCGATCTCGGACCGCAGGATGCGAACACACGCCGAGTGGAAGGTCGACACCCACATCACACGGGCCCGGTTGCCGACGAGGTCGGCGACGCGCTGCCGCATCTCCGCCGCCGCCTTGTTGGTGAAGGTGATGGCCAGGATCGACCCGGGATGGACCTTCTTCGCGATGAGATACGCGATCCGCCGGGTCAGCACCCGCGTCTTGCCGGAACCGGCGCCCGCGACCACCAGCACCGGCCCGCCGGTGTGCGCCACGGCCTCCGCCTGGGGCGGGTTGAGCCCCTCCAGCAGGTCGGCCTCCCTCAGCGCCGGCGCATGTGACCCGGCACGGGCCTCCTGCGCAGGCGCGGAGACGCCCCCGACCGCCGCAGAGCCGGAGCCGGGAGGCGTCGTGAAGCCGGGAAGGAAGTCGGGGAAAAGAGTCTCGGTCATCGCATGTACACCCTAGGTCAGATGCCTGCCAATCCGGCTCACAGGTACATTGAGCCGCATGAGTTCCTGGGTTGCTCGCGTCGTCAGGGTGCTCGCAGGGATCGCCTTCGCTGCTCAGGCCGTCACGATCGGGACGCTGCTCATCGTCGACAACTACCGCAAGCGAGGACGCCGCCACAAGGAGTTCCCCACCCGGACGTCCCCCGAGATCACCGCCGAGCACACGACGCTGCGCGTCTACACCTACGGCCAGGATGTGTACGACGACATGCTGGCGGCCATCGACGCCGCTCACGACCGGATCTACTTCGAGACCTACATCTGGAAGTCCGATGCGGTCGGGCAGCGTTTCAAGGACGCCTTCATCGCAGCCGCCGAGCGCGGTGTCGAGGTGCACCTCGTGTACGACGTCTTCGCCAATCTCGTCGTCGACCCCCGGTTCTTCCGGTTCCCGCCCCCGATCAAGGTGCTGCGGCACACCCCGTTCAACGGGATCGCCGGACTGTGGCACCCGCGCGTGCCGGGGCTCAACCACCGCAAGCTGCTCATCGTCGACGCCGAGGTGGCCTTCATCGGCGGGTACAACATCGGCGCCCTGTACGCCACGCGCTGGCGCGACACGCATGCCCGGCTGCGCGGCGAGACCGTCGCCGAGCTGGACAACGCCTTCGTCGACTACTGGAACATCGCCCGCCCGCCCGCCCTGCCGGAACTCGACTCGCCCACGGGCCGCGGGTGGACGTCCCCGGTGCGGATCACCCGCAACGTGCCGAGCGCGCTCGTGTTCCCGATCCGGTACATGTACCTCGAGGCGATCGACCGGGCCGAGAAGTACATCTACCTCACGCACGCCTACTTCATCCCCGACAACGACCTCACGAAGGCGCTGCTCGACGCCGTCCGCCGCGGCGTGGACGTGCGGATCATCGTCCCGGCACAGTCCAACCACATCATCGCCGACTGGCTGTCGCGGGGCCTGTACACCGTGCTGCTGCGCGGCGGGGTGCGGATCTTCCGCTACCAGGGGACCATGATCCATGCCAAGACGGCGACGATCGACGGGGAGTGGTCCACCATCGGAACGGCCAATCTCGACCGGCTCAGCCTGTCGTGGAACTACGAGATCAACGTGGACGCCGCGAGCCCCGACCTGGCCGGGGACATGGAGAAGACGTTCCGCATGGATCTGGCCAACAGCGTCGAGCTGACCCTGGACGAGTGGGAACGGCGCAACCTCCTGTCGAAGGCTTCCGAGCGCATCCTCGTGCCGCTCCGCCCGTTCCTGTGACGGAGCGACGCAGCCCTGCGCTGCGGGCCCCGTCAGGGTACGAAGGGGGGCGTCCCGGGGTCGGCCGTCTCGACCCGGGGCCGTCGCCGTGGTTACCGTTGACGCATGGGATTTCTCGGTTGGATCGTTCTGGGGCTCCTCGCCGGAGCCATCGCGAAGGCCATTCTGCCCGGCAAGCAGTCGGGCGGCTGGCTGGCCACCCTCCTGCTCGGCGTCGTCGGGGCGCTGCTCGGCGGGTTCATCGGTTCGGCTCTGTTCAACATCGGGCTCGGGACCTTCTGGGATCTCCGCACCTGGCTGCTCGCCATCGGCGGTTCCCTGCTCGCGCTGTTCGTCTGGGGCCTGATCACCAAGAACAAGAGCTGACGCCGGCGCCGCCACGCCCCGCCGTCAGGGCCCGTCCGCGAGGGCGGGCCCGCAGCATGTCCGCCTCCGGCGGGACGCTCCGTGTCAGACCAGCCGCCGGTCGGTCGCCCAGCGCGTGAGCTGGTGCCGGTTCGACAGTTGCAGTTTGCGCAGCACGCTGGAGACGTGCGTCTCCACGGTCTTGATCGAGATGAACAGCTCGCGGGCGATCTCCTTGTAGGCGTAGCCGCGGGCGATCAGCCGCAGGACCTCCCGCTCCCGGTTGGACAGCCGGTCGAGATCCTCGTCGATGGATGCGACGTCGATCGCCCCGGAGAACGCGTCCAGCACGAAGCCGGCCAGCCGCGGCGAGAACACCGCGTCGCCCTCGGCGACCCGGCGGATGGCGTCCACGAGGTCGTCGCCGCCGATGGTCTTCGTCACGTAGCCGCGCGCGCCGCCGCGGATCACCGAGATGACGTCCTCGGCGGCATCCGACACCGACAGCGCCAGGAAGCGGACGTCGGGGGAGGTCGCGTGCACCTGCTTGAGGACCTCCAGCCCGCCACCCCCGGGAAGATGGACGTCGAGCAGCACGACCATCGGCGTGGTCTCGGCGATGACGGCGACGGCGGACGCGACGTCCGCGGCCTCGCCGACGACGTTCACACGCTCGCCGATCTCGGCCTTCACGCCGGCGCGGAACATCTCGTGGTCGTCCACGACGACCACCGTGATCTCGGACGTCTCGGTCATGCGATCCTCATCTCCAGTCGAACCTCGGTCCCCACTCCGGGGGTCGAGCGCACCTGCGCCCGGCCGCCGTGCCGTGCCATGCGGTCCAGGATGCTCCCGCGGACACCCTGCCGGTCCGCGGCGACGGTCTCGACGTCGAACCCCACGCCGCGGTCCCGGACGAACACCTCGACCTGGTCGCCGTCCACCTCAGCGTAGACGTCCACCTCGTGTTCGCCCGAGTGCTTCGCGGCGTTGAGGATGGCCTCTCCCGCCGCACGCACCAGCGCCCGGAGCCCGTCGGTGAGGGGTGTGTCCCCGACCACGACGAGTTCCACGACCACGCCCCGGTTGTCCTCGACGTCCGCCGCGACCCGCTTGAGTGCCGCGGCGAGGGTCTCGTCGGCGAGCTGGTCCCCGTACAGCCATTCGCGCAACTCGCGCTCCTGGCGCCGGGCGAGCCGCGCCACGAGCTGCGGATTGTCGGCCTGGCGCTGGATGAGGGCGAGCGTCTGCAGGACGGAGTCGTGCAGATGGGCGGCCATGTCGGCGTGCGCGGCGGCGACCAGCCGCGCCTCCCGCTCGGCGGCCAGGGAGAAGCGGGCCTGGTTCGCCACGGGCGCGCCGACGAGGACGATGCCCGCCACGACGAGCACGACGATGAGCACCGTCGCCCTCGAACCGTCCACGCGGGCCGCGAACACGATCGTCCAGCCCGCCACTCCCAGAAGCGCGACCCCGACCGTGACCTGCAGCCACACCAGCCATCCCCCGCGCGTGAGCAGCACCCAGCGGCGACGCGTCCCCACCTCGACGGGACGGGCCGACATCTTGTCGGCGGCGCTCCACAGGGCGAACACCCCGGCGGTCCCGGTCGCGCCGGCCGCCAGCCACCACACGTTCATGCCGATGCCGAGCAGTGGCGGGAGGGCGAGCAGCCCGACGCCCAGCGAGACGAGCGCGAGCATCAGCCCGAGCTCGCCTCCCCACGCCCCGCGCCCGACGATCTCGGTCCGGTGCCCGCTGCGGGTCGCGGCCTCCAGGCCGACGGGACGCTCCTGCGTGCGGACGGGCAGGGCCAGCCACAGCACCAGGTACGCGGCCACGCCGATGAACTGGACCGCGCCCAGGGCGACGAACGCCACGCGCAGTCCGAGGACGGGCCAGCCGAGGTGGTGGGCAAGCCCGGAGCACACGCCACCGACCCACGCATCGTCCAACGACCGGGACGCACGCCGCACATCGGGCGCGTCCCGGGGGTCGACCGGGACCGGTTCGGTCGGTTCGTCCATGATGTACCCAGCTTCACACGTGCGCACAGGCGGTGTCACCGGGGGCTCTCCCGCACGTCACCCCGCCGTCACCGGGCCGTCTTCAGGGGACAGTCGGGGGTGAACCCCTGATGTCCGACGGGACGACCCGGCACAGGATAGGGACATGGCACAGATCTCCGAGTTCCGCCGTTCCACCTCGGACTCCCACGTGGCGGGGGTCTGCGGTGGCATCGCGCGGCACTGGGGAATCGACCCCACGCTCGTGCGGGTCGCGACCGCCGTCCTCGCGCTCTCGGCCGGCATCGGGCTGGTCGGGTACGCCGCGGCGTGGCTGCTGGTCCCGCGGGAGGATCGCGAGCTGCCGCTGCTGAAGGAGAAGTGGGGGTGGACGCGGCGCTGGTCGGACACCACGCTGTGGGTCGTCGCCGCCGTTCTCGGCTTCGTGTTCTTCCTCGTGGCCGGGTCGGCGTTCCCCTTCGGGGTGGGGCCGGTCATCGTCCTCGCCCTGGTGTGGTACTTCGGCTTCCGGCGCCCGAAACGGCCTCGCGCCGCGTCCACTCCCCCGGCGAGCCTGCCGCGCACATCCGAGAGCGAAGCGTTCGAACAGGCCGCGAACGCCTGGCTGCGGCGCGTCGCCGAGCAACGGCAGCAGACGGGTGGCGCACCCTCTCCCACCCCGTGGGAGACGCTCCCGCAGCAGCGGACGGGCGCGGCCGAACACGTCCGGCCGGTCGCCGCCGACGTCCCTGCGCCGCCGGAGCGGACCGAGGGCTTCCAGCCGTTCAGCACGGCCGCCACCACCGAGCCTGTCCCGCCGCGCCCCGCGTCGCCGCCGCCGGTCGCCTCGCTGGTGCCCGCGGCGAGCGTGCGGACGCCGGTGCGGGCTCCGCGCCGCGCGGGGTGGACGTGGCTCATCGCCCTGGCGACGTCGGTGGTCGCGCTGTCCGTGCTCTCCACGGCGAGTTCGACGGTCGCGGTCCCGGCCTTCGCCTACCCTGCCGTCGTGCTGCTCGCCGTCGGGCTGACCCTGATCGTGAGCGCGTTCTTCGCACGGCCCCGGGGCCTGATCGTCGTGGCCGTCGTCCTCGCCGCCGCGACGCTGGTGTCGTGTGTCGCGCTGCCCCGCGATCTGTCGTCGCTGACGGTCGGGGACCACCGGCACGCATACACGAGCATGGCCGAGCTTCCGTCGTCGTCGCTGAAGCTCGATGCCGGCACGAGCACCGTCGACCTGACGGGCCTGACGGTCGACCGGACCGGTGACCTGAACGTGTCCGTCGGGACCGGTGAGGCGATCGTCCTGCTCCCTCGATCCGGGGCGGTCGACGTCGAGTGGGATGTCGGCATGGGATCGGTCACCACGTCGCAGGGCACCGACGAGGGGACCCGGCTCACCGGCACCTACCGCCACGACGAGGCCGCGGCCGATGCGGGGCGCCTGCGCGTCCACGTCCACGTCGGCATGGGAGAGGTCACGGTGAAGGACTCATGAGCCCTCGTCGCCGAACCCGTGTCGACCTGCTGGCCCTGCTGGTCGGCATCCTCGCCGCCGCCGGCGCGAGCGTCGCGCTGTGGTCCGCGTTCGCCGCCGTCCCATGGGGTGTCGTCCTCGCCGTCCCGATCGCCTTGGTC
Source organism: Propionicicella superfundia DSM 22317 (assembly GCF_000423465.1). Taxonomy (GTDB): domain Bacteria; phylum Actinomycetota; class Actinomycetes; order Propionibacteriales; family Propionibacteriaceae; genus Propionicicella; species Propionicicella superfundia. The sequence continues at coordinate 26,691 of NZ_AUIA01000011.1, read as the reverse complement.
CTCATCGGGGGCCTCGGCCTGTACCTCAGCCAGAACTCACGAGAAGGAGACTGAAACCATGGGCAACATGCCGCTCACCCGTGTACCCGAAGGCAAGATGATCGCCGGTGTCTGTACCGGGCTCGCGAAGTACCTGAACCTCGACGTCTCGCTGGTCCGCCTGATCACGGTGCTGCTGGCCGTGTTCACCCAGGTCGGCTGGGTGGTGTACATCGTGCTGTGGCTGGTCGTCCCCGAGGACTCCAGCGGACGCACCGGCGTCGACAGCCTCAAGGACACCTTCGCCGGGTCCTCGGACAAGACCTACCAGCAGTACCCGGGCAGCCAGCCGAACGGTCCGCAGGATCCGCCGCCGGCCGCCTGACCGCCGGCGCCCTACGCCGAACGCTCTCGATCTGCCGGATTCTCGCAGTTTTCCGGCAGTTCGGGAGCGTTCGGCGGTTCTCGGGGGTCACTCCCACTCGATCGTGCCCGGCGGCTTGCTCGTGATGTCGACCACCACGCGGTTCACCTCGGAGACCTCGTTGGTGATCCGGGTGCTCATCCGCTCCAGCACCTCGTACGGCAGGCGTCCCCAGTCCGCCGTCATGGCGTCCTCGCTGGTCACGGGGCGGAGCACGATCGGGTGGCCGTAGGTGCGTCCGTCGCCCTGCACCCCGACAGAGCGGACGCCGGCGAGCAGCACGACCGGGAACTGCCAGATGAGCCGGTCGAGCCCCGCGGCCGTGAGCTCCTCGCGCGCGATCGCGTCGGCCTTCCGCAGGATCCGCAGCCGCTCGGCGGTGACGTCGCCGACGATGCGGATGCCGAGCCCCGGCCCCGGGAACGGGTGTCGCCACACCATCGCCTCGGGCAGGCCCAGCTCCAGGCCGACGGCCCGGACCTCGTCCTTGAACAGGCTGCGCAGCGGCTCGATGAGGTCGAACGCGAGGTCGTCCGGCAGCCCGCCGACGTTGTGATGGCTCTTGATGTTGGCCGCGCCCTCGCCGCCCCCCGACTCCACGACATCGGGGTACAGCGTCCCCTGGACGAGGAACCGGACGTCGCCGCCGGCCGCGATCTCGCGCGCGGCCTTCTCGAAGGAGCGGATGAACTCGCGGCCGATGATCTTCCGCTTGTCCTCGGGATCGGTGACCCCCGCGAGCGCCGCGAGGAACGACTGCGACGCGTCCACGACGACGAGCTCGACGCCGGTGTGGGCGACGAAGTCACGCTCGACCTGCTCCGCCTCGCCCTCGCGCAGCAGTCCGTGGTCGACGAAGACGCACGTGAGCTGGTTGCCGATGGCCTTCTGGACGAGCGCGGCGGCGACCGCCGAGTCGACGCCGCCGGACAGCCCGCAGATCACGTCGGCCGACCCGACGCGTTCGCGGATCTCGGCGACGGCCGCCTCGACGATGCCCGCCGGGCTCCAGTTGGGCTCCAGCCCGGCGATGTCGTACAGGAAGTGCTCGAGCATGCGCTGGCCGCCCTCGGTGTGCAGCACCTCGGGATGCCACTGGACGCCGGCGAAGCGGCGGGCCAGGTCCTCGAAGGCCGCCACGGGCGCACCCGCCGTCGTGGCGAGCGTCGTGAATCCCTCGGGGGCGGCCGTGACCGCGTCCCCGTGGCTCATCCAGACGCGCAGGTCGGCGCAGTCCGCGAGCAGCGTGCCCGGCTCCAGCAGTTCCCCCTCGGTCCGGCCGAACTCGCGCAGCCCGGTCCGGGCGACCGTCCCGCCGAGCGCCTGGGCCATCGCCTGGAAGCCGTAGCAGATGCCGAAGACGGGAACGCCGGTCGCGAACAGGCCGGCGTCGGGGCGCGGCGCGCGCGGTGCGTACACCGACTCCGGCCCGCCGGACAGGATGATGGCCAGCGGGCGGCGGGCGGCCAGGTCGGCGACCGGAGCGGTGTGGGGGACGAGTTCGGAGTACAGACCGGCCTCGCGCACGCGGCGCGCGATGAGCTGGGCGTACTGGGCGCCGTAGTCCACGACGAGCACGGGACGCGGCAGGGACGCTTGTTGCATGGCGGCAGTCTAGAGGCGCGTCCCGGTCCTGCCCGACCGGCGACGAACCCCGGGCGCGCACCGCTGCCTCCGCTCGGCGCCCGGGCGCGCGCCGCGGGGTCCGGCTTGCCAATGCACGGCCGTTCCGGTCTCATGGAGGCATGACCCTGCCGTCCCTGCTCACGCGAGCGCGCGAGCGCTTCCGGGAGGATGTCGACACCGCCATGCGCGAAGATCCCGCCGCGACCGATCGATGGGTCGTGGCGATCTCCTACCCCGGGCTTCACGCGGTATGGCTGCATCGCCTCTGCCACAGGCTGTGGCAGTACCCGCCGTTGCGACCGGTGTCCCGTCTCGTGTCCCAGGTGTCCCGCGCCCTCACCGGCATCGAGATCCACCCGGGCGCCGTGATCGGGCGGCGGTTCTTCATCGACCACGGGATGGGGGTCGTGATCGGCGAGACCGCGCAGATCGGCGACGACGTCCTCATGTACCACCAGGTGACGCTGGGCGGGCGCTCCCGCGGACGGTTCAAGCGTCACCCCACCATCGGCAACAACGTCCTGCTCGGGGCGGGCGCGAAGATCATCGGCCCGATCACCGTCGGGGACGGGACCAAGGTCGGCGCCAACGCTCTCGTCGTGAAGGACGTCCCGCCGAACTCGGTCGTGACCGGCATCCCCGCGAACACGAACCCGGGCGACATCATCGCCTGAGCGCCGCGAGCCGGCCGCACGGCGGCGCTACGAGACCTTGTACGAGGTCACCAGGTAGGTCATTTCGATCTCCAGTTCGCTGACGTCTCCCGTGATCGTCGCGGTGAGACTCCCCGACGTGATCTCGCCCTCCGCGTACTGGACGGTCGACGCGCTCACCCTCCTCGGTGAGAGTGGTGCCCGCCGGCGGTACCGCGACACGCCGACGCTGAGTGCACCGAAACTGTGCACCGAAACTCATGTGAACCGAAACACCCCTACTGCCGTTTTCGGTTGGATTCCGGTAGAATCGAAGTAGCTCAGGGAAGGGGCAGATCATGGCTCACGCGATCGCACGGCCCGCTCGGGCTGACGTTGACGACCGGCTGGCGTTCGCTGACGCAGCTCTCGGGCTGGCCGGTCACGAGGTCACCGACCCCGCGCTGCGCGCGCTCATGGAGCGGGTGGCCAGCAACGAGATGACCGCCGACGAGGCTGTCGCAGCGATGCGTCAGCACGTTCAGGACTGATGGCCCGCGGCACCACCTTTCGTACCTGGGATGACTACTTCATCCCAGGTACGTCTGTGTTGAGGAACAAGTTCACCACTCCGGGCAAGCCCCACGGCGAGCCCGACCCCGACAAGCTGCGCACGATGGAGGAGGCGGCGGCCGCGTTCCGCTTGGAGGAGCTGCGGCAGCACCCGATCGTGGGCCGGTTCGACTACGCCCATATGAAGGCAATCCACGGCGCGATCTTCAAAGACGTCTATGAATGGGCCGGCCAGGAGCGCACCGCGCCGATAGGCCAGTTCATGGTGAAGGAAGGGCACTCCTATTACCCCGCCGGACCACAGCTCACCGCGGCCGCCGAAGCCGAGTACGCCAAGATCGCCGCCGCCGACTACGTGCAGGGTCTCGGCCGTGACGACTTCGTGACCGAGTTGGCTGAACGGTGGGGGGAGCTGAACGTCGTCCACAGCTTCCGCGAGGGCAACACCCGCACGCAGTTCGTGTTCTTCTCCGAGCTATGCGAGCAGGCCGGCCATCGCCTGGACACCGAGGTGTTCAAGCCCGGCAACCCACTGCGTGAGGAGTTCGTCAAGGCCCGGTTTCATAGCCAGGACACCGGCCGTAACGACCAGCTTGCGGCAGTGTTGGACCAGGCCATCGCACAGCCACCGCCGCCCGGACGCGACCCCGGTGGCGACCCAGGCCGTGGCCTCAGTCAGGGGGGACCGGCGCTGCGCGCCGCGAGCCTCCCGCAGGCACCGAGCACTGCGAGGTCTATGACGCCTCACCCGCAGTCGGTGGCGGCACGCGCAGCGCGTCGGACCGGACGTAGCGGGCCGGAGACGGGCCGAGGATGACCGGTAGCGCGTTCGCGATCGAGGAACGCTGGCCTGAGCTGTTCACGGACCTGGACACGACACAGCGATGGGCGGTGGTGCAGTCTCTTGCCGCTGCGTGGCACGAGGGTTGGGTGCCGAGCCGCGCCGACGTCGCGCTCCTGACAGACCACACCCGCGGCGTGATCGACGATGCCGAATACCACCGCCGTGTCGCTGAGGCTGCGGAGCGCCAACGACAGGAGCACCGATGACGAACATCGTGGGCTACGCGCGCGTGAGCACCCGCGAGCAGAACCCGGAGGCGCAGACGGCCGAGCTGCGCGCCGCGGGCGCGGTGCGCGTGTTCGTCGATCACGGCGAGTCGAGCCGCATCGCTGACCGGCCGCAGTGGAGCGCGTGCCTGGACTACCTGCGCGAGGGCGACACGCTCGTGATCCGCGCGCTCGACCGGGTAGCCGGCACCGAGCAGATGGCCATCGAACTGATTCGCGACCTGGGCCGTCGAGGCGTGCGCCTGCGCAGCCTGACCGAACCCTTCCTCGACATCGACACCAGCACTCCGACGGGCGAGGCCATCGTCGGCATCATGGCCGTCTTGGCGCAGCTCCGCGTGGCCACGATCCGCGAGAACACCAGGCGCGGCCTGGCGCACGCTCGCGCGCAGGGACGCACCGGCGGGCGGCCGTCGGTGATGACGCCTGAGCGCACCGCGGCGGCGGTGCAGATGCGCGCCCAGGGGCACAGCATCGCGCACATCGCGAAGGTGCTCGGAGTCGGCAGCTCGTCAGTGTCTCGTGCCCTCGCGAAGGCCGACGAGGACGCCGAGCCGACCGTCTCGCCGTAGGCGGTCCTGACCGCTCCTGCCCATCCCCCCGATAGATGTCGCCCTGCACACCACAGGAAACGACGGCTTCGCGCGGAGAGACTACGCGCGCAGGGCTATGAGCCACCCGCGCGATGCCGGACACGGTCGTCCGGAGGACGTGTCAGCCGTTCGCCCCGCTGATCGCCTCGTGGTGCCGCACGACCTCGGCGACGATGAAGGTGAGGAACTTCTCCGCGAACTCCGGGTCGAGGTCGGCCATCTCGGCCAGTCGACGCAGCCGCGCGATCTGCTCGGCCTCGCGCTCGGGGTCGGCCGGGGCGAGGCCCTCCCGGGCCTTCAGCTCCCCGACCTGCTTGGTGATCTTGAACCGTTCCGCCAGCAGGCACACGAGCGCGGCGTCCATGTTGTCGATGGACGCCCGCAGCCGCTGCAGTTCGGGATTCTGCTGCCGACTCAATGGACCACCAACTCGGCCCGCTGGAACTCCTTCACGACGGTGTAGCCGGTCGTGGCCATGGCCTTGCGCAGCGCCCCGACGAGGTTCATCGTGCCGTCGGCGACACGCGACGGCCCGAGCAGGATCTCCTCCAGCGTCCCGACGGTGTCGAAACGCTCCCGCCGTCCCTGCGGCAGGCGTGGATGCCACGCCTCGGCTCCCCAGTGGTAGCCGCGGCCCGGTGCTTCGGTCGCCTGCGCGAGCGGACGCCCCACCATCGCGGCGTCGGCGCCGCAGACGATCGCCTTGGCGATGTCACCGGAGCCGCCCACACCGCCGTCGGCGATCACCTGGACGTACCGGCCCCCGGACTCGTCCAGGTAGTCGCGACGGGCGTCGGCCGCGTCCGCGATCGCCGTCGCCATCGGGACCTCGACCCCGAGCACGCTCCGGGTCCGCCGGGTGGAGGCGCCGCCGAACCCGACGAGGACGCCGGCCGCACCGGTGCGCATGAGGTGCAACGCGGTCTGGTAGCTCGCGCAGCCGCCGACGATCACGGGGACGTCCAGGTTGTAGATGAACTCCTTGAGGTTCAGCGGCTCGGCCAGCGACGACACATGCTCGGCGGAGACCGTCGTGCCGCGGATGACGAACAGGTCGACGCCCGCACGCTCCACCACGCCGGCGAACTCCCGGGTGAGCTGCGGCGACAGCGCGCCCGCCACCGGGACGTTGGCCTGCCGGATCTCGTCGAGCCGGGCCGTGATCAGCTCGGCCTTCACAGGCTCGGAGTACAGCTCCTGCATCCGCTTCGTCGCGGCCGGGGCGTCGGCGATCTCGGCCAGCTCGGCCAGGTGCGGCTCGGGGTCGGCGTAGCGCGTCCACAGCCCTTCGAGGTTCAGCACGCCCAGCCCGCCGAGCTGGCCCAGCGTGATCGCCGTCGCCGGAGACATCACCGAGTCCATGGGTGCCGCCACGAGCGGAAACTCCAACTGCAGCGCGTCGATGCGCCACGTCAGGTCGACCTCCTCGATGCCGCGGGTGCGTCGCGTCGGCACGATCGCCACGTCGTCGAGGCTGTAGGCCTTCGTCGCACGTTTGGTGCGACCGATTTCGATCATCTGTTCACCTGTTCCCGGAGTAGTTGGGAGCCTCCACGGTCATCTGGATGTCGTGAGGATGCGACTCCCGCAGCCCCGCGGACGTGATCCGCACGAAACGTCCCTTGTCATGCAGCTCGGGGATCGTCGCCGCCCCCGAGTAGAACATGGACTGCCGCAGGCCGCCGACGAGCTGGTAGGCGACGGCCGCCAGCGGACCACGATACGGCACCTGCCCCTCGACGCCCTCCGGAATGAGCTTGTCGTCGTTCAGGACGTCGGCCTGGAAGTAGCGGTCCTTCGAGTAGGACGCCTTCCGGCCGCGGGCCGCCATCGCGCCCAGCGACCCCATGCCCCGGTAGGACTTGAACTGCTTGCCGTTGATGAACACCAACTCGCCCGGGCTCTCGTCGCAGCCGGCCAGCAGCGAACCCAGCATCACCGAATCGGCGCCCGCGACGAGCGCCTTGGCGATGTCGCCGGAGAACTGCAGGCCCCCGTCGCCGATGACCGGAACCCCTGCGGGCGCGCAGGCGCGCGTCGCCTCGTAGATGGCGGTCACCTGGGGGACGCCGACGCCGGCCACGACGCGGGTCGTGCAGATCGAGCCCGGCCCGACACCGACCTTCACTCCGTCGACGCCCGCCTCCACGAGAGCCTTCGCGCCCTCGTAGGTCGCCACGTTGCCGCCGACGATGTCGACACCGCGCGCCGCATGCTCTCGCTTCAGGCGGCGGATCATGTCGAGGACGCCGCCGCTGTGGCCGTGCGCGGTGTCGACGACGATGAGGTCGACCCCCTCCTCGACCAGCGCCATGCCCCGCTCCCAGGCGTCACCGAAGAAGCCGATCGCGGCGCCGACCCGCAGCCGGCCCTGGCCGTCCTTGGACGCGTTGGGGTACTTGCCGGACTTCACGAAGTCCTTCAGCGTGATGAGTCCGGTGAGCCGATCGTGCTCGTCGACGAGCGGGAGCTTCTCGATCTTGTGCTTCGCGAGCAGTGCCAGGGCGTCCTCGCCGGAGATGCCCTGCCGCCCGGTGACGAGCGGCATCTTCGTCATCACCTCGGCGACGGGCCGCTGCGGGTCGTCCTCGAAGCGCATGTCCCGGTTGGTGACGATGCCCAGCAGCACCTGGTCGGGCCCCACGACGGGGACGCCGGAGATCCGGTACTGGCTGCACAGTTCGTCCACCTCGCCGATCGTGGCCTCGGGCGAGACGGTGATGGGCTCGTCCACCATGCCGGCCTCGGACCGCTTCACCCGGTCGACGAGCGTCGCCTGGTCCTCGATGGACAGGTTCCGGTGGAGGATGCCGAGGCCGCCCTCGCGGGCCATGGCGATCGCCATCCGATGCTCGGTCACGGTGTCCATCGCGGACGAGACGAGCGGCAGTCGAAGCGTGATGTTGCGACTCACCTGAGTGGACGTGTCCACCTCGCTCGGGATGACGTCGCTCTCACCCGGGAGCAGCAGGACGTCGTCGAAGGTCAGGCCGAGAGCCGAGAACTTGTCTGGCAGGGTGCTGGCATCATCGGAGGACAAGCTTCCACCTTTCGATTCAGAGTCCGATTCTAACCACGCGATGCGCGGTCCGGTCGCGACAGCCAGGTCGCGGCCGGCGGACCCCGCCGATCAGGCCAGCCGGCGCGGGTCCGCCGCGTAGCCCGTCTCGTCGTCGGAGCGGACACCCGCCGACCGCGGCGCGGCCAGGTCCGCCGCAGCGTCCCGCATCCCGAGGCACAGGCGCGTCGCGGTCGACGCGTCGACCGGCTGGGCGATCGAACGGGATGTCTCGGCGAGGCGCGCGAGGCGAGCCAGGTTCGCGTCGCTGATCTGCATCTGGTTCTCGATCGTCGGCAGCAACTGGAGCACCTCCGCATCCTGGCGGCCGACCACCATCTGGCTCCAGTTCGCGATCAGCCCGTGAGGCATGAGCAGCAGCCCGTGGGCCGACTCGAGCTTCTCCGCGACCTGCTCGGCCATGAGCGCGTTGGCCCGCATCTGCCGCTCGGTCTCGACGATCCCCTCCTGCAGCGCGCGTGTGAGGTCCGCGATGGCCGGACGAGCGTCCTCGGTGCCGGGACGCGATGTCGCGAGCTCCTCGATGAACTGGATCACCGCGTCGTTGTGGAGCCGGCCCAGCGCGATCCGGAACCTGGTCCGCGCGCAGCTCGAACGCAGGCCGACCAGTTCGTCGACGAGGTCGTCCAGGATGTTGACGATGTCGGTCGTCATCGACGCCCACAGGTTCACCGAGAGCATGATGGGAGCCATGCCGGTGTGCCCGCCCAGCCGGCCGGACACCTCGGTCGCGGTCCGCCCGCTCTCGTCGATCGCGGACCGGATCTCGGGCACCTCGGCGGTGAGCGCGTCGATGGCGTGCTGCAGCTCGTCCATCCGCGTCATCCACTCGTCCAGTTCGATGGACACCTGCGCGGCCGACGACTGGAGGAGGGCCAGCGGCCCGGTGCACTCGTGACGGACGCTCGGCCCGCTGAGCGCCGTCCGCGTCTGGACCTCGGCGGGAAGCGCCGTCCACACGAACTCCTCGAACGTGGGGAACCCGGCGGCCTGCACCCGGGCGAAGAGGTCCGCGGCCCCGAGCCGGGCGCACTCGCGGGAGTTCACACCGCGGAACCGGTTCTGGAGCTCGCCCGGCCGGACGGCTTCGTAGATGCCGAGGCACGCATCCCTCAGCGCCTCGACGCAGGGGCGCGAACGGACCGACAGATAGCCGTCCCCGAGCGGGGTGACGGTGGCGAAGACGACGTAGTCGGAGCCGTCCTTCGCCAGGTTCACGACGTAGGCGCAGAACGGCTCTCCCGCCTCGAGCGTGTCCCACATGAGCCGGAACGCCCCTTGCGGCATGTCGGGGTGACGGATCAGATTGTGAGGCTTGCCCACGAGTTCCTCGTGGCTGAATCGGGAGACCTGGGAGAACACGGAGTTCGCCTGCTCGATGATCCCCAGCCTGTTCGTCGTCGAGAAGAACAACTGATCGACGCCGACCTCGTGAACGCCACCCGTGGGCATCCGGTCGTGCGCATCGATGACCCGGACGTCCGGCATGGTTAACGCGACCCCCTCGCACTGTGTCCCACAAGACCAACCGACTGGGCGAACGACGTCTGGGCCAGGGCGAAACACCCTGCCGCCGCGCAATCCCCCCTAAAAATAACGCGACTGGGGGGCATATTGCCACCCCAGCCGCGTTCGACTCGGTCGTGCGACGCGTCAGGCGTCGTCGTCCTCGTCAGCCGGCTTCTCGACCACCAGCGTCTCGGTGGTGAGGATGAGCGCCGCGATCGACGCGGCATTGGCCAGCGCGGAGCGCGTGACCTTGACCGGATCGATCACACCGGCGGCGACCAGGTCGCCGTAGGTGTCGGTGGCGGCGTTGTAGCCCTGCCCGGGCGGCATCCCGGCGACGTTGGTCACGATCACGTAACCGGACTGGCCACCGTTCTCGGCGATCCAGCGCAGCGGCTCGACGACGGCCCGCGCGACGATGCCGACGCCGGTCTTCTCGTCGCCCGACCTGCCGAGGTCACCGTCGAGAACCTTCGCGGCGTGGACGAGAGCGGAGCCGCCACCGGCGACGATGCCCTCCTCGATGGCCGCGCGGGTCGCCGAGACGGCATCCTCGATGCGGTGCTTCTTCTCCTTGAGCTCGACCTCGGTCGCCGCGCCCACCTTGATGACGCAGACGCCGCCGGCGAGCTTCGCGACCCGCTCCTGCAGCTTCTCGCGGTCCCACTCGGAGTCGGTGCGAGCGATCTCGGCGCGCAACTGCTCGACACGGTCGGCGACGGCAGCCGCCTCGCCCGCGCCGTCGATGATCGTCGTGTTGTCCTTCGTGACGACGATCCGGCGTGCCCGGCCGAGCACCTCGAGCCCGACCTGGTCGAGCTTGAGGCCGACCTCCTGGGCGACGACCTGGCCGCCGGTGAGGATCGCGATGTCCTCGAGCATGGCCTTGCGGCGGTCGCCGAAGGCCGGGGCCTTCACGGCGAGCGAGTTGAACGTGCCCTTGATCTTGTTCACGACCAGGGTCGACAGCGCCTCGCCGTCGACGTCCTCGGCCACCACGAACAGCGTGCCGGATGCGGCGATGACCTTCTCCAGCAGCGGGAGCAGCTCGGCCATCGCCGAGATCTTCCCCTGGTGGATCAGGATGTACGGGTCTTCGAGGACCGCCTCCATGCGCTCGGGGTCGGTCACGAAGTACGGCGACAGGTAGCCCTTGTCGAACTGCATGCCCTCGGTGAACTCGAGCTCGGTGCCGAACGTGTTCGACTCGTCGACGGTGATGACGCCGTCCTTGCCGACCTTGTCGAACGCGTCGGCGATGAGCTTGCCGATCTCTTCGTCACGGGCGGAGATGGTGGCGACCGACGCCATGTCGGCGACGGTGTCCACGTCGCGGGCGACGCGGGCCAGCTCGTCGGAGATCGCCTCGACGGCCGCGTCGATGCCACGCTTGAGGCCGACCGGGCTCGCGCCGGACGCGACCGCGCGGAGGCCCTCGTGGACGAGCGCCTGCGCCAGGACGGTCGCGGTGGTGGTGCCGTCGCCGGCGACGTCGTTGGTCTTGGTGGCGACCTCCTTGGCGAGCTGCGCGCCGAGGTTCTCGTGCGGATCGGTGAGCTCGACCTCTTTCGCGACGGTGACGCCGTCGTTGGTGATGGTCGGCGCACCCCACTTCTTGTCGAGGACGACGTAACGGCCCTTGGGGCCGAGGGTCACCTTCACCGTGTTGGCGAGGATGTCGACGCCGCGCTCGAGCGAGGCGCGCGCCTCCTCGTCAAACTGAAGGATCTTTGCCATGGGTTCGGGTTCCTTACTTGCTGACGACGGCCAGGATGTCGCGGGCGTTGAGGAGCAGGTACTCCTCACCGTTGTACTTGACCTCGGTGCCGCCGTACTTGGAGAAGATCACGATGTCGCCCTCGGCGACGTCGACCGGGATACGGGTGCCCTTGTCGTCGACACGGCCCGGGCCGACCGAGAGGACCTTGCCCTCCTGCGGCTTCTCCTTCGCCGTGTCGGGAATCACCAGACCGGAAGCGGTGGTCTGCTCAGCCTCCAGCGGCTGCACGAGGACACGGTCCTCCAACGGCTTGATCGTGACTGCCACGTTCAACCCTTTCTCAATAGTTCGTTCATCCGGCGAAACCGGTGGTTTTGTGTTCGCTGTCAGCCTTCGTCGGACGTCGTCGCGGTGCCGCCCGCCTTGGCACACTCATGAGCTGAGTGCTAACCCGAATCTATACCTCGGTTAGCACTCGATCAAGCGGAGTGCCAGGCGTGGACGGGGGTCCGGGGCAGCCGCCGGACGACGAGGCAGACGGCACCTTCCGCGGTCGGCGTGAGGATCAGCGTCGCGGCGGCGTCCCCCCGGGGGCGCAGCCGTCCGCGCAGGGCGGCGGGATCGACGTCCAGCCCGCGCCTCTTGATCTCCAGGGTGCCGATGCCGCGCTCGGCGACCCATCGCCGCAGCGCGGACTCCTTCCACGGCAGCACCTCGGTGACGGCGAAGGCCGTCGCGAACGAGGTCCGGCGAGACGCCGGGGCGAGCAGATACGCGATCTGATCGGCGACGGGAGCGGCGGCGAGCTCGCGGGCGAGCACCCCCACCGCACCGGAGCGGATCACCGCCGGGTCCGGCTCGTACAGCACATCGCCCGGAACCGGGACGCGGCCGGCCGGGGCTGGAGCCGAGCCGTCCGCGCGCAGCCGGTCCCCCGCCGGCAGCAGCACGGCCTCGCGGGCACCCGGATCGAACGCGAGCCCGCGCCACAGACCGCACTCGACAAGATCCCCCGCCACGCTCGCCCACACGGCGGCCGCGCCGGCGGGGATCAGGCGCGCGGGAAGGCCCGGCCCGAGCTTCAGCACGGCGGGCTCGCCGGCGGCGAGCACGGACTGCAGGAAAGGCCACGGCGGCGAGAGGTCGGCGACGTCCCAGCTCCGGCCGCGGGAGGTGCGCCGGGCGGGATCGCAGAAGACCGCCGTGCCGGGACGTCCGGCGAGCCCCGGCAGCGCGTCCTCGGCGGAGGCGGTGAGGACCTCGGCCCGGCCGGCCAGGTTGTGCCGCGCGAGAACGGCCGTCGCCGGATCCCGCTCGACGGCGACGACGTCGAGGCCGGCCGCTGCGAACGCCATGGCGTCGGTGCCCAGGCCGCAGCACAGATCGATGACGCGGGTCACCCCCGCGGCGGCGACCAGCCCCGCTCGCCAGGCGGCGGCATCCCACCGGGTGGCCTGTTCGAGGCCGTCGGGAGTGAGGACCATCCCCGACGCCCGGGGGCCGAGTCTCCTGCCGGCCCGACGTCGCAGCGCGGCCTGGGTGAGCGCCGCCGCGGCGAGCTCCGGCGGGTAGGAGCGCCGCAGCCGTGTCGCAGCCGCCAGCGAACCCGGATCGTCCTCGGCCTCGGCGGCCGCGATGGCCTCGGCCCCCGACGGGGAGACGAGCAGTTCGGCGGTCTCGGCGTCCACGCCCCCACGGTAGTGGGCCCGCGTCGTCGCGCTGCCCGGGCCGGGGACGAAACACGGACCCAGCCCGGGAGGGCTGGGTCCGTGCTCGGGACGTGGCAGAGCCTTGGATCAGGCCTTCGTCTTGTCTCCGCAGTTCGCGATCTTCACGACCGTGGAGGAGTTGACGGCGTGCTCGACGGCGATTCCCCACTGGGTCGACACCTTGAAGTTCTTGATCGCGTAGCTGAAGGACGTCTGGTACGCGTTCAGGCCACCCCAGTAGGTGTCGATGTCCAGGTTCGGCCCGGACGATCCGTTGAGGGTGTTGTTGCCCTTGTAGATGCCGTTGGCGTAGAAGTACTCGCCCTTGTAGGCGTCACCGTCGTACCACACGTTGGTCATCTTCGCCGAGGCCCAGCAGGACTGGCTCGGGAGCTGGCTCAGGTCGACCGTGGTCGTCCCGGGAGTCGGGAACTTGGTGTGCGTGGGCCCCTGGTAGAGGTTCACCTGCCCCTTCTCCACAGTCGAGCTCTCGTAGACGACGGTGAGCGTCCAGGCGCCGTAGGCGCTGTTGGAGGTGCAGTAGATGCCGGTGTTGGCCCACGCCAGATCGCTGATGGTCGCCTGGCCGGAGCCCGTCACCAGGCTGGTGACGTCGGCGGAGGCCACGAAGAAGTACATGAGGCTGAGGCCGTTGGCCACGGCGAGGCGCGACGTGCGGTTCGCGGTGATCGTCTGGCCGTTCGCGGTCACCGACGTGTCGATGGTCTGACCGGTGCCCGACCACTCCAGCGTCGCCTTGAGGACGTTCGCGTCGGACGGGATGTCGAGCGTCGCCGACGACGACGCCTTCTTCGTGCAGTTGTTGCGGTTCTCCGACACGCTCATCGTGCTGCCGACCACGGTGTAGTCGACGTTGCCGGCATACGTCGCGTACGGCGTGGGCCACTTCGCCGACGGATTCGAGGTCTGCGAGACGGACGCCGTCTGCGAGACGGACGCGGTCTCCGTGTCGGCCGATCCCGCGTGGGCCGTCGTGACCCCGGGAAGGGCGGTGAAGGCGAGTGCTGCCGCTGCACAGACAAGACCGGCGCGGGCGAGCACCGTGTTGCCTTTCTTCATGCAAGTTCCTAACTGTGGTTGACCGTCCACCGTGCAGCTGCGCGGCGGAAGGGGGCGTGCCCCCGGGATGCCGCCGGCTTCCCAGCGACGTCCGCACAAGGGCCCGACTGGTTCCGGACGCCCGGAGACCAACCAACAGACCGAGTGGGCGGACGATCTCGCGTCGACCCACTACAGTGGACGGCGGTGCTGTGCGGCTCGCTGCCGCGAGCGCACGCCACCACGCAGAGTCCCTTCGCGCAAACGCATTGCAGTGACGTTCCTTGCGCGAGAGGTCTTCCGTGAGGATCGCTTCGAGCAGCTCGCCCGGAGCGGTCCTCACGCCTTTCACGCCCCGTGTGCGGCCCATCTCCCCTCGACCGCCGCGAAGCGCGAAACTGCCAGACAGGCGGACACCGCCGGTCTGCTTTCCCCCTTGTTTACTTGAGCCCTGGGGCCGCGAGCCCCCGAACCCAAGCTTCGCGCGTCACACTAACAGACGACTTGTTCACCAGCAATCGAACCTCCTACCCTGTCCCCCTTCGGGAATTCCCGAACGACACAGGGGATTCACAAGCCGTCCCGTCTCGCTCCCGACGGGGCCGTGCCGGGACGGCCGGACCACCTCACCGGCCCGTCCGGGCGCTCCTCGGAACGCAGGCCGGAGAGGCCGGCCGCGTGATGCTCAGGCCGCCCGCCGGGCGAAGCCGTCGGTCGGCGCGATGTGCGTGGGCGGCAGCGCGGTCAGGACGCGATGGACGAACCGTAGCTTCTCGACGACCGGCGCGGCGACGAACCGGAACGGGTAGAAGTCGGCCTTTCCGATCGACCTGTTCACCTGATTGAAGAAGCCGCTCGTCCACCGCCAGTCCGCCAGCATGGCGTCGAAGTCGTCGGGGCCGTAGGACGGACGCGGCCGCACCGGCTGCGGGGGAACCGGGCCTGCCGCGTCGATCACGACCCCCGCCGAGGCGGATGTCTGTAGGACCCCGGTGATGTGCAGGTAGTGGGCGAAGGTCTCGGCGAAGTCCTCCCAGGGATGCATGGTCGCGTACTCCGAGATGAAGGCGTCCTGCCAGCCCTCCGGGGCGCCGCTCTCGTAGTGCCGGGCGAGCGCGTCGGTGTAGGACGCCCGCTCGTCGCCGAACAGCGTGCGACACTCGTCGATCCAGCGCGTCTGCTCGACGAGGATCCACTGGTAGTAGTGGCCGGCCTCGTGGCGATAGTGGCCGAGCATCGTCCGATACGCCTCGCCGAGCCGCACCCGGGTCTGCTCCCGCACCTGGTCGAGGGTCTCGACGAGGTCGAGCGTGACGATCCCGTTGGCATGGCCGATGGTGACCACGCGGTTCTCCGAGTACGACGACAGCAGGTCGAAGCCGAGCCCGCCGTCGCCCTCGAACCAGGGATCGACCGGGATCCCCAGGCTCTGGAGCTGGACCAGCAGCCGGTGCTGGTCGCCGAGCGCGTCGGCGAGCTTCTCGTTGGCGAGCGTGTCGTCGGCCGGTGGCCGGTGCCGCACGAGCCGGCACGCGAAGCAGCGGGCACCGGACTGATCGGCGACGAGCCAGTTGCAGCGCCACTCGCGCCGGTTGGCGCACTCGTGCCAGAGGCCACCGTC
This sequence comes from Propionicicella superfundia DSM 22317, assembly GCF_000423465.1. Lineage (GTDB taxonomy): Bacteria > Actinomycetota > Actinomycetes > Propionibacteriales > Propionibacteriaceae > Propionicicella > Propionicicella superfundia. The sequence goes on along the minus strand of NZ_AUIA01000011.1, from coordinate 11,096 downwards.
GACCTCGATGTCGAACCCGGTCGCCTCGACCATCCGCCGCGACGGCGGATGGAAGGCGAGGGCTGCGGTGCACGAGGGACATTCACGATGTTCGAGCGCGACCGGCGAGGAGCAGCGCGGGCAGGAGAACAGGATCACGCCCGCCAACCTATCCGCTCGCGTATGTCGCGCCCGCGCCGGGCGGACGGGGCCGGTGACCGCCAGGTTGTGCGGCATCGGAGACGGAGTCATCCCTCCGGCGCGGGTTGACCGCCACGTTCTGCGGGTTGTCCGGTCCGGATCCGGCGTCGTATGCCGTGCAAGGTGGCGGTCAACCTTCGAGGGTCGTGCCCACCGTCCCGGTATGCCTCACAACCTGGCGGTCGGGCACACGACCGGACGGCTCCGCACTCGTGTCCCCGTATGGACGGTCGCCGCGTCGCCGGCGCGGAGGGTTGCCGATGGACGACCAGCACAGCCGTCCACGCCGAGCCGGTCACGGCAGGATCGTGACGTCCCAGGAGACCGGCCGCCCGTCCTCGTACGGCAGCACCCCGTGGAACTGACCCACCGCGTCGTCGAACACGAGCGGCAGGAAGTGACGATCCCCCTCCCACATCGGCAGGTCGGCGAGACGGGCGAGCGGCACCCACGTCAGCGGGCCCTCCTCGTTGCGGTCGGGCACGACACCGCTGAACGCGTCCACGACGAAGACGAACCCGAGCCAGTCCTCGCCGCCCGCGCCGAAACCCGGCCACGACACCGTGCCGCGCAACCGCACCCCGGTCGCCTCGATGGACGCCTCTTCGCGCAGTTCGCGGCGCAGCCCGGACACGACGTCCTCACCGGGCTCCAGCTTGCCGCCGAGACCGTTGTACTTGCCGAAGTGGGCGTCGCCGGGACGCGCGATCCGGTGGACGAGGAGCACCTCGTCCCGCGACGGCGACAGGATGTAGGCGAGGACCCCGATGACCGGCGTGAAGGGCACGGCTCAGACCAGGATCCGCGAGACGGGCAGGCCCGAGTCGGCCCCGAGGTCGGCCGGTGACGGCGGCAGTCCGCGCTCCACGACCTGGGCGCCGAGCGCGGCGATCATGGCCCCGTTGTCGGTGCACAGTCCCGGCCGCGGGCGGCGCAGGGCGATCCCGGCGGCCGCGCAGCGCTCTTCCAGCAGACCCCGCAGTCGCGAGTTGGCGGCCACCCCGCCACCGATGAGCAGCCGGTCGCTGCCGACGGCCGCGCAGGCGTCGACGGCCTTCGCCGTGAGGACATCGCAGACCGCCTCCTGGAAGGAGGCCGCCACATCGGCGACGGGGACGTCCAGGCCGTCGCGCTCCCGCGTCTCGACCCAGCGCGCCACCGCCGTCTTGAGCCCCGAGAACGAGAAGTCGAACCGGTGCCGCTGACGGTCGCGCGGCCCCGTGAGGCCCCGCGGGAACGAGATGGCCGACGGATCGCCGTCGGCGGCGGCGCGGTCGATCACCGGACCGCCGGGGTACGGAAGGCCGAGGAGGCGCGCGACCTTGTCGTAGGCCTCCCCGGCGGCGTCGTCGATCGTGGAGCCGATCTCTGTCACGTCGGTCGCGATGTCGCCCACGCGCAGCAGGGACGTGTGGCCGCCCGACACGAGCAGCGCCACGCTGCCCCCCGGCAGCCGGCCGTGTTCGAGGACGTCGACCGCCACGTGGCCGACGAGGTGGTTGACGCCGTACAACGGAGTCCGGGTCGCGGCGGCGAGCGCCTTCGCGGCGGCGATGCCGACCACCAGGGCGCCCATCAACCCCGGTCCGGCGGTGACGGCGATGCCGTCGAGGTCGCCGAGGTCGACGTCGGCCGCGGCGAGCGCGCGTCGCAGCGTCGGGACGAAGGCCTGCAGGTGTGCCCGGCTGGCGACCTCGGGAACGACGCCGCCGAAGCGCACGTGCTCCTCCACGCTGGAGGCGACCTCGTTGGCCAGCAGCGTGGTGCCGCGGACGATGCCGACCCCGGTCTCGTCGCAGCTCGACTCGATGCCGAGGATCAGGGGCTCACTCATCGTCGGCTCCTCGGTTCCCCTGCTGTCCGCCGCCCAGCGGTCGTTCCATCACCACGGCGTCGGCGCCCGCGCCGTAGTAGTCCGTGCGGACGCCGATCGGGGCGAACCCGAACCCCTCGTACAGGGCGACCGCCGCCTCGTTGCCGGGCTCGACCTCCAGCAGCATCCGGGTCGCCTCCAGCGACTCGGCCCAGGCGATGCCCTCGGCGACCAGGGCTCGCGCGATCCCCCGGCGGCGATGCTCCGGGGCGACCGCGACGCGCAACAGGTCGGCGACGTCGGCGGCGAGCGAGAACGCGGCCACCCCGAGGATGCCGGGCCGTCCGCCGTCCCGGCAGGCGAGGGTGAGCGTGTTCTCGGCGCTCACCTGTGCCTCCCACGATGTCCGGCTCCAGCCGCGCGGTGCGAGCGCGTCGAGGGCGACGACCTGGGCGACCTCCGCCGCGACGACGGGACCGACCTCGGTCACGACCGCCTCCCCGGCACGACGAGAACCGACTTCCGCCGGGTCGACACGGTCGCGTCGGGACGCCGCAGATAGAGCGGGACGGCGCCGGGATCGGGCAGCTCGGAGGCGCGGGCAGCCAGCACCCCGCCGGACACGGCGCCCGGGGCACCGGGCGACGACTCGACCTGTGCGCACAGCCCGGCTCCGGGGCCCGCCCCCGGACCGGCGGGCACGAGACCCGGCGAGGTGACGTTCGGCCCGTCGACGCGCTCGCCGTCCCGGTAGCGCGCCCAGTACACCTCGCGGCGGCGGGCGTCTGTGACGACGACGAAGTCCGCCGGGGGCCGTTCCCACTGCGCGGCGAGGACGTCCAGCGTGCAGACCCGGTGCAGCGGCACGCCCAGCGCCTCCGCGAGGACCTGCGCGGTGACGATGCCGACGCGCAGCCCCGTGAACGGCCCGGGACCCATGCCGACCGCGACGCCGGTCAGGTCGGACAGGGAGATCCCCGCCTCGGCGATCACGGCGTCGATCGTCGGCTGCAGTTGCTCGACGTGGTTTCGGTCGCCCTCCAGCGTGCGGGTGGCCAGCACCCGCCCGGCGGCGGCCACGCCGGCCGACACCGACGTCGCCGTGTCGATCCCGAGCACGATGCCACTCACAGCGTCACCCCGTCCCACCGCGGCCCGACACCCGTCAGGAACACCTGTCGCTCGTCGGTCGCGGGATCGTCACGGCGGATGTCGATCTCGAGCCGGTCGGCCGCCAACGGCTCGGCGATCCCCGTCCCCCATTCGACGACGGTCACGGAGTCCGCGAGCGTCTGATCGAGATCGAGGTCGAGGAGTTCGTCCCACGACCCGAGGCGGTACGCGTCGACATGGACCAGCGCCGGGCCTCCGACCAGGGACGGGTGGACTCGCGACAGCACGAACGTCGGCGAGATGACGGGACGGTCGACGTGCAGACCGGCGCCGATCCCCTGCGTGAGGGTCGTCTTGCCGGCCCCGAGCTCTCCGGACTCGATGAGGACGTCGCCCGGCCGCAGGTGCACGGCGATCCGCTCCCCGAGGGCACGCATGGCGCCGGCATCGGGCACGGCGACGTGCTGGGGGGCCGCCCGGGCGACGAGGATGAGCCCGTCGCGCTCGCCGATCCGTTCGAAATCGTTGTCGAGCCACCAGGCCAGCAGCCCCGGGTACTCGGGTCGCACCCCGGCCTCGATCCTCGCCACGCCCGCGGCGGCGAGCTGGAGCGCCGACTCGCGCACCATGGCTGCGGCAAGGCCGTGGTGTTGATGGGCGGGCAGGACGCAGACCCGTTCCAGTCGCGCGACGGGACCGGTGCGGCGCACGAGGACGACCCCGACGATGCGGTCGGTGACGGCGACGAAGCCCCCACCGGCGGCGAGCTTGGCGGCGACCGACTCCGCGGTCTCGGACAGGCCGGACGGAGGCGGGCCCAGTCGCGGACGAGCCCCGAACGCCGCCCTGATCACGGCCGCGATCTCGCCCGCGTCCGTGGTCGCCGCGGGATGCAGGGTCACCTGGGGCGCGGGGTCCCCGCTCGCCGTCGACGCCGGGACAGCGGGCTCCTGGGCAGCATCTGCCGCGATCACGAATCACGTTCCTTCGGTGCGGAAAGGGCGGAAGCACACTCTACCCGCCCGGCCCGGACGGGCCGCATCGCGCGGTTTCGCCGCGGGCGGCGGCCGGCGCGCCGGGCGCCCGCTCCCGTGCCGCGCGGCCCCGAGCCGGCCGCCGGACTCGCGAGACGATCGTCCTCCGGCGGACGCGACGTGCCGCTGGCCTGCCGCGCGGCACCTTCGGAGTCGCATCGCCAAGATGTCATCGGGCGTTGCCCGGACGGACACGTCGATGCCGATGTCGCAGCCCGTGGAACCCATAGATGTGGGCTTATGAGAATAGCGATCGTCACGGAGACCTTCCTGCCCCATGTCAACGGCGTCACCAACTCGGTGCTGCGCATCCTCGACCACCTCCAGTCCCGCGGCGACGAGGCCGTCGTCCTCGCCCCCGGCCGCGCGGGGGATGTGCCGGCCGAGGTCAACGGCTACCCGATCGTCCCGCTCGGGGCGGTGCCGCTGCCCGGCTACCGGGATTTCCGTGTGGGTACGGGCACGTCGCGCACCTTGGAGACGGCGCTGCGCAGCTTCCGGCCCGATGTCGTCCACCTGGCCGCGCCGTTCCTGCTCGGCCACCGCGGCCTGCTCGCCGCCGGGCGACTCGACCTGCCGACCGTGGCCGTGTATCAGACCGACGTCCCCTCGTACGCCGCTCGTTACCGGCTCGCCATCGCCGAGCCGCTGCTGTGGGGGCGCGTCCGCCAGATCCACCAGCTCGCCACCCTCACGCTGGCCCCGTCGACGGCGGCCCAGCGTCAGCTTCTCGCCCGCGGGGTGCCGCGGGTGGAGCTGTGGGGACGCGGCGTGGACACCGACCGCTTCCACCCCCGCCACCGGGACGAGAGCTGGCGGACCGCCGTGGCCCCCGGCCGCCGCATCATCGGGTATGTCGGGCGCCTCGCTCCCGAGAAGCAGGTCGAGGATCTCACCGTCCTCGCAGACCTCCCGCTGACGACGACGGTCGTCGTGGGCGACGGCCCGAGCCGGGCGTACCTCGAGCGCGCGCTGCCCCGCGCGCACTTCACCGGGCAGCTCGGCGGCTCCGACCTGTCCCGGGTGCTGGCCTCGTTCGACCTGTTCGTCCATCCGGGCGAGCTGGAGACGTTCGGGCAGGCGTTGCAGGAGGCGCTGGCGAGCGGCGTCCCGGTGATCGCACCGGCCAAGGGCGGCCCGCTGGACATCATCGCGCCGTCCCGGACGGGCTGGCTGTACCCTCCCGGCAGGCTGGACGTGCTGCGCACCCGGGTGGTCGATCTCGTCGGGGACGACGCGAAGCGGCGGGCGTTCGGCGAGGCCGCCCGTGCGGCGACCCTGACGGCGACGTGGGAGTCGGTGTGCGACGATCTCCTGTCCCACTACGAGCGGGCCATGTCGGCCCACCAGCGCCGCCGCCAGGCGCATGCCGTCTGACGCAAGGGTCCTTGAACGGTCCTGAGCGTGTCGACAGGACCCCGCCCCCTGGGTCCTTGAGCCCGTCGAAAGGACTACCCATGACCGCTTCGACAGGCTCACCGACCGCTTCGACAGGCTCACCGACCGGCTGTGAGTGCCGCGATGAGGCCGGGAAGTCGCGCGGCCAGCCGTTGAGGCGGGTGCGGCCCCGGGTGCGCGGCGGCGGCGAGGGCCTGCACCGAGGCACCGGCGGTCGCGGCGTCGCGCGGGGTGAGGCCCGCCGCCAGCAGCGTCCCGACGATGCCCGCCAGGACGTCCCCCGATCCGGCCTGCCCCGTCCACGCCGGGCCGGGGACGGCCACCTCGACGGTGTCCTCCCCGGGGCCGGCGACGAACTGTGTCGCTCCCTTGAGGAGGACCGTCGCGCCTGTCGTCGCCACCGCGGCCCGCACGGCCGCGACGGGATCGGCCTCGACCTCGGCCCGCTCCCGCCCGAGCAGGCGCGCGAGTTCGCCGGCGTGCGGGGTGAGGACGACTCTCTCGCCCAGCGGCCCCGCGGGCAGGTATCGCAGCGCGTCGGCGTCCACGACGAGGGGGACATCGGTGCCCAGCACCCACCCGAGGACGGCGCCGAGCCCGTCGGGACGTTCGCCCCACCCGGGACCGAGGACGGCCGCCTGCACCCGCCCGGCCGCCGTCACGACGTTCGGCAGTCGGCGCACGACGAGGTCCGACACCCGGTCTGCACCGAGGAAGCGCACCATGCCCGCCCCGGCCGCGACCGCACCCGACACGGCGAGCACACCCGCCCCCGGATAGGCGTCCGAACCGGCGTCGACGCCGACGACGCCCCGCGCGTACTTGTCGCTGGACGGGCCCGGGACCGGCCACCGGGCAGCCACGTCGCCGGCCTCCCAGCAACGCAGAACGGGGGCCGGCAGGTCGAGGCCGATGTCGATGAGGCGGAGCCGCCCGCACGCCGCAGCGGCCGGGTGGACGACCTGGCACAGTTTGCGGCCGCCGAACGTGACGGTCAGGGCGGCGGGCAGATACCCGCCTGCCGGCGCTCCGCCCGCGTCCGCGGACAGTCCCGTCGGCAGGTCGACCGCGACGACCGGCGTCCTCGCCTGCGCCAGCGCGCCGGTCAGCGGCGCGAGCCCGCCGGGCAGCCCTGCGCGGCCGCCGATTCCGAGCACGCCGTCCACGACCACGTCGTGCCGCGTCAGTCCGGAGGGCACCTCGGCGAGGGCGACGCGGCGTCCACCGGCGCGGGCGAGCGCGGTGGCGCCCCGCTCGTGGAACCGATCCATGACGGGGCACCAGGAGACCTGGACGCCGCGGCGCGCGAGCCACGCACCGGCGAAGAGCGCGTCGCCGCCGTTGTTGCCCGCCCCGGCGAGAATGAGGACGCGACGCCCGGACACCCCGCCGGACACCCGGCGCAGCTCGCCCGCCACCTCGACGGCGAGCCCGGTCGCCGCCCGCAGCATCAGCGTGAGGTCGTCGGGGCCGTCCATCGCCGCCGCCTCGGCCGCGCGGATCTGCGCGGTGTCGTACGCGCCGAACATCAGCGTTCGCAGACGACCACGGCCACGGCGACGCCTGCGTCGTGGGTGATGGACAGGTGGATGCTCGTCACGCCGAGCTCGTCGGCGCGACGCCGCACCGTGCCCAGCACCTCGATCGTCGGCTGCCCGGATTCCAGCCGGCCGACGACGCAGTCGGTCCACACGAGACCGCCGGGCGCGCCGAGCGCCTTCGCGAGCGCCTCCTTCGCAGCGAACCGGCCGGCGAGGGTGGCCGCGGAACCGTCCTGCTCGGACGGCGTGAACAGCCGCTCCACCAGCCGTCGGCGCGGTTCGGCCAAGCGGTCGATGGCGCACACGTCCACGCCGAGTCCGACGATCATGTCCTGACCCCTTCCCCTGGGTGATGCACGGTGCGGCGACGGCGCGCGCCCCTGTCACGCCAGGCTACATTCGGGGCACCCACATCGGATGTGTCAGGCTGTACGCGATGAACGAGCAGGTGGAGCGGGCCGAGGCGGAGGTTCCCAGCGGCCCCTATGTGACGATGACGCGCGCCGACTGGGCCGCAGTGGCCGACACGTTCCCGCTGGAGCTGGACCACCCGCTCCTGACGTCGCTGCGCGGCGTGGGGGATCCGACCGACCTGCTGGAGGTGCAGGAGGTCTACCGGCCGCTCACCGAGTTGCTGAGCCTGTACCGGGAGCACACCAGCAAGCTGCATTCGGTGTCGCTGGCCTATCTGCGGCAGAACGTCCGGCAGACGCCGTTCGTCATCGGCGTCGCCGGTTCCGTCGCGGTGGGCAAGTCTACGACGGCGCGGCTGTTGCGCGAGTTGCTGTCCCGGGGCCCCGGCCGCCCGAAGGTCGACCTGATCACGACCGACGGCTTCCTGTATCCGAACGCCGTCCTCGAGGACCGCGGCATCCTGAACCGCAAGGGCTTCCCCGAGTCCTACGATCGCAAGGCGCTGCTCAAGTTCGTCATGGACGTGAAGTCGGGCGAGCCCGAGGTGACCGCACCGGTGTACTCGCACCTCGTGTACGACATCGTCCCCGGCGAGCAGGTCGTCATCCGGCATCCCGACATCCTCATCGTCGAGGGCCTCAACGTGCTGGAGCCGGCCCGTGTCCGCAGCGACGGGAGGACGTCCCTGGCGGTGAGCGACTTCTTCGACTTCTCCATCTACGTCGACGCGGCGACGACCCACATCAAGCAGTGGTATGTGTCGCGCTTCCTGACGCTCCGAGAGACGGCCTTCTCCGATCCACGGTCGTACTTCGTCCGATTCGCGAACATGCCCGACGACCTCGCCCGCGCGACGGCCACCGAGATCTGGGACACCATCAACGGCCCCAATCTCGTCGTCAACATCCGCCCGACCCGCGGCCGCGCGACGGCGATCCTCCGCAAGAACGAGAACCACCAGGTGAGTTGGGTGCGCATCCGCAAGGTGTGAACCGGGCCGCCATCGAAGCCCGCGGCATTGTCTGCGGCTGGCGTAGGGCCTAATGGCACCAGCGCATGATCGGCGCCTACCGCGATCCCGACCGGCCACGCGGGCGCGAGCTGATCACCACGTTGATCGCCGACCTGTCCAACGGCGTCCCGAAGCCGCTGTCCGAGCTAATCACGCTGCGCGGCACCCTGAAGAAGCGCGCTGCCGACGTGCTCGCCTACTTCGACCACCCGCGAACCAGCAACGGACCCACCGAGGCGCTCAGCGGCCGCCTCGAACGCCTCCGCAGCTCGACCCTGTGCCTCCGCAAGCTCACGAACCACATCGCCAGATCGCTCCTGGAAACCGGCGGCTTCCGACCGCAACTCCACCCTCGATTGGAACTTATGGAAGCACCCGTGGGACCACGGGGAGCCTGACCTCACGGAACTCCTGAACAGCCAGATACCTCTGATGCGAAACTAGAATGTCTATATCTGCGAGAGGAGGACGCTCCATGAGAGTGGTCACTATGAGTTGTGCGCCATCTGCTGGTGGGATGATCAGCCTAGGAACGCAATTACCATATCATCCACATAAGAAACGAAAAAAGCGCGACCGTGATCGTCACACGCGTACAGCACTTCTCCAGTATGCCCGACTTGGCGCTTGCAGCCCGAAGCCTCGAGCTGCTTGCTCAACGATTCTGAAGTCAGCGTATCGGTCCGTTCATACCCAAGTGAGGCGTGTGCCCCAGAGTCACAGTCGAAGTCCCTTACCCCAGTGAATGTTATTCCGGAGAGTCGAGACTCAACATCAGGTCGAACACTCTCCAGTTCCCTCTTTCCTGCGGCGGTGCAAGAATAATCCACTCCGCACCCTGTCAACAGCACACAGGCACCAAGGACAATGAACGCCCGCCGAACCAACCTTGCCCCACTTTCGCGCATAACACCCTTTCCCATCCCCCATAGAATACGAGACCATCATGGCCACACCGGCCAGGCAGGCCGCGTGACCTCAATTGTGAGTTTGCCGCCCGAACCCTCGTAAGTATACACAAGAAGAACTCACCGTCACCAGTCCCGTTGGGGTTCACCAGGAGCCAGACAAGAAGTATAACGAAAGCTACATAGCACAATAGTCCCACGCGACTCACATAAGCATTGAAACCGATCTCAAAGCAGTCCACCAATAGCCACTCCGCGATCTCGCATAAAAAGCCCCTCTTCGCTTGCACTTGACAGACCCCCTAGGACCCAATCAACGACCACCTTCGTCGAACGACCTTTTTCTATGACAACACCTGGAATGAGAGTATTCATACGCGGAGGATAGTGCCCAGCAAACCTGCCGGAAGATAGCAGGCTATGGGCGACACAGTTGATGGGGCCGCGAAAGCCGAGGGCGGAGGCTTCAGATCGCAACTACGCCCTCGACTGAGATGAACCTGTTTGGTACCGAGCCAACCATAGCCTGGCTGGCGACGCTGGCCACATCAGGATGGTGCTGTTCAGTCTCTTGTAACCCAAATAACGAAACGATTGTCACCATTATTGTCATCCATGGGTGCGACAAACTTTATTCCATCCCACTCGCATATCACGTCCAAAGGCCCTTCCTCGCCCCCCGCAAGCGAACATCCGTCCTGCTTCAGCAACGCGTCACGGCTTACATCCTGAGGGCGACTGCTGGCGTAATATGCGTATGCATCCCCGGAGGTCAACCACGTGCATTCCCAATATATCTGACCGTCGGAAATCCACGGAAGAACCTTTTCAACCTCCTGCATGACCTTCTCAAGATCTGTCCGCCCATTGGCGCTGCATCGATAGTCCTGAACGGTTCCACCACGCGAACACCCAAAAGCGAGCGTTACGAGAGCCACCAAGAACGAGTAGACAATAAGGGATCTGATCTTCATCGCACCCTCTTATGGAAGTAACCACGAGACCACAAAGACAGCCCAATCTTAAGGAGCTTATGAGCCGCTGTGTAGTTGACACATACCATAGCCTCCGCCATACCGTTACGCCGATTCACCGACCATGTGGGATTGCCCCCGGTATCGGTGTAGTGATTCCACAACGTCGTGACGTTCGCCCCGTCGATGTTGGTGTGCTGGGAGTAACGACGCCCAGCTCCATCCAACCCCCACGTCAGGGTCTGACCGTTCTGGGCGATTCGATCGGATGACGATGAGAGAGAGCTCCTGACCCGTGGCATACCTAGGCTCACCGGCCTCACAGGCCGGCTGCTGGTACAGATCCTCGTTCTCACGGCCCCTCATCAATGACACGCTCCCCCGGTAGCCCGGTATCGCGCTCCCGCCCCGGGGGCAACTCGATCTCCCCGTCCCGCATCGGAACACCAAGGACATCCGCCATACGCCGCGCCACCCGCGTCGCCCCACCAAACGTATAACAATCCATGTACAACGGCGTCCTACCAAACCTCCCCGACGAACGCTCTTTCATCACCAGCACCACCGACCAATCCGCCACCAGACCAACCGCACCCATATTCACCGCAACCGCCTCCACCCGCCCCACCGGAGTAAACCGCCCCACAAACGGAAACATACGCACCCCCGCACCCGTCACCCACGACACGCTATGCCGCGCCTCCCAGAA
>NZ_KE384022.1:275175-455405 GCF_000423465.1 Propionicicella superfundia DSM 22317 | reverse complement strand
TGGATCTCGACATCGTCGAGGCGGTTGCGGGCGAGCCGGTCGACCTTGTGGACGATGCAATACGTCACCTGATGGCTCGCGATGTAGTCGAGCATGCGTTTCAAGTCCGGCCTGTCGGCGGAGCGGGCGGACTCCCCAGCATCGACGAACTCCGCCACAATCCGCGCACCGAGAGCTTCAGCCTTGCGGCCGTTGGCTTCGCGTTGCGCCGGGATGGAGAACCCCTCGTCGCGGCCACCCTTCGCGGCCTGTTCCTTCGTGGAGACGCGCTGATAGGTCACCGCCGTAAATGCGAGCTTCTCGTCAGCCTCGGCTGGTGCTGGGAGTAAGAGGGTCATCGTGCTGTCCTTCCTTGGCCTCGCCAGTGCTGTCGCCGGGGCCGTTAGTTTGATCGTCTCGCGCGGGAATGGCGCGGTCCTGGGCTTCTTCGTGGTGGAGCTGTTCGGCGAGGTGCAGCACCAGCGCAACGAGACGGGCGGTGTCCGGTTCCTCCAGCACGCGCGGCGTCGCGGTGATGCGGCGGCCGGTATCGGTGGTGCGGGAGAAGGGCATGGAGGAGAGGTGCACACCCCCGCTCCGGAATCCCCGCACCCGTCATGGTCAGAGCGCCCGCAGGTGAGCCCGTCGATCCGTCTGCCGCCCACGCTGATCCGGTGGCACTTCCTCGCGCGCGGCGTCGAGCTGCTTGGCGAATGCGTTGCTGCCGTCGAGGGCGGCGTGGAATCCCTCGATCTCCTCATCGGTCAGTTCGATGGCGAGTTGGTGGAGGTCGTAGCGTTCCCACCAGTCCGTCAGCTCACCCCAAGTGAGGACGAACGCCCGTGTCGGGAAGGGGCCGTCGCTGCGGCGGATGGGGACGGGTTTGCGGATCTTCTTCCGCTTCGCCCGCCGCTCCGCCTTGGCTCGGGCGAGTGCTTCCGCAGCGAGCTGGTGCAATTCGGCGGTCGTGCTGCCGGGTAATGCTTCGACCTCATCGTGGACGCGAGCATACGCAGGCCCGACTGCTCCACCGGCTTCGATTCGGTCCAATTCCGCCCGTGCTCTCGCCCGGAGATCGTCGGGCATGGTGGTGTCGGTGGCGATCTTTTCGAGGTATCCGATCTTGTCGAACGTCGCATATGAGACCCCGCCGGGAACCATCGTTGCGGCCTGCTTTCGCACGGCCCCGGTGGGTCCGAGTTCCGGTGGTGCAAACCGTGCGGGACCGCCTGGTCGGTGCTCGCTGCTGAATTGCGTGGCCTCTTGCCGCTTCTGTGCATCCTCAGCAAGCAGCGCCTTCAGCTCCCGGTAGAGGGCGGCACCCTCCATCGGTGTGAACGGCTTGTGCAGCGCGTTCTCATCCTGCTCAGCGAGTAGCTGCCCGAGTCGGTCGGAGAGGCCGGAGCGTACCCACACGCGGACCGTTTTCCAGCCGAGCTGTTTGATCGCCGCGAGACGCCTCGCCCCGCAGATCAGGAAGCCTTCTGGCGTGATGGTGATGGGCTGCAGTAATCCGAGCCGTTTGATCGACGCTACGAGAGGACTCAGGTCGCCGTGATCTTTTCGATGCCGGTTCCCTACTTGGATCGCGGGAACCGCCCATTCCAGGCCAACCATGCCCTTGTTATCCGACATGCCCCGTTCACCACTCGGCTCCGGGAGCGGATTCGGAGAGGCCGACGACGAGATCGTCGTCCGCAAGCAGCAGCCCTACGGTTTCCCCGATGAGGAGCCGCATCAAGACACCGCGCCCGGCGTTGGTGGCGGCATACATCGGTTCTGGGTGTCCGAGCATCGCCCGCAGCAGCACCATCCACGATGGGGCCGGATGTCGAGCAGCACGCGAACCTGCTTGTCCTTGCGGAGCGCGTCGTACGCCGTGTGCCGGGCACCGGTGCGCATGAGGGCATCACAGATCTGCTCAACGCCGCTCTGGGCGACATCGGCAGGCCAGCCGAGCAGGACGAGCAGTTCGATGGCTCGTGCGACGGCAATAAGCACCGGCGTCGAGGTATCTGCGCTCTCCTCGACACGGTTGTATTGCTCATCGATGGTCTTCAACAACGGATGGTCATCCACGATCGGATGCACGCGGGTGCTGAACCGATCCGGGTCGCGGAATGACGAGACGTGCGCACGGCGTGCCTGATGCACCGAGCAGAGGAGGCCTTGCGCACGTTCTTCGTAGATACAGGTGATCCGCACCGCGTGAGTGATAACGCCCCAGGGATCGCGGGCCTCCCGCGTCGATTTCGCCCGCATGACTTGGAACGCTGCTGAGACCGCTTCCCACGGATCGAGTTCATGCCTACGGGCGAGGTTGGCGTACTTGTCGCAGACGAACTGCATGAGGTCCGCCGCGACAGGGTCGTGCGCCCAGGCTTGGTCACCGTGTTCGTGGAGCTGGCACAGCAGGCAGCGCAGTCCTTCACTGGTGCGGAACTGGCGAGTTCGTAGATCGGGTGAATCTGGTTGTGGGGTGGTCTTGGTCATGGCTTTCACGCCTCCTCGTGTGGAGGTGCGTATCAGCCATCCCGTCGGTGGCGGAACCCACCTCGCTTATCGACTCAACGCCTTGTCACTGTGCGAAGGTCAAGGCCCAGGCGAAGGAATCTTTCGATCGCTCCGAACGTTTGACCTTGTCACGGTGACAAGGTGTGAAGTAGGTTGAGGAGGTATTGAGATGGTCGAAATGAGAACGGACACACCAGGAACCCGGCTGAGGGATGCCTTGTCGGTCACCACCGCGTCGGCGCGCTTGCAGGCTGCTTTAACGGCCGGCACTCGGCCGGATGAGTCCTACATCGAGGTGCTTGTAGAGCGTTGCGGGGTGGAGCCGGACTTCTTCGTCCGGGACATGCTGACGTGGGCGTTGACCCGGCATGACCCTGCGTTGACGGTGGCGGCCGTGTTGCCTCAGCTTCGTTCCGCATCGGCTCAAGCGCGCAGCCAGGCGTTGCATACGCTCTCGAAGATCGGTGACCCTGCAACGGGAGCTGCAATCACCGTGGATCTCCTCCACGACGAGAACGTCGAGGTGGCTCGTGCAGCATGGCGTACCGCCGCCGGACTCGTCCCTGCCGGTCACGAGGCTGAGCTGGCCGAGGAACTGGTCAGCGAACTCGGGCGGGGAGATCGCGAGACGCAACGTAGCCTCAGTCGCGCGCTCGCCGTCCTTGGAGCCGCTGCTGAGACGGTCGTCGAAGACGCGGCGAGCAGCCAAGACCAGGCAGTGAGTGCGCACGCTGTGGCGACGTTGGCGATCATGGCTGACCCTGATGAGGGGTTCGATGCGGCGATCGCGGAAGCGAAGCGGGTTGTCGCTCTTCGTGGGGCACCAACGGTGAAGGAGCAGTAGTTGCTGATCGGTGAGGTGGCGCAGCGTTCGGGTATCAGTGCCCGGATGCTGCGTCACTATGACCGGATCGGTTTGGTGTCCCCGTCAGAGCGAACAACGGGTGGATACCGGGAGTACTCCGAGAGCGATATGCGTCGGCTGTTCCACGTCGAAGGGTTGCGCTCTCTGGGGTTGAGTCTTGCTCAGATCGCGGACGTGATCGATGATCGCGCGTTCGATCCCGCAGTGATGGTCGAGAACGTCATCGAACGCACGCGGGAGCAGATCACGCAGGGGCAGGAGCTGGTGCAGCGATTGGAAGACGTGCAGGCCACCGCCCCGAAAACCTGGGCTGACGTCCTGCACACCATCGGACTCATCCGAGGGCTGGAATCACCAAGCCCTTCACATCGACAGCAACTGGCCTTGAAAGCGGCGGAACCCGACCAGAGAGATGTTCCCGTACTCGTCGAGGCCATGCTGCGCGAGAACACTGAAGACGCTGCCGGTGCCCTGCAATGGGCGATCGCCCGAAGCGGGGACGCAGCGATCCCTGCTCTTACCCAGGCCTTGGACTCCCCGGATAGCGAGCGGAGGCGTCGCGCGTTCGATGCCCTGGTGAAACTCGACACCCCTGCCGCCGTGCGGGTCATCATGGGATTGACGAAACATGAGGATCTTCGTATCCGAAACCGCGCGATTATCACCCGCGCGCAACACGGTAGAAAAGGCTCCATCGCCGCACTGATCGGACTCATCAGCACCGGTCAGGACGATGTTGAGGCCGCTGACGCGCTCACAGAACTCGCCCTCCGCGACGAGCAAATCCATCAAGTCATGGCCGCGCTGGCAAAGGCGTTGAAGACCGCAGAACCCGACGCCCGCCGGCGCTTGGTCGGCGCACTGAACGATCTTCCGCCGGACGCGACAAGAGACACGCTGACGTCGCTTCTCGATGACGAAGACCGCGCCACAGCACTCACCGCCAGATTCATCCTCGACACGCAAGCCAAGAACGACCAGGCATAGCCGCAGGGCGCTCAACGTGCTCCACGAACGAACCGACCGCCTCGAACGCCAGCACCGACGTTTGAGCTGCCACGCGTCTTGCAGATGGGGTTTCAGTGCTTGCTGAAAGAATCGATCTATGCCCTCTCCGCAGACACTCGACGACGCCGACCGGCGTCTCGTCGCGCTCTGGGCTGCGGACTGCGCAGAACGGGTGCTGCCACTGTTCGAGGTTGAGGCCCCCGAGGATGATCGCGCGAGGGATGATATCGAACGTACCCGTGCTTATGGTCGCGGCGAACTCGATACCGCTGGCGAGATCAAGCGGAGATTCGACGCCGGGCGTGCGGCGCAATCGGTGAAGTCACCCGCAGCGGTAGCAGCCGCTCGCGCTGCCGGACAAGCTTCGGGCGTGGCCCATATGGGAGCCCATGCTGTCGCGTACGCCGCAAAGGCCGCTTCACTCGCGGCGGCCAACCAGGAGACCGCACGCCGTAACGAGGTCCGCTGGCAGATCGACCACATGACACCCGACGTTCGAGCAGCGCTGTCGAAGTTGCCCCTGCTCGGGGAGAACTCATCCGGGCCGCTAGGAACCGGACTCCTGGCATCGGGCGTGCTCGCCGTGACGATCCGCGAGATTCAAGCCGAGCTGTCCAACGATGTCGCCGCAGGCTGACCTCCTTCCAAGCGCACCCAACTGGCCTCGACTTGCAAGAGGCGTGCCGTCTAAAAAGTGGGCCTGCGCGGGAAGCTTCAGACAGCGGTGCGGCGCACGGCAGAGGGACATCACGAACCGGCGAAGTGGCGAGCCTGATCGGCCGCGCACGTCTTCTGAAAGACGTGTGGCAGTTCAAAGGGTGCGGGCGGGTGCGGTTCTGATTCGGGTCATGGGACACCTGCAATGTCGACCGTTACGCGGTCGACGAGTACGACCTTCGCTTCCAGCGGGGAAGCGAGTTCCGGAAAGAAGAGAGCCAAGTTGACGCCGTCGCTGACGGAGCTTCGGTAGATGACTCCTTGATACCCGCGCTTCTTGATGAACTCACACAGGTACTGGCTTGGTATGTACTCAAACGCGGCGCTGCGTGGTTGCACAGGCTTCGTAAGTTCTTCACCTAGCCGCTCCAACAACGGCAGGCCAGATCGGAGTGCTGCGATCTGCTCCGCGTTTTCGAGGATGAAGGGGGAAGCGCTTTTTCGCGGGTCTCGGAGATCCACAGCGAGGATGGAAGGCACCTGGAAGCTTGCGACACACGCCTTCTCTCCGGTGTGCGGGCGCACTTCAGAAACGGCCGTCTTGGCAGTTGAGCCGAGGTACAGGTACCGAATTCCTGCAGGGTTCGCGCGTCCGTGCCCAGCAAGATGAGCAGGCGGGGCGCCCATCTCATCGAGAGGAAGAGGCTTGTCGTCGGAGAGCAAGCGCGAGCGATGCCACAGGTCGGTGATCTCTGTAAGTGCATCCGCTGGCGCGATTAGCTGCTCTAGCAACTCGGCCAAGCGGTCGAGATCAATTGGCTCGTCGAGGAACCAACGGTTACGGTGCATCATCTCGTCGCGGAGATCTTCCCATCGTTGAGGCGTCTCATCGACCAGCAAATCAATGGGGACGAAGGACTGCCGGACGATCTCACCGTCGTTGAGGATCTCAGCGAGAAGCTCCTTGGCGTGCGCTTCATCCATCGCAGGGTGATCAAAAAGCCGCCAATCTTCCGCCAGAAGCGCCGCCAGAGACCTGCCTTCACCGTCGGCCGCATAGCAGTCGACCACCATCTCAAACCACTGGCTCAACGCGGAAGGGTCGATAGTGGTGGTGTTCCTGGTTCCGCAATAACCGCAGTCACCGTCGCGAGACTGGCCGGTACCGTCAGCGATGACCTTCGGGATGATGCTCCGGGTCAGTCCCGGATCTCCGAAACAATCTGCACAGCAGTACTTCTTAGCCATTGCTGTCGGCGGAGTGGTAGCTGGCGAGTGTCTCCAAATGGTGCTTGATTGAGAGCTTCTTTACATAGCCCAATCCGGGAAAATGACCCCGCTCATGCAGAGCTCGAAACTCAAGAACCGCGCTAGTTTCGAGAAGATTAGAGTCGCCAGAATCGAGTTTGGCAATCAGTTTGCGCAAGGCCTGAGCGAACTTTCCGGCCGGGTCGGTAGGGGTATCGTTCGTATCAGACTTGAAGTGGTAGATGAACATTGCGTCATCCTGGTTCGGGTCAATGAAGGTCAGATGGATAGCTACCGCATATGCCGGACCGCCTCCCTCGCTGTAGTTGTCTCCGACCGTGAGAAAGTCCCCGTATCCGTCCATTCCCTGCTCTGGGTAGGTGATGTGGAGGTCTGAGAACGCCTCAATGGGCGGATAGTCTGCGTTCTTCATCTGAACGAATCCGTCGCCAACCAGAATTCTCGGTCTTCCGAGGAAGTGCCTCCTGTAGAGACGGTTTGCTTGATCTTCCAGGAAGACGTTGCGAAAGCGCGCCGCATCACCTGCGAGCTGATCCGACAGCGCCCGAGAATCGGTAAATCCAGCGTGGATCAGAGTCGTTCCATCAGCGCTGAACTTTCTTGCCAGCTCTACCGCGTGGGTCAGGCTTGTTTCGGTTGTAAGGAGAATTCCGGCACTTATCGCGTCGTTTCCTCGGTAGGCCTGTTCCAGAAGCCCAGCAATGTTCTCGCCGTTCTCGCGATGGTCGCCGTGGCGTGGGTTGACCACTACGACCGCTTCGGCACCGACATCAGCCAAGGAGCTAAGGGCCTTCTCCAGGCCTCCCAGAGACTCACGGACTGGCTCGATGATTGGAACGAAACCAGAATCTGCGATCAGGCGCGCCGATTCGCGAATGGCGATTAGCTCAAATTGCTTGCCCCGGAAGTACGGGTAGTACATGTGATCCTCACTTCCAGGCAAGAGCCTCAGTTAGCGGAGTGTCAACAGCTTCCTTGATGCGGACTCTGCTCTTGGGGGTCGGCTTTGCGGCCAGAGAAGCCGCTCGAATCGAAGTAGGTATGGAGTTGATGAACGAGGCAAGATTGGCTTGGGAACGGCCCGTCCGGAGGGCTCTCACCATCTCCTCATGGACGGCAGCCGGATCCAGACCGGCAAAGATCCGGTCAAGCTCTGAACGAATCTGAGTGTTTGGCACGCGAGGAACCTTGTGCCCGAGCCGACTCAGGATCGCAGTAGCCTCCTCGATGCGCAGGACTTTAAGAACCATTGTGGGGACGACGCGCTCGGGTCTGTTCTGCGCTTTTCGAGCCGTTTGGAACCTGAAACGTTCGGATAGCGTGATGACTCCAACATCTTCAGGTGTGACCTTGAGCACGCCGGAAAGATGCGACTCGCTGACGACTACGTTCACTGTGGCGAAAACCTGACGATAGTTAGATACTTGGTTTCGCAGTCTGGCTAAAGAGTCTCGCTCAGACTTTATTTCGTATGCAGTGGATGTTCCGTTTAGAACTACCACGTCCGCTTTGCATGATCCCGCGCGGACTTCGTTCAGCAGCGTTGCAGTGTTCAGGCTGTGCCGCCCGAGAAGAATCTTCTCTGTGATTGCGGCGCGATAGACGTAATCATCACGGAATCTGGACTTGCTCAGCAGTTCGAATGCTTGGTCGAAAACTGTCCCGACCGTCGCCTCGGGTGACGCATAGGCAGCGAGACGGGTGCGGTCGAGTAGCCTAGTAAACAACGGAGAACGAGCCTGCGTGCCAAGGTCTCGAAGCACTGTCGCGGAGAAAAGGCGGCTCAGCGCTGATGCCTCATTCTTGTCGATATCCATGCGCTCTCCCTCCTTTGCTCTGACGATGTGCTAACCTTCTGATCCCTCCAAGAGTATCGTGCGACCAGCGCTCGTGCCTTGGATGGCTCGCCAGGTTTGCGGCGGTTGTCGGGTGTATCCGTGCCGGGGCTGCGCGGCGTCTAGGCTCGGCGCACATCAGGAAGCGGAGCCCTTCGTGTACCGCCACACCGTGCTGCGGTGCTTGCCGAACCGCTCGGCGATCGAGCGGACACTCTCGCCGCTGGCCTTCGCCGTTCTCATAGCGTCCACTTCCTCCGGCGTGGGAGGCGTTCTCGGTGGTCTGCTCGGCTCCGTGACGACGTCAAAGTCCTGCTCCCGCCGTGCCGTCCGGTTGTCGCAGACACCCCGCCTCGCCTGATCCCACACCGCTTCCAGCCGCTTGAACCGAAGCAGTTCGTTCGGTTCAAGTCCGACGAGCTGCGCCACCATGCGTGTTGCTGCGGCTTGTCACGATCGCCGATGCCTCGCAGGAACTGACCGCCAGGTTGCGAGGCATACCGCCCCGGTGGACGCGGCCTCCCAGCGGTGACCGCCACCTTGCAAGGCATACGGCGCCGGATCCGGGCCGGATAACCCGTGCAACGTGGCGGTCACCCCGGAGCGGCCCGGCCACCGGGCCTCGTATGCCTCGCAACCTGGCGGTTACGCCCGATCTCGTCGACGACGCCTGGTGCGCGGAGCCGTCCCCGGGCGGTCCGAGCGGCCGGGGAGGGCGGTCGAGCAGCGCAGCGGACGGGTCGCCGACGGTGAGAGGCTCCCGCCTCTTCAACCTGTTCATCTGGAAGGCCTACACCGGCGAAGACGTGAAGACCTACCTCACGGCGTGACCGCGGCCCGGTCATCCGGTGCCCCAAGACCACGGTTCCCGTCCCGTTCGACCCGGGGCGGGAACCGTCATGCGCGGCTGACCAGGGCGAGCAGGTCGTGCCATGCCTCGACCTTCGTGCGCTCCCGGCCGCGGATCGAGCCGCGGGCGATCTCGGCGGCATCGATGCGGCGCCAGTCCTCCAGGGTGCTCGGCCGGACACCGCGCCCGGCGAGGGTGGCGACGAAGTCGCTGAGCGGCCGCCGCGGCAGAGTGGCGAGATCCTCCAGGACGTGACCGGCCGTCTCGGCGGCGTCCTTCCGGTTGCTGCCGATCAGGCCCACCGGCCCGCGCTTGATCCAGCCGACCGCGTATTCCCCCGGGCGCGCCGACCCGTCGAGTTCCAGCACCCGCCCCTCGAGGTTGGGGATGCGGCCGTCGTCGAACGGGACGCCGGGCAGCGGGACGCCGCGATACCCGATCGAGCGGAGCACCAGGTCGGCGGGGACCGTCAGCTCGCCGGAGGCCGGGGGCCGGGTTTCGGGAATCACGGCGTCGGGAGGACCGTCTGCGGCGCCGGCGCCCGGTCCGTCCGCGGGCTCCAGCCGAACGGCCTCCACGTGCCGGTCACCCAGGATCTCCACCGGCCGGTGCCAGAACACCAGGTGCAGTCGCCGGGATGCGGTCAGGCTCCGGATGTCCGCCGCGTCCGCGATCGCCGCGACATTCGCGCGGGCGCGCCGGTCGAGGGCGTCGGTGTCGATGGCGCCGAGATCGCAGCCGGTCACGCTCACACCGTCCCCGGCCGTGTGCAGCAGTTCCCGCAGTTCGGGCGTCGTGAAGCTCGCGTGCTCGGGGCCGCGGCGCCCGACGAGCCAGACGTCCTCGATCCGCGCGGTGCGCAGTTCGGCGAGGACGGCGTCGGGCATGTCGGTCGCGCTGAGCTCGGCCGGATCCTTGAGCAGGATGCGGGCCACGTCGACCGCGACGTTGCCGACACCGACGACGACGGCGCGACGGACGTCCGCGAGCGGCTGCGGTGTCGCATCGGGGTGGCCTGAGTACCAGGCGACGAACTGCCGGGCCGAGCGGCTCCCGGGAAGGTCCTCGCCGGGGATGCCCAGGTGCCGGTCGTCCTCCGCCCCGATCGCGTACACGACGGCGTCGTAGCCGCCTCGCAGTTCGGGAACGGTCACGTTCCCGCCGAGGTCCACCAGACCGAGGAACCGGACGCGGGGTGCGTCGAACACTCTCGCGAGGGTCGTGGCGACGGCCTTGATGCCGGCGTGGTCGGGAGCGACCCCGTAGCGGAGCAGCCCGAACGGCGTGGGCAGGCGGTCGAAGATGTCGACGCAGAGGTCGTCATCGGTGCCGGTGAGGAGCGCGGCGGCGGTGAAGAGTCCCGCCGGCCCGGCGCCGACGATCGCCACTCGTCTCGGCTCGTCCATCACGCGCGCCCGCACTGTGCCATGGCCAGATTGTGACAAGCGCGGATGACGTCTGGCTACGCGCGTCGCCGCGCGGCGTCCAACTCATGGGCAGCCTCTCCCCGAGGTGGCCCGCGGTGCCTATGGTGAATAAGGTTAGACAAACCTAACTAATTGGTGGGGCATCACCCCCACCGATCCCGACGGTGGAGGCGACGTGCTGGCGACCTTTGTGATCGGCCTGCGAGAGGGGTTGGAGGCTGCCCTCATCGTCGGCATCATCGCCGCCTTCCTGCGCAAGAACGGCCGGTCGCTCACGCCGATGGCCATCGGCGTCGCGGCAGCCGTCGCGCTGAGCCTCGCGGTCGGGGTCGCGCTCCAACTGATCGAGGCGAGTCTCCCGCAGGCCGCCCAGGAGGGAATGGAGACGGTCATCGGCGTTGTCGCCGTCGTCTTCGTGACCGGGATGGTGCTGTGGATGAGCACCCACGCGCGCGGCATGAAGAAGGAGCTGGAGGCATCCGCGAGCGAGGCGCTGGGCGCGGGGTCGACCCGGGCGCTCGTCGTGATGGCGTTCCTCGCCGTGCTCAAGGAGGGTTTCGAGACGGCGGTGTTCCTCCTCGCCACGTTCTCAGCGTCGACGAACCCCGTGGCGGCCGCAGCGGGCGCAGTCCTCGGCATCCTGGCCGCCGCCGCGGTGGGCTACGGCCTGTACAGCGGCGGGCTGCGGCTCAATCTCGGTCGGTTCTTCACGATCACCAGTGGTTTTCTCGTCCTCGTCGCGGCCGGGCTCGTCGTCAGCGCGCTGGGCAGCGCGCACGAGGCCGGGTGGCTGGACGCCGGCCAGCAGAAGACCGTGGACCTGTCCTGGCTGGCCCCGAACGGCTCCGTCCGCGGATCCCTGTTCACCGGCGTCCTCGGGATTCCGCCCGACCCGCGTCTCATCCAGGTCGTGGGCTGGCTCGCCTACGTCGTTCCCATGTCGCTGTACCTGTTCTGGCCGCGCGGTCACCGCCCGAGCGCGGCCGCCGGGGTCCGGATCCGCGCGGGTGTCGCCGCCGTCCTCGGGGTCGCGGCCGTCGTCCTTGCGGCCGTCGTCGGGCCTGCGACGATGCCGGCTCTCGGCGCGGCCGAACTGGTGGACGACGCGGGGGCGTCCGTGGGGAGCGTCGCCCTGGAGGACGGCGCCGCCCGGATCGTCGCCGCAGGGGCGTCGGAGGTCATGGAGCTCAGCGGCGGGACGACCGTCGCGCACGCGGGGGTCCCCGACGCCGTCGAATACGCGCTGACGCTCGACGTCCCCGTGTCCGGCCTGCCGTCGACCCTGACGCTCGCGCAGCTCGCCGAGCTCAACGGCGGGCGCCTGCCGGTCGGCGTCAGCCCGCAACAGGCCCCCGGCCCCTTCACGGCGACCTGGGCGCGCACGGGGGAGCGCCGCCTGTGGCTCGCCGGCGGGGAGATCCTCGACCTCGCCGAGACGGATGTGACCACGGTCACGCTCACCGGCGGCGGGCTGGCCACGTCGCGGACCTTCACCGTGGCCGGGGACGTCCCCGGCGGTGCGGCGGTGTCCGGCGGAACGCTCGCCGTTCCCGACGACCGCGTCGGTGCCGCCGCGAGCGCGGCCGCGACGCTGCGAGCCGATGTGGTCGAGCGCCGCTTCTGGGGACGCACCTTGCCGATGCTGCTTGCTGTGGCCGCCCTCGTCGTCCTCTTCACCGCCTGGCGGGCCCATCGCCGGGTGTCGACTCCAACCCGCGGCCCAGAGGCCACGGTTTCCGTCCCAACAAGGAGAAATGCGAATGTTGCGTAAGCGCCGGTCGCTGCTCGGCCTGAGCATCGCCACCGCCCTGACCGTCGGCATGACGGCCTGTAGCGCCCCCGCCACCGCGCCGTCCGCGGCGGGCTCCGGCTCGGACGACGCCGCTCCGGTGTCGAACGGCGCCGCCCAGGTGGCGATCACCCTGAGCAACGACGGGGGCGACACCTGCACGCTCGACCATGCCTCGGCCGCCGCCGGGCCGGTGACCTTCACCGTCACCAACGCCAGTTCGACCGCGATCACCGAGGTGGAGCTGCAGAGCGACCTCAAGATCATCGGCGAGAAGGAGAACCTGGCTCCGGGGCTGCCGTCGTCGAGCTTCACCGTCACGCTGTCCGGAGGCACGTACACGGTGTACTGCCCCGGCGGGCAGCCCGAGACGCAGCAGTTCACGGTCACGGGCGAGGCCGCGGCGGCGCCGACCGGCAGCGCCGCCCAGGTGCTCACCGCGGGCACGACCGAGTACGCGGCCTGGGTCGTGACGCAGGCCGAGGACCTGCAGACGGCCGTGTCGACGCTACGGAAGGCCGTCGACGCAGGAGACCTGGACGCGGCGAAGACCGCCTACGTCCGGGCCCGCCCGTTCTACGAGAAGATCGAGTCGGACGTCGAGGGGTTCGTCCTCTCCGGCTACGCGGTCGACGACAACTCCGGAAACCTCGACTACCTCATCGACATGCGAGCCTCCAGCCTGGACGACAAGGTCGGCTGGTCGGGGTTCCACGCCGTCGAGCGGTCCCTGTACAAGGATCAGCGGATCACCGACGAGACCAAGGGCTACGCGGCCGGTCTGGAGACCAACGTGGGCAGGCTCGTCACCTTGGTGAAGGCCCTCACCTACAAGCCGGAGGACCTGGCCAACGGCGCCGCGAGTCTGCTGGAGGAGGTGCAGGCGAACAAGATCACCGGCGAGGAGGAGGAGTTCAGCCACATCGACCTCGTCGACTTCGCGTCCAACCTGGAGGGGGCCAAGCAGGCGTTCGCCTGCCTGCAGCCGGGGCTGGAGAAGATCGATCCCGAGCTGACCGCCGAGGTCGCGGCCCAGTTCGCGAGCGTCGACAAGGCGCTGGCTCCCTACGAGGACAGCACGGCGGCGGGCGGATACATCCCGTGGACGGCCGCCAACCGCGCCACGCACGCCAAGGGGCTGAGCCAGACGGTGCTGGCGCTGCAGCAGCCGTTGCAGCGGATCGCGGAGAAGGTGGCCACGGCCAACTGAACCCGCGCCGGCAGGAGGAATCGACCGAAGGAAGCTGACGAGCGATGCAGCAGGAGGACAACGCGATCCCGGGCCCGGCGGAGACCCCGCCGGGCCCGGAGGGCGTGCACGACCACGAGGAGGCCGAGGCGCGCGAGGCGTCACCGCGCAGGGGACTGTCGCGACGCGGCCTGTTCGCGGGGGCGGCGGGATCCGTCGTCGCCGGCGCGCTGCTGGGGGCGGGAGGCACCGCCGCGGCGTACTCGGCGGGCCGCGCGGACACGGCCTCCGACGAGGCCGATGCGGTGGATCTCTCCGCGGCCGTGCCGTTCTACGACCAGGGGCATCAGGCCGGCATCGTGACGCCGCCGCAGCGCTACGCGACGTTCATGACCTTCGACCTCGCCGACTCGGCGACGACGACCGATCTCCAGGTGCTGCTGGCGCGGTGGACGGCCGCGATCGGCCAGATGGTGCAGGGGCTGCCGATCGGCGTCGTCGAGCCGTCGCGTCCCGACGCGGTCGGTGTCGACACCGGCGAGGCGGTCGGCCTCAACCCCGCATCCCTGACCGTGACCGTCGGGCTGGGGCCGGGAGTGTTCGACGACCGATTCGGGCTCGCGTCCAAGCGGCCGGCGCTGCTGGCCGACCTCGAACGCATCCCGGGCGACCGCCTCGACCCTGCGCTGTCGGGCGGCGACCTGTCCGTGCAGGCGTGCGCCGACGACCCGCAGGTCGCCTACCATGCCGTGCGCAACCTGGCCCGGATGGTCACGACGACCGCGCAGACACGCTGGGTCGTGATGGGATTCGGCCGTGCCAGCGCGGGCGCGGGCCAGCAGACGCCGCGCAATCTGTTCGGCTTCAAGGACGGCACGCGCAACGTGACCGGCGAGGCGGAGCATGACCGGTTCGTGTGGCTCGACGATGCGGGCTGGATGGCCGGCGGCACCTACCAGGTGGTGCGGAAGATCCGGATGACCATCGAGAGCTGGGACGCCGACCGCGTCTCGGACCAGCAATCGGTGTTCGGGCGGACGAAGGACGAGGGCGCCCCCCTCGGCGGTGCCGCCGAGTTCGACACGCCCGACTTCGTCCGCACCGACGACTCCGGCACCCCGGTCATCGATCCGTTGTCGCACATCGCTCTCGCAGCGCCGGAGAACAACGCGGGCGTCAAGATCCTGCGGCGGTCCTACAACTACACCGACGGCCTCAACGCGCAGGGACTGCTGGACGCCGGGCTCCTGTTCGTGTCGTATCAGAACGACCCCGCCCACTTCGTGACCCTGCAGCACAAGCTCGGCCGGTTCGATCTGCTCAACGAGTACATCCAGCACATCGGCTCGGCCGTGTTCGCGGTGCCGCCCGGTCCGGCACGCGGCGGGTACATCGGGCAGGCGCTCTTCGCCTGAACCCCGATCGCTCACCGACGCCGGGCATTCCGGTGCGCCTGGGTCATGTTCGAGGCCAGCGATCCCCCCGGCCTGCGCCGCAGCCATCCGCCCGGCTCATTTGTCGGCTTTCGCGATGCCGGCGAAATCTCTCGTGCACCACTGCCTACCCTGAAGCAGGCGACTGTGGGCGGTGCCCCCGGAAACGCTGCATGGCTGCGGCGGGAAAACCGGGGACGGTCTGTGCGGGAACAGGCTGACGTGCGTTGTACGCGCCGCCCGTTTCTTGGAAGGGAATTCCGGTGAAACTCCTGGAACCGGGCCGGATCGGCAAGATGGCTCTGAAGAACCGCGTGTTCATGGCACCCATGGGCACGACGACCGAGGAGGACGGATCGTTTCACGACCGCTCCATCCGCTATCTCGAGGAAAGGGCGATCGGCGGTTTCGGCCTGATCATCACGGGCGCGAATCAAGTGTCCACGGATTACGAGCAGAAGGCCTGCAACATCCTCGGCTCGGTCCGCTCGGTGCAGCAGCTCAATTGGCTGGCGCGGCGTATTCACGCCAATGACGCGAAATTGTGCGTCCAGTTGACGGTCGGGCTGGGCCGGATGCAGTTGCCGTTCGCGGCGGAGGTGGCCCCGCTGGCGGCGAGCGAAGTCGAGTCGTACTGGTTCCCCGGGCTGATGTGCAAGCCGCTGAGCGTCGAACAGATTCAGGATCTGGTCGTCAAGATGGGCGCGGGCGCGGCGGCGGCGAAGGCCGCGGGCGCGGATGCCGTCGAGGTCCACGGCTACGGCGGCTACCTGCTCGACCAGTTCTGCTCCACCCTGTGGAACACCCGCACCGACGAGTACGGCGGTGACCTGCGGGCGCGCATGAAGTTCGGGCTCGACTGCGTCACGGCGATGCGCGAGGCCGTCGGCCCCGACTTCCCGATCCTGTACAAGTTCACCCCCTACCACGGTGTCCCGGGCGGCCGCGAACTCGAAGAGGGCCTGGAGATGGCGAGGATCCTCGAAGAGGCGGGCGTGGACGCGCTCCATGTCGACATGGGCTGTTACGAGGCGTGGTACAAGGCCATCCCCACCGTGTACCAGCATGCGCCGTCGCAGGCCTGGCTCGCGGCGGAGGTGCGCAAGGTCGTGTCGATCCCGGTCCTGGCGGTCGGAAAGCTCAACGACCCGAACATCGCCGAGCGCGTCCTGCAGGAGGGCAAGGCGGATTTCATCGGGCTCGCGCACGGCGCCCTGACCGAGCCTCACTGGGTCAACAAGGTGCAACGCGGCGAGGCGTACGACATCGTCCCGTGCATCGGCTGCAACGAGTGCCTCTTCGCCGGGTTCAAGGGCGGTCACTACCAGTGCGCCGTCAACCCGCAGTGCTACGCCGAGGACTTCTTCCCCGTCACCCCCGCGACCGCGCCGAAGCGGGCGCTGGTGCTCGGCGGCGGCCCCGGCGGGATGGAGTTCGCCATCACGGCGGCGGAACGTGGCGTCGAGGTCGAGCTGTGGGAGAAGGGCGCGCGGCTCGGCGGGACGCTGTGGGCGGCGGGCGGTCCGTCGTTCAAGTCCGACGTCGCCGACTACGCGACCTATCTGACGAACAAGACCTTCCGCAGCCATGTCACCGTGCGGACGATGAAGGACGGGACGGCCGAGGAGATCCTCGCCGGCGGGTGGGACAAGGTCGTCCTCGCGACGGGCGCCCACCACGCGATGCCGCCCATTCCCGGTATCGACGGACCGAAGGTCGTGACGGCCGGAGATCTGCTGACCGGGCGCGCGGAGCACGGTGCCCGCGTGGTGATCATCGGCGCCGGTCTCGTGGGCTGTGAGACGGCCGCGATGTGTGCGCAGCGAGCCGACAGCGTGACGGTCATCGAGACGCTGCCGAAGATCCTCATGAGCGTCGAGCACTGCCGGAACAACGAGCTCGCCCTCGCTCAACTGCTCGAGGACTCCCAGATCGCGTTCATCACCGACGCGCGGGTGACCGACCTCGGTGAGGAGGCCGTGACCTACCTGAAGGACGGGCAGACCACGAGCATCGAGGCCGACACCTACGTGATCGCCGCCGGGTACACCCCCAACGACGGGCTGTACGAGCAGCTCGCCGGGCGGGTCGACGTCTCCGTCATCGGGGACGCCGTGAAGCCCGACAGCATTCTCAAGGCGGTCCACCAGGGGTTCCACCTGGCGCGCAGCCTCTGAGGCGGGCTCAGCCGAGCAGGCGGGACAGGCGTCGTGCGCCCTCGCGCAGGACGTCGTCCCGCTTGCAGAACGCGAAGCGGAGCAGGGTCGGATCCGCATCGGGATCGTCGTGGAACACCGTCACGGGAATCGCCGCCACCCCGGCGCGGGCGGGAAGCTCCCGGGCCAGGGCGAGCGCGTCGGTGACCCCGAGCGGAGCCATGTCGGCGACGACGAAGTAGGTTCCGGCCGGAACGGCGACGGGCAGGCCGAGGGACGTCAGCGCGTCCACCAGCAGGTCCCGTTTCGCCTGCAGGGCGTCTCGCAGGGAGTGGAACGTCTCGTCGGGGAGGCCGAGCCCGGCGGCGACACCGGCCTGGAACGGCCCGCCCGCGCCGAAGGTGAGGTACTGCTTCACCGCGGCGACGGCTGCCACGGCGGGCGCCGGGCCGGTGACCCAGCCGACCTTCCATCCGGTCACCGAGAAGGTCTTGCCCGCCGACGAGACGGTGAGCGTCCGCTCGGCCATCCCGGGCAGCGTCGCGATCGGCACGTGGGGCACGCCGAAGGTCAGGTGCTCGTACACCTCGTCGGTGACCACCCACGCGTCGTGCTCGACCGCGAGCCTCGCGATGAGTTCGAGCTCGGGGCGGCTGAACACCTTGCCGGTCGGGTTGTGCGGCGTGTTCAGCAGCACGAGCCGGGTGCGGTCGGTGAACGCGGCGCGCAGCGCGTCCTCGTCGACGGCGAAGTCGGGGAACGCGAGCGGGCAGGTGCGGCGCACCGCGCCGGCCAGGTCGACGACTCCGGCATAGGCGTCGTAGAAGGGGGCGAACATGACCACCTCGTCGCCCGGTTCGCAGAACGCGAGGATGGTGGCGGCCACGGCCTCCGTCGCGCCGACCGTGACGAGGACCTGCGACGCGGGGTCGACCTCGAGCCCGTACCAGTGACGTTGGTGGGCGGCGATCGCCGCCAGCAGGTCGGGACGACCGGAGAGCGGCGGGTACTGGTTCTGGCCGGACTCCAGGGCTGCGGCGACGGCCTCCCGCAGTGCGGCGTCGGTGTCGGGGAACCCCTGCCCGAGGTTCACCGCATCGTGGCGCACCGCGAGGGCGCTGATCTCGGTGAAGATCGTCGTCTCGTGATGGCCCATCCTGCTGACGAGATGCATTGCGTCACGGTAACAGTGGACGGGTGGCAGCCCGGCGGGCGCTCGGCCCGCATCCTGCGGACTTGTGTACCGAATGGCTCCGGTCCACCGCCCCACTCGCCCGGGATGCGGCCTTTTGTACCGTCTGCGGCGCCGAGGGGCGGCCATAGTGCGCACATCGGCGCATCCGCGAGGTCGACCTCCTGCGACGCGGCCCATTCGGGCCAGAAAGTCGCAGTCATGCGTTCAGGGCGCGCGCGATGCGGTCCATCACGGTGCCGGGCCACAGATGGATCTCCTTGCCGAGCCAGCGGACGAAGCGGAAGCCGAGGTCGCGCAGCACCTGCTCGCGTTCCTTCTCCTGCAGCATCGCGTCGGCGTCGGCGTACTTCACCCGTCCGTCCGCTTCCCCGATCAGGCACTGTTCCTCCCAGTAGAAGTCCGGGTACAGGACTCCGGCCGGGGTGGTGAGCGGGAACTGGCATGCGGGAAGGGGCAATCCCGCGAGCGCCATGTGACCGTAACTCAGCGATTCGATCGCGCTCTCCCTGAGCGGATCGGCGTACGTGAGCCAGTGCTTGCCCGGCCGCATCCGCGGCCGGTCCATGGCCTCCAGCAGCGGGGCCTTCGCGGCCGCGACCAGCCGGGGGTTCCGCAGATCGCGCCTGCGCGGCCCGCTCATCAGGTCTCGGCACTGCCGGCGCAGCGCCGCGTCCAGCACCATGAGAGCGGACGGGGACTCCATGCCTCCGGCCACATCGGCGGCCGTCCGTGCGACGGTGGTGATCCGGGCACCTGACTCGGTCAGCGTGACGTGGTGGGGCGGCAGCGGAGCCGTCGACTGCTCCAGTCGCCGGGAGCGGCTGCTCCGAAACCCCCGTCCCGCCGGGAGCGTGATCCACACCGGCTCGTCGGCCCAGTCCGTCCGGAGCAGCGGCAGCTCCCAGTACAGGGCCGCCGCGCGATGCGAGACGGCGCCGTCGGGTCGGTAGACCTGCTCGGCGTGGGCGCGGACGAGGTGCTGTTCCGCCTCGCCGACGGGCCACCTGGCGGGGTCGAGGTAGACGCCTTGGCGGACGCGCACCAGGCGGCCCCCGGCCACCGCGGTGCCGATCCGGCGCTGGGTGAGCCCGAGCGCGACGAGGTCGCGTCTCCGGGTCGGGACGGCGGGGGGTGCGAAGGGCTGAGGGATGCGCATGCTCCGTCTGTGGGCACGTGGGCACGGATCGGTCCCCGGCACCGCGTGACTGTGGACAGGGCGCCGCGTCGTCCACAGCCGGATGCGACGTGCGACGTGACACGTCCGGCTCGCGGGCCGGTGCCGATCCGGCGTCCGAGCGGCGACTGTTGCGCACCCGCCGACCATTGTTTACGGTGTTCACATCGGATGCCCGTCGAAGGGAACGACATGCAACGGATCACCCCGAACCTGTGGTTCAACGGCAATGCGGCCGAGGCGGCCGACTTCTACGCGCGGGTGCTTCCCCGCACCACGGTCACGCACACCGACTACTACCCGACGGACGGACTGCCCGATTTCCAGCGGGACATGGCGGGCAAGGAACTCGTCGTCGAGTTCGAGGTCGACGGGTACAGGTTCCTGGGCATCAACGCCGGGCCCGAGTTCCCGATCAACCCGTCGCTGTCCTTCATGCTCAACTTCGACCCGTCCGTGGACGCCGCCGCGCGCGACCGGCTGGACGAGGTGTGGGCCGCCCTGTCCGAGGACGGCACGGTGCTGATGCCGCTCGGCGCCTACGACTTCAGCCCGCGATACGGCTGGCTGCAGGATCGCTACGGGACTCCCTGGCAGCTCATGCTGACCGATCCCGCGGGCGAGCCGCGCCCGTTCGTCATCCCGTGCCTGCTGTTCGGCGGTGCCGCGCAGAACCGGGCGGGCGAGGCCGTCGAGTACTACACGTCGGTGTTCCCCGGCTCGCGCGTCGGGACGCTCGTCCCGTATCCCGAGGACACCGGTCCGGCCGCGACGGGCAGCGTGATGTTCGCCGACATCGAGCTGGCGGGGCAGTGGCTCGCGCTCATGGACTCCGTCGTGGAGCAGGACTACTCGTTCACTCCCGGGGTGTCCCTCATGATCGCCTGCGCCGACCAGGCCGAGATCGACCACTTCTGGGACGCGCTCTCGGCCGTCCCGGAGGCCGAGCAGTGCGGATGGTGCGCCGACAGGTTCGGCGTGAGCTGGCAGGTCGTGCCGGGCAACTGGAACGAGTACATGGAGCGCCCGGGCGCATACCAGAAGATGCTGCAGATGAAGAAGATCGACCTGGCCGCCTTCGGCTGACCGGAGGACGTCCGGTTGCGGCGTCGTCCCGGACCGGGACGGGGCCGGGCCCCGTTTCCGGTCGTACGACACACTGGGACGCGTGGAGCTGATGAGGGACGTCTGGGAGCGGGCGTTGTCGGTGCAGCAACCGCTCGCGTTCGTTCCGGCCGCGGCCACGGGGCTGGTGGTCCTCGCGCTGGTGGTGCTGGCGTGGCGTCCGCTGCGCATCCTCGTGACGGTCTGCCACGAGGCGGGGCATGCGGTCGTCGGCGTGCTCGTCGGGCGCCGGCTGGCCGGCATCCGGCTCCGGTCGGACACCTCCGGCGTCACGGTCACGAAGGGACGCCCGCACGGGCCGGGCATGGTGGCGACGCTGTTCGCCGGGTACCCGGCGGCGTCGGTGGTGGGCCTCGGCGCGGCGTGGCTGGCGAGCACGGGTCACGCCGCCGGCCTGCTCTGGCTGCTCGTCGTCCTGCTGGCGCTCATGCTGCTGAGCATCCGCAACCTGTACGGCGCGCTCGTGGTTGTCGTGGGCGGCGCCGCGGTGGCGCTCGCGTCCTGGTACGCGCCCCCTGCACTGCTCGCCTTCGGCGCGTACGGCCTCGCGTGGCTGTTCCTGCTGGGCGGGCCGCGGGCGGTCGTGGAGGTGATGCGCTCGGCGACGCCGCAGTCCGATCCCGGGCAACTGTCCCGGCTGACGCGCGTCCCGCGTCCGGTCTGGGGCATGGCCTGGCTCGTGCTCACGGTCGCGTGCCTGGCGGCCGGGGCCTGGCTGCTGCTCCCCGTCGCCGCCGTCTGAGGGCACGCGCGGCTCACGTGCCGTGCGACGTCGCGCCGCCTCAGGTGGGACGATGGTGCGCGACATGCGACTGACAGACCTGCTGCCCACCTCGGGGGAACCCGATCCCGACGCCCTCTACGAGGCCTTCGTCCGCTGGACGAGCGATGACGGACTCACCCTCTATCCCCATCAGGACGAGGCGCTCGTCGAGATCCTCACCGGCGCGAATGCCGTCATCACGACCCCGACCGGCTCCGGGAAGACCCTCATCGCGACCGGCGCGCACGTCGCGGCGTACGCGTCCGGCGTCCGCAGCTACTACACGGCCCCGATCAAGGCCCTCGTCAGCGAGAAGTTCTTCGGGCTGTGCGACATCTTCGGGGCGGCGAACGTCGGCATGGTGACCGGTGACGCCGCCGTGAACCCCGACGCTCCCATCGTGTGCTGCACGGCCGAGATCCTCGCCAACATCGCGCTGCGGCAGGGGCGGACGGCCGAGGTCGGGCAGGTCGTCATGGACGAGTTCCACTTCATCGCCGACCGCGATCGCGGCTGGGCCTGGCAGGTCGCGCTCACCGAGCTGCCACAGGCCCAGTTCATCATCATGTCCGCGACGCTCGGTGACGTCACCGACCTGGCCCGGGGCCTGGCGGAGCGGACGGGGCGGCCGTCCAGCATCATCTCCGACGCCGTGCGTCCGGTCCCGCTGACGTACGAGTGGTCGCTGCGGCCGCTGCTGGAGGCGGTGGAGGTCATGCTGCGGGACGACCGCGGGCCGGTGTACATCGTGCATTCCACCCAGGCGGCGGCCGTCGAGCGGGCGCAGTCCCTGCTCAGCGGCGGCTTCGCCGACCGGTCGCACCGGCGCGAGCTCGTCGAGGCGATGCAGGGCTTCCGCTTCGCCAACGGGTTCGGCAAGACTCTCTCCAAGCTGCTGCTGTCGGGCATCGCCGTCCACCACGCCGGGATGCTGCCGCGATACCGGCGGCTGGTCGAGACCCTCGCGCAGCGCGGCCTGCTGAGCGTGATCTGCGGCACCGACACGCTCGGCGTCGGCATCAACGTCCCGATCCGCACCGTCCTGTTCGCGAGCCTGTCCAAGTTCGACGGTCGCCGGCAGCGTCTGCTGCGGGCGCGGGAGTTCCACCAGATCGCCGGTCGCGCCGGACGTCCCGGGTTCGACACCGTCGGGTACGTCGTGGCGCAGGCGCCCGACCACGTCATCGAGAACGCCGTCGCGGTCGCGAAGGCCGGGAACGATCCGAAGAAGCTGCGCCGGGTGAAACGGAAGAAGCCGCCCGAGGGCTTCGTGAGCTTCACCGAGGACACGTTCACCAGGCTCATCGCCGCGCCCCCCGAGCAACTGGTCGCGCGGATGCGGATCAGCCACGGGATGCTGCTGAACCTGTTGCAGCGCGACGAGGACACGGTCGTCGCCGTGCAGCGTCTCGTGGACGCCGCGACGACCGACCGGGCGGCGCGGCTGCGGCTGTACCGGCGGGCGCTGGCGCTCGGGCGGTCGCTCCTGGTCGGCGGCGTCGTCGTCCGGCTCCCCGAGCCGACGCCGGGCGGGCGCCGGTACCAGCTCGCCGTGGACCTCCAGCAGGACTTCGCGCTGAACCAGCCGTTGTCCGCGTTCGCGATCGCGGCACTGGCCCTGCTGGATCCGGAGGCGCCCGACCATGCGCTGGACGTCCTCAGCGTCATCGAGGCGACCCTGGAGAACCCTATGGCCGTCCTCGTCCAGCAGCAGTTCCGGGCGCGGGGCGACCTCGTGGCGGAGCTGAAGGCCGACGGCGTCGAGTACGAGGAACGGCAGGAGATCCTCGACGGCGTGACCTGGCCGCGTCCGCTCGCCGAGCTCCTGGAGCATGCCTTCGGCACCTTCGTCGGCTCACACCCGTGGCTGGCCGAGACGCCGGTGTCGCCGAAGTCGATCGTGCGCGACATGTACGAGCGGGCGATGACGTTCGGCGAGTACGTCGCGTACTACAAGGTGCAACGCAGCGAGGGGCTGCTGCTGCGCTACCTGTCGGATGCGTACCGGGCCCTGCGGCAGACCGTCCCCGAGTCGCTGCGGACCGAGGCGCTCACCGACATCATCGAGTGGCTGGGCGAGGTGACGCGGCTCACCGACTCGTCGCTGCTGGACGAGTGGGAGCGGCTCACCGGGGCCACGGACACCGGGCTGCTCACCGACGCGGCGCCCCCGCAGCGGACCGTGACGAGCAACCCGCGCGCCTTCCGCGTGCTCGTGCGCAATGCGATGTTCCGACGCGTCGAACTGGCCTCCCGCGACGACGTCCAGGGACTGCTCGCCCTGGACGCCGAGGATCCGGACCGGGCGACCGCCTTCCGTGACTGGGATGCGGCGCTGGGCGAGTACTGGGACGTCTACGACGAGATCCGCACCGACGCCGATGCCCGCGGCCCGGCGCTGCTGGTCATCGAGGAGAAGGGCCGGCGCTGGCAGGTGCGGCAGATCATCGCCGACCCCGAGGACAACCACGACTGGTCGATCACCGCGACGGTCGATCTGGACGCCTGCGACGCGGCCGAGGACCTGATCGTCCACGTCACCGGGTTCGGCGACTGACGCGGGGCGCAGGCTCCGGGCTCGGGCTTGGTCACTTCTGCGGCGATGGGGACGCCCCACGGCGAGAGGTGGTCAGATTCCGCCCAGGTCGAGCGACGCCAGGATCAGGTCGACGCACCCCTCGTACCCGAAGGCCGCGCTGTCGAGGCACAGGTCGTACTCGCGGTAGTCGCCGAACGTCGTGTCGGTGAAGAACTGCTGGTACCGGTTGCGGGCCTTGTCCATCTTGGCGACGTAGCTCTCGGCATGCTTGGGCGCGACACCGTCCAACTCGATCGCGCGCGCGATCTTGCGCTGTTTGTCGGTGCTGTACACGAACACGTTGCGGAACGGCAGGCCGGCGTCGGCGAGGATCCGGTCGGCGCAGCGTCCGATGAAGACGGCCGGGGCGCGCTGGGCGGCCGCCACGATGACCTCGGAGATGGCCGCGTGCGCGCGATAGGGGAGCGAGGCCGTGTCCAGGTCGACGCCGCCGATGAGCGACAGGCCGAAGAACGGACCGGTGGTCAGGCGTTCGTCGAAGCTTGCGAGGAGGTCGTGGGGGAGTCCCTTGCGGGTCGCGGCCTCCTGCAGGATCCGCGAGTCGTAGAACTCCAGGCCCGTGCGATCGGCGATGAGCCGGCCGATCTCACGCCCGCCGCTGCCGAACTCCCGGTTGATGACGATGGACTTCTTCATGCCGCACGCTCCTCTTCTGTCCGCTACTTCCTTTGTACGCCTCTGCTTCGCGCTGCGTGGAGGGTCATCCCGAATCTCGCTGCCGGCCGCGATTCCGCGTGTGTTCGGAACCCTCTCGGCTCGCAGGTCGCCGGTGTCGATCAGTGGTGAGCGGGCGCGTCAGTCCCCGAGGGCGAGTGTCGACTCGACGAACTCGGGAGGACGGGGTTCGGACCCGCTGAGCCTGATCAGGACCCTCGTTCGTTCCCCGTCGATCTCGCAATCCACGTCGGCAAAGATCTCGCTCTCCAGCAGGGACTCCCCCTGTTGAGCGAACCTGATGACGTCGACGAGCGAGACGTCCGCTGTGCTGCGGTAGATGTCACACGTCATGGAGCCGCCGCGCACCAACGGTCTGCCCCATTTCTGCACCCAGAAGACACTGGCATGTCCTTCGTCATCAGGAAGCACCGGTATCGCGGCGAGGTTGTCCTGCAACTCGAAGGACACGAGGAGGTCACCCATCGAGTTCTATCCGGATCGTCTGATCGGACGGTGCGGATGCGCTTTTCATACGTGACTGGACCCGTGCGGGTAGTCGGCCTTGATGGCGCCGAAGGTGATCGCGGCGCGAGCTCGTGTTGCGGGAAGAAACGCGAAAACGGGACAGGCGGCCGCGATGAGCCCGATCAGGCGCTTCATGGCAGGAGCTTAGCGACGCCGGGGGCATCGGACGTTACAGTGCGACGCTGCCGCCCGCGACGTCGCCACCCCGAAAGGCGGGACCCCCGGGCGCGGCTACATGCCGGCGTGGTCGAACGCGATGGTGGGGACGTCCACCATGTGTGCGCCGCCGTCCACGAGCAGCACCGCCCCGTTGACGTAGGACGACTCGGCCGAACCGAGGAAGCGGACGGCGGCGGCGATCTCGGCCGGCCGTGCCGGGCGCCGGAGCGGGACGTCGGCCGTGACGGCGGCATAGGCGGCGTCACGGGACGCGAGCCCGGCATGCTCGCGGAACTCGTCCATCTCGGCATCGGCCATCGGCGTCTGCACCCACCCGGGACAGATCGCGTTCGTGCGGACCCCGCGCGGCCCGTAGTCCCGGGCGAGCGACCGGGTCAGGCCGATGAGCGCGTGCTTGCCGACCGTGTACCCGGCGACGCTCGGGCCCGCGGCGACGCCCGCCAGCGAGGACACGATCACGATCTGCCCGCCGGATTCCACGAGCGCGGGGAGCGACTCCCGCGTGAGGACGAACGCTGTCGTCAGATTCGCCTGCAGGGACTGCGCCCACCCGTCGTCGTCGGTGTCGCCCACGGCGGAGAACCCGTGCCCGCCCGCGTTGGCGACGACGACGTCGAGCCGGCCGAAATCGGCGAGGACCCGGGCCACGACGTCCTTCACCTGCGTCGCGTCGGACACGTCGGCGGTGAGCCACGCGCCGCCCACGCGCTCGGCGACCGCGCGCAGGGGCTCCGGCCTGCGACCGACGAGAACGACCTGGGCGCCCTCCGTCGCGAACCGCTCGGCGACCGCGGCGCCGATGCCGGTGCCGCCTCCCGAGATGAGAACGACGCGACCGGACTGGTCGGTCGAACGCTGCGTTGTCATGGACTCTCCTCGCGTCGCACCGGGGACGGCTCCCGCGAGCGTCGCCCCGGGACGCCGGGTGATGCCCATGATGTCACCTCACCAGAAGGGGACCCTGGGTGTCCCACGGCGGGAACGGGACGCGTTGACAGCGATCCGAGGGGATCGCTAGCTTCACCATCGTGACTGTCCGATTGATGTGTAGCTGTTGCTGCATGCCGGCGCCTGGTTGCGCCGCTGC
Organism: Propionicicella superfundia DSM 22317; assembly: GCF_000423465.1. Lineage (GTDB taxonomy): Bacteria > Actinomycetota > Actinomycetes > Propionibacteriales > Propionibacteriaceae > Propionicicella > Propionicicella superfundia. The sequence continues at coordinate 429,129 of NZ_KE384022.1, read as the reverse complement.
CATGCCGTGACAGTCGTGTCGGCTCGCTAGGTCACCACGCCCCGTCCGGTTTGGACACCAGGCGCAATCAGGCTCATCCGCTCAGCAGCGGCATGCCTGCGTCTGCCGTTGCGCACTCACGAACTGGGGAAACCACTCATGTCCTTGCACTTCGACACCCTCGCCGTCCACGGCGGCTATTCGCCCGAATCGGCGAACCGCGCGGTGGCCGTGCCGATCTACCAGACGTCGTCCTTCGCGTTCAAGAGCTCGCAGCACGCCCTCGACGTGTTCACGCTCGGCGCCACCGAGGACCTCGCCTACACCCGCACGGGGAACCCGACCCAGGCCGTCCTCGAGGAGCGGGTCGCGGCGCTCGAGGGCGGAACCGCGGCACTCGCCCTCGCCTCCGGCATGGCGGCCGTCTCGTACACGATCCAGGCCCTCTCGCGGGTCGGCGACAACGTGATCGTCACTCGCGGGCTGTACGGCTCGTCGCACGTGTACTTCGACAATCTCCTCCCGCAGTCGGGGGTCGAGGCCCGGTTCATCGACCCCGACGACCCGGACGCCGTCGCCCGTGTCGCCGACGACCGGACGATCGCGGTGTTCGCCGAGACCATCGGCAATCCGCTCGGCAACGTGCTCGACCTGGAGGCCTTCGCACGCGCCGCGCATGCCGTCGGCGCCCCGCTCGTCATCGACAACACCGTGCCGTCGCCGGCCCTCGTGCGCCCGTTCGAGTTCGGCGCCGACATCGTCGTGCACTCGCTCACCAAGTACCTCGGGGGGCACGGCAACTCCATCGGCGGCGCGATCGTGGACGGCGGCTCGTTCCCCTGGCTGGAGCACGCCGACAGGTACCCGGGCCTCACTCGCCCCGAACCGGCCTACCAGAACGCGGTCTTCGCCGAGCAGTTCCCCGACGCCGCGCTCGCCATCCGGGCGCGAGCGGTGCTGCTGCGCAGCCTCGGTGCCGCGATCTCGCCGTTCAACGCCTTCCTCATCCTGCAGGGCATCGAGACCCTGCCGCTGCGCATCGAGAAGGTGTGCAGCAACGCGCTCGCCGTCGCGCAGTACCTGGAGCGCCACCCCGCCGTCGAGTGGGTGCGGTACGCGGGGCTGCCGTCCCACCCCGATCACGCACTGCTGCAGAAGTACGCCGGCGGCAAGGCGTCCGGTCTGCTCAGCTTCGGCATCGCGGGCGGGTACGAGGCGGGCGCGCGCTTCATCGACGCTCTCGGCCTGCTGACGCACCTGGTGAACATCGGGGACGCGAAGTCGCTGGCGTGCCACCCCGCGTCCACGACCCACCACCAGTTGAGCGAGACGCAGCTCCAGGAGGCCGGCCTGAGCTCCGACCTGGTGCGTCTGGTCATCGGCATCGAGCACATCGACGACATCCTCGCCGACATCGAGCAGGCCCTCGACGTCGCGGTGAGCGGCCGCGACCGCGAACCGGCCGTCGCCGGGCGCGAGTGAGGGGCGCCGCGATGCCTCACGTCTTTCTGCCCGAGCGGGACGACCTGTCGCTGGAGGCCCGGGTGCTGTGGGACGCCCGGGTCGCCAACGACGGCGAGATCACCAATATGAAGCGGACGCTGCTCCACGCGCCGGTGGCCTACGACGCCCTCATGACCTGGTTCCCGTTGCGGGACGCGCTGCTGCCGCGGATCGGCGAGCGCGGGGTGATCGTCTTCTCGCATGCGATCTCGACGACCAACGACTGCCTGCTGTGCTCGCTGTACTTCCGGCGTACCCTCCTGGCCCGCGGCGAGGATCCCGAGGCGCGCTACGACCTGAACGCCGAGGAGGCCGATCTCGCCGAGTTCGGCCGTTCGCTGGCGGCCGACGGGAGGGCGTCCGACGAGCTCACCGGCCGGTTGCGCGAACGGTACGGGGAGGACGGGCTGGTCGAACTGGTCGCCTTCGCCGGCCTGATGGCGGCCACGAACCTCGTCAACACCGCCCTGGGAATCGACCTCGACTCCGAACTGCTGGCGCTTCACACCGCCGGGGTGCGGGAGTGAGCACCGCGTCGCGCCCGGGTCGGGCCCCGGTCGCGGAGGAGGACTTCACGGGCCGCACGGCCTTCGTCACCGGGGCCGCCTCGGGGCAGGGCCGTGCGGTCGCGCTCGCGCTCGCCGAACGGGGCGCGAACATCGTGGCCGTCGACCTCGGGAAGCCGCTGGCCTACCCGGAGTACCTCAACAAGCAGGACGACGCCCTCGGCACGCTCGTGGCTGAGATCGCCGATGCCGGCGGAGCGGTCCGGGCCCATCGCGGGGACGTCCGCGACGGGGCGTTCCTGGCGCGCGCCGCCCGCGAGGCCGAGGCCGAGTTCGGCGGCGTCGACATCCTGTTCGCCAACGCGGGGATCTCGGCCTACGGGTATGCGCACGAACTCACCGAGGAGGAGTGGGACGCCGTGCTGGACATCAACCTGAAGGGTGTCTGGCTGAGTGCGAAGGCCGTCATCCCGGGCATGATCGCGCGGCGCCGCGGCGTGATCGTCGCGAACTCCTCCATCGCGGGACTGCGGGGGCTGAGCCGGCTGTCCCACTACGCGGCCGCGAAGTGGGGCGTGACGGGGCTGGTGAAGTCGCTCGCGATCGAGCTCGCGCCGCACGGGATCCGGGCCGTGTCGATCCATCCGACCGGGGTGGACACGCAGATGAACGACGGGCTGGCGGCGATGGAGGGCACGACCCCGGAGGAGATCGCCGAGCGGTCGGCGGGAAACCTGTTGCCCGTCCCCTGGGTGGAGACGTGGGACGTGGTCCAGCTCGTGCTGTTCCTGGCCTCGGACCGGGCGCGGTACATCACCGGCTCCCAGTTCGTCCTCGACGCGGGGCTGCTGACGCGCTGAGGCTCCGGCCGAGGTGAAGGGCGCGGCCGTCGCCCGTGCCCCTCGCGCCTCTCGGGGAACACGATTTGACCGTTTGATTTGAACCAGATGGTCAGAGCGTCCTATTCTCGTGTCTCGTGCTCGAGATGCTCTCGCCGGTCACCGAACCGGCCCCGCAAGCGCCGGCGGTGGAGGCCCGCGGCCTGGGCGCGTACGCCCGCCGCGGCTACGTCTATCGCGATGTCGACCTCTCGGTCCGTGCGGGTGGTCTGGCCTTGGTGACCGGCCCGCCAGGCTCCGGCAAGACCGCTCTGCTCCTCACTCTCACCGGGCGGATGCGGCATCAGCTCGGCGAGCTCTCCGTCCTCGGGTTCCGGCTTCCCGCCGGACTGCGCGAGGTCCAGCACCGCAGCGGCGCGATGGGCATCCGCGGACTCGACGAGCTGGACGAGGAGGTGACGGTCGCGGCGACGGTCCGCGAACGACTCGCGTGGCTCGCCCCCTGGTACGCGCACATCCGGACCCCCGACGACGACCGCGTCGCCCGGCTCTGCGCACCCGTCTTCGGGGACACGGAGCTTCCGGGCGCCCGACAGCGCATCCACGAGCTCACCGAGACCCAGAACCTGTTGTTGCGCATCGCTCTCGCGATGGAGGCCGACCCCGAGCTGATCGTCGTCGACGAGATCGACCAGCTTCACGACGTCGTCGAGCGGGACGTCGTCTGGCGCCGCCTCGAAGACCTCGCCGACACGGGCGTGGCGGTGGTGTGCTCGGCGACGAGCGCCCGCGAGTACACGCGCCGCACCTGGACCCGCGAACCGGTCCACATCCGGCTGCGGGACTCCGCCGCAGACCCGCCCGACGTGCCGCGCCGCCGTCTCCGCCCCCTTCCCGCTTCCCGATAGAAGGTCCTCACATGCAGGCTTGGATGTCCCACGGGACAGAGCTGAAGCGTTTCGCGCGGCAGCCCATCACGCGCGCCGCGATCGCCGTCCTCCTGATGATCCCGCTGCTGTACGGCGTCATGTACGTCTGGGCGTTCTGGGATCCGACCACCCGGCTCAACGACCTCCCGGTCGCCCTCGTCAACGAGGATCGGCCCGCGACCATCAACGGCGAGGTGCGCACCGCCGGGGACGAGACGGTGCGCAAGCTCCGGGACGCCGACACGTTCGCGTGGCACGAGACGACGGCCGAGGAGGCCGAGGAGGGGTTGAGGACCGGGGCCTACTACTTCGCCGTCACCATCCCGGCCGACTTCTCGGCGCGCCTGGCGACGCTCGGCGGATCCGATCCGCAGGCGGCGGCGATCGAGGTCACCTACGACGACTCGAACTCGTTCCTCGCCGACACCCTGGGAAAGACCGCCCTTCTCCGGATCCGGACCGAGGTCTCCGATGCCACGTCCGAGGAGGCCGTCAACACGCTGCTCGTGGGCGTCGGCGACGCGAAGAGCGGCTTCGCGTCCGCGGCCGACGGAGCCGACCAGCTCCGTTCGGGACTCGACACCGCCGCCACGGGCTCGACGGCGCTCGCGACCGGGGCCGCCCAGCTCGCGTCCGGGTCGTCCCAGCTCTCCACGGGCGCGCACGAACTCGCGACCGGCGCGAGCAGTGCCGTGACGCAGACCCGACCGCTCGTCACGGGCGTGAACCAGCTCACCGACGGCGCGCAGCAGCTCGCCACCGGCGCGTCGGATCTGCGCGAGGGCCAGAGCACCTACGTGACGGGCGTGAAGAAGGCCGCTGCCGGGGCCGGGCAGCTCGCGTCCGCGACCAGCTCGATCACCGACCTCAAGAACGGCCTGGACACCGCGTCGTCCGGTGCCGCGACGCTGGCGTCCGGCGCGCAGCAGTTGGCGGCCCAGTACGGGACGCTGGCTTCCGGCGCGCAGACGTTCGCCTCGGGGGCGACCCAGTACGCCTCGGGAGCCGAGCAGCTCGCCACCGGGGCGGGACAGTACGCGAGCGGCGCGCAGCAGTACGCGGCGGGGGCCACGCGGTTCGCTCAGGGTGCGGCGTCCGTCACGTCGGGCCTGACGTCGGTGTCCACCGGAGCGGGCGATGTCTCGAAGGGCGCCGCGACCGTGGCGTCCGGGGCCGGCACCGCGGCGACCTCCGCGACCTCGCTCGACCAGGGTGTCGGCCGGCTCCAGTCCCAGCTCGCCGACGGCGGGTCGCTGTCCGATGCCCTCACCAGCTCCGACGCCGCCACCCGCCAGGCGGCCATCGCGTCGCTGCGGGCCTCCCTCGCGTCGGTGAAGGCGGGGACGTCCGCGCTCGCCGACACGTCGACCGGGTTGCCGGCCCTCGCGAACGGAGCCGCCGAGGTCAAGACCGGAGCCGCGGATGTGGCGTCGGGGGCCGGTGCGCTCGCCGCCGCCGTGGACGTGTCGAAGCTCACCAGCGGTGCGCAGGAGCTCTCGTCGTCGGCGACCGGCCTGTCCGGCGGGGCGTCCTCGCTCGCCGCGAGTGCGACGAAGCTGACCGACGGCGGCGCGTCGCTGCGCACGGGGGCGACGCAGGTGAACGACGCGAAGCCGCAGATCACGGCCCTGGCGTCGGGGGCGAAGGACCTGAGCAGCGGGCTGTCGACGATGGCGGGTTCGGCCGACGAGAAGCTGCCCGCCCTCGTCAGCGGGCTGACCAGCCTGAACCAGGCATTCACCGGCACCGACTCCACCACGGGCCTCGTCGACGGCGCGGAGCAGGTGCTCGCCGGAGCGGAGCAGGTCTCCTCGGGGGCCGACGACGTCCACACCGGGCTGCAGACGATGCAGCAGAAGGTCCCTGCGCTGACCGCCGGGCTGTCCGAGCTCTCCACCGGTGCCTCGCAGCTCGCCGCCGCCTCGGATCAGGTGAAGGACGGCTCGGCGAAGCTGGCCACCGGCGCGACCTCGCTGGACGGCGGCCTCGACACGCTCCAATCCGGAGCGTCGCAGCTCGCGAGCGCGCTGCACAGCGGGTCGAACGCGATCACCTCGGACACCACCCAGCAGCGGCAGGCGCGCGTGCAGGCCGTGGTCAGCCCGGTCTCGCTCGACGAGTCGTACGTCCACCAGGCCGCGAGCTGGGGGGAGGGCTTCGCGCCGTTCTTCATCGGCCTCGCCCTGTGGGTCGGCGCGCTCATCACCTGGCTGCTGCTGAGGCCGCTGCAGACCCGGGCGTTGATGACGCAGGTCACCGGGTTCCGTGCCGCGTTCGGGTCGCTCAACCCGGCGCTGCTGCTCGCGGTCGGCCAGGTCGCGATCCTGCTCGTCGTGCTCCACTTCTCGGTCGGGTTGACGCTCGGCACCGCGGTCGCCACCATCGGGCTCACGCTGCTCGTCGCAGCCGCGTTCATGGCCCTGCAGCAGATGCTGCAGGTGGTGTTCGGGCCGGCCGTGGGCAAGGTGGTCATCATCTCGGTGCTGATGCTGCAGTTGGCCTCGGCGGGCGGGACGTACCCGATCCAGACCGAGCCCGCGTTCCTGCAGGCCGTCAGTCCGTGGATGCCGATGACCTACGTCGTCGAGGGACTGCGGGAGGCGATCACCGGCGGCATGGAGATCCGCTTCTGGACCAGCGTCGCCGTGATGGCGGGCATCTTCGTCGTCTCGTTGGCCATCAGTTCGGTGGCGGCGGCCCGCAAGAGGGTCTGGACGATGTCGCGGCTGCATCCAGCCCTTAGCCTGTAGCCATGACGACGGACATCCCGGAACGCACGTCCGGACGCCGCTCGGGGCCGCGGGCGGGCGTCCGCGAGGCGATCCTGCGCGCGGCCACCGAGTTGTTCGCCGAGCGGGGTGTCGGCAGCACCTCGATGGACGACATCGCCCTCCGTGCCGAGGTCGCGAAGGGCAGCATCTTCTACAACTTCTCGTCCAAGGCACGGCTCGTCGAGGTGCTGATGACCGAGTACGTCCACGAGGTCACCCGCGTGATCGCCCAGGCCGCCGAGGGCACGACGGGTGTCGCCCGGACCCGGGCGATCCTCGCCGCGCTGCTCCGTGAGGTCCAGGAGCATCCGCAGCCGGCCAAGGTCATGGTGGCGGAGGTCTTCCGCACCGATCGCTCCTGGCAGGATTCGGCGTCGGCGTGGCGGGACGCGATCATGGGCCCGCTGACCGACGCCCTGGCCGCCGAGCGGGGGGCGCGGCCGGGCGAGCGGTGGCGGGTGATGGCCGCGGCGCAGACCGGCGCGATCCTCACCGCGGGCATGGAGTGGCTGGTGTTCCACCCCGAACTCGCCTATGACGAGGTGTTGGAGGCCGCGCTGGACAGCCTCGGGCTCGGAACCGGCTCACGGCACCACGAGTCCTGAGGCGGGTGTCCGGACCGGAATCCCCGCGGTCGGTGCCCAGGCCGGGTGTATACCTCAGGTAGGCGAGGAGGAGATGACATGAGCGGATCGGGACTTCGGGTCGCCGTGCTGGGACTGGGCACGATGGGTGCCGCCATGGCGCGGCGGATCGTGGGCGCGGGGATCGCGACGACGGTGTGGAATCGGTCCGCGCCGCGAGCCGAGGCATTGGCGGGGTCCGGGGTGGTGATCGCACCCGACGCGGCCACGGCCGTGGCCGAGGCCGATCTCATCCTCACCATGCTGTTCGACGCGGACGCGACGCGCGCCGTGGCCGCCGAGGCGTTCGGGAACGCGCGATCCGGTGCCGTCTGGATGCAGTCGGCGACCATCGGCGTGGAGGCCGCGCGGGAGTTCGCCGCGCTGGCCGCCGGTCGTGGCCTGCGGTTCGTCGATGCGCCGGTGCTTGGGACGAAGGGGCCCGCAGAGGCGGGGAAGCTGACGCCGCTGGTCGCCGGATCGGACGACGCGGTCGCCGTTGCGGAGCCCGTGCTCGCGGCGATCGGTGAGCGCTGGGTCCGCACGGGGGAGGCCGCGCCCGCAGGCTCGGCGCTGAAGGTGGCGGTGAACACGTGGATCGCGGCTCTCACCGCCGGCATCGCCCAGTCGCTGACGCTCGCGGAACGGCTGGGCCTCGACCCGCGGCTCGTCCTGGAGGCGTTGGCGGGAACGGCGTCCGACAGTCCCTACGCCCACATCAAGGGCGAGGCGATGCTCGCCCGGGACTTCGCTCCCCAGTTCGAGGCGGGCGGGCTGCTCAAGGATCTCCGGCTGGCGCGTGCGGCGACGTCGGAGATGAACCTGACGCTGTTGTCGGCGCTGGAGGAGCTGTTCGCTGCGGCGTCCGATCCGCCCGGGCAGGACATCGCGGCCGTCTGGTCGTCGTTCCAGACGCCGGCGAGCTGAGGGGTCGCGCGCGGATCGCGACGACCATCACGACGCCCCGGTGGCGGGTGCCCGGGTCGTGGCCCGGGTGTGCGGCTCAGCTCTGCTCGGTGGCGTCGTTGAGCAGGCCGGTGCGAGCGAGCTCGTGGATCGCGTCGCGGCGGCTGGTGACGCCGAGCTTGCGGTAGATCGAGGCCGTCTGTGTGTTGATGGTGTTCACCGACAGGTTCAGCCGGGCTGCGATCTCGGCGCGGGTCAGGTCCGTGCCGAGCCAGCCGGCCAGCACCCGCTCACGTTCGGTGAGCCCGCGGGACGTGACCGTGGGCGGCGGGCGGTAGTCGCCACCCGCGCCGTCCGGGAACCGCGCCGCGAGCGCCGGGCGGAGGCCTGGCTCCTTGGCGAGGAGCCGGTCGTACAGCCGGTCGAGGATGTCCTGCGGCAGGCCGACCGGGGTTCGCAGGCCCGCGAACTGCATCCCGAGGTGAACCGCCCGGGAATATGCCGCATCCGCCTGGGCCTCGCGGCCGAGCATCTCGTGGGCCACCGCGCGGCGCACCAGCACCGACGGCAGGGTCTGCAGACTGTGGTCGGGCACATCCCGGACGCACACGTGGGTCACGGCGAGCGCCTTTCGGGGGTCGCCGAGCTGGAGGTAGATGCCGGCCCGGTGCTGCTCGAAGCACACCGCGTGCCCGGGCGTGGACTCCTGGGCCCTCGAGAAGGTCGAGGGCCGCACCGGCATCGCCCAGATGCACCAACGCCATCGCCTCCGAACTGACGGCGAGACTCTGCAGGAACGGCGGGCACAGCACCCGGTCGACGCCCCGGGTGATGCCTGCGAGGATCGCGACCAGGTGCTGGTGCTCGCCGCGCTGGGAGGCGACACCCGCCCGGCCGAGGCTGATCACCACCCGCTCGATCACGTCCGGGTCCGAGATCGATCCCAACTGGTCGGTCAGCCGCTGCACGCTGTCGGGGTCCCCGGTGCGGAACGCGACCAGGAGCCCGGAGAGCGCGAGGGGCCACGACCCGCCGCTCCACCCGCGTCCCCGGTCCAGGCCGACGGCCTCGTCGGCGACCTCGACCGCTGTCCCGAACTCGCCGTTGAGGGCGTGCGCCGCGGAGAGCAGGCTGAGAGCACGAAAGCGATGCGGTTCCTCCGCCCCGGCGTAGTCGGCGGCGATCCGCGCCGAGACCGCCGCCTCGGGCAGCAGCCCGTTCGCCAGGCGCACCTCGGCCACCACGGCGTGGCACAGCGACATCGTGGACGCGTGTGCGGTGACCGCGTCCCGCGCGAACAGCGCCTGCGCATGCCGCTCGATCACCTGGAGGGCCTGGAGCGCCCGGCCCGTCCGAATCAGCGACCATGCCAGGGCCGCGACGAAGGGGGCGGCCGGGCCGGGCATCGCCTGCCCTCTGTCGACGGCGAGAATCGTGTCCACGGCCCACCGCGGGGGCCGCGTCCCCTCGGGCAACCCGGCCGCGAGAACCAGCCCGGTCGCCTCGGACAGCCCACCGGTCGCGTCCACCGGCCGACCGCCCCGCGGGCTCGCGGGCACACCGTTCTCCGGGTTCGGGTCTCGACTCCGCACGCTCGGGATGCGGTCAGGATATTCGCTGCTCATGCGACCACCTGCCCGTCGCGAATACCAGGGGGCTCCAAGTTTAGATCGAGCGGGCGCTCTCGTCGGTGGTCGCCGCGGGCCGACGCCGGTCAGACCTCCGCGCCGAGCCGCAGCCAGGCGTCGCCGCGCGCCCGGACGCCGAGGGTGACCAGCCGGCTCAGCGTGAGCCCGACGTAGGCCAGCCACAGCCACACGAGACCCGCCCCGGTGGAGACGACGAGGGCGACCAGCGGCAGGTACACGACCAGGTTGACCAGGGACGCCAGCGCCAGATACCGCACGTCCCCGGCGCCGATGAGGACGCCGTCCAGGACGAAGACGGTCGCGGCGATGAGAGTGACGAGCGCGAGGATCGGCAGCACCTGGGCGACGAGCGAGCGGACGGCCTGGTCGGGCGTGAACAGGCCGAGGTACAGGGGGTGCGCGGCCCACAGCGCCACGCCGGTGACGGCGCCGATCCCGGTCGCCCAGGTCAGCAGGCGGGTCAGCAGGGTCCGGACGGTCGCGGCATCGCCGGCGCCGAGGTACCGGCCGACGATCGCCTGGGCCGCGATGGCGATCGCGTCCATCGCCATGACCAGCAGCATCCAGAGGCTGTTCACGATCTGATGCGCGGCGGTCGACACGGTGCCCATGCGGGCCGCGGCGGCCGTCGCAGCGAGCAGGGCAGCCTGCAATCCGGCGGTGCGCAGCACGAGCCACCCGCCGGTCCGCGCGGCGTGCAGGACCCCTGCAGGACGCCAGTGCCACCGGACCCCGTTGCGCCGCGCGCCGCGGAGGACGAGACCTGCGAGGACGGCCGCCGCTGCGGCCTGCGAACAGACCGTGCCGATGGCGGCGCCGCGGATCCCCCAGCCGAGGCCGAGCACGAGCGTGACGTTGAGCGCGATGTTGACGACGTTCATCACGATCGCCACGTACAACGGGGTTCGGGTGTCCTGCAGCCCGCGCAGCACACCTGTGGCGGCCAGCATCGTCAGCGCGAACGGGAATCCGATGGCGGCGACGGACAGGTAACGGGCGCCCTCGGCGGCGACGGCAGGGTCCACGCCGTAGAGGCCGACGATCGGGCCGGCGAGCGTCCCGACGCCGATCGCGAGGACGGTGCCGACCACGAGTGCGAGGCTGATGCCGTCCAGGCCGCCTGCGAGAGCCCCGGCCAGATCGTCCGCGCCGAGCCTGCGGGCGACGGTCGCGGTCGTCCCGTACGCGAGGAAGATGCACAGGCCCAGGACCAGGGAGACGACGCTCGCGGCGACCCCCAGCCCGGCGAGCGACGCGGTGGAGACGTGCCCGATGATCGCCGAGTCGGCGATGACGAGCAGCGGCTCGGCGACCAGGGTGGCGAACGCGGGCACGGCCAGCGAGAGGACTTCGCGGTCGAGCCGGCGACGATCCTCCCGATCCACCAGACCCCACCTCCCGGGCGTCATGCTATGCGGGAGCCGGGTGGGTCGCGCCGTGTGCTCACGCCGGTTCGGACGGCTCCGGGCTTGTGCCATCGGTCCGGTGCGTGTCCGGCGGGGCTGCGTTCCGGGTCGGGACGCTACCCCAAGGCCGGGGCGCTACGCCAAGGCCGGGACGCTACGCCAAGGCCGGGGCGCTACGCCAAGGCCGGGACGCTACCCCAAGGCCGGGACGCTACTGGTCCCCCGGTAGCGTCCCGGCCGGAGGGTAGCTACGGGGGCTCCTTGCCTGCCGCGTCGTCCACCCGGCCGGCACCTACACCGGCGGGGTCATATCCAGGTCGAGGGCCTCCTCGAGGGCTCGCGCCGCGGCGAGGACCAGTTCGTCGGCGAAGCGGCGACCCACAAGCTGGACACCGATCGGCAGGCCCTGCGCATCTCGCCCGCACGGGATCGTCACCGCCGGCTGCCCGGTGAGGTTGAACGGATACGTGTACGGGGTCCATTCCAGCCACCGCGTCATCCCCGACCCGGGCGGGACGTCGACCCCTGCCGCGAAGGCGGTCAGCGGGAGGGTCGGCGTGACGAGCAGGTCGTAGCGGGTGTGCAGAAGGGTCATCGCGCGGCCGACGTCGGTCCGGGTCACGATCGCGGAGAAGCACTCCACGCCCGTGCGTGCCGCTCCCTCCGCGGCGCACGCCAGGAGGCCGGGGTCGACGGCGCCGAGCTGCTCGGCGGAGTACTTCTCGAGCAGCCGCGCCGAGCCGCACCCCCACAGCACCGAGAAGGCGTCGATCGGGTCCGGGAACGGCGGCGGCACGAGGTCGACGTCCGCACCGAGATCGTCCAGCCGGGTGACGGCGGCCTCGACGGCGCGGGCCACGTCCGGCTGGACCGGGATCCGGTCACCGGCGAACGAGGGGCAGTAGGCGATGCGCAGTCCCGACACGTCGGCGTGCAGGTCGGCCGCGAAGTGCGGCTGCCGCGCCGGGTCGCCGTCGGGGTCGCGGGGGTCGAAGCGTGCGAGGACGTCCATGGCGATGGCGGCCTCGGCGACGGTCGTGGCCAACGGGCCGACGTGCCCGACCGGGCCGAAGGACGACGGTGGGTAGATCGGCACGCGTCCGGACGTGGGCTTGAACCCGACCACGCCGCAGAACGACGCCGGAATGCGGACCGAGCCGCCGCCGTCGCTGCCGATCGCGACCCGTCCGACACGGGCGGCCGTGGCCGCGGCGGCTCCGCCGGACGATCCGCCGCAGGTCCGCCCCGGATCCCACGGGTTCCCCGACACGCCCGTGAGCGCGGAGTCGGTGACGCCCTTCCACGAGAACTCCGGTGTCGTGGTCTTGCCGAGGAAGACGGCGCCGGCCGCCCGTGCGAGGGCGACGCAGGGCGCGTCCTCGGCGGCCGCGCCGTGCGGGTCGGTCAGCGTCGAGCCCTTCCGCATCGGCCAGCCCGAGGTGAGGAACGCATCCTTGAGAGTGATCGGGACGCCGTCCAGGGTGCCGATCGGCGCCCCTTCGCGCCAGCGCCGCTCGCTGGCGCCGGCCTGCGCGAGCGCGGCCGCCTCGTCGATCAGGCTGAATGCGTTGACGACGGGCTGGAGGCGATGCGCGGCCTCCAGGTGCGCGCGCGTCGCCTCGACCGGGGAGAGATTCCCCGTCGCGTAGGCCTGCGTGAGCTCTGTGACGGTGAGATCCGTGATCGCGGGCATCGGCATCGCCTCCTCTGCGGGCCGCGAGCCGCTGCCCTGCGGTGGGCCCGAGACCGATTATCCATCGCCTTGCTTGCGTCCGCGGCGACACCCCCCTATCTTGTACCCCCAGGGGTATGACGGGAGGCTCGATGGTCTGGGGAAAGACGGCCCGGTTGGCGAAGGTGGTCACGCTGCTCGCGGTGGCCCTGGTTCTGACGGCCGCGGGGTGCGCCGGATCCTCGGGCGGTGGTTCGCTCCCGTCGGGAGCGGTGGTCATCGACGTGCGGACGGCGGCCGAGTACGCGTCCGGGCATCTGGAGGGCGCCACGAACATCGACGTCGAGTCGTCCGACTTCGAGGCGAGGATCTCGCAACTCGACAGAGCAGGCACCTACGACGTCTACTGCCGCTCGGGCAATCGCTCGGCCGTGGCCGTGAAGGCCATGCGGAACCTCGGCTTCTCGCAGGTGACCGACGCCGGCGGGATCCAGGATGCGGCGCGGTCGACCGGCCTGGCGGTCGTCACCGGCTGATCCGGCGCTCGTCGAGGCCCGTCGTCAGCGGTCGCGCCGGGCGACTCGGTACTCTGTCCCCGCGGACCCCCCGACGCCGGGGGAGTGCTCGCAGGAGCGAGCCGGTCCGGTCGCGGCGGGAGATGGCATGGGGCGCGAGTCACTGGTCGACAACCTCACCGGCGAACTGCTCGGCGACATCGTCGCCGGCCGGCTCGTCGCGGGCGGGTCTCTGCCGTCGGAGGCAGACCTCGCCGTCCGGTTCGGGGTCAACCGGCTGACGATCCGCGAGGCGGTCCGCAAACTGCAGGCCCAGGGCATCGTCCACACCGTGGCCGGTCGCCGCAGCGAGGTCAATCCCATCTCGCGCTGGACCGACATCGGCGCTGCGCTGCAGGTGGTCGAGGCGCGGATCGGCCCGGCGGAGTCGTCCATCCAGTTGCTCCAGTTGCGACGCATGATCGAGACCGGCGCCTGCGCGCTGGCGGCCACCCGCATGGACCCGGCGGGTCTGCGGCGGCTCGAGGGCGAGGTCGACGGGATGCGTGAGGCGGCTGCGGCCAACGACGTCGCCGCGTACGTCGTCCACGACATCGCCTTCCACGACGTCATCCTCGACTCCTGCGGAAATCAGTTCCTGCGCATCCTTCTCGATCCGCTGCAGGAACTGTTGCGGGAGCGGCGCACCGAGACGTCCAAGGTCCCGGCCGTGCAGCAGCACGCCATCGAGATGCACACGGCCGTGCTCGAGGCCCTCCGCACGCAGGACGCCGAGATCGCCTATGCCGCGATGTCCGCGCACATGGACCAGACCGAGCGCGATCTGATCCACTACGTCCTCTGAGCCCGCCCTCATCGGGATCGCCGCCGCGCCGCCGGACGGTGTCCGGAGCTCGCCCTGCCCGGAAGATTCCTGCCCTGACCTGTTGACGTGGCTTCGCGACGGGCTAAGATCTCGGATATCAGATACCCGATACCTTCATCGTGGAATGGAATGGGTCATGAAGGCGACAGAGCTGTTGAAGGACGTGCCTCCGGAGTCGACCGAGGACTGGGACGGCGACCTCGACACCCCACCGGCACGGATCCTCGTCGCGCTCGACGACGACCCGACCGGGACACAGTCGGTGCGCGACCTGCCCGTCCTCACCTCCTGGGAGGACGCGGATCTCGACTGGGGACTCACGCAGGGCGCACCGGCGGTCTATGTCGTCACCAACACCCGCAGCCTCGCACCGGACCTCGCCGCGGCCCGCGTCCGCGAGGTCGCCGAGCGCACCCTCGCCGTCGCCCGCCGCGCCGGCGTGCAGGTGACGCCGGTCGCGCGCGGCGACAGCACGCTGCGGGGCCACCACCCGCTCGAGACAGACGTCCTCGCACAGGCCCTGACGGACGCCGGGGAAGGCCCGGTCGACCTCGTCGTCCTCGTGCCGGCCTTCCCCGCCGCGGGCCGGATCACGCTCCACGGCGTCCACTACTGCATCACCGGCGACGAGGCCGTTCCGGTGGGCGAGTCCGAGTTCGCCCGGGACGCCACCTTCGGCTACGCGTCGTCCTCCCTGCCGGCCTGGGTCGAGGAGAAGACGGCCGGGCGCGTCCGCGCGGCCGACGTCGTGACGGTGCCGGTCGAGCGGATCCGCACCGCCACCGTCGCCGGGATCGACCGGCTGCTGACCGACCTGCCGGTGGGCTGCGTCGTGACACCCGATGTCGTGACGGAGAACGATCTCAAGGCCGTCGCGCGGGCCGTGCGCGCGGCCGAGCGGGCCGGGCGCCGCGTCGTGTTGCGCGTCGGGCCTCCGTTCGCGCGCGCCTACATCGGCCAGGAGCCGTCCGACCCGCTGTCGGCCGCCGACCTGCCGGTCGCCTCCGACGTGCCGCAGGGCCGGGGCGGCCTCGTCGTCGTCGGCTCCCATGTCGACCGGACGCAGCGGCAGTTGCGCGAACTCCGTGCCCGGCACGCAGACATCCCGGCCTTCGAGGTGGACGTCGCCGTCGTCACCGGTGAGCGGGCCGCCCGTGACGCCCACCTGAGCGCTCTCGTCGACCGGCTGGCGGCGGCACTCGACCAGGGCGACGCGATCCTGCAGACCACGCGCGACCTCGTCCGCGGCGCCGACCCCGACGACAGCCTGCGCATCGCCCGCGAGGTGTCGGCCGCCGTCAGCGAGGTCGTCTCGCGCCTCGTCGCCCGGGCACGCCCGCGGTACGTCATCGCCAAGGGCGGCATCACCTCCAGCGACACCGCGCAGCACGGGCTGGGCATCCGTCGCGCGCGGGTCATCGGCTCGCTGTTCCCCGGCCTGGTCAGCGTCTGGCTGCCCGTCGGGGGGCCCGCCGACGGCATCCCCTACATCGTGTTCGCCGGCAACGTCGGCGACGATCAGTCGCTGGCCGAGGCGGTCGACCGCTTCCGCGCGACCCGCTGAACCGGCGTCCCACCGCAGCAGCACAACGTCACATCGAAGGAGAACGACATGACCGCACCGACCGTCGCCGTGCTGGGCCTCGGCGCCATGGGCCTGCCGATGGCGGCCCGTCTCCACGAGGGCCTTCCGGTTCGCGCGTACGACATCTCCGCCGACCGCCGCGCGCTCGCCGCGCAGGAGGGGATCCCCGTCGCGGAGTCTCCGCAGGACGCCGCCCGCGGCGCCGCCGTCGTGCTGCTCGTCGTCCGCGACGGCGCCCAACTGCAGGACGTGCTGTTCGGCGCGGACGGTATCGTCGGGGTGCTCGATCCCGCGGCGGTCGTGATCCTCACCAGCACCGTCGGCACCGAGGGCGTGACCCCGGTCGCCGCCGCCCTGGCCGACAAGCAGATCGCCCTCGTGGACGCACCATTGTCGGGCGGGCCGGTCCGGGCCCGGAAGGGCGATCTGCTCATCGTCGTCGGCGGCGAGCCCGCCGCCCGCGACAAGGCCGCCCCGGCCCTCGAAAGGCTCGCGTCCACGCTCACCGTCGTCGGCGACAAGCCGGGCGACGGGCAGGCGTTCAAGACCGTCAACCAGTTGCTGTGCGGCGTCCACATCGCCGCCGCGGCCGAGGCGCTGGCGCTGGCCGACGCGATGGGTCTCGATCCGGCGAAGACCCTGGATGCGCTCTGCGCGGGCGCCGCGAACTCGTTCATGCTGGCCGACCGCGGCACGCGGATGCTGGAGGCCTACGACGAGGAGGGCCCGCAGGTGCTCAGCCGCCTCGACATCTTCGTGAAGGACATGGGGATCGTCACAGCCGCCGCCCGTCACGCGCATCTCGCCGCGCCCGTCGCGGCGGCCGCCCAGCAGCTCTATCTGCTCGGCGAGGAGCGTGGCCAGGGCGCCGACGACGACTCCACCGTCATCCGCGTCCTCGCCTCCCGGCCCCGCACGCCGAGATCCTGAGCCGCGCCCCCCGCCACCCGAACACCGACCCGACGACCCGAACGATCCGAACAGCAAAGGAGCACAAGATGTTCGTTCATCTGTCGTACATCATCGATCCCAAGGACAACGCCTACCCGAACGAGCCGGTGGTGTCCGTCGAGCAGGACTCCGTCATCAGCGAGACGGGCAAGCCCTTCAACTCGGCGATCATCCACCTGCCGAACCACTTCGGCACGCACCTGGACGCCCCGCACCACTTCAACCCGGCCGGCATCGACCTGGTCGACCTGCCCGATGAGATCTGGGGGTACGAGGGAGACGAGGTCCTCGTGATCGACCTTCCCGCGAAGGGTGTGCCGACCTCCGTCATCGAGGTGTCCGACGTCGAGCCGTACGCGGAGCAGCTCCAGGGCAAGCGGCTCGTTCTGTTCCGCACGGGCTTCGAGAAGTACAAGTTCACCGACCCGCACACCTACGAGTGGGAGGGCATCTCCTTCCATCCCGACACCTGCCGCTGGCTGATCGAGAACACCGACAAGGTGCAGTGCATCGGCATGGACTGGCTGTCCATCGGGACGCCCGCCAACACCTACGGCAAGGACGCCCACCAGTGGTTGCTGGGCAACCACGTCGACCGCTACATCGTCGGCATCGAGGACATGACCCTGGCGCCGCTGGGCGACAAGCGGATCGAGTTCGTCACCCTCGGCCCGCTGCGGGTCAGGGGCGTCGACAGCGCGCAGGTCAACGTGATGGCCAAGCTCGCCGACTGATCGTCCGCCACCGCGGCACCGGCGGCCGGTCCCTCCCGGGGCCGGCCGTCGGCGTCCCTGCCGGCGCGTCCCGGCCGAGACGACTGCGACGCACGACCCGCGATCCCACCGCGCGGTGTCGCCGCCGTGGACGGCGCGCGGCCCGCTGCGGGGTAGTGTCGCCGTGACGGCGGACGGTCCGGTGATGCGAGGCTCAGGAGGACGCGGGTGGGCACGTACCTCACGACGGAACTGGATGTCCACGTGCTCGCGGAGCGTCTGAAGGACCCGGCCCGGACCGTGCCGGTCGTGGTCGTGACGATCGCGCTGCAGGAGGCCTCGCCGTTCGCCGACATGGGTCGGCTGGAGCGCGGCCTTCCCGCAGGGGTCGATGTCTACGTCGTCCCGACCGGTCCGCTGACCTACGCTCTGGCCGATGCGCTCGGCGGGAAGGAGCGCGGCGTCTTCGGCGGTGCCGGGCGCGTCTACCCGCCCGGCGACCGGTGGCTGATGCGACCGCGGGACGTCCCGCTCCGGCTGTGCGAGATCCGGGACCGCGGGCGCGAGCTCACCGCCGCACTGCTGCGGGATGCCAAGGCGGCGGCACGCAACGACAGCGCGCGGACCGGAGGGCCGGCGGCCGCGGCGGCAGCCGGGCGGAACGGCGACGGCGGGCCCAAGCCCGGCCCGCGCAGGCCCGGGCCGCCTCACGGCGGCGCGGCCGCCCCGGCGGCGTCCGGAATCATCCCGATCGGCGATTCGCCCGCCGCGCAGTCCCTGGCCTCTCATCTGCACGACCCGCACCGGGCACGTCCGATCGTCGTCGTCACGCGCGCCGCCGGGGCGTCGGCGCCCTACGTGGACGTCGCTCACATCCACGCCGAGGTCGGCGACCTGTGCGACGTCGTCGAGATGTCGACGGGGCAGGTGAGCTGGGCCTTCTCGGCCGACATGGAACCGGGGACGCAGGTGTACGGCGGCGCCAGCCGGGTCTACCCCGTGGGGACGGCCTGGGTGAGCGACCCGTCCCGCTCCCCGCTGCGCTTCGCCTACGGCGCCGCGGACGGTCCCCGCGCCACTGAGGAGATCATCGCCGACGCGCTGCGGATGGCACATGCCGCCGGGTACCGGTCGGCGCCGATCGCGCCGGGGACCGTTCCCGCGACGGGCCGGGTCGAGGGCATCGTCGGAAACCGCGGTCTCGTCCGCCTGTCCACCGGGGACGCGGCGGTCGTGGTGCCCGAACTGACGGTCGACGGGGTTCCCGCCGAGCGGCTCGTCGTCAAGGACATGGCCGTCACCGGCGTCCTCGATGCGGCGACCGGACGCCTCGACTGCACCGGCATGGTGCGGCAGGCCGGTGCGGCCCTGGCCGGGTACGCGGCGGGCGATGTCGTGCTGGCCCTGGTGCGGAGCGTCGCGCGTGCCGAGGTCACCCTTTCGCTGTTCCCCGAGGTCGACGTCGCGGTGTCGGGGGACGACGCCGCGATCGGCGGCCGCGAGCTCGATCTGCGCCGGCTCGTGAGCGCGGGCGAGGTCGTGCGGGTGCGGGTCGTGTCGAAGGGAGCCCCCGGCTGGCGGCTCTCGTTGTTCGATCTCGATCCGGACGGCCTGCCCGTCCCGGCCCCCTCCGTGCTCGACGGCGGGCCGCCCTGGCTGGTCCTCCCGTCGGCAGGGGTCGAGCCGGAGCCGGAGCCGGAGCCCGAACCCGTCCATCTGGGCGTGCCCGATGCCGCCGCCGACGACGAGCACGAGGCCGAGTTGTTGTCGGTGACCAGGGAGCGCGATCAGTTGCAGCGGGATCTGGCGCGCGCGAGCCGTGCCATCGAACGCCTCACCGGCGAGGTGGAGGAACTGCGGACGACCCTGCGCACCGCGCTCGGGGAGACGTCGAAGCTGGAGCGCAGGCTGGGCGGCGCGGCCGAGGCGGTGCGGATGATCGAGCAGGAGGCGCACGCCTTCACCGACCCCGCCGCCCAGCTCGTCTTCGACGTCGATCTCGCCTGGGCTCGGCGCTTTCCCGCCGCCGAGAAGGCCCGTCGGCCGCTGGGCCGGTGGGAGGTGGGGCCCGAGTTCCTGCCGACGATGGACCAGGTGCAGGGCGTGGAGCGGAGCAAGGTCGTCGACGTCATCGTCGAGATCGTCACGGGCGTGGTGCACGAACTGTCCGGCCGGGACGTCCACCAGCTCCGCTCCGGCATGGGCGGGGACGACCCGCCGGTGACCCGGCCCGACGGGGCCACCTGCTGGCGGGTCGCGCTGCAGCAGAAGACGCCGTCGGCTCGCCGGCTGCACTTCTGGATGCGCAACGACAACGTCATCGAGTTGTCGTCCATCCGGCTCCACGACGACTTCCGGCCGTGACGTCGCCGACCTGGCAGCCGAGGCCGGTGCGGACGGCCGGACCGCCCCGCCGGAACCCCGCGTTCGACGGCGGGCCGCGCCCCGGTCCGGACCCGCGGCGCCGCCCCGTGCTGCTCGCGTCGCTGTTGGGGGCCTTCGCCGGGTTGGTCTACGTGGCACTCATCGAACCCTCCGGCGTCGTGACCGAGCTCCCGTGGGTGGCGGACGGGTACGCGGTCGCGATGGCGGCCGGGACCCTGCTCGTCGTGACCGCCCCGGCCGGACGCGCGGTGCGGGCCTGGGTGTGGTGGTGGCTGCTGCTGTGCGCGGTCGGGACCGTCGTGCTGTGGCCCGCCGGAGACAGTTCCGAGGTGGTCGTCCTCACCCTCGTCCTGGGTACGTTCGTGTACGGGGCGGTCACCGCACCCGCCGGCATCCTGTACGCGATCCTGCAGGCCGTCCTCCCGCCGCGCCCGGATCGCCGAACGGGCCATGTCCGAGCGGGTTCGGGGCGCCCGGTACCCTGAACCACATGTCGTCCTCCGTCGCCGAACGTCGCGCTCGCTTCCGCAACGGTCTGGCGCCGAAGCGCGATTCGAATGCGTCCTGGTCGCAGCGTGTCTTCGGCAACCCGTGGCTGTGGGCGTGCGTGGGCTCGACGATCGTGTTCGCCGTGCTCCTGTGGGCGATGTGGGACATGTCCTTGCCGAGCGATCCCGCTCAGCGCAACGACCCCACGATCACGGCGATGCTGACCGAGGCGTTGCGGAAGTCGTTCTGGTGGGCGCTCCCGACGCTCGCCGTCTGGATCGTCCTGTTCCGGTTCGTCGACCGGTATCGCCGCGCTCCGTTCGCGCTGTGGTACCTCTCCCTCGGGTGGGGCATCTCCGTGTCGACGTACATCGCCATCCACGTCAACACGTGGGCGGCCGAGCAGATGGCGGTGCAGGGCAACGGCGACCCGGCGACGGCGGCGGGGCCCGCGATCTTCGTCGCACCGTTCGTCGAGGAGTTCACGAAGGCGACCGTTCTCTTCCTGCTCGCGATCCTGGCCCGCAACCGGCTCGTGTCGCGCCTGCAGGTCATCAGCCTCGCCGGGCTGTCGGCGGCGGGCTTCGCGTTCACCGAGAACATCCTGTACTACATGCGTGCGTTCCTGTACGCGACGACCAACGCCGACACCGGCGCCGACGCCGAGGCGGCGACGCTGCAACTGGTGTGGCTGCGCGGCTTCTACACGGCCTTCGGGCATCCGCTCTTCACGATGATGACGGCCGTCGGCCTGGTCTACGGCCTCCGGTCGAAGTCCCGCATCGTCCGGGTCATGGCACCGCTCACCGGGTTCCTGACCGCGGCGCTGCTGCACATGTCGTTCAACGGCACCGTCACCGTCGCCAGCGACGACACCCAGCAGTCGCTGTACCTGTGGGTGGCGTTGCCGCTGGTCCTCGGCGCCGTCGTCACGATCCTCTTCGCCACGCTGGAGCAGGGGCGGCTGATCCGCGCCCGGCTCACCGACTACGTCCGCATGGGCTGGCTGCGGCCGTACGACCCGATCGCGACCGGACGGCTGCGGTCGCGGTTCCGGGCGCAGGTGCTCGCCTGGTGGCGGGACTGGCGCACCGTCGTCGCGACCACCAGGCTGCAGCGGCGGCTCACCGAGTTGGCGTACCTGCGGGACGGCATGACGCGTGGCCTGGTGGACCATCTCGGCGCGGTCCGCGAGGAGGAGCTTCTCTGGGACATCCGCGCCCTGCGGCCGGCGGCGATCGACAACCCGGCCGAGACCCGGTTCGAGTTCCGGTGGTGGACCCGCCGGAAGAAGGCCGAGTTCGAGCCGCCGACCTCCTATCCCGGTCCCGCGGGGCTCGGCGGCAGTTGGCCTGCCCCCGGCGCTGGAGCGACGCCCCCGGCGCCCCCGCCCGCGTTCGCCCCTCCGTCCGGCAGGCCGATCGGATCCTGAGCGGACCTGCTGCTCGCCCTGTCCTGGCGTGATGCGGCTTTTTGTACCGAATGGCGCCAGTGGGAGAGGCCTTCATTGACGGACGCGCCTTTCTGTACCGAATAAGCGCGCTGGGCTGCACTATTCGGTACGAAAACCCGCAGTCCGGGCCCGCTGTCGCGCTGAGTGTCGGCAGAAGGTACAGAAAGTCGCAGTTCACCGGACCCGCTCGCGACGGCAATGGTGTCCTTACCCGCGAGAATCCGAGAACGACGTCCAGGGGCTTGCGTATTGCCGAAACAGGCGACCAAGTCAGTCCCTGGTCGAACACGGACCTGAACCAAGAGGCTCCACTCCGACGAAGAGGCGCCTCCTCCGGGCGTCGGAGCATCTGCGCTAGCTGTACCCGGCCATCAGGTTGGTGACCGTCGGCTGATGGGGGGTTGACCTCCGAGTGCGCTGTGGCGGCGTTCAGTGCTGTCGTGCTCGAGCCAGGGCGCAAGGGCGGCTCGCCGGTCGTCGTTGCTGGTGAAGGCCTGCCGGTAGGCCCACTCGGTGGCGAGAGTGCGGTTGAGTCGTTCGATCTTGCCGTTCTGCCAGGGACAGTGAGGCTTGATGAGCTTTTGCCGGATGCCGTGCCGAGTACATACTGCTCCGAGTGAGTACCGGTAGGCCCAGGCGTTGTCGGTCATGAGTCGGTGGATGCGGGTGATGCCGTGGCTGGCGAAGTAGGCGATCGCGCGGTCTGGGAACGCCACGCAGGTGGTCCCTTTCTCGTCGGGCAGGATCTTTGAGTAGGCCAACCGTGAGTGATCATCAATCAGTGCCACCCATTCGTGTGGGCCAAAACCGCAGACGAAATCCTCAAGAAAGCCAACCGTCAGCAGACTTCAAACACGGGCCACTAGACGGGGTGGTCCTCAGGTGCCCAGCGGTCCGCGAGCTACGCATCTCTCCGAGCTTACGCCGTCTCGCTGGTCGGCACCCCGATCGGTTGTTGAGTATTCGCCGATTCTGACTTACATAGTCAGAAGGCTCTACGTGATCGAGTCACGCGAGATGAGTTGCGGGAGTCTTGACGCCAGTGCTTCCCGTCGCTAATCTCTCGTCATGAATGTGCTCGAGAACCTCATGCCCGGTCTCTTTTCGGACATCGAGGACCCCCAGCTTAGGGACTCCCTGGAGTTCTTTGTTGCGACTCACGTGATCGCCGGATATGTAGGAACGGCGCGAGATGCCTGGTTGGCCAAGTCTTATTTCATGAGGGATATATCTGATGATGAATATGTCGAGGGGTTGTCTCTGAATGCGGACGCTCCGCCTGGGAATAGTCTACGAGCTCAGCTCGAAGAGTTGCTTAGTGAAACCGAGCTCAAGGAGATAAACGCCCAGCGAGGAATCTCTTCGAGAAATTAGGTCACTTTGGTTGTCTGTGCGGGAGGTGAGTAATGCTTCGTTCAATTGATGCTCTCGCTGACCGCGTTTATGGTTTGTTCGCGCTCACGGGGGGCGACCGCGGTCCGAGTCACCCGGCCGCGGTCGCTTCGCGCGAGACCCGGGTCCTTCGGCCGGTGCGGCGGTCAGCACGCAGGTGTTCGGGCCGGGACGAACCGTCCGCCGGTACGGCGACCGGGGACGGACGTCCGCGGATCCCGGTCACTCCTCCAGGGTGGAGAGGTCTCCCTCGGGCTGGCCGAGGGCACGCGCCTTCAGGACGCGTCGCATGATCTTGCCCGAACGGGTCTTCGGCAGTTTCTCGGCGAAGTCGATCCAGTCGGGCTTCGCGATCGGGGACAGGTGCTGCGACACGTGGCGGCGCAACTCCTCGGCCAAGCCCTCGCCGGGCTCGTACCCGAGGCGGAGCACGACGAACACGTGGATCGCGTTGCCCTTGACGTCGTGCGGGAGGCCGATGGCAGCCGCCTCGGCGACCGCGGGGTGCGACACGAGCGCCGACTCGATCTCGGCCGTCCCGAGCCGGTGCCCCGACACCTTGATGACGTCGTCGGTGCGGCCGATGATCCAGAAATACCCGTCGGCGTCCCGGCGGGCGGAGTCTCCGGCGAGGTACTTGCCGGGGTATTTCGACCAGTACTGGCTCACGTACCGCTCGTCGTCCTTGAACAGCGTCCGCATCATCGCCGGCCAGGGGTTCTTCAGGACGAGGAAGCCCTCCTCGCCGTCCGGCACGGGATTGCCTGCGTCATCGAGGATCTCGGCCTCCTGGCCGAAGAACGGCTTTCCGGCCGACCCGGGCTTCTGCGGCTCGCCGGGCACCTGGGTGATCTGGAACATGCCCGTCTCGGTCTGCCACCAGGTGTCGATCACGGGGCACCTCTGTTTGCCGACGACCCGGTGGAACCAGTGCCATGCCTCGGGGTTGATCGGTTCGCCGACCGTGCCGAGCAGCCGCAGCGAACTGAGGTCGTGACGGTTCGGCCACGCCTCGCCGAACCGCATGAGCGAGCGGATGGCGGTCGGCGCCGTGTAGAACGCCGTGATCCCGTAGTACTCGATGAGTTGAAACCAGCGGTTGGGGTAAGGATAGGTCGGGCCGCCCTCGAACATGAAGGTCGTCGCGCCGGTCAGCAGCGGCCCGTACACGAGGTAGGAGTGGCCGGTCACCCAGCCGGGGTCGGCGGTGCACCAGAACCGGTCCTCGGGGCGGATGTCGAAGCAGTACTTGAGCGTGGTGTACGTGCCGACCATGTAGCCGCCGTGGGTGTGCAGGATGGCCTTCGGCTTCCCGGTCGAGCCCGAGGTGTACAGGATGTAGAGGGGATCCTCGGCGTCCATCACCTCGGTCTCGCACCGCCCCTTGGCGATGGGCAGCACGGTCAGGTCGTGGTACCAGTGGTCGCGCAGGGGGTCCATGGCGACGTCCTGACCGGTGCGCTTCACGACGATCACGTTCTCGACCGAGGGCGTGTGCCGGGCGGCGTCGTCGACGATGTCCTTGAGCGGGAAGATGCTCCCGTTCACCCACGATCCGTCGGCGGTGATGACGAGCTTCGACTCGGAGTCGTCGATACGGCTCTGCAACGCATCGGCCGAGAAGCCGGCGAAGATGACCGAATGCACGGCGCCGATCTTCGCGCAGGCCAGCATCGCGAACACGACCTCGGGGATGCGCGGCAGGTAGATGGTGACGCGGTCCCCCTTGCGGACGCCCATCGAGACGATGATGTTGGCCATCTGGTTGACCTGCCGGGCGAGACTGAAGTAGCTGAACGTCCTGTGCTCCGTGCCGTCCTCGCTGAGCCAGATCAGTGCGAGCTTGTTCTTGTTCGGGCCGGCGAGATGACGGTCGATGGCGTTGCGGACGATGTTCGTCTTCCCGCCGACGAACCAGGTGAAGAACGGCGCGTTGGCGTCGTCCAGCACGGTGTCCCAGGGCTCGTACCACTCGAGTTCGGCGGCGCGATCGGCCCAGAATCCCGCTGGATCGGCGGCGGCCGCGCGGCGCAACCCGTCGGGATCGGGGACGTGGGACGACGCACCGATGGCGGGATCGGGGTAGGAGACGTCCCCTTCCAGCTTCGTCATTGAACCTCCTCGGAGAAACTTGGGGATGACCCTACGACCGCGACCGGGCCGGATGGAAGGCCCGGATCCACCGGGAGGCGGGCCTTCGAGTCGCCGGCGCGCATCCGCAGCGACCGCCACGCGGACCAGCCGGGCCAATCACGGGAGGTGCAGGATGGCGCCGGTAGGATCGGCCCGAACGAGCGAGGAGTGTCCGTGGGCACGGGTGAGTTGACATCCGCACTGGAACGGCTGCGCAGCGCGTTGGCGGCGGCGACGCTGCCGCTGCCCCTGCCGGGAGCAGAGAGCCAGAAGGTGGCCGTCCGCACGCTCACCAACCAGCTCGACGACTATCTGCTCCCTCGGCTGGCTCACCTGGACGCCCCGCTGCTGACGGTGGTCGGCGGCTCGACGGGCGCCGGCAAGTCGACCCTGGTGAACAGCCTCGTCGGACGCGTCGTGAGCACGGCAGGTGTGATCCGTCCCACGACGCGGGCGTCGGTCCTCATCCATCACCCGGACGACACCGACTGGTTCGGATCGCAACGGGTGCTGCCCGGGCTCGGGCGATCCTCCGAGCCGTCGCACTACCCGTGGGTCCTGCAACTGGTGCCCGAGCCGTCCCTGCCGCGCGGGCTGGCGCTGCTGGACGCGCCCGACATCGACTCCGTCGTCACCGAGAACCGGGCCCTCGCCGACCAACTGCTCGGAGCGGCCGATCTGTGGCTGTTCGTGACGTCCGCGGCGCGCTACGCCGATGCCGTGCCGTGGCGGTATCTGCGCGAGGCCGCCGACCGCAGCGTCGCACTGGGCGTCGTGGTCGACCGGGTGCCGCCCGCCGCCTGGACCGAGGTGCCCAGCCATCTCGGGCAGCTCATGCTGTCGGGCGGTCTGGGCTCCTCGCCGCTGTTCGCCGTGCCCGAGACGAAGACCGACGCCGAGGGACTGCTGCCCGAGGCCGCCGTCGCGCCGATCCGGGAGTGGCTGGAGGACATGTCGTCCGACCGGCGCACCCGCCACAAGGTCGTGCTGCAGACCCTCGACGGTGCGCTCGTGTCGCTGTGTCGCACCGCGCCCCTGGTGGCGACGGCCGTCGACGAGCAGGCCGCGGCGCTGGCGCAGTTGCGCAGCGACGCCGACGCGTCCTACGCCGAGGCGGCCCGAGCCGTGAGCGTGCAGACGGCCGACGGGACGATGCTGCGCGGCGAGGTGCTGACCCGCTGGCACGACCTGGTCGGCACCGGGGAGTTCTTCCGGGTCGTGGAACGGAAGATCGGCCGGTTCCGGGATCGCATCTGGGGAGCGGTCAAAGGCGAGCCGAAACAGGCCGTCGAGGCGAAGGTGGCCGTCGAGTCGGGGCTGGAGACCCTCATCCGCGCCGAGTCCGACGCCGCCGCCGAACGTGCCGAGTCCGCGTGGCGCGCCCACCCGGCAGGTCGGGAGCTGATCGCGGCGCATCCCGAGCTGGGGGCGTCCTCGTCCGACTTCGCGGCGGTCGCCGCGCGGATCGTGCGGGAGTGGCAGGGCGGCGTGCTCGAGCTCGTGAGCGAGGAGGGCAAGGGAAAGCGCGTACAGGCCCGGTTCCTCGCCCTGGGCGTCAACGGGGTCGGGGTCGCGCTCATGATCCTCGTGTTCTCCCAGACGGGCGGGCTCGTCGGAGCCGAGATCGGCATCGCGGGCGGGACGGCCGTTCTGGCGCAACGGCTGCTCGAGGCCGTCTTCGGCGAGGACGCCGTACGCCGGCTGGCCACGCGGGCGAAGACCGACCTGGACGCGCGGGTCGAGGCCGCGATCGCCAACGAGCTCGTGCGGTACCACCAGGTGCTCGAGGCGACAGGGGTGACGGACACGGCGGCGGAGGAGATCCGGGCCGCGGTGGACCTGGTCGTCCACGCCCGCTCGTCGAGCTGGACGGACGTCACCGGGCAGTTGCCGGCCGGCACCGGACCGGCGGCGCTGCCCGCCCGCCAGGCGCAGGAACCGGCGGAGCTGGGCACCGCCGTGGCGCCGGGGGGTGCCGAGCAGGTGCCCGAGATCGTCGACGCCGAGATCGTCGAGGACCGGCCGTGACGGGGCTGGCCGAACGGGTCGCCGCTCTCGGCGAGGCGGCCCGGCTGTCCGCGGGGCGCGCCGACGACGAGGTCGTGGCTCGCGCCGCGAAGGTCGCCGCGAACGCGTCCTCGCGGCTGGCGTTCTCGGGCGACTGGACGGTCGTGGCGCTCGCCGGGGCGACGGGGTCCGGGAAGTCGAGCCTGTTCAATGCGATCACCGGCACGCAGTACGCGCAGACCGGCGTGCGGCGTCCCACGACGGCACAGACGATGGCGGCGGTGTGGGGGAGCGAGGTGCCGACCGCTCTGCTGGACTGGCTCGCGGTGACCCGGCGGCAACTGATCCCCGCGCCGAAGAGCGACGTCACCAACCTCGTCCTGCTGGATCTGCCCGACCACGACTCGACGGCCGAGGCGCACCGGCTCCAGGTCGATCGTCTCGTCGAGCTCGTCGACATGCTCGTGTGGGTCGTGGATCCGCAGAAGTACGCCGACGCGGCGCTCCACGAGTCGTACCTCATTCCGCTCGCAGGGCACGCCGCCGTGATGATCGTCGCGTTGAACCAGATCGACCGTCTCTCCGACGAGGAGGTGCAGCGGTGCATGGGCGACCTTCGACGGCTGCTCGACGCGGAGGGGCTCGCGGCGTCCGCGACGGTCGCGGTGTCGGCCGAGACGGGACAGGGCGTGCCCGAGCTCGGGCGGCGGATCCTCGCCGCCGTGCGCGAGAAGCAGACGGCGGCGAAGCGACTGGCCGCCGACATCTCGCGCGCCGTGGCAGAGCTCGAACCCCAGCTCGGGACGTCCGATGTGCCCGAACTGGAGCGGAAGGTCGGCCGGAGGCTCACCGACTCCCTTGTGGCGGCCGCAGGCGGTGAGGTCGTCGTGGACGCCGTCGGGCGTGCATGGCGGCTCCGCGGAGCCTATGCGACCGGCTGGCCGATGCTGTCGTGGATCGCGAAGCTGCGCGCCGATCCGCTGCGGCGGCTGCGACTCGGGGAGAAGCGGGCGGAGCTCGACCCCGCGCCGCGGACGTCCCTGCCGGGTGCGGCGCCGGTGCAGACCGCCCAGGTGGACATGGCCGTCCGCGCGCTGGGCGAGCAGGCGGCCACCGGTCTGCCGCGCGGCTGGGCCGACGCCGTCAAGGAGGCCGCCCGCAGCAACAGGGCGTTGCTGCCCGGCAGGCTGGACGCCGCGATCGCGGGGACCGATCTGCAGTTCGAACGCGGACAGTCCTGGTGGACGGTCGTGCGCGTCCTGCAATGGCTGCTCATCGTCGCGGTCGTCGCGGGTCTGGGCTGGCTGGCCGTGGACTTCCTGCTGCTGTACCTGCAGCTTCCTGCTCTCCCGGGCGTGACCTGGTGGGGCTTCCCCGCCCAGACGGTGCTGGCGGTGGGCGGGGCCCTGGCCGGGATCGTCCTGGCGGGGGTGTGCCGGATCGGCGTGGAGCTGGGTGCCCGCCGCAAGCGGGTGCGGGCCCGGACGGCGATCCGCCGATCGGTCGCGACGGTCGCATCCACCGAGATCGTGGCGCCGGTGACCGCCGAGCTCGACCGGTATCAGCGGGCCCGCGACGCGATCCGGAAGGCCCGCTGAGCCGATACCTCTCGCCGAACGCTCCCGAACTGCCGGAAAAGCCCCGAAAAGCGGCAGTTCGGGAGCGCTCGGCGAGGCTCAGTCGTCCGGCGGAGGCTCAGTCCCGGGTCAGGCGGCGGTGCGTGGCGCGGTGCGGGCGCGCCGCGTCGACGCCCAGCCGGGCGACCTTGTTCTCTTCGTAGTCGGCGAAGTTCCCCTCGAACCAGAACCACTTCGCCCCGTCCTCCTCATCGCCCTCCCAGGCGAGGATGTGGGTGGCGACCCGGTCCAGGAACCACCGGTCGTGGGAGATCACGACCGCGCACCCGGGAAACTCGAGGAGGGCGTCCTCCAGCGACTGGAGCGTCTCGACGTCCAGGTCGTTGGTGGGCTCGTCCAGCAGCAGGACGTTGCCGCCCATCTTCAGGGTGAGCGCCAGGTTGAGACGGTTGCGCTCACCGCCCGAGAGCACTCCGGCAGGCTTCTGCTGGTCGGGGCCCTTGAACCCGAACGAGGCCACGTACGCACGTGACGGCATCTCGAAGCTCGCGACCTTGATGTGATCCAGGCCGTCCGACACGACTTCCCAGACGTTCTTGTCGGGGTCGATACCGGCGCGGCTCTGGTCGACATAGGAGAACGTCACGGTGTCACCGACCCGGAGCGTGCCCGAGTCGGGCGACTCCTCGCCGACGATCATCTTGAACAGGGTGGTCTTGCCGACGCCGTTCGGGCCGATCACGCCCACGATCCCCGCGCGCGGGAGAGTGAAGCTGAGATTCTCGATCAGGACGCGGTCGTCGAAGCCCTTCGTGAGCGTGTCGGCTTCGAGGACGACGCTGCCCAGCCGGGGACCGGCCGGGATGTTGATCTCCTCGAAATCGAGCTTGCGGTTGCGCTCGGCCTCGGCGGCCAGCTCCTCGTAGCGGGCGAGCCGGGCGCGGTTCTTCGCCTGCCGGGCCTTCGGGTTGGAACGGACCCATTCGAGTTCGCGTTCGAGGATCTTGGCGCGCTTGGCGTCCTTGCGGCCCTCGACCTGGAGACGTGCCT
Organism: Propionicicella superfundia DSM 22317; assembly: GCF_000423465.1. GTDB lineage: Bacteria > Actinomycetota > Actinomycetes > Propionibacteriales > Propionibacteriaceae > Propionicicella > Propionicicella superfundia. The sequence continues at coordinate 399,231 of NZ_KE384022.1, read as the reverse complement.
TCTTCGTGTCGAGGTAGGTCGAGTAGTTGCCCTCGTACGGGTGGAGCTTGCCGCGGTCCACCTCGCAGATCCACTCGGCCACGTTGTCCAGGAAGTACCGATCGTGGGTGACCGCGAGGACGGCTCCGGGGTACGCCTTCAGATGTCCCTCGAGCCAGGCGACCGACTCGGCGTCCAGGTGGTTGGTGGGCTCGTCCAGCAGGAGCAGATCGGGCTGCTGCAACAGCAGCTTGCACAGGGCCACCCGTCGCCGTTCACCGCCCGACAGCACGTCCACCATCGCGTCGCCGGGCGGGCAGCGCAGCGCGTCCATGGCCTGTTCGAGCTGGGAGTCCAGATCCCACGCGTTGCGATGATCGAGCTCGGTCTGCAGTTCGCCCATCTCGGCCAGGAGCGCGTCGTAGTCGGCGTCGGGGTCGCCCAACGCCTCCGACACCTCGTTGAACCGCCGCAGCTTGCCGAGTGTGTCGTGGACGGCCTCCTCGACGTTCTCCAGGACGGTCTTCCCCTCGGTCAGCGGGGGCTCCTGGAGCAGGATGCCGACGGTCTTGTCCTTGGCGAGCGCGGCATCGCCGTTGTCGGGCGTGAGCAGCCCGGCCATGATCTTCAGCAGGGTCGACTTGCCGGCGCCGTTCGGGCCGACCACGCCGATCTTGGCGTCCTCGTAGAACGACAGGGTGACGTTGTCCAGGACCACCTTCTCGCCCAGCTTCTTGCGGACGTTGTGCATGGTGAAGACGAACTCTGGCATGTGTGGTGTGACCTCTGCTTCGCGAATGGGCGGGTACGCCCGCCCATTATGCCAGCGCCGGCCTGACGCGGCGAACGCCCAAGAAGCGCTACGGGTCCCTGAGCGCTCGTGTCGTGGGATCCCGGAACGCGCCTAGCGTGGTAAGGCAGTTCAACAACTCGGCTTCGTCCATGTCGAGGGGACACAGGCGTCACCGAACGCTCCCCTTCCTGCGGAAACTCGCCAGAATTCGCGGGAATCGGAGCGTTCGGCGGGTCATACGTATCCGTGCCAGGCCGAGGCAGTTCCGGTGGCCCGCTCGCGCATGCCCTTGAGGTACGCCGCCTGTCCGATGTGCTGGGCGGTCTCGACCATGACCGACACCAGCCGCACGCCGAGCGTGACCGGCGGTGTGTAGGTGGTGTCGATGACCCGGTCGAGATCCGCATCGGTCAGCTTTGAGACGACCTCGCCCGCGAGCGCGCCGACGGCCTCGGCATACTGTCGCAGGACGTCCGGATCCGGGACGGTGAACCGGCCGACGTCCTCGGCGGACATGCCGAATCCCCCGCCGGGTGCCGCATACGGCAGGCCGAAGGTCTCGTTCCACTTGCCCGTGTCCCACTCCTGCTCGGCACCGGCGATGTGGCTCACGATCGCGTCCTCGGCGCGGGTGAGATGCCAGATGAGCCAGCCGATGGAGTTGGCGCCGGGATCGGGACGCCACAGGACGTCCTCGGTGGTGAGACCGTCGAGGACGGCGGGGATCAGTTCGTGTACCCGGCCCAGTGAGTCGAGCACCAGTTGGGTTGTCCGCATGGTTCCATCCTGCACCCTCGGTCGCCGGAACGCTCTCTTTCGGCGAGTGCTCTCAAACAGCCGGATTCTCTCCGAATTCCGGCAGTTCTGGAGCGTTGGGTGGGATGCGGGATGCAAGGTCAAGGGTTCGGGGACGCGGCGGAGCCCAGCTTCTCGTTCGCAGGTGCTGCCGGATCGTGCGGACCATCGGGCCGTCCCAGCCGAGCTGCTCTGCGACGAAGCGGATCACCCTCATGCCGCCGGCCAGGCTGAGGTCGTTGCCGCGGGCATAGTCGTGCGTCAGCGCGACGGCACCCGTGTGGAAGTCGCGCCCGTCGAGCTCGACCATCAGCCAGGTCCCGTCGTCCAGCAGGTAGCCCATGTCGCAGCGCGCGAGGACCTGCCCGTGAGCGTCCCCGATCGTGATCTGGACATCGGTCGGGCACAGTCCCGCAGACCAGAGGTCGTAGTACGCCCACGATTCCAGCGGGGATTCCCGGCGTGCGTCGATCAGGGGCCACACCTGCGCGATGGAGCGCACGCCGCGTCGGCCCCTGGCCAGAGACCGGACGTCGTCGAGCTCTTCGGGCTGGAGGATACGGCGGTGCAGCGCGGAATCCAGGAGCCCGAGCGCGGACGTCGGTCCCGCCTCGACCACCGTCTGCGCGAGCGCCAGCACCGGATCGACCGCGAGCAGGCCACCGACCTCGACCACGCGTCCCGCTGTGCGGAACCTGCGACTCCGCGCACCGCGGGGCGGCTCCCGCTTCGTGGCGCGGACCTGCGCCGCCTGCGGCGTGAGCGGGTGGGGGACTCCCCAGACGCCATGGAGGAGAAGCGCCGACGGGCCGACGGCGACGGCGCCGGGCCCTTGGGACAGCAGCGACAGGACGACGCCTCGACGCGCGACACCGTCGGGAGAGCGGTCTGCGACGAGCCCGGTGTCCACGAGGCCGCGAGCGGGCCGGGCCCAGTGGCCACGGGCGATCCGGCGGGCGACGACGCCGTCGGTCAACCCGTGGGCGAGGCACTGCCGTCGGGTGAGCAGGCCGTGCTGCTCACGGGCAAGACCCCCGAGCGGCGAGTCGAGGACGGGGTCGGGGCGCCGGTCGTGCGGCTGTGCGAGGACGTGCATGGTCCGAGGAAACACGTCCGGGACGCGCCGCGACGCCGTCGAGAGCCATCGGTGGACGGCGCAGATCGTTGTCCACAATCTGGGCGGCCGGCTCACAACCGGAGAGCCCGGCTCGGAGGGTGGGCCTGGCGCTGCCGATTCTCGCGGCGAGCGCTCCGGAACTGGCGGAATTCGGGGAAATTCCGGCAGTTTCGGAGCGTTCGGCGGGAGGGGGCGGGGGGATCGGAGCGTTCGGCGGGAGGGGCGGGGAGGGGGCGGGGGATTAGCCGGCGGATTCGGACCCCCGCAGCTCCGCGGCAAGAACCTGCGCGAGCGTGGCGACGGGACGTCCGGTCAGATCGGACACCTGCGTGCGGCACGAGAAGCCGTCCCCGACGAAGATCGCGTCGGGGTGGGCCTCCAGGGCCGGCAGCAGGTCGTGCCGGGCGACGGCCACCGACACGTCGTAGTGCCCTCGCTCGAACCCGAAGTTGCCCGCGAGCCCGCAGCACCCTCCGACCGTCACGACCTCGGCCCCGGTGGCGGTCAGCAGCCGGGCGTCCGCCTCCCAGCCCACGACGGCCCGCTGATGACAGTGCGGCTGCACGACCAGGGTGCGTCCGGCCAGGCTGGGCGGCCGCCACCCCGCGTCGTCCAGGAACTCCGCCAGCGACCGGACGCCGGCCGCGACCTCGGCGGTCTCGTCGCCGGGCAGCAGGTCGGCGGCGTCGGAACGCCACACGGCAAGGCACGACGGCTCGGTCGCCACGACGGGGACGCCCGCGCGCACCACCGGCAGCAGCGCCGCTCGGGCGCGGCGGAGCTCCCGGGCGGCGCGAGGGCGTTGCCCGGTCGTGATCCACGGCAGCCCGCAGCATGCCGTCGCGGTCAGGAACTCGGGGGAGAACCCCGCCGCCGCGAGGACGGTCGCGACATCCTCGGCGTGCGACCCGGCGAAGGAATCGGTCCACGAGTCGATCCAGATCGCCACCCGGGGCCCGGTCGCGTCACGCATCGCCACCCGAGGCCCGGTCGCCGCACGCGTCGCCGCCCGCGACGCCGCTCGTCCCGCGGCGAACCGGGGAAGCGACCGCCGCCGGTCGACGCCGGCCAGCCGCGTCACGACGGGAGCGGCGGCCGAGGCGGTCACCCTGTTGACGATCCCGGAGAGCCCGGCGCGGGAGATGACCCGGCCCCACAGGGGCAGCCACCCCATGGACACGTGGGACACGGGCCGCAATCGGCCCCGGTACGCCTCGTACAGCACCTGCGACTTGTACGCCGCCATGTCGGTCCCCGTGGGGCATTCGCGCGCGCAGCCCTTGCATGCGAGGCACAGGTCGAGCGCCTCGCGCACCTCGGGCGCCGCCCAGCCGTCCGTGACGACGGAGCCGGCGATCATCTCCTGCAGCACCCGTGCGCGTCCCCGCGTCGAATCCTGCTCGCGGCCCGTCGCCTGGTAGGACGGGCACATCACCCCGCCGCGGCCCGTGTCGTCCACCAGGCATCTCCCCACACCGGAGCAGCGATGGACGTCCTCGGCGAACCGCGGGTGCGAGGCTGCCAGGGGTGCATCGATCAGGACGGTGTCGCGCACGTCGGCCGTGGGCGGTGCGGAGCCCGTCGTACCGGCGGGGCCCACGAGGACGCCCGGGTTGAGCAGGTTCTCGGGATCGAAGGCGGTCTTCACCCGGCGCATCAGGTCCATCGCGGCCGGGCTGTACATCCGGTCCAGCAGCGCCGACCGTGCCCGGCCGTCGCCGTGCTCGCCCGACAGCGACCCGCCGTGGGAGGCGACGAGATCGGCGGCGTCGGCCAGGAACCGGCCGAAGCGCCCCGTCCCGTCCGCGTGGATGAGCGGGAAGTCGATGCGACAGTGGACGCAGCCGTCCCCGAAGTGCCCGTACGGCAGGCCGCGGAGCCCGTGCTCGGCGAGCAGGGCGTCGAAATCCCGCAGGTACGCCCCGAGGCGGTGCGGCGGGACGGCGGCATCCTCCCACCCCGCGTACGCGCGGCGTTCGAACGCGACCGAGGCCAACCCGGCGCCATCAGCGCGAATCCGCCAGATGGCAAGGGCCTGGGCCCCGGCGGGCAGCGCCCAGCCCTCGTCCGCGTGCGCCTCGGCGACCAGGCGCCGGGCGCGGTCGGCCACCTCGGCGTCGTCGTTCCCGGTCAGCTCGACGATGTTCCAGCCCGCACCGGCGGGCAGGTCCGGCACGGGCAATCCGCGACGGCGGACGACGTCGACGATCCGGTCGTCCAGCCCCTCGCAGGCAGTCGGCTCCATGCGCAGGACGGTCGCGATGTCGTCGGCGGCGGCGGCCATCGACGGATACCCGAGAACGACGGTGGTCTTCACCGGTGCGTCGCGGACCAGCCGGATCGTGGCGGACGTGACGATCCCGAGCGTCCCCTCCGAGCCGACGATCAGGCCGGGCAGGTCTCCGGCGGCGAGCCGGTCGAGCGCGTACCCCGAGATCTGGCGGCTGAATCGCCCGAACTCGCGGGCAATGACGTCGGCGCCGTCGCGGGCGATCCCCGCCAGGGCCGTCGCCAGGGGCGCGGGCGCCGGGGACCCGGGGCCGAGCGTCATCCGGTCTCCGGTGGCGAGGACGACGGTGACCGATTCGACGTTGTCGGACGTCCGTCCATAACCGAGCGCGCGAGGGCCGCACGCGTTGTTGCCGATCATGCCGCCGAGCGTGCACCGGTCGGCCGTCGACGGGTCGGGCCCGAACCGCAGCCCGTGCGGCAGGGCCGCGCGCTGCACCGCCGCCTGCACGGCGCCGGGCTGGACGGTGACCGTCCGCGCCTCGGGGTCGACGGGGCCGATGCGTGTGAGATGCCGGGAGAGGTCGAGGACGAGACCGGGGCCGATCGCGTTGCCGCAGCAGGACGTCCCCGCGCCGCGGGCGGTGACGGGGAGCCCTTCTGCGGTCGCGGCGGCGACGGCCGCGGCGAGTTCGGTGTCGTCGCGCGGAGCGAGGACCGCGGTGGGCAGGACGCGGTAGATGGAGGCGTCCGAGGAGTACAGGGCACGCGCGAGCGGGGAGGAGTCGGCCGATCGGCCGAGAGCCGATTCGAGCCGGGTGTTCAGCGCGCCGAGGACGTCCACATGGTCAGTCTTCCGCAGCGAGGACGGCGTTCATAGCCCGGCCCAGCGCCTCGAAGTCGGCGGGGTCGACGACGTCGACGAAGGCGTCCCGCACCGACCGCACGTGGGCGAAGGCGGCCTCGGCGAGAAGCTCGAATCCGGGGTCGGTCAGGTGGGCGATGACCCCGCGGCCGTCGAACGGACAGTTGGTCCGGCCGACGATCCCCTTCTTCTCCAGCCGCGACACCGCATGGGTCAGCCGTGACCGGGACTGACGCACCGACGCCGCCAGCTCGGACATGCGCAGTTGCCGCTCGGGGGCCTCGGAGAGGCGGACGAGGATCTCGTATTCGCCGAGGTCGAGGCCGAAGGGCCGGAGCTCCTCGTTCAGGTGTTCGTTGATCGCGGCAGACGCGGACAGCCAGGAGCGCCACACCCGCTGCTGTTCCGCGGAGAGCCAGACGACGTCGCGTGTTGCTGTCATGCCGCCATCATATATTGACCGTTCAACTTTCTGCAGGCGTGTGCCGGGATGTGCTGAGGGTGCGCTGTGACTTAAGCTGACCAGCACCCCGGGCCCGCGAGGAAAGGGATCGTCATGGCAACGGTGCAGGAAGTACTGGCAGCCGCACCTCAGACCGTCGGTGAGACTCTGGCATGGCGGGTACGCAAGACCCCGTTCCATGAGGCGTTCCGCTACAAGGACGCCGCCGAACGGTGGGTGAGCCTCACCTGGACGCAGACGCAGCAGCAGGCGCACGAACTCGCCGCGGGACTGCTCACGCTCGGTCTCGGCTACGAGCAACGGGTCGCCATCGCGGCGAACACCCGCATCGAGTGGATCCTGGCGGACTACGCCATCAACTGTGCAGGCGGCGCCACGACGACGGTGTACCCCACCACGCAGTCGCCCGACTTCGAGCACATCCTGAGCCACTCCGAATCGCAGATCATCATCGCCGAGAACCCCGACCAGCTCGCCAAGGTCGACGCGGCGCCCGGGCTCGAGGCCATCGTCCGCCACATCGTCCTCATGGAGGGCGAGGGGGACGGCGAGCGCGTGCTGAGCTGGGAGCAACTGCGCGCACGGGGCCGGGCCAGGCTGGAGGCCGAGCCGGGCTGTGTGACCGCCGCGATCGCCCGGACCTCCGGGGACACGCTCGCGACCCTCATCTACACCTCCGGGACGACCGGCCTGCCGAAGGGCGTCGAACTCACCCACAGCAACTGGACCTACGAGGGGTTCGCCGTCGACACCCTGCAGATCATCACCGACGACGCGCTGCAGTACCTGTGGCTGCCTCTGTCGCACGTGTTCGGCAAGTGCCTGCTGGCGTGCCAGACGGCCATCGGCTTCGCGTCCGCCGTCGACGGCCGGATCGACAGGATCGTCGACCACCTGGGCGAGGTGAAGCCGACGTTCATGTGCGGCGCCCCGCGCATCTTCGAGAAGGTGCGCGCCACCGTCCTGAGCTCCACCGGACGCACCGGGGTCAAGGGCCGGATCGCCCGCTGGGCCTTCTCGGTCGGCCGCAAGACGCATCCCTACCGTCTGTCCGGCGATCCCCTGCCGCGCCGCCTCGCAGCCCAGTACCGGCTCGCCGACCGCCTCGTGTACTCGAAGCTGAAGGAGCGGATGGGCGGCAACATCCGGTTCTTCATCTCCGGCTCGGCGAAGCTCTCGACGCAGGTGCAGTCGTGGTTCTTCTCCGCCGGTCTCGTCATCGTCGAGGGCTACGGACTCACCGAGACGAGCGCCGTCGCGACCGTGAACGAGCCCCGCATCCCGCGGCTGGGCACCGTCGGACCGCCCACCCCCGGCACCGAGGTGCGCATCGCCGACGACGGCGAGATCCTGTTCAAAGGGCCCGGGGTGATGCGCGGCTACCACAAGGATCCCGAGCTCACGGCGGAGGTCCTGGTGGACGGCTGGTTCCACACCGGCGACATCGGCGAGCTCGACGCCGACGGATACGTGCGGATCACCGACCGGAAGAAGGACCTGCTGAAGACGTCCGGCGGCAAGTACGTCGCGCCGCAGAAGGTCGAGAGCGTCGTGGCCGCGACCATCCCGTTCATCTCGCAGGTGGTCGCGGTCGGCGACGGCCGCAAGTACATCGCCGCCCTCCTGACGGTGGATCAGGGGCTTGCCGAGAAGTGGGCGGCGCGGCATCGTCTCGGCGACCTGAGCTACTCCCAGCTCATCACCCACCCCGAGTTCGTCGCCTCCGTGCAGAGCCATATCGACCGGGCCAACGCGAAGCTCGAACGCTGGGAGACCGTGAAGCGGTTTGCGATCCTCGACGGCGAGCTGACCGTGGACTCCGGCGGTGTGACGCCGAACATGAAGGTGCGACGCGCGGTCGTGGTGAAGCAGTACGGTGACGTCATCGACTCGTTGTACGAGAAAGAGGACTGACCACGATCGCCGAACCGCTCACCCGGCCGCAGCGGGGTGCCCGCACGACCTTCGAACTGCCGCTGCGCTGGGTGGATCTCGACGCCCAGGGGCATGTGAACAACACCCTGATCGTCGACTATCTCCAAGAGGCACGCGTCCGCTATTTCGCGTCGTCCCCGGCGACGCGCTCCCTGACGACCGACGGCGTGGTGGTCGTCGCGCATCAGGTGGAGTACCACGCTCCCGTGGACTTCTCCCGGGAGCCGTTGCGCGTGGAGGTCGGGATCGACGAGGTCGGCGGCTCGAAGATCGCGATCGGCTACGACCTGTACCACGCGGGCCGGTCGGTCGCGACCGCCCGGAGCCTGGTGTGCGCGTTCGACCTCGGTGAGAACAGGCCGCGCAGGCTTCCCGAGGCGCCGCGATCGGCCCTGCGCGACGTGGCGGCCGGGTGGCCTCCGCTGCGGGGTCTCGGGGCCCACGAGATCGCGGGGCGCTATCACGTTCATCCCGTGTCGGTGCGGTGGACCGACCAGGACGTCTACGGCCACGTCAACAACGTGCGCTTCTTCGACTACGTGGCCGAGGCTCGCATCCACATGACCACCGATGCCGACGCGTCCGCCGCACGGATGGGTGCCGCGGCCGGGGTCGGACATCTGTGGCTGATCGCGCGCCAGGACGTCGAGTACCTGCGACAGGTGCGGTATCGGCCGGAGACCTACGAGGTGCGGACGGCGGTGGCCCGGATCGGGCGGACGTCGGTGACCCTTGTCGCCGAGATCCACGACCCGGTGGCGGACGCGGTCTGCGCCCGCGCCCACACCGTGCTGGTGTGCGCCGACACCGCCGGGCGTCCGGTCGAGTTGCCCGCGGCGCTCGTCGCCAACCTGGGTGCCTACACGCTCTGACGGTGCGGAGGCCGGTTCGACGGCGGTCCTCCGGTGACGGGGGGAAAATCGCCCCCGGCCCGGCCGGCGGCTCGGGGATGGTCGCGCGCCCGGAGCGTAGCACCTTGCGGCGGCGAACACGTGTCCGGAAAAATGCCGCCGCCGGTGGGCTGACGTCCGGCCGGATTCCGGGTTAGCGTGGATGGCACGCCGGTGTCGCCACCGGACCGTTTCTCACAGTGGAGATCGGAGGCTTGGTCATGGCGGGAAAACTGTCCGACGTCGAGTGGGTCGTCAAGGACATCGCACAGACGATCGTCGACAACGAGACGTACTTCGGAGAACTGGACGCCGTCGTCGGCGACGGTGACTTCGGTTTCTCCCTGGCGCGGGGCTTCGAGATCGTCCTGGCCGACTGGGACACGTTCGACCGGACCGATCCCGGCGTGTTCCTGCAGCGGATCGCCATGACCGTGTCGGCTCGCATCGGAGGTACCTCGGGCCCGATCTGGGGCACCGCGATCCTGCGGGCGGGTGCCCAGTTGAAGGGCAAGGACGAGTTCACCGGTGAGGACGTCGTTCGTGCGCTGCGCGCGTCGGTCGACGGTATCAAGACCCGCGGTGGCGCCGAGTTGGGGGAGAAGACCCTGCTGGACGCCCTCGTCCCGGCGATCGACACGCTCGAGGCCGAGCTCGCCGCCGGGCATGACGCCCGCACCATCGTGAACGCCGTGGCCACGACCGCCGCCGATGCGGCCGAGGCGACGGCATCGCTGCAGGCCATGCGCGGCCGGGCCGCGTACACCGGTGAGCGCAGCATCGGCTCCGTGGACGCCGGCGCGATGGCGATCGCCGTCCTCGCGCGGCACCTCGCCGACGCCTGGCCCGCCTGACGGGGCGCGGCACACCGGTCCCGGATCCGGGCATCGCCCGGGTCACCGAATCGGTCCCGGTGCCCGTCCGGGGCCGAGTATCCAATCCCGGGCGCATGCCCGGCCTCTCACAGGGGGTATTCCGTGAAGAAGTTCGTCAACGATCCCAAGCAGTTCGTTCCCGAGATGCTCAAGGGCATCGCGCTCGCCAATCCGGACACCATCACCTACGTCCCCGAGTACAACCTGATCATGCGGGCCGATGCCCCGAACAACGACAAGGTCAGCATCATCCAGGGATCCGGTTCGGGGCATGAGCCGGCGCACGTCATGGTGGTCGGTCCCGGCATGCTGGACGCCGCCTGCCCCGGTGACGTGTTCGCCGCCCCGCCGAGCGACTACGTGTATCAGACCGCGAAGCTCCTCGCGTCCGACAAGGGCGTCCTGCTGCTCGTCAACAACTACACGGGCGACAAGATGGCCTTCGAGATGGCGCAGGAGCTCGCCGAGGCCGACGGCATCAAGGCCGCCACCTTGTTCATCAACGACGACGTGGCCGTGCAGGACTCGCTGTACACCGTGGGCCGCCGGGGAGTGGCCGGCAACTTCTTCGTCATGAAGGCGGTCGGCGCGAAGGCGGAGGAGGGCGCCGAGCTGGAGGAGGTCGTCCGTGTGGGTGAGCTGGTCAACTCGGTGACCCGCACGATGGGCATCGCGCTCACGGCGTGTACCCCGCCCGCGAAGGGCGCTCCGCTGTTCGACCTCGGCGACGACGAGATCGAGGTCGGTGTCGGCATCCACGGCGAGCCCGGACGTCGTCGCGCGAAGATGGTCGGAGCCGACGAGATCGTCGACGAGCTGCTGGGCGCGGTCGTGCCGGATCTGCCGTACCGGCCGGGTGACCGGGTCGCCCTGATGATCAACGGTCTGGGCGGGACGCCGATCAGCGAGCTGTACCTGCTGTTCGGCATCGCCGCGCAGAAGCTGGCCGACATGGGGATCACGGTGGCCCGCAGCTACGTCGGCGAGTACTGCACGTCGCTGGAGATGGCCGGCGCCTCCCTGACGCTGGTCAAGCTGGACGACGAGATCGAGACCTTGCTGGCCGCTCCGGCCTCGGTGGTCGCCCGGATCTTCTGACCGACGCGACCGTCCCGGGGCACCGGGACGGTCGCCCGCCCGATCGTCGCGTGTCGCGGCCGGGTCGAGTGCACGCCGGGGTGTTCGCCGCCCGGCGGCGGGGTGACCGCCAGGTTGTGCGGCATGGCGCGCGGGTGTGGCGCCGATGTCCGGGGTGACCGCCAGGTTGTGCGGGTTCCGGTTTCGGATTCGAGGTTCGTATGCCTCGCAACCTGGCGGTCGGAACGACGAGGGCCGGGCCACCGCACCGGTATGCCGCACAACCTGGCGGTCATGGGCCGCGTCGTGGGCACGAGGGACGGAGCCTCGAGCCCGGAGTTGTCCACAGGTGCGGCTCCGTGCCGCTCCTCTCGGACCGGAGATGCGGCAGGTTGGTGCCATGCGCACCGCGAAGCCCTGGTCGTTGCCGACCCAGCCCGCGAGCCGGTCGACCCTGAGAGCGATCGGCGTGACCGGCGAGATGCTGACCACCGCATTGCGCCGCCGCCGCCTCGTGCGGGTGCGTCGCGGGGTGTACCTCGCCGCCGAGGCCTGGCCGGACGATCCGGCCGAGCGACACCTGATCCGGGCACGGGCGGAGCTGGCCGTGGACCCGGATGCGGTGATCAGCCGCCAGAGCGCCGCCATCGTGTGGGGGTTGCCGTGTCCCGGCAACGTCCCCTGGCACGACCTCCCCGCATCGGTGTCGCTACCCGCTGGTGGTGGCCGACGGGCCCGGTCGAACGGCACGACGCATCACGTCGAGCAGCTTCCCGCGTCCCACCTCTCCCGTGATCCGGACGGCTACGCGGTGACCGGACCGGCCCGCACGGCCGTCGATCTCGCTGCGGGGCTGCCCGTTCCGGAGGCGCTCGTGATCCTCGATGCGGCCGCTCGCCTGCTCTGCGACTCCTTCGTGACGACGCCTCGGCGCAGCGACTACGCGAGGCCTGTGCTGGCCGGGGCGGCGCGCGATCTCCTGACGGACATGGCGCAGTTCCGCCGGGTGACGCGGCTGCTGCCGGGCATCGGGCTGGCCGACCCGCGCAGGGAGTCGGCGGCAGAGTCCCTGTCGGCGGGCCACTTCCACCTGGCCGGTCTCCCGAGTCCCGAATGCCAGGCTCCCGTCCGGACGGCGGAAGGCCGGTTCTACCCGGACTTCCTGTGGCCCGAGCACGGGGTGATCGGCGAGTGCGACGGCGCGGTGAAATACGCCTCCGACCCCGACGCCATCGTGCGCGAGAAACTGCGGGAGCAGGCGCTGCGCGATGCCGGTTTCCTCGTCGTGCGCTGGCTGGCGGTGGAGATCATGACCCGGCCCGGCGTCGTGGTGGAGCGCGTCGAACGCGCCTTGGCGGGTACGGCCCGGTCCGCGTCCGGCTGACCGCCAGGTTGTGCGGCATAGGACGTCGGGTTGCCGGGCCGGCGTGCGCTGACCGCCAGGTTGTGCGGGTTCCGGCTTCGGATTCGAGGCTCGTATGCCTCGCAACCTGGCGGTGACTGCCCTGACCGCCAGGCGAAGGGACCGGTATGCCGTGCAACCTGGCGGTCACGCGCCGGGTGTCGAGTCCGTGGACCGGCCCGGCCCCGACGCGCCCGCGCGCTCAGCGCTGATACGTGATCCGCCCGGCCCACACGGTCGCGACGACCGGATCGGGCAGCGTCCGGCCGTGGTAGGGGTTGTTGCGCGACAGCGACCGGCTGGCGTCCCTGTCCACGTCGGCCCGGGCGGTGGTGTCGACGAGGACGACGTTGCCGGGTTCGCCGAGCCGCAACGGGCGTCCCTGCTCCGCGAGCCGACCGATCCGGGCCGGCGCCGCGGACATGCGGTCCACGACGGCCGCCCAGTCCATCCGCCCGGTGTCGACCATCGTCTCCATGACGACCGCGAGCGCCTGCTCGAGGCCGAGCATGCCCGGCGAGGCGACGGCGAAGTCGTGGTCCTTGTCCTGCCGGGCATGCGGCGCATGGTCGGTGGCCACGACATCGATCGTCCCGTCGGCGAGCGCCTCCGCGATGGCGGTTCGATGCTCGTCGGGACGCAACGGAGGGTTGACCTTGTACGTCGTGTCGTACCCCTGCACCTCGGAGGTGTCGAAGTACAGATGATGCGGCGTCACCTCGGCGGTGACCTGGATGCCGCGCTTCTTCGCCCACCGGATCACCTCGACGGACTCGGCCGTCGAGACGTGGCACACGTGGATGCGGCTTCCCGTGGCCTCGGCGAGCTGGACGTCCCTGGCCACGATGACCGACTCGGCGACGGCCGGCCAGCCCGGCAGCCCGAGTCGCCCCGACACGGGACCTTCGTGACAACAGGCCGTCGGCCCCGCGAGCCGCGGATCCTGCGAGTGCTGGGCGAGGACGCCGTCGAACGCGGTGACGTACTCCAGTGCGCGACGCATCAGCAGCGAGTCGGCGACGCAGCGGCCGTCGTCGCTGAACACCCGCACGTTGGCCGCCGAGCGGGCCATCAGCCCGAGCTCGGCGAGTTCCTCGCCCGCCAGCCCCTTCGTGATGGCGCCCACGGGCTGCACCTGCGCGTACCCGTCACGCCGGGCGCGGCTCGCGACGAACATCGCCGCCTCGGCGGTGTCGGTGACGGGGGACGTGTTGGCCATCGCGAACACGGCGGTGTACCCGCCGCGCGCTGCCGCCTTGGTGCCGGAGCGGATCGTCTCGGCGTCCTCGCGGCCCGGCTCGCGCAGATGGGTGTGCAGATCGACGAGCCCCGGGAGCGCCAGGAGCCCGTCGGCGTCGAGTCGCGGGACGTCGGCGGGCGCGGCTGCCGGGTCGGCGAGCACACCGTCCTGGATGTACAGGTCTCCGGTGCCCCCGGAGACGGTGCGGGCACCGGTGATCAGCAGGTCGCTCATGCTTGTCCTTCCCCACCCAGCAGGTGGTAGAGCACGCTCATACGGACCGCGACGCCGGCCGAGACCTGGTCGAGCACGAGCGAGTTGACGGAGTCGGCGGCGTCGCTGGAGATCTCGACGCCGCGGTTCATCGGACCCGGGTGGCAGATGGCCGCGCCGGGTTTCAGCCGCTCCAGCCGGTCGCGCGTGAGGCCGTAGCCCACCGTGTACTCGCGGGCGCTCGGGAAGAACCCGCCGGCCATGCGCTCCCGCTGCACGCGGAGCATCATGACGACATCGGCCCGAGGCAGGACCGCGTCGAAGTCGGGAGCGATCTCGACCCCCCACGTCGAGACCCCTGCCGGCATCAGGGTCGGCGGCGCGACGAGGATGACCTGCGCGCCGAGCGTCTGCAGCAGCGACACGTTCGAGCGGACCACGCGGGAGTGGGTGAGGTCCCCGACGATGGCGATCGTCTTGTCCTCCCAGGATTCGGTGCTGTGACGACGGAAATGACGCCGCATCGCGAACGCGTCCAGCAGCGCCTGTGTGGGGTGCTCGTGGGCACCGTCACCGGCGTTGACGACGCTGACGTTCGGGCGCACCCAGCCGGCGGCCTGGTGGACGGCGCCCGACCCGCTGTGGCGGATGACGAAGGCGTCGACACCCATCGCGTCGAGGGTGAGCACCGTGTCGCGCAGGGACTCGCCCTTCGACACCGACGATCCCTTCCCCGACATGTTGACCGCGTCGGCCGACATCCACTTCTCGGCGAGCTCGAAGGATCCGCGGGTGCGGGTGGAGTCCTCGAAGAAGAGGTTCACGACCGTGCGCCCGCGCAGGGTCGGCAGCTTCTTGACCTGCCGGGACTGGACCGCGTGCATCTCCTCGGCCAGGTCGAGGATCGAGGCGATCTCCGCGGGGCTCAGGTCGGCGGCGGCGAGAAGGTGCTTCATGCGGTGGCCCTTCGCTCGATGGTGACCCGGTCGTACCCGTCGGACTCCTCCAGATGCACATGGACGCGTTCGTCGCGGCTCGTCGGGACGGTCTTCCCGACGTGGTCGGCCTGGATCGGGACCTCTCTGTGACCGCGGTCGACCAGCACGGCGAGCTGCACGACCCGGGGACGTCCGAGATCGCGCAACGCGTCGATCGCGGCGACCACGGTGCGGCCGGAGTACAGGACGTCGTCGACGAGGACGACCACCGCGTCGTCGATGCTCACCGGCACGCGTGTCTGTCGTACCTCGCGGGTGGGATGCGCGCGCAGGTCGTCACGGTACATGGTGATGTCGAGTTCGCCCACCGGCACATCGGCGCCTTCGATCTCGTTGAGCAGTCCGACGATCCTGCGGGCGAGGGGAACGCCTCGGGTGCGGATGCCGAGGACGATCAGGCGATCGGCGCCCCGGTTGTCCTCGAGGATCTGGTGTGCGATGCGAGCCAGTGCTCGTGAGATCTCGTCTTCGTTGAGGACTTCAACGGCCGCTCCGGCCGGACCTTCGGTCACAACTTCTCCCTGCGGATGACGGGTCGCCCGGGCGGGACGCCCTGAGACGGAAATCTAGTGCATCGTGCGTTAGGGTTTCGCCATGTTGCCGATGCTTCCGCTCGAGACGCTGCCGGGTTGGCCCGAGGTGGACGACCCCGGGATCGGCGCCATCTTGTTGTTGACGGTCGCTCTGCCGCTGGCGATCTCGATTCCGATCCTGCTGCTCACGATCGGGCCGACGTGGTTCCGCCAGGCGCGCGCCGACGCCTCGGGCGGGTCTTCCGGCGACGAGGTCGCGGTCGGGGAGTAGCCGGGCAGGAGGCCGGGAGGCTCAGCGGAGAACCTGCGACGCCGACTGCGGCGTCCACCCGGGTTCTCCCTTGCCGAGGGGGGCGATCACGACGGCCGTGCCGGTCGCCACGAACTGACCGGCCTGGGAGGCGTACATGCCTTGGCCGTACGTCGCGGCCGCGAACGTCAGGCCCGCGCTGACGACGGCGTTGGCGCCCAGCCCGACGGCCTCGCGCCACAGTGCGAGCAGCGCCGTCTCGGGGTCGGGGTGGACGGGTGACGCCACCATTCCGATCACCGCCTCGAACCGGTAGCCGGGCACCGACGGTGTGGTCACGAGAAGCATCGCCTCGGCCGTCACGACCGGCCTCCGTTCACGTGCAGGGACCAGGGTTCGGTCCGCAGCGTACTGACGTGCAGGGTCAGGTCGTGGCCGGACAGGTCCTCGCGCACCGCCGCGGCGGCGTGCGGCAGCCAGGCCCACTCGCAGGCCCAGTGAGGGACGTCGACGAGGACCGGGGCGTCGTCCCACGCGAGGGCCTCTTCCGCGGGGTGGTGTCGCAGGTCCGAGGTCACGTACGCGTCGGCGCCGGCGGCCCGGGCGGCGTCCAGGTGCGAGTCACCGGCTCCGGCGAGGATCGCGACTCGCGACACGACCCGTTCGGGGTCACCGCCGAGCCGCAGCCCGGCCACGGTCGCGGGCAGGGATGCGGCGAGGCGCGCCGCCAGGTCGCGGGCCGGCAGCGGCGCGGGCAGCGTCCCGATGCGCCCGATGCCGGTGCCGACGCCCGCATCGGCCAGGGGAAGGAGGTCGAACGCGGGCGTCTCGTACGGATGGACGGACCGGAGCGCGGCGGTGACATCCTCCCGGCGCCGCCGCGGGAGGACCAGTTCGAGCCGTGTCTCGGCCACCTCGGTGATCTGTCCAGGCGCGCCGGTGAAGGGTTGCGCGTCGGCCGAGGCGCGGAATCCGCCGGAGCCGGCGACCGCGAAATAGCAGCGGTCGTACGCGCCGATCGTCCCGGCACCCGCGGCCGCGAGTGCGTCGACGACGGCGTCCACATGATCGGCGGGGACGAAGGTGACGAGCTTGTCGCGGGGTTCGGCCACGTGGGCGTCGAGGGGGCGGACGCCGGTCAGCCCGAGGAGGTCGGCGACGGCGTCGCTGACGCCCGGAGCCGCCGAGTCGGCGGGGGTGTGTACGTTGAACGCGCTGATCCCGGCGCGCACCATGGCGAGCAGGCGTCGTCCCTTGGGCGTGGCGGACGTCACGGAGTGGATTCCGCGCAGCAGCAGCGGGTGGTGGGTGACGATGAGCTCGCATCCGGCGGCGACCGCCTCGGCGATGACCGCGTCGGTCGGGTCGACGGCGAACAGGACGCCCGTGACCGACGCCGCCGGGTCTCCGCAGTAGAGACCGTTGCGGTCCCACTGCTCGGCCAGCGTCGGAGGGTACCGCCTGTCGAGGGCGGCACAGACGTCCGCGACGGTCAGTCCTGCCATGACCCCTGGGCACGCAGGGCGCGGATCGCGTCGTCCCGTCGCTCGATGAGCGTGCGGTACACCGGGGTCGGCAGCTCGCGCACCGCCATCCACGCGTCCAGGCCCGTGAGGAACTCCTGATCGGCGAACGGGCGCGGGAACAGCAGGTTGACGACGTTCTGCCGGTACTGCTGGCTGGCGCCCGCCCATTCGTCGGTGCCGTTGGCCACCCGGTCGACGACGTCCAGATAGGCGTCGACGTACGGACGCAGCACCTCGTCCTGGTCGAACTTCCAGAAGCTGAGGCAGACCTTGTGGTGGGACTCGTTGGACAGGTCCAGGGTGGCCGTGGCGTGTTCCCAGGCCCAGGCCTTGAGATCGGGGGAGGGGTTCGCCGCGCGGGCTCCGAGCGCCGCCTCCTCTCCGGTGACCGACGGGTCGCGCTCGCGTTCGGCATCGACGAGCTCGACGCCGGCGCCGAGCCGCGACAGCTCGTGGACGATGCGCCACCGCAGATCGGTGTCCACGGCGAGCCCGGTGGGCACCTCCTCGTCGTTCAGCCAGCCCTGCACGAGCTCGATGCCCGCCGGGGAGTCGATGGCGGTCACGAGCGTCCGGGTGTACGCCAACTGCTGGTCGGAGCCCGGTTCGGCGTCGCGCAGCAGCGCGGCCAGCCCGGCCGTGATGCGGGCGCGCAACTCGTGCCGCTGGTCGCGCGGAGCGTAGTGGTCGGCCGCGGTCATCGCGTTGCCGAGCACGGCCTGCACGGTGGAGATGTCGGTCTCGTGCGGGGTGCCGCGCAGGACGAGCTCGGCGTAGTCGGCGGCCGACATCTCCCCGTCGCGGCACATGTCCCAGCATGCGCCCCAGATGAGGGCGCGGGCGAGATCGTCGGGCAGCCGGTCGATGAGTTCGATCGCGCCGGCCAGAGACGCCTCGTCGAGCCGGATCTTGGCATAGCTGAGGTCGCCGTCGTTGAGCAGGACGACATCACCGCGGGCGACGCCCACCAGGTCGGCGATCTCGGTGCGCTCGCCTTCGATGTCGGTCTCGATCCGGTGCGCCAGGGTGAGGACGTCGTCGGCCAGGGCGTAGACGCCGATTCCGAGCCGGTGCCGCCGCAGGGTCGGCCAGCGCGGGTCGGCGCCCTGGACGACCGCGAACGAGGTGAATCGCCCGTCCGGATCGACCTCGACCTCGGCTCGCAGCGTGTTGACGCCGGGCTGCTCCAGCCACTGCCCGGCGAAGTGGGTGAGGTCGCGCCCGGAGGCCTCGGCGAGATGGCGCAGCAGGTCGCCGAGTTCGGTGTTGTGGTAGGCGAACTCGGCGAAGTACGCCCGCACGCCCGCCAGGAAGGCGTCCTGGCCGACCCATGCCACGAGTTGCTGCAGCGCCGAGGCGCCCTTCGCGTACGTGATGCCGTCGAAGTTGTTCTCGACGGCCTCGAGGTCGACCATGTCGGCCGCGATCGGGTGGGTGGAGGGCAACTGGTCCTGTCGGTACGCCCAGTTCTTCCGGGATCCGGCGAAGGTCGCCCAGGGGTTGATGCCGCCGCCGGTCCGGCGCTCCTCGGCCTGGGCGAAGTAGCTCGCCCATTCGGCGAACGACTCGTTGAGCCACAGGTCGTCCCACCAGCGCATGGTGACGAGGTCGCCGAACCACATGTGGGCGAGCTCGTGCAGGATCGTGCTGTCGCGGGTGTCGTACATGGCCTCGGTCATCCGTGACCGCGGCAGGTACTCGTCGCGGATCGTGACCATGCCGGCGTTCTCCATCGCGCCCGCGTTGAACTCGGGGACGAACACCTGGTCGTAGTCGCCGAACGCGTACGGCGTCCCGAAGTGCTTCTCGAAGATCTCGAACCCGGCCGCGGTGACGGCGAACAGCCGGTCGGCGTCGAGGTATCCGACGAGGGACTGGCGGCAGTGCAGCCCCAGCGTCAGCGGGCCGCCCTGCCCCTCGTACGGCCTGGTCTCGCTGTGGAAGCCGCCGGCGGCGAGCGCCGTGATGTAGGTGGAGATCGGCGGTGTGGGCGCGAACGTCCACCGCCCGAAGGTCTCGTCGAGCGGTGTCGGCGTCACCGACGGGGAGTTCGACAGGACCGTCCACTGCAGCGGGGCGAGGGCGGTGAAGGTGAATCGCGCCTTCAGGTCGGGCTGCTCGAAACACGCGTACACACGCCGCGCGTCGGCGGTCTCCAGTTGCGTGTACAGATAGGGGACGCCGTCCAGCGGGTCGACGAAGCGGTGCAGGCCCTCACCGGTGCGGCTGTAGCGGAAGACCGCCGCGACCGTCAGGGTGTGGGCTCCTTCGGCGAGGACCAGGGGGAGCCGCTGGCCGGTGAACCCGGCGGGGTCCAGCATGACGCCGTCGAGGGATGCGGACAGGATGCGCTCGGCGATCAGATCCAGGTGGGTCTCGCCTGCGCCGCTGGTGAACGTGATGATCGAGCGGGAGATGAAGGTGCGCTCGGGGTCGGGTAGGGGAGAGCCGTCGGGAAACCGGCCGGTGAGATCGACGAGGACGTCGTAATCGGACGTCTGCAGCAACAGGGAACGGCGCCGCGCTTCGTCGCGCGTGATATTGGCCGGGTCCATGCCCCCTCCTTTTTCGTGCCTACCTCGCTTGACACTATCCCGTTGGGCGCGTGTCACGGCCGTGACACCCATGGAAACTGTGACGGGAATGTGAGCGAATGCCGCCGGGACGGATCGGGGAGGCGTTTTCCGAACGGCCGAAGCGCCTCGTGGGCCAGGGCTTTCGGTTTCGCCGGGCAGCGAGCCGCGCGAACGCGAAGACCTGTGCGCGGGCCGTGTCGCGGCGCCTCCGCGGGCGCCCTCAGTCGAAGATGGGGCCCACCGTGCGGGAGCGCTTCAGCTCGAAGAAGCCGGGATAGGAGGTCACTTTGACGAACCCGTCGAACAGATCGCCGGCGGCCTCGCCCTTCGGGGCGGGGGAGAGAACCGGGCCGAACAGCGACATTCCGTTCACACGGATGACGGGGGTGCCGACCTCGTCTCCGACCGGGTCCATGCCCTCGTGGTGGGAGGCGCGCAAGGCGTCGTCGTTCGCGTCGGTCTCGCCGCGGTCGGCGAGTCCGGCAGGCAGCCCGGCGTCGGCGAGAGCGGCCTCGATCGTCGCCCGCTCGCGCGGCTCGGCCCGGTTGTGGAACCGTGTCCCGATCGCCGTGTACCACTCGCGCAGCTTGTCGGAGCCGTACTCCTGCTCGACGGCGATGCTCACGCGGGCCGGTGCCCACGCGAGAGCCATCAGTGTGAGGTAGTCGTCGGGAAGGTCGCGGCCCTCGTTGAGAACCGAGAGGCTCATCACATGGAAGACGGTGTGCACATCGCGCACCTTCTCGACGTCCAGCATCCAGCGGGAGGACATCCAGGCCCAGGGGCACACGGGGTCGAACCAGAAGTCCACGGTCTGCGTCATGGCGACAGGCTAGACCCGGACCGGGCAGAGTTCGAGACCCGAGACGGCTTCGCGTGCGGATCGGCGCGTCGCTCCACACGGCTCCCACCTGGGATAGTGCAGGCATGCGAGTACACATTGCGACCGACCATGCCGCCTTCGAGGTGAAGCAGTTCCTCGTCGAGGAGCTCACGCGTCGGGGGTACGAGATCGTCGACCACGGCGCGCGCGACTACGACGCGCTCGACGACTACCCCGATTTCTGCATTCCCTGCGCCGAGGCCGTCGTGGGCGACCCGGGATCGCTCGGAATCGTCCTCGGGGGATCGGGCAACGGCGAGCAGATCGCAGCCAACAAGGTGTCGGGCGTCCGCGCGGGGTTGGCCTACAACCCGGAACTGGCGCGTCTCACCCGCGAGCACAACGATGCGAATGTCCTGTCGATCGGCGGCCGGATGCAGTCCAGTGAGGAAGCCCTGGAGATGGCCCTCGTCTTTCTCACCACCCCCTACAGCAACGATCCGCGGCATCAGCGGCGCATCGACAAGCTGAACGCCTACGAGGAGCAGACGAAGAAGTGAGCGGCGGCGTCCCGCGGATCGGAGGTGGCGGGTGCCCGAAGGTCATGTGACCCATCGACTCGCCCGCGATCTCACCGCCGACTTCGCCGGACGTCCGGTGCGCGTCAGCAGTCCGCAGGGTCGCTTCGGCGCCGAGGCGTCGCTGCTGGACGGTCATGCGTGCCGGGAGGCGGAGGCGGTCGGCAAGCATCTGTTCGTGCGCTTCGCCGATCTGCCCGAACCGTATGTGCACATTCATCTGGGGCTGATCGGCAAGCTCCGTGTCGGGCCCGCCGGATCACGGCTGTTCGACACCGACGACGAGTCGACGCTGCGGCTGCGTCTCGCCGCGGACGGGCGCGTCGCCGAGTTGCGCGGCCCGCAATGGTGCCGGCTCGTGTCCGGCGAGGTCCGCGACCGCGTCCTCGCGGAGTCGGGCCCCGATCCGCTGCGCGCCGACGCCGACCCTGCCAGGGCGTGGGCGCGGATCGGGCGTTCCCGCCGGCCGATCGGGGCGCTGCTGATGGATCAGCGGATCACCGCCGGGGTGGGCAACATCTTCCGTGCCGAGGTGCTGTTCCGTCAGCGGATGAGCCCGTTCCGGGAGGGGCAGCGGGTCACCCGCCCGGCGTTCGGCCGGATCTGGGCCGACCTCGTCGGGCTCATGGAGGACGCGGTGACGACCGGACGCATCGACAGCGTCCTGCCCGAGCACGAGCCCGAGGCGATGGGCCGTGCGCCGCGCCTGGACCGCCACGGCGGCGAGGTGTACGTGTACCGCCGTGCCGGACAGGAGTGCCTGGTCTGCGGGCGCGAGGTCTCGACGGCCGTGCTGCAGGGCCGCAACCTGTACTGGTGCCGGCATTGTCAGCGTCGGTGAGGTCTGGTCGCCGGGACGAGGCTCCGGGCGCGGACGCGGGTCTTGTGCCGTGCGTGGCGGGCCGGTGCCTGCTGCCGCCGGGGCGGTGGCGGTTCGGTGAGGAAGTGCCACAGAACCCTCTCGCGGTGAGTTAGGCGATGCTAGCCTCATATACGTGACCGCGATTACCGAACAGTTGTGTGCGAGATGCCTCGCCAGCCCGCCGCCGGAGGCGTGCGACAAGGCGTGCTCTCTCGCCGATCTTCGTCGCGGCATCCGAGGCACGATCCTCGGCTTCACCGCCGAACTCGACCCGCATATCGCGCGACGCCTGTTCGACCTCGGCTTCGTCCCGGGCGCCGACGCCGAGCTCCTTCGCAAGGCGCCGTTGCGCGACCCCCTCATGTTCCGCGTCGCAGGCACCGAGATCGTCCTGCGCAGACACGAAGCCAGACACGTCCTGATCGCCGCCTGATGTCCCACAACCATCATGGCGGTGCGACCGCCACGGCTACCGGCCTGCGCAGATTCGCCCTGGTCGGCAGTCCGAACTCCGGGAAGACCACCCTGTTCAACGCCCTCACCGGGCTGCGCGCCAAGACGGGCAACTACCCGGGCGTGACGGTGTCGCGCTACGAAGGCGTGACCAAGCTGCCCGACGGGGACAAGGCCGCCGTCGAGGATCTGCCCGGTGCGTACAGCCTCGACCCGATCAGCCCCGACGAGGACATCGTCGCGCAGGTGCTCGACCGTGATCACCACCACGTCCCGACGCCCGACGCGCTGCTGGTGACCCTCGACGCCACCTCCCTGCAGCGGTCGCTCGGCTTCCTCGCGCACGTCCTGCAGGCCGGCCTCCCGGTGTGTGTCGTCCTCACCTTCGCCGACGAGCACGCGCGACGCCGCGGATCGGTCGATGCGCAGGCGCTGGAGCGGGCGCTGGGCGTGACGGTCGTGACCGTGACGGCCGGCCGGCCGGACGAACTCGCCGTGCTGCGGGACGCCATGACGCGCGTGGGCGAATGGCCTGCCCCCGTCGTCCCGCCGCCGACGGACCCCGAGCAGGTGACGGCCTGGATCCGGTCGGTGCTGCAGCGTGCCGAGTACACGGCGGCCGGCACGGACACCCGGACGAACCGGGCCGACGCCGTCCTGCTCCACCCGGTGTGGGGCACGCTCATCTTCTTCGTCACGATGTTCGTCTTCTTCCAGACGGTGTTCACCGTCGCGGCCCCGCTTCAGGGATGGGTCGAGGAGGGGTTCGCCTGGCTGGGCGAACTGGCCCGCGAGAGCATCCCGATCGGCTGGCTGTCGAGCTTCGTGGCGGACGCCCTCATCGGCGGCGTCGGCGGGGTGCTCGTGTTCATCCCGCAGATCGCACTCCTGTTCATCCTCATCGCGCTGCTCGAAGGGTCCGGGTACATGTCGCGGGCGGCGTTCCTGATGGACCGCGTCATGGCGTCGGCGGGGCTCGAGGGGCGGGCCTTCGTGGCGCTCCTGTCGTCGGTCGCGTGCGCCATCCCCGGCATCATGGCGACCCGTTCGCTGCCGAGCGCGAAGGACCGGATCGCCACCATGATGGGTGCGCCGCTCATGACGTGCGCGGCGCGGCTGCCGGTGTATGTGCTGCTGATCGGCATGCTGGTGCCGGCGGACCTCCGCTGGGGTCCGATCGGGCTGCAGGGCACGATCATGTTCGGGCTGTACCTGCTGGGTGCGGTCGCCGCCATGACCGCGGCGTGGGTCACGAAGCGGCTCACGGGCAGGCGGGGCGTCCGGATGCCCTTCTACATGGAGATGCCGAGCTACCGGATGCCGCGGCTCCGGTCGGTCGTGACCTCGGTGTGGGACGCCTGCAAGGCGTTCCTGCGCAAGGTGAGCACGATCATCCTCCTGACGACCGTCGTCCTCTGGGTCGCCCTGAACCTGCCGTTGCAGTCGACGACGTCCATGGAGGCCGCGGGCGTCGACACGTCCGACGACGCCGCGGTCTCGTCCTACGTCCTGGAGCACTCGTACGCGGCGAGCGCCGGCAAGGCCGTCGAGCCGGTGTTCGAGCCGTTGGGCTTCGACTGGCGCGTGAACATCGCCGTGATCTCGACCTTCGCCGCGCGCGAGGTGTTCGTGGCGACGCTGGGGCAGATCGCAGCCGCGTCCGATCCGGAGGACCCGGCCGGGGCGCTGGAGCAGATGACGGTCGACCACGGCCCGAACGCGGGGCAGCCTCTGTTCACGCCCGGAACGATCGCGGCGTTGATGATCTTCTTCGCGTTCGCCCTCCAATGCATGTCGACGATCGGAACCATGCGGCGCGAGACCGGGACGTGGAAGTGGCCGGTGATCGCCTGGACGTCGTACTTCGCGGCCGCCTGGGTGTTCGCGTTCCTCACCAAGAACCTGGTCGAGCTGTTCCTATGAACACGATCCGTGTGGCGTCGTCCCCGCTGCCGGTCCACCCCGAACCGGTGGCGGCGGACGGACGCGCGCTGCTGTGGCACGTGCCTGTCGCGGTGCCGCTGCCGGTGGGTCGGGTCGCCGCCGCGCCGGGGGCGCTGGGGGAGCTGTTCGCCGATGCGACGCTGTCCGACGGGCTGGTCGCGCGTGGCCTGGTGTGGCTGTGGCTGTCCGACGGCCGCTCGTGGCGGGCCGAGGGCGCGCAGGTGCGCGAGGCCCTGCAGGCGGCGCTGGTGGAGCCGCAGCGGTGGGGCGTCGTCCCGGCCGGGGCCGAGGTTCTCTCCCGGGTCACCGACTACGTCCTGGCCGGCACGCTCGGGGCGTACATCGCCTCGCACGGCGGCCGGATCGAGGTATCCGGGGTCACCGACGAGGTCGTCGAGTTCGCCTTCGAGGGCGCGTGCGCCCAGTGCCCCGCGGCCGACGACACCCTGCACTCACGCCTGGAGAGCGCGGTGCGCGAGCACTATCCCGCGCTGACGGGCGTGGTGGAGAGGCCGTCGCCGCGTGCGCTGCGCCGCCTGCTGCCGTGGCCCACCCTGCGCCGCGCGGGCTGAGCGGCCCCGCATCGGATTTTCGGTTGGCCCCGTGCGCCGGGCGGCGGGTAAGCTGCCACCGCCACGGGGCGTAGCGCAGTGGCTAGCGCGCCTGCTTTGGGAGCAGGAGATCGCAGGTTCGAGTCCTGTCGCCCCGACTGCTGGAATGTGGGCAGCCCGTCCCGTACGAGGGCGCTGTCGAGGTTCCACTGCTGGGAGGGACTGGCCAGGTCGTGGACGGGGGTCCGGGCTGGTGCTGATGTGCGGGCGCACACGGACGATCCCCGAGGTCGGGCCGTGGAGGTCGTCCAGAGACTCGGGGTGTCGTAGGGGATGGTCTGCTCGAAGCCGAGGCCGCGCTGAACTGTGGCACTCATGGTCGAGCCCCCCCTTCTCCGTTCGCAGGCATGTCGCCGGTCGGGATCCCGGTCATCCCCGTCAGCTCGTCAGACTCCATCTCCGTCCTTCCTTCGCGCCGAGCCCCCGGAGGGGTCGGTACCGGGACACATCGGTCGTCCCCCGGCCCGCCGTGCGGGACCGGAGGACGCCGGGCACACCCGCCTGCGCTCAGCCCTTGACGGCACCTGCGGTGAGGCCGCGGATGAAGAACCGCTGCAGCTCGAACCCGCCGTCACGTTTGGGTAGTTCGCTCGCTCATATTTGTGGAATATCAGTGCTCACGAGTCCTACCTGCGGCTACTCGAGGACCTGTTCCTCGTCGTCCGGCTGCCGGCGTGGGGCAAGACGCTGCGCTCGCGGGTGAGCGCCCGCCCGAAGGTGCAGGTCCCGGACGCTGTAGGTCGGCTTGCATGCCGGGCCTGCCGTCATCGGTCGGCCGGTGAGCGGCTCTCGGGCGCATCTGTCCGTCGGAACAGCTCGGCGGGCTTGCCACGGGCGCCTCGGCGCCGTTCGCCCGTGGGCACGAGGTGGGGCAGCATCGTGCGGCGGAAGGTGTCCGCGACCAGGCGTTCGCCGAGGACGGCTTCGTGGAGCAGGCGGAGGTCCCTGATGGTGAGGCCGTCGCCGCTGTGCGGCAGGAGATGCCACGGGTCGGGTTGCCCGCGGTACTGGCGGCGCAGCGTCGTGGCGGCGTGGGCGACGATCTCGGTGTGGTCGTAGGCGAGGGCGGGGTGTTCGTCCACGGCGACCAGGCGGGTGTGGGCGGTCAGCCGGATCCGATCCGCACGAACGGCGTCCACATGGGCCACGGACAGCACCCAGCCGCGATCGTCCCGGGTGGGGCTGTCGAAGACCCGCAACTGGCGTGGGGCGAGACCTTCGACCGCGGCCTTCTCGTGCAACGCCCGCAGCGCCGCCTCGCGCAGTGTCTCGCGCGGGTGCAGGAACGTGCCGGGCAGCCGCTCCCGAGCCGCGTCGCCCCGCACCAGCAGGACGCACAGCCGGCCCTCGTGCACCGTGAGGACGGCCGTGTCGACCGCGACGGACGGACGCGGGTAGTCCTCGAGCGTCCGTCCGGAGCCGTCCCGGTACGGGGGCTCGGTGACGTCCATGACCACAGATTAGACGGATTCTGCGCAAAGTGTCGATCGTTCGCTACACTCCTTCCAGATAATTAGACGATGATTGCGTTAAAGGGGGAGGCCGGTGGCTGGGATGCTCGAAGTGGGCCCTGTCGAACTGGACCGGGCGGTCGGCGCCGTGGTCGCGTCCGCCGCGGGGGACGCGCTGGGCTCGGCGTACGAGTTCGGCGACGGGCTCGCGGACGACCAGGCCCCGGAGTTCGGCCGTGGGGTGTTCGGCCACGACGCAGGGGAGTGGACGGATGACACCTCGATGGCCGTCCCGATCCTCGAGGCCCTCGCCCGAGGCGAGTCGCTGGGCGAACCGGGCGTCCTCGCCGGCATCGTCGCCCGCTGGTCGGAGTGGTCCGTCACGGCGAAGGACGTCGGTGTGCAGACCCGCGCCGTTCTCGGTCACCTGCGCGGCGAGATCTCCGAGGCCGCGGCGCGGACGGCTGCGCGCGCCGTCCACGAGCGTGCCGGGCACAGCGCGGGCAACGGCTCCCTGATGCGCACCGGGCCGGTCGCGCTGGGCTACCTCGCCGAGGGCGCCGAGTCGCGCCTCGCCGACGCCGCCGGCCGGATCGCCCGGCTCACCCACGATGAGCAGGACAACGTCGACGCGGTCGTGCTGTGGTCGCTCGCCATCCGCCACGCCGTCCGCACCGGCGAACTCGACGTCCAGGCGGGCCTGTCCCGGGTGGACGCCGACCGTCGCGACCGATGGGCCGCGTTGATCGACGAGGCGGTGGCCCCCGGGATCCACCCGCGCCATTTCCGCGCCGGGAACGGCTGGGTGGTGCGCGCCTTCCAGGGCGCGCTCGCTGCGATCGTCGGCGCGGCCGGCGTCCAGGAAGCCCTGTCGCGCGCCGTGCGGGGCGGCGGCGACACCGACACGGTGGCGGCGATCGCCGGGAGCCTCGCCGGCGCGGTCTGGGGCGCGACGCAGGTTCCGCCGGACTGGCAGCGTCGCCTGCACGGCTGGCCCGGCCTCGGCGCCGACGACCTGACCCGGCTCGCCGTCCTCGCCGCCCGGGGCGGGCGGCCCGACGCGGAGGCCTGCGGACCCCCGGAGCGCGGTCCCGGCGACGCCACCTCGAACGGATGGAGACCGGCATGAACTGGACCGAGATCCTCGGGTTCGTCACCGGCGCCCTGTGCGTGTGGCTCGCCGTGCGCCAGAACATCTGGACCTTCGCCGTGGGGATCGCGAACAACGTCTTCTTCTTCGTGCTGTTCATCGGAGCGGGCCTCTATGCGGACGCCTGGCTGCAGGTGCTGTACCTGGCACTCGGCATCCTCGGCTGGTACTGGTGGCTGAACGGCGGCCATGACCGCACCGCGCTCGTTGTGCGGAGGACCCCGTGGTGGGGCTGGTGCGTCGCGGTGTCCGTGGTCGCCGCGGGCACCTGGGCGATCTGGGCGCTGCTGTCGACCCACACCGACTCCACGGTGCCCTGGGGCGACGCGGCGACGACGGCGCTCTCGCTCGGCGCGCAGGTGATGCTGAACCGCAAGTGGATCGGCAACTGGATCCTCTGGATCGCCGCGGACGTGATCTACATCGCCCTCTACGCCCACAAGGAGCTCTTCCTGACCGCCGGGCTGTACGGCCTGTTCCTCGTCATGTGCTTCGTCGGCCTGGCCCAGTGGCGAGCCGCCGCCCGTGCATCCGCGCCCGCCGAGGTGACGGCATGAGACGCGCGCACGGCCTCGTCCTCGGGAAGTTCTACCCGCTGCACGCGGGGCACGAGCACCTGATCGCCGCGGCGGCGTCCGTGTGCCGCCGGGTCACCGTGCAGGTGCTCGGGTCGTCCCAGGAGTCCGTCCCGCTGGACGTGCGCGCGGGCTGGGTCCGTGACCGCTTCCCGATGCTGAACGTCGTCGCCGCCATGGACGAGGCCGAGGTCGACTTCGATTCCCCGCAGGCATGGGACGCGCACATGACGGTGATCGAGGCGCTCCTCGACGCCCCGGTGGACGCCGTGTTCACGTCCGACTCCTACGGGGCGGAGCTTGCCCGGCGGCTCGGCGCCGAGTGGCACCGGATCGATCCCGGCCGGCGATCGCTCCCGACCTCCGGGACCGCGGTGCGCGGCGACGTCCCGGGCCACTGGTGGGCGCTGTCCCCGGCTGTGCGCGAGTGGTTCTGCCGACGGGTGGTGGTGGTCGGCGCGGAGTCGACCGGGACCACGACCCTGGCGCAGGCGCTCGCCGCGCACTACGGGACCCTCCAGGTGCCCGAGTACGGGCGGACGTGGTCCGAGATCAGGCCCGGCGGTGCGGACGCCCCATGGCACACCGCCGAGTTCGACCTCATCGTGGCCGAGCACCAGCGGCAGGAACGCGACGCGATGCGCACCGCTCCGATTCCTCTGGTGGTCTCCGACACCGACGTGCTCGCGACGACGATCTGGCACGAGCGGTACGTCGGGCGCCCGTCGCCGTCGGTGAGGCGACGGGCGGCGGAATGGAAGCCCGATCTGTACGTGCTGACCGGCGATGAGATTCCTTTCGTCCAGGACGGCATGCGGGACGGGGAGCACCTGCGGCACGCGATGCAGCGGAGGTTCCGCGCGGTGCTCGCTGTCCACGGGGTTCGCTGGGTCGAGGTGCAGGGCCCTCCCGCGGCCAGGCTCCGGCAGGCGGTTCGGCAGGTGGACGAACTCCTCGCCGCCGGCTGGCACCTGCGCGAGCCGCTCGGATGACCCCTGGGGCCGTCGCTGTCGACGTCCCAGGAGTCTCTCGCCGGGCCTGCGGCGCCCGCCGGTCATGCCGGAGGCATCGACGATCCGCCGACGGCACCTCCCCGCGACGCGCGCGGCCATGGCGATCGCCGGCGCGCTGGCGTACCCGTCGATCGTCGAGCTCGGCCCGGCCGCGCGCTTCTGGAGTTAGTGCAGCCTTATCTTCCTTGTTTCGAGGGATATTCCGGCTTATCGTCTGACGCGTCAGATGCGCAGAACGAAATACGAGTTCAGGAGAAGAGCATGAGTGCTGCAACAGCTGTCAAGTCGTGCGCCGTTTCCGCCTGCGCCTACAACAACGGAGGATGCACCGCTTTCGCCGTCACGATCGGTGGAGCCGCGGGCAAGCCTTCCTGCGGGACGTTCGTCGCGCTCGACGCGCGGGGCGGTCTCGTCGGCACGCAAGGTGTCGTCGGTGCTTGTCAGCGGCTGGAATGCGTCCATAACAACGATCTGATGTGCAGTGTTGACGCCATCGAGGTCGGGGGCGACGCGGCCACCTGTCAGGTGTACGAAGTCCGTTGATCCACAAAGAGTGAGGCGTGGGCCCCGAGTGTTCGGGGCCCACGCACTCTCGACCGTGGTGTTGTCAGATACGCGGAGTATTCACCAAGGCCGAGTCTTTGATTAACGAAACGCATTGTTCGTTTAATTCGTGAGCGGATGTCGCCTCTTCGGCGAATCGGGCGAAGACGGTCGTCGCCACCCCGTGCCGGACCCGCATCAACAGCGTCCCCGTGCGGTCGACGTCCACGCACAGGATCTGGTCGTGGTGAGGGCACGCGCCCGGGACTGCACGCCGCAGGAGCACGTCTCCGCGCACAGTGCCCTCGCAGACCGCGGTGTGCAGGCCCATGAGGGCCTCGTCGCCGCAGCCGGCCACAGCGTCCAGGGCATCCAACTCCTCGTCGGGTGCGGGGAACGGCATCCGAGCGGATGCGCCCGTCGCCGACGCGGCCACGGCCGAGAAGGCCAGGGGCGTCACGCCGTAGCTGTCGTGGAGCAGGACGCGATCCGCACCGACCACGCCGAGACGCCCGCCGGTGCTCGCCGCGACGGCCGCCACCCGCGGAGGCACCTCGCCACGCGCCAGCATCCGCGACGCGATGTCGTCGGGGATCCACTCGAAGACGCCGAGCAGGTGCATGCCGGAGGCGGTCACCTCGGCCCTCGGGTCGGACGAGCCCTTCATGATGTCCGCCCGCACGTCGACGGGTGTGGAGTCCGCGAGGCCCATCTCCCAGCTTTGGGCGCTCGGACAGCCGGCGACCAGCAATTCTCCCGAGCTGGACAGTCCGTGGGCGAGTGCGTCGACGACCGGAACAGGGTCGTGTCGGTACGCGACCAGCGCGAGGCTGCCCGCACCGCTCAACAGGCGTGCGGCCAGGGATGTTGCGCGCGTCGCGCGCCACGACTGGTCGTCGGTGATCGGCTCGGATTCGGGTGCCGCCATCAGCGCTGGCCTCCCTCGGTGACGATTAGGTGAGGCTTAGCTTACTTGCTCTCAGCGATTCGTGTGAGGGGGAGTCCGCCGTGCGATCAGAGGAGCCATCGCGCGGGTGATCGGAGCCAGGTCGGCCTGCCTGCCGAGCGTGGTGATCGCCAGCCCGAGGTGAGGCACCACGACCGCGTACTGGCCATCGCTGCCCTCGCCATAGTAGATGCCGTCCGTGCTGATCCACAGTCCGAGCCCGTAGGCCCGCTTCGGGAGGGTCGCCGACGCGTCGCACAGGTCCGGAGTGCCGGTGAGGGGCGAGCGCATCAGGTCGCACCAGGACGCCGGGACGAGTTCTCGCCCGTCGAAGCGGCCGTCGTCGAGCAGCAGTCGCGCCAGCCGGTGTGCGCCGTCGCCGTCCAGACGCAGGCCCGTGCACCCCGCGTCGAACCGGCCGAGGGCGCGCCACTCGAAGCGGGAGACGCCGAGCGGGTGCAGGACGAGTTCCCCGGCCCAGGCGCTGAGTCGCCTGCCCGTTCCGGCCTGCAGCAACACCGACGCCAGATACGCCCCGGCGTTCGAATAGCTGAAGTGGGCGCCGGGCTCGTGTGCGAGCGGATGCACGAGGACATACGTCAGGAGGTCATCGAGGTCGCGGCCGCGGAGCTCCTCGCGGAACAGGAATCCCTGGTCGTGGCCGATCGTGTTGTTCAGCAGATGCCACAGCCGCACCTGCTCCCACGCCGGGTCGACGCCGCCGTCGACCAGCCCCAGGTCCCGCAGCGTGGGCAGGATCGGCAGGTCGGGCTCGATCGGGCGTCCGCCGAGGAGAACGCCGCGGCCGGCGGCCGCCCCCAGCGTCAGCGCCACGACCGTCTTGCTGACCGATCGGAGGTCGACGAGTTCGTCCGGCGCGTGGCCGAAGGTGCAGGTGAACGTGCCGTCGTCGTCGCTCGCGACGAGGGAGGACATGTCCAGGGGCCGACCGGTCCGGTCGCGCAGGCCGCCCATGAGGGCGACCGCCTCGGCGAAACGTCCTTCGTCCATCGGGAGTCAGCCGGTCCGGCCGTGGCTGTCGAGCCACGACGCCAACGTGGTGGCGAACGCGCCGGTGAGCTCCGGCTCGTGGCTCCCGCCGTCGATCGTCCACAGGCCGACGGCCGTGCCGTGGTCGCAGCCGGACCACGTCGTCGGCGTGAGGTCGGCGCCGGGGACGCGCGCGTCGGCATCGAGGCGCGCTCCGGCGCTGCCGATGGTTGCGGAGCAGCCGTCGAGGCGTCGCCACACGTCCACGGAATGGCCTGCGGAGGTGTATGCGTGGTCGTTGTTGGTGCCACCGGCGTAGCGGATGACGTCGTCGTCGGTCCCGTGGATCTGCAGAGCGCTCACCGGAAGGCCGGGGTGGCAGTCGGCGCCGGCGTCCATCGCACCGGCCACGGAGGCGACCGCCGCGACCCGGTCGGCGTGGTCGCAGGCGAACCGGTACGACATGAAGCCCCCGTTGGAATGCCCGATCATGTACACGCGCCCGGGATCGACCGAATAGCGTTCCAGGACGGCGTCGATCACCGTGGCGAGGTAGGTCGAGTCGTCGACGGAGGAACCGCCGAAGTTGCAGCAGGCGTTCGACGCGTTCCAGAAGGGCTTGCCGTTGCGGTCCCTGGTGCCCTGCGGCGTGGCCACGAGGAAGCCCTCCCGGTCGGCGACCGCCTGCAGTGCGAAGAAGCCGAGCATGCTGTCGGCCTGTGCCCCGTACCCGTGCAGGGCCACGATCAGCGCCGTCTTCGCCTCCGCGCGATAGGCAGCGGGCACGTACAGCGCGAACGGACGTCCCGCGACGTCCACCGTGACCGTGCCCGACGGGACCGCACCGGGCTCGCTCGATGTCGCCGCGCGGGCACAGCCCCCCAGCCCGACGACGAGGAGCAGGGCCGCACACACGGCGATGAGCCTGTGGCGCCGGTGGCGACTCGTCCGCATCCGCAGCGTCCCTCCGCATCGTCTCGAAGCCCTTCGTCGTCCGGTCAATCTACGCGTCGCGGCCAACGGCGAGGTCGTGGACACTCTCGTGCGGACGGCACGAAGCCCGGGGCCGGATGATCCCCGGGGTGGTGGAGCCCACCTCCACGATCTGGCTGGTGTGGGCGTGGCTCGGGATTCCTGCCCGGGTCGACGACGCTGCGGTCGTGGGTTCGTGGGGCGTTCGCGCTGCATCCCGCGTCCTCGACGGTGTCGGGATCTGTGGATAACCTCGGAAATGTCTTGTTCTGAAGGGGTGTGGCGGATAGAATCGAACGTATGTTCGAGAGTGTCGAGGCGGTGGCTGGTGATGGGGTGCCGGCCGGGCTGTGGTGCCTGTCGAACGAGGCTCTGTCGAACGAGGCTCTGTTGGACGAGTTGGGCGCGGCGGGTGTGGAGCTGTCGCGGGTGCAGGCCCGCTGGTGGGGGCTGTTGGCCGAGGCCGAGCGGCGGGGCGCGGCGATGGAGGTCCACGAGGTGTCGACGTCGGGGTTGTTGACGAGCGGCAACAGTCATACGGCGCGGGCGGCTCGGGCCGAGGTGCGGTTGGCGACGGAGTTGCGGGCGGTCCCCGAGGTGGCTCGTGCGTTGGCGTCGGGCGGATTGTCTACGGATCAGGCGCGGGGGATCGTGCAGGGTCTGTCTGTGTTGCCCGCCGACGTGCCGGACGCCGACCGGCGGGCGGCCGCGGCGCATCTGGTGGAGTTGGCTGCCGAGCACGGGCCCGACGAGTTGCGGAGGCTGGCGCATCACGTGGTGGCGGTGTTGTCGCCCGACACGGTCGAGGAGGCGGATCGGGCTGCGGTGGAGCGGGCCGACCGGCTCGCGTCTCGTGACCGGTATCTGTCGTGGACGCGTGACGGCGATCACGGGTTGGTGGTTCGTGGCTCGTTGCCGGCCGTGGCGGGGGAGCAGTTGGTTGAGGTGCTGTCGGCGATCTCGGCCCGGGCGCGGGCGGCTGTTGCGGTGTCCGGGGAGCGGCTGTCGAGGGCGCAGGCGAACGCCGACGCATTGGGCGTCTTGGTGGAGCATGCGTTGTCGTGCGGGGTCGCGCCGGTGCATGGGGCGGATCGGCCCCGGGTCGTGGTGACGGTCGATCATGACGTGCTGGTGGGCCGGGTGGCCGGCACGGGGCTGCTGGTCGGGTCCGGTGTCCCGCTCACCGCCGAGCAGGCCCGGCTGGTGGCGTGTGACGCGGGGGTCCTGCCGGTCGTCATGGGTGGCGGTTCGGTGCCGTTGGACGTGGGCCGGGAGCGGCGGTTGTTCACCGGGACGCAGCGGGCGTTCCTGGTGGTGCGCGACCAGGGCTGCGTTCCCGGCCTGTGACCGGCGCCCGGCCGAATGCGAGGCGCATCACATCGTCCCGTGGTGGGCCGGCGGCGCGACCGACGTGGGCAACGCAGCCCTGTTGTGCAGGCATCATCACCGGCTGGTCGAGCCCGATCCGGCCCGGTCGGCCGACAGGCAGTGGGCGGTCCGGTTCGACGCCCACGGCCGGCTCGAGTTCGGCACACCCGTCGGCACCGGCGGCGCCCCACCCGGCCGGCGACGCTGGCGGCAACACCACCGCTACCACCACATCACCACCGAAATCACCACCGAAGCCGACCCCGACAAGTGTGTCTCCTCGGGGCCGGCCCGAGAACGCCTGCGCGACTGGAGAGAGAGGAGGTACTCGTACAGGTCGCCGTTGGTGTCCCGGGTGTCCAGCGGGATGTCGTCGAGCATGTCGACCACCCGCGACAACAGGTGCGGGTCGGAATCGTGAACCCGGCGTCCTGCATGTGATGCGAAAAGGGCGAGCCGTCGCCACACCAGTCTCCGCAACCACGGGAACACGCCGCGGTCGACCTGGTCGAACATGACGTCCGGCGCCTGATCGCGCAGCCGCGACCAGCGGATCTCCCGCTCGCCGGGGCCGAACACAGGGTCGGCGACCGGTTGCCTGGAGCGACGGGCGCTGTTCTCCTGCAACGTCTGCAACTCGTCCAGACGACGGAGGAACAGCAGGTAGGTGAGAGGACGACCCGCCGAGTGCCACACGCGGGCAATAGGCTTCCGGCATGCTGCTCAGTGACCGCGACATCCGATCCGAGATCGACGCCGGCCGCGTCATGATCTCGCCGTGGGAGCCGGAGATGGTTCAGCCGTCGAGTGTGGACGTGCGTCTCGACCGGTTCTTCCGGGTGTTCGAGAACCACCGGTACGCCGTCATCGACCCGGCGGCCGACCAATCCGATCTGACGCGGGAGGTGAGCCCCGAGGGCGACGACCCGTTCATCCTCCATCCGGGCGAGTTCGTGCTGGGTGCGACGTACGAACTCGTCGGGCTGCCCGGGGACATCGCCGCCCGGCTGGAGGGCAAATCGTCCCTCGGCCGGCTCGGGCTGCTCACCCACTCGACGGCCGGCTTCGTCGACCCGGGCTTCCAGGGGCACATCACCCTGGAACTGTCGAACGTGGCGACGCTGCCGATCCTGCTGTACCCGGGCATGAAGATCGGTCAGTTGTGTTTCTTCCGGCTCAGCTCCCCGGCCGAGCACCCCTACGGCAGCACATCGGTGGGGTCGCACTATCAGGGGCAGCGTGGCCCCACGCCCAGCCGCTCCCATCAGGGGTTTCGCCGGACACCGGGCGTGTGAGCCGGTCGGCCCGGCGTCGCGAGACGTCCCTGGGACCGGGCTCGCGACCGCGGCGAGGCCAATAGGCTCGACCCGTGCGGGGACGCGCGGGCAGTGTCCTTCCCCACCCGCACGCGACGGGCGGAGAGAACGTGCCGAAGACGACCGGATGGTGGCGGACGAAGGCGGGGCTGACGCGGCTCCAGGTCGTCGTGGGGATCGTCCTGCTGGGACTGCTCAGCGGCGCGCTGGGCGCAGGGATCGTCTCCGGGCTGAGGCCCGCGTCGACGGCGTCCGGCTGCGACACCGTGAAGGTCGCCGGAGACGCCCTGCCCGCCGTCGTGACGGTGCTCGTGTCCGGGTCGGGCGAGTCCGGGTCGGGCAGCGGGGCGATCATCGAGTCCGACGGGCTGATCCTCACCAACGACCACGTCATCGCGGCGGCCGTGACCAGCGGCACCATCGAGGTGCGGCTCAACAACGGCGAACAGGTCACCGCCGACCTCGTCGGCACGGACCCCGTCACAGACCTCGCCGTTCTGCGGATCGACCGCGACTCGCTGCCGACCCTGCAGCTCGCGCCACGCGAGACGCTGCGCGTGGGCCAGCCGGTCGTCGCCCTCGGTGCGCCGCTCGGCCTGTCCGGTACGGTCACCAGCGGGATCGTAAGCGCGCTCGACCGCAATGTCCCCATTCCGAAGTCCACCGGCGGGACGACCGTCCTGGCCGGTGCGATCCAGACCGACGCCTCCATCAACCTGGGCAACTCCGGCGGTCCGCTCGTGACCTGCGCCGGGCTGCTCATCGGCGTCAACACCGCGATCTCCACCGTCCCCAACAGCGACGGGTCGAGCGGCGGCGGCAGCGTCGGGATCGGCTTCGCCGTGCCGGCCGCGACCGCCCGGCGCATCGTCGATCAGCTCGTCGCCACCGGCCGGGCCACGCACCCGTGGATCGGGGCATCCACCGCCGAGATCGATCAGTCGACCGCCGACCGGTTCGGGACGCAGGCCGGACTGTTCGTGCAGGAGGTGACGGCGGGCGGGCCGGCGGCCGATGCCGGGCTTCGCGCGGGCGACGTCATCACGAGCGTCCAGGGGACGTCCGCCACCAGCGTCGGTCTCGCATGGCTCCTGGTGAGCGCGGACGTGGGCGACGAGGTGGCCGTCCAGTATGTCCGCGACGACACCGTCCACCAGGCGACCCTCACGCTGGCCGAGCATCCCTGACGCCGCATGTTCAGCCTTCCGGACTCGTGGGTGTGGGACTTCTGGACCGTCGACGACGGCGAGCGGTACCACCTGTTCTTCCTGTTCGCCTCACGGGCGCTGGGTGACCCCGACGCCCGCCACCGCAGGGCATCGGTGGGACACGCCGTGTCCACCGATCTCGTGCGCTGGGAGCGTGTCGCCGACGCGCTGGTGCGGGGCGACAGCCCGGCCTTCGACGACCTCGCCACCTGGACGGGTTCGATCGTGCCCGACCCGGCGGGCGGCTGGTTCATGGCATACACGGGGACGACGCGCACCGGAACCGGGCTGCACCAGGCGATCGGCGCCGCCCGCTCCGCGGACCTGACGACGTGGGAGAAGCTGCCCGGCCCCATCGTGCAGGTGGACGGACCCTGGTACGAGCGGGCGGCGTCGGACGGGAGTTCCTGGGCCGACACGACCTGCCGCGATCCGTGGGTCATGCCGCGCGAGGACGGAACGGGCTACGACATGCTGTTCACCGCGCGCGCCGCCGCCGGACCGCTCGGCGACCGCGGCGTCATCGGCCACGCGTGGTCCCCCGATCTGCGCACCTGGCATCTCGGTCCGCCGCGCTCTGAACCGGGGCAGGGGTTCTCGCAGGCGGAGGTGCCGCAGTACGTCGACCTGGACGGCCGCCGTCTTCTCGTCTTCAGTTGCTTCGGCCGCGACCTCGCCGATCCGCGCCCCGGCCTCGGCGGAGTGTGGGCCGCCCCGGCCGACGGCCCCACCGGGCCGTTCCATATCGCCCAGGCCCGGCGCCTGACCGACGAGTCCCTGTACGTGGGGAAGTTCGTCCGCCGCCGCGACAGCCCGGACTGGGTCTTCCTGGCGTTCCTGAACGACTCTCCCGCCGGGTTCGTCGGCGCCATCACCGATCCGTTGCCGGTGTCGGTGGACGACGGCGGCATCACCGTCACCGGCCCCGGCGTCGTCACCGGCCGGCCGGATCGCGGAACTTCCCCCCGATGATGCGCCCGAGCGTCCACCATCGCGCCTCCGGATGAGACAGAATCACCTCGTGGGGATGGACAGGCCTGTCCCGGACTGGATCCTGGACGCACTGCGCTATGTGAACCTCGTCGAGGTCGGCGGAGGGACGCTGACGGACGCCCAGGTGGACGCTTTCGCGTCCGCGCCGCTTCCGTCCCGACCGCCATCGGCCCGCCCCGCGCCGGGCACGAACGGGCTCCCGCCCGCCGGCACCGAGCTCTTCGGGCATGCCGGTCCGGCGCAGGAACCGCGCGTGGGCGCCTACCTGCGCCGCGTCGGCTGGATGACGTCGTCCCCGGAGGGCACCCGCGTGACGGCCCTGGGCCGCGCCGTCCTGCGCGGCAGCGAACGGCTGGCGGGTGAGGTCGAGGACGACCTGCCCGCCGACGACACCTCCGGTACGGGTCGGCGCTTCCAGGGCTGAGGCCGTGCCGTCCACCGTGTAGCATGTGGGCTGCGCCTCGGCTCCCAGGCATGCGGATGTAGCTCAATGGCAGAGCCCCAGCCTTCCAAGCTGGTCATGCGGGTTCGATTCCCGTCATCCGCTCCATTGTGTTCGTGCGCCGGTCGCCGAGAATCCGTTGGCCCGGATCGTTCCCGGGGATCGGCCGGATTGCGGAGTTGTGCACCTTACG
The DNA here is from genome assembly GCF_000423465.1 of Propionicicella superfundia DSM 22317. Lineage (GTDB taxonomy): Bacteria > Actinomycetota > Actinomycetes > Propionibacteriales > Propionibacteriaceae > Propionicicella > Propionicicella superfundia. The sequence goes on along the minus strand of NZ_KE384022.1, from coordinate 361,044 downwards.
GGGGCGTTCCTCGCCGGAACGAGCCGTGACCGCGGAGTCTTGTACCCACTGACCGCGCCCGGCGGGCGCATCGGGTACGAAACGCCGCGTCCGGGAGGTCGGACCGCCCCGACCGGCCGCATTCGGTACAGAAATCCGCCGGCCGTCGGTGCACGGCCCGGTCTCCTCGTGCCCCTCGCCCCTGCACACATCCACGTCTGCTGGGGGCCTCGCGTTTATCCTTGCGGCATGGTTGGTGTCGGTCGTTCCCGTGGTGGCGCGCGGACGGGCGGCCCGGTCGCGCGGGAGATGCTGCGCACGGGTGCGCGCCTGCGCCCGGCCGGAGGCGTGCGCCCGTGAACGCCGAACGGGAGGCGCGGGCGCCGAGTCCGATGCGCCGGTTCATGCGCGGTCTGGCTCACCTGATGCCGGCGAGGGCCGACGGGACGAATCCCACGGCGGTGCGGGTGTTCCACTGGGTCGACGGCGCGCGAGAGGCGTTCGGCGGGCGAGCGCGGCGGGGCGATGCCTGGCCGGTGACGGGCGGCGCCTACGAGGTCGGCAACCCGCAGGGGACCGTGGCGATCTGCACGCTGACGAGCGACGCGCTCTATCCGGAGTTGTCCCGGCTGCCGGGGGTCGCGATCGCGGGGCGTGTGTACGTCCCCAACCTGGGCATCGAGAAGATCATCGTGAACGTCACGGCCAATCCGCGGATTCGCTTCCTGCTGCTGTGCGGCACGGAGTCCCCGGTGTTCCATCCCGGGGAGGCGTTGCGCCGGCTCCGCGCCGACGGCGTCGACGAGCAGAGCCGCATCATCGGCGCGCGCGGCCACCTGCCGGTGCTGAGCAACGTCTCCGCCGAGCGGATCGAGGCCTTCCGTGCCCAGGTGGAACTGGTCGATCTCGTCGGAGAGACCGATCCGACAGTGATCGGAGCCCGGGTGGAGGAGCTCACCGCGGCCGACGCCGCACCGTTCGCCGGGGCGGTGAGCGGATCGGTGGATGCCGCGACGGACTACACGCCCATCCGGCCCGGGGGCCGGAGGCAGCCGCTCGCGTACGATCCGCACGGCTACTTCGTGATCACGCTCGACCGCGAGGCGGGCCGGATCGTCCTGCGCCACCACCGCGCCGACAACAGCCCGGCCCACGAGATGCGGGGGCGTTCGGCCGAGGCGATGCTGCTGGGTCTGCTCCGCGACGACCTCGTCTCCCAGATGAGTCATGCGGGCTATCTCGGCGGCGAGCTCGCCAAGGCCGAGGCCGCGCTTCGCCTCGGGCTGCGCTACGAACAGGACCAGCCGCTGCGAAAGCCGGGAGACACAGCCGACTGAGGGCCTCCGCCGTCGCGGCGTCCCACCTGGGTCCTCGCGCATCGTCGCGCTGCGGGTCCACCAGCATCGACGGAGGCCGTGCCTCCATGCCGGCGACCAGCTTCATGCCTCGTCAGGGCCCGAATGTTACGAGTTCGCGACCTATGTTACGGCTGCGAGAAACCCCTGAACCGGCGCTGCGCCGCCCCGAGCGGGCGCTTATCGTCTTGTCATCACACGGCTGGTGTTACCACATAGTGGGAAGCCTTCTTTCGGGGGCTGCGGTCTGTCAGCCGATTCACGAAAGGCACACGCATGGCACTGTTCACCCTGAGGCCAGCCAAGGTCGCCGCGTCACTTGTGGTGGCGCTCGCCTTGGGCCTGGCCACCGCATGCTCCTCTCCGGGCGCGACCACCACCGAGGCGGCGTCCCCGGCGGCGTCCTCCCTGAAGGGTCTGCTGCCCACCGAGGTGCAGGAGCGCGGTTACCTGACCTTTGCGACCGACGGCAACTACGCCCCGATCGCCTCGATGGACGACGACGGCAAGACGCTCGTCGGTCTCGACATCGATCTGGCCAAGGCTCTGTCGGAGTCGCTCGGCGTGGAGATCCGCGTCGAGAACGCGGCTTTCGACTCCATCATCCCAGGCATCGAGGGCGCCAAGTACGACGCCGGGATGTCCTGGATCAACGACACCGAGGCCCGCCGCGAGGTGGTCGACTTCGTCGACTACAGCGAGGACGGGTCGATCATCGTCGTGCTGTCCACCCTGCAGAACCCGCCCACGACCCTCACCGAACTCTGCGGCTTCAAGGTCGCGATCCAGAAGGGCGCCGCCGTCCAGAAGGACGTCGAGGGTCAGGTGGACACCTGCAAGAAGGCGGGCAAGCCGATCGACCTGCAGCTCTACCCCGATCAGGGTGCCGCGAACGTCGCGCTGCAGTCCGGTCGCGGCGAGGTCACGATCATCGACGAGCCGCCGGCCGCCAACCTCGTCGCCGAGACCGACGGCGAGTTCGTGACGAGCGGGGAGGCCTACGGGAAGGTGCACCACGGTGTCGCGGTCCTCAAGGACAGCCCTCTCGCGGAGCCGATCGCCAAGGCGTTCGCCGCCATCATGGAGAACGGTTCCTACGCGGCGGCCTTCGAGAAGTGGGGTCTCAGCGACGCTGCCATCGACGAGCCGCTCATCAACGGCGAGCCGCTGAGCTGACCGGACGGGTGGCCCGGGACTGCACCCCGGGCCACCCGCTCGCGCACACGCAATGCACGGATTCCGATTATGACTGATGTCACCTACACCCAGCGGCGCCGAGTGGGCTATCTCGTGGTTCCCTACGAGGTCGTCGCCACCGAGGAACAGCGTGTCCTCATGCCCGCCGAGGTCGGCCTCTACCACCAGCGGGTCGCCTTCGAGGAACGGGACACCCCGGAGAACAGGGCGACCGCGCTGACCGAGCTGTCCCGCGGCTGCGATCTGCTCCGGCAGACCCGGCCGGAGCTGATCGCCTTCGCCTGCACCAGCGGCGGCGCGTTCGCGGGTGCCGCATGGCACGAGCACCTGCTCGGCCGGATCCGGGCGCACCTCGGCGACATCCCGTTCACCACGGCGGCCGACGCCGTGGCGACCACGCTGCTGGAGAACGGGCTGGAGAGGGTCGCCGCAGGCATGCCCTACTCCGAGGAGATCATCGCGAGCCTGTGCGAGACGCTCGAGGCCCGGGGCGTCACCCTCACGAAGGTCAGCCGGCTCTTTCCGGACGGTCCGGCGGAGGACCCCTGGCCCCTCATGACGACGACCCCGGCGGAGATGGCCCGGTTCGGCGAGCGGGCCGCCGACCCGCATGCCCAGGCGCTGTTCCTGTCCTGCACCGGTCTCCACAGCACTCCGATCCTGGAATCCCTGGAACGCAGCATCGGCAAGCCCGTGATAACCAGCAACACGGCGATCGTCCACTACGCATCCACTCGTCTCGGCCTGCGGCCCAGGACGGGTTTCGGGTGCCTGCTGGACGCTCTGGCCGCTCAGGCGGAGACCCACCCGCGGTCGTCGCGATGACTCAGGAGAAGGTCGTGATCGAAGAGAAAGTCATGATGTCCGAGAACGAGACCCGGCCCGCGGAGGCGGGCACCGGCCCGGCGGCAGACGACTATCCGGCGGTTCGCCAGCCACGTCATCCCGGCCAGTGGGTAGCGGTTGTCGTGATCGGCCTCGTCGTCGTGCAGATCGCGGTGTCGATGGTCACGAACGAGCGCTTCCGGTGGGGAATCGTGTTCGAGTGGTTCCACCACGAGCGCATTCTCCACGGGCTTCTCAACACGCTCGTTCTGACGGTCGTGTCGATGCTGGTGGGCATCGTCCTCGGTGCCGTGCTCGCCATCATGCGGGAGTCGCGCAATCGCGTGGTCGCCGGGCTCGCCTGGGCCTACGTGTGGATCTTCCGGGGAACGCCCGTCTTCGTCCAGCTCCTGCTGTGGGGCTCGATCTCGGCCCTGTACCCGACGATCGCCCTGTCGCTGCCCTTCCTGCCGCCCTTCCTGGAGTTCTCGGCCAACGACGTCATCACGCCGTTCATCGCCGCGATCCTCGGACTGGGTCTCAACGAGGCCGCGTACATGGCGGAGATCATCCGGGGAGGGATTCGGGCGGTCGATCCGGGGCAGATCGAAGCGGCGCGTGCCCTCGGCATGGGCCGGGCGAGCGTCCTCGGTCGCATCGTGCTGCCGCAGGCGATGCGCGTGATCATCCCGCCGACCTCCAACGAGCTGATCGGGATGCTCAAGACGTCGTCCATGGTGGCGGTGCTGGCCTATCCCGACCTGCTCTATTCCGCCCAGCTCATCTACACGACCAACTACCAGGTCATCCCTCTGCTGCTGACGGCGTCGTTGTGGTACCTGATCGTGAGCTCGATCCTGAGCATCGGCCAGTACTTCGTGGAACGCCGGCTGAGCGCGTCCGATCGCAGAATCGCCCGAGGAGGGAAGACGGCATGACCGCATCCAGTTCCGTGATGGTCTCGCTCCGCGGGATCAGCAAGTCCTTCCACCACGACCACGTTCTCCGGGGGGTGGACCTGGACGTCCGGCGAGGCAGGGTCTGCTGTCTCCTGGGGCGCTCCGGCGCGGGCAAGTCGACCCTGCTGCGATGCATCAACATGCTCGAGACGATCGACCGCGGTCTCATCCGCGTCGACGGGGAGCTCATGGGTCATCGGTTCGTGGGCGACAGCCTGCATCGGCTTCCGGAGAGGCTGCTCAGCAAGCAGCGCGCCGAGCTCGGCATGGTGTTCCAGCGGTTCAACCTGTTCGGGCACCTCACCGTGCTGGAGAACATCGTCACGGCGCCCGTCCGTGTGCGAGGGGAGTCGCGGCAGCAGGCGGAGGCGCGTGCCCGGGACCTGCTCGCCCACGTCGGCCTCGCCGGTCGTGAGGGGTACTACCCGGCGCAGTTGTCCGGCGGGCAGCAGCAGCGTGTCGCGATCGCCCGGGCACTCGCCATGCGGCCCAAGGTGATGCTCTTCGACGAGCCCACCTCCGCGCTCGATCCGGAGCTGGTGGGCGAGGTGCTGGCGGTCATGCGGGATCTGGCATCGGAGGGGATGACCATGATCGTCGTGACCCACGAGATCGGATTCGCCCGCCAGGTCGCCGACCAGGTCGCCTTCATGGACGACGGTCGCATCGTCGAGCAAGGCCCGCCCGCACAGGTGCTGGGCGCACCGGAGCACGAGAGCACCCAGGCGTTCCTCTCCAAGCTCGTCTCCTGAGGCCCCCGAACAGGCTCCCCGGGAGCCGTGCGTTCTCCATGAAGTGGAAATGGTTTCCACATATCGAAAAGAGAGTGATGAGTGACACAACGAGCCGGGTGCCGCAGGGCGCGGCGCGGCGGGATCTGGCTCCCGCGACCCGGCCGGAACTGACGGCCGATGTGGCCGTCATCGGCGCGGGCATCCTCGGCACCGCGATCGCCGCCGCGGCTGCCGCGCGCGGACTGCGCACGGTCGTGGTGGACCGCCTGGGCGGGGCGGGCCTCGGGTCGACGAGCGCGTCGGCGGGCATCATCCGCGTCCACGCGGAGGACTACGCGAGCAGCGTCATGGCGCACGAGTCGCTGTTCGCGTGGCGAGCATGGCGGGACCACGCGCGGGTTCCCGCACGTGATCCGGCCGCCGTGTTCGTGGAGTGCGGCACGCTGGTGCTCGACGCGGCCAGCGACTTCAGTCTCCGCATCGCCCAGGTCATGGACGAGGCCCAGGTCGGCTACCGGGTCGTCGGCGCGTCCGAGATGAGAGAGCGCTGGCCGGACCTCGAACTGGGCCGCTTCGGGGGGCCGTTCACGGCCGACGACCCGGCCTTCTGGGACGACCCTCGGGGCGAGATCGACTCGGCGGTCTACACGCCGTCCTCCGGCTATGTCGCCGACCCGATGCTGGCGGCGCAGAACCTGGCGGGCCTCGCCCGGTGCCACGGGGCGACCTTCGTGTGGGGGCAACCCGTCGTCTCCATCGCGCGGCGAGGCGACCATGTGGAGGGCCTGCGGCTCGGCGACGGGCGGCGGATCGCGGCGGAGACGGTCGTGAACGCGGCCGGCCCGGCCTCGGGTCAGGTCAACGCGCTGGCAGGGGTCGGATCGGACTTCGCGATCCGCACCACCCCGGTGCGCGAGGAACTGCACCACGTGCCGCTGCCCGACTCGATGGCGCTGGCCCGCACCGGCATCCATCTCGTGGACTCCGATCTGGGCACCAACTTCCGGACCGACGGGAAGGCCCTGCTCATCGGCAGCAACGGTGCCGCCTGCGATCCTCCCCAGATCCTGTCCGACCCCGATGAGTTCGCCGTCGACCCGAGCCGCGCGCTCTGGGAGCAGAGCGTCCTGCGGGTCGCCAAACGCCTCCCCGGGCTCCCGGTCCCGCGGCAGCGCCAGGGCGTGGCGGGCGTCTACGACGTGAGCGACGACTGGATCCCGATCTACGACCGGACCGACCTCGGGGGCTTCTACGTCGCGATCGGCACCAGCGGCCACGAGTTCAAGACGGCTCCCGTGACCGGGGACCTCCTCGTCGGCATGATCCTGCACGGCCTCGACGGCCACGACCAGGACACGGACCCATACCAGTACGTCGCGCCGAACACGGGGCGGGTCATCGACACCGCGACCTTCTCCCGCAGGCGTTCCCCACACACCGCTACAGGAGGGCGCGGATGACCGTCGCACACGAACAACTCGAATCCGACGCCGTCGGCGCCTTCTGGGCGGACGGGCTGCCGGGCAACTTCGTCGGCGGGAGCTACGTCCCCGCGACCCGGCGGGCTCCCGTGGTCAATCCTTCGACCGGGCACGAGTTCACCACCGTCGGGTCCACGACCGCGGCCGAGGTCGACGCCGCGATCGAGGTCGCCGCCGACGTGCAGCCCGCGTGGGCCCGCCTCACGCCGGCGCAGCGGATCGACGCCGTCGTCGCCCTGGCCGACAGACTTCGTGAATGGGGTGACCGGCTGGCCCTGCTGGAGTCGATCGACAGCGGCAACCCCATGTTCGCGACCCGGCGGGACGTCGGCCTCGGGCTGCGCTACCTGGCGCAGTGGCCGGCGCAGACCCTGGCGCGGGCGGGGCGCGTCGGCATCCCGCACGCGGACGGCATGTCGTTCACGACCCGGGTGCCGTACGGGGTGGTCGGGAAGATCATCGCGTTCAACCACCCGAGTCTCTTCGCCCTGGCGGGCATGATCTTCCCGCTGCTGGCCGGCAACGCGATGGTGATCAAGGCGGCCGATCAGACTCCGCTGGCCACCCTCGCCCTGGGGCGCATCGTCGAGGGAATCCTCCCTGACGGGCTGGTCAACCTGGTGTCCGGAGGGGCGGAGACCGGCGACGCGCTCGTCGTCTCGCCGCGGGTGAAGCGGATCGCCTTCACCGGAAGCGACACGACCGCGCTGCGGATCCAGTCGCGCCTGTCCGCCGGGGGGCTGATCAAGCACTTCAGCACCGAGCTCGGCGGAAAGAACGCGCTCCTGATCTTCGAGGACGCCGACCTCGACGGCGCGATCGCGGCGGCGGTGGACGGTGCGAGTCTCACCGTGAGCCAGGGGCAGTCCTGCCAGGCGACGGCGCGGGTGCTCGTGCACCGCTCGGTGCACGACCGGGTCGTGGCGGGGATCGCCGCCCGGCTCCGGACGCTGAGGGTTGGCCCGTCCTACGACGAGGACAGCTCGATGGGGCCGTTGGTGTCGCACGCGCAGCGGGAACGGGTGCGTGCCTTCATCGCCGGGGCGATCGCCGACGGAGCGCGCCTGGTCACGGGCGGGGGCGTCCCCGCCCACACCCCGGAGGGCGGGTTCTACCTGGAGCCGACGCTGTTCACCGAGGTCGACTCCGGGATGCGGATCGCGCAGGAGGAGATCTTCGGCCCGGTGCTGGTGGTGCAGCCGTTCGACACCGAGGAGGAGGCCCTGCAACGGGCCAACGAGACCCGGCTGGGTCTCAGCGCGGCGGTGTGGACCCGGTCGCTGGACCGCGCGATGCGCGTCGCCATGAACCTGCAGGCGGGGTATGTCTGGGTCAACGACGCCAACCGGCACTATCCCGGCAGCCCCTTCGGCGGGCTGAAGGCCTCGGGAACGGGACGCGAGGAGTCCCTGGAGGAGTACGACTCGTTCGCCGAGCTGCGGTCGATCAACGTGAAGGTGCCCGGACTCCTCGGCGCGACCCCGTCGGAGGCCTGACATGCCCGATCGCACCGGCGGCGTCCCGCAGCGCGTGGTCGTCGGCATCAGCGGCGCCTCGGGAGTCGTCTACGGCATCCGGATCCTGGACGAGCTCCGCGCGCTCGGAATCGAGACCCACCTGGTGGTCTCGAAGGCCGCCGAGATGACCCTCGCCTACGAGACCGACCTGACGCCGCGCGATCTCCGGGCGCGGGCGGACCACAGCTACGCGGTGCGGGATGTGGGCGCCGCGATCTCCTCCGGCTCCTTCCGCACCCTGGGCATGGTCGTCGCTCCCTGTTCGGTGCGGTCTCTGGCCGAGATCGCGAACGGCGTGACGTCGACCCTGCTGACCCGGGCCGCCGAGGTCACTCTCAAGGAGCGGCGCCGGCTCGTGCTGCTGGTGCGCGAGTCGCCCCTGACCCTCACCCACATCCGCAACCTGGAGACGGCGACCCTGATGGGGGCGACCATCGCGCTCCCCGTCCCGGCCTTCTATCTGCGACCGGAGTCGATCGACCAACTCGTCGACGACGGCGTCGCGCGGCTGCTTGACCATCTCGGGCTCGACTCCTCGAAGCGGCGCGAGTGGGCCGGCGGCCGCGCATCCATTCCCGAGAACGAAAGGTGACACCCATGCTCACGATCGCGATCACGACCGACGACCTCGCCCTGGAGGATCTGGAGAAGCCGTTCCTCGGACCGGTGCGGGTCGAGGTGGATCCGCAGGCCCTCGAACAGGTCGATCGGGGCAACCGGGTCATCACCGACGCCATCGCGAACGGGGACGTCGTCTACGGCGTCAACACGGGTTTCGGCAAGCTCGCCGACCGCCGGATCTCGCCGGAGGAACTGCTGGAACTGCAACGCAGGGTCATCGCCTCGCACATGGTGGGCGTCGGCGATCCGCTGCCCCCCGAGGTCGTCCGTGCGGCGATGGTGATCAAGGTGCGCTGCCTGTCCCAGGGGCACTCGGGGGTGCGCCGGACGATCGTCGAGACACTCGCGAGAATGCTGGAGGCCGACCTCCTGCCGGTCGTTCCCGCGCAGGGCTCGGTCGGCGCCTCGGGGGATCTCGCGCCGCTCTCGCACCTGGTCGGAGCCATGACGGGCGTGGGAGACGTGCAGTACCAGGGCAAGATCCTCCCGGCCAGAGACGCCTTCGCCGACGCGGGTATCGAGCACGTCGAGCTCGGGCCCAAGGAGGGCGTGGCGCTCATCAACGGAACGCAGGTGTCGACGGCTCTCGCGCTGCGGGGGCTGTTCCTGGCCCAGCGGGTGCTGAACGCGGCGGTCGTCGCCGGCGCGCTCACGATGGAGGCCGCGGCGGGTCGACCCGCGGCCCTGGACGATCGCATTCAGCAGATCCGCCGGCAACGCGGGCAGATCCGCATCGCGGAGAGTCTCCGCGCACTCGTCGAGGGCAGCAGCGTCCTCGGCGTCGAGTTCCCCGGCCGGCGCCTGCAGGATCCCTATTCGCTGCGGTGCATGCCCCAGGTCATGGGGGCGGCGCTGGACCTTCTGACCTACGCCGCCGACGTCCTGGCGCGCGAGGCCAATGCCGTGTCGGACAATCCGCTGATGTTCCCGGCCGACGGTCTCGTCCTCTCGGGCGGGAACTTCCACGGCCAGCCCGTGGCCTTCAGCGCCGATGTCGTCGCGATGGCGTTGTGCGAGATCGGGTCCCTCTCGGAACGCCGCACCGCCGTCCTGATGGACGCGAGCATGAGCGGTCTGGCGCCGTTCCTCATGGAGGGCGCCGGCCTGAACTCCGGGTATCTGATGGCGCAGGTGACCTCGGCGGCGCTGGTCGCCGAGAACCGCTCCCGGGCCTTCCCGGCGAGCGTGGACTCGATCCCGACCTCCGCCGGGCAGGAGGACCACGTCAGCATGGCGACACACGGCAGCCGCCGGCTGGGTGAGATGGCGCGCAACGCCGCCTATGTCGTCGCGATCGAACTGCTGGCCGGGGCGCAGGGACTCGACCTGCGCAACGGCGGAGCCCCGGCCCCCGCGCTGCGCGACGCGTATCGACTGGTGCGCACGCGTTCGGAGTTCCTCGCCCAGGATCGCGCCCTGGCGCAGGACATGGAGGCCCTCGCCGTCGATGTCCTGGCCGGACGGTTCGTGCCGGTTGCGGGGATCGAGCTGGGGCGGTGACGGCCATGGCCGCGTCCACCGGACACGATCTGCCGTCCTACCTCGCCTATCTGGGAACGCACGACGGCGAGCTCGTGGTGATCGACCGGCCGGTCGGGCTCGGCCCCGAGATCGCCGCGGTGACCAAGGCCCTGGAGCCGCTCGGGGCCCCGGCGGTGCTCTTCCGCGCCGTGTCCGGCTCCCCCTTCCCGGTGCTCATGGGCACCTTCGGCAGCCGGAGGCGGCTGGCGCAGTCCGTCGGCGTCGGCGTCGACGCGCTGCTCGACCACGTGCTGGCGTTGCCCCGCGGCCCGCTGGGGGACGTCGAGCAGGTGGTCGGGGCACCGGTGCAGCACGTGGTCCGCACGGGCGACGACGTGGACCTCGACGCCCTCCCGTTCGCGGTGCACTCGCGCGACGACGCGGGCCGCTACATCACCTCCGGCGTGGTGATCGCCCGCGACCCGGCCACGGGCGCCATCAACACGGGCATGTACCGCATGATGATCACCGACCGGCGGCACGTCACGGTCAACGCCGCCCCCGATCACGATCTCGGCCGGATCTTCGCGCGGGCCCGCGCGACGGGTGAGACGGTGCCGATCGCCATCGTCATCGGCCATCACCCCGCCTACCTGATGGCGTCGCAGGTGAAGAACCCGGTGAGCATCGACACGCACCGGCTCGCGGCGGCGCTGCTCGGATCGCCGCTGCGGGTCGTCGACGGCCTGACGGTGGACCTGCCGATCCCGGCCGATGCCGAGGTGGTCGTCGAGGGGTTCGTCGACCCGGGGCAGTCGGTGTCGGAGGGGCCGTTCGGCGAGTTCTCCTACTACTATGGTGCGACCACCGCACCCCTGTGCCGGGTGACCGCGGTATCGACGAAGGAGTTTCCGATCTTCCTGGACCTGCACCCCACCCATCGGGAGCATCTGTGCCTGTGGCTGTACCCCGGGCGAGAGGCACGCCTGCTGGACCGGGTCCGGCAGAGTGTCCCGGGGGTGCGATCGGTGCGGGTGCCCTTCCACAGTGGCGGGCTGGGTGCCTTCGTCGCCATCGACAAGACCCATGAGGGCGACGGGAAGCAGGCGATCCTCGCGGCGCTGGCGGCCGACCATTTCCTGAAGCATGTGGTGGTCGTGGACGCCGACGACATCGACATCTTCGACGACGCACGTGTGCTGTGGGCGGTCAACGTCCGCTCCCAGGCGGCCGACGATCTGGTGGTCGTCGAAGGCGCCCGGGGGATGAAGATGGACCCCAGTGCGGTCCGCCTGCTGCGCGACACGGGCCCGGACTACGTCTCCTCGAAGCTCGGCATCGACGCGACGAGGCGCCTGAGCCCGTCCTTCCCGATCGCCGCGGATCTGCCGCCGCGGGGGTTCGAGGGAATCGATCCGCTCTCCTATCTCGACGATCGGCAGCAGGCCTTGTTCGGTCGTCGGTCCGCATACCGTCGCGCGGTGGCCGAATGATGAACCCCCGCGTCGCGTCCAGCCCGGCGAGGCGAGTGCCGTGAGCTCCGCCGCCGGCGATTCCGCCCACAACTCCAAGACCGTCGATCGTGCACTGCGCCTGCTGTCGGAGGTCGCGGTCGCGCCGTCGGGACTGTCGCTGAGCGCGTCGGCGCGGCGGGTGGGGCTCCCCGTCAGCACCGCCGCGCGACTGCTGAAGAGCCTGGAGTCGGGCGGGTTCCTGGTGCGTACCGCCGCGAATGTGTACAAGGCCGGTCCCGCGGTGCTCCAGATCGGCGCGATCGCGCTGGCGAACTTCGAGATCGTCACGATGGCCGAACCGCACCTGCGGCAACTGGCGGACTACACCGGTGAGACGGCCTATCTGGCGACGCCCCGCGGACAGGACGCGGCGACCTACCTGAAGCAGGTGGAGAGCCCACGCGCGATCCGGCACGCGACCTGGGTCGGGCGGGCCATCGGCACCGCGGGGACAGCCCTCGGCGCGGCACTCGAAGGGCGGGTGAACCAGCAGGGGTTCGCGATGTCCCGGGCCACCGCCGTCGAACCCGACGCCACCGCGGCGGCCGCCCCGGTGATCGACTCCGGAGGTGACATCGTGGCCGCCATCAGCATCATCGGCCCGGCCTTCCGGATCGACGATGCCGCCCTGCACGACTACGGCGAACAGGTGGCAGAGCATGCACGCCTCCTCTCCGAGCAGCTCCGCCTCCTGCCGCCGCAGGCCAGTCATCTGACACAGGTGGCACGCACGGTCCGCTGACGGAGCGGGGGCGTCCGGAGCGAGGACGGGCGGCTCGTGCGGTGCTGGTCCGCGTGCCGCACCCCGCGGATCCCGTGCCGCGCGACCATCCGTGCGGACTGTGCGCCTCGGCACGGTCATGGGTGCGGCTCGGACCGGCTCGACCCGAGCCGCCGCACGACGATTTCGCGCCAGATGTCCGAACACGTGGTGGTTCTCACCGATCCGTCCCGTCGGAGTGGGGAGAACCCGGCGAACGGGTTTTTCCGCAGGCGTGACCCATAGGTTACCGAGGTTGCCTGGCCGGTATGTCAGCGGGGAAAATGGACCCATGGCACACCCGGCGAACGGAGCTGTGCCGGGCGTGTCGTGGCAGGGCGGCGATCTGTCCCGGCATGCGGCGAGAATCCTTGACGAGGCGCAGGCACTGGCGGATCGGCTGCGTTCGGAGGCCGAAGCCGATGCGCGACGCATGCTGGCCGAGGCCGAGGCGCGTCGCGACGAGGTCAACGCGCAGACGCTGACCGCCGAGGCCGAGCGCGCCGAGGCCGACGCGTCGCTCGCGAAGGCCAAGACCAGGCTCGCCGAGGCGCAGGCCGACTCCGAGACGATCCTGCGCGATGCGGCCGATCAGGCGCGCATGATCGCGACCTCCGCCGAGAAGACCGCCGCGGACGTCGTCGCCTCCGCGCGTGCGCAGGCCGAGCGCCTCGTCACCGCGGCGCAGACGGAGGTCGAGGAGCTCCAGGCCACCGCGCAGGCGTCGGCCGACGAGGTCCGCGACGCCGCCGCGGCCGAAGGCGCCGCCGCCCACAGCGAGGCGGAGCGCCTCCGCGACGCGGTGCGGCGGGACGCCGAGTCGGTGCGCCGGACCGCCGCGGACGAGGCCGCGACGATGCGCGCCGCCGCGCAGGAAGAGTCCGACCGGCTCCGTGCAGAGGTGGAGGGCTGGGCCGAGGGCGAGCGCGGCAGGGCCGGCGACATCGTCGCAGCCGCCGAGGCCGCCGCCGCGCAGCTCCGGCAGGAGGCCGCCGCGGAGGCAGAGAGCCTGCGTGCCGACGCGCAGGCGAAACACGACGAGCTCGTGTCGGCCGCCGAGGCGCACGTCGCGTGGACCAACAACACGATGGCCGACGTCCTCGACAGCGCCCACGCCGAGGCGGCGTCCCACAAGGCCCAGACGCACAACCAGCTCACGACCCACGTCCGCGAGGTGCGCGAACGCGCGCAGATCCTGCTGGCCCAGGCCGAGCACGACACCCGTGTCCGCGTCGAGGCCGCCCAGGTCGAAGGCGACGCCGCCCGAGCGCGAGCGGCGGCGCTTCTCGCCGCCGCCGAGCAGGATGCCGTCGAGACCGCCCGGGCCGCGGCGGCCGAGGCCGCCCGCCTGCGCACCGAGGCCGCCGAGGAGGCCGAGGAACAGGTGGCGCGCGCCAAGCGGCGGCTCGACGAGGCGGACCGGGGTGCCCGTCAGTTGCGCGAGCAGGTGACAGCCGACCTGGAGACCATGCAGCGCACCGCCTTCTCCGAGACGATGGCCACGCGCGAAGAGGCCGTGAAGCTTCTGCAGGACGCGCGCACCGAGGCCGCCACGACCCGCGCGGAGGCGCGGTCCATGCTGCAGCAGGCGCGGCAGGAGATCGCCGCGCTGACACGTCGCCGGGACGACATCACCAGCCAGCTCGGCAGCATGTCGGGCGTGATCGAAGCCCTGGCCGTGGGCGAGACGAAGCACACGCAAGACACCGAGAGCGACGGAGAGACCGGACTATGAGTGAACAGAGATTCCGCAATGTGATGCGTGGGTACGACCCGAACGAGGTCGACGCGGTCGTGGCCAAGCTGCAGCAGTCGCTGGAGGAGTCCAACCGCGAGGCGGGATCGGCGACGGTGGCCGTCACGAAGCTGGAGTCTCAGGTGCAGGCGCTGAACGCGGAACTCGCCCAGGCCAAGCAGGAGGCTGCGCGTCTGTCGGCCGCCCAGGAGGCGGCGTCCGCCCCGCCGACCTTCGCAGACCTCGGCCAGCGCGTCGGCGGCATCCTCACCCTCGCCCAGGAGGAGGCGGAGGAGATCACCGCCACCGCCAAGACCACGGCCGACGAGGTCGTGGGCACGGCCCAGCGCGAGGCCGAACTGGCCCGAACCGGTGCCGACCGGTACTCGGCCGACGTGGCGTCCAAGGCCGACGCCGAGGCGCTGCGCCTGGTCGAGACCGCGCGCCGCCAGTCCAACGACATCCTCGACCAGGCCGATCGCGAGGCATCCGCCCGGCGCGGCGAGGCCGAGGCCTACTACGAGCAGCAGCAGGCCCGCGCCGCGGCCGCAGCCGCCGATTTCGAACAGACGCTCGCCACCCGGCGCGACAAGGCCGCCGCCGACTTCGCCGCCCAGATGGAGCAGCAGGAGGCCTCTCTGGCCGCCGTCGAGGAGCAGCGCACCGCCGCCGAGCAGGAGGGGCAGCAGATCCTCGCCGAGGCGAAGAGCCACGCCGAGGTCCTGGTGAACAGCGCGCAGCAGGAAGCCGCGACGGCGATCGAAGAGGCCCGCGCCAAGGCCGACCGGATCCGGCGCGAGACCGAGCGCGAGCTCGCCGCCATCACCGCCCGGCGCGACAGCATCAACACGCAGCTCGCCAACGTCCGTCAGATGCTGGCCACCCTCGGCGGCAACGCCGGGCTCAACGCCCTGATGGGCGAGCCGGTCATCGCCGGCGAGGAGCCGGCCGGCACGCCGGTCCCGGCCGAGGCCGAGCAGGTGACCGAGGAGCCCGTGGCGGACGCCGAGACGGCGGACGCGGAAGGGCAGGCGGAGGTGTCCGCGGACACCGCCGAGCAGGAGGCCGAGGTCCCGGCCGCCGACGCCACCACGCGCTGATGCCCGCCCGGTTTCCGCAGCCCCCGGCCGATCGCTAGGATTGGCGAGTCTGTCCACGGTCCGCCGACGGGCCGCGCACATCCAATCAGGAGTACTTCTTTGTCCAGCACTGTGGAGCAACTGAGCCCGTCCAAGGTCAAGCTCGTCATCGAGGTTCCGTTCAGCGAACTCGAGCCGCACCTGCGGAAGGCCTACAAGGAGATCGCGGAGCAGGTGAGCATCCCCGGATTCCGCAAGGGCAAGGTGCCTCCCGCCATCATCGACCAGCGTTTCGGCCGCGGCACCGTGCTGCAGGAGGCGATCAATGCGGCCCTTCCGAACGCGTACGGGCAGGCCGTGTCCGAGCAGGGGCTCAACCCGCTCGGCAATCCCGAGATCGACGTCACCAAGCTGGAGGACGGCGAGGTGATCGAGTTCACCGCCGAGGTCGAGGTGCGGCCGACGTTCGACCTGCCCGACTTCTCGGCCATCGCCGTCGAGGTGAAGCCGCAGGCGTCGGTCGACGACGAGGTGGACGCTCGCATCGAGGTCATGCGCAAGCGGTTCGCGACCACCACCGACACCGACCGGGCGGCGAAGGAGGGCGACCAGGTCGTCATCGACCTTCTCGCGTCCCAGGACGGCGAGCCGGTGGAGGACGGCACCGCGGAGGGTGTCACGCACATCGTCGGTGAGCCGGGCATGGTCGACGGGCTCGACGAGGCCATCGTCGGGCTGAAGGCGGGCGACTCGGCGACCTTCTCGACCGAGCTCGCCGGCGGCACGGCCAAGGGCGAGAAGGCCGACATCCAGGTGACGGTCCAGAAGGTCCAGGAGATCGAGCTCCCCGACGTCGACGACGAGTGGGCGCAACTGGTCAGCGAGTTCGACACCGTCGAGGAGATGCGGGCAGATCTCGCCAACGGCCTCGACCGCGTCCTGGCCATGGACCAGCTCAGCGACGCCCGCGACAAGGTCCTGGAGGCCGCCGTGGAGCTGGCCGACTTCGAGGTGCCCGAGAAGGCGCTCGCCGACGAGATCGAGGCGCGCACCGAGTCGATCACCCAGCAGCTCGGGCGGGCGCAGCTTACGCTGGCGCAGTACCTGGAGCAGTCGGACGAGCCGTTCGCCGACGAGGACGCCTTCTGGGCCGATCTGGCCGAGAAGACCGCGACGTCCATCAAGGCCCAGCTCCTGCTGGACACCATCGCCGACGACCGCGAGCTCTCCGTCGAGCAGCACGAGCTCACCGAACTGCTCATCCGCAAGGCCGCGCAGAACAACTCGACTCCCGAGGCCGAGGCGCAGCACATGATGGAGCACAACCACCTTCCCGAGTGGATGGGGGAGATCCGCCGCAACAAGGCGCTGAACGTGGTCCTCGAGGCTGCGACCGTCACCGACACCGACGGTGAGCCCGTCGACGTCAAGGACCCGTACGCGGACCTCATCGCCGCCGCGACCGCGGCCGCGCAGGTGGCCGACGAGAGCGGTGCCGACGAGAGCGACGCCGACGACGCGACGGATCCTGCCGACAGCACGGAGGTCGTCGAGGCCGAGGTGGTCGCGGAGGCCGACTCCGAGTAGAGCACCCGCGCCGCAGAACGCTCGGCGCCGTCGACGGCAGCCGCCAACCGTCCGTCCCGAACCGGGACGGGCGGTTCGCGCGTTCGAGGAGCCGGGCGCGGCCGGGCCGGGCGCGGCGGAGTCAGGCGCGGGGACCGGGCTCGACGATCTGTCCTTCGGCGGGCACGCCGCAGGGCACGTCCCGCGTCGTCCCCGATACCCGGTAGTCGGTGAACGCCAGGGGCAGGCCGTGGGCCGCGTCCCATCGCGTCGAGTCGGTGACCTGGACGTGGACGTGCGGCTGTGTGCTGTTGCCGGAGTTGCCGCACGAGCCGATGGCGTCGCCGCGCGAGACGCTCTGACCGGCGGCAACGCGGACGGAACCGCGCTGCAGGTGCGCGAGCAGGACGTACGGCCCGGCCGCGCCGAGCGCGATGACGACGTGGTTGCCGGCGATCGCGGTCACGCCCGCACCGGCGCGCGCCCGCTGGCCCAGCAGGTACGGCAGGCCGGCGACCGGTGACCGGCGTGCGACGTGATCCTCCTCGCCGTCGTGCACCGACACCACGACTCCCCGGGCCGGTGCGCGGACCGTCCGGCCGAACCCGGTGAACCCCTCGGCCGGCTCCGTGGCCAGCAGGGTCCGCCAGGAGATCGCTGCGGACCGGCCCCGGTCGTCCACCGGGACGAAGTCGATCGCATACGTCGTCCCGAACAGCTCCGTCCCGTGGCTGGGCACGCGCCGTGCCGGGCTGTTGCGCGCCTGCCAGCGGCCCTCGAAGGGGAGGGTGAGCAGGACGGGATCAATCCTCACGCCGTGACCTCACTGCCTGCGGCCGGGACCGCGGTGACGGAATCAGTCTAGAAGCGACCGCGAGAGGGCAATGCCGGTGTGTTTCCCGGGGAACGCGCTGACTGCGCCGACAGCGAACAGGCACCGGCGCGCCTCCGGAAAGACGCCGGGGCCAGGTAGGTTCTGGGTGTGACTTCCTTTGACCTGCATTCGCCGGTCGCCCAGACAGCCGGCGGCGGAATGGGCATGACCGACAACGTCTACCAGGCGCTGCTCGCGAACCGGATCATCTTCCTCGGATCCGAAGTGCGCGACGAGAACGCGAACGCCATCTGCGCGCAGATGCTGCTGCTCAATGCCGAAGACCCCCAGAAGGACATCTATCTCTACATCAATTCCCCCGGGGGATCGGTCGATTCCGGCATGGCGATCTTCGACACCATGCAGTGGATCTCCAACGACGTCGCGACGGTCGCGATGGGCCTGGCGGCGTCCATGGGACAGTTCCTGCTGAGCGCCGGCACGAAGGGCAAGCGGTACGCGCTGCCCCACAGCCGGATCATGATGCACCAGCCGTCCGGCGGCCTGGGCGGCACAGCATCCGATATCCGCATCCAGGCCGAGCAGTCCCTGCACATCAAGACGCAGATGGCCCGCCTCATCGCCGAGCACACCGGTCAGACGCTGGAGCAGATCGAGGCCGATTCCGACCGCGACCGGTGGTTCACCGCCGAGCAGGCGCAGGAATACGGCTTCATCGACCACGTGTACGAACGCGCGGCGCAGATCAAGACGGAGGGGCCGAACCAGTGAGCGAGTTCCGCATGCCGACGATGCCCATGGGGATCGCCCCCGCCGGGCCGTCGATGGACTACTACATCCCGCAGTGGGAGGAGCGCACCTCGTACGGTGTGCGCCGTGTCGACCCGTACACCAAGCTGTTCGAGGACCGGATCATCTTCCTCGGCACGCCGATCTCCGACGACATCGCCAATGCGGTGATGGCCCAGTTGCTGTGCCTGCAGTCGATGGATCCCGAGCGCAAGATCAGCATCTACATCAACTCGCCGGGCGGGTCCTTCACGGCTCTCACCGCGATCTACGACACGATGCGCTACATCAAGCCCGACATCGAGACGGTGTGCCTCGGGCAGGCCGCGTCCGCTGCGGCCGTCATCCTGGCCGCCGGCACGAAGGGCAAGCGGATGGCGCTTCCCAACAGCCGCATCCTCATCCACCAGCCGGCGACCGAAGGCGGCTACGGCCAGTCGTCCGATCTGGAGATCCAGGCCCGCGAGATCATGCGTATCCGCGATCTCATGGAGCACATGCTGGCCGACGACACCGGGCGGCCCGTCGCCGAGGTTTCCAAGGACATCGAGCGCGACAAGTACCTGACCGCGGAGCAGGCCGTCGAGTACGGCATCATCGACGACATCCTGACGTCAATGAAGGGCGCCGACTGATCTTGGCCTTCGGGGGCGAAACGCCAAGGGCGGATCGCCCCCGCGGGTTAGGGTGGGTCCAGAGAGGAGGAGCGGTGGCACGCATCGGAGAGTCGGGCGACCTGCTGAAGTGTTCGTTCTGCGGGAAGAGCCAGAAGCAGGTCAAGAAGCTCATCGCGGGTCCAGGTGTGTACATCTGCGACGAGTGCATCGATCTCTGCAACGAGATCATCGAGGAGGAGTTCTCCGACGGTCCCGAGGTGGGAACCCTGGAGGAGCTTCCGAAACCGCAGGAGATCGTCACCTTCCTCGACTCGTACGTGATCGGCCAGGACGCCGCCAAGCGGTCGCTGGCGGTCGCCGTGTACAACCACTACAAGCGCATCCAGGCGCAGTCCGGTGCTCCTGCCCGTCGCGCCTCCGACGATGACATCGTCGAGCTGGGCAAGTCGAACATCCTCCTCATCGGCCCGACCGGCTGCGGCAAGACCTATCTCGCGCAGACGATGGCACGCATGCTGAACGTCCCCTTCGCGATGGCCGACGCCACCGCGCTCACGGAGGCCGGATACGTCGGCGAGGACGTCGAGAACATCCTCCTCAAGCTGATCCAGGCCGCCGACTTCGACGTCAAGCGTGCCGAGACCGGGATCATCTACATCGACGAGATCGACAAGGTGGCTCGCAAGAGCGAGAACCCGTCCATCACGCGCGACGTGTCCGGCGAGGGCGTGCAGCAGGCGCTGTTGAAGATCCTTGAGGGGACGACCGCCTCGGTTCCTCCGCAGGGGGGGCGCAAACACCCGCACCAGGACTTCATTCAGATCGACACCACGAACATCCTGTTCATCGTGGGCGGGGCGTTCGCCGGGCTGGAGGAGATCATCAACGCCCGGGTCGGCAAGCGGCCGCTCGGTTTCAACAACGATCTCGAGACCAGGCGCCCGGCGTGCGACAACCCGTTCGCCGAGGTGCGTCCCGAAGACCTGCACCGGTTCGGCCTGATCCCCGAGTTCATCGGCCGGTTGCCGATCATCGCCACCGTCGCCCCGCTGGACGTCTCGGCGCTACGCCGCATCCTCGTCGAACCGCGCAACGCGCTGGTGAAGCAGTACCGCAAGCTGTTCGAACTGGACGCCGTCGATCTGGAGTTCACCGGCGAGGCGATCACCGCTTTGGCCGAGGTGGCGCTGGCGCGCGGCATCGGTGCCCGGGGGCTGCGATCCATCCTGGAGGACATCCTCCTGGTGGCGATGTACGACGTGCCCAGCAACGAGGACGTCGCGCAGGTGCTGGTGGACGCCGACGTCGTCCGGGGGATCGGCGCGCCGCAACTGTTCACCAAGGCTCAGCTCGCCGAACGCCGCGAGAAGAGCGCCTGAGCGTCGGAGCGCTGCTCCTCCGCGTCGCGATCAGCGGCGCGTGGCGGTGTTCCCGGTGCCGTGGTCACGCACGGACACATCTCCTGAGTACGTGAGCCGATTGCGGCTGCCGTAGAGCTTCACCTCGCCCTCGGCGCGGGACACCGTGATCCGGTTCTCGTCGCCGATGACGATGACGCCGACGCAGGTGCCCTCGGCCGAGATGACCGCATTCTCGGCCTGCACGATGAGTTCGGCGTTGTGACACATCACCGACAGCGTCGAACTGCTCTGGACGACCACCACGGGCGTCGTCATCGTGTCGGACGGCTGCGCGGTCGCGGTGGAGGCTGCCGTCGGGGCGGGCGCGATCGCTGTCTCCGTCGAGGTCGCGGAGGCGGCGCCGGTCGGCGCGGAGGGGGTCGCGGTCTCGCTCGGCGGCAGGGCCGTGCCCGATGCGGTCGTCGGCGACGCGGGGAGCGTCGATGCCTCCGGTGACGGTGTCGGCGGGGTGCCGCAGCCGGTCAGAAGCAGTCCCGTCGCCACGGCGGCCAGGGTGGGCGCGATCCTCATCGTCACTCCTTCGTGTCCTCCAGGGATCCTGTGATGCCGCCGGTGGCGAGCCCCACGAAGCAGAGGATCTCGCGGTCACCGGCGGCCCACGTCTCGGACGTGGGGTACAGGTACGGTGCGTCGTACGTCGACTCCTGGACAGCGATCCCCACGAACTTCTCGAACTCGTCCCCGCAGAACACCCCGGCCTCCTCCTGGATCTGCGTCGCGCCGGGGTAGGCGTCGCCGGAGAGGTCTTTGGTCGCGAAGGCCTCCCAGTGATGCTCCTGGCCGCAGGGGATGAGCTGGACGTCCTCGACGGACCCCTCGTCGAGATCGCCGACGCAGTCGCCCACCCTCAGGTCCAGCGAACCCGCGGAGGTCGTGGCTGTCACGGTGCTGCCGGGCTCGCGGGTCGTCCGGGTGGAGGTGTTCGCGCAGGCCGCGAGCGTCACGGCGATGAGCACGGCGGCGACGGCCGCGGCGGAGCTGCGCATGTGGACCTCCGGGTGTGAGCGTGTCGGGGCCAGTCTGCCGCACGAAAGGTCCTCACGCCCAGCGCGCCGAACGCTCTGCAACTGCCGGATTCGGCCTGTTTTCCGGCAGTTACAGAGCGTTCGGCGGGTGGGGGGCGCGCTATTCGGCGGTTGCGAGGGTGATCTGCGCGGTCAGCTCGTCGCCGGCCTGGGCCCAGGTGACCTCGCCGACGATGCGCCCCACCGACCGGAGGTCGGCCTCGATCGCGCCGAGCCGGGCGACGACATCGGCCGGTCCGGCGAACTGCGCCGAGGCGATCGGCGTCTTCATGGAGACCTTGGCCACCGACTTCGCGCCACGCAGCTCGCCGAGCGCCGTCGCGAGGTCGGCCAGCAGCGTCACGTCGCCCGCGTCGGTCACCTCGTCGACCACGGGCCAGGACGCACGGTGCACCGAACCCGTGCGGAACCACGACCACACCTCTTCGGTCACGAACGGCAGGAACGGTGCGAGCAGCCGCAACTGGACGTCGAGCGCGCCCAGCAGCGCCGCCCGCGCCGAGGCCGCCCCGGCGGCGTCCTGGCCGCCGTACGCGCGCTCCTTCACCAACTCGACGTAGTCGTCGCAGAACGACCAGAAGTTGCGTTCGATCGTCTCCAGCGCCGTCGCGTAGTCGTACTCCTCGAACGCTGCCGTCGCCCCGGCGATCGTCTCGCGCAGCCCGGCCAGCATCGCCAGATCGGCCGGGTTGGTGACGTCCCCGCCGGTGTCGGAGCCGCAGGCCAGCAGCACGAAGCGGCTCGCATTGAGCACCTTCATGGCCAGACGGCGTCCGACCTTCATCTGCGCCTCGTCGAACGGCGAGTCCATGCCGGGACGCGCCATCGCCGCGCGCCAGCGCACCGCGTCGGCGCCGTAGGTGCCGAGGATCTGGGTCGGCACGACCGTGTTGCCCTTCGACTTCGACATCTTCTTGCGGTCGGGGTCGGTCACGAAGCCCGAGATCGTCGCCCGTTTCCACGGCAGGCAGTGGTGCTCGAAGTGGGAACGGACGACGCGGCTGAAGAGCCACGTCCGGATGATGTCGTGCGCCTGGGGGGCGAGATCCATCGGGAAGGTCAGATCGAACAGGTCGGGGTCGGTCTCCCAGCCGCACACGATCTGCGGGCTGAGGGACGAGGTCGCCCAGGTGTCCATGATGTCGGGATCGCCCACGAAGCCACCGGGCTTGCCGCGCTGGTCCTCGCCGTAGCCGGGCGGAACCTCGCTCTGCGGATCCACGGGCAGCTCCGCCTCGGTCGGCAGGATCGGCGCCTCGTAGTCGGGCTCGCCCTCGTCGTCCAGCCGGTACCAGACGGGGAACGGCACGCCGAAGAAGCGCTGTCGCGAGATGAGCCAGTCGCCGTTGAGGCCGTTCACCCAGTTCTCGTAGCGATGCCGCATGTGATCGGGCACCCAGGCCAGTTCCTCCCCGCGTGCGAGCAGGGCGGCCTTGAGGTCTTCGTCGCGCCCTCCGTTGCGGATGTACCACTGGCGGGTCGAGACGATCTCGAGCGGCTTCTCGCCCTTCTCGTAGAAGTTCGCCTTCCGCTGCGTCGGCACCGGGTCGCCGTCGAGGTCGCCCGACTCGCGCAGCAGGGCGACCATCGCCTCGCGCGCCGAGAAGGTCGTCTTGCCGGCCAGGTTCGCGTACGGCTCGGGATGCACCAGCCACTCCGGAGTGTCTCGGGTGAGCCGGCCGTCGCGCTGGATGACCGTGCGCGTCGGCAGGTTCAGCTCGCGCCACCACTGGACGTCGGTCAGGTCGCCGAAGGTACAGCACATGGCGATGCCGGCCCCCTTGTCGGGCTCGGCGGCCCGGTGGGCGAGCACGGGGATCTCGACGCCGAAGACCGGCGAGGTGACGGTCGTCCCGAAGAGGTGCTGGTAGCGCTCGTCGGAGGGGTGGGCGATGAGGGCGCACACGGACGCCACCAGCTCGGGGCGCGTCGTCTCGATGTACACCGGACCCGCGGGGCTGTGGAACGCGACCCTGTGATAGGCGCCGGGGTAGTCCCGCGCCTCGAGCTCGGCCTGTGCGACGGCGGTCTGGAACGTCACGTCCCACATCGTCGGCGCCTCCGAGAGGTAGGCCTCGCCGCGGTGGTAGTTGCGCAGGAACGCACGCTGCGCGGTCGCCTGCGAACTGTCGCTGATCGTGGCGTACAGACGCGTCCAGTCGACGGACAGGCCCACATGCCGCCACAGATTCTCGAACACCTGCTCGTCCACGGCGGTGAGCTTGTGACACAGCTCGATGAAGCTGCGCCGGCTGATCGGCACCTGTCGCTTCGGGTCGGGCTTCTCGGGCGGCGTGAACCCCGGATCGTACGGGACGCTCGGGTCGCACCGGACGCCGTAGAAGTTCTGCACGCGGCGCTCGGTGGGCAGGCCGTTGTCGTCCCACCCCATCGGGTAGAAGACCTCCTTGCCGCGCATCCGCTGGTAGCGGGCGACGAGGTCGGTGTGCGTGTAGCTGAAGATGTGGCCCACATGCAGCGAGCCCGACACCGTCGGCGGCGGTGTGTCGATGCTGAACACCGCCTCGCGCGTCGCAGGGGGCTTGAACCGGTACGTCCCCTGCTCCTGCCATACCTGCGACCACTTCTCCTCGAGTCCCTCCAGGACGGGGGACTCCGGCACCGACGGTGTGGGCAGAACGGAGTGCGTGGTCTCGGCAGAGGTCATAGGCGAGATCCTAGAGGGTCGCACGCAGGACGACGGCCGCCGACCGGCGGGGTCGGGGTGCCGGCACCGCCGCAGGGCCGGCCGCCGAGTCGCCGGACTGCCCGCCTCGTGCGCCGGACGACGGGAGACGAGGCGTCACCGCACCAGGGCCGAGCGTATCGGGAACGCACATCCGACGCGTGCTGCCGACGTCGTCGCCGAGGGCAACTAGGCTGCGACCATCATGAGGAATCACGCCGACATCGTCGCCGAACTGCTGAACCGCTGGCCCGAGAACAGGGTCGCCCCGACGCTCGGCAGGGTCGCGGCCCTTCTCGACCTCCTCGGCAGCCCGCACCGGTCCGCCCCCGTCGTCCAGATCGCAGGGACGAACGGCAAGGGCAGCACGGCGATCATGGTGGACGCCCTGCTGCGATCCGCCGGGCTTCGGACCGGTCGCTTCACCTCGCCGCATCTCAGCGACGTGACCGAGCGGATCTGCATCGACGGACGTCCCATCGAGACCGATCGGTTCGATGAGCTGTGGACGTCGGTTCGTCCGCTGGTCGAGATCGTGGACGAACAGCGGATCGACGGGGTCCGCATGACGTTCTTCGAGGTGGTCACGTGCCTGGCCTTCGCCGCGTTCGCGGACGCCCCGGTCGACGTGATGGTTCTGGAGGTCGGGCTGGGCGGAACGTGGGACGCCACCAACGCGGCCGATGCCGACGTGGCGGTCGTCTGCCCGGTCGATCTGGACCATCGCCACATCCTCGGCGACACCGTCGCCGAGATCGCCGGTGAGAAGGCCGGGATCATCAAGCCCGGCTCCACGGCGGTTCTCGCGGGGCAGCAGCCCGAGGCCGCAGCGGTGCTGCTCGCGCGCTGCGCCGAGGTCGGCGCGCCGGCTCTGCGGGAGGGCATCGACTTCGGCCTCCTCGACCGCACCCCCGCGGTCGGCGGTCAGGTGATCCGCGTCCTCGGTGCGGGCGGTCCGATCCCGGACCTGTTCCTGCCGCTGCACGGAGCGCACATGGCGGCGAATGCGGCGCTCGCCGTCGCCGCGGCCGAGGCCCTGCTGGGCGGGCGGGCGCTCGCGGCCGAGGTGGTCGCCGACGGACTGGCCGACGTCCGGGCTCCGGCCCGGCTGGAACTCGTCCGGACGTCCCCGCCCGTCGTGCTCGACACCGCCCACAACCCGCATGGCGTGCGCGCGACGCTCGCGGCCGTGAACGAGGCGTACGGGTTCGCCCCGACGATCGGGGTGCTCGCGATGATGCGGGACAAGGACGCCGCCGGCGTCCTCGCCCTGCTGGAGCCCGAGATCGGAACGCTCGTCGTGACGGGTATGCGCGACGTCGACCGGGCGTACGCCGCCGCCGAGCTGGCCGAGCTCGCGGCGGAGGCGTTCGGGGCCGACCGGGTGCGGGTGGCGCCGTCGATGCAGGACGCGATCGAGGTGGCCGTCGAGCTGGCCGACGAGGACGGCCCGGGTGCCGGCGTCCTCATCGTGGGCTCGGTGATCGCCGCGGGGGAGGCCCGCACCCTCCTCGTCAAGGACGAGGGCGCCGACGATGCTGCGTCGTGACAACCCGATGCGGGCGGCGCTGCTGAGCACGCTCGTGTTCGAGGTGATCGTGTTCGGGCTGGCGATTCCGGCGATGATCCAGGTCGAGGCGATGCCGTGGCAGCCGGCGGCCGCGATCGGGGCGGCGGGAGCGGTCCTGGCACTCGGCGCCGCGGCACTGCTGCGCACCGGGGTCGCGGGGTACGTCCTCGGCTGGGTGACGCAGGCGGGCATCGTCGCGGTGGGGCTCGTCGTGCCGATGATGTGGTTCGTCGGCGGGATGTTCGCGATGATCTGGACCATTTGCTTCGTCCTCGGCCGCCGCCTGGAGCGGCAGGATGCCGGCGTCTGATCACGTGCGGGGGGCGGGCCCCCTGTGGATGGCGGCGACGGGAGTGCCGGCGCACTCGGTAAGGTTCACGCCATGAGTCAGTGGGAGAAGACGCTCGTCGTCATCAAGCCCGACGGCGTGCGACGCGGCCTCGTCGGGCAGGTCCTCGGCAGGTACGAGAGCAAGGGCCTGGCCATCGAGGCGCTCTCGCTGCGCCGTCTCGACGGGGCGTTCGCCGATCGGCACTACGCCGAGCACGTGCAGCAGGAGTGGTACCCGCCGCTGCGCGAGTTCATCACGTCCGGTCCCGTGGTCGCGCTGATCCTCGCGGGTCCCGCGGCGATCGAGGTTGTGCGCGCCCTCAACGGGCCGACCAACGGCATCGCGGCGCCACCCGGGTCGATCCGCGGCGACTTCTCGAGCTCCAATCGGGAGAACATCGTCCACGCCTCCGACAGCCCCGAGTCCGCCGCGCGCGAGATCGCGCTCTGGTTCCCCGAGCACGCCTGACCGAGACGAGGCTCCGCCGTGACCAACCCCCCTGCCGACCAGACACCCGCCCCCCGGCAGACGCCGTCGCACCCTGCGCAGCAGCCGCCGGGGCAGGCGTCCGTGCCTCCCGTGACGGGGCAGGAGCATCCCGGCCAGACCCATCCGGAGCAGCAGTACCCCGGCCACGTGCCGGGACAGCCGCATCCTCAGCCCCCGGCGGGCGCGCCCTCTCCCGGCCAGGTGTATCCGGGCCAGGTGTATCCGGGACAGGCGTATCCGGGCCAGGCATATCCGGGGCAGCCCGGGACGCAGGGCTATCCCGCCGGGACCGCGCCGCAGCCCTTCGGCCCCCCGGGCGGCGCGGCGTGGGGCGGGGTGTACGGTCCGACCGGTTTCGGGCCCGTGCCGCTGCGTGTGCTGAGCCCGTTCCCGGCGACGCCGACCGAGTACCACCAGTTCTGGCGCAGCGACCGGTACCGCTGGTGGCGGGGGCTGCTCGCGGTGGTGATCGCCGCAGGCATGTGGGTCGTGGTGCAGATCGTGCTCGTCATCGCCTACGGGCTCTACCGGCAGGCCATAGGGCGACCGCTGACCACCTTCGAGCAGACGACACCGGGCTTCTTCGCCGTCAACAACGTCGCCGTCGCGTCGGCCGTGCCCATCAGCCTGCTCGTCGCCTGGATGATGACGGCGCAACGCCCCAGGTGGCTGACCTCGGTCGTGGGCGGGATGCGCTGGCGGTGGACAGGGCGCGTGGTCGCGGTGATCGTCCCGATCTGGCTCGTGTACACGGGCGTCCAGTGGTGGCTGTACGGGGTCGTCCCCACCCTTTCGTGGAGGCCCGAGCAGTCGTTGTTCCTGATCGTCACGATCCTGCTCACCACCCCGTTCCAGGCGGCGGGCGAGGAATACCTGATCCGCGGACTGCTGACCCGCGCGGTCGCGTCGTGGATCGGCGGGCGGACGGCAGCCCTCGTCGTCGCGACGGGCGTCGGGTCGCTCGTCTTCATGCTCCTGCACGGGGCCGGCGACCCGTGGCTGAACCTCTTCTACCTCACGTTCGGCGTGTGCGCCGCCGTCCTGACCTGGCGTACCGGCGGACTCGAGGCGGCCATCGTCCTCCACGTGGTGAACAACCTCCTCGCCGAGGCGTCGTTGCCGTTCACCGACATCTCCGGCATGTTCGACCGGCAGTCGGGCGTCGGCAGCCCATGGCTGCTCGTCGACATCGCGGTCCTGGTCGGTGCGACGGTGGTCGTCCTGCTGATGGCGAAGGCATCCGGTGTCCGGCGCATGGGCGCGTACGGACCCGACGGCACCTCGCTTCCCCCCGCGGCGCCGCCGCCCGCCGCGGCGCCGCCGCCCGCCGCGGGAACGGGCACGGCGTGGGGCCAGACGCCACCGCACGGCCGACTCCCCTGAACGCGCGTTTTCCGGCCGCGGCCAGGCGATGACCTGCGCCGATCGGGACGGCGCGAAGAACGCGTCCGCTAAACTTCAGCCCATTCCCGATATCGACTGGCCCTCGGCAGGTCGACCGCTACTCATTTTCGAGGGGGCCGTGCTTGCTCGTCCTGATCCTTCTCCACTTCGTACTGGCGGCGCTGACGCCCGCCTTGTGCAGGGTGTGGGGAGCGCGGGCGTTCTATGCGCTGGCACTCGGCCCCGCGGCGGCGTTCGCCTGGGTGGTCGCGCAGTCGCCGACGATCCTCGCAGGCGGCGCGGTGAGCGAGGGATTCGAGTGGATCGGCGCACTGGGCGTCTCGGTCGTGGTGCGCATGGGCCTCGTGCAGTGGATCCTGGCGCTGATCGTGACAGGGGTCGGGACGCTGATCCTGATCTACTGCCGCTGGTACTGGGTGAAGGGGGCCCATCCCCGTTCCGCCTCGGTCCTGACGGCGTTCGCCGGGGCGATGCTGGGCCTGGTCGTGGCCGACGACCTGGTCCTGCTGTACGTGTGCTGGGAACTGACGACGGTCTTCTCCTACCTGCTCATCGGTCATGACAACACGCGGCGGGCCAACCGGTCGGCCGCGCTCACCGCACTGCTGGTGACCACCGCAGGCGGGCTCAGCATGCTCGCCGGGCTGCTGTCCCTCGGCTTCCAGGCCGGCACCCTGCTCCTGTCGGAGATCGTCGCGGCGCCGCCCACGGGTCCGATCGTCGGCATCGCGGGCATCCTGATCCTGATCGGCGCGTTGTCGAAGTCCGCCTTGATCCCGTTCCAGTTCTGGCTGCCGGGCGCCATGGCCGCACCCACCCCGATCTCGGCGTACCTGCACGCCGCGGCGATGGTGAAGGCGGGCGTGTACCTCGTCCTCGTGATGGCGCCCCTGTTCGCAGAGAACCCCGCCTGGCGCGTGACGGTCATCGTCCTCGGCGTGCTCACGATGGTGAACGGCGGGTGGCGTTCGCTGCGGCAGACCGACCTCAAGCTCGTCCTCGCGTACGGGACCGTGAGCCAACTCGGCTTCATGGTGCTGCTCGCGGGGCTCGGGACCCGCTCGGCCGCCCTCGCGGCGCTGGCGGTGGTGGTCGCCCACGCGCTGTACAAGTCGACGCTGTTCCTCGTCGTCGGCATCATCGACCACAACGCCGGCACGCGCGACCTGCGCGAGCTGTCGGGGGTCGGGCGCCGGCTTCCGGTGCTCGCGACCGTGGCGGGCCTGGCTGCCGCATCGATGGCCGGCCTCCCGCCGCTGTTCGGGTTCCTTGCCAAGGAAGCGGCGCTCGGAGCGTTCACGAACCTCCTCGGAGGCGGGGACATCGGCCTGCCGCCGGCGATCGGCGCCCTGCTCGTGGCCGCCGTCGTCCTCGGGTCGACCCTCACGGTCGCCTACGCGCTGCGGTTCTGGTGGGGTGCCTTCGCCCGCAAGCCGAGGATCGCCGACAGCGAGGTGGCGCCGGCGCGGGCGGGCTTCCTGACCGCGCCCGCCGTGCTCGCCACCGCGGGTCTCGTCCTCGGTTTCCTCGGGCATCCCGTCACCGACGTCTTCGCTCCGTATGCCGCGCCGTTCGCCGGGGAGGAGAGCCACGGGCTCGCGTTGTGGCACGGGTTCACCCTCCCGCTGGGACTGTCGGTGCTCGCGCTCGCGCTCGGTGCGGTGCTGTTCTGGCAGCGCGACCGGATCACCGCGGTCCAGGAGACGTTCCCGTCGCTGATCGGCGCCGAGGACCTGTACCGGGGTCTGATGCGCGTCGTGGACCGGTCCGCCGTCGAGGTCACCGCGAGGATCCAGCGCGGCTCCCTCGCCTCGTACATCGCGCTCATCCTCATCACCTTGCTCACCTCGGTCGGTGGCTCCCTGCTCGTGAGCGATCACTGGCCGGCCGGCACCTTCGCCGACGGCTGGGGACAGGTCGCCGTCGGTGTCGTGGTCATCGCCGCGGCCTTCCTCACCGCGACGGCGCGAGGCCGCGTGCGGGCGATCCTGCTCGTCGGCGTGACCGGCTACGGGACGGCGCTGCTGTTCCTCATGCACGGGGCGCCGGACCTCGGCCTCACGCAGGTGCTGGTCGAGACCGTGACGCTCGTCGTCTTCCTGCTCATCGTGCGCAAGCTGCCGAAGTACTTCACCGAACGTCCTCTGCAGTCGTCGCGGTGGCTGCGCATCGCCGTCTCCGTCCCGGTGGGCGCCCTTGCCGCGGGCCTGGTGTATCTCGCGGCGGGTGCACGCACGGCCACGCCCGTGTCCACCGCCTTCCCGGAGGCCGCGTACCAGTTCGGATACGGCAAGAACATCGTGAACGTCATCCTCGTCGACACCCGGGCGTGGGACACGTTCGGCGAGATCAGCGTCCTCGTCCTCGCGGCGACCGGTGTGGCGTCGCTGATCTTCCTCCGCAACCGGCCGCTCGACCTGCAGCGGGTGGACGTGGCGCGCGTCGACAAGCGGGCGGTGCCGTGGCTGCTCGGCTCGCTGCGCCGCCCGAAGGCGGACCGATCGCTGATCTTCGAGGTCGGGACGCGCCTGCTGTTCGGCGTGATCATGGTCGTCGCCGTGTACCTGCTGTTCGCCGGTCACAACTATCCGGGAGGCGGCTTCGCCGCCGGTCTGGTCGCCGGCATGGGACTGATGCTGCGATACCTGGCTGCGGGTCGGGAGGAGCTGAACGAGGCGGCGCCGTTCCCGGCCGGTGCCCTGCTCGGCAGCGGCCTGTCGGTCGCGGCGCTGGCGGCGGTCTCTCCCGTCGCGTTCGGCGGCAGGGTGCTGCAGAGCTACGACCTCCGCCTCTCGATCCCGGGGTTGGACACGCTGAACACTCCGTTCGGGCCGTTCACCCTTCTCGGCGACGTGCACATCGTCTCGTCCACGCTGTTCGACATCGGAGTGTTCCTCGTCGTCCTCGGCGTGATCCTCGACCTGGTCCGCAGCGTGGGATCGGGCATCGACATGCACGAGGAGTCCGAGCAGGCGCCCGCCCCCGAACCCGACTCGTTCCGGGCGTTGCCGTCGGCGAGGAGGCCGTCGTGACGCCCAATCTGGTCCTGTGCATCGTCGCCGGCTCCCTCATCGCCGCCGGGGTGTACCTCATCCTGGAGCGCAGCCTGAGCCGCATCCTCGTCGGCGTCCTGCTGGCCTCGAACGGCGTGAACCTGCTCTTCCTCGTGGCGGGCGGCCCCGCGGGGGCGCCGCCGATCATCGGGCTCGCCACGGCGGAGGAGATGAGCGACCCGCTGCCGCAGGCGATGGTGCTGACCGCCATCGTCATCACGTTGGCCGTCGCCGCGTACGTGATGACGATGGCGTACCGCAAGTTCCAGATCGACGGCAACGACGAGGTCGTCGACGACGTCGAGGACGCGCGGATCCGGATGCTGGCCGAGCGCGACTCCGAGTCGGAGTCCTTCGAGGACGTCACGTTCTCCGACACCGGCGAGGACGTGGTGAGCGAATGAACAACATCCTGCCCGTCCCCGTCCTGCTGTGCATCGCCGCGGCTGCGGTCGCACTCATCCTCGGCCGCCGGCCGCGCGCCCAGCGGGTGGTGTCGATCAGCGCCCTGTCCGCGCTCGTCGTCGTCGCGGGTGTGCTCGTGTTCCTCACCGACCGGTACGGGACGCAGGTGCTGTGGGTGGGCGCGTGGACGCCGCCGCTGGGCATCGTCCTCGTGGCCGACCGCCTTGCCGCGCTGATGCTGCTGATGTCGGCCATCGCGGCGCTCGGGGTTCTCCTGTTCTCGCTCGGCATGGACGTGCACGAGGCGCGACGCGAGGCGCCGGTGTCGATCTTCCACCCGACGTTCCTGCTGCTGGCGGCGGGGGTCTCCAACGCGTTCCTCGCCGGTGACCTGTTCAACCTGTACGTCGGGTTCGAGATCTTCCTGTTCGCCAGCTATGTGCTCATGACCCTCGGCGGCACCGGTCCGCGCCTGGAGGCGGGGGCGACGTACGTGGTGGTCAGCCTCGTGTCGTCCACGCTCTTCCTCATCGCGCTGGCGACCGTGTACGCCGCGACCGGCACGGTCAACCTGGCGCAGTTGTCGCTGCGGCTGGCCGACCTCCCCGCCGACGTCCAACTGCCGATCCAGTTGCTGCTGCTGGTCGTGTTCGGCATCAAGGCGGCCGTGTTCCCCATGCACGCCTGGCTGCCCGACTCGTACCCGACCGCGCCGGCTCCGGTCACCGCCGTGTTCGCAGGGCTGCTGACGAAGGTCGGCGTGTACGCGATCATCCGCACGCAGACCCTGCTGTTCCCCACACGCCCCCTCACCGACCTGCTGCTCGTGTTCGCCCTGGTCACCATGATCGTCGGCATCCTGGGCGCGATCGCGCAGGTGGGGATCAAGCGGATGCTGTCCTTCACGCTGGTCTCGCACATCGGGTACATGCTGTTCGGCGTCGCCCTCGCGACCCCGGCCGGCCTGTCCGGCGCGGTGTTCTACGCGGCCCACCACATCACCGTGCAGGCCACGCTGTTCCTCGTCACGGGCCTCATCGCCCGCCGTGGCGGGTCGTCCTCGCTGGACCGGCTCGGCGGACTCGCGCGACTGTCTCCGGCGCTGGGGGTCATGTTCTTCATCCCGGCGATGAATCTGTCCGGCATCCCGCCGCTGTCGGGCTTCATCGGCAAGCTCGGCCTGCTGACGGCCGGCATCGAGGTCGGGACGCCGCTGGCATGGGTGCTGGTCGCGGGGTCGCTCGTGACGAGCCTGCTCACCTTGTACGCGATGGCGAAGGTGTGGGGCAGGGCGTTCTGGGGACCGCCGCAGATCCACACCCCGGCCGAGCCGGACGACGAGGGCGAGGGCGGTTCGGCGATGCCGCCGGCGATGATCGTCGGGACGACGCTGCTGCTGGCGGTCGGGATCGCCATGACGATCGCGGCGGGCCCCCTGTACGACTTCTGCGGGCGCGCCGCGGCGAGCCTTCTCGACGGGTCGTACGTGACCATCGTCCTGCCGGGGGGTGTGCGATGAAGATGCGCACCCGGCTGCGGTTCCGGATCCAGTGGAAGGTCATCGCGGCGCTGTGCGTCGTGTGGCTGACGCTGTGGCGCGAGGTCACGCTGCTCGGCATTCTCACGGGGCTGCTGGTCGGCTGGCTCGTGACGGTCGCGTTCCCGATGCCGCCGACCCGTTTCCGGGGCCGCATCCGCTCGTGGGGGTTGTGCAAGCTCATCGTGCTGCAGTTGCGCGACCTCATCATCGCGTCGTTCGCGCTGGCGGTGCAGGCGTTCGAGCCGCGGCTGCACATCACGCCGGCCGTCGTGAAGCTGCAGTTGCGTTCGAACTCCGACCTCTACCAGGCGCAGACCGCCGAGATGATCGCCATCATCCCCGGCACGCTGGTCGTGGAGTCGGACCGGTTCCGCCGGGTGCTGTACCTGCACGTGTTCAACGTGTCCACGCCCGAGGAGATCGAAAGCACACGTCGGTCCGGCTTGGACGTCGAGAAGCGGGTCATGGAGGCGTTCGCGTCCACCGCCGAGTTGGTCGCCTACCGAGCGAAGGTCGCCGACGACGAGGCCGGGTCCGCACGGATGCAGGAAGGTGGAGGGACACCGTGAACGTCGTCGAGATCGTCCTCCTGTTCATCGCCGGCGCGATGCTGACGGTCGCCGCCGCGCTCACACTGTGGCGGATCGTGATCGGTCCGACGGCCCTGGACCGGATCGTCGCCGCCGACGTCGTGATCGCGATCGTCATCGCCGCCATCGGCATCAGCATCGCCGTCTCCGGCTTCGACACCGGTCTGCCCATGATGCTGGTGCTGTCGCTGCTCGGCTTCTCGGGGGCGGTCGCGATGTCGCGGCTCATCAGCGGTTCGCGCATGGACAGCACCCTGTACCAACGGCGACTGGAGGGCCGCACGCCCGGAGAGGACGACCGATGACGACCCTGACCGAGATCCTCGACATCGTCGGCGCCCTGTTCATCGCCGTCGGCGCGTTCTTCGCCCTGTCCGCCGCGGTGGCGCAGGTGCGGTTCCCCGATGTCCTGGCCCGGATGCACGCCGCCACGAAGCCGCAGGTGCTGGGCGTCCTGCTGGTGCTCGCGGGCGTCTTCCTCATCATGCCGAGCTGGCCGACGTTCTTCTTCCTCACGCTCGTCTCCGCTCTGCAGCTCGTCACCGCACCGATCTCGTCCCACATGGTTGCGCGGACGGCCTATCGCGCCACCGAGTGGGCGCATGAGACGGTCGTCGTCGACGAGCTCCGCGACGAGGTGCTCGCGACGGGAGTCAGCGAGGAGAACCTGCGGGCCGCTCTGCTCGACGGAACCGCCGTCATGCCTCCCGAGGAGGGGCGCAAGCCGTCTTCGGGATCCTGACCGGGCGCCCGCCGTGCCGGACGCGCAGGGGCCGGCCGTCAGGTCGGAGGCATACCGGAACGGGGCGATCGGCGGGTCCCGCGTGGGGCCGGGGGGATGCGGGCTGAGCTAGGGTTTTTGGGTGACTGTCGTGGAATTGGCGCCTGCGTCGCTGTTCGACCGGCTCGAACCGCTGCTGGCCAGGGTGAACAAGCCCATCCAGTACATCGGCGGCGAGGTCAACTCGGTCGTCAAGGACTGGGAGCGCACCGAGGTCCGGTGGGCGCTCATGTACCCCGACGCGTACGAGGTGGGACAGCCCAACCAGGGGATCGCGATCCTGTACGAGATCCTCAACGAGCGCGACTGGATCTGTGCCGAGCGGACCTTCTCGATCTGGCCTGATCTCGAGGCGCTGATGCGCGAGGAGGGCATCGGTCAGTTCACGCTGGACGCCCATCGTCCTGTGCGCGCATTCGACGTCCTCGGCGTGAGCTTCTCGACCGAGCTCGGCTACACCAACCTGCTCAACGCGATCGATCTGGCGGGGATGCCGCTGCACGCCGCCGATCGCACGGCGGCCGATCCGATCGTCCTGGCCGGCGGGCATGCGGCGTTCAACCCGGAGCCGATCGCGGACTTCATCGACGGCGCCATCCTCGGGGACGGCGAGGTCGCGTCCCTTCAGGTGTCCGAGCTGATCCGCTCCTGGAAGCGGGAGGGACGCCCGGGCGGACGCGACGAACTGCTGGTGCGGCTGGCCACGTCCGGGGTCGCCTACGTGCCGCGTTTCTACGATGTCGGCTACCTGCCCGACGGGCGGATCGCGGAGGTCGTCCCCAACCGGCCCGGCGTCCCGTCCCGCGTGCACAAGCACACCCTGATGGATCTGGACGACTGGCCCTATCCGAAGGCGCCGCTGGTGCCGGTCGCCGAGACCGTCCACGAGCGGTACTCGGTCGAGGTGTTCCGCGGCTGCACCCGCGGCTGCCGGTTCTGCCAGGCGGGCATGATCACCCGCCCCGTGCGCGAGCGCGGTATCACGACCATCGGGACGATGGTCGAGGGCGGACTGCGGGCGACGGGGCTCGAAGAGGTCGGTCTGCTGAGCCTGTCCAGCGCCGACCACTCCGAGATCGCCGAGATCACCACCCAGCTCGCCGACCGCTACGAGGGGACGAACGTCTCCTTGTCGCTGCCGAGCACCCGGGTCGACGCGTTCAACATCGACCTCGCGAACGAGCTGTCCCGCAACGGGCGCCGCAGCGGCCTCACGTTCGCGCCGGAGGGCGGCAGCGAGCGGATGCGCAGGGTCATCAACAAGATGGTCACCGAGGACGACCTCATCCGTACGGTCGCCGCGGCATTCGCCAGTGGCTGGCGGCAGGTGAAGCTGTACTTCATGTGCGGGCTGCCGACCGAGACCGACGAGGACGTGCTCGCGATCGCCGACCTGGCCGCCCGCGTCATCGAGACCGGACGCGAGGTGTCGGGGACCCGCGACATCCGCTGCACCGTCAGCATCGGGGGGTTCGTCCCGAAGCCGCACACGCCCTTCCAGTGGGCGGCGCAGGCCTCCGCCGAGACGATCGACGACCGGCTGGGCAAGCTGCGGGACCGGATCAGGGCCGACCGTCGTCATGGGCGGGCGATCGGCATGCGCTACCACGACGGCAAGCCCGGCATCGTCGAGGGACTGCTGTCGCGCGGCGATCGGCGAGTCGGCCGGGTCATCGAGGCCGTGTGGCGGGCGGGCGGGATCTTCGACGGCTGGAGCGAGCACTTCAGCTACGAGCGGTGGGCGGCGTGTGCCGCCGAGGCTCTGGCCGGCACCGGCGTCGATGTCGACTGGTACACGACGCGCGAGCGTGACGGCGACGAGGTGCTGCCGTGGGACCATCTCGACGCCGGGCTCGACCGGGACTGGCTGTGGGAGGACTGGCAGGATTCGGTCGGGGAGGTCGAGGTGGACGACTGCCGCTGGACGCCGTGCTACGACTGCGGCGTGTGCCCGACCATGGGGACCGAGACGCAGATCGGCCCGACGGGCCAGTCGTTGCTGCCCATCGTGGCCGTGCGGCAGGGGTGAGGATGGCCCGCCAGCAACCGGCGCAGCAGGCGCCGCCCGTCCAGCGGCTGCGCATCCGCTATGCGAAGCGGGGCCGGCTCCGGTTCGCCAGCCACCGCGACTTCGCGCGGGCGTTCGAGCGTGCGCTGCGGCGGGCGGGCGTGCCCATGGCCTATTCGTCGGGCTTCTCGCCGCATCCGCGGATCTCGTATGCGAACGCGGCTCCGACCGGCGCGGCCAGCGAGGCGGAGTATCTCGAGATCGCCCTCGTCCGGGAGTGCGACCCGGCTGCCGTGCGGGATGCGCTCGACGCGTCTCTGCCCGCCGGCCTCGACGTGCTGGACGCGGTTCCCGCCCGTGCCGGTGCCCTTGCCGACCGTCTGACGGGGTCGCGCTGGCGCATCGAGGTGTCCGGGGTGGACGAGGAGACGCTGCGTGACGCGGTCACGGCCTTCCTCGCCGCCGACGAGGTCGCCGTGGAGCGGATGATGAAGAGCGGGCTCCGCCGGTTCGACGCGCGTGGGCCGGTCGTCGCCCTGGAGGTGCGTGACGGGGTTCTCGATCTGCTCGTCGAGCACGGGACGCCCCTGGTCCGTCCCGACGACGTCGTCCAGGCTCTCGGTCGGGTGCGGCCGGGTGTGCCCGAGGGTCTTTCCGCGCGTGCTACCCGGCTTCGGCAAGGGACGTTGCGCGATGGCGAACTGGCCGACCCGCTGGCCTGAGCGACGTTCACGGAAGGCTGTGCGATACTGGGCCTTGTACCCAGCCCCTGGGTGCGTGCAGGCACGATCGGCGGTGGTTACCGCTTGCTGTACCGCGACGAGAAGTCGACCGCGGCGGCTGATCGTGTCGAGCGACAGGCTTCGCCGCTTCGCGCGGCCGACACCGCGGCGCATGCCGCTTTGAAGGAGAGCAATGCTCGACCCGGATGCCACAGAATCCGCTTCTTCCACGACCCCCGAATCCTCCGACGCCCCGGCCTCACCGGCTCCGCGGCGGCGTCGGGCGGCCCGGCCGGCCGGGCCGCCGGCACCCTTGACCGGGTCGGATTCCACCGCGGAGGCGACGCAGCCGCCCGCCGAGACCGCGGGTGATCCGGAGCCTCCGGCCGCCGAACCGCCGGCGAAGGCTCCGCGCCGCACCCGGACGCGCACCCCGAAGGCCGCCGCGCCCGAGGCGGAGACGGCCGAACCGCCGGCGCCGGTCGCCGAGGAGACCAAGCCTGCGTCGGCACCGCGGCGTCGCACCCGCAAGACCGCCGCGTCCGGCGCGGAGGCGCCGCTCGAGGCCGCCACCGAGCCTGCCGCGGAGCCGGCGGCGGTCGAGGCGCCCGCCGAGGCCACCGTCCCCGATTCCCCGGCCGAGCCCGCGGCTCCCCGTCGGCGCGCCCGTGCACGTTCCACGCGTCCTGTCGCCGCGCCCGATCCGTCGCCCGCCGACGCCACGCCCGCACCCGAGGACCCGGCCGCGTCCGGCGACGCGGCGGACGATGGCCTCGACCCGGTGGGCGCCGCGCTGAAGGCCACGATCGCCGAGAGGCAGCCGCGGAAGCGTTCCCGCTCCCGTGCGGCCGCCGTGAGCGACGCGACCGCCGAGACCGGCGACGAGGTCGCGCAGGCGCTGGCCGAGTTGACGGCCGCCGTCGCCCCGGCAGCGACAGATGTCGAGGAGACCGTGCCCACCGCCGCACCGGCGGTCGAGGACGAGACGGCCGACGACCAGGTGGCCGCCGACCAGGTGGCCGCCGTCGCGGACGCGGACGAGGAGACCGACGAAGACACCGACGACGAGATCGCCGGCGAGGCGGGCGTCACCGACCTGGACGAGGTCGCCGCGGCCCTGGCCGCGGCCGCCCTGGAGCGCCGCGACCGGAAGACGGAATCGTCGGAGGACGACGAGGACGGTGAGCGGCCCTCCGGGCCGTCTGCCGACGAGGTTCTGGAGAGCCTCGCCGATGCGATCTCGCTGGACGCCCACGACGTGGACGACGACGAGGCCCACAGCGACGACGAGGATGCGGACCAGGAGCCGGCGACCGGCACGACGGGCCGTCGCCGGCGGCGCCGGGGAGGTCGTCGCCGTCGTCGGGGAGGCGGCGATGCCGCGGCGGCCGAGGACGAGGAGCCCGCGGCCTCCGAGGACGGGGCGACCGAGACCGACAGCGCCGCAGGCGGGACCGATTCCGACGAGACCGATTCCGACGAGAGCGAGGAGACGTCGGGCACCCGGCGTCGGCGTCGGCGTCGCCGCCGCAGCGAGGCTGGGGATTCCGGGCCCGACGGGGGCCGTGTCCGCACGACCGCCGAGGCGGCCGACGAGGTCACCGGCATCTCCGGGTCCACCCGGATGGAGGCGAAGCGGCAGCGTCGCAAGGAGGGCCGCGCCGCCGGTCGCCGCCGCAGCCCGATGCTGAGCGAGGCCGAGTTCCTGGCACGCCGTGAGTCCGTGAAGCGGCAGATGCTGATCCGGCAACGTCCCGAGTACACGCAGCTCGCCGTGCTCGAGGACGACATGCTGGTCGAGCACTACGTCGACCGGCCGAGCGCCACGTCGCTCATCGGCAACATCTACCTCGGTCGTGTGCAGAACGTGCTTCCGTCGATGGAGGCGGCGTTCATCGACATCGGCCGTGCCCGCAATGCCGTCCTGTACGCGGGCGAGGTCGACTGGGATTCGTTCGGCGCCGAGGGCGAGTCGAAGAAGATCGAGAAGGTCTTCAAGTCGGGACAGTCCGTCCTCGTCCAGGCGACGAAGGACCCGATCGGGGCGAAGGGCGCCCGGCTGACGAGCCATATCTCCTTGCCGGGCCGCTTCATCGTGTACTCGCCGGGCGGCCATCTGTCCGGCATCTCCCGCAAGCTGCCCGTCGCCGAGCGGGAGCGGCTGAAGTCACTGCTCGGCCAGCACATCAGCGATGAGGCGAGCTTCATCGTCCGCACGGCGGCCGAGGGCGCGGGCGAGGACGACCTGGTCCGCGACGTCCACCGGTTGCAGGCGCAGTGGGAGATCATCGAGAAGAAGGCATCCCGCGGCCCGGCGCCGCAGTTGCTGTACGCCGAGCCCGACCTGACGCTGCGGATCGTCCGCGACCTGTTCACCGAGGACTTCTCCGAGGTCGTGATCGACGGGACCGGAGACGCCGACGACGCGTTCGACGCGGTCGACGCCTATGTGCGGCACGTCGCGCCGAACCTCGCGGACCGGGTGCGCCGGTGGGACGGCGAGAACGGTGCGATCTTCGCGAAGAACCGGGTGGACGAGCAGATCGCCAAGGCGCTGGAGCGCAAGGTCTTCCTGCCGTCGGGCGGGTCGCTCATCATCGACCGGACCGAGGCGATGACGGTCATCGACGTCAACACGGGCAAGTTCACCGGCAGCGGCGGAAACCTCGAGGCGACGGTCACGAGCAACAACCTCGAAGCGGCCGAAGAGATCGTCCGGCAACTGCGGCTGCGTGACGTCGGCGGGATCATCGTCATCGACTTCATCGACATGGTGCTGCCCAGCAACCGCGAGCTCCTGCTGCGGCGGCTCGTCGAATGCCTGGGTCGCGACCGGACCCGGCACCAGGTGTCCGAGGTGACGTCGCTCGGGCTGGTCCAGATGACGCGTAAGCGGATCGGCACCGGTCTCGCCGAGGCGTTCACCGTCCAGTGCGAGACGTGCCACGGGCGTGGCTACCATCGCCACGACCAGCCGATCGCCGATCAGACGCCGGCCGACGGCGGGGAGCGGCACAAGGGCCACAAGGGACAGGGCAAGCAGGGCAAGGGTCACAAGGACGGCGGCCGCAAGGATGGCAAGGGCCGCAAGGAGCAACAGGGGAACGGCTCGGGCGTGAAGACGGCCGAGGCGGCCGCGCTGCCGGTCTGAGGCCGCTGCCTGTCCGTCACCGCACGGGGATGTTTCGCTCGAGTTCGGCGAGCCACAGGGCGGCCGACGTGTCGGACGGCGCCCGCCAGTCCCCGCGGGGGGACAGCGAGCCGCCGTGGACGACCTTCGGTCCGTTCGGCAGCGCCGACCGCTTGAACTGGGCGAAGCCGAAGAAGCGGCGGCAGAACACCTCCAGCCAGTGGCGGATCGCGGCCAGATCGTAGGCGACGCGCTCGTCGTCGGGGAAGTTGGCAGGCCAGGCCCCGGCGGCGGCGTCGTGCCAGGCGTGCCAGGCGAGGAACGCGATCTTCGACGGCGGCATGCCGCGGCGCAGCACGTGGAACAGGGTGAAGTCCTGCAGCGCGTACGGCCCGACCGACGCCTGGGTCGACTGCGGCGTCTGGCCCTCGGCGACCGGCACCAGTTCGGGGGTGATCTCGGTGTCGAGGATGGACTGCAGGACGTCGGACGTCTCCTGCCCGAACTGCTCGGTCGCGACGACCCACCGGATGAGGTGCTGCATGAGCGTCTTGGGCACGCCGCCGTTCACGTTGTAGTGGGACATGTGATCGCCGACGCCGTAGGTGCACCAGCCGAGCGCGAGCTCCGACAGGTCGCCGGTGCCGAGCACGATGCCGCCGCGCTGGTTGGCGAGGCGGAACAGGTAGTCGGTGCGCAGGCCCGCCTGGACGTTTTCGAACGTCACGTCGTACACCGCCTCACCGGCCGCGAACGGGTGCCTCATGTCGGCGAGCAACTGCCGGGCCGCCGGGGTGATGTCGAGCGTCTCGAACGTGACGCCGAGCGAGGTCGCCAGAGCCTCGGCGTTGGCGCGCGTGTGGCCGCTCGTCGCGAACCCCGGCATCGTGAAGGCGAGGATGTCGGTGCGCGGCCGTCCGAGGCGGTCCATGGCGCGGGCCGCGACGATCAGCGCCTGGGTCGAGTCGAGACCGCCCGAGACCCCGATGACGATCTTCGGGTTCCCGATCGACCGCAGGCGCTGCACGAGGCCCGCCACCTGGATGTTGTACGCCTCGTAGCAGTCCTGCGCGAGGCGCCGCGCGTCGGCGGGGACGAACGGGAAGCGGGCGACGTCCCGCCGCAGTCCCAGATCCCCGGTCGGCGGCCGGAGGGCGAACTCGACCCACCGGAAGTCGGTGCGCTGGGTGGCGCGGCGATTGTCGTCGAACGTCCCCTGGCGGTAGCGCTCGGCGGCCAGCGTGGAGAGGTCGACGTCGTACACGGTCGTCTGCGGCCCGGTGGCGAAACGCTCGCCCCGTGCGACGAGCGCGCCGTTCTCGGCGATCATCGTCTGGCCGTCCCACGACAGGTCGGTGGACGACTCGCCCTCCCCGGCGGCCGCATACAGGTACGCGGACAGGCACCGGGCCGAGGCCGAGGTGACCAGCAGTTTCCGATCCTCGGCGCGGGCGACGGTGATGGGGGATCCGGACAGATTCGCGATGACGGTCGCGCCGGCGAGCGCGGCCTCGCTGCTCGGGGGGATCGGCACCCACATGTCCTCGCAGATCTCCACGGCGAGGATGAAGTGGGGCAGGTCCGCGGCGCTGAACAGGAGGTCGGTCCCGAACGGGGCATCGACTCCGCCGACGCGGATCTCGCCGGTGACGTCGTCCCCCGGAGCGAGCTGGCGCCGCTCGTAGAACTCGCGATATGTCGGCAGGTACGACTTCGGCACCACGCCGAGCACCTCGCCGTGGCACAGGACGACCGCACAGTTGTAGATCCTGTTGAGGCTGCGCAGGGGTGCGCCGACGACGACCACGACCGAGGCGTCGGCGGTGGCGGCGGCGAGGTCGGCGATGGCCTGGTCGACGGCGTCCAGGAGCACATCCTGGAGGACGAGGTCGTCCAGCGAGTAGCCGGACAGGCTCAACTCGGGGAACACGGCGAGGGCGATGCCGTCGTCCGCGCAGGCCTGCACGTGAGCGGCGATGGTCCGCGCGTTGGCGACGGGATCGGCCAGGACGACGGGGCCGGTACAGGCCGCGACCCGTGCGAAGCCGTGGGCGTACAGGTTGTAGAATTCCACCGTTGAACCTCCAGAGTCGTCCGCGCCGGCGGCTGTCCCCCCACACGCGGGGCGGCCCTCGCCGTGACCTTAGTGTCCCGCGCCGGGCGGCCGTTCGCGATCCGCGGCGTCCGGCCGCGGGCCGTCCCGGTCGCGGAATCCGTCGGTCGGCGTCCGTGGGGCGACGCCGAGAGGTCGTGCGTTTGACCAGGGTGAGGGTCGCCGCGTAGCCTTGACCCTCGGTGCCCAGTGGTGACGGTTCCTCGTCCCCGGCTCCGTCCAGGCTGACAGGTTCAGCCCGAGACCGAAGGTGAACATAGAGAGTGGGGCAGGCGTGTACGCGATCGTGCGCAGCGGCGGACGCCAGCACAAGGTTGCGGTCGGCGACGTGCTGGAGATCGACAAGGTCGAGACCGAGGTCGGTGGTTCTGTCGAGCTGACCCCGCTTCTCGTGGTCGACGGTGCCGACGTCACCTCCGAGGCCGAGGCACTCGGCAAGGTGAGCGTGACGGCCGAGGTTCTCGGCGAGGTCAAGGGCCCGAAGATCAAGATCGTCAAGTACAAGAACAAGACCGGGTACAAGAAGCGCCAGGGGCACCGTCAGCGGTACACCCAGGTCAAGGTGACCGGGATCGAGAGCTGAGGCTGAGATGGCACACAAGAAGGGCGCTTCCTCTTCGCGCAACGGGCGCGATTCCAACGCCCAGCGGCTGGGCGTCAAGCGGTTCGGCGGCGAGTACGTGAGCACCGGCGAGATCATCGTCCGGCAGCGCGGCACCCACTTCCATCCCGGTGACGGCGTGGGACGCGGCGGAGACGACACGTTGTTCGCGCTGCGCGCCGGCAACGTGCAGTTCGGGACCGCACGCGGACGCCGCGTCGTGTCGGTGCAGGTTTCCGAGACCGCCGACGCGTCCTGACGCGTCGTCAGGCTTTCCATGTCGCAGGCGGCCCCTCACGGGGTCGCCTGACGAGTTTCCGGACGCGAACGGACGGCTCATGGCGATTCCCTCCTTCGTCGACCAGGTGACCCTGCGGGTCTCCGGTGGCAACGGCGGGCACGGCTGCGCCTCGGTGCACCGCGAGAAGTTCAAACCGCTCGGCGGCCCCGACGGCGGCAACGGCGGTGACGGCGGATCGGTGATCCTGCGCGTCGACCCCGATCTCACGACCCTGGTCGAGTACCACAGGCAGTCGCAGCGGCGGGCCGAGAACGGCCAGCCCGGCAGGGGCGGCCACGCCAACGGCGCGAACGGGTCCGACATCGTCCTGCCCGTGCCGGATGGAACCGTCGTGTCGGACGTCGAGACGGGCGAGGAACTCGCCGATCTCGTCGGGGCGGGCACGGAGTTCGTCATCGCCGCCGGTGGCCGCGGGGGCCTCGGCAACGCGGCCCTCGCCTCGCCGGCGCGCAAGGCGCCCGGTTTCGCGCTGCTGGGCGAAGAGGGACAGGCGCGCGGCGTCCGGCTCGAGCTGAAGGTCCTGGCCGATGTGGGTCTGGTCGGGTTCCCGAGCGCCGGCAAGTCGTCCCTCATCGCGGCGATCTCGCGGGCACGGCCGAAGATCGCCGACTACCCGTTCACGACGCTCGTGCCCAACCTCGGCGTCGTCGTCGCCGGGGACACGACGTTCACCGTCGCCGACGTCCCCGGGCTCATCGAGGGGGCGTCCGAGGGGCGTGGGCTCGGACACGAGTTCCTG
Organism: Propionicicella superfundia DSM 22317; assembly: GCF_000423465.1. Taxonomy (GTDB): domain Bacteria; phylum Actinomycetota; class Actinomycetes; order Propionibacteriales; family Propionibacteriaceae; genus Propionicicella; species Propionicicella superfundia. The sequence continues at coordinate 317,111 of NZ_KE384022.1, read as the reverse complement.
CGGCACATCGAGCGCTGTCAGGCGATCGTCCACGTCATCGACTGCGCCACCTACGAGCCGGGTCGCGACCCGATCACCGACCTCGACGTGATCGAGGCCGAACTTGCCGAGCACGGCGGCCTGGAGGACCGGCCGCGGCTCGTCGCGCTGAACAAGGTCGACGTGCCGGACGCCGCCGACCTCGCCGCGATGGCCCGGCCCGAGCTGGAGGCGCGTGGCCTGCCGGTGTTCGAGATCTCCACGAAGACGTCGACGGGGCTTCAGTCCCTCACGTTCGCGCTCGCGGAGCTGGTCGCCGCGCGCCGTGCCGCGGCTCCGGCGCCGGCCCCGCGGCGCATCGTCCTCACCCCGAAACCGGTCGCGGGTGGGGCGGAGTTCACCATCCGCAGGATCGGCGACGGCGACGGCGGCTTCCTGTGGCGGGTCCGAGGCGAGAAGCCCGAGCGCTGGGTGGCACAGACCGACTTCGCGAACGGCGAGGCCGTCGGCTATCTCGCCGACCGGCTCTCCCGCATCGGCATCGAGGACGAACTCCTCGCCCAGGGGGCGCGTGCCGGGGACGCCGTCGCGATCGGCGGCGAGAACGCCGTTGTGTTCGACTTCGCGCCGCAGGTGGAGTCCGGGGCGGAGATCCTCAGCCGTCGCGGCGAGGACCAGCGGCTGGCCACCGAACGCCCGTCGGCGACCCGGAGGCGCGAGCTCGACGCGGCCTACCATGCCGCGAAGCACGCCGAGGACATCACCCGGGCGGCGTTGGAGGGCCTGTCGGACGACGACGGCGCCGAGGACGACGATGCCTGAGGAATCGCTCACCTCGCGGCTCGTCCGGGCCGAGATCGTCGGCGCGCGGCGGATCGTCGTGAAGGTGGGCTCGTCGTCGCTGACGGCGAACGGAGGCGCGCTGGACGGTGCGCGCCTGACTGCTCTCGCAGACGCCCTTGCCGCCGCGCGGAAGGACGGGCGTGAGGTCGTGCTGGTGACCTCCGGGGCCGTCGCGGCGGGGCTGCCCCCGCTCGGCCTGCAGACCCGCCCGCAGGATCTCGCCAGCCAGCAGGCCGCGGCGTCCGTCGGGCAGGGACTCCTCATGCGGCGCTACGGAGATGCGTTCGCCGCGCACGGCATCACGGTCGGGCAGGTGCTCCTGACCGTCGACGACGTGACGCGGCAGGCGAGCTACCGCAACGCCGTCCGCACCCTGTCGCGGCTGCTGGAGATCGGCGTGCTGCCGATCGTCAACGAGAACGACACGGTCGCGACGCACGAGATCCGCTTCGGCGACAACGACCGTCTCGCCGCCCTGGTCGCCCACCTCGTCACCGCCGACGCCCTGTTCCTGCTGAGCGACGTGGACGCGTTGTACACGACTGCGCCGAGCCGGCCGGGGGCGGAGAGGATCGCCGAGGTCGAGAGCGTGGACGACCTGGACGTCGACACGACCCGTCGCGGCGCGGCCGTCGGCACCGGCGGGATGACCACGAAGCTGGAGGCGGCCCGGATCGCCACGGCGGCCGGGATCCCCGTGGTCCTCGGCTGCGCCGAGGAGGCCGCCGCGGTGATCCAGGGGGGACATGTCGGCACCCTGTTCCACCCCACGGGCAAGCGGCGGCCGAAGCGGTTGCTGTGGCTCGCGTTCGCGTCGCAGTCCCGGGGCACGGTCGTCCTCGACGACGGAGCGGTGAAGGCGCTCACCGAGCGGCACGCGTCCCTGCTGCCCGCCGGGATCGTCGAGGTCGCCGGCGAGTTCACCGCCGGCGACCCGATCAAGCTCGTCGCTCTCGACGGGCGCCTCGTGGGTCGGGGGATCGTCAACTACGACGCCGCCGAGCTGCATTCGATGATCGGCTTCAGCACCCGCGAGCTCGTCGCCACGCGCGGGCCGGCCTACGAGCGAGAGGTCGTCCACCGCGACTTCCTCATGACGCGCAAGCTCCGCAAACGTCCCGCGAAGAAGCCTTCCGCGGGGCGGTCTCGGCTAGACTCCGGCGCATGATCGCAGCAGTCAGTTGGGGGTCGGTCGCCGTGGGCGTCATCGTCTTCCTGATCCTGGCCACAGCCCTCGGCGTCGTGATGCACGTCGGGCAGGGCCGCCCGCATAGCTGATGGAGTCCACTGCAACCGGGCTCGCGCTGCCGTCCGACGAGCGCACGCCTCATCGCCTGGGCGTGATGGGCGGCACCTTCGACCCCATTCATCACGGCCACCTCGTCGCGGCCAGCGAGGCCGCCGCCCGCTTCGACCTCCACGAGGTCGTGTTCGTCCCGACCGGCGTGCCGTGGCAGAAGAAGAACCAGAAGGTGTCCTCCGGCGAGGATCGCTACCTGATGACGGTCATCGCGACGGCGTCCAATCCGCGATTCTCGGTGAGCCGGGTCGACATCGACCGACCGGGGGAGACCTACACCGTCGACACGTTGCGTGACCTGCAGGCCGAGCGCGGTCCCGACGTGGAGTTGCTCTTCATCACCGGCGCCGACGCGTTGCGCGCGATTCTCACCTGGCGCGGCGCGGACGAGCTGTTCGACCTTGCCCATTTCGTCGGGGTGTCGAGGCCCGGGGTGCGCCTGCACGAGTCGGACATCTCGCATCTGCCGGCCGACAAGGTGACGCTGCTGGAGGTGCCCGCGCTGTCGATCTCGTCGACCGACTGCCGCGCCCGCGTCGCCGCCGGACTCCCGATCTGGTACCTCGTCCCCGACGGTATCGTTCAGTACATCGCCAAGCGCGGTCTGTACCGCGAACCCGGAGTCGCCTCATGACAGCCAGCCCACGCGCGCTGGAGCTCACCCGCATCGCCGCCGATGCCGCCCGCGACAAGCTCGCCGCGGATCCTGTCGCCTTCGACGTGTCGGAGCATCTTGCGATCACCGACGTCTTCCTCGTCGTGAGCGCGTCGAACGAGCGGCAGGTCGGTGCCGTCGTGGACGCGATCGAGGAACGCCTGCTCCGCGAGGGCGTCAAGCGCGCCCGGCGGGAGGGGGACCGTGAGAACCGGTGGGTCCTGCTGGACTACCTCGATGTCGTGGTGCACGTCATGCACGCCGAGGAGCGCGAGACGTACTCGTTGGAGCGGCTGTGGCGCGACGCCCCGCAGATCGCACTTCCTCCCGCGACGATGGGATCGAGGCCGTGACCACCGAGTTGATCCTGTGGCGCCACGGCGAGACGGAATGGAACCGGGAGACCCGCTTCCAGGGGCAGACGGACGTCCCGCTGAACGAGCTCGGGGAGTTGCAGGCGAAGGCGGCTGCCGTGAAGCTCGCCCAGGCCAAGCCTGAGATCATCTACAGCTCCGACCTCGGCAGGGCGCGGCGGACGGCCGAGGCGCTCGCGCAGCGCACCGGCCTGCCTGTCGAGGTGGACGAGCGGCTCCGCGAGATCGACGTGGGCTCGTGGGCCGGCCGCACGATGGACGAGGTCAAGGTCATGTTCCCCGACTATCAGCGGCTCGTCGACGAGCACGTCGACTTCCCCCGCTCGCCCGAGGGCGAGACGCTCGGGCAGGTCGGGGTGCGGGTGGGCGAGGCCCTGCTGGACATCGCCGCGCGTCATGAAGGGCACCGCATCGTCATCGCCGGACACGGAAACGGGCTGCGCGTCGGCATGGCCCACGTCGTCGGCTGGGAGTGGAGCGTCCTCGGCGGCCTGGCCGTGATGGGCAACGCGAACTGGGCGGTCATGCGCAAGCGCGGTCACCGCTGGCGCGTGATCTCGTACAACCGCAGCGCCGCCTGAACGACGCGGCGGCTATCCGACCGGCAGCAGTCCGCGCTCGGCGAAGACCTTCTTCGCGGTGAACGTGGCGTTCAGGGCGCGGGGGAACCCGCAGTAGACGGCGGAGTGCAGGAACGCCTCGATGATCTGCTGCGGGGTGAGCCCGACGTTGAGAGCCGCGTTGATGTGCACGTCGAGCTGCGGCTCGCAGCCGCCGAGTGCGGTGAGCATCCCGAGCGTCACGAGCTGGCGATCGCGGGGCTCCAGGCCGGGCCGCGAGTAGATCTCGCCGAAGCCCCACGCGACCACCTGATGGCCGAGTTCCGGGGAGATGTCGCCGAGCGCGTCGATGACGTTCGCTCCGGCCGTCCCGTCGATGGCATCGAGCACCTTCCTGCCGTGCTCGAAGCGCTGCTGTCGCTCCGTCGTCTCAGTCATCGTCCATTCCGTTCTGTTGATGTGCTCGGAGTGCGGCGAGGTCGTCTCGGTAGGTCGTGATCTTCTTCGTCAGCGCCTGCTCATGGGTGCGCAGGCGGGCGATCTGCTCGCGCAGGCCCGCCTGGTGTGCTTCCAGCAGTCGCAAGCGGGGCTCCGTCGTGACGGGACCCTGCTCTCGGAGAACCGCGTAGTCGCGCATCTGCGCGATCGGCATACCCGTCTCCCGAAGACGCAGCAGGAACGCCACCCACTCCACGTCTGCCGCCGAGTACCGGCGCCGGCCGCCGGAGTCCCGGGCCACCGGGCGGATCAGTTCCGCGCGCTCGTAGTAGCGCAGCGTGTGCGCCGTCACCCCGGTCGCCGCGCTCATCTGCGCGATCGTGAGACCTGCCTCGTCCTCTGCCACACCAGCAGGCTAGAAGTTGGAGCGCGCTCTACGTCAAACCCTGCGCGCCGGCAACCTCGTGTCCGGCAATCACCGGCCGTGCGGCGGCCAGGCGATGGTCGCGGGGCCGTAGATCTCCGCGAGCGCCTCGGCACAGGCGAGGACGACGTCGTCGCGACCGGTGCCGCCGACGATCTGGACGGCTCGCGGCAGTCCGCTGTCCGCCGTCCCGGCGGGGACGCTGAGCGCCGGGTTGCCGGCGATGTTCCAGTACGAGGTGTATGCGATCGTCCGTGTCGATCCGATCCGGGTCGCGGCCAGTCCCGCGTGCGCCTGTCGGCGGACCGGGCCAGGCGGCGCGGGTGTGACGGGCGTCAGCAGGACGTCCAGCCGCTTGAACGCGAGGGCGGAGGCGAACGCGATCCGGTCGGTTTCGGCGAGTGCCCGGCGGAGCACGGCCCGAGGCGTCCGGTCGGCGATCGCCGCGGCCTGCCGGTTGCGCGTTTCGGCGCGGTCGGGGTGGTCCACCGTCCGGAGGGTGTCGCGGATGCCCGCGTCGGCCTGGACGAGAGAGGTCAGCGGCGTTCCGTGGGCGGTGAACGGTTTCGCCGTGACCTGATGCCCCGCCCGCTGCAGCGCGTGCGCCGCCCGTGCCACGGTGAGCGCCGATGCATGATCGGCCGTCACCCCCGGGACGGGCGCGCTGATCGTCCAGCCGACGCGCAGCCGGGCCGACTCGTACTCCGCCGGTTCCGTGACCAGCCGGTATTCGTCGGTGTCGACGTTGCCCGCGATGACGTCGACCACCGCACGGAGGTCGGCCACCGATCGGGCCAGGGGTCCGTGCTGGCCGAGGGCGTGCCAGATGGTGCGGTGCGGCGACGTGGAGACCAGGCCGCGGCTGGGCTTGAGCCCGTACACGCCGGTCCAGGCGGCGGGGATGCGGATGGAGCCGTCCGCGTCCGTTCCGAGCGCGACCGGGACCAGGCCGCTCGCGACGGCGACGGCCGAGCCGCCCGACGACCCGCCGGCGCTGCGGCCGAGGTCGCGCGGGTTGGACGTCCACCCCCAGGGGCCTTCGGTGTGGGGCCCGTGTCCGAACTCGGCCATGTGCGTCTTGCCGACGATGACGGCGCCGGCGGCGCGCAGCCGGCGCACGACCTCGGCGTCGGCGGCGGCCGGGGTCGTCATGGTCCGGCCGCCGAAGGTCGTGACGCTGCCCGCCACGTCCATGTCCTGCGTGACGGCCACGGGAACGCCGAACAGGGGGAGGGATGCCTTCTCCTCGGCCGGGAGGGCGTCGAGCGCGGCGGCTTCGCGTGCGGCCTCGTCGCGGACCTCGGCGAAGGCCGCCAGCCGGACGTCCCTGGCAGCGATACGGCGCACCGCCGCCGCGGTGAGTTCGGCCACGGGGACGGCGCCGGACCGCAGCCGCGCGGCCAGGTCGGTGGCGGTCAGGTCGAGCAGGTCGTCGGATCGCAGCACCCGGCCATGATCGCAGCCATCATGCTCCGGCCCGGGGGCGCGTACCGTGATCCGGTCGCGGGCGTCTCCGCACGGTGTCCGCACCGACAGGTCGACGCCCAGGTGAAGGACGATTTCGCTGTCGGCGAAGACAGCCACGGCGGGCGATGGTCGTTCCTGATGACTCATGTCAAGATGCCCGCTTGGGTTGAGTCGTTGACTCGTCTTGTTTTGCCCGTGTCATTTTGGTTCTGGATAGGTAGACGTGGTTGCGTTTGGCGGCTTTGAGGATGGTGCCGCGGCGGCGGGCGAGTTCGAGCAGGTTGCGTTGGATGAGGTCGATGTCGCGGCGAAGCTGGGCGGGGTTGGCCTGCGCGAGACGTTCCTGGATGAGTCGCCGGTCGACGTTGTCGAGGATGTCGGGGTGGTCGCGGAGGAGTCGGCCGGCCGGGGTGGTCGCGGTGTCGTGTCTCTTGGTGACCTTGGCGCCGACGCGGGTCTTGGAGACGAGTTTCTGTTGCGGGGTGAACAGGTTGGTCAGCTCGGCGGTGATCGGCCACAGCTGGTTGGTCAGGTCGAGTTTCCGGGCGGTGTCGTAGCGGTAGTAGCCGACGTTGCGGCGGACGCGGGTCCAGTTCTTCTGCTCGATGTGGGCCTGGTCGTTGGAGTGGTTCGGCCGGCCACGGGTGAACGTGATCTCGCGCAGGGTGCACCAGCGCAGCAGGTGGTGGTTGATGAACTCGCTGCCGTTGTCGGAGTGGATGCCCAGGACGGCGAAGGGGAACCGCAGCACGAGTTGTTCCAGCGCGGTCGCGACAACGCGTTCGCCTTTCGACCTCACGGTGATGGTCTCGGTCCAGCCGGTCGCCACGTCGACGGCGTCCAGGCTGTAGTGGAACGCGCCGTTGTTGTCGCCGCCGTCGTGGCCGACCAGGTCGATCTCGATGAACCCGGGCAGGGTGTCGTCCCACTCGTGCCAGGTCTTCAACGGAATCGACGACTTCAACAGCGACCCGGGCCGGGTCAGCGATCTGCCCTTGAGGTCGCCGACCAGCCCGATCCGGTAGGGCCGCAATCTGCGGTCGATCGTGGCCGCGGACATCGCCAGCAGCCCGTCGATGACCTGTGGCGACGCGTCCAGCTCGCCGCAGGCGACCAGGCTCGCGACCAGAGCCGGCAGCGCCGGCCGCAGGATCTTTCCGGACGGCCCGTCCAGCACCGCCCAGCACATCACCAGCGCGTCGATCACCTCAGGGCCGTAGCGGAACACCGGCACGCGGGCCTTGCGGGGCCGGTTCACGTCCTGACCGGCGACCGCAGCCCGCATCATCTTGCGGGCATGATCACGATGCCAGCCATTGACCGCGACCAGATGATCCAGGATCACCGACTTCTCCTGCTTGGTCGCCTTCCCCCACGCCTTCACCTGGCTGGCCAGCACGGCCTTCCGCTGCCTCATCGTCAACCCCATCCACGCAGCCTGACCCACGCGGGCACCTTCAGATGAGTCAACGACCCCAACCACGCGGGCATTCACGACGAGTCAACTCGTCGTTTCGCGTTGCCCGCGAAGATCCGCTAAACTCGATCAAGTTCGTTCGGGGCTATGGCGCAGTTGGTAGCGCGCTTCCATGGCATGGAAGAGGCCACGGGTTCGAATCCCGTTAGCTCCACCATGGAGGGCTTAGTAGAACCCTGGACCGCCGAAAGGCGGCCCAGGCACGAAGCCCACGAGGTTGTCACAGAAGAGGGGCGGTCCATCTGGACCGCCCCTTCTTCGCGTCTCGGTGTCGACGGCGGGGCCTGGCTGACCGGGCTCGGCCTGTATCGCGTCTGGCGACGACTGCGTGCATCGCCTCCCTGTTTTGGTTCGCTGTGGTGCTTCGAACCTCCCCTATTTTCGGTCGTCTGGATACTCTGGACCTCCCCCATTTTGGTTCGCAACCATGTGCCGGTGCGAGACTCCGCCGCGCAGACCTCAGGCCTGGGCGTGTTTGTCTTCCGTGTCGATGATGACGAGAAACCGGACTCTCCGGCGGAGCTTTCGAATTGGCGCGGCCTGATCCGGGCCCCGATATGAAGCGACCCGAGGTGTTGTAGCAGGAGTTCGTGCCGGAACGGTTTCGACGGTGTCCCCGGTGGCGCCAGCGGGTGAAAGGTATCCGCCACGGTAACTGGCCGCCGGCCAGTGGCAAGAGCGGAGCTCCGGCTCTGATCCCTGTGGAGACCGGTTCTTCGGGCTTCGTTTTGCGGTGAAAGTAATTGTCATGGGCGGTCAGGTAGTTTCGCCCATCGGACATACCTCTTGATTCTGGTCAAGCCCGACCGCACCCCGTTGATCGCCGTTGATGTGTGGTTTGTGCGGGATTCATGGGCACTGCGAGCATGACGGCGATTGGGTCGCGTGTCGCGACGCAGAAGGGATCGCGTGGGCATGGGGGCGAGAGTCTTTCCGATGCCGCCGCGCGAGATATCCGGGATCAGGAAGGTGCGTCCATGTTCAGCGAGGAGAAGTCCGGGGCATCGCGGGCTAGGCCCGGCCCAGCCGGGGGTATCCGCCGTTGGTGGCGGAGTGTTCGTGACGCGGTGGTGCCGACACGAGGCACTCCGGAGGCAGCAGAGGCGCCCAGGCGGGTGGCGGGGAGCATGCTGAGCGGTGTTCGCGGGGCGGTCGGTCGCTTCGCGGCAAGGCTGACGGCTCCGCGACGCGCGACGACGAAGCGCAAGGCCATGGGCATCACCTCGGCGGTCGTGACGCTCGGGCTGGTGCTCGGGCTCCTGTCCGTCCAGCCGGTGGCGGCCGCGCCGGTCTACGAACTCGAGGGCGACTGGGTCTCGGGAACCGCGGAGTCGGTGGCGGTGGGGGACATCGCTCTCGCCGAGTGGTATCTGAACATCAACGACGACTCGGCCACACCCGGCAACGGGACGGTCGAGGACGTCACCGCGACGTTCACCGTCGAGAACGGTGTCTTCACCTCTGTCCCGGACGTGTGCCGGACCGATGTGACCCCGGCGTCGGCGATCTCCAGCGACGGCACCACGCTCACCTGCAACCTCGGTGACCTGGCTCAGGGCAGCGCGATCTCCGTGGTCACGCCGGTCGAGGCGACCACGCCGATCGGGACCGACAACCTGAAGCTCACGGCCAGCTACAACGGCCTGACCAAGGAGCTGACGCGCTCGGTCACGCAGGGCTTCGGCATGGACTTCGTGCTCGACCAGAACAATGGCACTGTCGTTGCGGGAAGCAGCTACAACGATGTCCGCTTCCAGTGGAGCGTGCGCCATCTGATCGGCGGGGCGACGGGCCCCTCCAGCGTGACGTACACGCTGGACGCCACGAACAGCCTTGACGCGAGCATCACCGCGACCTCGTGCGTGGCCTTCGACAGCGGTGGCGCGGTCAGCGGACACCCGTGGTCCGGCTCCGGCTCGACCCCGGCAGATCAGACCACCGACTTCCCAGGCTGCACCCTGACCTCCCTCGGTGGCGGGCAGTACCAGCTCACACTCACCGGGCTCGACTACACCTCTGGTGTCACCCTTGACTCGACCGGTGCAGCGATTCCCTCCGGCTACGCGGCGATCGCCGCGGGCGAGATCCGGCTCCGGCTCGCGACCACGGCGGCCGGAAACCAGGTGCAGTTGAAGGCAGACGCCCCCACCTACGTCGCAGCGAGCGGCGCGACGGCGTTCGACGACCCGACGAACAACAGCTCCACCACGATGTGGCAACGAGGAATGGCGTACGGCCAGTGGCTCACGTCGACGGCGGGTGCGTGGACGGGCGAGTACACGGTCTCCCCGGGCCAGCAGGTCCGCTCCATCGTGGGCTGGGACTTCGACCGGCAGCTTCCGGCTCAGACCAGGAACTGGAGCGATACGGGCTACTGCCAGGTGATCGACACCGCCTACGCGACCTACGTCGATCACCGCATGACGCGTGAGGGCACCGTGTTCACGCCCAGCGGCGCGGTGACTCGCTACTACATCGGCAGCGTCGCAGACCCGAACTCGTTCACCTGCGCGGGGACGGCGGGCTGGACGGCCACGAAGCCTGCCGACCTGTCGACGATCGGCGCGGTGCGGGTCACGTTCAACATGACTCCCACGAACAACACCACGACGAATAACCCGTACCAGGACGACCTCTTGATGCTTGAGGTCGACCAGCGGATCAAGGACGACGCTCCGTCCGGCCAGGACGTCTGGGCGGTCAGCGCCTACCTCGGGCGGGGAAGCACGAACCCGACCGGTGTGCCGAGCCCCTCGTACTTCTTCTTCGGGGTTCCGTGCGCGACCGGTGTCGCGAAGGAGCAGCCGTTCCCGCTGCTGACCGAGGCGACGAACAACCGGTGGTGCGCGGGGTCGCGGACCAACGTCGCCAGTGACGTCTCCGCCGCGGGCACCGCTCTCGACGGAGCTCGATATGCCTACGCCGATGTTCACCGCGACGTTCTCTACATCTCCGACGTCCAGCCGGAGATTGAGAAGTCCGTCGACCGTGCGGGTGTCGTCCCGGGAGGCGAGGCGAACTACACGCTGACCTACCAGGCGACCTCCAGCGGCAGCACGCCGGTGTCCGCCTACACGCTCACGGACATCCTGCCGGCGGGCTTCACCTACGAGGCGGGCTCTGCTCCGTCCGAACCGGCGATCACGACCTTGGGCGACGGTCGCCAGCAGCTCGTGTGGACGCTCAACGATGTGCCCGTGAACTCGGCGCAGACCCTGAGCTACACCGCCGAGGTGCCCGCGGATGCTCCGCTGAACGAGACGTTCACCAACACCGCGGTGGCAACCGTGAACGACGTGTCGAGCGATCCCGCGACCGCGATGGTGTACACGGTTCTCAGCGGGTTGACGAGCGTCACGAAGACGTCCAGTCCGGATGAGCTCGTCAATGGCGAGCCGGCGTCCTGGTCCTTGACGGTTGACTCCGACTTCCCGGCGGACCAGAACTATGTCGACGTCATCGACCTGCTGCCCTACAACGGCGACGGTCGGGGAACCACCCTGTCCGCGGGCGCGGACTACGCGCTCACCAGCGTGAACGCGTCCGGATCCACCGTGTACTACACGACGGCGTCCCCGGGATCGATCAATCTCGACCCGGCCGACCCGTCGAACGGCGCGGCCGGCACGACCACCGGGAACACCGTCGGCTGGACCACGACCTTCACGGCGGACGCCACCGCGATCCGCGTGATCGGCCCGGTGCCCGCCGGCGGCACGCTCGCCGCGATCATCCACTACACGCCGGACGGCCTGCAGCAGGGAGATCTCCTGGCGAACAGCGCCGTGGCGCGCGCCGAGGGGACCCGGCTGGTCACGACGACCTCCGCGACAGCAGAGCCTGCACCGGAGGATCCGGTGCCGGGGATTTCCTTGGTGAAGGCGGCGGATCGGACGTCGGGTCTGGTTGCTGGTGATGTGGTGACGTATACGTTCACGGCGACGAATACCGGGAATGTGACGTTGACGGGTGTGTCGATCACGGATCCGTTGCCGGGGTTGTCGGCGTTGACCTATGGGTCGTGGCCGGGGGCTGATGGTGTGTTGGAGCCGGGGCAGTCTGTGTCGGCGACGGCGACCTATACGATCACCGATGCTGATGTGACGGCTGGTGAGGTGTTGAACACGGCCACGGTGACGGGGAATCCGCCGTCGGGTGAGCCGGTGACCGATACCGATGACGAGACCGTGACGACGACGGATCCGGGTCCGGATCCGGTGCCGGGGATTTCCTTGGTGAAGGCGGCGGATCGGACGTCGGGTCTGGTTGCTGGTGATGTGGTGACGTATACGTTCACGGCGACGAATACCGGGAATGTGACGTTGACGGGTGTGTCGATCACGGATCCGTTGCCGGGGTTGTCGGCGTTGACCTATGGGTCGTGGCCGGGGGCTGATGGTGTGTTGGAGCCGGGGCAGTCTGTGTCGGCGACGGCGACCTATACGATCACCGATGCTGATGTGACGGCTGGTGAGGTGTTGAACACGGCCACGGTGACGGGGAATCCGCCGTCGGGTGAGCCGGTGACCGATACCGATGACGAGACCGTGACGACCGACCCGGTGCCTCCGAGCACACCGGGCACGGAGCCTCCGAGCACCCCGGGGACCTCCCCGGAGCCGCAGAACCCGGCGCCTCCGAGCATCGGGATCGACACCGGCATCCCCGGAACCACGATTCCGTGGTGGGTCGGTGGCCTCGGGATCGCACTTCTCCTCGCCGCCGGCGGAATCGGCTACCGGCGATGGGGGATGCGTACGGCGGTGAGCCAGAGCCCGGGTGGGACCACGCCGACGGACGACTGATCGGCTGAACCCGGCCTCTCGCTGAGGCCACGCCAGGCAGCGGCATCGCGATCATCGCGGTGCCGCTGCCGTGGCGGTTCCGGAGAGAAGACAGGCAGGATCCTCCACTCGACGACTATCGAAAGGCCCCCGTGACAGCATCCGCACGGACGGGAGGCGGCAGCCGCAGGCGCCGCCGCCTGATCGACGCCGCCATCGGCGCAATCATCGTCGTGCTGGTCGCGGCCGGTGGGTGGCTGACGTTCCGGGCCTTCGTGCCGGAGTCGCAGGACGCCCCCGTGCCCGTGCCGTTCACCGCCGACCCCGGACCGGTCGTCGGAACCAGCGACCCGGACGGGACGACATCGCGCCCCGCCGAGCTCGGAGCGGGTCGACTGCTGATCCCGTCCCTGGGGGTGGAGGCGCCGTTGACGCCGGGCGCGGTGATCGGCAGCGGCACCGGGAGGGAGCTGACCATTCCCGCGGATCCGAGCCGGGTCACCGTCTACGACGAGGGCGCGGACGTGTGCGCCGGCGCGGGCACGGTGCTCGTCGCAGGGCACGTCTCCTCCAAGGGCGTCTACGGCGCCCTGTGGCCGCTGAGCGACATCGGGCCCAACGCGGCGGTGTTCATGACCTGCGGCGACGGCACGCTCACCGCCTGGAAGGTCGAAGCGGTGCGCTTGACGACCAAGGCGGAACTCCCGCAGGACATCTTCACCGACAGCGGTCCGCTTCGCGCCGTGATCGTGACCTGCGGCGGACCGGTGATCGACGGCCGCTACCGCGACAACGTCATCGTGGAACTCACACCGACCGAGTGGCCGACATGACGCCGGCCTCCGGGGCGGGGCCATCGATTGTGCGTCGGTTCCTCACGCAGGTGCTCCTGCGTGGACAGAGCAGAGATCTGAGTCGGGTGTCCGCGGCGGCCGGGGGTAAGGCTCCCGTGCCGTCCGGGGGGAACGGCACGGGAGCCACTCCGGGGTCGGCATCGGGGGGATGATGTCGACATCAGAGGATGGAACCCGAATAGGACGATACCGCGATCCATGCCTGTCGAGGGCGCGGAAGCCAGGATGCGGCTGTCAGCAATTCACTGGACATCGGCCTTTCCTGGAAGGGATCCACGCATCCGGGCCGTCTCGCCGGGCGGGGCGCAGGCGCCGTCGGCGCGACGGTGACGTCCGTACCCGGTTTTCCCGACGCGCGGGTGAACGGATTCGTCTCCCGCGGCCACTGTCCGGGCGCGCGCCTGCCGTGTCTGTGCGCGCCTGCCGTGTCTGCGCGTCGGCTCGGCTGGGAGCCCGACCGCCGGCCGCGCCCAGCCCTGCACGAATGCGCTATTGAAAATACTTTTGATAGGCCGATGCCCTATTGAAACTATTTTCCATAGGAGAACGGCTATTGAAAGAACTTTCCATATTTCTTCGGGTTCGTGCGAATTCCTATCCTGAGATCGTTCCTGACACTTCGACCTCAGTGAGGCGGTCTTCATGTTCGTCGATCCGATTACCACCCCTCTTCCCGAGACGCTCGATCCCGAGCGGTTCATCATCGCCACGTACTACGCGGCGGGCAGGCCCGGCACCAACATGGTGAAGTTCGGCGCCGCGCTCGCGGTCGAGCAGACCACCGGCACCTGGCTGACCGTTCCCGGTGAGACCCCCGAGGTCCGCGAGCGGGCCATCGGCCGTGTGATCGGCGTCTACGAGGCCCCGGCCTACCAGGCCTTCGTGCCCTCCGACATCGATGAGCGGCACTTCATCATCCGCATCGCCTACCCGTGGAAGAACTTCGGGCCGCAGATCACGATGATGCTGTCGACCGTCATCGGCAACATCGCGTCGTCCGGCAAGCTGAAGCTGCTCGACCTGGAGTTCCCCGAGTCCTTCACCAAGCAGTTCAAGGGCCCCAAGTTCGGCGTCCCCGGCCTCCGCGACCTGCTCAACGTCCACGACCGGCCGCTGCTCAACAACATGATCAAGCCGTGCATCGGCCTCGACCCGCAGGAGACGGCGAAGCTCGCCTACGAGGCAGCCCGCGGCGGCGTCGACATCATCAAGGACGACGAACTGGTCGGCAACCCCGACTTCTGCCCGCTCATCGACCGGATCAAGGCGGTCCAGGAGGCTGTGAAGCGGGCCGACGACGAGAAGGGTGAGAAGACCCTGTTCGTCTACAACATCACCGATCGCCCCGACCGGATCCGTGAGAACGCCCTGCGGGCCATCGAGGCGGGCGCCGAAGCCCTCATGCTCAACTACTTCCCGCTCGGCTTCGACGCCACCCGTATCGTCACCGAGGATCCCGACATCAACGTGCCGATCCTGGGCCACTCCGACTTCACCGGTGCGGCCTACGAGTCGCCGTGGTCCGGCCTCAGCATGTCGCTCGTCGGCGCGAAGATCCCGCGGCTCTGCGGGCTCGACATGATGATCGCCCTCACGCCGTTCGGCAAGTTCCCCGTCATGTCGGACGTCTTCATGCAGGGCGGTCTGCAGATGCTCGCCCCGTGGGGCCACATCAAGCCGATGATGCCGATGCCGGGCGGCGGCACCACGCAGGGCCACGTGCAGGAGCTCATCCAGACCTTCGGCATCGACGTCATGGTCGCGGCCGGTGGCGCGATCCACGGTCACCCGATGGGCCCGGCCGCGGGAGCGAAGGCGTTCCGCCAGGCCTTCGACATCGTCCTCGGTGGCGGCAGCCTCTACGGCGACATCAGCGGCTACCCCGAACTGCAGGCGGCCGTCGACGCGTGGGGCCTGCCGAACGTGAAGAAGGAAGGCGTGTACGACCTCCGCAACTGACGTTTACTGACAACGCACCCACGGAGGCCGGGTCCAGCGCTACGGGCGCGCTGGGCCCGGCCCGCGTTTGTCCAGGGGCAGATCTCATGGCCTGCCGGGAGGGAGGGTGGGTCCGTCCGTACCGGCTCATCGCCGCGCCCATGGAAAAGATACGACCGGGACGGCGAGCGGATGCGCCAGGACGAACGGCACGGGCCTCGCGGCCTGCCCCATGATTCGCCCGGTCCGCTACTCCTCGCAGCAGCGGATGACTCTCACGGCATCGTCGAGCCCGTGGCCCGTCGGCACGTCTCCGGGTCGCAGCGTGACGGACGACCGTGACCCCGGAACCCGCGTCACTCTCGCCCGAAGGCCCGGGCGGCTGGACGACGGAACGCCTTGTCGCCCCCGCGCCGCGCGGCCTACGCGCCAGGTGCTTCCCGGCGCGCGGGTGGCGCAGGCCGTCTCATCCTCGTCGTCCGGAGCGGCGCGACGCGGCGACCAGGACAGCTCCGGCGAGGGCGAGACCTGCGCCGATCGCGCCGAGAGCGGCTGAGCCCGTGCCCGTCGCGGCCAGGGAGTCGGTGGTCGGGGAGACCGTGGTGGGGGACGCCGTGGAGGGGGACGCCGTGGCTGCACGCGGCGACGGGGTCCGGGCCACCTCGACGGTCACTGTCGCGGGAGCGGAGTCGGCGAGACCGTCGCTGACGATGTAGGTGAAGGTGGCCGTGCCCGCGAATCCAGGAGCCGCCGTGAAGACCGCCGCACCCGAATCCGGATCGACGGTGACCGTGCCCGTGCTCGGATCGGGTGCCTGGGCCAGGCGATAGGTGATCGCGTCGCCGTCGGCGTCGGAGCCGCGCAGCGGGATGTCGGCACGTCCGCCGGCCCGGACGCCCACGCCGGAGACGTCCTGGGCGACGGGGATCGTGTTCGCCGCGAACGTGCCGGCGCCCAGCAGGACGGCGGAGTCGTAGAGGGTGTCGCCCGCGTCGGCGATGGCGAGCCGGACGTGGTTCGTCTGGCCTTTCCGCACTGGCGCCACGAAGGTCATCACGGTGGTGAACCCGTCCAGTTCGGTGTCGCGAGTGGCGTGCGTGACATCGTTGTCGATGTACAGATCGGCGTTACGGCCCGCGTTGATCGTGCTGACGGAGACCGGCTGGGTCTGGCCTGCCTGATCGGTGAACGTCGCGTGGTTCACGCCGTTGACCCAGAACGCGAACACGTCGTTGAAGCCGCCGACGTACTCCGGGTACTCCTCCGAGCCGAACACGTAGGAGAACGTGACCTGGTCGCCGGTCGGGACGAAGTCGAACTCCAGGACGGCTGCGTCGTGAGTGCTGGACGGTGCGACGATCTCGTCGAGTGCGGTGTCTCCGCCCGTGCCCCACTGCGAGGATGTGTTCGACCTCGCGTTCGGCCCGAGGACGGAGCTGTACCGGCCGCCCTCGGTCTCCACGCTCCCGGTGGTCAGGACGACCCCTGAATCGATACCGACGTCGATACCGGAGAAGGTGCCGGCGGCGTAGGGAGAGCCGGTGTAGCTGACGTTCGAGACCGTGATACCCGTCCCCGCCAGCGCATCGACGAGCGCTGCGGCGGAGCGGTCGGAGATATCCGTCGCCGTCGCGGCCGCTGCCGCCCTAGCCGCTCTCCTCACAGGGGCGGCGGGCTCCGTCACGGTGCGCCCGGCGGTCGGATCCGGAGCGCTGGTCACCGACGGTGTACTGCTCGTCGTCGGCCCGGAGCTGGGCGAGACGGACTCCTGTCCGGTCTCGTCGGCAACCGCGATGGGCGATGTCCCCACGCCGATGACGACCACGGTCGCCAGTATTCTCTTCAACGGCTTTGCGACCGTGCATCGATGAGTGGACATCCATCTCCCCTCCGCGGCCCCCGCCGCGGGATATGAACCTGGTGCGGACATTACAAGAACGATTGGGTGGTTCTCAGGTGAGACCGGTTTCTCCGAAGTCCACGAATTCACCGACTCCATAGGCGGCGTCCTGTCCGCCGCGTCTGCGGCAATCCGTCGTTTGCGGGAGGCACCCATTTAGAGCGCGAGATCCGGAATATCTTGTCGTGCCCTGTTCCAGAGGGAAGGGGAGATCCCAGCGATGACGGAGCTGGTGCGGCGTTCCGGTGTCGTGCAGGAGGCGGGCGTGGCCGTGAAAAACGCTCGCTTCGCGGTCGTGCGAATGACCGCTCCGCGGAGGCACAGATGAGCAAACCCCCAGAACCCGGCGCGGCCGGGGCGGGCGAAACCTATTCTGGGGGACGGATCGACACCGTGGCCGACCAGCAGCACCCCGACTGGGCGGATCGCGCCCGGTCCACCGGTACGAGGCGGATCCGGGGCGCGTGGGCCCGGGTCTCCGAGCGGGGAGAGGGATGGATAGCGAGGTCTACAGCCAGTCGACGTGCATCGCGATCAGGGCGGCGCAGTTGTACTACATCGAGCACTCGAGCCAGCGGAACATCGCTGACGAGATGGGCATTTCGGTGCCGACCGTGTCCCGGTTGATCAACCGCGCCCGCAACGAGGGACTCGTCCAGTTCTCCATCAGCGAGCCGTACGCGGCCTGCCTGGATCTCGAGAACAGCGTGAAGGCGGCCTTCGGGCTTGCCGACGTCCTCGTCGCCCCGTCCGCCACCGGCGACCGTGAGGCGACCACGCGCGCCGTGGCGCTGGAGGCGGCACGGCTCGTGCAGCGCCTGACGACCCCCGACGACATCCTCGGAATCGCCTGGGGCGGCACGATGTCCCATCTCATCGGCTTCCTCAACCCTTGCCGTCGCGTTCCTGCCGGGTTCGTCACCTTGCACGGGTCGATCTCGTCGTGCGGGCCGGAGCTCAACCCGGCGACGCTCGTGGAGCGGATGGCCATGGCCTTCGGCGGCCGACGTCACAGGATCGATCACGCCGGGCTCGCCGAGTCCCGGGCCGGGCGGGACGTGCTGCTGGCCGAGCCGGAGACGGCACGTGTCAGCGCTCTCTACGACCGCATCACCATTGCGGTCAGCGGCGTGGGCTCGCTGTACCCCGAGCCGGATTCGCGGCTCGTCCGGTCGCACTTCCTCACCGAGGCCGAGGTGGCCGAGGTGCGCGCCGCCGGAGCATACGGCGACATGGTGCTGCGCTTCTTCGACGAATCGGGGCAGGAATGCCGCACGTCGCTGAGCGAGCGGACACTCGGCATCTCGCTCGATCAATACCGCGACATCCCGCGCAAGATCGTCGCCGCGTCGGGCGCCCACAAGGCGCAGACGGTCCGCGCGATGCTCCGCGGTCGGCTCGCGGACGTCCTCGTCGTGGACGAGGAGCTGGCCCGCGGGGTGCTGGCTCTCGCGTAGCGGAGCGGAAGGGCCCCGGCGGTGGCGGGCGGTCCGCGGTTGGCCGCGCGCGGCATCATGGGTGCCACGGAGCACTCGAGCCACAGGAGGCGGACCGTGAACGAGATCACGCTCGGAGCGATTGCGGTGCTGGTCGGCGCGCTGCTCGCCTTCCGCGGGTACCCCACGATGAGGCTCATCATCAGTCTGCTCGGTGGTTTCGTCGGATTCGTGGCGGGTGCCGCCGTCGGGCAGAGCCTGACGAGCGGGGATCTTCTCTCCGGCCCGGCCGGGTGGGTGGCGGGGGTCGTCGGCGCGATCCTTCTCGGGGCGCTCTCCTACACGTTCTACCGCGTGGCCATCGTGCTCGGCATGGGTGCCATGGGGTTCACGCTCGCGACGTCGGCCATGGCGCTGCTGGGGGTCACGCAGTCGTGGGCCGTGTTCGCCGCCGGCGCCGGGGCGGGGCTGCTGCTCGTCGTGCTGGCGCTGGCGACCGACCTGCCCGCCGTACTCATCGTCGTGCTGACCGCTCTCACAGGCGCCGACATCGTCGTGCGGGGCGTCCGCCTTGTCGCCGGCGACCTCACGACCGGTCAGATCCTGACCGGCACCGGAGAGCTCACGACCGGATCGCCTCTGCTGTGGTGGGGTGTGGGCGCGGCGGTGGCGGTGCTGGGCGTTGCGGCGCAGTCGAGGTACGTCGCGCGAGGCCGGCGGCGGTCGGCGCGCAGCCAGTGGTCGCACTCGGAGCCGGCACGCGCCTGAGGTCCGCCGCGGCGGGAATCTCCCGAGCACCGCGACGTCCGATTCCCGCTAGTGCGTCCCGCGACGGTGCCCCAGACTGGTGGACATGAGACTTCCGCTGGATCCCGGCGCGGCCCATCGCGCGGTGGCCGGCCGTGACGCGCGCTGGGACGGGCGGATCTACCTGGGAGTCGTCACGACCGGCATCTACTGCCGCCCCTCGTGCCCGGCGCGCACCCCGCGTCCCGAGAACTGCCGCTACTTCCCGACCGCCGCCGCGGCGGTCGCGGCGGGGTTTCGGGCATGTCGCCGATGCCGCCCCGACATCCTGCCCGGCTCGCGCGGCTGGGACACGCGAGCCGACCTCACGGCACGCGCGGTGCGGCTCATCGCCGACGGCGCGCTCGACGACGGGTCGGTGGCCGAACTGGCCGCGCGCCTGGCCGTGAGCGTTCGCCAGCTTCACCGGCTCCTGGTCACGGAGGTCGGTGCGAGCCCGCAGCAACTGGGCCGCACGCGGCGGGCGCACACGGCCAGAACCCTCATCGAACAGACATCTCTGCCGCTGTCGGACATCGCGTTCGCGGCCGGGTTCGGGTCGATCCGGCAGTTCAACGACGTCATGCGGCAGGAGTTCGGCGCGGCTCCGGGGACGTTTCCCCGGCCATCGAACCGGCCGCGGCCGGAGGAGGCGGACGGCCGGACGTCGGCCGAGGCGCCGACGCTCACGCTGCACCTCGCCTACCGGCCGCCTCTGGCGCTGGGGGTGCTGGCGGCGACGCTGGCGGCCCACGCGATCCCCGGCGTGGAGGACGTCGAGGGGCCCGTCCACGAGCGGATCCTGGATGCGCCCGGCGGGCCGGCGGTCGCGCGGCTGGACCTGTCCGGTGCGGGGGAGAGGGCGTCCGGAGCGGCGCACCCCTCACTGCCGGTGCGGCTGCAGGTGTCCCGATTGCCGGATCTCATGCCCGTCGTGGTCGCCCTGCGCCGGTGGCTCGATCTCGACGCCGATCCCGAGCAGGTGACGGCGCATCTCGCCGTCGACGGGGTCCTCGGGCCGCTCGTCGCGGCGCGGCCGGGCCTGCGGGTGCCGGGCGCTGTGGACGGCGCCGAGTTGGCCGTGTGCGCAGTCCTCGGCCAGCAGGTCTCGGTGCGGGTCGCGCGCACGCTTCAGGGGCGGTTGGCCATGGCCCTCGGTCGTTCGCTGGGATCGGCGGCCGCCGCCGGTGGGGTGGAGCGGGTCGTGTTCCCCCGGCCGGAGACGCTCGCCGAGGCGGGTCCGCAGCGGATCCGCGACGCGGCGAACCTCACGCAGGCGCGGGCGCACGCCGTCCATGCTCTCGCCGAGGCGCTTGCCGGTGGCCTGACGCTCGCACCCGGCACGGATGCTGCCTCCGCTCGGCACGCACTGCTGGCGCTGCCGGGGATCGGCCCGTGGACGGCCGACTACATCGCGGTGCGCGCGCTGCACGACCCCGACGCGTTCATGGCCGGTGACCTCGTCGCTCGTCGTGCGCTCGCGGCGGCGTTCGGAGTCGAGACCCGACGACTGCGCCCGGCCGACGCCGAACGGCTCTCCCAGCCGTGGCGCCCGTGGCGCTCCTACGCCCTGCAACACCTGTGGACCCAGGAGGTTTACGCATGACAACGACACGGACTCCGACCCCTCTGACACTCGTGACGCTGCCCACGCCCGGCGGACGGGCCCATGCCGCCGTCACGCCGGAGGACGGCGTCGTCCGGCTCTTCGGTTGGCTCGATCCGCAGGACAACCTCGTGCGTCTGCCGGCGGAGCACGCGTCCCGCGGCATCCGGACCGGACGCGGTCCGGCGGCGCTGCGCGACGCCGTGGCGCGGTACGGGGACGGCGACCTGGACGCCTTGGGATCTCTGACCGTCGACCAGCCGGGCGGTGAGTTCTTCCAGGCCGCCTGGGCGGCGATGCGCCAGGTGGCCCCCGGGCGCCCGGTGACGTACTCGGACCTGGCCGCTGCAGCGGGACGTCCGGCCGCCGTCCGTGCCGCAGCGAGCGCCTGCGCCCGCAACCTCGTCGCACTCGTCGTGCCCTGCCACCGCATCGTGCGTCGCGACGGCGGCCTCGGCGGCTTCTTCTACGGTCTCGACGTCAAGCGTGCCCTTCAGGCGCACGAGGCGCGGTTCCGGGGCTGATGCGTCGACCGGGCAGGACGCGTCCGTCGGCCGGGTGCCCGGGTCCGGACGGCGTGCCCAGAGGCTCACGTGCGAGTAGCCGTCGCCGGACGCGCCACGTGGCCGACGGAGACAGCCGTCGGCCACGTGGTTGCCGGAGGCGGGTGCCACCCGGCGAAGGGAGTGCTCGTCAGTCCGTCACGGCGGCGGTCGCCGCGGCGATGACGCGCAGGTTGTGGGGGAGCGCCCCGTCGAAGCCGGGGGTGCTCATGGACAGGATGACGGTGTCGAGGGCGGGGTTGTTGACGAACTTGGTGCTGAAGAAGCCCTGCCAACTGTAGGCGCCCGCGCCGCCCAGATAGTGGATCGATCCGGACGGGGCGTTCGGGCCCTGCTGGATGTCGACCATGTAGCCCCACTTGTTCTGTGTGAGCTGCCAGTTGACGAGGTCGCCGATCTGGTTCGTCGTCATCAGCTTCACCGACGCGGGACTGAGCACGCGGACGCCATCGAGCTCGCCCATGTTCAGCAGCATCTGCGCGAATCGGAAGTAGTCCAGCGTCGTCCCGTGCAGGCCGCCGGCGCCGCTGAAGTAGGTCTTGTGCGGGCTGAACGTGTACTGCGGGCCGAGGTTGCCGAGGCCGAGCTGACCGGGCTCGGTCTGCTTCTCGTCACGGCCGGCCCAGTAGACGGCGGCGACGCGGTGAAGCTGATCCTCGGGCGGGAAGAACCAGGTCTCGTTCATCTTGAGCGGCGCGAAGATCCGCTGATTGAGGTACGTGTTGAAGTCGAGTCCCGACACGACCTCGACCAGTCTGCACAGCACCTCGACGGAGTTGTTGGAGTAGTCGAACATCTCACCGGGATGGGCGATGAGCGGCATCTCGGCGAGGATCTTGACGTTCTCCTCCAGCGTGATCGGAGGCGCGTTGAGGTCGTCCATCAGCCCGCCATCGGCGTACAGCTTGGGGACGACACCGTAGATCGACGGCTCGAAGACCCGGTACCACCAGGAGTTCGTCATGCCCGCCGTCATCGTGAGCAGGTCGTGGATCGTGATCTCGCGCTTCGCCGTGACCAACTGGGTGACCTCCCAGTCCTTCACGACCGCGACCTTCGGGTTGGCGAACTCCGGCAGGTACGCCGAGATCGGCTCGTGCAGCGCGATGAGGCCCTGCTCGAACAACTGCATGACGGCGACGGCGGCGATGACCTTCGACATCGAGGCGAGGCGGAAGACGCTGTCGGTCTGCATCGGGACGCCCTCGTCGGCCTTCCCGAACGACTTGAAGTAGCAGACCTTGCCATGCCGCGCGACGAGGACGACGGCCCCCTGGTAGGCGTTCTCCGTGAGGTGTTTCTCTTCGAGGCGATCGATGTTCGCCAGGTAGGCGCTGGAGAGTCCGACCTCTTCGGGATCGACCTGTGTGTACAACTCTGTACTCATTCGACCATCCTTTCGTGGTCCACCCAGTCAACTCGCAGCCGTCAGCGAGCGTCAATGGTTCCGGCGGATCAGCCCCGTCCCGTCGTGGGCGAAGGGCCCGCCACGGCGACGGTCCCGACCGGCCCGAACGCGAACACGGCCCTCCCCGCGGCGGGGAGGGCCGTGTCGGCTCCAGGCGCGGTCAGGCGCTCGGATGCGTCATGTCGAGCGGGACGACCCACTGGTCGAACTCCTCGGCGGTGAGGAAGCCGAGCTCGAGAGCCGCCTCCTTCAGCGAGGTGCCGTTCTTGTGCGCCAGCTTGGCGATCTTGGCCGCCTTGTCGTAGCCGATATGCCTGTTCAGCGCGGTGACCTGCATGAGATTGCGGCTCAGGTTGTCGTTGATCCGGTCCAGGTTCGGCGCGATGCCGACGGCGCAGTGGTCGTTGAACGCCGAGCAGGAGTCGCCGAGGAGCCGGATGCTCTCCAGCACCGCATGGGACATGACCGGCTTGTACACGTTGAGCTGGAAGTTGCCCTGGCTGCCCGCGAAACCGACCGTCGCGTCGTTGCCGAACACACGCGTCGCGACCATCGTCATCGCCTCGCACTGGGTCGGGTTCACCTTGCCCGGCATGATGGACGAGCCCGGCTCGTTCTCGGGAATGGTGATCTCGCCGATGCCGTTGCGGGGCCCGGACGCCAGCCAGCGGACGTCGTTGGCGATCTTCATGAGCGCCATCGCGAGCGTCCGCAGCGAGCTCGACACGGCGACGAGGGCATCGTGCGCCGACAGGGACGCGAACAGGTTGGGCGCCTGGCGGAACTCGTGGCCGGTGATCTCGCTGATCTTCTTCGCCGCGAGGGCTCCGAACTCGGGGTGTGCGTTGAGGCCGGTGCCGACGGCCGTGCCGCCGATGGCAAGGTCTTGCAGGCCGAGTTCGGCATACCGGACGCCGTCGAGCGCGAAGTCGATCTGCGCCACCCAGGCCGAGATCTCCTGTCCGAGCGTGATCGGCGTCGCATCCTGCAGGTGCGTGCGGCCGACCTTGACGATGTCGGCGAACTCGGCCGCCTTGGCGGCGAGCGTCCCGCGGAGCTTGGTGACCTGGTCGTACAGGTATTCGTGCAGGTCGAGGACGATCGCGATGTGCATGGCGGTCGGGAACGTGTCGTTGCTCGACTGGCCGCGGTTCACGTGGTCGTTGGGGTGGATCGGCGTCTTCGTGCCCATCTCGCCGCCCAGGATCTCGATGGCGCGATTGGAGATCACCTCGTTGGAGTTCATGTTGGACTGGGTGCCGGACCCGGTCTGGAACACGACGAGCGGGAAGTCCTCATCGAGCTTTCCCTCGACGACCTCGGACGCGGCCTGGATCATCGCGTCGATCTGCGCGGGCTCCAGCTTGAGCTGGCCCAGTTCGGCGTTGGCCTGGGCCGCCCCCTTCTTCAGGATGCCGAGGGCGCGGATCATGGACCGCCCCCAGACGAAGGTGTCGCGTCCGATCGGGAAGTTCTGGATGCTGCGCTGGGTCTGCGCGCCCCAATGGCGTTCGGCGGGAACCTCGACGGCTCCCATGCTGTCGGTTTCGGTGCGGGTACTCATATGGCCGAGCCTATCGACCCCCGCCGTTCATCACGCGGCGTGCCGCGAAGAACGACGGCACCGGGCAGAACCACCCCTGGAGGCCGTCCGCCACGCGCCGGGGGACACGACCGGACGCCCCCCTAGGATGTGGTCGTGACAGACTCACTTCCTGACCTCAGTCATTCCAAACTGGCCGTGATCGGGGCCGGTTCGGTCGGTTCCTCCCTCGCCTATGCGGCGCTGATCCGCGGCTCGGCCCACGAAGTCGTCCTGTACGACATCGACGAGAGCAAGGTCTCCGCCGAGGCGGCCGATCTCTCCCACGGCACCCAGTACACCCCGTCGCACCTGGTCGCGGGCAGTTCCGATATCGAGATCGTGAAGAACTCCTCGGTCGTCATCATCACCGCGGGCGCGAAGCAGAGGCCGGGCCAGACCCGCCTGGAGCTCGCGGCGACCAACGTCAACATCCTGTCGAACCTGCTTCCCAAGCTCCTGGAGCAGGCCCCCAACGCCATCTACGTCCTCGTGACGAACCCGTGCGACGTCCTCACCGTCGTCGCGCAGAAGATCAGCGGCCTGCCGACGTCCCAGGTGTTCTCCACCGGAACGATGCTGGACACCTCCCGGCTCCGCCGCATGATCGCCGACAAGATCAGCATCGCGCAGAGCAACGTGCACGCCACGATCATGGGCGAGCACGGCGACACCGAGTTCCCCGTGTGGTCCACGGCGACGATCGGCACGATCCCGATCCGCGAGTGGCGCGACCACGAGGGCGAGCCCGTGTTCACCGAGCGGGTTCTGGCCGCCCTCGGTGACGAGGCGATGCACGCCGCGTACCGGATCATCGAGGGAAAGGGCGCGACCAACTACGCGATCGGCCTCACCGGTGCCCGGCTCGTGGAGGCGCTGCTCGGACGCGAGCGGACCATCCTGCCCCTGTCGAGCGTGCTGGACGACTACCACGGCATCTCGGGGATCGCGCTGTCGGTGCCGAGCGTCGTGTCCGGGCGCGGGATCGAGCGGGTTCTGGACATCCCGATGGAGGCGTCCGAGATCACGATGCTGCGCCGCTCGGCGCAGGCGTTGCAGGCGTCGCTCACGAGCCTCGGGCACTGATCGCGCCCGGCCGCCCCTGGCCCCCGTCGGACGGGTCGCGGGTGGACGGGCACGCGGTCGCGGCCCGTCCGGCCACCGGGCACCGGCTCAGGGGACGACCCTGAACCGACCCTCACGAGGCCGTGGTCGTACCGCCGCGCGGCAGGAGCCGGGGCATACTTGTCTGGGCCCTCACGAAGGCAGGTCATGGAACAGAACATCCCGCTCGCGATCGTCCTCGCGCTCATCGCCACCATCGGATTCGCCGGCGGCGCCGCGATCCAGCACTATGCGGTGGGCGAGACCGTCGCCAAGCGCGACCAGAAGACGATGGGGCTCGCCGCGATGTGGCGCCTCATCCGGACGCCGCGCTGGCTGCTCGGCCTGTGCGTCCTCGGCGTCGGGGCCGCGTTGCACGTGGTCGCGCTGATCCTCGGCCCCGTGACGGTCGTCCAGCCCGTCGGGATCCTCGCCGTGCCGTGGTCGATCCTGCTCGCGGCCCGCATCCACAAGCACAGGATCCCGCCGCGGGTCTGGCTGTGGGTGGCGGTGACGCTCGTGTCGCTCGGCCTGTTCACCTGGCTGTCCTCGCTCTACACGGCCGTCGACGTCCAGCTCCACGAGACGGCGCTGCTGGTCGCGATCGCCGCGGTGGCCGCCGCGGCCGTGGTCCTGGGTTTCGCCGGTCACTCCGGCCCGAAGGCGCTGCGCTGCCTGGCCTGGGCGTCGGCCGGATCGGTGTGCTACGGGCTCGCGTCGTCGCTCATCCGCGTGGTGGCCGAGTGGATCACGCGCCACGAGTGGTCGGGGAACCCGGCGTTCTGGATCTGCGTCGCCGCGTTGCTCGCCTGCTACGCGGGCGGCGGCTGGATGATCCAGCAGGGCTACGCGAACGGTCCGGCCGAGACGGTCGTCGGGTCCATGACGACGACCGATCCGTTCGTGGCCGTGATGATCGGTCTGTTCGTGCTGGGTGAGAGCGTCGGGCTGTCGCTCGGCATCGGGCTCGGGATGGCCGCCCTGGGCATTGCCTCGATCCTCGGGGTCGTCCTGCTGTCCCACGACCACCCCGAGGCGGTGGCGCAGCGGGAGTACCTGGCGTTGCAGGAGGCCGGGCCGGCGGGCAAGACCCACTCCATCGAGCCCTGAGCCTCTCCCGCCTGCGCCGCGCGGACCCACGGTCCGGGCGGCGGATCAGTGGGCCACGGTCGTGTAGAACCGCTCGAACGCGCGCAGCGTGGCGTCCCAACTGTGCTGCGTGGTGACGATCTCGTGGCTCCGCTCGCCGAACCGCAGTCGCTTCGCGGGGTCGCGCAGCAGGTCGGCCAGCCGGTCCCGCAGCTCGTCGACGTCGCCGGGCTCGTAGAGCCAGCCGTTCTCGCCGGGATGGATGAGATGGGGCAGCGCCATCGCACGCGCGCCCACGATCGGCTTGCTGGCCGCCATGGCCTCCAGGGTCACCAGCGACTGCAGTTCGGCGACGCCCGGAATACAGAACAGGTCACAGTGCCCGTAGGCGGCGATGAGCTCGGACTCGTCGACGAACCCGAGGAAGCGCACCTTGTCGGGCACCAGCCCCAGGTCCGTCGCCTGCCGGGTCCACACCTCGCGGTGGGATCCGTTGCCGATGACGTCGAGGCGGTAGGGAATGCTCGCCGGCAGTTTCGCGACCGCGGCGATGAGCTCGTTGACGCGCTTCTCCTGGTCGAGGCGTCCGGCGAAGAGGATAACGGGCACCTCGTTCGGCGCGGCCTCCCGGGCGGCCGCCTCGTACGGGGCCGGGTCGATGCCGTTCGATACGGCCACCATGTTCGTCGCGCCGGTCTTCGCGCTGTACAGCTCCACGGCGCGGGGCGTGGGGGCGGTGAGGATCCCGGCGGAGCGGAAGACGCGACCGACGTCCTTGTAGGCGAGGTTGCACACGAGGTCGCGCAGCGCCTGCGGGATCTTCGCGTGCTCGACGAGGTTCTCGGGCATGAAGTGGTTGGTCGCGACCAGCCCGATGTCGAGCTTTCGGGCGAGGGTGCACGCGTAGCGTCCGATCACGTAGTGGTTCTGCGCGTGGACGACATCGGGGCGGAACTCGGCGAACAGCCGTGTCAGCGCGCGGCGCACCGTCCACGGCATGCACACGAAGAAGCCCTTGGCGAACGGGTACTCGTGCGATGCGATGCGGTGGACGACGATGCCCTCGAACACCTCGGTGTACGCCGTGCCCGTGGGGGACGGGACGACCGCATGCACGTCATGGCCGCGAGCGGCGAGGGCGGCCCCGAGTCGTTCGGTGAAGCGCGCAGCCCCGTTCACGTCGGGGGCGAAGGTGTCGCTCGCCAACAGGATCTTCACGGCCCACGGCCCTCCACTTCGATCACCGCTCCGGTAGTCACGACCCTAGCAACCCTGATCGGACGAGCCGGTCGCCCTCACTAGACTATGGTCGTCCCTAGCCCCCTCCAGCGTGGGATGCTGCGGGCGGACCACCTTGGAGAGGATGAACAGGTGAAGGTTCTCATAGGGACTGATACCTATCCGCCGACGGTCAACGGTGCAGCCATGTTCACCGAGCGCTTCGCGCACGCTCTGGTGGAGCGCAGCCACGAGGTGCATCTGGTCTGCCCGTCGCCGACGGGCGTCGCAGAGACGATCACCGATTCCAAGGGGGTGACCGTTCACCGCCGCCGATCGGTGCCGTACCCGTTCTACGAGAACTTCCGGCTCAGCCCGATCGGTGCCGCGCGGTGCCGACCGGTCGTGGAGGACGTCGGCCCCGATGTCATCCACGTGCAGGACCATTTCTGGCTGTGCGCATCGGTCACCCGGGCGGCGCGAGCGCTGGATGTGCCGTTCGTCGCCACCAACCACCTCATGCCCGAGAACTTCTTCGACCACGTGCCCGTGCCCAAGGTGCTGCGTGGTGTCGGCTCGAAGTGGGTGTGGGGCGAGCTCGACCGCGTGTTCGCGGGCGCGTCGGCGATCACCTCTCCGACGCCGAAGGCCGTCGAACTGCTCGAGCGGGCGACGGCCTTCCGCGGCGCGATCCCCATCTCCAACGGGATCGACGTCGCACGGTACGAGGAGGCGGCGGCCCGGCACCATCTCGGGGTCGGACGCTACTCGTCCGACCCGACGATCCTGTTCGTGGGCCGCCTCGATCAGGAGAAACGCGTCAACGAGCTCATCACGGCGTTCTCGCAGCTTCCGGCGTCCCTCGGGGCGCGGCTCGAGATCGTCGGCAACGGGTCGCTGCGCGGGGCGTGGGAGCGGCTCGCCGAATCGCTGGATGTCGCCGACCGGGTCGTCTTCCGCGGCTTCGTCGAGGAGGACGAGCTCGTCGACGCCTTCGGGCGCGCCGACATCTTCGTGATGCCGGGCGTGGCCGAGTTGCAGTCGATCGTGACGATGGAGGCGATGGCCGCGGGCAAGCCCGTCGTGGCGGCGAATGCGATGGCCCTGCCTCACCTGGTGAAGCCCGAGGTCAACGGGTACCTGTTCACTCCCGGCGATTCCGACGATCTCGCCTCGCGGCTGGGCCTGCTGCTGGCCGATCCCGGGCTGCGCGACCGGATGGGCGCGGCCAGCAGGCGGATCGTCGCTCAGCATGCGATGGGTGTGACGGTCGACAAGTTCCTGGCGCTCTACCAAGACGCGATCGAGGGCGTCCGGCACGTCTGAGCTGGGCGGTTCGGCTCAGGGCTTGATCTCCAGCGCCGAGATCTGCCGCCCGGAGCGTGTCGCGAGGACGATGGTCGATGTCTCCTGGGCGAGGGGGAAACGCACCCACCCCTGAACCGACTCACCCTCGTCGAGCGCTCCGGTCAGGATGCTCGGGGCGCGGTCGCTGATCTCGCTGTCGACGCCTTGGGACGCCGAGTTCTCGAACGCGAAGAAGCTGTAGGTCATCGAGCCGGAGCGGCAGGTGATCTCGATCAGGACATCGGCGTACCCCGCGCCCCACTCGGTCCGTGCGACGCGCCAGTAGCCGGTGGCGTCCTCGGTGGACGATTCGAACGCGGTTCCCCCCGCCATGGGGCTCGTCGTCGCCGTGGCGATGGTGGGCGTGGGCGACGTGGGGACCGGCAGCAGGCCGCCGGGGACCGCGACGTTCACCGCCAGGACGACGACGACGGCCGCGGCGGCGCCGCCCGCCAGCCACCATGGCCAGCGGCGGCGTGGCGGCTGGTAGTTGGCGATGCTGTTCGCGCTCGGTGCCTGACGACCGAGCGGGGCGGCCGGGTCGTTCGCGGGCCAGGCGTTCGCCGGCCCGGCGGGGCCGGGCTGAGGCTGAGGTGCTTGCGGCCGGTACCAGGGCGAATCGACGTTCCACGGGCCCGGCTGGGCCGGGGGAGACGCCGGGGGCGGGCCGTAGGGATAGCCCTGCGGACCTGCCGATCCCGCAGCCCATTGCCCGCCCTGTGCGTTGCCCGGCGGCGGGGCTGCGGCCCAGGGGGGCTGCCCGGACGCGGGCCGGCCACCGGTCGGCCACGGTCCCTGCGGCTGTTGCGGGGACCCGCTGGGGTGACCCGGTGGCGGTTGCTGAGACATGGTGGCCCCCAGAATACCGGCGCGGCGTCGTCCACAGTCGGGGGCCCGCGCCGCGTTGCCCACAGGCTCGGGAGCGCAGGGGCAGGGCGAGCGCGACGGGCGCATATCCACGGCATGAAGGAAACCTGCGAACCCCCGCTGAAGGTGACGCGGCTGGAGGACGTGCTGTCCGTCGTCCCGTATCTGATCGGATTCCATCCGCACGAGTCGGTCGTGGCCCTCGTCATGGTCCGCGGCGTCGTCGCCGTGTCGGCGCGATGGGATCTCCCCGCCGGCGAACAGGAGTGGCGGTCGCTGCACCAGCGGCTCAACGCGCTGCAGGCGCAGTTCGACGGGTCGTCCCTGGGGCTGCTCGTGTTCTCGGCCGACGGCGGGCTGGCGCGCTACCTGCTGGCCGCCCTCGGGTCCGCCTACGGTCACGACGTGCTGTTCGGCATCGCCTCGGACGAAAGCCTGTGGTGGTCGTCGGACGACCTGGCCGGCCCCGGACGCCCCGTCCCCGCCGAATCGTCGGTGATCGCGGCGTCGGCTGTCCTGCGCGGGATGTCGGCCCTCCCCACGCGCGAGCGACTGGCCGCGTCCTACGAGCCGCTGCCGCCGGCGACGGCCGAGATCGTCGCGGTCGAGCGGGCGCGGCTGCGCCGGATGCTGCGGCGTCGTTCCCTGGCGAACCGGTACGCCGCGCTCGACGACCTGGCGCGACGTGGGCCGTCGGCGGACGAGGACGAGCTCGTTCGGGCCGGGATCATCCTCGGGACGGAGCGCCCGTGGATCCACGCCTGGCGGAGTCTGACCCTCGACGATGCCTCCGCCCGGCAGGAGTTGTGGCACGCCGTCCTGGTGCGCACGATGCCCGCCGACGCCCCACCCGTGTACGCGCTGCTCGGCATCGCGTCCTGGCTGACCGGGGACGGCGCGTCGGCGGCGATCTGCCTCGAGAAGGGCCGGCTTCTGCGGCCGGGCGGCGGCTGCGGGCTGGATCTGCTCGACCTCATGATCGACGCGGCCGTCCCGCCCGATCGCTACGGGGAGCTCCGCCGGTCCTGGGGTCCTTGACCGAACGCTCCGTTCCTGGCACCCGTCCCCGCCGAGCGCTCCGAAGCTGCCGGATTCCGACCGAATTCCGGCAGTTTCGGAGCGTTGGGCGGGGCGGGGGCCGCCGAAGCGATGCGCTAGACTCGCACGCGTGCACGCTGCAGGCCTGCTTCGTCGCTAGCCGCGCCGGCGCCGAACCGGACGCGGCGACCCCTTGTGCCCCAGGGCGGAGGGGTTTTTTCA
Source organism: Propionicicella superfundia DSM 22317 (assembly GCF_000423465.1). Classification (GTDB taxonomy): domain Bacteria; phylum Actinomycetota; class Actinomycetes; order Propionibacteriales; family Propionibacteriaceae; genus Propionicicella; species Propionicicella superfundia. The sequence goes on along the minus strand of NZ_KE384022.1, from coordinate 285,852 downwards.
TGCCTGCTGATGACCGAGGAGACAGATGACGAGCGAACCAGAGGGCCGGGCCTCCTACGACGCTGCGGCCGCGCAGCAGCGGTGGCAGGAGTTCTGGGCGAAGGACGACACCTTCGCCCCTCGGGACGACGGTCGTCGCGAGCGGCGCTACGTCCTCGACATGTTCCCCTACCCGTCGGGGGACCTGCACATGGGCCACGCCGAGGCTTTCGTCATGGGCGACATCATCGCGCGCTACTGGCGGCTCAAGGGGTACGACGTCATGCACCCCATCGGCTGGGATTCCTTCGGCCTGCCCGCGGAGAACGCGGCGATCGCCCGGAACGCCCACCCGGCCGAGTGGACGTACGCCAATATCGAGACGCAGGCGCGTTCGTTCCGGCGCTACGGGCTGAGCCTGGACTGGACGCGGCGGCTGCACACCTCCGATCCGGAGTACTACCGGTGGACCCAGTGGCTGTTCCTGCGCTTCTACGAGAAGGGACTCGCCTACCGCCGTGCGTCCTACGTCAACTGGTGCCCGGTCGATCAGACGGTGCTCGCCAACGAGCAGGTCGTGCAAGGCGCCTGTGAGCGCTGCGGCGCCACGGTCACGAAGCGCAAGCTGACGCAGTGGTACTTCAAGATCACCGACTACGCGCAGCGGCTGCTGGACGACATGTCCCAGCTCGAAGGGAAATGGCCCGATCGTGTGCTGGCCATGCAGCGCAACTGGATCGGCCGTTCCGACGGCGCCTACGTCGACTTCCGGATCGAGGGCCGCGACGAGCCCGTGACGGTGTTCACGACGCGTCCCGACACCTTGTTCGGAGCGACCTTCTTCGTCGTCGCCCCCGACGCGGAGCTGGCGTCCGAACTCGTCGACGACGAGCACCGCGAGGAGTTCGAGGCGTATCTGGCGCGGGTGAAGCAGACGTCCGAGATCGAACGGCAGTCGACCGAGCGCGAGAAGACCGGCGTCTTCCTCGGGCGGTATGCGACCAACCCCGTGAACGGGGAGAGGCTGCCGGTGTGGGCGGCCGACTACGTGCTCAGCGAGTACGGCACGGGCGCGATCATGGCGGTTCCCGCCCACGACCAGCGCGATCTCGATTTCGCGCTGACGTTCGGGCTGCCGGTGCGGGTGGTCATCGAGACGGGGCTGCCCGACCCGGGCAGCAGCGGCGCGGCCACCCCCGGCGACGGGACCTACGTCAACTCCGGCCCCCTGGACGGACTGCCCGACACGTCGGCAGGGATCGCCGCGATCTGCGCGCAGCTCGAGGCCGACGGCCTCGGCCGCGCCGCGGTCACCTACCGGCTGCGCGACTGGCTGCTGAGCCGTCAGCGCTTCTGGGGCTGCCCGATCCCGATCATCCATTGCCCGGCGTGCGGCGAGGTGCCGGTGCCCGACGAGCAACTGCCCGTCGAGCTCCCCGACCTGCGCGGCGCGGCCCTGGCGCCGAAGGGCGTGTCCCCGCTCGCGGCAGCCGAGGACTGGGTGAATGTGGCCTGCCCGCACTGCGGCGGCCCGGCGAAACGGGACGCCGACACGATGGACACCTTCGTCGACTCGTCGTGGTACTTCTTCCGCTACTGCTCCCCGGGCTACACCGAGGGCCCGTTCGACCCGGCCGACGTCGCGCGGTGGATGCCCGTCGCTCAGTACGTGGGCGGCGTGGAGCATGCGATCCTCCATCTGCTGTATTCGCGTTTCTTCACCAAGGTGCTGCACGACCTGGGAATGGTCGACTTCACCGAGCCGTTCTCCCGGTTGCTGAATCAGGGCCAGGTCATCAACCAGGGCAAGGCGATGAGCAAGTCGCTGAACAACGGCGTGGACCTCGGGGAGCAGATCGACCGGTTCGGAGTGGACGCCGTTCGCACGACCGTCGTGTTCGCCGGGCCGCCCGAGGACGACATCGACTGGGCGGATGTCTCGCCGGCCTCCACCCTGCGGTTCCTGCAGCGTGCCTACCGGCTCGCGACCGAGGTCACCAGCGCGTTCGGTGCGGACCCGGCGACCGGCGATCTGGCGCTGCGCCGCCAGACGCACAAGACGATCCACGGGGTCACCGAGGCGCTGGAGTCGGGCCGGTTCAACGTCGAGGTCGCACGTGACATGGAACTGGTGAACGCCACCCGCAAGGCGATCGACTCCGGCTGCGGCCCGGCCGATCCCGCCGTGCGCGAGGCCGTCGAGGCCCTGGCGGTGATGCTGAGCGTCGTCGCTCCCTACGTCGCCGAGGAGATGTGGGCGTTGCTCGGGCATGCCCCGTCGGTCGCGAACAGCACCTGGCCCGAGGCCGATCCGGCGTTGCTGGTGTCCGAGTCGACGACGATGGTCGTCCAGGTGCAAGGCAAGGTGCGCGCCAAGATCGAGATTCCGACGACCCTGTCCGAGGACGACGCGGTGGCCCTCGCCCTCGCGGATCCCGGCGTGGTCCGTGCGCTCGACGGGCGGGCCGTCCGGCAGGTCATCGCGCGCCTCCCGAAGCTGGTGAGTATCGTCCCGGAGAAGTGACGGGTCATACATATGCATTACCCAGAGAAATTGTGCTGGTCGCCGTCGAGGTGCCGGGCGGCTACCTAGACTGGCGTCGTGGCCACTGCAACGCAACCCAGAATCGAGCTCTCGAGTGCACGGGCGTCCGTGTTGCGCGCCCTGCGCGAGCTGGGGGGCGCTCGGACGGTGAAGGAGCTCGCACTCGAGCTCGGGCAGCATCCGAACACGGTGCGCGAGCACCTCGACGCGCTCGTCGACGCCGATTATGTTCTGGCGACGTCAGCGAAACCGAACGGACGGGGCCGTCCGGCGATCAAGTACCGCGCGAACCCGTCCCGCGGGGCGCGCGAACGGGCGTACATCGATCTCGCCAACGAACTCGCCCGCATCATCGACGGGCTCTGCGACGCACCGGAGCAGGTCGCTCTCCAAGCCGGCCGGGCCTGGGGGGCCCGCCTCATCCAGGCCGATCCCGAGGCTGTGTCGGAGGGGATCCGATCGTGGATGGGCCAGCACGGCTGCGTGGCGATCGGCGGCGACGATCGTGAGATCGTCATCGGCCGGTGCCCCATCGTCGAGAGCGCCCGTCAGTTTCCGTCGATCGTGTGCTCGTTGCATGCCGGTGCGTTCATGGAGTACGCGTCGCACACCGGGCTCGCCCGCGACGTGCGCCTGACCCCCGATTTCGAGGGGCGGCACTGCGTGCTCGAACTGGGCGACCCGCCCCGGCTCCAGTTCACGGTCAGCGACGGTTCCGCCGACTGACCCTCGCCCGGCGTGCGCACGGCGGAGTTGCGCGACCGGCAACGAGCCCGGTGCTGCGATGTGCTTGCCTCGGTGGCCCCGACCTCTCCGACGCTGTGCGACGGGTGGGATGCGCATGATCTGGCGGTGCACCTGTGGGCGTTGTCCCACGATCCGCTGAGCTGGGCCGGGATGGTCCCGGGCCTCGGGGGCCTCGGCCTGCGCAGGGCGTCGCTCCTGCGGGACCGCTGGTCCTACCTCGATCTCGTCGCTCGGCTGCGCGCCGAACACGGTGGCTTCCGGTGTATGCCGTTCGACGGGCTGGAGGACCACCGGCACTCGCTGGGTGAGTTGTGGATGCATACCCAGGACGTCGCGCGGCCCAACGCGATCGTCCAGGGTCTGGTCGATCCGCCGCTGGCCGAGGCGCTGTGGCGGCGCGTCTGCCGCGCCGCGACGACGCTGCGGAGGCGGCTCCCGCCCGGGCTGGTCATCGCCGTGCCCGATGGTCGCCGGCACCGGGTGTCCGCCGGCGGGCCCGGGGTCCTCGTGATCGGCGAGCCCGGCGAACTGATGTGCTGGGTGTACGGGCGGCGGGACGTCGCGGACGTCGACATCGTCCACAGTGCGCCGTGACACGACGCGTCCTCCACAGGCTCGCCGCTGTGCCGACAGGCACGTCGATCGGCGTCGCACAACCGAGACATGTCACCGCGAGGGCACAGACGAGATCCGGTTCTGGACGAGTACGTCCGGGCACGGCTGGACACCCTGCTTCCCGGCACCTCCGACTCGAGGGTCGTCCCGGGGGAGCCGCCGCCCGACCCTGCTGCGCTGCCGACGGAGGACGACTCGCCTCCGAGCGGCATGCGCGGGCGGTTCACCGCGGCCGCTGTGCGGGCGCCGGCCTTCGTGCGGGCGCACCTCGTCGTCGTTCTCGCGGTGGTCGGGCTCGGCATCGTGGTGACCGGCTACGTCCTGACGCAGCACCGGACGTACTCGGTCGCCGTGGGGGTGAGCCCGACCGTCACGGGATCGGCGGGGGCGTCCGCCACCACGCCGGAGGCGTCGGTCACGGGATCGGCGACGGCATCGGGCGGTGAAGCGCCTGCTCAGATCCAGATCCACGTCCTGGGAGCGGTTGCCCGGCCCGGGGTGGTCCGGCTGGCGGCCGGGTCGCGCGTCGCCGACGCCATCGCGGCGGCGGGAGGGCTCACCTCCGAGGCCGACGCGGCCGAGCTCAACCTGGCCGCGGTCGTGTCCGACGGGTCGCAGATCGTGATCGGCACGAGACGCACGCCGCGCGGCGAGGTGAAGTCCGGCTCCGGCGACGGCGCAGCCGCGAGCGTGAGCGGAGGACAGTCCCTCGTGGACCTCAACACGGCGACGCAGGCGCAACTGGAGGACCTGCCCGGGATCGGGCCTGTGACGGCGGGGCGGATCCTCGAATGGCGGCAGAGCCACGGACGGTTCTCCCGGGTCGAGGAGCTGCAGGAGATCACCGGCGTCGGCGAGAAGACCTACGCGCAACTGGCTCCCCACGTCCGCGTCTGATGCGCGGCACGGCACAGGAGCCGCCGCGGTGGCCTCCGCAGGGCGGAGGGGGCGACGTCCGCCTGGTTCCGGTGGCGCTGGGCGCATGGGCGGGCGCCTGGCTGGGAACGGGGTGGGGCTGGCCGGCCGGAGCCGGCGCGGTGCTGGGCGCGGCGGCGATGGTCGCGGGATGGGCCCGGCGCTCCTGGCTGTGGGGGGCAGTCGGTGTCGCTGTGCTCGGCGGAGTCCTGCTCGGCGGCGCGCGTGCCTGGCAACTCGCCGCGAGCCCGGTCACCGGACTCGCCGAGGCGGGCTCCGTCGCCGTGGTCGAGGGGGTCGTCACAGGCGAGCCGGCCGAGCGTGTCGGCGCGTGGGGCACGACCTGGTCGGCCCGGGTCCGGCTGGAGACGCTGCAGGCCCGGGGGCAGCAGTGGAAGACCGGCCAGGAGGCGCTGCTCTCGTCGGGCGGAGGGGAACGCTGGTCGGCCATCGTCGTCGGAATGCGCCTGCGGGTGACCGTCCGACTCGCCCCGCCTCAACGGTCGGACGAGCTCGTCGCCGTGGCGCGGGCGAGGGGTGATCCCGAGATCCTCGCCGGCCCCAGCCCGCCGCTGGCCGTCATCGAGCGAGTCCGGGCCGGCCTCAGACAGTCGGTGGCGGAGCTCGCTCCCGAGGCACGCGCCCTCGTCCCGGCGCTGGTCGTGGGGGACACGCGTGGTCTCGACGACGATCTGTCGGCCGCGTTCCGTGCGACGGGCCTGACGCATCTGACGGCCGTGTCCGGTGCGAACCTCACGCTCCTCCTGGCGTTCCTGGGGGTCGCGTCGCGGTGGGTGGGGCTGCGCGGCTGGTGGCTGCGCGGCGCGTCGGCGGCTGGGATCGTGGCCTTCGTCGCGCTGTGCCGGGGCGAGCCGAGCGTCGTCCGGGCGGCGGCGATGGGGCTCGTCGCGCTCGCGTCGCTCGGCCGCGCCCGCGGCAGGGCGGGGATGAGACCCCTGTCCGTGGCGGTCACGATGCTCGTCGTGACCGATCCGTGGATGAGCCGGTCCTGGGGATTCGCGCTGTCGGTGCTCGCCACCGGCGGCATCGTGTGGTGGTCGGGGCGGTGGGCCGACCGGCTCGCGGCCTGGCTGTGGCGACCTGCCGCCGAGGCGCTGACGATCACGATGGCCGCGCAGCTCGCCACGCAGCCCGCGATCGCGGCGCTGTCGGGACAGGTGTCGCTGGTGTCGCTGCCGGCGAATCTGGTGGCCGGTCCGCTGGTGGGGCCCGCCACCGTGCTCGGGTTCCTGGCCGCCGGGCTCGCGGTGCCGATGCCCGCCCTCGCCGCCGTGTTCGGCTGGGCGGCCGGCTGGTGCGCGCTCGGCATCGTCCACGTGGCCCGGATCCTGGCCGCTGCCCCCGGTGCACAGATGTCGTGGCCGGCCGGCGGCGGCTCGCTGGCCGTCCTCACCCTGGCGTGCGTGTGGATGGCCGTCGCACTCCCGCGCCTGTTGGCGACCGGCCGCCGCGCCGTCACGATCCTCCTCGCGCTGGCCGTGGTCGCCCTCGTCGGGCCCGTGCACCCGGGATGGCCGCCGGGGGACTGGCGGGTCGCGGCCTGCGACGTCGGGCAGGGGGACGCCTTCCTGATCCGGGCAGGGCCCCGGGCCGCGGTGATGGTCGACACGGGCCCGGAGCCCGCGCTCGTGGACGCCTGCCTCCGGTCGCTGGGCATCGCGGAGGTGCCCGTCCTCGTGCTCACCCACGACCACGCCGATCACATCGGCGGGCTCGACGGAGTCCTGAGCCGCACGGTCGCGGGAATCGTCCTCGTCAACGAGGTCGGCTCCGGCGGCGCCGCGCGACGAGCCATCGCGGCGACCCTCGACGACGCCGGCGTCGAACGCCGGACGGCCGCGACCGGCGACGTGCTGAGCGTGGGCGCGGTGACCGTGCAGGTCGTCGATGCCCCGTCGCCGGCGCTCACGGCGTCGGGCTCCGACGACGAGGAGTCGGCCGACGAGAACGACGCGAGCCTCGCGGTGCTCATCCGGCAGACCGACGGCACGGGCACGACGCTGGCCATGCTGTGCGCGGGCGACCGGGAGCCCGCCGGGCAGGCGCGGCTGCTGGCCCGAGGCGTGCCGAAGGTGGATGTCCTGGCGGTGCCGCACCACGGATCGCGGCGCCAGCACGCGCCCTACCTCGCGACGACCGGCGCCAGGGTCGCCCTCATCTCGGTGGGGGAGGACAACCCGTACGGGCATCCCGCGCGATCCACCGTCGCGACCTTGGAGAACGCCGGCATGCGGGTCTTCCGCACCGATCTGGGCGGCACCGTCGCGGTGTCCGGTCCGGTCGATCGGCTGACCGTCGCCTCGGCGGGATGACGGCTCCGTTCCCGTCGCGGGCGGCGGTGCGTCGGTGGTGGATGGCATGCTTGGGCTCGTGCCTGCACAGTCCCTTCTCGGTCGTGTCGTCTTCGTCAACGGCGCCGAGTCGTTCCTCGCGTCGAGGGCGGTCGACGGAATGGTGAAAGACCTCGCGGCCGCCGCGCCGGCGCTGAACGCCAACGTCGTCGAGGCCGCCGAGATCGCCGACGCGGGTCGTCTCGTCGAGCTGACGGGCGGATCGCTCCTCGCCGAGACCACGGCGACCGTCGTCTGGGGGATCGGCTCCCTGCCGGCCGATCTGCACGAGCCGCTGCTGAGCCTGGTGCGCAACCCGCCCGGAGAGACCGCGCTCATCCTCGTCCACACGGGCGGCCAGGCGGGGCGCTCACTGGTCGACAAGGTCCGCAAGGCTGCCGACGAGGTGGTCGACTGCACGCCGGTGAAGGCGTGGGAACTGCCCCAGTTCGTCGCCGGCGAGGCGCGTCGCGCCGGCGGCCGGATCGATCACGAGGCCGCCGCGATCGTCGTGGACGCCGTGGGCTCCGACCTGCGGGCGCTGAGCTCGGCCGTGGCCCAGTTGCTGAGCGATGCCGACGACGGGACGATCCGCGAGTCCAACGTGCGGCGGTACTTCGCCGGGAGGGCCGAGGTGACCTCGTTCGCCGTCGCCGATGCCGTGATGGCCGGGCAGACCGTCACGGCGCTGGAACGGCTCCGGTGGGCGCTGGCCACAGGTGTCGCCCCGGTTCTCGTCAGCAGCGCGCTCGCCGCGGGGCTGCGCAGTCTGGGCAAGTATTTCGGGGCCCGCGGTGGCGGCCGCGACGCCGACCTCGCCCGAGAGATCGGCGTGCCGCCCTGGAAGATCAAGGATCTCGCGAAGCAGTCGCGCGCATGGACCCCCGAAGGGGTGGCCGCGTCCATCCGGGCCGTCGCCGTCGCCGACGCGGCGATCAAGGGGGCCGAGAGCGACCCCGACTATGCGCTCGAACAGCTCGTGCTCACCGTGATCGCGCAGCGGTCCGCCTGACAGGGGCCGCGAACCCTGCCGGACGCCGGGATGGACCGGTCGTGCTCCGGGCACGCCAAAACGCCGCCCCGGGCGGAGCGGCGTTCACAGTCCTCGACGGCCGCCCGCGAGGGCGGCGCGTGCGATCAGAGCTGGGCGGCTGCCGAAGCGATCGCGGACTTGCGGTTCGCGGCCTGGTTGGCGTGGATGACGCCCTTCGAGACGGCCTTGTCGAGCTGGCGGCACGCGACGCGAGCCAGCTCCTGCGCCTTCTCGGCGTCGCCGGCCTCGGCGGCCTCGCGGAACTTGCGCACGTCGGTGCGCAGGGCGGACTTGACGGCCTTGTTGCGCAGGCGGGCCTTCTCGTTCGTCTTGATCCGCTTCATCTGGGACTTGATGTTCGCCACGGCTACCTTCGGTTCGAGCTCAAGGGTTTGACGCGCCACGCTGGACGCGGTGTGCCACGTTACCATCGGCGTCGGCGCCGAGCCAAACCCGTGGCGGACGGCGTTGTGCCGGATGCGGAGCGTCGCGCCCGCCGTGAGAAGATAGGCCGTCCAGCACAGCGCGACAAGTGGGAGTAATGGGAACACCGCAACCGGGCCGCACCGATCAGGCCGTGATCAGGAACTTCTCGATCATCGCGCACATCGACCACGGGAAGTCGACCCTGGCTGACCGGATGCTCCAGTTGACCGGCGTCGTCGACGAGCGTTCCATGCGTGCGCAATACCTCGACCGCATGGACATCGAACGCGAGCGGGGCATCACGATCAAGTCCCAGGCCGTCCGGATGCCGTGGCGGGTCGACGGCACGACCTACGTCCTCAACATGATCGACACCCCCGGCCACGTGGACTTCACCTACGAGGTGTCCCGGTCGCTGGCGGCGTGCGAGGGCGCGCTGCTGCTCGTGGACGCCGCGCAGGGCATCGAGGCGCAGACACTGGCGAACCTGTACCTGGCACTCGACGCCGACCTGCACATCATTCCGGTGCTCAACAAGATCGACCTGCCGAGCGCGCAGCCCGAGAAGTTCGCGGCCGAGATCTCCCACCTCGTCGGGTGCGACCCCAGCGAGGTGTTCCAGGTGTCCGCCAAGACCGGAGAGGGCGTGGCCGACCTGCTCGACGCGATCGTCGCGCAGGTGCCGGCCCCGGCCGGCGATCCCGCAGGCCCGGCTCGCGCCCTCATCTTCGACTCCGTGTACGACACCTACCGCGGGGTCGTCACCTACGTGCGGGTCGTGGACGGCGAGCTGTCGCACCGCGAACGCGTGCTGATGATGTCCACGAAGGCGACGCACGAGACGCTGGAGGTCGGCGTCATCTCCCCCGAACCCCTGAAGTCCGGCGGCCTGGGTGCAGGAGAGGTCGGCTACCTCATCACCGGCGTGAAGGATGTCCGCCAGTCCCGGGTCGGCGACACCGTCACCGCGGTGTCGCGCCCGGCGACCGAACCGCTCGGCGGCTACCGGCACCCGAACCCGATGGTCTTCGCCGGCCTGTACCCGATCGACGGCGCCGACTTCCCCGAGCTTCGCGAGGCCCTGGACAAGCTGCAGCTCAACGACGCCGCGCTGGTCTACGAGCCCGAGACATCCGGGGCCCTCGGCTTCGGCTTTCGCGTCGGGTTCCTCGGTCTGCTGCACATGGAGATCGTCCGCGAGCGGCTGGAGCGCGAGTTCGGCCTCGACCTCATCTCCACCGCGCCGAACGTCGTCTACCGCGTCATCATGGAAGACGGCACCGAGGTCCAGGTCACCAATCCGTCGGAGTTTCCCGACGGCAAGGTGGCCACGGTCTACGAACCGGTGGTGAAGGCGACGATCCTCAGCCCCGCCGAGTACATCGGGACGATCCTCGAACTGTGCCAGGCGCGTCGCGGCACCCAGCAGGGTCTCGACTATCTCTCGGAGGACCGGGTCGAGATCCGCTACATCCTGCCGCTCGCCGAGATCGTGTTCGACTTCTTCGACCAGTTGAAGTCCCGCACCAAGGGGTACGCGAGCCTCGACTACGAACCGTTCGAGGAGCAGCCCGGCGAGCTGGTGAAGGTCGACATCCTGCTCCACGGCGACCCCGTGGACGCGTTCAGCGCGATCGTCCACAAGGACAAGGCCTACAGCTACGGGCTGGCGATGGCCGCCAAGCTGAAGGAACTCATCCCGCGGCAGCAGTTCGAGATCCCCATCCAGGCCGCCATCGGATCGCGGGTCATCGCCCGCGAGACCGTCCGTGCCCTCCGCAAGGATGTCCTCGCCAAGTGTTACGGCGGCGACATCACACGCAAGCGGAAGCTGCTGGAGAAGCAGAAAGAGGGCAAGAAGCGGATGAAGGTCGTCGGCCGGGTCGAGGTGCCCCAGGAGGCCTTCGTCGCCGCATTGTCCACGGGGGATGCCGGCCGCGACCGCTCGTAGAGCCCGCCCCCGCCGGATGCTTGAGCCTGCCCCCACCGGTCCTTGAGCTTGTCCCCACCGGTCCTTGAGCTTGCCCCCACCGGTCCTTGAGCTTGTCGAAAGGACGGGCTTGTGC
>NZ_KE384022.1:257783-274750 GCF_000423465.1 Propionicicella superfundia DSM 22317 | reverse complement strand
CTGCCCTCACCGGTCCTTGAGCTTGTCGAAAGGACGGGCTCAACCACCGGGGACAGATGGCCCGCGGCGAACGATGGTTCGTCTCGTATCCTGAACGCGTGACGCAGCCACAGCCGTACCCCGCGCCCGGGATGCCACCCGGGTACAACCCCGCCTACCGGGTGCAGCCGGCGATGCGGATGACCCGCAAGGTGGGCGCCCCGCTCGCGGCCTTGATCGTCATCGGGCTCCTGGCGGGGCTCGTCATGGCGCTGGCCGGCCTGGTCAACCCGCTGCTCTTCGCCTTCGGCCTCGTGCCGACCCTGATCTTCTTCGCGGGCGCGGTCCTCGCCTACCTGTGGCTGGACCGCTGGGAGCCCGAGCCGCTGCGTCTGCTCCTGTTCGCGTTCCTGTGGGGTGCCGGCGTGGCCGTCGTCGGCGCGCTCGTGGTGGGGACGGTGCTCAGCATCGTCGGCCTGTCGGATCCCGTCATCGACACCGTCGTCCAGGCGCCCGTCGTCGAGGAGGCGCTCAAAGGGGCGTTGCTGCTGGTCATGCTGACCGGCAGGCGGAGGGCCGAGATGAACTCCCTCACCGACTTCCTGGTGTACGCGGGCATGGTCGGCCTCGGGTTCGCCTTCGTCGAGGACCTGCTGTACATCTCCAGTTCCGAGTCGCTGGGTGGAGCGCTGCTGACGGCCGCCCTGCGGCTGATCATGGGCGTGTTCGCCCACCCGTTCTTCACCTCCGCGACCGCGATCGGCCTGTACCTGGCGACGCAGGCGCGCGGCGCCGGCCTGAAGGCGCTGTACGGCATCGGCGGGTACGTGGTTGCTGTCGCGCTGCACGCGATCTGGAACGGCTCCTCGCTGGCGGGCGGTCTCACCGGGTATCTCATCGCCTACGCCCTCGTGCTCGCGCCTCTCTTCGCGGGCCTGGTGTACCTGGCGGTCCGCACTCGCAACGCCGAGGGACGCACCGTCGCGCGACAGATCCCGCGCATGATGGCCGAGGGTCTCCTCATGCCCGAGGAGGCGTCCTGGCTGACAGGTCTCGGCACCCGCCGCACCCGGCTGCAGTCCGTCAAGGGCGTCGCCGGGTCCGACGCGGCGAAACAGGCGCGCCACTTCACGGACGTGGTCACCGAGCTGGCGTTCGTGCGGGACCGGATCGACGCCGGACGCGGCACCCCGGAGACCGCGCGGACGGAGGCCGAGCTCGTGGAGGCGGTCCGGGTCGAGCGGGCGCTCGCGTTGCCCGGCCTCGTGAAGGCATGGCAGGCCGGCCACGCCGTCCCGGAGCCGGTGATCCCCGCGGCCGGGGCCACGCCGCCGTGGCCGTCCGCCCAGCCTCCCCAGCCGTGGCCGTCCGCCCAGCCTCCCCAGCCGTGGCCGTCCGCCCAGCCTCCCCAGCCGTGGCCGCCCGCCCAGCCTCCCCAGCAGCAGGGCGGCGGTGACGCGCCGGGCCCGCGGATCCCAGGATCGCCCTGAGCACGGCGACCGTGGGAGCATGACCCCCATGTCTGCAGTCGATTCCCCTCCGGCCGAGGGGCCCGCGGCGATCGCCGGAGCCTCCGGTCGACCTGTGCTGCACCGCATCGCCCGGCTGCTGTCGCCCTACAAGGGCTGGCTCCTGCTGGTGGCGCTGGCCGTGCTGATCTCGGCCGCGTTGAGCGCGGTCGCTCCGTTCGTCACCCGTGCGGTCTTCGACGAGGCGCTCTTTCCTGTGCGACCGGACGGGACCATCGGCCGGCCCGATCTCGCCCTGCTGTACTGGCTGATCGCCGCCCTGATCGCGATCCCGCTCGTCAGCGCCCTGATCGGGGTCGGCCAGGCGTACCTGACCAATCGCGTGGGTAACTCGGCGATGGCGGACCTGCGGGTGGCGCTGTTCGAACACCTGGAGAAGATGGAGCTGGCGTTCTTCACCTCCACCAAGACCGGCGAGATCCAGTCCCGGCTGGCCAACGACGTCTCCGGTGTGCGCAACGTGCTGACCTCCACGGCCACGACGATCGTGCAGAACGTCGTCACGGTGGCCGCCGCCTTCGTCTCGATGATTCTGCTCAGTTGGCAGCTCACGATCATCTCGCTGGTGCTCATGCCGGTCTTCATGGTGATCCAGTTGAAGGTCGGCCGCCGTCGCAAGCGGCTTCAGAAGCGCACCCAGGAGAATCTCTCGGAGATGACGGCCATGACCGAGGAGTCGCTGGGCGTCTCCGGCGTGCTGCTGGCCAAGGTGTTCAATCGGGCCGACACCGAGGTGGAGCGCTACCGGCGGGCGAACCGGCGGCAGACCCGGCTGCAGCTCAAGCAGGCGATGACCGGCCAGACCTTCTTCTCGATCGTGTCGACGTTCTTCGGGCTCACCCCGGCGATCGTCTATCTGGTCGCGGGCCTGCTGATCAACGGCGGCACCCTGATCGGCGGGCAGGTGCTCACGGCGGGCACGATCATCGCCTACACGACGCTGCAGGCGCGACTGCAGCAGCCACTGGTCGGGCTGATGCGGGTGACCATGGACGTCCAGACCTCGTTCGCGTTGTTCACACGGCTGTTCGAGTATCTCGACATGGTGCCCGCGATCCGGGATCGCGCGGGTGCCGGACCGCTGGCCAAGGCCGAGGTGCGCGGGCTGGTGGAACTGAGAGACGTCTGGTTCCGCTACCCGGCGCCCCGGGAGGTGGGCGCGGGCGTCGCCGACCCGCGGAACGCTCAGGACGCCGCCCGTAAACAGCGCCGCTCCAGCCGGTACGGCCGGCACTACCGTGCGCTCGAGGTGCCTGCGGTCGCGGTGCTCCCCGACGGCGCGGGCGCCATGGTGACCCGGGCGGCAGCCGTCCCGGGCATGGCTGCCGCGGTGGCGGTGTCCAGCCCCGGGAGTCCTGCGTCGCCACCGGACGACGGGCAGCAGGACGACGGCGCGAAGAGCGACGGCCCGATCGGCGGCGCCGAGCGCTGGACGATCGCGGGGGTCTCGCTCACGGTGCGCCCGGGACAGTTGGCGGCGATCGTGGGGCCGTCCGGTTCGGGCAAGACGACGCTCACCTACTTGATCCCGCGGCTGCACGAGGTCACGCAGGGTGCCGTCCTGATCGACGGGCAGGACGTGCGCGACATCACCCTCGGCTCGCTGGCCGACGTCGTCGGCATGGTCACCCAGGAGCCGTACCTCTTCCACGGCACCATCACCGAGAACCTGCGCTATGCCCGCGCCGACGCCTCGGACGCCGAGATCGTCGAGGCGTGCCGGTCGGCGAACATCCACGACCGGATCATGAGCTTCGCCGACGGCTACGAGACGATCACCGGAGAGCGCGGATTCCGGCTCTCCGGTGGCGAGAAGCAGCGCCTGGCGATCGCCCGGGTGCTGATCAAGGATCCGCGCATCCTGATCCTGGACGAGGCCACCTCCGCCCTGGACACCGCGACCGAGCGGCTGGTGCAGGAGGCGCTGGAGTGCGTCATGGCCGACCGGACGACCTTCGCGATCGCCCACCGGCTGTCGACCATCATGAGTGCCGACGTGATCTTCGGGATCGCCGACGGGCGGCTCGTCGAGCAGGGCACCCACGCGGAGCTGCTCGCCGCGGGTGGGCTGTACGCCAAGCTCTACGAGGAGCAGTTCGGCGGCGGCACCGTGGAGGCGCGCTTCGACGACGCGGTCGTGTTCACCGACGGCACCACGCTCGTCCACCGCCCTGGTCCGCCCAAGGCCGACATGCCGGTGTGAGGATCCGCAGCGTTCCCCGTGCCGCGCGGCGCTAGTGTTCGCAGCATGGCTGTGCAGACGCAACTCGTGGCGGTCATGGGACGGGGTGTCGTCGAGCCCGACGAGCCGTTCGTGACGGCGTCCGACCTCGGCCTCACGCGCGGTGACGGGTGCTTCGACGCCATGCGGCTGGTCGCCGGGCCGTCCGGCTCGCACATCGACCACCGCGCCGGGCATATGGCCCGGTTCGCGCGGTCGTGCGCCGCCGCCGAGCTCGACATGGATCCGGTCGCGTGGGACGCACTCATCGATCAGGCGGTCGCCGCGTGGCAGGGCGAGGGCGAGGCCACGATCAAGATCGTGACGACGCGGGGCCCGGAGTTGCACCCCGGTACGCAGACGTCCTTCCTCACCGTCACCTCCCTGTCTCCCAGCGTGCTGGTCGACCGGCAGGGGATGTCGGTCGTGACGCTCAGCCGCGGATACGGTGCCGACCTGTTCGCGGACGTCCCGTGGCTGCTCGGCGGCGTGAAGGTGCTGGCGTACGCGGTCAACATGGCGGCCAGCCGCCATGCGCTCGCCGCCGGTGCTCGCGAGGCGCTGTTCGTGAGCAGTGACGGCTATGCGCTGGAGGCGCCGACGGCCGCCCTGCTGTGGCGCGCCGACGACACGCTGTGGACGACCCGGACGGGAGCGACCGGCATCCTGCACTCCATCACCGCGGCGGCGCTTCTCGACGCGGCGTCGGCGAACGGGGTGGCGACGGGGCGGGGGTTGATCCGGCCGGCCGAGATCACCGAGGGGTGGCTGGCATCGGCCGTGCGCGGCGTGTGCCCGATCACCGCCCTCGACGGACGGCGCCTGGAGGTCGATCCCGACCTGACCTGTCGGCTCGCGGCGCTCGCCGGTTTCTGACGGGCGGAGGCCCTCCGTTCCGCCCGCCCGGGCGCCCCGCGAGCGCTCCGTTCGACGCGTCCAGGTGTGCCGAGTGCTCCCAAACTGCCGGATTCGCGCCGCTTTCCGGCAGTTCGAGAGCGTTCGGCGGTGGGATTCGGGGGCGGGGTAGGCTCACGCGGAGCAGTCCAGCGGGAGGAGAGGGCTCCGATGCACCACGACGTCAGCAGCGACGACCTCGCCGCGCGACCGGCGTCCCGGGTCCCGGCGTCGTGATCGTCCGTGCGGGACGCTTCGGGCCGCGCTCACGGACCGGACGAGGGATCGACTGATGCCGGGCGCGCTGCCGGAGGGGCTTCCGGCTCCGGCCTCGGGTGAGCTGCCGGCGACGGCGCTCGCCGAACTCGGACGACGGCCGTTCGGCCTGTACGTCCACGTGCCGTTTTGCGCGAGCCGCTGCGGGTACTGCGACTTCAACACCTACACGGCCGCGGAACTGGGTGCGGAGCCTGGGACCAGTCAGGACGCGTACCTCGCGGCCGTGTCGTCCGAGGTGCGCCTCGCCGCGCGTGTCCTCGGCCCGTCCCGGCCGCCCGTCGCGACGGTCTTCTTCGGCGGCGGCACGCCCACCCTGCTCGCGCCGGATGTCCTCACCGGCATCCTCGCCGAGGTCCGGACGTGGTTCGACCTCGAGCCCGGCTGTGAGGTGACGACCGAGGCGAACCCGGAGTCGGTCACGGCCGACTCCCTGGCCGTGCTGCGCGACGGCGGGATCAACCGCGTGTCGTTCGGAATGCAGTCGATCGTTCCGCACGTGCTGCGCGTGCTGGAGCGTCGGCACTCGCCCGGGCGCGCCGTCGACGCCGTTTCGTGGGCGCGGCAGGCGGGCTTCTCCTCGGTGAGCCTCGACCTCATCTACGGCACGCCCGGGGAGTCCGTGGCGGATTGGGAGGAGTCGCTGCGCGCGGCGATCGCCGCCGCACCCGATCACGTGTCGGCGTACTCGCTGATCGTGGAGGAGGGAACGCGGCTCGGCCACAGGGTCTCCCGCGGCGAGATGCCCGCACCCGACGAGGACGACCTGGCGGACAAGTACACCGTCGCCGACGACCTGCTGGCGGGCGCGGGATATGCCTGGTACGAGGTCAGCAACTGGGCCCGGCCCGGGCATGCCTGCCGGCACAACCTCGGGTACTGGCTGTCGGCGGACTGGTGGGGGATCGGCCCCGGCGCCCACAGCCACGTCGGCGGGGTGCGGTGGTGGAACGTCCGCCACCCGCGCGACTATGCGGCCGCGCTCGCGAGCCGCTCACCGGCGGCGGGACGTGAACTCCTCACCGCAGCCGAGCGCCGCACCGAGCGGGTGCTGCTGGAATCGCGGCTCTCGACGGGGCTGCCGGTGGGACTGCTCGGGGCCGAGGCCCGGCGCGCGCTCGCCGGGCTGCGCGACGACGGCCTGGTCGACGGCGCCGATCCCGTCGTGCTGACGCGCCGCGGCAGATTGCTCGCCGACCTCGTCGCGCGGGACCTGACCTGACCTGCGCCACGGGGCCACACCGCCGGGTGGGCGCTGACCGCCAGGTTGTGAGGCATACGGGCCCGGTGAGCGTGGCCGGGGGACGGTGATCGCCAGGTTGTGAGGCATACGGTCCGGGATCCGGGTCTGGTAGCACGCACAAAGTGGCGGTCACCGGGCGGAGGCGGGGATGTCCCCGCCCGTATGCCGTGCAACGTGGCGGTCACCGGTGACGGAGGGCGAGGACGGCCGTCCACCGGACCGGCGTGCCTCGCGACCGAACCCCACAGAGCATTGCCGTGCGTCGGAGGGCGTCGTCCGCGGCAGGCGTCGGCCGCCGGCCCGAGGACGACGCCCGCGCGCGCCCCCAGGCCTACTTCTTCTTGGGCGACTTCTGCTTCGGTGCCTTCGGGGTCTTCTGCTTCTTGCCGGTGGCCGCCACGAGCAGCAGCCCGCCGATGAGCCCGAGGTTCTTCAGGACCTGCGACTGGTTGATCGAGCGGGCCTTGGGGTCGTCCATGGTCCAGAAGGGGTGCCCGATGAGCGTCGTCGGGATGAGGGACGCGATGAGGGCGGCGGCCGACAGCCGCGGGAGGACGCCCAGGGCGAGCGTGGCGCCTGCCCCGGCCATGATGGCGCCGTTGGCCTTCACGAGGTACTCCGCGCCGTTCTCGCCGAGATCCATCGGCACCTTGTCGAGGGTCTGCTGCACGGCCTTGACGCGGCCGCCGGGCTGCGTCACCTGGTTGTAACCGCCCGAGACGAACACGCTCGCGAGCAGTGGACGGGCGATGATTCCGATTCCCATGGATCTTCCTTCGTCGTTCCCTTGCGCTGAGACAGCGATTCCAGCGGTGGATGCCGGTGCTCACGAGTTTAGGAGCGCCCCGTCACCGCCGCTGGCGCGGCGATCTTCCGGTCCCTCTGACGGGTCGGCGGAGCGGCGGTGCGTCCCGGCGCTCCCGGCGAGACGCTCTATGGTGGCCGGGTGCCAGGAGATCGATACACCGGTGATGTGCTCCGTCCCGGGTGGCAGCAGGCCCACATGAAGAAGTCGGTGCCCGTTCCCGCGCGGCCGGGCATGGTGGTCGAGGTGCCGGCTGTCGATTTCGTGGGCGCCGTCGTCCGGCTGGAGATGGGCATCGTGGTGCTGGAGGACCGCAACGGTCGTCGCCGCAGCTTTCCCCTCGGCGGCGGGTTCCTGCTGGAGGGTCGGCCTGTGGTGCTCGAGGCTCCGGCCCGCGCCGCCGCGCCGCGAGCCACCCACACGGCGTCGGGTTCTCGCGCCGCCCCTGCGACACGGGCGGTCGTGGCCCGGGCGAGCCGCATCTACGTCGAGGGCCGGCACGACGCCGAGCTCGTCGAGAAGGTGTGGGGAGACGACCTGCGCTATGTCGGCGTCGTCGTGGAGTACCTGGAGGGCGTCGACCGCCTCGCCGACATCGTCGCGGAGTTCCGGCCCCGCCCCGGGCACCGGTTGGGCGTCCTCGTCGATCACCTCGTCCCGGGCAGCAAGGAGTCGCGGATCGCCGCGGCCGTGTCGGCCGGGCCCGGCGGCGGCGACGTCCTCATCACCGGCCACCGGTTCGTCGACATCTGGCAGGCCGTCAAGCCCGACAGGCTCGGGCTTCGCCGCTGGCCCGACATCCCCCGCGACACGGAGTGGAAGGTCGGGGCGTGCCGGGCGCTGGGATGGCCCGCGGACGATCAGGCCGACATCGCCCGGGCGTGGCGGCGCATCCTCGGCCGGGTCGAGAACTGGAACCATCTCGAACGTGACCTGCTCACCGCCGTCGAACGTCTCATCGACTTCGTCACCGAGGACGTCTCCGGCAGCGAGTGAGCGGCCCTTCCACCTGCTGGCGGGGGCCGTCCCGCCCCGGCCCATGTGCGAGTCTGGGGACATGCAGACCGCGGACATCGCCGACCTCATCGTGGAAGCCGCCGAGCGGATCATCCTCCCTCGCTATCAGGCACTGGGCGCGGGCGAGGTGATGGAGAAGAAGCCGGGTGACTACGTCACGGTGGCCGACCAGCAGACCGAGGTGTACCTCACGGAGCGCCTTCGCGCCGCCTATCCCGATGCCGCCGTGCTCGGCGAGGAGGCATCGGTCACCGATCCGTCGCTCGTCGAGGCATTCGACGCGGCCGGTCACGGCTGGGTGATGGATCCCATCGACGGCACGAAGAACTTTGTCAACGGCAGCCCCGACTTCGCGGTGATGCTCGCCGAGACGCGTGACGGCACGGTCGAGCGGAGCTGGATCTGGCAACCGATCCACCGCCGCATGTACATCGCGGAGCGCGGGCGCGGCGCGACGCGCAACGGAACGCCGATCACGACCGCGCCTGCCGCGCATCCGTTCCGTGGGGTCGCCGACCGGCGGTGGGTCGGCGAGACGATGGGCGGTGCGGCGTCGCCCGTCCGGTTGCAGGCCATGTGCGCGGGGGTCGACTATCCGCTGCTCGCCGAGGGCGTGCACGACTTCATGATCTACCGCGGGCAGAACAGTTGGGACCACCTGCCGGGCATCGGGATCGTCACCGAGGCCGGAGCGGTGGCCCGCACGTACGAAGGGGTCGACTACGGTCCCGGGGTACACGGCAGCTACCTGATCGTGGCGCGGGACGATCGGGCCTGGCGGGAGCTTCGCGCGGGGGCGCCTGTCCCGCAGTGAGTCGTCACCCGTACGGGTGACAAGGCTGTGTGGACGCGTCGTGCGAGGACTGTCCTTCCGGGAGCGTGGATGCCACCTCATCCACCTCAAGCCCCAAGGAAATAGAGCAATGACGCTCAGGCTCGTCCCCGCCCTCGTCTCCGCAACCGCCATCGGCGTGCTCGCCGGTTTGCTCGCCACGCCGCCCGTCGCGGTTGCCGATCCGGGACCCACCGGCGGCGGTTCGCCCGGCACGGGCACCCCCTACAAGATGACCTCTCAGGACAGGTCGAAAGCCGAGATGGTCGAGAAGTGGGCGAAGGCCCAGGCGGCCGGCGACTACCAGGCGGCCGCCCAGGCTGTTGCCGGCTACGACACGGCCAGCACCGGTGCGGTGTCGGCCGTCAAGACGCGCGCCGGCTCCGACACAGGGCCGATCCCGTACTCGTCCACCATTCCGGGCTTCGCACACGTCGCCCAGCAGAACGGCTACTTCTGCGGCCCGGCGTCGGGATTGATGATCCTCAAGATGTCCTACAACAAGAAGAGCCGAGTTGACGGCTCCTCGCCGTCGCAGAACGCGCTGGCCAACGGAAATCACATGCGAACCGCAGCGAACAGGAAGACCGACTGGGGGTCCGGCTTGTTCGCCAAGGGTCTGAACAAGTGGACCGGCAAGCCGACCTGGTACGGGCAACTCAACTCCCCGTCGGTGACCCAGACCAAGAACGCGTTGATGTGGAGCATCTACCTGGACAAGAAGCCCGTCGCCGCCGATACCGTCGAGTTCGCCGGGGGAAACCACTACAACAGCCATCCCAGGGGTTCGACCATCGGCCATTGGATCGTCGCCTACAGCTACACCAACAAGGGAGCCCGGGCGACCTGGGCGGATCCGGGAGCAACAGCGAAGGTCTTTCCGTACGCCAAGAAGACATTCGCCGCTGACACGGGATCGTTTAACGCATACCTGAAGTCGAACGGGATCGCATACTGATGAGGTTCCAGCAGTGGGTCGTGGCCGGGGCGATGCTCGCCCTGGTCACGGCGTGTACCGCGCCGGTGTCGCCCGCGCCGTCCACGGTGAGTGGTCCGGCGGTGTCCGTGTCGTCGGGCACGCCGACCGCGATACCCGGCTATGTGGAGGCCCGCGAGGGCGTCGACTACGAGGTGCTGTTCGACGTCCCCAATCCCCGCCCCGACGGCAAGACCGATGTTGTGCTGACGGTCACCCCTGACGGCCGGGCGCTCGTGGGCCGCAGCACACGGGCGATCCCGCTCAACCAGGATGAGATCCTGGTCAAGACTGCCCACGGAGAGCGTTCTCTGCCTCAGGTGCTGGGCGGAGCGCCTCGACAGGCCATCGCCGCCGTCGCGAACGACACCGACATGGTATGGCTTGAGACCTCAAGCACCAGCCTTGTCGAGGCCGGCTGGGATCTGTTCACCGCCGACAACAAGGGGCATGTGCGCCACCTTGCCAGCTCCGACGACTACGGCGGCGACACCGCCCCACCCATAACCGACTACCTCCCTCTCGCGCTCGACGCGTCCCGCGCCTACCTGGGCATCCCCATGCCTCGCAAGGACCGGAAGAACCCTGCCGACCCGAGCGACTACTACAACGCCATCCTTGCGGTCCCTCTTGACGGCAGCACTCCCGAGATCCTTGTCGACGACGCTCGCCTGGCTGCCACTGGCAGCGACGGCATCCACTTCGTCCGCACGCAAGGCATCCGCACAACCGATCTCGACAGGCCACCACCCACCGGCCCAATGCCGGCCGGCGGCGTCGCGGAGTTCGGTGTCATCCCCTCTGGTGGCGGCGCGCCCCGGATCGTCCACACCGAGAAGATCGCCGGGCCTTACGACGTCTCCTACCAATGCACTGTCGGCGATAGCCTCGCGTGGCTTACCGGCGCACTCAACCAAGGAGATCGCGGCCGCATCACGATTCTCGCTCCTGACGGCACGACGACGATCATCCCGCTGTACGAGAGCGGCCTCGCCTCCTACCTCACGTGCGGTGACGGTCTCATCGCCTGGGCCGGTGGCGGTGAGGACGGCATGACCGAGGACATCCACGAGGACACCGGCCAGTACGTCTATTCGCTCGCCACCAGGACCACCTGGAGAATCGGCGAGAACGACATCGTGAGCACATCGCTCGTCAACGGAAAGATCGTCATGGTGTCCACCCCGGCGCAGAACGAAACCGGCCCCGTCGGCTCCCGCGTGCTTCGCTGGCTCCACTGAATCCGAGGATCACTGGTGAGGATCGAACGTTGGGTGTGGCCGGGGTGGTGCTGGCTCTGGTCACGGCGTGCACCGCGCCGGTGTCGCCCGCGCCGTCCACGGTGAGCGGGCCGGCGGTGTCCGTGTCGTCGGGCACGCCGACCGCGATCCCTGGCTATGTGGAGGCTCGCGAGGGCGTCGACTACGAGGTGCTGTTCGACGTGCCCAACCCGCGCCCCGACGGCAGGACCGACGGTGTGCTGGCGGTCACTCCCGACGGTCAGGCGCTTGTGAAACGAATGAAGCAGACGGTGCCGCTCAGCGAGCACTCCCAGGTCCTGCTGAAGACGGCGGACGGCGAACGCGTCCTGCCTCGAGTCCTGGCCGGGCCGCCGCGGGTCGCCATCTACGGTGCCGCCCACGGCGTCAACACGGCCTGGCTCGAAACCTCCAGCACCCAGGCGGGACTCACTGATTGGGACCTGTTCGGCGCCGACAACGACGGGCACGTCCGTCACCTCGCCGCTTCGGGCGACTACGACGCCGGCGACGGCCCGTCCCCGCCCGAGGCGACGCCCGTGGTCGTCGATGCCACCCGCGCCTACTTCACCGTCGTCCTCCCGCGGAAGAACCGGGGCACGGGAAACGAACGCGAGTACCGCCGCGCCATCCTCGCTGCGCCCCTCGACGGCAGCCGGCCCACCATCATCGACGACGCCAGGCTGCCCGCCGTCGGCGCCGACGGCCTTCACTTCGTCCGCTCGACGGACATCCTGACCTGGGACGACTCCACCACACCGGCCCGGGGCGTCGCCGAGTTCGGCGTGATCCCGCCCGGCGGACAGTCCCGCATCGTCCACACCGAAAAGCTCGCGCCGGGCCGTGAGATCGTCGGCCACTGCGCCGTCGGCGACAATCTCGTATGGCTCACCAGCAACGACGCCGAGGGAGGCCGCGGGCACATCACGATCCTCGCGCCTGACGGCACCAGGACGACCATCCCTCTGAACGAGGACGGCTTCGCTTCCTACCTCACCTGCGGTGACGGTCTCATCGCCTGGTCGGGCGGCGGTGAGGACGGTACGACCGAGGACGCCCACGGGGACATCGGCCAGTACGTCTATTCGCTCGCCACGAGGACCACCTGGAGAATCGGCGAGAACGACATCGTGAGCGAATGCATGGTCAACGGAAAGATCGTCATGGTGTCCAGCCCGGCGCAGAACGAAACCGGCCCCGTCGGCTCCCGCGTGCTTCGCTGGCTCCACTGAATCGAGCAGAACCCCTTTCCCGATGGGGTACGCCGGCGTCGCGTGTCCGACGGCGTCGGCGAACACCGGCCGGAATCGCGAAACCCACCCCGACACGCCACACGAGCCAAGGCGGTGCACCACGAAGAACGTCGTCAACGGCAGCCCCGACTCCGCCGTCATGTTCGCCGAGACGCGCGCCGGCACGGTCGTCCGGAGCTGGATCTGGCAGCCTATCCACCGGCGCAGGTACATCGCGGAGCCGGGGGAGCGGGGCGACGTGCAACGGCACCGCGATCACGATGGCCCCCGCCGTCCGCCCCCTCTGCGGCGTCGCCGACAGGAGATGGGTCGGCAACACACGGGGAGGTGCGGCCGCGCCGATCGGGCTGCAGGCCGTGAGCACCGCCCGTTCCGATTTCTCCCTCCCCGGCGTAACAATCGTGTTACGGCCACCCTCCGGTGGCCGCCCGACCGGCGCCGAGCACCTCGCAGATCCTTAATGTACGCAGGGTGATCGCGACAGCGCCCGCCCCTTTGGTTCGCATTGAGGGCGTGCACAAGTACTTCGGGGATTTTCACGCGCTCAAAGGTGTGAACCTCGACATCGCCCGTGGCGAGAAGGTCGTGCTGCTCGGCGCGTCCGGATCGGGCAAGTCGACGCTGTGCCGCTGCATCAACCGGCTGGAGTCCGTCAGCTCCGGCACGATCGCGATCGACGGGGAGCCCCTCCCGCAGGAGGGGAAGGCCCTCGCGCGCCTGCGTGCCGAGGTCGGCATGGTGTTCCAGTCGTTCAACCTGTTCCCGCACTACACGGCCCAGCAGAACATCGCTCTCGCCCCCATGCACGTACGCCGGGTGCCCAGGGCGCAGGCCGAGCAGGAGGCGCGCGATCTGATCCACCGGGTCGGGCTGGCGGGCAAGGAGGACAGCTTCCCGGCCGAACTGTCCGGCGGGCAGCAGCAGCGAGTCGCGATCGCCCGCGCGCTGGCCATGCACCCCGAGATCATGCTGTTCGACGAGCCGACCTCCGCCCTCGACCCCGAGATGATCAAAGAGGTCCTGGACGTCATGTCCGAACTCGCCGCGGGCGGCATGACCATGCTCGTGGTCACCCACGAGATGGGATTCGCGCGCCACGCGTGCGACAGGGTCTGCTTCATGGACGAGGGTCAGATCGTGGAGCAGAACACACCCGACGCCTTCTTCACCGACCCGCAGACCGAACGTGCCAGGGACTTCCTCTCGAAGATCCTGGAGCACTGATTGGCACCCACAGGAAGGAAACATGTCCGTACAGATCACACGGCGGGGGCTGTTCACCGTCGCCGCCGGCGCGGGGGCCGCCGCCTTCCTCGCCGCATGCACCGGCCCGTCCGCAGGCCCGACCACGGGTGGGTCCGCCGCCCGGACCATCTCCCAGTCCACCTACGACGAGATCATCAAAGGGGGGGCCGGTCGCGGACGCGGCGGCCGTCAGCGCCAGCGCCTGGGCGTCCAGGATCAAGTCACAGGGCTTCATCAAGCGGGGTGGCTCCGAGACGGGCGCCATCTTCAGCCTGAAGGATCCGGTGACCGGCCGCGTCATCGGCTTCGACGCCGGGATCGGCGACCTGCTCTCGCGCTACATCACGGGCGGCGACGACCCGTCCAAGCTCACCCAGTTGTCGATCACCACCGTCGACACCCGTGAGACGATGCTCCAGAACAACACCGTCGACATCGTGGTGGCGACCTACTCGATCACCGAGAAGCGCGCCCAGAAGATCGCCTTCGCCGGTCCGTACTACTCCTCCGGCGCGTCCATCCAGGTGCGCAGCGACAACACGGCCATCAGCTCGGTCAGCGACCTGGAGGGCAAGACCATCGCCACCGAGTCGAACTCGACCGGCATCCAGGCCATCGAGGATCATGTGAAGAGCCCGAAGGACGTGCTGCTCTTCGCCGACAACGACTCCTGCATCCAGGCCGTGTCCCAGGGACGTGCGGACGCCTACGTCCTCGACGAGGCGATCCTGCTGGGCAACGCCGTGAAGAACGACCAGGTGAAGGTTGTCGGCCAGCCGTTCACGTCCGACCCCTACGGCGTCGGCCTCAACAAGGACGACCCGTCGGCGAAGGCGTTCGTCAACGACTTCCTGACGAAGATCTTCGAGTCGGGCGACTGGCTCAAGCTCTGGCAGGCGACTGTCGGCGTCTACGTCAGCGGAGGAACCCCGACCCCGCCGGCCCTCGGCTCGGTCAAGGGGAGCTGAGGCACCCGCGGGCGGGCGGCCCCGCCCGCCCGCGAACCGGACCATCGAGAGGTGCCGTGATCGAGATCCTGCGTGACAACGCCGGCTTCCTGGCGCAAGGGGCGCTGGTCACCGTCCTGCTGACGGTGATCGGATTCCTCGGTGCGTCCGTTCTCGGCACCGTTACCGCCATCTTCCGCGTGAGTCCCATCGCCCCCCTGCGGTGGGTCGGGACCATCTACGTCGAGTTCTTCCGCAACATTCCGCTGCTGAGCCTGCTCGTGCTCATCACCTTCGGGCTGCCCGAGATCGGCCTCCTCCTGCCGCTGTTCTGGTGCGGCGCGGTCGGGCTGATCCTCTCCGGATCGGCCTTCGTCTGCGAGACGGTGCGGTCGGGCATCAACACCGTCTCCCTCGGCCAGTCCGAGGCGGCTCGCGCCCTCGGCATGTCCTTCACCCAGCAGTTGCGGCTGATCATCCTCCCGCAGGCGTTCCGCAAGATGATCCAGCCGATGGTGAACGTCTTCATCGGCGTGCTGATCGGGTCGTCCCTCGTGGCGGCCGTCGGGGTCTCCGACATCACGAACGTCACCCAGCAGCTCAACATCCGCTACGCCGAGGCGGTCTTCCTCTTCCTGCTGTCCGGCGGGGTATACCTCCTCCTCGCGATGGGGGCCGGAGGCGTCGGCGGCGCACTCGAGCGCCGGCTGAGCCGGTCGCGGATCTCCTCCCGGGGGGCGAAGTGAGCGCAGCGCAGACCCGCGTCCTGTTCGACGAGCCCGGCCCACGCGGCCGAGTGACGATCGTCGTCTCGTCGATCGCCGTGTCGCTGCTCGTCGTCGCGGGGCTCGTCGCGGCGGTTCTGCAGTTCCGGGCGCACGGGCAGCTCGCCACCGACCGGTGGCAGCTCTTCCTCGACCCGGCAATCATCCGGTTCCTCGCAGAGGGCATCGGCCGGACCTTCCTCGCCACCGGCGTCGCGGCCGTGTTCTCCTATCCGCTCGGGCTCGTGCTGGCACTTGGCCGGCTCTCCCGCAACGGGGTTGTGAGCCGCGTGGCGGGCGGCTGGGTGGAGTTCTTCCGGTCGATCCCGATGCTGCTGGTGGTGTACGCGTTCCTGCTGGCCCTGCCACGGCTGGGCCAGGGCTTCGTCCTGCCCGTGTTCTGGATGCTCGTCGTCCCGATGATCCTCGTCAGCAGCGCGTCGACCGCCGAGGTCTTCCGGGCCGGCATCCGGGCCGTCGAGCCCGGCCAGTGGGAGGCGGCCGAGTCGCTGGGCATGGAGCACTCGACGCTGATGCGCCTGGTCGTTCTGCCGCAGGCCTTCCGCATCGTCCTGCCGAGCCTGCTCACCGGGCTCGTCTCGCTGCTCAAGGACTCCACGCTGGGCTACGTGGTGAGCTATCCGGAACTGATGCAGCAGGGCAAGACGCTCACGGCGTACTACAGCTACCTGATCCAGACCTACCTGATCGTCGCCGTCATCTACGTCCTGCTGAACCTCGCCCTCACCAAGCTCGCCGAAAGCCTGCAGGCACGGGGCAACAGGAAGACCGCCGCGCGGCCGGCGGGAGGGCAGCTCGCCGCCGCCATCGAGGCGACCCCCGCCCAGTGACCGGACCGATGACACACCGACCGCAAGGAGATGACCTCACCGCATGTGCCGACTGATGGGTGTCTGCACACCCTCAGCCACTCCGCTGACCGGGTCCGTTCCGGCGACGCTGGGGGCGTTCCGCGACCTCTCCCGCGTGCACAAGGACGGATGGGGTCTGGCCTGGCGCGGACACGGCGACGGGCTCGACGTGCGGCACGGGACGCTGCCCGGCTGGCAGGACCAGGAGTTCGAGGACGCCGTGAGATCCGTCGTCGGCGACCAGGTGCTCGTCCATCTCCGGCAGGCCAGCCCCGGCAGTCCGGTCGATCTCGCCAACTGTCACCCCTTCGCGGAGGGGGATGTCGCCTTCATGCACCAGGGGGACTTCTCCGTGAGCCGGCGGCTCCTCGACTTCTGTGCCACCGAGGGGGTGCGCCCGCGCCACGGAGGGACGGATTCGGAGCTGTACTTCGGGCTGGTCCTGCACCATGCGCGGAGCATGCCCTGGCACGAGGCGATCGCCGCCGCGGCCCGCCTCATCACGCGAGACGGGTGGATCGACGACCCCGCTGACGACCCCGAGGCTCTCAACTGCCTGCTCACCAC
Source organism: Propionicicella superfundia DSM 22317 (assembly GCF_000423465.1). Taxonomy (GTDB): domain Bacteria; phylum Actinomycetota; class Actinomycetes; order Propionibacteriales; family Propionibacteriaceae; genus Propionicicella; species Propionicicella superfundia. The sequence continues at coordinate 258,071 of NZ_KE384022.1, read as the reverse complement.
GCCCGAGGCGATGTACGGCTTCGTGCAGTCGCAGCCGAAGAAGCTCCGCGCGACCTCGCCCGTCGACGCGTACGAACTGCGGTTGCTGGAGGCGCCGGACCGGGTGGTCTTCGCGTCCAGTGGGTGGGAGCTGCCCGGTGCCCGCGCGCTCCCGGAGCGGCACGTCATCGAGGTCGCGCGGGGATCGCTGCGGGTGATCGACCACGGCCTCGTCCCGCTCGGCTGACTGTGTGGGTTCAGCCTGGATGGTGGTCCGGTCCGTGAGCCTGTCGAAGGGATTCTGCGGTG
>NZ_KE384022.1:0-257673 GCF_000423465.1 Propionicicella superfundia DSM 22317 | reverse complement strand
AGGCTCCTCGTCGCGCTCGGTTGGCTGTGTGGGTTCAGCCTGGGCGGTGGTCCGGTCCGTGAGCCTGTCGAAGGGATTCTGCGGTGGTGGTGGTTCCGGCAGGCTCAACTACGGGGAGGCAAGCTCCTCGTCCCGCTCGGATGGCCGGATGTGTGGCCCGGCGGGAGACCGGGCACACTAGGGCAGTGCGCAACGTCGTGATCCTCGGCAGCACCGGGTCCATCGGAACCCAGGCGCTGGATGTCATCTCCACCCGTCGTGACCGGTTCAACGTCGTCGGACTGGCGGCGGGCGGCTCCGACATCGAACTCCTCGCCCGGCAGGTCATCGAGTTCCGGCCGTCCCACGTCGCCGTGGCGCGGGGGACCGCCGTCGAAGACCTGCAACTGGCGCTGTACGCCGAGGCCCAGCGGCAGGGCTACGCCCACGGCGACCACACGCTGCCGCGACTGTGGGCCGGACCGCGAGCGGCCACCGAGCTCGCCGCGGTCGACTGCGACGTCGTCCTCAACGCCATCACCGGCTCCGCCGGGCTCGAGCCGACCCTCGCCACGCTGCGGGCCGGAACGACGCTCGCCCTGGCGAACAAGGAGTCGCTCGTCATCGGCGGCAGGCTCGTCACCGAGGCCGCCGCGCCGGGCCAGCTCGTGGCCGTCGACTCCGAGCACTCCGCGTTCGCACAGGCACTGCGCAGCGGGGCGCGTTCCGAGGTGAGGCGGCTCATCCTCACCGCCTCCGGCGGGCCGTTCCGCGGGCGGCGGCGAGACGAACTCGCCGAGGTCACCCCCGAGCAGGCGATGGCCCATCCGACGTGGGACATGGGCCGGGTGATCACGATCAACTCCTCCACGCTGGTCAACAAGGGGCTGGAGCTCATCGAGGCCGCCTTGCTGTACGACGTTCCGCTGGACGATGTGACGGTGGTCGTCCACCCGCAGTCGATGGTCCACTCCATGGTGGAGTTCCACGACGGCTCCACGATCGCCCAGTGCTCCCCGCCGGACATGCGGCTGCCCATCGCCCTCGGTCTCACCTGGCCCGACCGGATCGTCGACGCGGCGCGTCCCTGCGACTGGACGACCGCGTCGTCGTGGACCTTCGAACCGCTGGACGGCGACGCGTTCCCCGCCGTCGAACTCGCGCGCAGGGCGGGTCAGGCGTCGGGCACCGCACCCGCGGTGTTCAACGCCGCCAACGAGGAGTGCGTCGACGCCTTCTGCGCCGGCCGGATCGGTTTCCTGGACATCGTCGACACCGTGGCGGCGATCGTCACGGAGCACCTTTCGGAGCCCTCGGTAGACTCGGCCGAGGAAGCCCGCCACGTGGCGGACGCCGACCTGACGGTGGCCGCGGTTCTCGCCGCCGATGCATGGGCCCGGGAGCGGGCGCGGCAGTTGACAGCGGGAGGCTGAGCGATGGACCTGGCCGTGACGATCGTCTTCGGCATCCTCTTCTTCGCGCTCATCATGGCGTCCATCGCGCTGCACGAAGTGGGCCATATGGTCCCCGCCAAGCTGTTCGGCGTCCGGGTTCCCAAATACTTCGTCGGCTTCGGCCCGACCCTCTGGTCCACGAAGGTGGGCGACACGGAGTACGGCCTCAAGTGGTTCCCGCTGGGAGGTTTCGTCCGGCTGCTGGGCATGTACCCGCCGCGGGCGCCCAAGGCGGGGGAGCGGCGCGGTCGGGTGCTGCGCCTGGCCGACGACGCCCGCGCCTGGGAATGGCAGGAGATCACGCAGGCCGACGTCGACGGCGGGCGGTTGTTCTACCAGAAACGGACGTGGCAGAAGCTCATCATCATGGCCGGAGGGCCCATGATGAACGTCCTCCTCGCGTTTCTCCTGTTCCTCGGCGTGAACCTGTTCTACGGACAGTCACAGGCGCAGCTCGACGTCGCGTACGTGCAGACCTGCGTCGCGACCGACACGACCACCGAATGCCCCGCCGACCCGACCGCCGCCGAGGCATCCCCCGCGTATGCGTCGGGCATCAAGGTCGGCGACAAGATCGTCGCCTTCAACGGCCGTGAGGTGTCCTCGTGGGACGAGCTGTCCGAGCTCATCCGCGCGAACGGCGCCGGAGAGGCACGGCTGACCGTCGAGCGCGACGGGACGCGAACCGACCTCACCCCCGTGCACACCACCGTCACCGCCGTCGCCGACGAGTGGGATCCCGGCACGACGATCGAGGCCGGCTGGTTCGGTGTGAGCCCGCGGCAGGAACTCGTCAAGGGCGGGCCCGTCCAGACGATCGAGCAGATGTGGACGATGAGCGTCCAGTCCTTCGTCGCCCTCGTGCAGTTCCCGGTGAAGGTGTTCAACGTGGCCTGGGACATGGTCACGGGCCAGCCGCGGGACATCTACGGCCCGATCAGCATCGTCGGCGCCTCCGCGACGGCCGGTCAGGTGGTGTCGTCCGACCTGGGTGTGGGGCCGAAGGTCGCCCTGTTCGCCTCCCTGCTCGGGTCGGTCAACCTGTTCGTCGCCCTGTTCAACTTCGTCCCGCTCGTGCCGCTGGACGGCGGCCACATCGCGGGAGCCGTCTACGAGTGGCTCAAACGCCGTGGAGCGCGGCTGTTCCGCCGGACCGATCCCGGTCCCGTGGACACCGCTCGTATGCTTCCCGTCGCATATGTGGTCGGAGGCTTTATCCTCATATGCGGGATCGTCCTGATCGTCGCCGACATCATCAGCCCGATCAAGCTCTTGTGAGCCCCGGTCATCCACGAGGAAGGTCAGGAATGTCAGTCTCGCTCGGCATGCCCACGCTGCCGCCGCCCGTGCTCGCGCAGCGCCGTCCGACGCGGCGGATCACGGTCGGCAAGGTGGAGGTCGGGGGCGGTGCGCCGATCTCCGTCCAGTCGATGACGACGACGAAGACGACGGACATCAACGCGACCCTGCAGCAGATCGCGGAGCTCACGGCGACCGGCTGCGACATCGTCCGGGTCGCCGTACCGAGCCGCGACGACGCCGAGGCGCTGCCGATCATCGCGAAGAAGTCGCAGATCCCCCTCATCGCCGACATCCATTTCCAGCCCGCCTACGTGTTCGCCGCGATCGAGGCAGGCTGCGCGGGCGTCCGCGTGAACCCCGGCAACATCCGCAAGTTCGACGACCAGGTGAAGGCCATCGCGCAGGCGGCCAAGGACAGGGGAATCCCGATCCGGATCGGGGTCAACGCCGGGTCGCTCGATCCGCGCCTGCTGAAGAAGTACGGCGGCGCGACGCCCGAGGCCCTCGTCGAATCCGCGCTGTGGGAGGCGAGCCTGTTCGAGGAGCACGACTTCCGCGACGTCAAGATCTCGGTCAAACACCACGACCCCGTCGTGATGGTCGAGGCCTACCGGCAGCTCAGCGCGCAATGCGACTACCCGCTCCACCTCGGCGTGACCGAGGCCGGGCCGGCCTTCCAGGGAACCATCAAGTCGGCGGTGGCGTTCGGCGCGCTGCTGGCCGAGGGCATCGGCGACACGATCCGCGTGTCCCTGTCGGCGCCACCGGCCGAAGAGGTCAAAGTCGGCATCAAGATCCTCGAATCCCTCAATCTGCGGCCGCGGAAACTCGAGATCGTGTCGTGCCCGTCGTGCGGACGGGCGCAGGTCGACGTGTACACGCTGGCCGACCAGGTGACCGCCGGGCTGGAAGGGCTGACCGTGCCGCTCCGCGTCGCCGTCATGGGGTGCGTGGTCAACGGACCGGGGGAGGCGCGGGAGGCCGACCTGGGTGTGGCGTCGGGAAACGGCAAGGGCCAGATCTTCGTCCACGGCGAGGTGATCAAGACGGTGCCCGAGGCCGAGATCGTCGCGACGCTGCTCACCGAGGCGCGACGGCTCGCCGCCGACATGGACGTGGAGTCCGGCGCCCCGGTCGTCACGGTCGGGTGATCCGATGACCGTCCGGGTCCTCGGGAATGATGACCTCGGGGCCCTCGTCGACGTGGTCCTCACCAACCCCATCGAGAACCTCTTCATCGGCTCGCGCGTGAAGGCCGGCGGGCTCGATCCCTACACCCTCGGCTGCGAGGTCTGGGGATTCGAGCGCGACGGGAAGCTCGTCGCCCTCTGCCACAACGGGTCGAACCTCGTGCTCGCGAACGCCGACGCCGAGGCCGTCGAGGCGTTCGCGCAGCGGATCGGTCCGCGGTCCGCCACCGCCTCGATCATGGGCCCGGCCGAACCGACGCTGGCGTTGTGGCGACGGCTGTGCCAGTTGTGGCCCCGCGGCTGGAGCGCGTACCGCGAACTGCGTCCGGACCAGCCCCTGATGCTGCTGACCAACCCGTCGGACGTCCCGCCCGACCCGCGGGTTCGGGTGATCACCTTCGACGACTTCGACGCGTATTACGCCGCCGCCGTGGCGATGTACACCGAAGAGGTGGGCGTCTCCCCGACGTTCGGGGGTGGTGACTACCGGTTCTACGTCCAGCGACTCATCCGTGAGCGGATGGCGTTCGGCATCGTCGAAGACGGCAGGGTCATCTTCAAGGCCGACGTGGGGGCGTCCACGGGCCTGTTCGCCCAGATACAGGGCGTGTGGCTGGCCCCCAGCCATCGCGGCCGGGGGCTGTCGGCCCCGGCGATGACCGCGGTCGACCATCTGCTCACCGAACGGTTTCGCGCCGTCAGCCTGTACGTCAACAGCTTCAACGCCCCCGCCCGCGCGATGTACCGGCGCGTGGGCTACGTCGAGATCGGCACCTTCGCGACCGTCCTGTACTGACGCCCCGGACCGGCGATCCGCGGACACCCCGGACGGCCAGCGCCGATCGGGGAGGCGCGGCTGAGAGAATCGCCGGACGAGGGTCCGTGTCGCGATCGGCGTGGGGCCGTCGGCGAGAGGGGAATGCGGATGCGGCGATGGCTGGTGGCGGTGGTCGTGGCTTCGCTCGGCCTGACCGGGTGCGGTTCGGCGACAGTGGCGGCGACGCCGGAGCACAACTCCCCGACCTCGCTGTCCACCGCCTCCGCCACGCCGTCGACCAGCGCCGCCGCGAGCCCAGCCGCATCGGCGGGCGCGGCCCTCACCGTCGTCCTCACCGGGGAGCTGTTCTGGCAGGACCTGACCTGGGTCGCGGCCCAACTGGACGCGGAGGGGTCGGACTCCGCGTATGCCTTCGCGCCGATGCTGGACGGCGTGAAGAACCTCGTCTCCACGGCGTCCCTCGCGGTGTGCCACGAAGAGGTCCCGATCGCCGCCACCGGCTCGACCTACTCGGGCTTCCCGTCGTACGCCGTCCCGCCGGAGGTCGTGCCCGCGATCAAGGACACGGGCTTCGACCTGTGCACCGCGAACTCCGAACACACACTCGACAAGGGGATCGAGGGCGCGTCGACGACGCTGGCCCAGTTGCGGGACAAGGGGCTCGTGACCGTCGGCGCGTACCGGACGCAGCAGGAGTCCACGAAGCCGGTCATCGTCGAGGTGAACGGCGTGAAGATCGGGATCGTCGCCGGGACCGAGAACAGGGGCTCGACCAAGCTCGCAGCGGAGAAGTCCTGGGTCGTGGACCTGCTGAACGCCGACACGATGATCGCGAAGGCGAAGGCCGCCAGGGCCGCGGGCGCCCAGATCGTCATCGCCATGATGCATGCCGGCCAGGACGGCACGACAGCACCTACCGAGAAGCAGAAGGAGATCGCCGACAAGCTGACGAAGGCCTCCGAGATCGACCTCGTCTACGGCCACGGCGCGCACACCGTCCAGCCGATCACGAAGGTCAACGGGAAGTGGGTGCTGTACGGCCTGGGCAGCCTCGTCTCGCAGCCGCCGTCCGACCAGACCACCGCCTTCGAATCCGTCATCGCCCGCGCCACCTTCACCACGTCCGGGTCGGGGTACACGGTCTCCGAACTGACCTACTTCCCGACGACGACCAGCGTGTACTCGTCGGGCCACGCCATCCGCGTCCGCCTGACGTCGGACGCCATCAAGGCCGGCGGCGACACCTCCGCGCTGAAGGAGTCGCAAGAGCGGGTCCGAACCGCCGTGGGCTCGGCGCAGGGGCTCACGGAGGGCTGACGCGCTCTCGAGCATCCGGCCCCGTCGGCCGATGCTGATAATCCCATGAGGATCAGCCGTTCCTCCCCCTGCCGCCACAGGTGATCCATAGCCTGGGGCCACGTGCCGAGAAGGGATCTTGCATGCGTCGGCTGGCAGTCTCCGTGATCGCACTGGCACTGGTGGCAGGATGCGCGCGAGTGGTGCAGCCGCAGCCGGGAACTCCCTCGGACATCTCCTCGGCCACGACGAGCCCCACGGTCGTCTCGTCGTCCCCGGCAGCGACGCCGCCGGTCACGCCAACAGCCGCCGCGCGGGTCGTGACCACGGCGATGAGCGGGGACCTGCTGTGGCACGACACGCTGTGGAAGGGCCCGGCAGCCGACGCGGAGCGCAACCGCACCGGCACCGATTTCGACTTCGCCCCGCTGTTCGCCGGGATCCGACCGGTCGTCGCGGGTGCCGACTTCGCCGTCTGCCACGAAGAGGTCCCGTTCGCGAAGGAGGGCGGCCCCTACACGGGATATCCGAGTTTCGCGGCGCCGCCGCAGATCGCCCAGGGCGTCAGGGACGTCGGATGGGACGCCTGCACGACATCGTCCAACCACTCCCTCGACCAGGGATTCTCCGGTCTCGGCCGCACTCTCGCAGCGTTCGACGAGGCCGGCGTCCTGCACACGGGCACCTTCCGCTCGCAGGCCGAGCGGAACACGCCCATGATCTACACGACGACGAGCGGCGTTCGGATCGCCGTCGTCTCGGGAACCTACGACCTCAACGGCATCCCGCTCCCGGCCGGCAAGCCGTGGTCGGTCGCGATGTGGGACGTCGCCGACATGCTCGCCCGCGCGAAGCAGGCCCGGGAGGCGGGCGCCGACATCGTGCTGGCCGCGCTTCACGGCGGCGACGAGTACAGCTCGACGGAGAACGAGGAGCAGCGTGAGCGGGCCCGGGCGCTCACGGCCTCGCCCTACATCGATCTCGTGTACGGTCACCACGTCCACGTGGTGCAGCCGTGGACGAAGATGAACGGCAAGTGGGTCGTGTACGGCCTCGGCAACCTCATCGCCCAGCACAAGCGGGAGGTCGTGCGGGGCTATGAGGGCGTCGTGGCGCGGTTCACCTGGACCGAGCAGCCCGACGGCACCTTCACCGTCACCAAGGCCGAGTACATCCCGACGTACGTGAGCCACTGGACCCCTGAGACGTCGGCCCGGGTGTACGTCGTCTCGACCGCGCTGGCCCGCGGCCAGGACGACCGGCAACGACTGCTGGATGCCCAGCGGCGGACACGTGCCGTGGTCCGCGCGTACAACCCGCAGGGGCTCGCCGAGGGGTGACGACCGGGGTCAGGCCGGCCTGAGATCGCCGTCGGCGGCGACCCGCAGGGCCACGCCCGTCAAGGCGTCGGCATGGGCGTCGGAGGCGTTGAGGCAGGGGATGTAGCGCAGCCGGCCGCCGTGCTCCGCGTACTGCTCGCCGAGGCGGATCGCGATCTCCTCCAGCGTCTCCAGGCAGTCGACGGCGAAGCCGGGGCAGACGACATCGATGTCGGTGACGCCCTCGGCGGCGAGCCGGTCCACCTCGTCCGTCGTCGCGGGGAGGAGCCACTGCGCCGGGCCGAACTTCGACTGGTACGACATCGACCACTGGTCGTCGGCCAGCCCGAGCCCCGCGGCGATCGTCCGCGCGCTGGACTCGCAGCGCACGGGGTATGGGTCGCCGGCGTCGGCGACCTTCTGGGGGAGTCCGTGGAACGAGAACAGCAGGTGGCGGTGCTCGTCGTCCTGGCTGCGTGCCCGCCGGATGCTCTCGACGACGGCACTCAGCCACGCCTCGTCGTCGCTGTAGTCGTCGATCCGGGTCAGCGGGAGGCCGGCTCCGTGCGCGTCGAGCTGGTCGAAGATCGGCGCGGTCGTCGTCGTGGAGTACTGCGGGTACAGCGGCAGGACGACCACGCGCTGCGGCGGATCCTCTCGCAGGTCCCGCAGGATGTCCCGCAGCGCCGGCCGGCCGTACGTCATCGCGGGGATGACCGTCCAGTCGGGCATCCTCGCCGCGATCCGCTCGGCCAGCGCGGTCGTGTGCACCAGAAGCGGCGACCCCTCGTCGAGCCACACCTTCTGGTACAGAGCCGCCGACTTCGGGCCGCGGAACGGCAGCACGAATCCGTGCAGGATGGGTTTCCACAGCACGGCAGGCAGGTTCACGACCCGTCGATCGCCGAGGAACTCGGCGAGGTAGCGACGCACCTCGGGTGCGGCGGGCGCCTCGGGCGTTCCCAGATTGACGACGAGAAGGACGGAGTCCGCGGTCACGGGCATGGAGGCATTCTGCGGGGCCCGCGCGCGGAGGGCCAAATGCGCGGCGTGTTTCCCGACGCCCGGTCGGGAAACCCCGCGTCCGTTGGCGCCCGTTCCCGCGGTCCGGTCGTCGCGCGGTCCGGCAGCGGGGGTCGAGATCTCGCGCGGACAGCGGGGCCGCTAGGCTTTGCCTCGATTCGAGGAGGTCTTCGGGGTGGTTGCCAGGCTGTCAGAGTTGTTCGTCCGCACGCTGCGGGAGGATCCGGCCGACGCCGAGGTGCCGAGCCACCGCTGGCTCGTCCGCGCCGGGTACATCCGCCGGGCGGCGCCGGGGATCTACACGTGGCTCCCGCTCGGGCTGAAGGTTCTCGCGAAGGTCGAGCAGATCGTCCGCGAGGAGATGGACGCCATCGGCGCGCAGGAGGTGCGGTTCCCGGCGCTGCTGCCGCGTGAGCCCTACGAGGCGACGAACCGCTGGACCGAGTACGGCCCGAACCTGTTCCGCCTGACCGACCGCAAAGGCGGCGACTACCTGCTCGGGCCGACGCACGAGGAGATGTTCACGCTCCTGGTCAAGGATCTGTACTCGTCCTACAAGGATCTGCCGCTGGCGCTGTACCAGATCCAGACGAAATACCGTGACGAGGCGCGCCCCCGCGCGGGACTGCTGCGCGGCCGTGAGTTCATCATGAAGGACTCATACTCGTTCGACGTGGACGACGAGGGGCTGCAGGCGTCCTACGAGCGGCATCGTCAGGCGTATGTGAACGTGTTCGACCGGCTCGGCCTGGAGTACGTCATCGTCAGGGCGACATCGGGCGCGATGGGCGGCTCGGCGTCCGAGGAGTTCCTGGCGGTCGCGGCCAACGGCGAGGACACCTTCGTGCGTTCGCCCGGTGGGTACGCCGCGAACGTCGAGGCCGTCACCGTGCCGGTACCCGACCCGGTGGATGCGTCCGGGGCCGGTCCGGTGCGAACCGTGCCGACTCCCGACGCCGGGACGATCGACGACGTGGTCGCGTTGCTGAACCGGGACTTCCCGCGCGAGGACCGGCCGTGGGAGCGCGCCGACACGCTCAAGAACGTCGTGTTCCGGCTCGCTGACCCGTCGGGTGCGACGTCCGTCCTCATCGTCGCCGTGCCGGGCGACCGTGACGTCGATGTCAAGCGGCTCGAGGCGGCGGTGGCGCCGGCCGAGCCGGTGCCGTTCACGGAGGAGGACTTCGCCGCGACCCCGGCGCTCGTCCGGGGGTACATCGGACCTGCCGGGGCGAAGGCCGCCGGGGCGACGTACCTCGTCGATCCGCGCGTGGTCGCCGGCACGCGATGGGTGACCGGCGCCGACGCGGCGGAGGCGCACGTCCTCGACCTGGTCTGCGGCCGGGATTTCGTCCCCGACGGGGTGATCGACGTCGCCGAGGTGCGTCCTGGCGATCCCGCTCCCGACGGCAGTGGGCCTCTCACCCTCGCGCGCGGGATCGAGATGGGCCACATCTTCCAGCTCGGCCGCAAGTACGCCGAGGCGCTGGGGCTGAAGGTGCTCGACGCCAACGGCAAGCTGGTCACGGTCACGATGGGCTCCTACGGCATCGGTGTGTCGCGGGCCGTCGCGGCCGTCGCCGAGAGCTCGGCCGACGATCTCGGCCTGGCCTGGCCGAAGGCCCTCGCCCCCTATGACGTGCATATCGTCGTCGCCGGGAAGGACGGCGCGGTGGTGACCGCGGCCGAGGAACTGGCCGTCGGGCTGGAGGCGCAGGGTCTCGCCGTGCTGCTGGACGATCGCCGGGTCAGCCCCGGGGTGAAGTTCGCCGATGCCGAGTTGCTCGGGATGCCGACGTCCGTCGTCGTCGGAAAGGGTCTGTCCCGGGGTGTCGTGGAGGTGCGCGACCGGGCGTCGCGGGACTCGGTCGAGGTGCCCGCCGACGACGTTCTGTCGGTCGTCGTCGCCCGGGTGCGCGGGTAGGCGGCCGCGCCGAGCGCTCGCAAACCCCCAGGGCGGTGCGCCGAGCGCTCCCAAACCCGCGGAAATCGGGGAGAAACCGGCAGAAGCGGAGCGTTCGGCGGAGGGGGGCCGCGAGATCAGCGCGTCGGCCAGCCGGGCCACACCTGCAGTTTGCCCCCGAACGACGCGGCGCCCGCGGTGGCGGCCGCGAGGAGGTCGAGGGCGGCCGGGTGGGTCGAGTCGGCCGCCGCGACCCAGACGCCTGCCGTCGGCAGGAAGCGGGTCTCCAGATCGGCCACGAGCGTCGTGGCGGCCGCAGCGGACTCCGGCGCCGCGATGTCGTACGGAGCGCGCGATCCGGGCACGGGCGCGCCGAGCGAGCGGAGGGTCTCCGACAGGTCGTCGCGGTACTGCATCCAGGAGCTCTGCGCCGAGGAGATCTGTTCGTACGCCGCGTCGGATCCGCGCAGCGGGACGAGCGCCAGCTCGACTCCGAACACGAGCACGTGGAGCTGCGTGACGACGTCGGTGAGCGCGTCGGCCTCGCTGCCCACCACGGGCAGTGCGGGGACGAGGGCCGTCGAGCGGGTCGTCGTGCCGGGATGGTCGGCGACGGACTGCGCGAACCCGGCGAGGGACGCCCACAGCAGCGAGTCGGCGCCGCGCGTCCCCGCGGCGCGCCGCGCGTGACCGGACGCCGAGGCGGACAGCTCGCCGACGAAGGCCTGCCAGGTCGCTCCGGTCGACGGCGACGGCGATGCGCCGGGAGAGGGCGTCTCGTCGGTGACCGGTGTGCCGCGGATCACCGCGGCGCGTTGCGCGGCGAGCGCGGGGACCACCCAGGCCAGCAAGGCCGTCTGCGCCGACGTGAGCCGCTGCTCGGTCGCCGCCTGCACGCCACGAGCCAGGCCCTCCACGCGGCTGAGCGCGGTGACACCCTCGTCGCGGTAGGGGATGCCCGTGTCGGGGACGGCGGATCCGGTTCCGGGTGCGGCCGTCCGGCCCACGATGGTCGGGTCGAGAAGGGAACAGCCGGTCAGAGCCCCGATCCCCAGCAGCCCCGCCGCCGCCAGGAACGCCCTCCGACTCGTCACGGAGGGAGGCTAGCGCACCGCGCTATGATCGATGGATCGCCTGACAACTGCGGACACAATCGGATCGGGAGCTCCCATGAACGAGCAGTCGCTGCGCCGGATCCTCGAACCGATCCTGGCGTCCGCCGGTCTGGAACTCGAAGCGGTCGAAATCGTGTCCGCCGGGCGTCGATCCCTCGTCCGGGTGGTCGTCGACGGTGACGGCGCGAATGGCCGCGGGCCCACGCTGGACGAGATCGCCGAGGCGTCGAAGGCCTTGTCGGCGGCTCTGGACGATGCCCCCGAAGCAGGCTCGCGCCCCTACACGCTGGAGGTGAGCACGCGCGGGGTCGGGCGTCCCCTGACCCGTCCGGAGCACTGGCGGCGCAACGCCGGTCGCCTGGTGACGGTGCGGTTCTCCGACGAACGCGCGCCGGTGACGGCGCGGATCGCAGACACGACCGCGACGGGTGCGACCCTGACTCTCGATGCGCGCACGATCACGGTGGACTTCGCCGATGTGACGCGGGCGCTCATCCAGGTGGAGCTCAACCGGCCCGCCGCCTTCGACGACCAGGACCAGCCCGAGGAGGAGTGACATGGACATCGACATGAGCGCGCTCAGGGCTTTGGAGCGCGACAAAGAGATCCCGATGGAGGTCGTCATCGGGGCGCTCGAGGACGCCCTGCTGAACGCCTACCAGAAGTCCCCGGAGGCCGTGCCGGGGGCACGGGTCGAACTGAACCGGAAGTCGGGGACCTTCACGGTCTGGGTGCCCGAGCGCGATGAGGAGGGAAACGTCCTCGGCGAGTACGACGACACCCCCCACGGGTTCGGGCGGGTGGCCGCCGCCACGGCCCGGCAGGTGATCCTGCAGCGGCTTCGCGATGCCGAGGACGAGCAGAAGTACGGCCACTTCGTCGGCGCCGAGGGAGACATCATGCTCGGCGTCGTGCAGCAGGACCGCGACTCCCGTGTCGTCCGGGTCGATCTCGGCAGGATCGAGGCGATCATGCCGCCGGCCGAGCAGGTCACCGGCGAGGAATACACGCACGGCAAGCGGTTGCGCGTGTACGTGGTGTCCGCCCGCCGCGAGACCGGCGGGCCGAAGGTGGTCGTCTCGCGGACCCATCCCGGCCTCGTCCAGCGGCTGTTCCGCATGGAGGTGCCCGAGATCGAGCAGGGTGTCGTCGAGATCAAGGCCGTGGCGCGCGAGGCGGGCCACCGGTCCAAGATCGCCGTCACCTCGCACAACTCGGACGTGTCGGCCAAGGGCGCCTGCATCGGTCCTGTCGGCGGTCGGGTGCGAGCGGTGATGCACGAGTTGAACGAGGAGAAGATCGACATCGTCGACTGGTCGGACGATCCCGCCCGGTTCATCGCCCAGGCGCTGTCGCCGGCGAAGGTGTCGAAGGTGATCGTGACCGACCGCACGGCCAAGGAGGCCATCGCGGTCGTCCCCGACTACCAGTTGTCGCTGGCCATCGGGCGTGAGGGCCAGAACGCCCGCCTCGCCGCGCGCCTCACGGGGTGGAAGATCGACATCCGTCCCGACACGGCGCCCGACACTCCCACCGCCTGAACGACCGGCGCGGCATCGCCCACCACGCTGTGGGCGATGCCGTCGTGTCGTCACCCACGACGGCGGGGGCGACGACCGGGCTCCGGTCCGGCTGGATCCGGCGGGAGGACGCTCAGAGGCCGTCCGCGCCCCCGCGCGATCCGCGTGTGGGTCTCCCCAACCGGCGGGCCGGGCGGACTGTGCGTGAGCGTTCCTCCTGCTCGGACGTCGTCCAGTCAAGCCCGTCACCCTGGCAGGCCTGTATGCCCGTCCTGTCGGGGTTCTGTGGGGTCGGGCGGGCGGTGCCGACGCCGGCCTTCGCGCCCGATCGCCCTGCCGTCGGCCGACGGGTGCCGTAGGCTGACGGGCGTGGTTGTGACCCGCACCTGCATCGGGTGCCGCGCCCGCGACGAGAAGCCCCGACTGGTGCGGTTCGTCCTGTCCGCCGACGGCGTGCTCGTTCAGGATCCGGCGGCCGTGCTTCCGGGCAGGGGTGCGTATGTGCATCCGTCGGTCGCCTGCTGGCAGGCCGCGGTCAAGCGGCGAGCCTTCGCGCGCGCGCTGCGTCGGCCTGTCGCGGTGGGGGAGCCGCCGACCGGGTGGGGTGCGGATCCCGCTTAGGAGAAACACCGCCGGAGCACTATTGTTGTTCGTGCGACTCGCGCGAGTGGTGCGAGCCAGATCAGAAAGTGGGCAATCGCTCATGACGACTCGATGAGTACCGCGAAATGAGCATGCATTCCAACTAACTGGTCCGTGCCCGGCATGGACCAAAAGGAGAGTAGTGGCCAAGGTCCGTGTCTACGAGCTCGCGAAGGAGCTCGGACTGGAGAGCAAGGAACTTCTGAAGACCCTCAATGACATGGGGGAGTTCGTCCGGTCGGCCTCGTCGACGATCGAAGCCCCGGTCGTCCGTCGCCTGACGGAGAAGATCAAGGGTGGGAAGGCGCCGTCCGGCGCACCCGGATCCACGCGCCCGAGCGGTGCGCGCCCCGGAGGTGCGCGGCCCGGGCCGTCGCCCGCGTCCGTCCGCCCCCAACGTCCTGCCGCGAGCGCGCCGTCCGCGCCCGGCGTGGCTTCCGCCCCCGGCGCGGCGCCCGTGTCCGGGAGCACCCCCGCGCCGGCGGCACCCCGTCCCGCCGAATCGTCCCCGGTCGACAAGGGGACGGCGCCCGCCGCGCCCACCGGCAGAGGAGGCGGGGCGGCACCGCGCCCGGGGCCGTCCCCGCGCCCAGGGCCCCGTCCCGGCCCGCGCCCGACCTCGGGCGGCTCGGGCGGACTTCCGACGTCCTCCGGGCAGGGCCCGCGTCGCAATCCGTCCGGGACCCCGCGTCCGGGCAACAACCCGTTCTCGTCCAGCCAGGGAATGGGCGTGCGCCGGTCCCGGCCCGAGGGCGGTGCCTCCGGAGCGGGACAGCGGCAGGGCGGTGACCGTTCGGGTGGCTCGCGCTCGGGCATGCCGCGCCCCTCGCAGTTCGCGCAACGCGCGCCCGGCGGCGGCGCGGCAGGCATGCCGCGCCCGAATCCCGGCATGATGCCGAAGCAGGCCAACCCCGGTCTCGGTGCGCCGTCGCGCAATCGTCCCGGCGGCGGCCGGGGTCGTCCCGGCGGTGGCGGCGGCGGTGGCGGCGGTCCGGCCGGTCGCGGTCGTCCGGGCATGGGCGCGCCCATGGGTGGTGGCGGTCCGGCTCCCGCCGGCCGCGGTCGTGGTGGTCGTGGCGGCTCGGGCACGCAGGGGGCCTTCGGGCGTCCCGGCGGTCCGTCGCGCCGGGGTCGCAAGTCGAAGAAGCAGCGCAGGCAGGAATTCGACCAGATGGAGGCGCCGTCGATCGGTGGCGTGCGCGTCCGGCAGGGCGACGGCCAGAAGGTCCGGCTGCGCCGAGGCGCCTCCCTGACCGACCTTGCCGAGAAGATCGGCGTCGAGCCCGCGTCGCTCGTGCAGGTGCTGTTCCATCTCGGCGAGATGGTGACCGCGACGCAGTCGCTGTCCGACGACACCTTGCAGGTGCTGGGTGCGGAGTTGAACTACGACATCGAGGTGGTCTCGCCCGAGGACGAGGACCGCGAACTGCTCGAGTCGTTCGACATCGAGTTCGGTGCCGACGCGGGCGGCGACGACGATCTCGTGAAGCGTCCGCCCGTCGTGACCGTCATGGGCCACGTCGACCACGGCAAGACGAAGCTCCTGGACGCCCTGCGGCACACCAACGTCGTCGCGGGCGAGGCAGGCGGAATCACGCAGAAGATCGGTGCGTACCAGGTGCACACCGAGGTCGACGGCGAGGAACGCACGATCACCTTCATCGACACCCCCGGCCACGAGGCGTTCACCGCCATGCGTGCCCGCGGTGCGAAGTCGACCGACATCGCGGTGCTCGTGGTGGCGGCCGATGACGGTGTGATGCCGCAGACGATCGAGGCGCTGAACCACGCGCAGGCGGCCGACGTCCCGATCGTGGTGGCCGTGAACAAGATCGACAAGCCGGGCGCCGACCCGACCAAGGTGCGCGGGCAGCTCAGCGAATACGGGCTCGTCCCCGAGGAGTACGGCGGCGACACCATGTTCGTCGACGTGTCCGCGGTCACGAAGGACGGCCTGCCCGACCTGATGGAGGCGATCATCCTGACCGCCGACGCGACGCTCGACCTGCGCGCGAACCCCGACATGCCCGCCCAGGGGATCGCGATCGAAGCGCATCTCGACAAGGGCCGCGGTCCGGTCGCGACCGTCCTGGTGCATCGCGGGACGCTGCGCATCGGCGACTCGATCGTCGCAGGGTCGGCTCACGGCCGCGTCCGCGCGATGATCGCCGATGCCGGGGAGAACATCGACGAGGCGATGCCGTCGATGCCGGTCCAGGTGCTCGGCCTCACCTCTGTGCCCAGCGCCGGCGACAACTTCCTTGTCGTCGAGGACGACCGCATGGCCCGGCAGATCGCCGAACGCCGTGAGGCGCGTCTGCGTGCGGCCGCGTTGGCCAAGGCCACCCGCCGCAGGACGCTCGACCAGTTGTTCGAGCAGTTGGAGAAGGGCGAGACGCAGGAGTTGCGCCTCATCCTGAAGGGCGACAGCGCCGGCTCGGTCGAGGCATTGGAGGACTCGCTGCTGCAGATCGACGTGGGCGACGAGGTCTCCCTGCGCGTCATCGACCGGGGCGTCGGCGCGATCACCGAGACCAACGTCTCGCTGGCCGCCGCCTCCGACGCGGTGATCATCGGCTTCAACGTCCGCCCGCAGGGCAAGGCGACGGAGATGGCCGACCGCGAGGGCGTCGACATCCGGTACTACTCGGTCATCTACGCCGCCATCGATGAGGTCGAGGCCGCGCTCAAGGGCATGCTCAAGCCCATCTACGAGGAGCGCGTCACCGGCCACGCCGAGATCCGGGAGATCTTCCGGTCGTCGAAGGTCGGCACGATCGCCGGCTGCATGGTCCTCGACGGGACGATGCGCCGCCACGCCAGCACCCGTCTCGTGCGAGACGGCGTCGTCGTGGTCGAGACCGAGATCAACTCGCTGCGCCGCGAGAAGGACGACGCCACCGAGGTCCGGGAGGGGTACGAGTGCGGTATCACGCTCAAGAACTTCCAGGACATCAAGATCGGCGACGTCATCGAGACGCACGAGCTGGTCGAGAAGCCGCGTAACTGAGAATCCGTCCGGGCCGGCGCTGCGGTGCCGGCCCGGCGGCGTTTCCTCGAAAGGTCCTGCCATGTCCAATCCCCGCATCGCGAAGGTGGCCGAGCAGATCCGCGCCGTCGTCGCCCAGATGCTCGAACGCCGCGTCAAGGATCCCCGGCTGGGTTTCGTGACGGTCACGGAGGTCCGTGTCACCGGCGACGCCCGGGAGGCCACGGTCTTCTACACCACCATGGGAACCGAGGCCGAACGTGCCGAGACGGCGTTCGCCCTGGAGTCGGCCAAAGGAATGATCCGATCGCAGGTCGGCAGACACCTGGGGATGAAGTTCACTCCGAGCCTCGCGTTCGTCCTCGACGCCGTGCCCGAATCGGCCGCGCAGATCGAGGGGCTGCTCGCCACGGCGCGATCGGGTGACGCCGAGATCGCCGCCCGTGCGGCCGAGGCCACCTATGCCGGCGACGCCGATCCGTACAAGAAGCCTCGCGACGACGATGAGTGACGCTCCCGCCGCGGGGATCGTCATCGTCGACAAGCCCTCGGGGTGGACATCCCATCAGGTCGTCGGCCGGATGCGACGCCTGGCCGGGACGCGCAAGGTCGGCCACGCGGGCACGCTCGACCCGATGGCGACCGGCGTGCTGGTCGTCGGGCTGAACCGCGCGACGCGGCTGCTCGGCCACCTCGCCGGGCACGACAAGACCTACGAGGCGACGATCCGACTCGGCCAGGCGACCTTCACCGACGACGCCGAGGGCGAGGTGATCTCCGAGACGCCCGCTCCGGAGGTCGACCGCGACCTGCTGAACCGCGAGGTCGCCACTCTGACCGGCGACATCCTGCAGACCCCGTCGACCGTGTCGGCCATCAAGGTCGACGGCCAGCGGGCCTATGCCAGGGCGCGGCGCGGCGAGACCGTGGAACTCGCTGCGCGCCCCGTCACCGTCACGTCCTTCCGCGTCGTCGACATCCGCTCCGCGCGGACGCGCACCGTCCCGGTGACCGATGTCGACGTCGTCGTGGACTGTTCTACCGGGACGTACATCCGCTCCCTGGCGCGTGACCTGGGCCAGGCCCTCGGCGTCGGCGGGCACCTGACCGCGCTGCGACGCACCCGCGTGGGGCCGTTCGGGGTGAGCGAGGCACTGCCCCCGGGCGAGCTCGACGCCCCGACCGGCCCGCTGCCGGTGCTGTCCCCCGGTGAGGCCGCCGCACGCGCGTTTCCGACCTTGGCGCTGTCCGCCTCCGAGGCGGCCGCCGTCCGGCACGGGCGTCCGCTGCCGCTGCCGGTGGAGACCCTGACGGCCCTGCTGTTCGAGGGGGAGCTGTACGCGCTGTACGAACCGGGGGAGCGCGGCAGCGCGCTCCCTGCGGCCGTCTTCGTGTCGTGACGGCACCGGGCCGGGGGCCGACGCCCGGACCGGCCTGCCGTGCCCGCTTCGCGGTTCTGGAGGACACGCGGGCAGGTTGTAGGCTGGCCGAGGCCAAACCGTGATGTGTCGAAAGGACGCCGTGCGCTCTTCAGTCGTGGCGATAGGGAACTTCGACGGCGTGCATCTCGGTCACCGGGAGGTGCTCGCCGAGGCGCGACGTCACTGCCCCGACGCTCCGCTGATCGTCGTCACCTTCTGGCCGCACCCGCGTTCGGTGCTGAAGCCCGGCGAGGGGCCGATGCTGCTGACGCGACTGGAGGAGCGCATCGAGCTGCTGCAGGATGCCGGAGCCGACCGGGTGGAGGTGATCCGGTTCACGCCCGAACTGGCCTCCTGGAGTCCCGAGCAGTTCGTGGCCGAGTGTCTCCTGCCCCTGAATCCCCGCTGCGTCGTGGTGGGGGAGAACTTCCGTTTCGGCCACAGGGCGGCGGGTAACGTCGAGACGCTGCGCGAGCTCGGGGCCGGCGTCTTCGAGGTCCTGGCGCTTCGGCTGGTCCGCTACGGCGACGAGGACACGTGCTCGTCGCGGATCCGGGAGGCGCTGCTGTCCGGCGACGTCGAGCATGCGGCCGAGCACCTGGGTCGGCTCTTCCGGTTCGCCGGGGTCGTGACGGTCGGGGACAAGCGCGGCCGCGGCCTCGGGTTCCCCACCGCGAACCTGCCCGTGCCCAGGCATCTGGCGTGCCCGGCCGACGGGGTCTACGCGGGCTGGGTGACGAGGCTGGACGGCCGGGACGGGGTCGGCGTGCCGCTGCCCGACGGGCATCCCGACGAGGTGTGGCCGGCGGCCATCTCGGTCGGGTCCAACCCGACGTTCGACGGGGTCCAGCGGCGGGTCGAGTCGTATGTCCTGGACCGGGACGATCTCGCGCTGTACGACGTCCCGATCGCGGTCGACTTCGTCGCGCGTATCCGTGGTCAGGTGAAGTTCGCCGATGTCGACGAACTCATCGAGACGATGAACTCCGATGTGGATCGGGTGCGCTCGCGTCTTGCGGAACCCGCCGCGTACGCCTGACTCCTGGCGCTGACGATGCCGTCGTGCGACGTCGGCGCTCCGGACGCGGGATGATCCGCGGCCGACGCTCCTAGCGCTGCATGAGCAACGACTTGCGGTAGATCGCGTCCATCTGCTTGCGATTATGGGACTCGCCGGCACCGTCGACCCACACGTAGACGGCTTCGCGATGATGCCCGGTGGGGGAGTACCCGAGATCGAGGTACAGCGGGATCGCCGAGTAGTTGTCGGGGTCCACGCCGAGGAAGACCTCCTCGTAGCCCCGCTGTCCCGCGTGCTCCTCCAGGAACTCGGTCAGGGCCCGGCCTGCGCCCAGGCGGCGATGCTCGGGGTAGACCCACAGGTTCTTCAGCTCGGGCACGAGCGGTCCGGGACGCAGGTCCAGCACGCCGGTGCCGGCGAGCTCGTCGGAGATGAAGGCGACCGCGTACAGATACGACCCCTCCTGCTGCAACTGGAAGTGCTTGTCGGCGAACCGCGCGCTCGAATGAGGCTCACGCAGGCGCAGCGCCTCGAGGTCGGACTCGTCGCACAGCCTCACGAACGTCTGACTTCTCGTCGTCATGCGTCCCCTTCCTCTCGGTAAGGTCCCGGTTTCCGATCCTACGTCGCTTCACCCTCACACTAATGGGTGCCACCCAACAGGAGCGAAGGACCGCCATCCGGCCACGTGGACAGGGCATGGCCGCGCCGGGGCGGGGCCTCGCATCCGGCGCCCGGCGCCGTGGAGCCCCCTGCGCCGACGCACCGGTCCACGCATGTCCCCGACGATGGTTGCGCTCTAAAACAGGACAGTGTACTTTTTCTGCAATCCCGTGCGTTGTACGGGAACTGGCCCACAGCGATGTGACGGCAAGCCTGCAGTGGTGCAGGAGAGAGTGAGGATCAGCCTCTTGGCCACCTCGACGAAGAGCGCGCCGGCGGGGGACGTGCCCTACCTGACGCCGGACGGCTACCTGGACGGTTCGTACGAAGGGTCCGTCAAGATCCGCAAACCCCTCGGGAGGCTGCTGGCCTGGTACGTCCCGACCAACATCACGGTCTTCCTTCTCTGGGGTGCCACGACGGGCATCCTCCTGGCCACCCAGGTCTCCGCGATCGACCCGGCCAACAAACAGGCCAGTCTCGCCGTCGTCACCTCGTTCGGCGCCTTCGCCGCGATGATCGCCCAGCCCCTGGCCGGCGTGATCTCCGACCGCACCCGCAGCAGGTTCGGTCGCAGGGCCCCCATCATGGTCTTCGCGGCCCTCATCGGCGGCCTGGCCCTCGTCTCCCTCGGCGCCGCCAACACGATCGTGACGATGGCGCTGTGCTGGGTCGCCGTCCAGATCTCGTACAACTTCGTGCAGGGGCCGCTGAGCGCCGTCATGCCCGACCGCGTGCCCAAGGCGGTCCGTGGACTCTTCTCCTCCGGCATGGGCCTGGCCACGATGGGCGGAATGATCGCGGGCCAGATCTACGGCACCCGGTTCGCCGGAAACGTCTCTGCCGGGTACATCGTGCTCGGCGTCCTCGTCTTCGTCCTGACCGTCCTGTTCGTGCTGTTCAACCCCGATCGGCCCAGCACCGACGTCCGCCGGGAGCCCTTCAGCATCGTCGCGTTCCTCAAGACCTTCTGGGTGAGCCCCACGAAGCACCCGGACTTCTTCTTCGCCTTCGCCGGCCGGTTCCTCCTCGGCCTCGGCTTCACGATCATGAGCGTCTACCAGCTCTACATCCTCCAGGACTACATCGGCCTCGGCGACGGGGCGCTGGAGGTCGTCCCGCTGATCGCCCTGGTCCAGTTGGCGAGCCTGCTCGTCACCGTGACCGTCTCCGGCCCGATCTCCGACAGGATCGGACGGCGGAAGATCTTCGTCCTCATCGCCTCGGTCGTCCTCGGTGCGTCCCTGATCATCCCCGTGATCTCCCCGACCCTGACCGCGGTGATCGTGATGGCCGTCATCGGCGGGCTCGGCTACGGGTGCTTCCAGGCCGTCGACACAGCACTGATCTCCGAGGTGCTTCCGTCCAAGGAGGGCTACGGCAAGGACCTCGGCGTGATCAACATCGCCGCGACCCTGCCCCAGGCTCTCGCCCCGGCGCTCGCCGGAGCCGTGTACCTCGGATTCGGTGAGAGCTACGCGGCCGTGTACATCGTCGCGGCGGTGATCGCGGTCGCGTCGGCCTTCTTCGTCATCCCGATCAAGGGGGTCCGGTGACGGACTCCGCACCTCCCAGACACCAACCACACAAGGAGAAGACCATGACCGACACGACCAGCGTCACGGAACAGGTCGAGGCCGTCCTCACCCGGCTCACCCTCGAGGAGAAGGCGGCGCTGCTGAGCGGCGCCGACTTCTGGACGACCCTCGGCATCGAGCGGGCCGGCGTGCCATCCGTCATGGTCACCGACGGGCCCTACGGCCTGCGCAAGCAGCCGACCGACGGCAGCGACCATCTCGGCATCGGCGGAAGCGCCCCGGCCACCTGCTTTCCGCCCCCGGTCGCCCTCGGCTCTGCCTTCGACCCGGAGCTCGTCGCCCGCGTCGGCGCCGCGATCGGCGAGGAGGCGAAGCAGGAAGACGTGGCGGTCGTCCTCGGCCCGGGCGTCAACATCAAGCGCTCACCGCTGTGCGGACGCAACTTCGAGTACTACTCCGAGGACCCGATCCTCGCGGGAGACCTCGGCGCGGCGTGGATCCGGGGCATCCAATCGCGCGGAGTCGGCTCATCCCTCAAGCACTTCGCGGCGAACAACCAGGAGACGGGACGGATGAGCGTCAGCGCCGAGGTGGACGAGCGGCCCCTGCAGGAGACCTACCTGCGGCCGTTCCGGATCGCGGTCGAGGCCCGCCCCTGGACGGTCATGTGCGCCTACAACCGGGTCAACGGGGAGTTCGCCTCGCAGAACGCGTGGTTGCTGACCGAGACTCTCCGGCACGACTGGGGATTCGACGGCCTCGTCGTCTCGGACTGGGGAGCCGTGCTCGACCGGGCGGCCTCGGTGGCGGCCGGCCTCGACCTGGAGATGCCCGGTACGGGTGAGATCGGCCCGAACAGGGTGGTCGCCGCCGTGGCCGCCGGCGAGCTCGACATCGCCACGGTGGACGCGAGCGTGCGTCGCGTCGTGCGCCTGGCGCTGCTCGGCGATCTCCATCGCGATCCGGAGTCCCGCTACGACCCGGGCGAACACCACGGTCTGGCCCGCGAGGCCGCCACCCGCGGAGCGGTTCTCCTGAAGAACGACGGCATCCTCCCGCTCGATCCCGGGACTCCGCGTATCGCCGTCATCGGCGAGTTCGCGCGCACCCCGCGTTTCCAGGGCGCCGGGAGCTCGCAGATCGTCCCGACCCGGCTCGACTCCGCGCTCGACGCGATCAGGGAACAGGCGTCGGGCATCGTGGACTTCGCGCCCGGATTCACGTTCGACGACGACGCCGACGAGGAACTCGCGAGCGAAGCGGTCTCGGCGGCGAGCGCGGCCGATGTGGCCGTCGTCTTCCTCGGCCTGCCGTCCTCCTACGAGTCGGAGGGCTACGACAGGAGCCACCTGTCTCTCCCGTCGACGCAGCTCGAGCTGCTTCGCCGCGTCGTGGCGGCCAACCCTCGGACGGCTGTCGTCCTCTCCAACGGCTCCGTCGTGCAGGTGACGCCCTGGATCGACAGCGTCCCGGCGGTTCTGGAGGGCTGGCTGCTCGGGCAGGCGGGAGGGTCGGCGACCGCGGATCTGCTGTTCGGAGCCGCGAACCCGTCGGGCAAGCTCACCGAGACGATCCCGCTGCGCATCGAGGACAACCCGTCCTATCTCAACTTCCCCGGAGAGGCCGGGCACGTGAGGTACGGCGAGGGGATCTACGTCGGCTACCGCTGGTACGACGCGAAGGATCTCGCCGTCGCCTTCCCCTTCGGGTTCGGGCTGTCGTACACGACCTTCGCCTACGCGGATCTCACTCTGCGAGCGACCGGCGAGGGCATCGAGGCGACCTTCTCGGTGACGAACACCGGTGCGGTTCGGGGCCGAGAGATCGCGCAGGTCTACGCCGCGCCCGTCGCGTCCCGGGTGGATCGCCCCGAACGTGAGCTCAAGGGATACGCGTCGGTCGAGCTGGCCCCCGGGGAGACGGCGGACGTCACCGTGGTGCTGACTCGTGCGAATCTCGCCTACTTCGACGCCAGCGGGCACCGATGGGCGCTGGAAGGAGGCGGATACCGGGTCGAGGTGGGATCGTCCAGCCGGGACATCCGGCTCTCCGGGACGGCGGAGATCGAGGGCGACGGCTTCGTCCCGCGACTGGGCGTCCACTCGACGGTCGGCGAATGGCTCGATCATCCGATCGGAGGCCCGATCCTCGCCGATCGCTTCGCAGAGCTGACGAGCCTGCTCGGCCTGCCCGAGGGCCCCGACGGCGACTTCATCCTGAAGATGATCGCCGGATCCCGGCTCAGCGCGATCGCGACGTTCACCCAATCGGGGGTGAGCATCGGACAACTGGAGCAGTTCGTCGCCCACGCGAACGGCGGGGACAGTTAGGGGCGTCCGGCCCGATGCCGGATCAACGACGAGGGCGCGCCGTCGAGCCAGGCTAGGCCCGGGCGCTCTCATCCGGATTCCAGGTGAGCCCAGTTGACTCGCCGGACAGGGCGGGGTCAGGGCGTCGAGGCAGGCAGCGATCGAACCGATGCGACGCCGCTCCGGGGGGCGACGGTCGTCATCGCGTATCCGGATGCCATCCGGGACAGGTAGGACTCGACCTGCTCGGCCATGTCGATCGTGGTGTCGAGAAGCCATTGCATCTGGATGCCGTCCATGACCGCGAGCAGGTTGTTCGCCGCGAGCAGCGGGTCGACCCGCGAGTCGAAATGCCCGTCGCGCTGGGCGTCGGCGATGGCCGTCGCCGCGAGGTTTCGGAATGTGGCGAATCGCTCGGCGAAATAGGCATGCGCCGGATGGTCCGGCTCGACGCTCGCCGCCGCCATGATGAGGTAGAGCTCGATGACGCGTGGGCGCGTCATGTTCTTCGACATGAGCGCGACGATGTGATCGAGGCGCGGGAACGTGGCGTTGTCGCCGGGGTCGCCGATGGCTTCCACGTCAAGGGCATCGCGATGCCGCAACACCTCGATGAGCAGGTGTTCCTTCGACGCGAAGTAGTGCATGAGGCCGCTGAGGGAGATGTTCGCCGCTGCCGCGATCTGCCTCAGGGAGGTGTCCCGATATCCATTGCGCGCGATGAGATCGAGGGCCGCATCGAGGATTTCGGCCTGTTTGGCGGCCCCTTTCGAGTATCTTCGCGGCGTCACCGATCCATTGTAGGACAGCCCCATGGCGGGCCCGATCGAGGCGGTGAGCAGGGCGTCCGCCCACCGGTTTCGCGAACGTTCGGGCCACAGGGTATCCTTACGGGGTTGCCGTCACGACGGCCGCGGATGTGTAAGAGCTCCCTATCGCCACGCGCGATGCCCGCCGGGCTGGGGGCGCCGCGCAACGGACCTACGAAAGGAGAGCACCTCCGCATGGATGCTGCCACCAAGAAAGCGATCATCGAAGAGTACGCCACCCACCCGGGGGACACAGGCTCTCCCGACGTGCAGATCGCGCTCCTCACGAAGCGGATCGCACACCTCACCGAACACCTGAAGCAGCACAAGGGTGACCATCACAGCCAGCGCGGGCTCATGCTGCTCGTCGGCCAACGCCGACGGTTGCTGAACTACGTCGCGCGCGAGGACATCGCGCACTACCGGTCCCTCATCGAGCGACTGGGTCTGCGTCGGTGAACAATCTCGGATCTGGGGAGCGGCCGTAGCGGCCGCTCCCCACGTCCATGCTCTGACAACGGAGCAGCACAACTCCATCGGTCGCCGCGAACCTCGGTCCTCGGTAGTGGCCTGCGGGGCACCCCGCGGGCTTCGATCGAAGACCGGGTTCATCGGGCGCCATGATCCGAAAGGAGGGCCCGTGGAGGGTCCCGATCTTCACTATGTCGAGGCCGTGATCGACAACGGCCAGTTCGGCAAGCACATCGTCCGCTTCGAGTCCGGGCTGCTCGCCCGGCAGGCTGCGGGAAGCACCGCGGTCTACCTCGACGGGGACACGATGCTCCTGTCCGCGACGACGGTCGCCAACAACCCGCGCGACGCCGTCGACTTCTTCCCCTTGACCGTGGACGTCGAGGAGCGCATGTACGCCGCGGGCCGCATCCCCGGCTCGTTCTTCCGCCGCGAGGGGCGCCCCGGCGAGGGCGCGATCCTCACCGCGCGTCTCATCGACCGCCCGCTGCGCCCGTGCTTCTCGAA
Source organism: Propionicicella superfundia DSM 22317 (assembly GCF_000423465.1). Lineage (GTDB taxonomy): Bacteria > Actinomycetota > Actinomycetes > Propionibacteriales > Propionibacteriaceae > Propionicicella > Propionicicella superfundia. Next base: position 232,424 of record NZ_KE384022.1, on the reverse strand, counting down.
GGCGCTGCGCAACGAGGTCCAGGTCGTCGTCACGGTCCTCGCGTTGAACCCGAATGTCGTCTACGACGTGCTCGCCATCAACGCCGCGTCCATGTCGACCACTCTCGGCGGTCTGCCGTTCACCGGTCCGATCGGCGGCGTCCGCGTCGCACTCATCGGTGACACGTGGGTCGCGTTCCCGACGCTGGACCAGTTGGAGGACGCCACCTTCGACATGGTCGTGGCCGGTCGGGTGCTGCCCGACGGCGACGTGGCCATCATGATGGTCGAGGCCGAGGCCACGGAGGCCACGTGGGGTCTCGTGCAGGCCGGCCGGACCGCGCCCACCGAGGAGGTCGTCGGCGGTGGTCTGGAGGCCGCCAAGCCCTTCATCAAGATCCTGTGCGACGCGCAGGCCGAACTCGCCGCGAAGTTCCCCAAGGAACCGCGCGAACTGCCGCTGTTCAAGGACTACCAGCCCGATGTGTACGAGGCCGTCGAGAAGGCCGCCGCCGAGCGGCTGCACGAGGTCATGTCCATCCCGGGCAAGAAGGACCGCGAGGTCGCGACCGAGGAGCTCCTCGCCGTCATCGTGTCCGAGGTCGCGCCGCTGTTCCCGGAGCGCGACAAGGAGATCGTCGGCGCGTTCCGGGCCGTCACGAAGAAGGTCGTCCGGCACAAGACGCTCACCGAGAAGGTGCGCATCGACGGTCGCGGCCTGCGCGACATCCGGACGCTGTCGGCCGAGGTCGGCGTCGTCCCGCGGGTGCACGGCTCGGCGCTCTTCATGCGCGGCGAGACGCAGATCCTGGGCATCAGCACGCTGAACATGCTCGAGATGGAGCAGAAGCTGGACACGCTGGCGCCCGAGACGACCAAGCGCTACATGCACAACTACAACTTCCCGCCGTACTCGACCGGTGAGACGGGCCGCGTCGGGTCGCCGAAGCGGCGCGAGATCGGTCACGGCGCGCTGGCGGAGCGGGCGCTCGTCCCGGTGCTCCCGTCGCGGGAGGAGTTCCCCTACGCGATCCGCCAGGTCTCCGAGGCGCTCGGTTCCAACGGGTCGACCTCCATGGGCTCGGTGTGCGCCTCGACGCTGTCGCTGCTCGGCGCCGGCGTGCCGCTGAAGGCGCCGGTCGCCGGTATCGCGATGGGCCTCATGAGCGAGGAGATCGACGGCGAGACGCATTACGTCGCGCTGACCGACATCCTCGGCGCCGAGGACGCCCTCGGCGACATGGACTTCAAGGTCGCCGGAACCCGGGGGTTCGTCACCGCGCTCCAGTTGGACACCAAGCTCTCCGGCATCCCGGCCGAGGTGCTGGCCGCCGCCCTGCTGCAGGCCCGCGAGGCGCGGTACACGCTGCTGGACGTGATGGCTGAGGCGATCGACGGGCCTGACGAGCTGAGCCAGTACGCACCTCGCATCATCACGGTCAAGATCCCCGTGGACAAGATCGGCGAGGTCATCGGCCCCAAGGGCAAGATGATCAACCAGATCCAGGACGACACGGGTGCCAACATCTCGATCGACGACGACGGCACGGTGTACATCGGCGCCGACAACTCGACGTCGGCCGAGGCGGCACGGTCGCTCATCAATGCGATCGCCAATCCGACGATGCCCGAGATCGGCGAGAAGTACCTGGGCACGGTCGTCAAGATCGTGCAGTTCGGTGCGTTCGTCTCGCTGCTGCCCGGCAAGGACGGTCTGCTGCACGTCACGAAGCTGCGCGCGCTGAACGGCGGCAGGCGCGTCGAGAGCGTCGAGGACGTCCTCTCTGTGGGTCAGAAGATCCAGGTCGAGATCAGCGACATCGACGACAAGGGCAAGCTGTCCCTCGTCCCGGTGCTCGAGGAGGCCGCCGCCGCGGAGTGATCGGTCTGCATCGCGACGACAGATGACAGAAGGGCCCGGACGGGAACACCGTCCGGGCCCTTCCTCGTTCGCACGTTCCAGGGGCGTGTGCCGGCCCCCGGCACAGGCCGGGCCGGGCTAGACCGCGGCCCCCTCGGTCTCGGCGAGCTCTGTGAGTTCGTCGTCCACCGACACCGCCGCGTAGTTCGTGTCCTTGGTCTCCCGGCTGAGCAGCAGCGAGATCAGGGTGAGGACGCCGGACCCCGCGAGGTACACGCCCACGAGCCAGGTGCTCCCGCCGGCCTGCGCCCACAGCGCGACGGCGATGATCGGGGCGACGGCCGCGCCGAGGATGCTGGAGACGTTGTAGGCGATCGCCGAGCCCGTGTAGCGGACGTTCGTCGGGAACAGCTCGGGCAGGATCGCGCCCATCGGCCCGAACGTGACGCCCATCAGCGTGAACCCGAGAATCAGGAACGACTGCACCAGGGCGCCGGTGAAGATCCCGTCGGCCTGCGGGGTCAGCCACAGCACGAACGAGAGGCCGAACACGATGATGGCCACCGTCACCCAGATGAGCAGGCGGCGCCGTCCGATCGCATCGGCGACCGGACCCGACAGCAACGTGAACACGCCGAAGAACACCACTCCGATGATCTGCATCAGCACGAAGTTCGTGTAGGAGATGCCCAGCCCCGCGGGCGATGCGGTCACGGGCTTCGTCCCGTAGGTCAGAGCGAAGCTCGTCATCAGGTAGAACAGGACATAGGTCGCCAGCATGATGAACGTGCCGAGGATGACCTCCTTCCAGTGATGGCGGAACGTCGTTCCGAGCGGCACCTTTCGGATCGCGCCGCGCTTCTCGGCGATCGTGAACGCCTCCGACTCGACCAGCTTGAGCCGGACCCACAGGCCGACGATGACCATCACGGCGGAGAACAGGAACGGGATCCGCCACCCCCATGACAGGAACGCCTCGGACTTCAGCAGCGGGTCGTTCGGGTGCGGCAGGGCGAAGTTGATGAGCAGGAACAGGCCGTTGGCGATGATGAAGCCGAGCGGCGCGCCCAACTGCGGGAAGGTTCCGTACCATGCTCGCTTGCCCGCGGGCGCGTTCTCCGTCGCGACGAGGGCTGCGCCCGACCATTCGCCGCCGATGGCGAAGCCCTGCGTGAGACGAAGGGCGAGCAGCAGGATCGGTGCGACCACTCCCGCGGACCCGAAGGTGGGCAGAAGGCCGATGAGGAACGTGGCAACCCCCATCGTCAGCAGGCTGAGAACCAGGGTCGTCTTGCGTCCGCGCTTGTCACCGAGGTGGCCGAACACGATTGCGCCGATGGGGCGCGCGATCATCGCGGCGCCGAACACCGCGAACGAGGCGATGAGCGCGGTCGTGTCGTTGCCGGTGGGGAAGAAGAGCTGCGGAAACACGAGGACGGCGGCGGTCGCGTACACGTAGAAGTCGTAGAACTCGATCGTCGTGCCCACGAGGCTCGCGGTGATGACACGAGCCGGTGAGTTGAGGGGAGCCGTGGGGCTGGGAGTTGTCGTCACGAGGGTTCAGCCTCGCACGCGCGTCAGAATATGGACACAGGGTTCACTCAGTGGACACATGGGTGTCGCCCGGGGCGCGGCCGGGCCACCGCGCCGGCCCGCGCAGTCGTGACGACCCTCTACCATGTCGGCAGCGAGGAGGCGCGATGAGAGTCGGAGTGTTCGGGTACAAGGGTCGGATGGGTGCCGAGGTGTGCCGCGCGGTCGAGGAGGCGCCCGATCTGGAACTCCTCGGCGGGGTAGACGCGGGCGACGACCCGAGTGCGCTGGCGGGAGCCGACGTGGTCGTCGACTTCACCCATCCGGATTCCGTCATGGGCAATGTCGCCTGGGCCGTCGGGGCGGGCGTTCACATGGTCGTGGGGACGACCGGATTCTCGCCCGAGAGGCTGGCCGAGGTGGAGTCCCGACTGGCATCGCATCCGGGCGTCGGGGTCGTCGTGGCGTCCAACTTCTCCGTGGGAGCGATCCTCATGATGCACTTCGCCGAGCAGGCGGCGCGTTTCTACGAGTCGGTGGAGATCGTGGAACTGCACCACCCCGGCAAGGCCGATGCCCCTTCCGGGACCGCGCAGACGACCGCACGCACGGTGGCGGCGGCCCGCGCGGCCGCCGGGCTCGGAGCCGTCCCCGATGCCACCGTGTCCGAGCTGCCCGGAGCCCGCGGCGCCGACGTGGAGGGGATCCGCGTCCACGGTGTCCGCCTGCGGGGGCTCGTCGCCCACCAGGAGGTGCTGTTCGGGGCCGAGGGGGAGACGCTCACGATCCGGCACGACTCGCTGGACCGCGTGTCGTTCATGCCCGGCGTGCTCGCCGCGGTGCGTGCCGTCCCGGGGCTGCCCGGACTGACCGTCGGCATCGAGTCGCTGCTCGGCCTGTAGGGCACGATCTGCCCGACGCCGGGCCGCGACGCATTCGTGCGTCGCGGAACCGACCGGCCGCGTCGGGGGTCAGGCCGCCGGTCCGGGAAGCCTCGCGTCCAGGTACGCCTTGAGGTCGGCGACGGCGTCCCGCAGCTCCGCGCGGGTCGCGGGGCGGGTGTCGGGTTCGAGATCGATCACGATGTCTCCGCCCGGCAGCAGACGGGCGGTCCTGACCTCGCTGATGTCGTCGGCCCCGAGCCGCCCGATCGCGACGCCGAGCTCGTCGTCGGTCAGCCCGAGCCGGGCCATCGCGGGCCGGTCCACGCGCCCGTCGGCGACGACCTCCGTCGGCCTCCCCTCGAGCGCGTCGCGCAGGCGCGGGCTGGCCTGCACGAGCCGATCCAGACCGGCGTTGAAGCCGACCAGGACGACGGCCCCCACCAGGCCCCCGACAAGCGAGTTGTCGGGACCGATGATGGCGTTCTGCACCACGTTGCTCAGCAGCAGGACCACCACGAGATCGAGGTTGTTCATCTGCGCCAGCAGCCGCTTTCCCGCGACCCTGACGAGGACGGTGATGCCGAGGTACACGGCGATCGTGCGGATGATCTTCTCCCACAGCGAGGTGTCGAGCTGCGTGAAGAGAGCGATGATGTCGAAATCCATGGGCGTCAGCACGCGACCACACTAAGCGTGCCGGTCCACGGGGGCGGCAGCCGCGGCGATCAGTCCTGGACGACGAGTTCGGCGAGGTGCCGCGCCGGTGCCGGACGCCGGCGGGACAGCAGGTGCAGCCCGGCGATCGCCGAGGCCGCCGCGGCCAGGCACAGCGCCGCGACCATCGCGACGGTCGCGGCCCATCCCCAGCGGTCGTAGCACACTCCGCCCAGCCAGCCGAACAGCGCCGTGCCTCCGAGCCAGGACAGTTGGTACAGGGCGCTGCCCTGGGCGCGCCCCACCTGGGCGCGCTGTCCGGTGAGGCCGCTGGCCAGCGGGTGGGCGGTGAAGCAGCCGACGGTGAACACGACGAGCCCGGTCAGCACCAGCCACAGCCACGGGCCCACCATCATGACCGCGCCGCAGACCATCGTCCCGATCCCGGCCAGCATGACGCGCAGATGCCCCCAGCGCCGCGCGAGGATCCCGCACCAGCGGCTGGCCGCGGTCCCGGCGAGATAGGCGGTGAACACCAGGCTCGCCCAGGTCGCGGGGAGACCGAACGGCGCCGCCATCAGACGGAAGCCGAGATAGTTGTACACGGCGCCGAACGATCCCATCAGGAACAGCCCCTGGGCGTACAGCGCCAGCATGGTCGGGTCGCGCACCTGGAAGAGGGCCCGCGCCCAGACCAGCCGAGCAGGCACGGGGCGGGGCACGAACCCGCGCGGCGAGGGCGCCGCGAGCAGGAACCAGGCCGCCATCGCGACGGCGATCAGGGAGACGAGGGCGAATCCTGCACGCCAGCCCCACTCCGCCGAGGCCAGCCCGGCCACGATCCGCCCGACGATGCCGCCGACCGTGTTGCCCGCGACGAAGACGCCGGCCGCGATGGACACCCGTGCCGGCGCCAGCTCCTCGGCCAGGTAGGCCATGGCCACCCCCGGGACGGCGCCCAGTGCGACGCCCAGAAGGGCACGGACGGCGATCACCTGCCACAGCTCGACGGCGGCGAGCTGGCCGAACGACACCAGCAGCGCCGCGGCGAGGCTCACCCGCATCGCGACCAGCCGCCCGGCCCGGTCCGCGACCCAGGACCACGGAAGAACCGATGCGGCCAGCCCCAGGGTCGTCGCGGACACGGTGAGCGCCGCCGTCGCCGAGGGCACCTCGAAGGCGGCGCCGATCGCCGGCAGGGCGGCCTGCGCGTCGAAGACGAGGGCGAACGTGGCGAATCCGGCGGCGAACAGGGCCACGGCGATGCGGCGGTACTCGGGATCGCCGACGTCCCGGCCCCGCCGTGTCACCCGAAGCTCACGCCCTGGGCGAGGGGCAGGGCATCGGAGTAGTTGATCGTGTTCGTCGCCTGCCGCATGTACGCATGCCAGGAGTCCGAGCCCGACTCGCGGCCGCCGCCTGTCGCCTTCTCCCCGCCGAAGGCGCCGCCGATCTCGGCACCGGACGTGCCGATGTTGACGTTGGCGATCCCTGTGTCGGCGCCGGCGGCCGAGACGAATCGTTCCGCCTCGGCCTGGTCGCGCGTGAAGACCGAGGCCGAGAGCCCCTGGACGACGGCGTTGTTGAGCTCGATGGCCTCGTCGAAGTCGTCGTAGGCCAGCAGATAGAGGATCGGGGCGAAGGTCTCCTCGTGGACGATCGGAGTCTGGCCCGGCATGGCGATGACGGTCGGCTCGGCGAACGTGCCGCCGCAGCCCGTCACGTCGACGAGGCGCCCGCCGGTGAGCACTGTCCCGCCCTCGGCCACCGCCTGGGCGACGGCCGCCTCGAACGCGGTGCCGGAGGCGGCGTTGAGCAGGGGCCCGACGAGAGTCGACGACGCGAACGGATCCCCGATGGGAAGACTGCGGTACGCGCGGACGAGTCGCCGGCCGACCTCGTCGACCAGACTGCGGTGGACGATCAGCCGGCGCAGCGTCGTGCAGCGCTGCCCGGCCGTGCCCGCTGCGGCGAAGACGACGCCGCGAATGGCGAGCTCCAGGGGTGCCGACGGCGTGACGACCGCCGCGTTGTTGCCACCGAGCTCCAGCAGGCTCCGTCCGAAGCGCGCCGCGACGCGCGGCCCGACGGCGCGGCCCATCCGCACCGACCCGGTCGCGCTGATGAGCGCGACGCGCGGGTCGTCGACCAGAGCCTCACCGGTGCGGGCGTCTCCCAGGACGACCTGGGACACCGCCGAGGGATGACCGAGCTCGGTCACGGCGGTCTGCAGCAGCGCCGCGGCCCCCATCGCGCTCAGGGACGCGTGCTCGGACGGCTTCCAGACCACGGGATCGCCGCACACGAGGGCGATCGCGGCGTTCCATGCCCAGACGGCGACGGGGAAGTTGAAGGCCGAGATGATCCCCACGACGCCCAGCGGGTGCCAGGTCTCGGCCAGCCGGTGCCCGGGTCGCTCGCTGGCGATCGTCTTCCCCCAGAGCTGGCGGGAGAGGCCGACGGCGTAGTCGCAGACGTCGATCATCTCCTGCACCTCGCCGCGGGCCTCGCTGGTGATCTTGCCGGTCTCCAGCGTGACGAGGTCGGCCAGCAGGCTCTTGTGCTCGCGGAGCAGCTCGCCGTAGCGACGGACCAGGTGGCCGCGCACCGGCGCGGGGACCTCTCGCCAGGCCAGGAACGCCTCCCGTGCGCCGTCCAGCACACCGTCCAGCTCGGTCGTCGCGGGCAGGCTGCCGAGCGGTTCGGCGCTGAGCGCGGACGGCGCGGTCAGGTCCTCGGCGCCGGGGGCGGGGAGGACCACGCCGAGTGCGGCGAGCCGGTCCCGGGCGAGCGCGCGCAGGTCGTCGGGAGTGGTCATCACGCCGCCTTCCGAGTCACATCGGCGAGGACCGTCGCGAGGATGTCCAGCGCCTGGGCCAGCTCGGCCCGCTCAATGGTCAGTGCCGGGCGGAACCGCACCGAGCGGCGTCCGCATCCCAGCAGGAGCACACGCCTGTCGGTGAGCCGGCGCAGCACCTCGTCGCGGGTCGCCGTGTCCGGCAGGCTGAAGGCGCACATGAGGCCACGGCCGCGCGGATCGGTGACGAGCGGGTGCCGGAGCGCGAGCTCCTCCAGCCGGGCCAGCAGCCAGTCCCCGGTCTCGGCCGCGTGGTCGATGAGGTGGTCCGACTCGATGGTCTCGAGGATGATCCGGGCTCGCACCATGTCGGTCAGGTTCCCGCCCCAGGTTGAGTTGATGCGGGAGCTCACCGCGAACACGTTGTCGGGGATGTCGTCGACCCGGCCTCCGGCCATGACGCCACAGACCTGGGCCTTCTTCCCGAACGCGACCACGTCGGGTTCCAGACCGAGCTGCTGATAGGCCCAGGCCGTGCCGGTCATGCCGACGCCGGTCTGCACCTCGTCCATGATGAACAGCGCGTCGTGATCATGGGTCAGCCGCTGCATTCGTTGCAGGAACTCGGGCCGGAAGTGATGGTCGCCCCCCTCGCCCTGGATCGGCTCGGCGATGAAGGCGGCGATGTCGGGCCCGTGCGCGGCGAAGGCGGCCTCGGCCTCGGCGAGCGCTCGTTCCTCCAGGCGTGCGATATCCCGTGGCGTGCCGTCCGCATGGGTGCCGAGGTACGGCGAGGTGATCCGCGGCCAGTCGAACGTGGGGAAGCGGGCCGTCTTGTTCGGATCGGTGTTGGTGAGCGACAGCGTGTAGCCGGAACGGCCGTGGAATGCGTCTGTGAGATGCATGATGCGCGTGCCGAGCGCCGGCGACAGGCCGCGGGACTCGTTGAGACGGCTCTTGTAGTCGAAGGCGACCTTGAGCGCGTTCTCCACGGCGAGCGCGCCGCCTTCGATGAAGAACAGGTGGGGCAGCCGCGGATCGCCGAGCACCCGCGCGAAGGTGGCCACGAACTCCGCCAGCTCGACGGTGTACAGGTCGGAGTTGCTGGGCTTCTGAACCGCGATCCGGCCGAGCCGGGACATCGTCTGCGGATTCCGCAGCGCGGGATGGTTCAGGCCGAGCGCGTTGGACGCGAAGAAGCTGAACAGGTCGATGTGGTGGCTGCCGTCCCGGGCATCCACGAGATCGCTGCCCGACGAGGCGTCCAGATCCAGGACGATCGGCAGGCCGTCCGCGAGGATCGACCGAGCGAGCGTCTCGTGAACCCGAGCGGGTGGAATGATTGTGGACATGCTTGAAGCCTGCCGGATTTGTTCCGATGAGCGCAGGGTGAGACAGGAATGTTTACACGGTCTTCACATTTATTGCGGGCGGCCGGTCGGCGAAGCAGGTCTGCAGCACGACCGTCGTCCGCGTGCTGACATGGGCCGCCTGGCGGATCTGGCGGATGAGGTCCTCCAGCCGCTTCGGGCTCGCCACCCGAACGAACAGGATGTAGGACGCGTCCCCGGCGACCGAGAAGCACCCCTCGATCTCCGCGAGATGCCCCAGGCGCTGCGGGATGTCGTCGGGATCGTCCGCATCGAGCGGCGTCACCTCGATGAAGGCCGACAGCGGAAGGCCGACCGCCTCGGCATCCACCTGCGCGCGGTAGCCGGTGATCAGGCCGCGCTCCTCCAGCCGCCGGACGCGGCTCTGGGCAGCGGACACGGAGAGCCCGGTCGCCTCGGCGAGCGTGCCCAGGGTCGCCCGGCCGTCGGCCAGCAGCCGCCGGAGAATGACCGCATCTGTCTCGTCCATGGTCCGACACTACGCGGGAGCGGGACGCAGCGAATCAGTCCCGGCGCGATGCGTGCTCGGCGTCGCGCCGAGCGGCCCACGCGGCGACATCCGCGCGACCGAGCGCGGTCGCGATGAGGTCGGGGAACGCATCGGGCGTACACGCGAAGCACGGGATGCCGAGGGCAGCGAGCGCGGCCGCGTTGTCCCGGTCGTAGGACGGCTTGCCGTCGTCGTCCAGCGCCAGCAGCACGACCACCGTGACCCCGTCGGCGTGGAGTGCGCCCAGGCGCCCGATCATCTCCTCCGAGCCCGCTCCCTCGTACAGGTCGCTGATGAGGACGAGCACGGTGTCGGAGGGTCGCGTCACGAGGCGCTCGCAGTAGGCCAGGGCCCGTGGGGTGTCGTTCCCGCCGCCCAGTTGGGTGCCGAAGATGACGTCGACGGGGTCGGCGAGCTGATCCGTCAGGTCGACGACGGCGGTGTCGTACACGACGAGGCTCGTGCGCAGGGCACGGATCGAGGCGAGGACGCATGCGAAGATCGACGCGTACACGACCGACGTCGCCATCGACCCGGACTGGTCCACGCACAGCACGATCTCGCGGGCGAATCCCGTGCGCCGGCGTCCGTACCCCACGAGCCGCTCCGCGATCACGGTGTTGTACTGCTGCTGGTAGTTCTTCAGGTTCGCGCGGATCGTGCGGTTCCAGTCGATGTCGCCGGGGCGCGGCCGGGACGTCCGCCGGGTCCGGTTGAGCGCCCCTCGGGTCGCCGTGCGGATCCGGTCGGCCAGCCGCCGCTCGACCTCCTCGACGACCTGCCCGACGACCGCCCGGGCCGTCGCACGTGCCTGCTGCGGCATCAGTGCCCGCAGCTCCACCAGCGTCGCCACAAGGTGGACGTCGGGGGTGACCGTGCGCATCATCTCCGGCTCCAGCAGGAGTCGCTTCAACCCGAGCCGCTCGATCGCATCGGCCTGCATGACCTGGACGACGCTGCTGGGGAAGAACTTCCGGATGTCACCGAGCCACGACGCGACGCGGGGTGCCGAGGAACCCATCCCGACGAGGATCCGGTCCTTCTCGCCGGGCTTCCCGGTCGCCTCGTTGTCGTACAGCGCCGCGAGCGCCGCGTCCATGGCACGATCCCGGGCGTCGAGGACCGGGCCGTCCTCGGAGGGCGGACGGCCGAGCACCAGCCGCCACCGGCGTGCACGCTCGGTGGTCACGGCATCGGGTGCGCGCGTCACGCGCCGCTCCGGGCGTACACGTAGAGCCGGTCACCGGCGTCCTCGTCGCCGACCGGGCCCCGCACGTACCATTCGACGTCGATCCCTCCGGCCGCCGTGACCGCGGCCAGCACCTGTGCACGGTCGAACAGCACGACGTCCACGCGACCCGCGTCGCCGGGGAGGGCGACATTGCGCACCTCGGCTCCGAGCTGGACGGCGAACGCGAGGACGCCCCCGGGGACGAGCGTGGCGACCAGCGCCGGCAGCAGCGCGGCGAGCTCGGACGGGGCGAGATGGACGAACGCGTACCAGGCCGTGATCGCGGCCCACCCGGCTGCGGCCCGCGGGCGCAGCAGCCGGCCGAAGTCGCCCACCTCGAACGACACACCGGGATGGTCGGCGCGCGCCGCGGCGATCGTCGCGGGGGACATGTCGCTGCCGACGACGTCGACGCCCGCTTCCGTCAGATACGCGGTCGTGCGGCCCCGGCCGCACCCGAGATCGGCCACGGGCCCTCCTCCGGCGGCAGCCGACACCCGATCGAGCAGCCACCGGTCCAGCGGCAGGCCGGCGAGATCGGGCCCGATCGCGCCCGGCGCCTCGGCCAGCGCGTCGTAGGCCGTCCGCACGCCCTCGTCGCGTCGTTCCGCCCCGGCGGCGAGGACGGACTCCCGGTCCACGTCCGCGGCCGGCGCGGCGTCCTCGGCGTCGACGGGACCGAGCAGGTGGATCCAGCGGGCGTCGTGCCGGCCCGGCCGACGACCGGCCTCGCGGACGATCGGAACCGGCCGCCCGGCGAGCTCGCGCAGCGCCTCCTCGACGGCCGACTTGTCGGCGAACGGATGCAGCCGCTCCGTGCGGGTGCGCAGCTCGCCCGCCGACTGGGGTCCGCGCAGCAGCAGCACCGTGACGAGGGCTCGCCCGGCCGGCTCCAGCTCGAGGACGTCGGTGAGCAGTTGGTGGTACTTCAGGACGCGCGAGCCGCTGCCCGCCCACACGACGCGGGCCAGACCCCGCTGTTTGAGGCGGTCCACGGCCTCGACGAGCGCGTCGTCGTCATAGGCGGTGACCGGCTCGCGGCTCGTGGCCTGATTGCACGCGGTGCGCAGCGCAGTGAGGCTCAGCGGATAGGACGCGGGAACGGTGATCTGCTTCTCGAGCAGGCTCCCGAGGACCCGCTGTTCGATCGGGTCCAGGACGACGGGGGAGCGGTCAGGCATCCTTCCTCCTCAGCAGGTGGCGGACCGTGGCGAGTGCCTCCGCCATCTCGGCGTACGGCAGGTCGGTGGGCGTGGCCGCGGCGGTCTCGTGATCGCTCAGCCGGGTGGCCCGTTCGGCGATGGCGGTGCGCTCGGGCCGGTTGAACCCGCCGAACGCTCGTCGCAGCACGGGCAGCACTTCCAGGAAGTCGTCGTCGGCGAGACCGGCCATCCAGTCGTCCACGATGGCCAGCACCTCCGGGTCGTGGATGAGGAGCAGCGCCGACGCCGACAGGAATCCCTCGGCGAAGGCCGCGCGCTCGGCCACGGTGGGACCGTGCGTGAGTGCCCTGGACAGGGCGTCCCTCGCCGCGTCGGCGGGCAGGTCGCCCGCGTCGAGAAGGGTGCGGGTGAGCCGGCCGGCGAGCAGGCCGGGCACGTCCCCGCGCGCGAGCACCCGTCGCAGCGCGTCGTGCCACAGGGCTCCCGCAGCGGCGGGGAGCATGCCGACCACGTCGGTCACGCGCTCGATGTACCCGCACAGCTCCGTGGCCGCGTCGGGGGAGAGGCCGCCTGCCGCCGCGGGGAGCCCCGCCGCCGCACGGGTCAGCATGGCGTGAGCGACGGCTCCGAGAGAGGTCGTGTCGGTGCCGCGGACCGTGCCGTACCGCTGCGCACGGATGAGGGCGGGCAGGGCATCGAGGAGGTGGGCGACGTCCGCGTCGTGCGCGGCCCGCTCGTCCAGGGCGGTCAGGAGCGGCGGCAGAGCGGTGTGCAGTTCCCCGAGCAGCGCCTGCTCCACGCGTGCGGTCACGTCGGGCAGCGGCCCCGGATCGGCGACGAGCCGAGCTGCGGCGGCCCCGGCGACGGTCGTCCCCCAGGACGAGGCGAGGACGATGGCGACGGCGAAGTCGGGCGACCACGCCACCTGCCACGCCTCCTTGAACGTGCCGGTCCCGGCCACCTGGACGGGCGTGCCCCAGTCGATGTCGAGAGCGCGCAACCGGTGCAGCAGCCGGGACCGCTCCCGGTCGAAGGTGCGGCGCAGGTCGAGAACGAGGTCCTTGGGAGCCGGTGCGAGCGTCAGCCGCAGGGATTTCGCGTGGCGGCGCAGGTCGGCGTCCAGCGGAACGAGCGGTGCGCCGTCGGGAACGGTGCCGAGCTCCTCGCCGACGACGAGCTCGCGCGTGACGTAGGCCAGCGTCGTCGGATTGCCGTCGCACATCACCGCCAGCGCCGCTTCCTGGACCTCGTCGAGGCCGGCTCGCGGTCGGCCGCGGAGCGCGGCCAGCGCCTCGGCCAGCCGGGTGGCCTCGATGGCGTGCGCGGGCGACACCGGCAGATCGTGGCGGCGCAGCACCGCGGCCACGGCCGCGAACCAGCGCGGGACGACCGCGTCGGGTGCGGCGAACAGGTGCCGGTACCAGCCGGGGGAGGCGATGCCGGCGCCGTAGCCCGAGGCGTAGGTGAGGCGCGAATGCGTCCACGGCACCCAGGCGGTCGCGACCTTCACCTTCGGCAGTCCGGTCAGCAGCCTCTGATCGGCCGCCGCCGCCGGGAGCCGCCCGGACAGTGCGGGCGCGTGCCAGGCGCCGCAGACCACCGCGACCCGGTCGTGGATCCGCAGCGCCGCGCGGAGCAGCTTGCGCATGTGCGCCTCGCGGCGTTCCTCGACGAGCTGGTCCTCCGTCTCGGCCGGTGGGGGAGTCGCGGTCCGCAGTTCGGCCATCGCCTCGGTGATGGAGGTGAACAGGGAACTGCTGGCCTGCGTCTCGACGGCGTCCTCCCACCAGCGCTCCGGGTCGTCGTAGCCGGCCGTCCGTGCGAGCACGGCCAGCGGGTCGTCGCGCAACGGATCGGTCGCGGCGCATCGTGGCGACGCGGCGAACGGCGGCTCCGTCGTCTCGTCGGGCTCCTCGCTCCGGGGACCGCGAGTCTGCTCCCCGGCGGAGGGATCGCCGGCGGTCGCGAGGGTCACCGCGGCCGGCAGGTCGATGAACCTCACCTCCCGGTGGTTCTCCACGGCCCAGGAGAGGGCCTGCCATTCGGGTGAGAACACCGCGAACGGCCAGAAGGCGGCCCGGGCGGGATCGGCGACCTCGTAGGCGAGCAGGGCGACGGGCGGCTTCAGCCCCCGGGCGATCCAGCCGACGAGGGCATCGGCCTCCGGCGGGCCCTCGATGAGGACGACTCCCGGATCGTGTTCGGTGAGGGCGTCCCGCACGGCGCGGGCGGATCCGCTGCCGTGGTGGCGGATGCCGAGCACCCGCACGCGGCCTTCGTCGGTCATCACAGGCAGTCAGTCCCCAAGCTCTCGGGCAGCGCGATAGAAGTCGCTCCAGTCGCGACGTTCGCGGACGACCGTCTCCAGGTACTCCGACCATACGGTCGCGTCCCCGACCGGGTCCCTCACGACCGATCCGCGGATGCCCGCGGCCACGTCGCCCGCGCGCAGCACCCCGTCGCCGAAGTGCGCGGCGAGTGCGAGCCCGCTGGTGACGACCGAGATGGCCTCGGCCACCGACAGCGTGCCGGACGGCGTCTTGAGGGACGTTCTGCCGTCCTCGGTGACGCCACGGCGCAGCTCGCGGAAGATCGTCACCACCCGCCGGATCTCGTGATCGGCGCCGTCGGCGGGCGGCAGGTCGAGGGCGCGGCCGAGTTCAGCCACCCTGCTGGTGACGATGTGCACCTCGTCCTCGGTCGTGGCGGGCACCGGGAGGACGACCGTGTTGAACCGGCGGCGCAGCGCGCTCGACAGGTCGTTCACTCCGCGGTCTCGGTCGTTGGCCGTGGCGACCACGTTGAACCCGCGCCGCGCCTGCACCTCGGACGTGAGTTCGGGCACCGGCAGCGACTTCTCGGACAGCACGGTGATGAGGGCGTCCTGCACGTCGGACGGCATCCGGGTCAGCTCCTCGATCCGTGCGATCGCCCCCTTCTCCATCGCAACCATGACCGGTGACGGCACGAGCGCTGCCGGGCTCGGTCCCTCGGCCAGCAGCCGTGCGTAGTTCCAGCCGTACCGGACCGCCTCCTCGGCCGTTCCCGCGGTTCCCTGGACGAGCAGGGTCGAGTCGCCCGAGATCGCGGCGGCGAGGTGTTCGGACACCCACGACTTCGCCGTGCCGGGGACGCCGAGCAGGAGGAGGGCGCGGTCGGTGGCGACGGTCGCGACGGCCGTCTCGATGAGTCGCCGGCTGCCGACGTACTTCGGGGTCACGACCTCGCCGCCCGGCAGGGTGCCGCCCATCAGGTACGTCACCACCGCCCACGGGGACAGGCGCCATTGCGGAGGGCGGGGACGGTCGTCGGCGGCCGCGAGCGCGGCGAGCTCGGCGGCGAAGAGCTGCTCGGCGTGGGGTCGCTGCAGCGCGGCGGCGGTGTCGGTCATGGCGGGCTCCCGGGGACGTGGTGGGCGTGCGGATCGGTGGCGGGGGGCAGCGCGCGCCAGAGCGCGCCGCGGACGGTGAGGATCGCGGCCGCCATGAGCACCGTGCGATTGGAGCGGGTGCGTGCGCCGTGCCCGATGGTCGCGGCGCGGAGCTGGGCCGCCCAGGCGTCGGCGGACGATGCCGGGGTCGCCAGTGCGAGGAGGCGCCACACCGAGTCCGGGAACCGTCGCGCGGTCGGCAGCGAGGCGTCGAGTCGGGCGAGCACGACGCGGGCGATGGGGTCGGGCCACGGGCGGGGCAGGCGTTCGAGCAGGCTGCTGCCGCCGGAGTCGGGCGCGGCGGCGGCGGCGCCGAGCCGGTCCAGGGCCGCGGCGAGCCGGTCGACCGGGACGAACGGGGCGAAGCCCTCGTGGACGGCGCCGGCCTCGACGAGAGCGGCGGCGAGCGCCGCGTCGCCGTGGCGGAGGGCGCTGGTCGTGAGCCCCGGCCGCAGATCCAGCGCGGGATCGGCGTGCGCCACGCGCAGCAGGTCGGAGGCGGTGATGCCGGTGAGACCCGGCCAGGCGCCCGGCGGGACGGCGCCCAGAAGGCGGGTGATCCGCTCCTGGGCGGACAGGGCGGCGCCGAGCTGATCGTGTTCGTCGGGCGCCGGTGACGTGACGACCATGCCCGGAGCGGCCGACCGGAACACGTCGGCGGCGCGGGCGGTCATACGGGACACGTAGGCGGACCCGGGCAGCCGCACCAGCCCCTGCGGGGCGACGGCGCGGACGGCGGCGGAGCGGTCGGACAGGCAGCTCTCCAGGAAGTCCTCGTCGGCCGGACCGGCCGTGTCGGCGATCACGAGCGCGAACTGCGCGCGGGTCGCCGCCGGCGTCGTGCTCCAGATCCCGGTGACGAGCCGCAGCCCGGCCGCTGGATCCGTGCTTCTCACGAGGGTCAGGTGGGCGACCTGCTCGGCCGGGGTCCCGTGCTCCCAGGGGTCGTCCGCGATGCGGCGATCGTCCGGGGCGCCGGGTGCCCCGGGAACCGACACGAGCCACCGGCCGCGCTCCCCGAGAACCGGGACGACGCCGGCGCGTACGTCGGCGGACGGGTGGGTGAGAAAGGTCGGCAGGAGGCGGTGCGACAGCCGGAGCCGTCGCGCGGCCATCCAGCCGAAGGCCTCCACCAGCACGGCGGACCGGCTCGCGGCGTCGGCGACCGGACCGCCGTCGGAGCCGAGCTGCCTCAGCGCGGCGGTGAAGGCGGCGGGCGGATCCGGCCAGGCGTCGGGAGGGGCGGGGGCGAGCGGGGACCCGGGCGGGACCTCCACCGCTCCCTTGGCCACGACGGCGAGCGCGGCGCCCGCGTCCAACAGCGCGAACGCCCGTTCCTCGGGGTTTCGCGACGGGAGGACCCCGGCGACCTGGGGGACGGCCGGGAGGGTCGAGCGCCGGCCCGTGCCGACGGCGGCCACGGCGGAGAGCTCGTCGAGCGCGGTCACAGCGGGAGCACCTCCTCGTCGAGGAGGACGGAGCTCGGGCGCAGGCCCTCGGCGCCGAGCTCGCCGAAGACCGTCGCCGGGTGGCCACCGGTCAGTGCGAGCAGTGTCCACAGGTCGGACCCGACGAGGTTCACGGCGCCCCCGTCGATGCCGGTGAACGTCCATTGCCGCCCGGCCGGCGCGGCGGTGCCGGAGACGGCGACCGGCCACTCGGTGAGCCACGGGTCCGCAGCGAGCGCCGCTCGCCACGCCGCCACGGCCACGGCGACGCCGGTGACGGCCGGTGTCCACCCGCGGATCGGGACGGTGTCGCGCTGGTCGCCGACGACCGCCCGCAGCCGCGGCCGGCCCGGGTGGAAGTGGAGGTCGGCGTCGACGGCCGTCCCGGGGAGCAGCGGGTTCGCCAGGGCCTGGCCGCGCGGGGCGAAGAACAGCACGAGCGCGGGCGTCCCGGTGTCCATGCCGTGGAGCCAGACACGGCGTACGCTGACCTGCTCCTCGTCGGAGTCCCGCATGCCGGCGACGAGCCACCGGTCGGTCACCGCGGGCTCGGCCAGCACCGTCTCGCGGGAGGTCGTGAAGCCCAGTCGCATCCGGACGGTGTCGCGCATGGGATCCGCGGTGTCGAGGGTCGTGGCGGCGCGGGCCAGCAGGTGCAGCAGCGAGTAGGCGGCGAAGGTGTCCGTCAGCCACCGTCCGCCCCGCGGAAGGCGTGCGGCCTCCCGCAGCCGGGTGGCGACCCCGGGCGCCTGGGCGTCCACCATGCGAGCGGCCGTCTCGGTCGCCTCGGCCGGGCGGGCGGCGGCGAGGCCACGGGTGACCTGGTCGGACAACCACTGCTCGAGCTCGGCCATGCCGTCGGCGACGCGTTCCTCGCGGCGGGCGGCTCGGGCTGCCGCGGCGGCCTCCTGTTCCGGGGTTCGTTCGGCGGCCTGCGGGCTGCCGGAGCCGTCGGCGGCGCTCCCGCCGCGGCCACGTCGCGCCGCCCAGTCGGAGGCGAACGCACTGAGCGTGCCGCCTTCGCGGATGCCGCCCTCGGCCCAGAGGAACAGCAGCCCGAGGACATGCTTGCAGGGGAACTTGCGGGACGGGCAGGAGCAGCGGTACGTGGGTCCGGAGACATCGACCGCGACGGTGTAGGGAGTCTTGCCGGAACCCTGGCACGCTCCCCAGAGCAGCGGATCGGCCCACCCCACGTCGGACCACGGCGCGGGGACGGCCAGCCGACGGCCGGCGACCTCGGAGGCGGAGTCGGGCGCCAGGGCGATCACACGCTCCGGAGTCCATCTCTTTGCCATGGACGCAGATTAGCGGCCCGGCGGGATCGTGCGGAGCACCGCACATTCGCCATGTGGGCAGGGGAAGGCGCCGCCGGACCCGGGACCGGGATCAGTCGGCGAGCACCCAGGAGGCGAAGGACGCCACGTCGGCGAAGTGCTGGTCGGCCTGCGGGATCAGGTTCGTGCGCGGGCTGTCGGCCCACAGGGCGAGCACCGAGCGGACACCGGCGCCTCGTGCCACCTGCAGGTCGTGCAGCGTGTCGCCGACGTAGAGGGTCCGGGCCGGCGTGGCGCCCAGCGCGGCCATGGCCACCACCAGGCCTTCGGCGTGCGGCTTGGGGTGGGTCACCAGGTCGCCGGCGACGACCGTGTCGAAGTACTCGTCGAGCCCGAGCGCCTCGAGGACCACCGTGCCTGCGGCGAGGCTGCGGGCCGAGTACACGCCGAGCGCGATTCCGGCCGACCGGAGGTCGGCGAGCATCGAGGCGAGGCCGGGGATCGGCGGCACCGCCGTCGGCGCGTGTGTCCGGAGGTGGTCGAGGTACGACTCCTGCTCGGCGGGGGTGAGGGGGCGTCCGGCGAGTCGCGCGAGGACGTCCATGTCCGGCGGCCCGTACGCCGCCTCGGCCTCGTGCCTCGTGATGGTCCGCCCGGCGAGCCGACCCGCCACGGTGCCGATCCCGCTTGCGAGGAAGGGCATGGAATCGGTGAGGGTGCCGTCCATGTCGAAGATGACGGTGTCCGCCTGCATGAGTCCTCCACCTGCCGTGCCCGCGCGGCGGCGCGGGCCATGGGGCGGGGCGGAGCGGGGCGAAGACCCCGCCGTCGTCGTCCTTTGCCTCGACGTTAGCGGGGATCGGAGGACCCGTGTGCCCGGTTCGAGGGCCAATGCTCATCTGCGCCGAACAGGGATCCACCCACGCCGAGCGCTCTGAAACCGCCGGATCTGCGCTGATTTCCGGCAGATGGGGAGCGCTCGGCGGAGGGCGCGGGGAAAGAAGTTCGCCGACCCCTGGTGTGATCAGATGATCAGAGTACGGTCATGTGCACAAGGAGGTGTTGCGACGATGCAACGAATCACCATGGCGGACGGTCTGGAGACCTCGCGCGTGGCCCTCGGATTCTGGCGGTGGGCCCAATGGGGCATCAGCGTCGACGAACTCGAACGTCTCGTCGACGGGGCGCTGGAACTCGGTATCACCCTGTTCGATCACGCGAACATCTACGACCACGGGAACCCGGAGGCCGCCTTCGGGGAGGTACTCGCCCGCAGGCCGGGATTGCGCGAGAGCGTGCAGATCATCACGAAGTCCACCATCGTCTACCCGAGCGCGTCGGTGCGCGTGAAGTACTACGACACGAGCCGGGCCCACATCGTGTCCGAGCTGGAGGCGTCCCTGCGGCGGCTGCGGACCGACTACGTCGACCTGCTGCTGCTCCACCGACCCGATCCGCACATGAACCCCGAGGAGACGGCCGCGGCGTTCTCACAGCTCCACGAGCAGGGCAAGGTGCGCTTCTTCGGCGTCTCCAACTACAAGGCCCATCACTACGAGATGCTGGCCGGCTACTGCGATCAGCCGTTGATCACGAACGAGATCGAGGCGTCGGTCCTGCAGCACGAGAACTTCGACGACGGCACGGTCGCGCACTGCCAGCAGCGGCGGATCCATCCCATCGCCTGGTCGCCGCTCGCCGGCGGACGCGTGTTCACCGGCACGGACGACGCGGCGGTGCGGGTGCGCGCCGAGTTGGAGACCGTACGCGCCGAGATCGGTGCGCCGACCATCGACGAGGTCGCGCTCGCCTGGCTGCTGAGCCACCCCGTGGGCTTCCTCACCATCACCGGCGCCGAAGACCTCGGGTTCGTGCGCCGGCCCGTCGACGCGCTGCGGCATCGCCTCACCGATGAGCAGTGGTTCGCCATCTGGTCGGCGTGCACCGGCCACAAGGTCCTGTGAAGCTCGAAGGAGGAAGACATGAAACTCACCAAGGAGCAGTTCCTCGGCTACGTCGACCACTCCCTGCTGAAGCCGAACCTCACCCTCGACGAGATCCGTCGAGGATGCGAGTTCGCCGCCGAGGTGGGAGCGAAGGCGGTGTGCATCTCGCCGCACCGGCTGGGCATCGCGCGGGAGATCCTCTCGGGCACGCCCGTCATCATCGGCACGGTCGCCGCGTTCCCGTCGGGTGCGCACATGACCGAGGTGAAGGCGTTCGAGGCGCGGAGGTGCGTCGAGGCCGGCGCCTCCGAGGTGGACATGGTCATCGACGTCGGGGCCCTTCTGAGCGGGCGCGACGACATGGTCCGCGATGACATCCGCGCCGTCGTCGAGGCGGCCGACCCGGCCCACGTCAAGGTGATCCTCGAAACCCACTACCTGACCGACGAGCAGATCGTGCGCGGCGCTCAGCTCGTCTCGGAGGCCGGGGCGGCATTCGTCAAGACCGCCACCGGCTTCACCCCGACGGGCGCCACGCCGCACAACGTGGCTCTGCTGCGGCAGGGCGCGGCGCCCCTGACCAAGGTCAAGGCGGCCGGCGGCATCTCGACGCTGGCCGACGTGATCGCCGTCATCGAGGCCGGTGCCGACCGCATCGGCATCAGCAGAACGCAGGCCATCCTCGACGAGATCGAGGCGCAGAGCTGATCGAAGATCAGCGCTTTTCAACGAAGAAAGGCAGATTCCATGACGACTCTCATAGCAGGCATCGACAGCTCGACCCAGAGCTGCAAGGTCATCATCCGTGAGCTCGAGACGGGCCGTGTGGTCCGCGAGGGACGCGCACCGCATCCGCCGGGCACCATCGTCGATCCGGTCGCGTGGTGGGAGGCCATGCTCGCCGCCATCCAGGTCGCCGGCGGGCTCGACGACGTCGCCGCGCTGTCGGTGGGGGCCCAGCAGCACGGCATGGTGTGCATCGCCGCCGACGGCACCGTCGTCCGCGACGCGTTGCTGTGGAACGACACGAGCTCACACCCCCAGGTGGCCTCGCTGAACGAGGAGCTGGGCGCCGACGAGTGGGTGCGCCGGACGGGGCTGCCGCTGTCGGTCTCCTTCACGGTGACCAAGGTGCGCTGGCTGCGCGACAACGAGCCCGACAACGTCGCCAGGACGGCGGCGGTCGTCCTCCCGCACGACTACCTCACGTGGCGGCTCAAGGGGTACGGCCCCGGCAACGCCGACCTCGGCGAGCTGACGACCGACCGCTCCGACGCGTCCGGCACGGCGTACTGGTCGGGCGCCACCGACGACTACTGCCCCGATCTGTTCGAGTTCGCCTTCGGCAAGCAGGCGCTGCTGCCGCGCGTGCTCGGCCCCACCGACAGGGCCGGCGTGACCGGTGCGGGGATCCCCGGCGTGCCGCAGGGTCTGCCCCTGGGCGTCGGAGGCGGCGACAACGCCGAGGCGGCCCTGGCGCTCGGCCTGCAGGTCGGCGACGCCGTCATCTCGCTGGGGACGTCCGGAACGGTGTATGCGCGCACCGCCGAGCCCGTGCACGACTTCACCGGCATCGTGTCCAGCTACGCCGACTGCACGGGTGACCACCTGCCGCTGTCGGCGACGTTGAACGCGGCCCGCGACCTCGACGCCGCCGCGCGCCTGCTCGGGCGCGACCACGCCGAGCTGGCATTCCTCGCCCTGCAGGCGAAGCCGGGCGCGGACGGCGTGACGATGCTGCCGTACTTCGAGGGCGAGCGGACGCCGAACCTGCCGGACGCCCGCGCCTCCCTGCACGGCATGTCGCTGGCGAACTTCACCCCGATGAACGTGGCGCGGGCCGCGGTCGAGGGCATGATGGCGAGCCAGGTCGTCATGCTCGACGCGACGAAGCGCCTCGGCGTGCCGGTGGAGCGCGTGTTCCTGATCGGCGGCGCCGCGAAGAACCCGGCCGTGCGAGCGGTCCTGCCGCAGATCATCAGCGAGCCGGTGTTCGTCCCCGACCCGGGCGAGTACGTGGCGCAGGGAGCCGCGATGCAGGCCGTGGCCGCTCTCACGGGCGACTTCCCGAACTGGCCGCAATCGGGTGAGGAACTGCCCGCGGCGGAGCACCAGCCGGTCATCATGGAGCAGCACGAGGCGTACAAGCAGGCCTTGGGCTACCCGAACTGACCGACAGCCCTCGCCCCGCGTCGGTCCCCGGCCGGCGCGGGGCGAGGGTCGTCCCGACGCCGAGGAGGCAACCGCGATGTATGCGAGTCCCGCCCGCATCTGTCACATGTACTACGGGCTGAGCCTCACCCAGCAGCAGATAGCCGAGCAGTTGGGGGTGTCGCGCATCAGCGTCTCGCGGCTCCTCCAGCAGGCACGGGCCGACGGGATCGTGCAGATCACGATCGACTTCCACGGCTACTACCCCCGGCTGGAGGAGGCGCTGGGCGCGCTGTACCCGGGCTGTCGGTTCGTCGTCGCCGATCCGCTCGACGGCGGCGACGAGGAGGTGAAGGAGTCCGTCGCACAGACCGCGGCCGGTGTGCTGACGGCCCTGGTCCGCGCGTCCGGGACGATCGCGGTGGGATGGGGGAGCACGCTGAAGACCCTCGCCGCTCACGTCCGGGGGGACCTTCGCGGGACCACGGTCGTTCCTCTCGCGGGCGGCCAGGTGCATGCGGAGGTCGACCTGCACGCGACCACGATCGCCGAGGGTCTCGCGCGCCGGGTCGGCGCGCGATCGGCGCGGCTGTTCGCCCCTGCCGTCGCGGCATCGGCGCAGGAGCGCGAAGGCCTGATGCGGTCGCGTCAGGTCACCGACACGATGCGGCTGGCGCGTTCGGCGGACGTCGCGGTGTTCAGCGTCGGCTCGCCGTTCTCGCGGACGAGCACGCTGCACGAGGTCGGCTACTACACCGCGGCGGAGATCGACCACCTGCGGGCCGCCCGCGTCGAGTGCGACATCATCTCGGCGGCCTACTT
Organism: Propionicicella superfundia DSM 22317; assembly: GCF_000423465.1. GTDB lineage: Bacteria > Actinomycetota > Actinomycetes > Propionibacteriales > Propionibacteriaceae > Propionicicella > Propionicicella superfundia. Next base: position 209,367 of record NZ_KE384022.1, on the reverse strand, counting down.
CGACGCGCAGGGACGGTCGTGCTGCGAGGACCTGACCGCGCGGACGGTGTCGCTGTCCGCGGGCGAGCTGCGCGCCATCCCGCGCAAGCTCTGCGTCGCCGGTGGCGAGTCCAAGCACCTCGCGGTGAGACTCGCCCTGGAGAAGGGGTTCTGCGACGTGCTCGTGACGGATGCCGACACGGCGGAGTGCCTGCTGGCGGCCGGTCGCGCGGAGGAGTGAGTTTGGACGCGGAACGAGCCCTTGCCTTCTCGTCATATGATTTAGGTGTCAACTACATCTGAGAAGGACCTATGACCGAGACCCTGAACCCCGTCGCCGCGGAGCGCATCTTCACCGAGGCGCACACGGCCTACCGCTTCACCGGCGAGCCCGTCTCCGACGACGAGCTCACCCGCGTGTACGAGCTGGCCAAGTTCACCCCCACCGCGATGAACAGCCAGCCGTTGCGGATCACGTTCGTGCGCACAGAGGAGGCGCGGCAGAAGCTGCTGCCGCTGCTCAGCGAGGGCAACAGGGCAAAGGCCGCGTCGGCCCCGGTCGTGGCGATCCTCGCCGCGGACACCGACTTCCACGAGCACCTGCCGCATCTCAATCCCCAGACCGCTGCGGCGCGCGATCAGCTCGCCGGGAACGTCAAGCATCGCGAGGCGATGGCGCGCAACAACGCCTGGCTGCAGGCCGGCGCCTTCATCATGGCCGTCCGCGCGACGGGCCTCGACGCCGGTCCGATGGCGGGATTCGACACCGCAGGGGTCGACGAGGCGTTCTTCGCGGGCACGCCGCTGCGCAGCTTCCTCGTCGTCAACGTCGGCCATGCGGCCCCCGACGGCACGTTCCCCCGCAACCCGCGGCTCGCCTTCGACGAGGCCGTCACGCTGATCTGACACGGCCGGCGCCGTGCTCTCCGAACGTGCGCGGCGCCGATCCTCAGATGGCTTCGCGGCGCGGACGGTCTCCGAGGTCGTACAGCGACAGGCCCGTTGCGGGGCAGGCATCGCTCTCGATGCTGTCGGGCGAGACGATCGCGGGTGCGGCTTCGCGAGAGAGCTCGAGGTTCTGCAGCACCGGACGCACCTGCGGCTCCAGCCCCCACAGCTCGCTGAGCGCCGCGAGGTACTCGCTGTGCCGTCCCTCCTCGGCCGCCTTGCGCGCCCGCACGCTCGGCACGTGCACGAGGCGCGCGGCAAGGCGGCGGAGCGCATGGGCCGCCTCCTCGCGGGTGACCGGACGCCCGTGGGGCAGCCGGTCGATCTCGTCGGAGAGCATGTCGTTGACGACATCCCGCAGGGCGATGACGGCAGGGTTCATCTCGCGGCCCTTCAGCCGGGTGACCAGGTCCTGGACGCCCTCGGCGACGAGGTCGTGCGCGTTGTGCACCTCGCGCCGCGCCACGTCGGGCACATGGTGCGCGATGGTCGACAGGTCGATGAGCAGCACGCCGTCCAGCGCCCTGGCGGCAGGGTCGATGTCGCGGGTGATCGCCAGGTCGACGAACACGATGTCGCGCCCCCCTCGCCGCGTCATCGCGGTGGCCACGTCGCCGGCGGTCAGGATCGTGCCGGTGCCCCGGCAGGAGACCACGACGTCCGCGTCCAGCAGCGCCGCGTCCAACGGCGCGGTCACGGCCGCCACCCCGGGATGCGACGCCGCGAAGGCCGGCGCACGGTGCGACGACGAATGGACGCGGATGTCCGTGCACCCGCGCCGGCGCAGGTCGGCGACGACCGCTCCGGCGTAGGAACCCGTTCCCAGGAGGAGAACGCGACTGGACGGCCACTCCCGCCGCAGCAGGTCCAGCGAGACCGACACGACGGATCGCCCCGTCGACCCGAACCGGGTCTGGGCGGACACCTTGTGCGCCGTGCGCAGGGCGTGTTCGACCGCGTCGGTGAGAAGGCCGGTCGCGGTGCCGGTGTCGAGTGCCGACCTCAGCGCGCTCCGGAGCTGCCCGGCGATCTGACGATCCCCCATCACCATGGAGTCGAGCCCCGCGCCGACGCGGAACAGGTGCTCCAACGCGTCGGCATCCGCCCTGACGGTCATCGGGATGGTCGTGGGCGCGTCGAGGGCCTCGTTCATCGCGCGGCGGACGATGGCGGTCACCTCGGACGCGGTGCCGTCGGAGTCGACGTAGACCTCCACCCGGTTGCACGTGGCGAGGACCACCGCGCCGCGGACGGCGTTCGACGCCGCCACACGCACACCCAGACCGGGAACCGCAGGGGTCACGGCCTCGACCGCGGGGAGACCGTGCTCGACGTGGTGAACGGCGCAGAGATGTAGACCCACAAGAAGGCCATTGAACCACCGCCGGGACCGGAACCAGAAACTCCCGCGCAGGGGGCGGGCCTAAGATCTCGGGTGTGACCGACGACGGCGATTCCACGACACCTCCCCTCCTGCAGGCGTTGCGTGGGGCCAGGCCGGCGACGCCGCCGGTGTGGTTCATGCGCCAGGCCGGGCGGTCCCTTCCCGAATACCGCGAGGCCCGTGCCGGTGTTGCGATGCTCGACGCGTGCCTGGTGCCCGACCTGGCCGCCGAGATCACGCTGCAGCCCGTCCGCCGCCACCGGGTGGACGCCGCGATCCTCTTCTCCGACATCATGGTCCCGCTCCACCTGGCGGGCGTGGGCGTGGACATCGTTCCGGGCGTCGGCCCGGTGATGGAGGCGCCGCTGCGCACCGCATCCGACATCGCCGCGCTGGTCGCGCACGAGATCGAGGACGCCTCGATGATCGCCGACGCGGTGCGCACAGCCGTGACCGAGCTGTCCTCGACGCCGTCCGGAGACGCGTCGTGGACGCCGCTCATCGGCTTCGCCGGAGCGCCCTTCACCCTGGCGGCCTACCTCGTCGAGGGACGTCCCAGCCGCGATCACCTCGCCGCGCGCGCGCTCATGCACGCCGATCCGGCGTCCTGGGACGACCTGCTCACCTGGTGCGCCCGCATCTCCGGAGAGTTCCTCGCCGTGCAGGTGGACGCCGGCGCGTCGGCCGTCCAGGTGTTCGACTCGTGGTGCGGGTCGTTGTCCCTGGCCGACTACGCACGGTCCGTCGCGCCGTACTCCCGTCTCGCCATGCAGGCGGTGCAGGGGCGCGTGCCGCTCATCCACTTCGGCACCGGGACGAACCATCTGCTGGAGGAGCTCGCGAAAGGCGCCGACGCCGTGGGCGTCGACGACCGGACGCCGCTCGACGCGGCGATCGACCGGCTGCCGGGCAAGACCGTCCAGGGCAACATCGACCCTGCCGCCCTGTTCGCCGGGTGGGACTTCCTCGAGCGGCACACCCTCGAGGTGATCGAGCGCGGACGACGGGCGCCGGGCCACATCGTGAACCTGGGGCACGGCGTCCCGCCGGCCACCGACCCCCGCCTGCTGACGCGGCTCGTCGAGAGGATCCACGCCGCATGACGCCGACCGTCGCGCTCCGGCAGGTGACCTCCCGGTGAGGTTGCGGCTGGGCACCCGGGGCTCCGAACTGGCGATGGCACAGTCGGGGCAGGTCGCGGACGCCCTGCGTGCGCTCGGCCACGACGTCGAGCTCGTGACCATCCGATCCGACGGCGACGTGGCGACCGGCTCGCTCGTCGAGGAGGGCGGGCTGGGCCTGTTCGCGGCGAGACTGCGCCGCGCCGTGCTCACCGGCACCGTCGACCTGGCCGTCCACTCGCTCAAGGACCTGCCCACGGCGCCCGTCGCGGGGCTGGTCGTGGCCGCGGTGCCCGCGCGCGAGACACCGTCCGACGCGCTGTGCGCACGCGACGGGCTCACCCTCGCCGACCTGCCCCCGGGGGCGCGCGTGGGCACGGGATCTCCTCGCCGTGCCGCTCAACTGCGCGCCCGGCGTCCCGACCTCGTGGTGGTCGACATCCGTGGGAATGTGGGCACCCGGCTGGCTCGCGTTCACGGGGACGCCGCTGCTCCGGGGGACCTGGACGCCGTCGTGCTGGCGTCGGCGGGCCTGGCGCGGCTCGGCCGCTCCGACGCGGCGACGGACATCCTCGACCTGCTCCCCGCGCCGGGTCAGGGCGCGCTCGCGATCGAGTGCCGGGCCACCGACGCGGCCACCCGGGCGGCCCTCGCCGAGCTCGACGAGCCCGCCGCGCACACGGCGGTCACGGCCGAGAGGGCGGTCCTGGCGGCGCTGGAAGCCGGCTGCGCCGCGCCCGTCGGCGCCCATGCCACCGTGTCCGGCGGATGCGTGACCCTCGCGGCGTCCGTGCTGGCCGCCGACGGCGGCGCGGCCGTCACGGTCACCCGCACCTCGGATCCCGGAGCCGACCCGGCCGCCCTGGGGCGGCTGGTCGGCGAGGAACTGCTCGCTCGCGGAGCGGCGGAGGTGACCCCGCTGGGAGCCGCCCGCGACAGCAGACTGACGGACTTCCACCACGAGCGGTCCTTGTGGTCGGCGGCGACCCGGCACGCCCTGGTGGGACGCCGGATCCTGCTGCCTCGCGCCGACGGACCGCTCGCCGCGGAGATCCGTGCGGCGGGTGCGGTGGTCGACGCCGTCCCGCTCACGGTCACCCGGACCCTGCCTTTCGCCCTCGGCGGTCCTCACGACTGGCTCCTCCTCACCTCGCCGACCGCCGTCGGCGTCCTGGCGGACGCCGGGGTCGACCTCGCAGGCCTCGCCGGCGACATCGCCGCCGTGGGGCAGGCGACCGCGGGCGCGATCCGTGCGGCCGGAGCGGACGTGTCCGTGGTGCCGTCGGGCCGCTCGGACGCGGCCGCGCTGATCGATGCCCTTCCCCCCGGCCCCGCGTCGGCCCTGTGGCCCTGCTCCGCGCTGGCGGGCCCCCGCCTGGCCGACGGTCTGCGGGCGCGCGGCTGGGCGGTGGACGCCGTTGCGACCTACACGACCGAGACCGTGAGCCGAACCCCCGACGGAGTCGCGTCGTGGGACGCGTACGATGCCGTCGTGGTCACCGCCGGATCGATCGCACGGGCCGTCGTCGACCTGCTGGGTGCGCCGGAGGGCGTCCGGGTCGTCGCCGTGGGCGCGCCGAGCGCCGCAGCCGCCCGCGCACTGGGCCTGCAGGTCGCCGCCGTCGCGGCGACGCAGGACGGTCCCGGCGTGATCACCGCTCTCACCGAGGCCTTGAGCGAGGAGAACCCATGAGTCCCACCATCCGTCAGCGGAGGCTCCGCACGACCCCCGCGATGCGCAATCTCGTGCGGGAGACACGTGTGCACCCCGCGCAGCTCGTCCTTCCCGTGTTCGTGCGCGACGGCCTGAGCGAGCCGGCGCCGGTCGGCTCCCTGCCGGGCGTCGTCCAGCACACTCTCGACTCGCTGCGCCGGGAGGCGTCCCGCGCCGTGGAAGCGGGGCTCGGAGGCATCATGCTCTTCGGCGTCCCCCTCGAGACCGACAAGGACGCCACCGGTTCGGTGGGGGAGCGCCCCGACGGAATCCTCAACCGCGGGATCGAGGCCGTCCGGGCCGAGGTGGGCGACTCTCTCGTGGTGATGTCGGACACCTGCCTGGACGAGTTCACCGACCATGGACACTGCGGCGTCCTGGACGCCGCCGGCGGCGTCGACAACGACGCCACGGTGGACGCCTACGTCCGCCTGGCCGTGAGCCAGGCCGAGGCGGGCGCACACGTCGTCGGACCGTCGGGGATGATGGACGGCCAGGTGCTCGCGATCCGGGAGGGGCTGGACGCCGCCGGCCATCCCGACGTCGCGATCCTCGCCTACGCCGCGAAGTACGCGTCGGCGTTCTTCGGTCCGTTCCGCGAGGCCGTGGGATCGTCGCTGACCGGGAACCGCCGGGCGTATCAGCAGGACCCGGCCAACCGGCGCGAGGGCCTGCGCGAGGCGATGCTGGACCTCGCCGAGGGCGCGGACATCGTCATGGTGAAGCCCGCCAGCCACTACCTGGACGTCCTCGCGGACGTGGCCACGGCGTCCGACGTGCCGGTGGCCGCCTATCAGGTGTCCGGGGAGTACGCGATGATCGAGGCCGCCGCGGCGAACGGCTGGATCAACCGCGAGGCCGCCGTGACCGAGGCCGTGACGTGCATCGCGCGGGCCGGCGCCGACATCCTGCTCACGTACTGGGCGCTGGAGCTCGCCGACTGGCTCGACGCGGCGCCGACGACGAAGCCGCTGCGGCGCGCGAGCCGGAGGGGGAACCGCTGACGATGGCGAGCCGGCTCAGCATGGAGGAGGTCTACGCGCAGGCGTGCGCCGTGATCCCGGGCGGTGTGAGCTCGCCGGTGCGTGCCTTCGGCGCGGTGGGCGGGACGCCGGTGTTCCTGGCGTCGGCCCGTGGGCCGTACGTCGTCGACATCGAGGGTCGCGAGTACGTGGACCTGGTCTGTTCCTGGGGTCCCGCGCTGCTGGGGCATGCGCATCCCGCCGTCGTGGCGGCGGTGACCGACGCCGCGGCGCGCGGCCTCAGCTTCGGCGCACCCACCACGGCCGAGGTCGACCTGGCCGCGGCGATCCGCGACCGGATGCCGTTCTGCGACAAGGTGCGTTTCGTGTCGACCGGCACCGAGGCGACGATGACCGCGCTTCGGCTCGCCCGTGGGGCCACGGGGCGCGATGTCATCGTGAAGTTCGCGGGCTGCTACCACGGGCACAGCGACGCGCTGCTCGCCGCCGCGGGGTCGGGGGTGGCGACGGCGGGCCTGCCGGGGTCGTCCGGGGTGACCAGGGCGGCGGCCGCGGACACGCTCGTCCTGCCGTACAACGACGTCGCCGCGCTGGAAGAGGCGTTCGCGGCCCGCGGAGCCGAGATCGCCTGCGTGATCACCGAGGCGGCCCCGGCCAACATGGGGGTCGTCCCGCCCGACGAGGGCTTCAACGCGGCGATCCGCCGTCTGACCCGCGAACACGGCGCGCTCATGGTGTCCGACGAGGTGCTCACGGGGTTCCGGGTCGGGCCTTCGGGGTGGTGGGGGGTCGAGGCCGGTGCCACGGCCGCCTACGTCCCGGATCTCGTGACGTTCGGCAAGGTGGTGGGCGGCGGCATGCCGCTGGCCGCGCTGGGCGGGCCTGCCGAGCTGATGGACCTCCTGGCGCCTGTCGGGCCCGTCTACCAGGCGGGCACGCTGTCGGGGAATCCGCTGGCGACGGCCGCGGGGATCGCCACGCTCCGGCTGGCCGACGACGCCGTCTACCGGCATGTGGACGCCGCGTCGGCGACGCTGCGGGCGGCCGTCACGGAGGCGCTCGATGCGGCCGGCGTCCCGCATCGCGTCCAGTCGGCGTCGAGTCTGTTCAGCGTGTTCTTCGGTCCGGAGGCCGCCGATCACGGCGTCCGGACGTACGACGAGGCGCTGGCCCAGGAGACCTTCCGCTATCCGCCGTTCTTCCACGCGATGCTGGATGCCGGCGTCGCCCTCCCGCCGAGCGTGTTCGAGGCGTGGTTCCTGTCGGCGGCGCACGACGATGCGGCGCTGTCGAGGATCGTCGACGCCCTCCCGGCGGCGGCTCGCGCGGCGGCGTCCGCGACGCGCTGAGGCAGGGCCGTCAAGGACGCGTCAAGGTCGGCCCGGACGGCGCAAAGGACCCGTCAAGAATCGGGCCGTGACAGCCGTCGCGCGTTGTGATGGTCCGGTGAGCAGCATGCGCGTCCCCAAGCGGATCCTCGTGGGCAACCCGATGCGGTCCGACCAGATGCACCAGACGCTCCTGCCGAAGCGACTGGCGCTGCCGGTGTACTGTTCCGATCCGATCTCGTCCAACGCGTACGCGACACAGGAGATCATCCTCGTGCTCGCGCTCGGCGGAACGGCCGCGGTGCTCCTCACACCGTGGATCGCGCTCGCCGTGGTGGCTCTGCTCGCGCTCGTCACGATCAGCTACCGGCAGACCTGTCACGCCTATCCCGACGGCGGGGGCGCCTACGCCGTGAGCCGCGCCAACCTCGGCCGCAACGCGTCCCTCGTGGCTGCCGCCGCACTCATGGTCGACTATGTGATGACCGTCGCGGTGTCCGTCGCGGCCAGTGTCCAGAATCTGGTGTCGGCCTTTCCCGGCCTCGGTCCCCGCACCGTGCCGCTGTGCCTCGGGTTCATCGCCGTCCTCACGCTCATGAACCTGCGCGGCGTCCGGGAGTCCGGGACGCTGTTCGCGATTCCCACCTACGGCTTCGTCGTCAGCGTGTACGCCATGCTCGCCGTCGGGTTCTGGAAGGTCGCGACGGGCACCGCTCCGGTCGCCGAGTCGGCGGCGTTCTCCCTCGCGCCGACCAGCCCCGCCGGCGCCGCCCTGCTTCTGCTGCTGCTGCGGGCGTTCGCGTCGGGGTGCACGTCGCTGACCGGTGTGGAGGCCGTCAGCAACGGGGTCCCCACGTTCCGCGAGCCGAAATCCCACAACGCCGCCCTGACCCTGCTGCTGATGGCGGTGCTGAGCATCGGCATGATGGGTGGGATCGCGGTGCTGAGCACGATCTCCCATGTCCACATGGCCGAGAATCCGGCCGAGCTCGTGGGTACTCCGGCGGGATACGAGCAGCGCACCGTGCTGGCGCAGCTCGCCGCGGCCGTGTTCGGCAATAACTCGGTGCTCTTCTTCGTCGTGCAGGGGTTCACGACGCTGATCCTGGCGATGGCCGCCAACACCGCCTTCAACGGGTTCCCGGTCCTCGCGTCGATCCTCGCCCAGGACCGGTACCTGCCCAAGCAGCTCGGCCGCCGCGGCGACCGCCTCGTGTTCTCCAACGGCATCCTCATCCTGGCCGGCGTCGCCGCCGCGCTCATCGTCATCTTCGACGGCTCGGTGACCCGGCTCATCCAGCTCTACATCCTGGGCGTGTTCGTCTCGTTCACCTTGAGCCAGACCGGCATGGTGCGGTACTGGCGGCGTCACGCCGCGACCGAAGGCTGGTCGCCGAGGATCGTGGGATCGACCCTGGTCAACGCGCTGGGCGCGGTCGCCACCGCCGCCGTCCTCGTCATCGTCCTGTTCACCAAGTTCACGCACGGTGCCTACCTGGTGGTCATCGCCATCCCCGTGCTGGTGTTCGTCATGCACCGCATCCATCGCCACTACATGCGGGTCACACGACAGTTGCGGCCGAAGGCGGCCGGCATCACCCTGCCGAGCCGTGTCCACGCGATCGTGCTCGTCAGCCAGCTCAACGAGCCGGCGCTCAAGGCCCTGGCGTTCGCCCGCGCGATGAGGCCGAGCACCATCACCGCGTTGCGGGTCGACATCAACGCGCGGCGGACGCAGCTCTTGCAGGAGGACTGGGCGGCACGCGACATCCCCGTCCCCCTCACGATCGTCGCGTCGGAGTACCGCGATCTCACCCAGCCCGTGCTGGACCACCTGAGGCGGATCCGCATCGGGGAGCGGGACGTGGTCGAGGTGTTCATCCCCGAGTACGTCGTCGGACGGTGGTGGGAGGCACTGCTGCACAACCAGAGCGCGTTCCGGCTGAAGAGCCGCCTGCTGTACATGCCGGGCGTGATGGTGACCAGCGTGCCGTACCAGCTTCGCTCGGCCGAGCCGTACTCCCTCGCGCGGCCGGGGGCGGAGGCCGGCGTCGCCACCGGTTCGACCGTCCACCGGGCTCGCGTCCCCGGTGCGGTCGGGACGCCCCCGTCGTCACGCCGGTAGCGAGGCCACCCCGAAGCATTGCGCCGGAAGGGGTGGGTTCTGGCAGGCTCGGTCGGGTGAGCGAATACCCGGATGGCCGGATCCCCGCGGTCCCGGCCAGCCCGCTGCGACTGGGGTGGCGTCGCCGGGCGTGGGGCCTGGCTGTGGCGGGGATCGGCGGCCCGCTGCTGACCGCGGTCCTGCTGCCGTTCCGCGTCTCGCTCGGGCTCGACACCGTCCTGCTGTTCTTCGTGCTCATGTCGGTGGCGGCGTCGGCGGCGGGCGGGATCGTCGCCGGCCTGGTGGCGTCGCTCCTCAACTTCGGGCTGGCGAACGTCTTCTTCGCGTCCCCCTACGGGACGCTGATCGTGGCCAGCGGCGGGGAACTGCTCGACCTGGTCGTGTTCCTGGCGGTGGCGGCCCTGGTCGGCGTCATCGCCGAAGTGAGCGCCTGGTCGCTCGCCCGGACGGAGCGGCGACGGCTGGAGGCCGCGTGGCTGGCCGATCTGGGGAGCAGGGAGTTCGCGCCCGACTCGGTCGACGTGGCCCTCGCCGAGACGCGGCGGGTGTTCGGGGTGCACTCTGCGACGCTCGCCGAGGACGGCGTCAGCGTGGCGGCGGCAGGCGAGCCCGAGGACGGCGACGCCGTCTTCGACGCCCCCGCGGGCGAGGGTCTCACCCTGGAATTGCGCGGCCCCGAGCGGATCGGGCTCGACCGCGCTCTGCTGACGTCTCTGGCCCTGACCACCGGGCGGTTGTGGCACAGCCGCCGTCTCGCCGAGCAGGCCCGGCACGCCGAGGAGCTGGCGCGGATCGACGAGGTGCGATCCAGCCTGCTCGCCGCGGTCGGGCACGATCTGCGCAACCCCCTCGCCGCGATCACCGCCGCGGCCGCGACGCTGCGGCAGCACGACATCGTGCTCGGCGAGGAGGAACGGGACGAGCTCATGGACACCGTGGTCGAGCACGCGGGCCGGCTCGACGCCATCATCGCGAATCTGCTGGACATGAGCCGGTTGCAGGCCGGGGTCGTGTCGGTGCTGCTGCGCCCGACCGACGTCATGGAGGTCATGACGAGCATCGTCGGTCTCGGCGAGCGAGTCGGCATCGACGTCCCCGAAGGGCTGCCGCTCGTGTTCGCGGACGCGGGGCTGCTGGAGCGGGTGCTCGCCAACCTCGTCGACAACGCGTTGCGGCACGAGCGGCCGGGGGAGCGCGTCCGGGTTCGCGCCGGGCTCGACGGGCCGCTCGTGCGCATCGCCGTGTCCGACACCGGTCCGGGGGTTCCGGTCGGGCGGCGGGAGGGGATCTTCGCCCCGTTCCAGCACTTCGACGACCGGACGACGACGGGCGTCGGGCTCGGGCTGGCGATCTCGCGCGGGTTCACCGAGGCGATGGGTGGCACGCTGGTGGCGTCGGAGACCCCCGGCGGAGGGCTGACCATGACGGTGTCGCTGGAGGCGGCGGTCGCCGATCGTTGAGGAGGAGCCGGCCCCGTCGTGCTCAGCCGATCGCGGCTCGTCGGGACGGGCGGGGCGCGCGGGGCGGGATGACCCAGGCGGATATCCCCAGCAGCAGGGGGAGCCCGCCGGCCAGCAGCCCGAGCAGAGGCCAGGGCGCGACTGCGAGGGTGAGGAGCCCGGTCGGAAACTCCGCCATGAGAAGACCCCAGGTGGGCAGGATGCCTGTCGCGGCGCCCGCGAGCGTTCCCACACCGGTGAGGACCAGCGCCTGGCGGGCATTGATGCTGCGGAGCAGCCCGGGGTCGGCGCCGAGGGAGGCGAGCGTCTCCTCGTCCGGCCCGCGCTCCGCCCGGCCGAGGGACAGCGCCACGGTGGATGCGACGAGGATGAGGACGCCCGAGACGCCGAGGATGAGCCACAGCCATCCGGCGGCATCGGGTGGGCCCTCGACGAGTTCGACGGAGGCGTCCGCGCGAGGATGGCGCGAGTCCACAGCCTGGATGTTCATCGACAGGCTGTCCATGACCGACTGCGACGGTGGGGTGTCGTAGTGCGCGATCAGTTGCTGGGCCTCGGGCAGCAGCCCGAGGCCCAGCGCGAGGGTGGGCGAGACGAGCACCTGGTACGCGAGGGGATGCGGAGAGGCGATCGCGACCGCGGAGAGCGCGCGGGTCGTGCGCGGCGCGGGCGCGGAAGACTGCCACAACTGCTCCTCGCGCCAGCCGTTGAGGACGACCTTTCCGTCCGCGGTCAGCCAGTCGGGGCTGAGCACGAGCGCCGCTCCGTTCCGGAAGGCGGCGAGCGCCGCCTCGGGCACCTCGGTTCCCAGCACGGCAGGGAGGTCCTCGGGTGCCACCACGGCGAGGCGGTTGTGCTGTCGTGCGAGTGCGGAGTCCTCGTCGGTGCACAGCGTCACGGCCTCCCGGCACGAGAGATAGTGCTGCAGTTGCGGCAGGACACGGTCTCCCTCCGTGTCCGCGGACACGTACGAGAGCGACCCGATGGCCGCGGGTCCGGTGCGTTGCAGGATCGGGCGGGCCGCAGTGAGTGCGGCGGACGTGTCCGCCGGACCGGCCTCCTCGTGAGCGGGGTACGCCGTGACCAGCACGGTGCCCGGAGGCGCGGAGCTCGTCACGGCCAGCCGCAAGGCTGCCGCGAACACGCCACCCACGCTGAGGAGCGTCGACGCCAGGAAGGCGCAGGTCGCAATGGTGCCGAAGGCGGGGACGGTCCGCCCGGGGTGCGCGGCGAGGTCCCGCGCCGCGATGCGCAGCGCGACCCCCATCCGGGACAACGGGCGCGACAGGGCCGAGAACAGCGCGTGGCCGCTCAGCATGAGACCGGCCAGGCACAGCAGCGGTCCGCAGAGGAGGGCCGCCTCGAGGGCGCGGCGCTGGATGCTGTCCGCGCGGACGACCTCGATGGCGTTGAGCGCGGCGAGCGCGGACGCGCCGAGCGCCGTCGTCGCGACTCCCGCGATCAGGCCGGCCACACCGATCAGTGGCCAGCGGTGGCGCAGCGCGGGAGGAGTCCGGGTCTCGCGCAGGGCGGTGAGCACGTCTCTGCGCGCGGCCGCGCGTGCGGGGAGCACGGCCGCCGCCGTCCCGACGAGCGCGCCGAAGGCCACCAGTCCGGCGAGATGCGCCCAGGGGACATGGGCACCCCAGAACGAGGAGACGGCGCCGTCGTCCAGCACCGACAGGACGGCGGTGCCGATTCCCACCCCCGCGCAGGCGCCCGCGATCCCGCCGACGATTCCGAGGACGGTTCCCTGCCACAGGATCACGGCGAACAGGTCCCGCGGGTGTGCTCCGACTCCTGACATGACGGCCATGGAGCGGGCCTCGCGCCGGGCGCCGGCCGAGATGGCCGCACCGACGAGCAGGGCCGTCGTCCACGCCCCGAAGGCGGCGCCGGCCGTCACGGCCCACGGCCAGAATCCGGAGGAGGTCCCCACGAGGCTCGTATCGGTGACCAGATTGCGGGCGAACACGGCGACGCCGACGGCGTTGAGGGCGTGGACGTCCTCCTCCGTCGGGGTCCAGTCGGGGACGAGCCAGCGCGTCAGCGTGACGTCGGTCTGCAACGCGCGGGTCCGGTCCGTTCCGGGCAGGAAGAGGGTCTGGGCCGAGTCGGCGTCGGCGGCGCCCCGGAGCACACCGGTGATCGTGAAGGTCGCCGCCGGCTCGGTCAAGGTGAGCGTGTCTCCGAGGGACGCGCCGAGCCGATGCAGCGCTGCGGGGGAGACCATGGCCTCGTCCGGACCGTGGGGAGAGCGTCCGGCGACCAGGGTGTAGCGCCCGGACAGGCGGCTGTCCCAGGAGGGACCGATCACGGCTCGCAGCGAGCCGGTCCCTCCGGCGGTCCTCGCGTTCGCCCAGCCCTCGCCGATCTGCAGCGTCTCCAGCCCCGCCGGCAGGACCGCTGCCGCATCCCCGACGGGGGGCCGCTCGGGGTTCACGGGAGTGTCGTCCTCGTTCCTGTCGATGTCGGCGGACAGCGGGTCCGACAGCTTCTGGTGTCGCGACGGGTCCGGTCCGCCCACGACGGCGACCCAGGCGTCGACGTGTCCGAGCTCGGAGGCGAGAAGCTCGCCCAGCGTGGGCACGCGGCCGGCCCAGGTCGTGAACGCGGCGCTCATCACGGCGATCGGCATGGCGATCAGACAGACCGCCAGCAGGCTGGACCCGGCCATGCGCCGCACGTGGGCGGTCGCGATCCGCCACGTCGCGAGGAACCGCGGCCACGGGGAGCGGCGCGGCGCGGCCGCCCGGGCGGGTGAGCGGACGGCGCGTCTCATCCCCGGCTGCCCGTCAGGAGGATCCCGGCGTCGTCGCGGGCCGTCTCGTCGACCAGCCGTCCGTCTCGCAGGAACACGATGCGGTCGGCCCAGGCGGCGTGGGTGGCCTCGTGGGTCACGAGCACACCCGCCGCGCCGGCGTCCACCCGGCCGCGCAGGAGTCGCATGACCTCCTCGCCCGTCGCGCTGTCGAGCGCGCCGGTCGGTTCGTCGGCGAGGACCAGCGAGCGTTCGCCGACAACCGCGCGCGCGATGGCGATGCGCTGCTGCTGCCCGCCGGAGAGCTCGTCGGGATAGGCGTCCAGCCGGTCCGAGAGGCCGACGCTCGCGAGCACCTCCCGGGCCTGCGCGCGGGAATATGCCCGCGGCAGGCCGTCGAGCTCCAGCGGGAGGGCCGTGTTCTCGATGACCGTGAGTGCCGGGAGCAGGTTGAAGTCCTGGAACACGAATCCCAGGGAGCGGCGTCGCAGCCCGGCGAGTTCCTTGCGCGAGGCCTCGCGCAGCGACGTCCCGGAGATCAGAACGTCGCCTTCGGTGGGGGAGAGCAGCGTCCCCGCGATCGCCAGCAGCGTCGACTTGCCCGAGCCGGACGGGCCCATCACGGCCACGAGCTCGCCGGCCGTGACGGTCAGCGAGACATCCCGCAGCGCGTGGACGGCGGTCGCGTCGGTGCCGTAGCGCATGCCGACGGCGCAGAACTCGAGCGCCGGGGTGCTCATGGTCGCGCCTCGTGCTGCGGAGCGGTGGTGGGCTCGTCCGCGTTCGCCGTTCGGCTGCGGCCCGGGGGATCGGTCCGGAGCGAGAGCCGGTCCACGGGCCGTGCGGTCAGGCGTTGCTCGCTGTGATCGAGCCAGCGCACCTGGGCCTCGACCGCGAAGATCATGGCGTCCACGATCAGCGACCAGCCGATCTCCTCGGCTGTGTCGGCGCCCGCGGCCCCGGTGCGCTTGGCACGGTTGAGATCGCGCAACCGCTCCAGGGAGGCGCGGCGCTGGGCCTGGAAGATCGCTCCGAGGTCGACGCCGGGCAGCGTGCTGGCCAGAGCCAGCTTCATGGCCAGTTCGTCACGCGGGTTCTGATCCTGGACGACAGGCTTCTCCCACCAGGCCTGCGCGGCTTCCCGGCCGTGCTGGGTGATCTGCCAGTAGATGTGGCCCTGATCGTCGGTCCCCGCCTGGGTCACCAGTCCGTCGCGGTTGAGGCGGTCCAGCGTGGTGTACACCTGGCCGATGTTGAGGGGCCACACCGATCCGGTGCGGCGCTCGAACTCCGCGCGGAGCTGGTAGCCGTAGCACGGACCCTGGTCGAGGATGGCAAGCAGGCTCTGTCGGACGCTCATGACCCCTCCGTGCATACTAGGTATCTACATATCGAGTATCTTCCGGGACGGGGTCACTGTCAACCGGAAGGGCGCGGCATCCGTCGGGGGCGTACGCTCGCCTTCAGCCGGGGAACCGGCGACGACCCACCATGACCGTGTCACTGGAGGTGGCCGATGCCGCGGCTGCTGATCGTCGAGGACGAGCCGGCGCTGCGCCGGGCGCTGTCCATCAATCTGCATGCCCGGGGCTACGAGGTCGACACGGTGTCCGACGGCGGGTCCGCGCTGCGAGCGGCGGCGGCGAACCCGCCCGATCTCGCGATCGTCGACCTCGGACTGCCCGACATGGACGGCGGCGATGTCATCGCGGGGCTGCGCGGATGGTGCACGGCGCCGATCATCGTGCTGTCGGCGCGCGACGCCCAGGCGTCCAAAGTGGCGGCCCTGGACGCCGGCGCGGACGACTACGTGACGAAGCCGTTCGGGATGGACGAGCTCGTGGCGCGGGTACGGGCCTCGCTGCGGCGAGCCGACATCAACACGCTGCCGTCCGGAGCCGTCGTCGAGACGGAGTCCTTCACGCTCGACCTGGCGGCGAAGCGGGCGACGCACCGCGGTGCCGACGTCCGGCTCACGCCCACGGAGTGGCATCTCGTCGAGATGCTCGTGCGACATCCCGGAACGCTGGTTCCGGGATCGAGCCTGCTCGCGGAGGTCTGGGGGCCGGGGTACGAGAAGGAGACCAATTACCTGCGCGTGTACTTCGCGCAGGTGCGGCGCAAGCTGGAGGACGAGCCGGGCAGCCCGCGCCACTTCATCACAGAGCCCGGCATGGGGTATCGATTCGACCCGTGAGGGTCGCTCACACCGTCAGGCGCTGCCGGAACCGCCTCCGGCCCGGCGGACGCCCGAACAGGACGGCACCGCGACCCGTCGTCGGCGGGCACGGCCCCGCGGAGCCGTGCCCGCCGAGTGGCTACTGCGACAGCGGGCTCGCCGCGCCGGCACCGACCCACATGTACGGAGCAAGCCCCTTGTCGGCCGCTTCGAGCATGTGGTCGTTCAGGGCACGCCACTTCGGGTAGAGCTCGTTGTACGCGTCGACGGCCTCCGCGTTCGGAGTGAGCTCCTTGGCCGTCCGCACGGTTGCGTGGACGCCGTCGGCCAGCGTCGCGTACACGCCGGCGCCGACGAGCGCGCACAGCGCGGCACCGAGGCAGGTGCCCTCGGACACGTCGGGGATCCGCACGTCGACGTTCAGGACGTCGGACACCATCTGACACCACAGGTCGCTGCGCGAGGGGCCGCCGACGAACGCGACGTTCGTGATCGGCTCGCCCCACACGTCCTCGAGCAGTTCCTTGTGCCCGCGGGCGACATAGGTGCCCTCCTCCATCACCGCGCGGAAGACCGAGCCGAGGCCGGTGCCGTCGATGTCGAACGGGCTCAGCCCGACGATGGACGGGACGGGGTGCTTCCACGACCGCGTGTTCATCACGTTGGACGCGAAGTAGTGCACGCCGTTGGCGCCCGGCGGCACCGCGCCGGCGAGCTCGGTGAGGAACGGGTAGCCGTCGTCGATGCCGATGCTCGGATTGGCTGCGCGCACGAGGCCGTCGCGGACCCACCGGGTCGACATGCCGTGGGCGAAGCCGCAGCCCTCGATCATCCACTGCCCGGGCTGGGCGTGGCACAGGGTGCGCAGACGCATCTGCGGATCCAGCATGGGGCTGTCGACGATCCCGGACGTCAGCCAGTAGGTGCCGCCCACGACGCCCACCTGCTTGTTGTCCACGATGCCCGCGCCGAGGAGGCCGAGCTGGGTGTCCGCGCCACCGGTGACGACGGGCGTCCCTTCGCGCAGTCCCGTCTCGGCGGCGGCCTTGGCTGTGACGTGACCGATCACGGTCCCCGACTCGGCGACGCGCGGGAGCAGGTGGCCGATGCCGAGCGTGTCGGCGATGGTCGTGGACCAGTCGCGTTCCTTGAGGTTGAACAGGGCGGAGGACGACCCGAGCGACGGGTCGCTCACGAACTCGCCCGAGAGCCGGTACAGCACCCAGTCGGCGAGCATCGTCATGTGTGCGGCCCGGCTCCACAGGTCGGGCTCGTTGTTCCTGATCCACCGCAGGCGGGCGGATGCGGCCAGCGACGTCCAGTCGCCGCTCTCGCGGAAGAACTCCTCGCCGTACCCCTCGTCGAGCAGGTCGGCGGCCTCCTTCTGCGCGCGGGAGTCCACGTTCGGGATGGCCCAGATCTCCGAGCCGTCCTTGTCGTAGACGACGAATCCCTCGCGCATGCTCGTGCACGTGACCGCTACGACATCCTCGGGGTGGATCGTCGACTCGCCTTCGGCCAGGGCTCCCCTGATGCAGTTGGCGATGGACGTCCAGCCCTTTTCGGTGTTGAAGTCGAGACCTCCCGGGTGCTCGGAGATGTCGTAGGCCCACTCTTCCTGGACCAGGCTCAGGACCCGGCCACTCTCATCCCATGTCAGCGCTCGGCAGCTGCCCGACCCGGCGTCGACGGTCAGGACCACGGCCCGATTGGCGTTGGTCATTACGGCGCTCCTATCGAAACTGCGGCTCCTCCGTTGGAGCCGTTGGCTTATCATATGCACAGTGTGTGTTATTGTGAACACGTTGGGTCTAAGAAAGACCCGTGAGCCCTAGTCATGGAGGCAAAGTTGCGGATTCAGATGGCAGACGGCTTGCAGTTCTCGCGCGTCGCCTGGGGCTTCTGGCGCTGGACGGAGTGGGGCATCACGGTCGATGACCTCGCCGCCCTCATCCCTCAGGTGCTGGAACGCGGCATCACGACGATCGACCACGCCGACGGATACGCCGAAGGCACAGCCGAGGAGGCGTTCGGCGCCGCCCTCGCGAAGAACCCGTCCCTACGGGACCGGATGCAGCTCATCACGAAGTGCACGCTCGTCTATCCCTGGTCGGGATCGCGGGTGAAGTACTACGACACGAGCGAGGAGTACATCCTGCGTCAGGTGGAGACCTCCCTGCGCAAGCTGCAGACCGACCACATCGACCTGCTGCTCCTGCACAGGCCCGATCCCCTCATGGACCCCGAGTCCACCGCTCGCGCATTCGACAAGCTGCACGCGTCGGGAAAGGTGGGCCACTTCGGCGTCTCGAACTACAAGCCGCTCGATTTCGACATGCTGGCGAGCTACTGCGACCAGCCGCTCATCACCAACCAGGTCGAGGTGTCGGTGATGCAGCACGAGAACTTCGACGACCGGACGATCCAGCACGCCCTGACGAAGCGGATCCACCCGATCGTGTGGTCCCCGCTGGCCGGCGGCCGCATCTTCACCGGTACCGACGAGGTGTCGGTCCGGGTGCGCGACGAACTGGAACGCGTCCGCGCGGAGATCGGCGCCGAACGCATCGACGACGTCGCCTTCGCCTGGCTGTTCACGCATCCGGTGGGCTTCGTCCCGATCACCGGATCGTGCGAGCTGGAGTACGTGGAGCGCCCGCTCCAGGCCCTCAAGTACACGCTCACCAAAGAGCAGTGGTTCGCGATCTGGTCGGCGCAGACCGGCCGGCGTGTGCCGTGACATCCGACCTGACAAGGAGAAAGACAACCATGAAGTTGACACGTGACGTGTTCTTGAAGAACAACGACCACTCGCTGCTGAAGCCGACGCTGACGATGACGGACCTGCGCGAAGGTCTCGAATTCGCGGCCGAGGTCGGCTGCGGCGCCGTGTGCATCTCCCCGCACCGCCTCGACCTGGCCCGGGAGATCCTCGCGGGCACCGACGTCCACATCGCGACCGTGATCGGCTTCCCGACCGGCTGCCACGCCACCGAGGCCAAGGTCGCCGAGGCGAAGATCGCCTACGAGCAGGGCGCCGTCGAGCTGGACATGGTCATGGACATCGGCGCCATGCTGTCCGGCGAGGAGGCGAAGGTGCATGACGACATCGCGGCCGTCGTCCAGGCGACACCGGGCGCGGTCAAGGTGATCTTCGAGGTCGCCTACCTGAGCAACGAGCAGATCGTCCGCGCCACCGAGATCGCCTCCGATGCCGGTGTCGCTTTCGTCAAGACCGCCACCGGGTTCGTCCCCGGAGGCGCGACGCCGGAGAACATCGCCCTCATGAAGGGGGCCGCGGGTCCGGGCGTGAAGGTGAAGGCATCCGGTGGCCTGTCCAACCTCGCCGACGTCCAGGCGGTCTACGAGGCCGGCGCCCAGCGATGGGGGATCAGCCGCACGAAGCAGATTCTGGCCGAGTTCTGACCAGTACGTGCCGGGACGCCACGGAGCGTCCCGGCACAGGCGTTCCACGCGAGGGGAGGTAAGTTTCGTGCCGGCGGTGAGTAGGGAGGCCGAACTCGCCCCGGAGTCCAAAGGAGCGTCGTCCATGTACATCACCCTCGCCCGCGTCAGTCACATGTACTACGAGCAGGGGATGACGCAGCAGCAGATCGCCGACGAGCTGAACCTGTCGCGAATGCGCGTCTCCCGGATGCTGCAGCAGGCACGGGCCGAGGGGATCGTGTCCATCACGATCACCTACGACGGGTTCTTCCCCCACCTGGAACGGCGGCTGCGTGCCTTGTACCCCGGGACGACGTTCATCGTGACCGATTCTCTCGACGGCAGCGACGACGGCCTCAAGCGCTCGCTCGGCTCGGCGACCGCCGACTACCTCCAGAAGGTCCTGACCGCCGACAGTTCCGTGGCGCTGGGATGGGGGACGACGCTGCGCGAGGTCGCGCGCTGCCTGGACGACCCGATGCCGGGGGTGCGGTTCATCCCGCTCATCGGTGGACAGGTGCACGCCGGCCTGGACGTCCACGCGAACTCCATCGCCGAGGCGATGGCGCAGAACACGGGCGGTTCGTCGATGCGGATCTTCGCCCCTGCCGTCGCCGAGAGCGCCGAGGCCAGGGAGCTCCTGGTCTCCTCCGCGGCGGTTCGCGGGCCGTTGGAGGAGGCCGCCGCAGCCGACGTCTGCCTCTTCAGCGTCGGTTCTCCCTTCTCTCCCAGCACCACCATCGAGCTGGTCGGCTACTACACGCCGGCCGATGTCGAGACCCTGCGGGCGTCCGGAGCCGCCTGCGACCTCATCTCGATCAGCTACTTCGACCACGCCGGCAGGAACTGCTGCCGCGAGCTCAGTGATCGGACCGTGTCCGTCAGCGAGGACCAGCTCCGGGCCATTCCACAGAAAATCTGCGTTGCCGGCGCCGCCGACAAACACGAAGCGATCAAGATCGCGCTCTCGCTGGATCTCGTGGACGTCATGATCCTGGACGACGCGAGCGCGCGGTACCTGGTCGGCGAGCCCTGATCGGCTCGTCGGGCACGGCGACGCACCGTTGCATGAGGAGACAATCGTGAGCTTCACCTTCACCACGGCACAACGGGTGGTCTTCGGGCCCGGTGCCGTCCGGCAACTGCCCGGCATCGTCACGGGGTACGGATCGAGGGTCTTCCTCGTGCTGGACACCCACATCGACACCGACGGCGACCTTGTCACCGGGGTCGGCGACGAGCGGCTCCTGTGGCCGACCCAGGGCGAACCCACCGTCACCGGAATCGAGCGAGCCGTGGCCGCGGCGTCCGAGTTCGGCCCCGACGTGATCGTCGGCATCGGCGGGGGATCGGTCGTCGACACGGCCAAGGCCGTCGGGATCCTGCTCGGCAACGGCGGCGCGCCGCTCGACTACCTGGAGGTCGTCGGCGCCGGGAAGCCGCTGACGGCGGGGTCCCTGCCCGTGATCGCCGTGCCGACGACGGCCGGCACGGGTGCCGAGGTCACCGCGAACACGCCGATCTTCTCGCCCGAGCACAAGGTGAAGGCCAGCCTTCGCAGCCCGGCGATGATCCCCGCCGTGGCGCTCGTGGATCCCGAACTGACGGTCGGATGTCCGCCCGCCGTCACCGCGTCGGCCGGGCTCGACGCCCTCACGCAGTGCCTGGAGCCGCTGACGTCCTGCAAGGCCAACGACTTCACCGACCTCCTCGCACGCGAGGGGCTGCGGCGCGCGGCGCTCGGCCTGCGCGCCGCCTACGCCGACGGCAGCGACGTCGCGGCGCGGACCGACATGAGCATGTGCAGCCTGCTCGGCGGGATGGCTCTGGCGAACGCGAAGCTGGGTGCGGTCCACGGGCTGGCCGCGCCGCTGGGCGGAATGACCGGCGGTGCGCACGGAGAGGTGTGCGCCGCGGTGCTCGCCGCCTGCACCCGTGCGAACATCGCCGCGCTGACCGAGCGCGACCCGGGCAACCCCGCTCTGGAGCGCTACGCGGAGGCCGCGCGGATCCTCACCGGGGACCCCGCCGCGAAGCCCGCCGACGGCATCGCCTGGATCGCCGAGACGGTCTCCCTGCTCGGGGTGCGGACGCTGTCTCGACTGGGGCTGACCGCCGAGCAGATTCCCGACGCTGTGAAGCAGGGCCTGGCGGCGAGCAGCATGAAGGGCAATCCGATCGTGCTCACCGAGGCCGAGGTCACGCGGATCGTCGAGGAGTCCATGTAGCCGGCGCCCGGTCAGGGCTGGGCGACCAGGCGTTCCACCGCCAGCACGGCCAGCGCCCGGGTCGCGGCGACGACCTGCTCGACGAGGACACGCTCCCCGATGGCGTGCGCCCAGCGGATGTCGCCGGGGCCGAAGTGCAGGGTGGGGATGCCGCCGACCCGGGTGTACAGGCGCAGGTCGCTGCCGTACGGTGCCGCGCACACCCGTGGCCGGTGCCCGGTGACGGCCTCCGCGGCGGCCGAGGCCTGGGCGATCAGGGGGTGGCCGGCCGGCAGCCGGCCGGGGGCGAACTGCCCACCGGGCCAGGTCACGGTGGCGGGGTGGCCGGCCAGCCACGCATCGCGTGCGCAGGCAGCCGCGACGACCTCTTCGAACTGGCGCCGGACGTCCGCCGGTTCGCTGTCCAGCGGGACGCCGAGACGCCCTTCGGCGATCAGCAGGTCGGGCACCGTGCTCGACCAGTCCCCGGCGCGGATGCGGCCGATCGACAGCGCATAGGGGAGCGGATTGCCGGCGAAGAGCGGATCGGGGTCGGCATTGAGACGTCGCTCCAGCACCCGGAGGGCGTCGTGGACCGGGCCGAATGCCTCGTAGGCGGAATGCCCCTCGTGTCGGGAACTGCCGTGTGCGGCCAGGCCGGGGACGCGGAGCTCGAACGTGAGTGCGCCGGCATTGGCGACGATGAGGTGCCCGTCGGTGGGCTCGGGGATCACGGCCGCCTCGCCGGTGTGGCCGCGACGAAGCGTGGCCAGGGCGCCGAGTCCACCGTCCTCCTCGCCGACCACGAAGTGGACCGCGAGGGGCTTGGCGAGTCGCACACCGGAACGGCGCAGCGCCCGGGCGACCGCGGTGATCGCGGCGACGCCCGCCTTCATGTCGGATGCTCCGCGCCCGTACAGCCATCCGTCGCGGATCTCGCCGCCGAACGGGTCCACATCGGCCCAGGCGGACGCATCGCCGACGGGAACGACGTCCGCATGCCCCTGGAGGATGAGCCCGGGCACTCCGGCGCCCGTCGTGGCGGCGACCCCGTATCCCTCGGTCCGCTCGGTCTCCGTGCCCGGGTAGTCCGGGTCGGCGCGCAGGGCGTCGAGATCCAGTTTCCAGTGGTCGACGTCCAGGCCCAGCTCGGCCAGTTGGGCGGCGAGCGTGTGCTGGAGTTCCGATTCGGCCGCCGACCCGGTCACGCTGGGTATGCGGACGAGTGAGGCGAGGTGGGCGAGGAGCTCGTCGACATCGATCGCGGCGAGCACCCTGGCCCGCGCGACCGCTCCGGTGTCCGTCACACGCCCGACCCTAGTGCGCCGGCCGCGGCGACGGCGCCCGTGCCTCGATGCGGTCGGGTGAGGCCCGCGACCGGGATGTGGCGTGCCGGCGGTAGCATGCCCGCGTGACGAAACCCTCCGGCCCGACCGCGGTGCGGCTCGCCCTGCCCCGCGAGGCGGTCCAGATCGCCGCCGTGCAGCGGCGCTCGTGGGCCGCCCATCTGCCCGCCGGCCTGGCCGCCGAGCTGCTCGCCCTGCCGGAGCAGGAGGCCGCGAGCGCCTGGGAGCGTGCGATCTCGCGTCCTCCGCTGGCGCAGTTCCGCGTGCTCGTGGCCGTGGACGGCGATGGCGGGGTCCGCGGGTTCGCGGCCGTCGGGCCGAGCCCCGATCCCGACGCGGACCCCAGCGCCGACGCCCTGGTCGCCGAGTTCGTGGTCGACCCGGCGGCTCGTCGTCAGGGTCATGGGTCGCGCCTCCTGAACGCCATCGTGGACACGCTGCGTGCGGACGGGTTCTCGCGGGCCACCTGGTGGCTGGCGTCCACGGCCGACGAGTTGCGGGCCTTCGTCACCGCGACGGGCTGGGCCCCCGACGGCGCCCACCGTGAGGTCGCGACCGATTCCGGCAGCCCGCTCAAGGAGATCCGGCTGCACACGTCGATCGCCGCGTGATCCATCGCGGCGCGCTCGGCCGCCGCTGCCCGTCCTGTCGCCTTCCCGACGGGGCGGAGATGAATCCGTCGGGGTGGCGGGATAGGGTTGTCGGGTGATCGATTCCCCCCGCAACGCCCCGCCGGCGCTTCCCCCCAAGACGATTCGCTACACGCCGTTGGGCGGCCACGGGGACATCGGGCGCAACATGTCCTCGGTCGAGTACGAGGGCCGGCTGCTGCTCATCGACTGCGGCGTCCTCTTCCCCGAGGACGACCATCCGGGCGTCGATCTCATCCTCCCCGGCCTCGACGTGATCGCCGACCGGCTCGACGAGGTGGAGGCACTCGTCCTCACCCACGGGCACGAGGACCACATCGGCGCGGTGCCGTACCTGCTGCGGCAGCGGCCCGACATCCCCGTCGTCGGCTCCCAACTGACCCTCGCGCTGGTCCGGGAGAAGATCAAGGAGCACCGCATCAAGGGCACCGATCTGCGGATCGTCGCCGAGGGATCGAAGACCCGGTTCGGCGATTTCGAGTTGGGCTTCCTCGCCGTCAACCATTCGATTCCCGACGCTCTGGCCGTCGTGGTCCGTACGCCCGCGGGCGTCATCCTCCACACCGGCGACTTCAAGATGGATCAGACGCCGCTCGACGGGCGCATCACCGATCTCAACGGGTTCGCCCGGCTCGCCGACGAAGGCGTCGACCTCTTCTGCGTGGACTCCACCAACGCCGAGGTGCCGGGCTTCACCCCGTCCGAGCGAGAGATCGAGCCGCACATGGAGCGGGTCTTCGCTCAGGCGGAGGCCAAGCTGATCGTGGCGTGCTTCGCCTCCCACGTCCACCGTGTCCAGCAGGTCATGGACCTGGCTGTGAAACACGGTCGCAAGGTCGTGTACGTCGGACGGTCGATGGTCCGCAACATGTCGGTGGCACGCGACCTCGGGTACCTGCGGGTTCCCGAGGGAACGCTCATCGAGTTGCGCGACATCGACGACTACCGCGACGACGAGGTCGTCATCATCTCCACCGGGTCCCAGGGGGAGCCGCTGTCGGCCCTGGCGCGCATCTCCAACCACGAACACCCGGTCATCCAGGTTCAGCCCGGAGACGTCGTTCTGCTGGCGAGTTCGCTCATCCCCGGCAACGAGAACTCCGTCTACCGGGTCATCAACGGCCTCGCCCGGCTCGGTGTCAAGGTCGTGCACAAGGCGAACGCGCTCGTCCACGTCTCCGGGCACGCGAGCGCCGTGGAGTTGCTGTACGCCTACAACATCCTGAAGCCCCGCAACGTCCTGCCCGTCCACGGGGAGATCCGGCACCTCATCGCCAACGCCGAGTTGGCCGTGCGCACGGGAGTGCCGCGGGAGCGCGCGCTCGTCGTCGAGGACGGCACCGTCATCGACATCAAGGACGGGCTCGCCCGCGTCGTGGGCAAGGTCGAATGCGACTACATCTTCGTCGACGGCGCCTCCGTCGGCGACATCTCCGAGTCGGCGCTCACCGACCGGCGCATCCTCGGCGAAGAGGGCTTCATCAGCGTCATCGCGGTCGTCAGCGTGCGTTCCCGGACGGTCGTGAGCGGTCCGGAGATCTTCGCCCGGGGCTTCTCCTCCGACGATTCGGCATTCGACGAGATCCGTGCCGAACTGCATTCGGTGCTGACCGATGCGCTCGCCGAGGAGGCCGACGACACGTACCGGATGCAGCAGTTGCTGCGCCGTACGATCGGCCGCTGGGTCAACAAGACCTACCGCCGTCGGCCCATGATCGTGCCGGTCGTGATCGCGAGCTGATCGCGGTTTGGCGCTGCGCGCCGCCAGCTTGTATTCTTTCCAGGTTGCTGTACGACCCCGCTGAGGGTCTGTGCGTTCAGATGAGAACGCTCACGCGAGAAACAAGGAGAGCTCCGGTGGCTGCCGTATGTGACGTCTGCGCCAAGGGACCTGGCTTCGGGCACAACGTGCCGTGGTCGAAGAAGAAGACCAACCGGCGCTGGAACCCGAATATTCAGCGCGTGCGCGCCGTCGTGGACGGCCGTTCGCAGCGCCTCAACGTGTGCACCTCCTGCCTGAAGGCCGGCAAGGTCACCCGCTGACGCGTCCCTGAGACGAACCGGGCCCGTTCCCTCGCGGGAGCGGGCTCTTTCGTGCGCTCGCGGCGCACCCGTCCGGCCGAGCCGACTCGAGTCATCCGCTCCACGTCCGTGAATCGGCACGGCGCCGCGATGGGACCGCTGCCGGTCACGCGCGAACCGTACCCCCGGGCCTGAGCGGCGTGATGATGCGAGCGACGCGATGCGGCCGCCGGTCAGTCACGCTCGAACCACTCGGCGTCGGAGACGGACTCGATCCATGTCACCGCATCGGCGAAGCCGGGTGTCGACCGGTCGGGATCGGCCGCGACGGCACGGTCGGCGAGGTCGCGCGCGCGCCGGATGAGGTCGGCGTCGTCGACGACGCTGAGCAGGCGCAACCCCGAATGGGTGCCCGACTGGTCCGAACCCAGCACGTTGCCCTCGCGGCGCTGCTCGAGGTCGATCTCGGCCAGCGTGAAGCCGTCGGTCGTCGCGGCGACCGCCTCCAGCCGCCGCCACGCGTCCGATCCGGGCTCGGCCCTGGTGAGCAGGAGACAGACGCCGGGGTGCGCGCCACGGCCGATCCGCCCCCGCAACTGGTGCAGTTGGGAGATGCCGAACCTGTCGGCATCCGTGACGACCATCATCGACGCGTTCGCCACGTCGACGCCCACCTCGATCACCGTCGTCGCGACAAGCACCTGGGTCTCGCCGCGGACGAAGGCCGCCATCGCCTCCGCCTGGTCGGGGGAGGACTGCCTGCCGTGAACGACGCCGATCCGCAGCCCCGCGAGAGGCCCCGCGGTGAGCCTCGCGGCGAGGTCGACGACACCGAGCGCCTCCGGGTCGTCGGCGGGGGTGTCGATTCGGGGAGCGACGACGAAGGCCTGTCTCCCGGCGTCCACCTCCTCGCGGAGACGCTGCCACGCGCGTTCGACCCAGGCCGGGCGCCGGGCCTCGTCGACGAGCGTCGTGGAGACGCCGGCGCGCCCGCCGGGCACCTCGGTGAGGGTGGACACCTCCAGGTCGCCGAAGACGGTCATCGCGACCGAACGCGGGATGGGCGTCGCGGTGAGCACCAGCCGATGCGGCCGGGTCGCGGACGTGGCGCCCAGCGCGGCCCGCTGCTCGACACCGAATCGGTGCTGCTCGTCGATGACGACGAGCCCGAGATCGGCGAACCGGACGTTGTCGGCGAGCAGCGCGTGCGTGCCGACGACGATCCCCGCCGACCCGTCGACGGCCCGCAGCAGGGCCTGTCTGCGGCGGGCCGCGGGCTGCGAGCCGGTGACGAGGACGACGTCGGTGGCGGTGTCGGGCGCGCCGAGCATGGCGCCGCCGCCCAGGTCGCCGAGCAGCGCGGTGATCGTCAGGTAGTGCTGGGTGGCGAGGATCTCGGTCGGGGCGAGGAGGACGGCCTGACCGCCCGCGTCGACCGTGGCGAGCATCGCGATCAGCGCGACGACGGTCTTGCCGGAGCCCACCTCGCCCTGCAGCAGCCGCCGCATCGGGACCTCGCGGGCGAGATCGGCGAGGATCTCGTCGCACACGGCCCGTTGCCCATCGGTCAGCCGGTAGGGGAGCCGGGCCAGGAACGCATCGGTGAGCCCACCCGTCACGGGCTGTCGTGCCGTGGCCCGTGCCGCCTCGTTGGACGCGCGTCGGTAGGACATCGTCACCTGGGTGGCGAACGCCTCGTCGAAGCGAAGCCGGTGTGTGCCGGCTTCGACCTCGGCCATGGACTCGGGCTGGTGGACGTGGCGGTAGGCATCGGTCAGCCCGACGACGCCGGCCTCGTCGCGAACCCAGCCGGGCCACGGATCGGCCACGCCCTCCAGCGTCGCGAGAGCGAGCCGGACCGACTCGGCGATCTGCCACGTCGGCAGCTTGGACGTCGCCGGGTACATTCCGACGAGACCCGACTGCGACAGGGAGGCCAGCAGCCGCTTCTCCTCCGAACTGCCCACGATGCCGCCACGGGCGTCCAGCATCACGAACTGCGGATGCGCGAGCTGGAGGTCGCCGCGAAAGCTGCCGACCTTGCCGACGAAGATGCCGCGGACGCCCTTGGACAGCTCGGCCTCCCAGTACTTCACAAGGGGCGCGCGGCCGAAGAAGGTGAGGTTGAGGTGCCCGTGGCCGTCGGTCACGACGGCCTCCAGTCGTGGCTGCCGCGATCCCATCCGCACCGCCGTCCGCTGGACGCGCGCCATGACCGCCGCGTATTCGCCCTCGCGAAGCGTCGAGAGATCGGTGAGCTCGGTGCCGGCCAGATAGCGCCGGGGCAGATGGGCGAGCAGATCACCGACGGTGGCGATCCGCAGCGCGGCGAAGGACTTCGCCGTCTTCGCGCCCACGACCTCGGCCAGGGGCGCGGCACGTGCGCGGAACGCCCCCGTCTGCCATGCGTCGATCACGCTCACGACCCTAGCCGCCGCGACCGACAACGGACGCGGCCCGACACGTCAGCCGGGCTCGATCACGGCTCGGCGTAGTTCCGATCCGGCTCGGGACCGAAGGCGAAGTCGCGCCCGCTGACCTGCGCAGGGACGATCCGGACGTAGTGCAGCTTCACGGTGGGCACCCACGGCTGCAGCGGCAGGGCCTCGGCGTGCAGAACGTCGTCGTAGTCGGTGATCTGCTCGGCCCGGCCGTGCAGCACGACGCTCCACCCGCTGGTCTCGCCCCAGCCGTCCACCTCGAAGGCGACCTCCTGGTTGATCGTCAGCGCGAACAGCTTGCTGCCCTCGGCGGTCCGGAACACGATCGTCTCGTCGTCCACGACGAAGTTGATCGGCACGATGTCCGGAACGCGCTCCACGCAGGTTCCGAGGCGACCGATCTTCTGCTCAGCGATGAGCTCCCAACAACGCTCTTCCGATAGGACCGTCACTGGTCCCGCGTCTGCACTGGACATACCGCCATTGTGCGGCAGTTCCCTCCCAGGAGGGGCGGGATCGAGGCATCGCGGTCAGGCAGTACTCTGCGCAGGTGACCCGGATCATCGCAGGCAGCCGTGGCGGGCGCCGTCTCGCCACCCCGAGCCATGCACGGACCCGCCCGACCACCGACCGGGTCCGGGAGGCGGTCTTCTCCGCGATCGCGGACTTCTTCGACCGGGGCGGGCTGGCGGCCGAGGACTCGCTGACGGGGTTGTCGTTCTGCGACCTGTACGCGGGCTCCGGGGCCGTCGGGCTCGAGGCCGCCTCGCGGGGCGCGGCCCCCGTGCTGCTCGTCGAACGCGACAGGGCGACGGCGGCCGTCGCCCGGTCGAACGCGGCCGCGCTCGGGCTCGCGGCGGCCGTGCGCGTCGCGCCGGTGGAGCGGATCGTGGCCGCCGTCCCGCCGGAGCCGTTCCGCATCGTGTGGCTCGACCCGCCCTACGACATGCCCTCCGAGCGGGTCGGCGACGTGCTCGCTACCCTGTGCGAGGCGCGCTGGCTCGCACCCGATCCCCTGGTGGTCGTGGAGCGGTCCGGCCGATCCGACCCGGTGCCGTGGCCGAGGCCCCTGCCCATACGGTGGAAGCGTCGGTACGGTGAGACCGCGGTGTACTACGCAGCGGAGGAGGAGTGATGAGAGTGGTGTGCCCGGGGTCCTTCGACCCCATCACCCTCGGACACGTCGACATCATCGAGCGAGCCGCGGCCTGCTTCTCGGAGGTGATCGTGGCCGTGGCGCAGAACTCGGCCAAGAACCACATGTTCGAGCCGGCCGAGCGGGTGGAACTGGTCGAGGTGGCGGTCGGCCACCTCCCCAACGTCTCGGTCCACGCGCTGAGCGGGCTTCTCGTGGACTTCTGCGTCGCCCACGACGCGTCGGCTCTCGTGAAGGGAGTGCGGACGGCGGGCGACTACGAGTACGAGGCGCAGATGGCCCAGTGGAACCGAACCCTCAAGGGGATCGAGACCCTTTTGGTGCCAACGGCGCCTCAGTGGTCATACTTGTCTTCCACCAAGGTGCGGGAGGTCGCCACGCTCGGGGGGGACGTTCGCGCGTACGTTCCTGCGGCCGTCGCCGACCGTATCCGAACATGGTTGGCGGAGCGACCCGTCGGCCGGGGAAAGGAGCCTGGTGATGGCTGACTCAACCATGGAGCTGTTGCGGCAACTGCGAGAGACCGTGGTGCAGGCGAAGGGCGTGCCCATGTCTGCATCGTGCATGGTCAATCGGGCCGAGGTGCTCGCGCTCGTCGACGGCGCCCTCGACCAGTTGGAGGTCGACCTCGCCGATGCGCGCTGGGTCGTCAAGCAGTCCGAGGGGACGGTTGCGGATGCCCAGGCCGAGGCAGAGCGCATGATGCGGGAGGCGCGGCTCGAGGCCGACCGGCTCGTGCAGGATCACGAACTGGTCGTCCATGCCCGCGCACAGGCCGTGCGCATCCGCAACGCCGCCAAGGACGAGGCCGCCGCGTTCTCCCGCGAGGTCGACGCCTTCATCGACAGCCGGCTGGCCGAGTTCGAGGCGGATCTGCAGCGCACCGAGAGCTCGATCGTCACGCTGCGCCGCAAGCTCGCCAGCCGCGCGGAACTCGACGGCGTGGTCGCCGAGCCCCTTCCTCCCGTCGAGCCCTGACCGAAGCGGTTTTGCCGGTTCCCGGCCGCAGGGTAAGGTTATGCGTCGGTCATGAGTTGTCTTCTCCACGTGAGGGATTCGTCGATGTCTCAGCGAGGACTCCACGCGAGATCCGACCTGGTGTTCGAGGTCCACGATCTCGGTCGCCGGGTCGCCGGGCTGAGCACGGTGCGGCGCACGGCGATCGCCGGCGAGGGGATCGGCAACGAGATGATCGGAGTACCCGTCGGCTCGCCCATCGATCTCGACCTTCGGTTCGAGTCTGTGGTCGAGGGCGTCCTGGTCACCGGGGCGGCCGATGTCTCGTTGCACGGGGTGTGCGCGCGGTGCCTGAAGGAGATCGAGCTCGTCGAGCAGATCGACCTGATGGAACTGTTCTTGTACCCCGACAAGGAGCTCGACGACGAGGAGGCCAGCCGCATCGAGGACGAGACCGTCGATCTCGAACCGGTGCTGCGGGACGCCGTGGTACTCGACCTGCCGTTCACTCCGCTGTGCCGGGAGGATTGCGCAGGCCTGTGCCCGACGTGCGGCACCGACCTGAACGACGATCCCGACCACGGTCACGGTGACGCGGTGGACCCTCGCTGGGCCGGGCTCAGCGGTTTGATGGACGACTGACGGCCCCAGGCCGCCTGGAAGAGGAGATCATCGTGGCAGTCCCGAAGCGGAAGATGTCGCGGAGCAACACGCGTGCTCGCCGTTCGCAGTGGAAGGCCAGCGCCGCCACCCTGGTGACGTGCGTGAACCCGGCGTGCCGCGAGAAGCACCTGCCCCACACCGCATGCCCGTCGTGCGGGCAGTACGGCCCGAAGGGGGCCCGGCGCCAGACGCTGCAGCCGTGACGGTGGGCGGCATGAGCCGCCTCGGCGAGGTCCTCGACGAGTTGGGCATCCAGGTGGAGCCCGACCTGTTCGCGCTCGCGTTCGTCCACCGGTCGTACGCGTACGAGAACGGCCGCGCCCCCAACAATGAGCGCTTGGAGTTCCTCGGGGACTCGGTGCTCGGTCTCGTCGTGACGACCCAGCTCTACCGGCAGTTCCCGGATCTTCCCGAGGGGCGGCTCGCCAAGCTGCGCGCCGCGGTCGTGAACGCGCGCACCCTGGCGGTGGTCGCGCGTGACCTCGGCCTCGGCCCGCTGCTGAAGCTGGGCAAGGGCGAGCTGGCCACGGGCGGTGCCGAGAAGGACTCCATCCTCAGCGACACCGTCGAGGCGCTGATCGCCGCGGTGTACGTGTCCTCCGGCTTCGACGCGGCCGGACGCCTCGTGCACTTCCTCTTCGATCCGCTCATCGCCGACGCTGCGCAGGCGGGCGCCGGGCTGGACTGGAAGACGAGCCTGCAGGAGGCCTGCTCCACCCGGGAGCTCGGGCTTCCGACCTACGACATCGAGGTCCAGGGGCCCGACCACGACCGGCGTTTCACCGCGTGGGCGGTCGTGGAGGAGAAGCGTTTCGGCCCAGGTCGAGGGTCGAGCAAGAAACGCGCCGAGCAGGAGGCGGCCCGGGTCGCGTTCGTCGGCCTGTTCGGGGCCGCCGCCGCGGCCGATGCCTGAGCTCCCCGAGGTCGAGACCATCCGGCGCGGGCTGGCAGCCCACGTGACAGGTCGCACGATCACCGCCGTCGACGTCCTCCACCCGCGCCCCGTCCGCAGCCACCCCGCGGGCCCCGATGGCTTCGCGCTCGACCTCACCGGCCGGACCTTCGGCGTTCCCGCCCGGCGCGGGAAGTACCTGTGGCTCCCGTTCACCGACGGTGACGCCCTGCTCGTCGAGTTGCGCATGAGCGGACAGTTCCGCCTGGACACGCCGGCCGCGCCGCTCCCGCCGCACGCACGGGTGCTGTTCGCGCTGAACGACGGCCGCGAACTGCGTTACGTCGATCAACGGATGCTGGGCGGGCTGACCCTGAGCCGCGGAGGAGCCGTCCTGCCCCGGGAGGTGGCCCACATCGCGCGCGACCCGTTCGACCCGCGGTTCGACGTGCACGCGACCGCCGCGGCGATGCGGCGCCGGCGCAGCGCGGTGAAGGCCGTGCTGCTCAACCAGCAGGTCGTGTCGGGGATCGGCAACATCTATGCCGACGAGACGCTGTGGCGGGCCAGGCTGCACCACCTGCGGCCGGCTGCCGAACTCGGCCCACGGGTTGCCGTGTCGCTCCTGCGGCACGCGGGCGACGTCATGTCCGAGGCACTCGCCGCAGGCGGGACGAGCTTCGACAGCCTGTACGTGAACGTCAACGGCTCGTCGGGGTATTTTGCGCACTCGCTGAACGTCTACGGGCGTGGGGGAGAAGCGTGCCCGCGCTGCGGCGCCCCGATCGAGCGGGTGCCGTTCGGCGGGCGCTCGTCGCACTTCTGCCCGCGGTGCCAGCGCCGACGGTGAGCGCTCAGGTGGCGGGGCGGTCTCTCGCGGACGCACGGTGCGGCATATCCACCCGTCGGTAGTGCTTCTCGAAGCGACCTCGTATCGTCGTTCCCCGCTGCCGACGCGTCCCGCCCCGTGGTTCACGGGATCGTCCTCTATGATTGGGCCTTCGTGGACAAGGTTCAGGCGCTGTGGGCGCGATACCGGAACTCGCTGCTGCAGTTCGGAAAGTTCGGGCTCATCGGCGGCGCGGGGGTTGTGGTCAACCAGTTCGTCGTCGTGGTGTGCAACGTGCTCGGCCGCGATCTGTTCGGGGTGGGGTACAACACGGCCGTCCTCAACCTCTTCGGATCCGAGTTCCACGTCCGGTTGCTCCAGGTCTACGCGATCCTCGCCTTCCTTGTCGCGAACCTGTTCAACTTCGTCCTCAACCGGTACTGGACGTTCCGCGGCCACGCCCGCGCGCCGTTCTGGAAGGAGTACCTCCCCTTCCTGCTCGTCGGGTCGGTCGCGGCCGTCGTCGGCCTGTTCCTGCTGACGTGGCTGACGAAGTCGGACTGGCCGCTGCCGCATTCGGTGTTCGACGACTCGACCGGGCTGCGCAACCGCTTCTACTGGGCGAACCTCATCCAGATCGTCCTGGTGATGCCTGTGAACTTCGTGCTCAACAAGCTCTGGACGTTCCAGGCTGTGCGAAAGCGCCACGCCGAGGCGACCGAGCGCAAGGCCGACGCCCTGAACGGGTCAGAATAGACGCGTTCCCGACCGGCGAGGAGGCGACGTGTACCTGAAGAGCTTGACCCTGCGCGGGTTCAAGTCCTTCGCGTCCACGACGACCCTCGCCTTCGAGCCCGGGATCACGTGCGTCGTGGGGCCGAACGGATCGGGGAAGTCCAATGTCGTGGACGCCCTGAGCTGGGTCATGGGGGAGCAGGGCGCGAAGTCGCTGCGGGGCGGCCGGATGGAGGACGTCATCTTCGCCGGGACGTCGTCCCGCGCGCCGCTCGGCCGAGCCGAGGTCGTCCTCACCATCGACAACAGCGACGGGGCGTTGCCGATCGAGTACTCCGAGGTGACGATCTCGCGGACGATGTTCCGCAACGGCGGCTCCGAGTACGCCATCAACGGGCACACGTCGCGTCTGCTCGACGTCCAGGAGCTTCTCAGCGATTCCGGCATCGGACGCCGGATGCACGTCATCGTCGGCCAGGGCCAGCTCGACGCGATCCTGCAGGCCACGCCGGAGATCCGCCGCGGCTTCATCGAGGAGGCGGCCGGCATCCTCAAGCACCGGGTCCGCAAGGAGAAGGCGCTGCGCAAGCTGGACGCCACGGCGGCGAACGTCGTGCGTCTCACCGATCTGCTCACGGAGTTGCGTCGCCAGTTGAAGCCGCTCGGACGGCAGGCCGAGGTGGCGCGCAAGGCGGCCGTGATCCAGGCCGATCTGCGCGACGCCCAGGCGCGACTGCTCGCCGACGACCTGACGCAGGCGCGGGCCGCGCTGGCCGCGGAGCGGGAGCGGGGCGCGTCCGAGGTCGCGGCGCGCAAGGCCGTCGAGGACGAACTGGCGCGCGTGCGGGCCGCGGAGGACGAGGCCGAGGCGGCCGTCCGTGCCCACGCGCCCGCGGCGCAGCGAGCGCAGGAGACCTGGTACGCCCTCGCGGGCCTGCGCGAACGGTTCCAGGCGACGGCGTCGATCGCGGCGGACCGGGCACGGATGGCCGAACGGGAGGCGACGGCGGATCGGCCGGGCCGCGATCCCGCCGCGCTCGATCTGGAGGCCGAGAACGTGTCCGGCATGGAGGTGGCGCTTCGTGCCGACGTCGACCGGATCCGGGAGCGGGTCACGCAGGCCGAGCGCGAGCGCGGGTCCGCCGAGGCGTCCCATGCCGCGGCCGAGCAGAGTCTGGCCGCCCACCAGCGGGCGATCGCCGACCGCCGCGAGGGCCTCGCCCGGCTCACCGGAGAGGTGGAGGTGCTCGCCTCGCGCGCCGAGGCGGCCGCCGGTGAGATCGGTCGCCTCTCCGCGACCGAGGAGGAGGCGGCGTCCCGGGCCGAGGAGGCCTCGGTCGGGTATCGCGGACTGGAGTCGACGATCGCCGGCCTCACCGCGGGAGAGACCGGCCTCGACGCCGAGTACGAGGCGGCGGAGGAGGCCGCGGCCGGGTGGGCCGATCGAGTCAGCGAGTTGCAGGACGCGGAGCAGCGGGCACTGCGCGACAAGGCTGCCCTGACGGCCCGGCTCGAGGGACTGCGGACGGCCCTGGAACAGCGTGACGCCGGGGCGTCGCTGCTGGAGGCGGGAATCCCGGGCGTGGGCCGTCCCGTCGCCGAACTGCTCACCGTCGAGCCGGGCTACGAGACAGCCCTGGCCGTCGCCCTCGCCGGCGCGAGCCAGGCACTGACGGTCGACGGGCTTTCCGCCGTCGACACGGTGTTCGCGCGGTTGCGCGCCGATGATCTGGGCCGCGCGAGCGTCCTGCCGGTGGGGGCTCCCGGGCCGGAGCGGGACGACTGGCCCCGTCTGCCGGGCGGCGCCCGGTACGCGGTCGACCTCGTCACGGCGCCGGGCGAGATCGCCGGTGCCATCGCCGGTCTGCTCGCGCGGGTCGCGGTCGTCGCCGATGTCGGGGCGGCGCGGGAACTCGTCACCGCCCTGCCCGAGATCACCGCTGTCACGCGCGACGGCGACCTCGTGACCGTCCGCTATGCCGCGGGGGGCAGTGCCTCGCGCCCGTCGGCGATCGAGCTCCATGCGCAGATCGGCGCCGCGGAGACGGAACTCGCCTCCGCGCAGGAGACGCTCGAGCGGACGCGGTTCGCGCTGACCGAGGCCGGGTCGCGCCGGGAGCAGGCCGCCGAGCGCGTGGCCGCGGCGCTCGCGCGACTCCACGAGTCCGATGCCCGGATGGAGGCGGTGGCCGAGCAGTTGGGGCGTCTGCGGCAGGAGGTGGCGGCGGCGCGAGCGCAGGCCGAACGACTCGCGGCGTCCCGGGCCGACGCGGAGCAGAGCCGGGCGCGGTTCGAGGCCGCGCTGGTCGAGTCGCGCCGACGGCTGGAGCTGGCGGAGTCGGCCGACGTGGATGCGGAACCCGATCCCGCCGAACGCGATCGGCTGGCCGTCGTGGCACGCGAGGCCCGGGCGGCGGAGATGGCCGCCGGCCTCGAACTGCGGACGGCCGAGGAACGGCTGCGTTCGGTGGCCGGACGGGCCGAGAGCCTGCGCGCCGCCGCCGCCTCCGAGCGGGCGTCCCGGGAGCGCCACGCCGCCCGGAAGCGGGAGCTGCTGGCCGAGGCCGCCGCCGCGCGCGCCGTCCACGACGCCGCGCGGTGGGCCGTCACCCATGCGGAGTCCCTGCTCGCCCGGGCCGAGTCGGCGCGCGCCGCGGCCGACGACGCTCGCGCCGCCGCGGACGCCGCGCTCGCAGATCTGCGGGGCACCTCGCGCCGGCTGGCCGCCGACTTCGAGCAGATGGTCGCGACCCAGTACCAGGGCGAGCTGGCCGTCGCGCAGCACGCCCAGCGCATCGACGCGCTCACCGAGCGGGCGCTCACCGAACTCGGGCTGGACGTGGCCGACCTGCTGGCGGAGTTCGGGCCCGACCAGCAGGTGCCGTCGGCCGACGCCGCCGGCGAGGAGGTCACCGTGCCGTACCGGCGGGCCGAGCAGGAGGCGCGGCTCGCCGCCGCCGGCAAGCAGCTCGCCCTGTTGGGCCGGATCAACCCGCTGGCGCTGGAGGAGTTCGAGGCGCTGCAGGAGCGCCACGGGTTCCTCTCCGAGCAGTTGGAGGACGTCAAGCGCACGCAGGCCGACCTGCTGGGGATCATCGCCGAGGTGGACGCCCGCGTCGAGCAGGTCTTCAAGACGGCCTACGGCGATGTGGCCGAGGCCTTCGAGCGGGCGATCTCCCGCCTGTTCCCCGGAGGGGAGGGGCGACTGGTCCTCACCGATCCCGACGACTGGCTCGGCACCGGTGTGGACGTGGAGGCGCGACCGGCCGGCAAGAAGCTGAAGCGGCTGTCCCTGTTGTCGGGCGGCGAACGGTCGCTGGTGGCGGTGGCATTCCTCGTGGCGCTGTTCACGGCCCGGCCCAGCCCCTTCTACATTCTCGACGAGGTGGAGGCGGCGCTCGACGACACGAATCTCGGGCGGCTGCTGGAGATCTACGAGGAACTGCGTGCCGACAGCCAGCTCATCGTCATCACCCATCAGAAGCGGACGATGGAGATCGCCGACGCCCTGTACGGCGTCACGATGCGTTCCGACGGCGTGTCCACCGTGATCAGCGAACGTCTCCGCGACGGATGACCGTGCTCCGGGGGGGCCGTTGGGGTCTGGAGTAGCATCTGAGGGTGACAACCGGAAGAAGGGTTCTGTCGTCATGATGGTCTTCATCGCGATGGTTCTGATCCTGGCCCTGGCCCTGGGCGTGTGCGCGGTCGTCGTCATCGGGACGCAGGGCGCGGGCAAGGAGAAGGCTCCCCAGATCGCCAACGCGTTCGCCGAGACCGCGCGCCACCTCAACGGCGACGCGGAGCCGCCGGAGAGTCTCGTGACGCTGCTGGCCGTACGCGGCAAGGGCGATGCCGAGGACGCCGACGAGGAGTAGCTGCCGACGAGTCCGATCGGGGGAATTAGACTATGGGTGTGGAAATCGTGTTCTGGCTCATCTTCGCGGGGATCGCCCTGGCGATCGTCGCGGGATCGATCACGATCATCGTCGGACGGGAACCGGCGCCACTGCCGATCCCGATCGAGGATTCCGAGCAGGGCTGACCGTCCGTGCGGGGCCCCGGGCGCGGCGGCCCCGTGATCCTGGCCATGGCCGGGCGCCCCTGAGCACGCCTCTACACTGAGCGCCGTGGACGACATCATCATGTGGATCGTCATCGGCGGTCTGCTCCTGGCGGTCATCGCCGCGACCATCACCATCATCGTCGGCAGGCAGCGGGAGCTGCCCGGCGGGGCGCCCGAGGAGCTTCCCTCTGCGGAGCCGGTCGATGCCGAGGTCGTGGAGACCGAGGAGCCCCGGGCCGAGGTGGAGGCGGTCGACGCGCAGATCGTCGAGCCCCCCGCAGGGCCGGAGGCGCCCGAGGCGCCGGGAACGCGGATGGCCCGTCTCCGGCGGCGCCTCGCGTCGAGCAACAACGCCCTGGCCCGCGGGCTCGCGACCCTGTTGGCGCGGGACCGCATCGACGAGGACACCTGGGACGAGTTCGAGGCGACCCTCATCACGTCCGACCTGGGCGTCACGACGACCACCACCCTCGTCGAGAGGCTGCGGGGACGCCTCGCCGTCGACGGCGTGTCCGACCCGGCCACGGCCCGAGGGGTGCTCCGCGAGGAGCTGCTGGAGCTCGTCCGTCCCGGCATGGATCGCGGCCTCCGCACCGAGGGCGCCGACGGGGAACCGGGCGTCGTCATGGTCGTGGGCGTCAACGGCACGGGCAAGACGACCACGATCGGAAAGCTCGCTCGCGTCCTCGTCGCGGAGGAGAAGTCGGTCGTGTTGGGTGCGGCGGACACCTTCCGTGCCGCGGCCGCCGACCAGTTGGAGACGTGGGGGAGTCGGGTCGGCGTGCCGACGGTGCGCGGCCCCGAGGGGTCCGACCCGGCCAGCGTCGCGTTCGAGGCCGTGGGTCGGGCGAAGGCCGACGGTGCCGACGTGGCCGTCATCGACACGGCCGGCCGGCTGCACACGAAGACCGGTCTGATGGACGAGCTCGGCAAGATCAAGCGGGTCATCGAGAAGCAGGCCCCCGTGACCGAGGTCCTGCTCGTCATCGACGCGACGACCGGTCAGAACGGCCTCACCCAGGCGCGGATCTTCGCCGAGGTCGTGGACGTGACCGGAATCGTCCTCAGCAAGCTCGACGGCTCCGCGAAGGGCGGCATCGTCATCTCGGTCCAGAACGAGCTCGGGGTCCCGGTCAAGCTCGTCGGCCTCGGCGAGGGGGTCGACGACCTGGCCCCCTTCGATGCAGAGGGCTTCGTGGACGCCCTGCTCGCCACCGACTGACCGGTCCGCCCGGGCACTGTCCGCGCCCGTGGAGTCTGAGGGGATTCTTGGAACGCGCCCGCGATGCTGCTGGGATGTCCTCGGTTGGGTACTCGCGCACTCTCTTTCCGGCACTGGTCTCGGCGTTCGTCGTGGTCGGCGCGGTCCTCCTCGCCGGGTTCCTGATCGTGGCGACCCCGGCATGGTCGGACGCCGAGGCGCAGGCGATCGCCGCCGTCGGGCGATTCGGAGCGCCGTGGCTCGACGCCGTCGCCGTGGGCGTCGACGTCGCGTTCGGCCCGCTCGGGGCCGTGGCGCTGATACTCCTGGTCGTGGTCCGGGTCGCCGTTCGCGGACGGTCGGTGCGTCGCGGCCTGGCGGTCGCGACGTGGATCGCGGTGCCGTGGGCCGTGGCCGAGGCCGTGAAGCTCGTCGTGCGCCGCCCCCGTCCCGGCTCCCTGTTCGCGAGTGGGCCGGTGGCGACCCCGGAGAGCTTCAGCTTCCCGAGCGGGCACACGGCCTTCGCCGCGGCGCTGTGCTGCGCCGTGATCCTGGCGCTGGCGCCGGGCCGCACGCGCCGGGTGGCGATCGTGGTCGGCGTCGTGATCGTCCTGGTGACGGCATGGTCCCGCGTCCGGCTCGGCGTCCACTACCCGAGCGATGTCGTCGCGTCGATGCTGCTGGCGCCGGTCGTGAGCGTGGCGGCGAACCGGTGTACCGGCGCGATGACTCCCGGCCGAGGCCGCGTGCTCGCCGTCGATGCTGAGAGGTTTCTTGGACACGGACAGTGACCATGGCGGCATGGATGTCACCTCGTTGCTCGTCGCCGCGGGCCCGTTCGCTCTCGCCCTGATCGCGGTCATCGTCTTTGTCGAGAACGGGCTGCTGTTCCCGTTCCTGCCGGGAGACAGCCTCGTCTTCGCCGCGGCGCTGCTCGCCACGCACCTGGACGTGCCCTGGCCGTCCATCGCGGGAGTGGCCGCCGCCGCGGCCGTTCTGGGCGGCGAGGTCGGCTTCGCCATCGGGCGCCGCCGCGGACGAGGACTGTTCCGGCCTGACGCCCGGATCTTCCGGCAGCGGTATCTGGACGAGGCGGACGCGTTCTTCGCACGCCACGGCACGGCGGCGATCGTCATGGCCCGCTTCGTCCCGATCGTCCGCACCTTCCTGGCTCCCGCGGCCGGGATCTCGTCGATCGGTCGTCTCACGTTCAGCCTCTGGAACGCGATCGGTGGGTGCCTGTGGGCCGGAGGGCTCGCCGTGGCCGGGTACTACCTCGGCGACATCCCGTGGGTCGCCCGTAACGTGGAACTGCTGACGGTGGGGATCGTGCTGGTGTCGGTCGTCCCGGTGGTCCTCACCGCGCTCCTGCGCCGACTGCGGGCACGACGAGCCGGCCCCGGTGCGGCGTGAGGGCCGCGGATGCGCCGACAGGCGTCGCCCCGGCGCGGATCGCCGGAGACGTCACACCAGCATCAGCAGTGTGCCCGCGACGATGAGCACGAGCCCGAACGCTGCTCGGCGGGGGAGCGGCTCGTGCAGGATCAGGGTCGCGAACGCGACGGTGAGCACGATGCTCAGCTTGTCGATCGGGACGACGACGCTCGCCGGGCCGTCCTGCAACGCCCGGAAGTAGCACAGCCACGACGCGCCGGTCGCGACGCCGGAGCCGGCGATGAACAGCAGCTCCCGGCGGGGGACGGTGCGCAGCAGGCGGTGCTCCCCGGAGACGAGGACGACGATCCACGCCATGACGAGGACCACCCCGGTCCGGATGGCGGTGCCGAGGTTGGACTCGACTCCGGAGATGCCCACCTTGCCCAGCACGGACGTGAGAGCGGCGAACACGGCCGAGCCGATGGCGAACAGCAGCCAGCTCCAGGACTGCGCTCCGCGGGCGGCCGCACGCCGCTCGATCATGAGGAAGGTCCCGACGCCGATGAGGCAGATCCCGGCCAGCCGCGTCGGAAGGCTCTCGGTCTCGCCGAGCAGCACGATGGCGAACAGCACGGTCAGGACGATGCTGGACTTGTCGACCGGCGCGACCTGGTTCACATCGGCCAGGTGCAGCGCCCGGAAGTAGCACAGCCAGGACGCGCCCGTGGCCAGTCCCGACGCCACGAGGAAGGCCACGGTGGTGCCGGAGAGGTCGGTGATCGTGTTCTGGGACCCGACCAGGAAGACGACGAGCCAGGCGAAGGCGAGCACGACCACGGTGCGGATCGCGGTCGCCAGGTTCGACGGCGTGTGGCGGATGCCGATCTTGGCCAGGATCGCGGTCAGCCCGGCGAACACCGCCGAGCCGATCGCATATGCCACCCACATCCTGCCTCTTCTCGCCGACGGCCGGACCCGGCCGGTCGCCCGGCGTCGGCCGCGGTCCGCGGTGGCGCCTCGTCACCCGGACGGCCGGGGCCCTCACGCATTCGCACCCTACGCCGCCCGGCGACGACGTACGCTCCGGTCGTGGTCGCCATCGTTTCCGCGGAGCCGGCACCGTGAACGCGCCTGTCGCCGATCGCAGGGACCGTCTGCTGCTGGTGGAGGACGATCCCGATCTCGGACCCTTGCTGTGCGAGGCGTTGGAGGACGACTATGACGTGATGCTCGCCACGAGCCTCGCGGGCGGAGCGGCCGAGACGGCGCGCGCGGAGTTCGACGTCCTCGTCATCGACCGGCGGCTGCCCGACGGAGACGGTATCGACCTGGTGGCCTCGCTGCGGCGTACGGGTGTGGCGACGCCGGTCCTGGTGCTCACCGCGCTGGGCACCGTCCGTGACCGGGTCGACGGGCTCGATGCCGGCGCCAACGACTATCTGGTCAAGCCGTTCGACCTGGATGAGCTTCTCGCGCGGCTTCGCGCGATCTGCCGGGTGTTCGGCACCGACGGCTCTCCGACCCGGATCGGCGACTGGGACTTCTTCCCGCGCAGCCGCGCGATCCACTCTCCCTACGTCGGCCGGATCATCCTCAGCGAGCGTGAGTGCCAGGTGCTGGAGCTGCTCGCCTCGGACCCGAGCCGGACCTTCTCACGACGGGAGATCCTCCATCGCGTCTTCGACGCCGGCGACAGCCTCGGAGTCGTCGACACCTACGTCCACTACATCCGCCGCAAGACGGTTCCCGAGATCGTCACGACGGTGCGCGGCCGCGGCTACAGGCTGGGCCTCACATGAGCGACGACCTGCGCGACCCCGACCGGCTGGCCGTGCGCGCCGCCGCTCGTCGCGTCGGCGGCTACCTCGCGGTGACCACCGGCGTCCTGGTTCTCATCACCTTGGCGGCCATGGTGGTCTTCGTGCTGCGCCATGCGCACGAGTCCCCGCGCGAGCCGGGCGGCTCGATCGAGGTCGAGGTCTCGGATCTGCTCGCCGCCGCCGTGGCCATCGGGGGGTGTGCCGTCGTCATCGCCGCGTTCGCGAGCTGGTCGGCGACCCGGCGAGCCGTGGCGCCCCTCGCCGAGTCGCTACGACTGCAGCGCAGGTTCGTCTCGGACGCCGGTCACGAGTTGCGCACGCCCATCGCCGTCCTCGACACCCGCCTGCAGCTTCTTCAGCGACGGTTGCCGCCGGAGGATCCGACGGCGGCGACGGTCGAGACGCTGCGGCGCGAGACGCAGTCCCTCAGCGCGATCGTCACCGACCTGCTGGCGATCGCCGAGGCGGATGCGCCCACGACACACGGATCGTCGCGGGTCGTCGACGTCGTCACGGCGACGGTCGAGTCGCTGGACGTCCTCGCGCGCAGCCGCGATGTCGCGATCACGGTCGCCGGGATGGTCGACGCCCGGGTCGCCCTTCCGGCGATCGCCCTCCAGCGCGCGCTGACCGCCCTGCTCGACAACGCCGTCAAGCATGCGCCGCCGGGCACGGAGGTCACGGTGAGCATCGAGACGGGGCGACGGGATGTCCGCATCGCGGTCCGCGACCGCGGTCCCGGAGTGCGGGGGATCGATCCGGATCGGGTCTTCGACCGGTTCGCCCGGGGCAGCGAGGAGGCCGCGCGCTCCGGCCACGGCATCGGGCTCTCCTTGGTGCGGGATACCGCCGACCGGTACGGCGGTTCGATCCGCCTGGTCGACGCCGACGGGCCCGGGGCGCAGTTCGTGCTCCGGCTCCCACGCGTCCTGCGGCCTGGCGGAAACCCCCCGCGTAGCTACCCTCCGGCCGCGAAGCTACCGGGGGACCGGTAGCGTCGCGGCCCCGGCGTAGCGGCCCGGCCCGGAACGTAGCGACGCCGTACGGCCGGTCCATCCCGCCCGGTACGCTGGTGCCCAGTTGCGCGCACGCCCGTTGCGCGTGGACCTGCGAAGGATGCTTCTGTGTTCGACACCCTGCACGACCGGCTGAACGACGTCTTCCGCTCCCTGCGCGGGAAGGGACGCCTGACCGACGCCGATATCGACGCGACGGCGCGTGAGATCCGCATCGCCCTGCTCGAGGCCGACGTCAATCTCGCTGTCGTCAAGGACTTCGTCGCGGCGCTGAAGGAGCGGGCGCGCGGGGCCGAGGTGCACCAGGCTCTCAACCCGGCGCAGCAGATCATCAAGATCGTCAACGAGGAACTCGTCGCCGTGCTGGGCGGCCAGACAC
The DNA here is from genome assembly GCF_000423465.1 of Propionicicella superfundia DSM 22317. GTDB lineage: Bacteria > Actinomycetota > Actinomycetes > Propionibacteriales > Propionibacteriaceae > Propionicicella > Propionicicella superfundia. The sequence continues at coordinate 166,181 of NZ_KE384022.1, read as the reverse complement.
GACAGTTGCGGTTCGCGAAGAGGCCCCCGACCATCCTCATGCTCGCCGGCCTCCAGGGCGCGGGCAAGACGACGCTCGCCGGGAAGCTCGGCCTGTGGCTCAAGGAACAGGGGCATTCGCCGCTGCTCGTCGCCTCCGACCTGCAGCGTCCGAACGCCGTCACGCAGTTGCAGGTCGTGGGCGAGCGCGCCGGCGTGCACGTGTTCGCCCCCGAGCCGGGGAACGGGGTCGGCGACCCGGTCGACGTGGCCCGCCGGGGTGTCGCCGAGGCGCGGCAGAAGCTCTACGACGTCGTCGTCATCGACACTGCAGGCCGGCTGGGCGTCGATGCCGAGCTGATGGACCAGGCCGTCCGCATCAAGGAGGCGACCAGTCCGGACGAGGTGCTGTTCGTCGTGGACGCGATGATCGGCCAGGACGCCGTCAACACCGCGCAGGCGTTCGCCGACGGAGTCGGATTCGACGCGGTCGTCCTCAGCAAGCTCGACGGCGATGCGCGCGGCGGCGCCGCGCTGTCCATCGCCCGGGTCACGGGCAGGCCGATCATGTTCGCCTCCAACGGCGAGGGGCTGAAGGACTTCGACCTCTTCCACCCCGACCGGATGGCGAGCCGCATCCTCGGCATGGGCGACATGCTCACCCTCATCGAGCAGGCGGAGAAGACGTTCGACGCCGAGCAGTCGGCGAAGGCCGCCGAGAAGCTGCTGCGCGGGCAGGGCGAGTTCGGGCTGGGGGACTTCCTGCAGCAGATGCAGGCCGTCCGCAGGATGGGCCCGTTGTCCAAGGTGTTCGGCATGCTTCCCGGGATGAGCGGGATCGATCAGGTGAAGAACATCGACGAGAAGGAGATCGACCGGATCGAGGCCATCATCTATTCGATGACGCCGGCCGAACGGGACAATCCGAAGATCCTGGACGGCTCGCGGCGCCGTCGCATCGCGGCGGGCTCCGGCACGGTCGTCGCCGACGTCAACAACCTCGTGAACCGGTTCTTCGAGGCCCGCAAGATGATGCAGTCGCTCGCCGGGGGAATGCCCGGGATGCCGGGGATCCCGGGGATGGGCAAGCGCACCCCGCCCCAGCAGCGCAAGGGCAAGAAGGGCAAGGGCTCCCGCGTGTCCGGCAACCCCGCCAAGCGGGCCGGGGCGGTTCCGTCGGCTCCGGTCGCGCAGGCCGCGCCGCAGCCGCAGAGCCAGGCCGAACTGCAGGAGGCGATGCAGAACTTCCAGCTTCCCGCCGACGTGCAGAAGCTGTTCGACAAGACCAAGCGGCAGGGTCTCTGACGGCGTCCACGATGAACGGCGCCCGGCACCGGTCGAAGCGTTCGGGCTAGCCTGTGACCGTGGCAGCCAAGCGCACGTTCCCTGCGGCGGAGCAGTCCGCGCAGCGTGCGTACCGCCTGCTGACGGCGTCCGTCGCTCCCCGCATGATCGGCTGGGTGTCGTCGCGTTCGGCCGAAGGCGTCGACAACCTCGCTCCGTACAGCGCCTTCACGATCGTGTCCAGCCGGCCGCCGATGATCGGCTTCACCTCGTTCGGCGTGAAGGACACCGTCCGCAACGTGCGGGAGACGGGCGAGTTCACGGTGACGGTCGCGACGCCCGGCCATGTCGGCCAGGTCAACGAGACGGCGAGCAACTTCCCGCCGCACCGGTCCGAGTTCGTCGAGTGCGGCATCGCCGCCGAGCCGAGCGTCTTCGTCGCGCCTCCCCGGCCGGCGTCCGCGCAGTGCACCCTCGAATGCCGCCTGCATCAGATCGTGGAGTTCGGCGACGGTCACTTCGTCGTGGGCGAGGTTCTCGGCTGGGTCATCGACGCGGACGTGATCGAGGAGAACCACCCCGAAGGACCCCATCCGCGGCCGCAGGATCTGCGGCCCCTGTCGAAGCTGGGCGTGGACGAGTGGGCGACCCTGGGCGATGTGTTCCGGATGGCGCGCCCGGACTACAACCGGTCGCAGGCCTGAGCTCAGCGCAGCACGGGAACGGCGAGCCCCTCGAGCACCTCCGCACCGGGCAGCAGTGCGAGATCGGCTCCGGGCAGCAGGATCTTCGATCCGCGGATGCCGGAGCCCACGATGACCTCGGCGGTCGCGGCCACGGCGGCGTCGATCCAGACGGGCCAGCCCGCGGGCAGGCCGATCGGCGTGATCCCCCCGTACTCCATGCCGCTGGCCGACACCGCGAACTCCATCGCGCTGAAGGACGCCTTGCGCACGTCGAGCCGTTTGCGAACGAACGTGTTGACGTCGACGCGGGTCGTGGCGAGCGCCACGCACGCGACGTGGCGCTCGTCGCCGCCGCGGCGTCCCGTCACGAGCACGCAGTTCGCGGAGGTGTCCAACGGCACGTCGTAGGCGGCGCACATCGCGGCGGTGTCGGCGAGCGCCGGGTCGATCTCGAACACGCGGGCGCCAAGAACATACGTCAGAGCGGCTGCCACCGCCGGTGCGAGCAACTCCGGCCGTTCGGCGGCCGGCCAGGTGGTCAGGTGGGAGTGCACGTCGGACACCATGCCATCCTGACATGCATCGATACCGTCGCGGCATGCGTCCACCACGCCCCGGCGAACGCTCCGGAACTGTCGGAAACTCGCGCGAATCCGGCAGTTGCGGAGCGTTCGGCGCACAGGGGCAGGGGTCCGGGCCCCACCGGTTCGCCCCGCGGGGTGAAATCTGGCAGAATGCGATGCGCGTCTCGTCAACGGGTGCCCTCTCTCGCCCCGCGGTCGAGATCCATCTGAGCTTGTGCGCGATTCCCCACGATCGGGTGCAGACTCGTCCACCGAGCCGGGATCGTCCCCGGCTGAAGTCCAACAGGAGAACCCACACAAGTGGCTGTCAAGATTCGTCTGAAGCGGCTCGGCAAGATCCGCGATCCGCACTACCGCATCGTCGTCATGGACTCCCGCACCAAGCGCGACGGTCGCGCGATCGAGGAGATCGGGCTGTACCACCCGAAGAGCGATCCGTCGATCATCCAGGTCGACTCCGAGCGCGCCCAGTACTGGCTGTCGGTCGGCGCGCAGCCGACCGAGGCGGTCGTCGCGTTGCTCACCCGTTCCGGTGACTGGCAGAAGTTCAGCGGCTCCGACGCCCCCTCCGGCATCGAGCCGCAACCCGATCGCGCCGACAAGGCCGCGGTCTTCAACGCCGCCCTGGCCGACCTGAACGACGACCCCGCCGTCGCCGCGTTCACCGCGACGAAGAAGGACGAGGCACCGGCCGCCGCCGAGCCCGAGGCCGCCGACGCCGAGGCGTCGGCCGACGCGGACGAGGGCGCGTGACCGTTCTCGCCGAGGCGTTGGAGCATCTCGTCAAGGGCATCGTCCGGAACCCCGACGACGTGCGCGTGACCGATGCCGACCGGCGGCACCAGCGCGTGCTGGAGGTCCGTGTCCACCCCGACGACATCGGCAAGGTGATCGGACGACAGGGACGTACCGCGTCGGCACTGCGAACGGTGGTCGCGGCGCTGAACGATCGCGGTCCGATCCGAGTCGACTTCGTCGATGTCGACAGGCGGTCGCGCGGCCGTCGCTGAGAAGACCCTCGACGCCCCGGACCATCGGTTCGGGGCGTCTCGGCATGAAGGAGACGTCCGTGGACGAGGTCGAGGTGATCGTCGGCAGAGTCGGCCGCGGGCACGGGCTCGGTGGCGAGGTCACCGTCGCTCTCGCGACGAGCGAGCCCGAGACACGGTTCGCGCCGGGTTCGCGGCTGATCACCGAGGACGGCCGGGTCCTCACCGTGGAGCGAACCCGGCGCCACGGTGGCAGCCTGCTGGTCGGGTTCGCCGGCGTCGCCGACCGGACGGCCGCCGATGAGCTGCGCGGTGCCGTCCTGCTGGCTGCGGTCCCCGCCGACCTGACGCCCGTCGATCCCGAGGAGTTCTACGACAGGCAGCTCGTGGGACTCACGGTCCGCACGCGCGAGGGCCGAACCATCGGGACGGTCGTCGCTGTCGAACACCCTCCCGCCCAGGACCTCCTCGTCGTGCGCGTGGGCGATGCGACCCGCTATGTCCCGTTCGTGGCCGAACTGGTTCCCGACGTCGACCTCGCGGCAGGGACCTGCACGGTCGTCGACCTGCCCGGGCTCCTCGACGACGCCGCGGTGGAGGCGCGATGAGGCTCGACATCGTCACGATCTTCCCCGACTACTTCGCCCCGCTGGACCTGTCGCTGGTGGGCAAAGCGGCCGCCACGGGCATCATCGACGTCGCCGTGCACGATCTGCGCGCGTGGACCAGCGATCGGCACCGCACCGTCGACGACACGCCCTACGGCGGTGGAGCGGGGATGGTCATGAAGCCGGAGCCGTGGGGGCTCGCCCTGGACGACCTCGCGCGGCCCGGGGCGCGGCTGATCGTCCCGACCCCGTCCGGAGTGCCCTTCACGCAGGCGACGGCCGACGCGCTGGCGCGTGAGTCACATCTCATCCTCGCCTGCGGACGGTACGAAGGGATCGATGCGCGCGTCGTCGAGTACGCCCGCACGATCCTCCCCGTCGACGAGATCAGTCTCGGCGACTACGTGCTGAACGGGGGAGAGGTTGCCGCGCTCGCGATCGTCGAGGCGGTGGTCCGGCTCCTGCCCGGGGTGCTCGGGAATCCGCAGTCGCTCGTCGAGGAGTCCCACTCGGCCGACTGGAGTCTGCTGGAGTATCCCAACTACACCAAGCCCGCCTCGTGGCGCGGGCTCGACGTCCCCGAGGTGTTGTTGTCGGGCCACCATGCCGCCATCGCCGCGTGGCGCCGGGAGCAGGCGCGGGCGCGCACCCGGGCGGTGAACGAGGCGCATCCGGAGCCGGCAGCGGGCGCTGCCGACGGGCCATGTGGCGCCGACACGCCCGGAGATGACGAAATACCTTCTGGCTGACGGGTGGTGCCGCGCGGCTACAGCGTTCCCATCTCATAGGATCATGACAGGTTCATGAAGGAGAGATCGTGTTCCGTTCTGGGGCGTCGCGTGCGGCGATGGTGATCGCCATCGCACTCGGGCTGGCCGGCTGTGCGCAGGACACGGCACCTGTGACCCCGGCCCCTTCCCCCACCACGCGTGAGGCGGCGTTCGCGGTCGTCGACGAGTCGCTGATCGGCGGGCTGACCCACGCGACGCTGTCGGGTGACGGCGTGACCACCGCGGTGCCGGAGGTGTCCAGGGCGACAGCTCTCAACCTGGCGGCGCAGATCGTGCGCAACAAGGCGCTGCGAGCCCGGGGCAGGTCCGGCGGCACGGTCGACGTGACATGGCACGCGATCGCAGCCTCGAACGACCTGCTCGGCGTGGTGCTGACCGTCGCCACCGCGGGTGGCAGCGCCGGCGAGGCGGTCGTACCGGTCAGCCTGTGGTACGCGGAAGGTGCCCGCACGGTCGCCACCGGCGCCGTGCTGATCGACCCCGGCTCGTGGGACGCCTTCGTGAAGGCCGTGGCGGCCGACGTCGGCGCGAAGGGCGGAGACGAGGCGGCGGCGACCGCCGCGCTGGGGTCGCCGGGCGCGCCGCAGGGCACCGGCCCGGCGATCGGCTTCGACGAGAGCGGTGATCTGGTCGTCTCCTTCGCCGGACGTGCGGCAGGCGCCGCCGACGCCCTTCTCACGGTGTCGATCGACAAGGATGTCGCGCAGGAATGGCTGTCGGAGTTCGGCGACGAGGCGCTCGGCGCCGCGACCCACCCGTCCCACTACACGCAGGGCGTGGACGGACCGGGTGTGACGACGCTGGCGACCGCGGCGGCGGGGTCTCGACCCGACGCGGACGTCGTCGGCGACTGCCGGTCGCGCAAGTGCGTCGCGCTGACCTTCGACGACGGCCCGGGTGAGCGCACGGCCGAGGCTGTCGCCGCGCTCGCCGACGCGGGTGTCGCGGCCACCTTCTTTCAACTGGGTTCCATGATCGAGGAGGACCCGGCCGGAGTGAAGGCCGTCGCGCTGAGCGGCAGCGAGGTCGCCTCGCACACCTGGCGGCACAACGCCCTGCCTGCGTCCGGCGACGAGGCGGCGAAAGACCAGGTGCGACGCAATGCCGTGGCACTACAGAAGATCACCGGCGACTGGCCGGTGATGATGCGACCGCCGTACGGCAGCCACAACCGGCGGATCAACAAGATCGTGGGCGCCCAGAACCAGGTCCTCGTGCAGTGGACCATCGACACGCTCGACTGGAAGACGAAGTCCACAGAGGCGACGATCGCCTCCGCGACCGGCGCCGAGGCGGGCGACATCGTCCTCATGCACGACATCCATGCGACGACCGTCGATGCGATCCCCGAGATCGTGTCGCGACTCACCGAGGCGGGCTTCACGCTCGTGCCGGTGGCCGAACTGTCGTCCCCGAACACCTGGCAGACCGGGGCGGTCTACTGCGCCGCCCCCTGGCGGAAGCGGAGTTGCTGGTGAGCACCAGAACCGATGCCGTGGTGGCGGTCGTGAGCGTCGTCGCGCTCGCCGTGTCGATGGTCGGGTGCGCGCGGGCGGCGACGGTGGTCACCGCCGATCCGGTCGCGTCCACGGCCACGCCGGCCGCGTCGGCGACCGTGGCAGCGCCGTCCGCCGCGGCCTCCTCCGCGTCCGTCGCCTCGGCATCCGCGTCGGCGACCGCGACAGGTTCTGCGTCCTCCGCGTCGCCGCGGACGGCGCAGCCGTCGACCGCCCGGGCCACGGCTACCGGGTCGAAGTCCGGCGCGGCCAACGGCACGGCGCGCCGGGCCGTCACCCAGCCCGCGCTGGGGACGAAGGTCGACTGCAGCAGGCACGCCTGCGTGGCCCTGACCTTCGACGACGGTCCGGGAAGCCAGGCGGCGTCCCTCGTGCAGACGCTGACGGCGGCACGGGTCCCCGCGACCTTCTTCTTCCTCAGCTCCGTGGCGGCGAACAACCCTTCCGGTGCAGCGTCCGTGGCGGCCAACCCGTACATGGAGATCGGGGACCACTCGATCAGCCATCCGGCGCTGCCCAAGCTGGGCACGGAGGGGATGACCAAGCAGATCGCCGGTTCCAAGCAGCGCCTGGAGGCGCAGACCGGTCGCCGGATCACCCTGTTCCGGCCGCCGTACGGGGCCATGAACGCAGCGGTCAAGAAGCTGTGCGCGGCCAACGGCATGGCGATCATCACCTGGGACGTGGACACCTTGGACTGGAAGCACCGCTCCGCGGACAAGCTGACCTCGGTGGCCATGTCGGAGGTCCGGCCGGGCAGCATCATCTTGATGCACGACATCCACTCGTCGACGGTGAAGGGCGTTCCCAAGCTCATCGCGACGCTCAACAAGGCCGGCTACACCATGGTCACGGTCAGCACCCTCCTCGGCACGACCTCTCCCGGAAAGGTGTACACAGGCCGGTCGTGACCGAAAAGACGTGCAGATCGGCCGTTCGGCGAGAGATCCTGCAGGAGTTTGGTGGGGGGCCAGGCCTGAAAACCCGTGAGGCCGTATGGTGTCGGTGTGGCGACTACAACTCTAACAACCCATCAGAGAGCGGTGCGGTCATCGGTAGCCATCAAGGCGCTGATGGCCGTGACCGGCCTCATCCTCGTGGGCTTCCTTCTCATGCACATGTACGGCAATCTGAAGATGTTCATGGGCGAGGAGGCATTCAACCACTATGCCGAGTGGCTCAAGGGTGACATCCTCTACCCGCTCGTGCCCAGTGGCTGGTTCATCTGGATCTTCCGTGTTTTCCTTCTCGCGGCCGTCGTCCTGCATATGTGGTCGGCGATCTACCTGTGGCACAGGTCGGCGAAGGCGCGTGGATCCAAGTACCAGCATGTGACCAGGAAGGTCCAGACGTACTCCGCGCGCACGATGCGCTGGGGCGGGATCATCCTCGCGCTGTTCATCATCTTCCACATTCTGCAGTTCACGACGAAGACGGTCCCGCTGGGGTATGACCTGGAGCAGACCCAGCACTCGCCGTACCTCATGTTCCTCGGCGCCTTCTCCAGCCCGCTGGTGTGGGTGATCTACGCGGTGTGCATGATCGCTGTCTGCATGCATGTGCGGCACGGGTTCTGGAGCGCCTTCACGACGCTCGGCGCGAACCTGAGCAAGAAGGCCGAGCGGGTTCTCAACGGGCTGGCGTACTTCGTGGCGATCCTGCTGTACGTCGGGTTCATGCTCCCGCCGACGTTCGTGTTCCTGCACCTGGCACCCTTCGGAGGCTGATGACGATGAACGACGCAGTGGATTACTACATCGAGGGCGATCCGGTCGCGGACACGAAGGCCCCCGCCGGCCCGATCGACAAGAAGTGGTCGGAGCGCCAGTTCACGGCGCGGCTGGTCAATCCGTCGAACCGTCGCAAGATGACGGTCATCATCGTCGGGACGGGGCTCGCCGGTGGCGCCGGCGCCGCGTCCCTCGGCGAGGCCGGGTACAACGTCCTCAACTTCTGTTACCAGGACAGCCCGCGGCGGGCACACTCGATCGCCGCCCAGGGCGGCATCAACGCGGCGAAGAACTACCGCAACGACAACGACTCGGTCTACCGGCTGTTCTACGACACGGTGAAGGGCGGCGACTACCGCGCCCGCGAGACCAACGTCCATCGTCTCGCCGAGGTGAGTGCGAACATCATCGACCAGTGCGTCGCGCAGGGCGTTCCCTTCGCCCGCGAGTACGGTGGCCTGCTCGACAACCGCTCCTTCGGCGGCGTGCAGGTGCAGCGCACGTTCTACGCCCGCGGCCAGACCGGCCAGCAGTTGCTGATCGGCGCGTACCAGGCGCTGGAGCGTCAGGTGGCGGCCGGCACGGTGAAGATGCACACGCGGCACGAGATGCTCGAACTGATCGTCGCCGACGGCCGCGCCCGCGGCATCGTCACCCGCAACATGGTCAACGGCAAGATCGAGACGTGGTACGCCGACGCCGTCGTGCTGGCGACCGGCGGCTACGGCAACCTGTTCTTCCTGTCGACCAACGCCATGGGCTGCAACGTGACCGCCAACTGGCGGGCACACCGCAAGGGTGCGTACTTCGCCAACCCGTGCTACACGCAGATCCACCCGACGTGCATCCCGGTGCACGGCGACACGCAGTCGAAGCTGACCCTGATGTCGGAGTCGCTGCGCAACGACGGGCGCATCTGGGTGCCGAAGAAGGCCGAGGACTGCGACAAGGATCCCCGCCAGATCGCCGAGGAGGACCGCGACTACTACCTGGAGCGGATCTACCCGGCGTTCGGCAACCTGGTCCCCCGCGACATCGCGTCGCGGCAGGCGAAGAACATGTGCGACGAGGGTCGCGGGGTCGGCCCCGCCGTCACCGAGGTCGGGCAGGACGGTGTGGAGCGGCAGGTCCGCCGCGGCGTCTACCTGGACTTCGCGGACGCGATCTCCCGGCTCGGCAAGGACGGCGTCGCCGCCCGCTACGGGAACCTGTTCGACATGTACCTCCAGATCACCGGCGAGGATCCGTACGAACTGCCGATGCGCATCTACCCGGCCGTGCACTACACCATGGGTGGCCTGTGGGTCGACTACGACCTGCAATCGTCCATCCCGGGCCTGTACGTGGCGGGCGAGGCGAACTTCTCCGACCACGGCGCGAACCGGCTGGGTGCGTCCGCCCTCATGCAGGGGCTCGCCGACGGCTACTTCGTGCTGCCGAACACGGTCAACGACTACCTGGCCGACGCGCCGTTCGAGAAGATCGACGACTCGCACCCGGCCGCGCAGGAGGCGTTGGCCTCGGTGAAGGGACGCATCGACAAGCTGCTGTCCATCAAGGGCACGCGGACCGTCGACTCGTACCACAAGGAACTCGGCCAGATCATGTGGGAGTACTGCGGCATGGAGCGGACCGCCGAGGGCCTGAAGAAGGCGATCGGACTCATCCGTGACCTGAAGGCCGAGTACTGGGAGAACGTCCTGGTGACCGGCGTGAACGAGGACTTCAACCAGTCCCTCGAACGTGCGGGTCGCGTCGCCGACTTCTTCGAGCTCGGCGAGCTGATGTGCATCGACGCGCTCCATCGGCGCGAGTCGTGCGGCGGCCACTTCCGGGCCGAGTCGCAGACCGAGGACGGCGAGGCGCTGCGCCACGACGACGAGTTCCTCTACGTCGCCGCGTGGGAGTTCGGCAGTGGTGGGAAACCCGTGCTTCACAAGGAATCCCTCATCTACGAGTCCATCGAGCTGAAGCAACGGAGTTACAAGTGAACATCACACTTCGCATCTGGCGGCAACCGAACGCCGAGGCCCAGGGACGGATGGTCACCTACCAGGTTGCCGATGTCTCACCGGACATGTCGTTCCTCGAGATGCTGGACATGCTCAACGAGGACCTCACCGTCAAGGGCGAGGAGCCCGTCGCATTCGACCACGACTGCCGGGAGGGCATCTGCGGCATGTGCGGCGTGGTCATCAACGGCGTGGCCCACGGCCCGTCGGTGACGACCACGTGTCAGCTTCACATGCGCAGCTTCTCCGACGGCGCGGTGATCGATGTCGAACCGTGGCGGGCCGAGCCCTTCCCGGTCATCAAGGATCTGGTCGTCGACCGGACGGCGTTCGACCGGATCATCCAGGCCGGCGGGTACATCTCCGCCCCGACCGGCACCGCCCCCGACGCGCACGCCGCTCCCATCGCCAAGAAGAACGCCGATCGGGCGTTCGACGCAGCGACCTGCATCGGCTGCGGAGCCTGCGTCGCCGCGTGCCCGAACGGCTCGGCGATGCTGTTCACCTCGGCGAAGATCGTCCATCTCGCGATGCTGCCGCAGGGCCAGCCCGAGCGTCATCTGCGGGTGAAGGGCATGATCGCCCAGCACGAGGCGGAGGGGTTCGGCAACTGCACCAACATCGGTGAGTGCGCGGCGGTCTGCCCCAAGCAGATCCCGCTGGACGTCATCAGCCAGATGAACCGCGACCTCATCTCGTCGCTGTTCAAGAGGGACGGCAAGTAGGACCGACACGGCGAACATGTCGCCACGACGGACGGCGGCGGGTGCGGATGCACCCGCCGCCGCGGCGTTCCGGGGCTCTTCGGCCCGTCGCACACTCGCGCCGGAGGGCCGCCGGTCGTCCGCACCGTGTCGGCGGTGAGCGGCCCGGGGCGTCCACCCATAGGATCGTGTCCATGCCCAAGGTCCTGATGTCCCTGCCCAAAGGCGAGCGCGTGGGGATCGCCTTCTCCGGCGGTCTCGACACCTCCGTCGCCGTGGCCTGGATGCGCGAGAACAAAGCCATCCCCTGCACGTACACCGCGGTGATCGGTCAGTACGACGAACCCGATGTCGAGTCGGTGCCGGGACGGGCGCTCGCGTACGGAGCGGAGATCGCACGGCTGGTGGACTGCACGCTGCCGCTGGTCGAGGAGGGCCTCGCGGCGCTCACGTGCGGCGCGTTCCACATCCGCTCGGCAGGGCGGACCTACTTCAACACGACGCCGCTCGGGCGCGCGGTCACGGGGACGTACCTTGTGCGGGCCATGCAGTCCGACGACGTGAACGTGTGGGGCGACGGCTCCACCTACAAGGGCAACGACATCGAGCGCTTCTACCGCTACGGTCTGCTCGCCAACCCGCAGTTGCGCATCTACAAGCCATGGCTCGACCCGGACTTCGTGCGCGAGCTGGGCGGTCGCGCCGAGATGTCGGCGTGGCTGGCCGAGCGCGGTCTGCCGTACCGCGACTCCGCCGAGAAGGCGTACAGCACCGACGCCAACATCTGGGGCGCCACCCACGAGGCGAAGGAGCTCGAACTCCTCACGCAGGGGGTCGACATCGTCGAGCCGATCATGGGCGTCGCGTCCTGGCGTCCCGAGGTGCGGATCGACACCGAGGACGTGTCGCTGCGGTTCGAGCAAGGACGCCCGGTGGCGATCAACGAGGAGACCTTCGAGTCGCCGGTCGATCTCGTCCGCAAGGCCAACGAGATCGGCGGCCGGCACGGGCTGGGGACGACCGACCAGATCGAGAACCGCATCATCGAGGCGAAGTCGCGCGGCATCTACGAGGCGCCCGGTATGGCGCTGCTGCAGATCGGCTACGAGCGGCTGGTCAGCGCCATCCACAACGAGGACACGATCGCGGCGTACCACTCCGAGGGCCGCAAGCTCGGACGGCTGCTGTACGAGGGGCGCTGGCTGGATCCGCAGTCGTTGATGATCCGCGAGTCGTTGCAGCGGTGGGTCGGGTCGGCGGTCACCGGGGAGGTCGTCGTCCGGTTGCGGCGCGGCGAGGACTACTCGATCCAGAGCACGTCCGGGCCTTCGCTCAGCTACCAGCCCGAGCGGCTGTCGATGGAGCGGGTCGGCGATGCGGCATTCGGCCCTGAGGACCGGGTCGGTCAGCTCACCATGCGCAATCTCGACATCGCCGATTCGCGCACCCGGCTCGAGCAGTACTCGGCCATCGGCGTCATCGCCGGCGAGGTCAGCGAACTCGTGGGGCACGTCGAGGCGGGCAAGGCGGCCCAGATCGAGGCCCGGCCCGACAAGAGCGTGGACGAGCCGCTGATCGAGGGCGCCCAAGAGCGCTCCAGCTTCGATCTCGGGGCCGACTAGCTCGATCGGTCACCGGTCCTTGAGCTTGTGTCCCACCGGTCCTTGAGCTTGTGTCCCACCGGTCCTTGAGCTTGTGTCCCACCGGTCCTTGAGCTTGTCGAAAGGACCTGAACTTGTCCCACCGGTCCTTGAGCTTGTCGAAAGGACGTGGGCGTGACTCGCGGGTGGCTTCGACAGGCTCACCCACCGTCGTCGACAGGCTCACCCTCCGTCGTCGACGGGCTCACCCTCCGTCGTCGACGGGCTCACCCTCCGTCGTCGACGGGCTCACCCATCCGGCACACGGACTCAGCGCGGTGGCGTGACCTCGTTCGGGATCGCTCCGCCGAAGCGCCGGTCGCGGTGTGCGTAGATCTCGATCGCCCGCCACAGGTCGCGCCGGTCGAAGTCGGGCCACAGCCGGTCCAGGAACACCAGCTCGGCGTAGGCGGACTGCCAGATCAGGAAGTTGGACGTCCGCTGCTCGCCCGACGACCGGACGAACAGGTCGACGTCGGGGATGTCGGGTTCGTCGAGGAACCGCCGGAAGCGATCCTCGGTGAGTCGCGCAGGGTCGAGCTCGCCGCGCTGCGCGGCGGCGGCGATCGCCCGCGCGGCGTCCACGATCTCGGCTCGGCCGCCGTAGTTGACGCAGAACTGCAGCGTCAGGACGCTGTTGTCCCGGCTCTGGCTCTCGGCGGTCTCCAGCTCGGAGATGACGGACTTCCACAGCCGGGGCCGTCGGCCCGCCCATCGCACCCGCACGCCGAGGTCGTCGAGCTGGTCTCGGCGGCGGTGGATGACGTCGCGATTGAAGCCCATGAGCCAGGTCACCTCGGCGGGGGACCGGCGCCAGTTCTCGGTCGAGAACGCATAGGCGGACAGGTATTTCACGCCGATCTCGATCGCGCCCTCGATCACGTCGAACAGGGACGTCTCGCCTGCTTCGTGCCCTTTGGTGCGGGGCAGGTTGCGGGCCTTCGCCCAGCGTCCGTTGCCGTCCATGACGAGCGCGACGTGCTGCGGGACGAGGTCGGCGGGCAGCACCGGAGGGCGCGCGCCGCTGGGATGCGGTGTCGGCGGTCGAGTCACGCCTCGAGCCTATTGCGTCCACGGGAGCGATGCTCCTGCCCGCTCCTCGCGATGCCCCGACCCCGGCCGCTCGCGGCCCGGCCGACTCCGCACGACCGCACGACGTGGCCTGTCCTGTCGCCGACGGCGCGGCGTGGCGTGGCACCGGCGGACGTGGCGGGAGACAATGGACCGGTGCCGACCTATCGCGACGAGGCCATCGTCCTTCGTACCCACAAGCTGGGCGAGGCCGATCGCATCGTCACGCTCCTGACGCGGCTGCACGGCAAGGTGCGGGCCGTCGCGCGGGGGGTACGCCGGGTGTCGTCCAAGTTCGGCGGACGCCTCGAGCCGTGCTCCCACGTCGACCTGGAGATCGCCTCCGGCCGCACCCTCGACACGATCACGCAGGCCGTGACGCTCCACCCCTTCTCCGAGCCGATGCGTGCCGACTACCGGCTGTTCACCACCGCCCAGGTGATGACCGAGACCGCCGACCGGGTCGTCGGGGAGGACCACCAGCCCGCGTTGCGCCAGCACCTGCTCCTGGTCGGCGCGCTGCGGACCCTGACCACAGGGACACCCGACGGTCCCCGGCCGGCCGGCATGATCATGGACTCGTACCTGCTGCGCGCCGTCGCGCTCGCAGGCTACGGAGCGAGCCTCGACACCTGCGCCGCGTGCGGTGCGCCAGGCCCCCACGAGGCGTTCTCCGCGACCGCCGGAGGCGCGGTCTGCCGCCAGTGCCGCCCGCCCGGCTCGGCGGTCCCGCGCAGTCGGACGATGCCCTACCTGCTCGCGCTCCGCGACGGCGACTGGGTCTCGACCCGCGCGGTCCCCGATATCGTGCAGCGGCAGGCCAGCGACCTCGTCGCGTCCTTCGTGGGCTGGCAACTGGACCACCGCCTGCGATCCTTGGTGCATGTCGAACGGTGATCCGCCGCGCCGCGTCCTGTGGATCGTCCTCATCGGACTGGTCGCGCTGTGCATCGCGGGCACGGGGATCCTCGCCTGGCGGTCGCGGCCGCCCGACGGATCCCCGGCTTCACCGGAGGCGCCGCGAACGACCACGCCGACCAGGACGCCGCTCCCCCTCGCGAAGGGCGCCGACGGCGTCGGCGACGACTACGACCCCGCGGCGGGAGCGACCGGGTACGACGCCCTCGCCTACGACATCGACGTGGCCTGGGATCCGGGCACCGAGCGGCTCAGCGGGACGACGGTCATGACCGCCAGGGCGGCCGCGGGCAGCGCCTGGACCTCGCTGTCCTTCGACCTGCTGCTTCCCGTCAGCGCCGTCCTCGTCAACGGCGAGCCCGCGGACTTCACGCAGGAACCGGGGGAGCGCGACGTCCGCTTCACTCCCGCCGAGCCCATCGCCGGGGGCGCCGAGTTCACGGTGGCCGTCACCTACGGTGGCGACCCGGCGGCGGCCGACGACACCGTGTGGCTGGTCAACGGAGAGGAGTGGACGGCGGCCGGAGAACCCGCGTCGGCCCCCGTCTGGTTCCCGTCGAACGACCATCCGAGCGACCCTGCGGCGTTCGACGTGACCGTCACCGTCCCAGCCGGGATGGAGGCGTTCAGTGTGGGGCGGCTGGTCGGGACGGCCGACGACGACCCTGCCCGGGACACCTGGCGTTACGAGCAGCGCCGACCCGTGCCGACGTATGCGGTGTTCCTCTCCATGGGGTCCTTCGAGATGGTCACCGGCACCGACGGCGACTGGCCCTACGTGTACGCCGTGAGCACGCAGATCGCCGCGCGGCAACGCACGCAGATGCTGGCCACCCTGCGCGGCACCGGCGAGATCGTGCGCTCCCTGGAGGAGTTCCTGGGCCCGTATCCACTGGCGGACATCGGCGGCGTCGTCCCGTCGGCCGGGATGTGGTTCGGGGCGCTGGAGACGGCCGGGCGCCCGGTGTACAACGCACGCTCGGTCGACACCGACACGATCGTCCACGAGATGGCGCACATGTGGGTCGGCAACACGGTGACGCTGGCACGGTGGGACGACATCTTCGACAACGAGGCCATGGCGTCCTTCGCGACGTGGGTCTACGCGGAGCGGGTCGGCGGCGTCTCGGCCGGCGACACCTTCGAGCGCACCTACCGGCGCTTCGGGGCGTGGCAGGTGAGCCTGGCCGATCCGGGCGTCGAACGACTCTTCACGGTCGTGTACGTCCGCGGGCCGATGGCCATGCAGGCGCTGCGGAACCGGCTCGGCGACGAGGTGTTCTTCCCCGTGTTCCGCGCCTGGGCGCAGCAGGAGGGCCCCCGCTCGCTGGAGCAGTTCCGCGCCTTCGCCGCCGAGCGTTCGGGGCAGGATCTGGACGCGTTCTTCGCGGCGTGGATCGACGCGACGACCGCTCCGGCGAGGACGGCGGCGAACGGGTTCGACTGACCGTCCGGCCGCCGCGTGCGGGGACGTCCCGCCAGGTCGTGGCGCCGGGGGCGGCGGTGGACGCTGGCCTATCATGTGCGACAGACGAGAGGACGCGATGCAGTTCACGACCCACGATTTCCGGCCGGTCATCCTCGGCGGCGACATCACCGCCTACAGCCTGGTACGGACGTTCCACGAGGCGTACGGACTGCAGCCTCTCGTCGTGAACATGACCAGGTCGGGGCCGATCGCGCTGAGCCGTCTCGTCGAGCACCGCTACGTCGAGAACCTCGAGCAGGAGCAGGTGCTGCTCGACACCCTGGTGTCGATCGGCAGGGAGTACGAGTCGACGGGCATCAAGCTGCTGGTCATCGGCTGCGGCGACTGGTACGTGCGGATCCTCATCGAGAACAAGGATCTGCTCTCTCCCTACTACCTCATCCCCTACATCGACGAGGATCTGCTCAACCGCATCGTCCGCAAGGACGGGTTCTACGAGATCCTCGCCGATCTCGGCATCGCCCATCCGGGGACGTTCGTCTACGACGTCGCCGAGGACACCCCGTTGGACTTCGACTTCCCCTTCCCGGTGGTCGCCAAGCCGGCCGACAGCGCCCTGTACCACTATGCGCAGTTCCCCGGGAAGAAGAAGGTCTTCATCCTCGATTCGCGGGCCGAACTGGAGGAGGTGCTGCGGAACGTCCGCAGCTCGACCTACGACTACAAGTTCCTGATCCAGGAGTTCATCCCGGGCGCCGACACCGGCATGCGGGTGCTGACGTGCTATTCCGACGCGAGCGGCACCGTGCGGTTCGCCAGTGCGGGCCACACGCTGCTGGAGGAACACGTCCCCTCGGCCATCGGCAACCCGTGCGCCATCATCTCCGAGCCCAACGAACGGATTGTCGCCGACGCCACGGCGTTCCTGGAGCACATCGGGTACACGGGGTTCTCGAACTTCGACGTGAAGTACGACCCGCGCGACGGCTCCTACAAGTTCTTCGAGATCAACGTCCGCCTGGGCCGCAGCAACTTCTACAACACGGCGGCCGGGTACAACGTGGCCGAGTGGATGGTCCGCGATCTCGTGCGCAACGAGCCGATGGAGGGGGTGCAGGTCGCGACGAACGAGCACCTGTTCACCTTCGTGCCGAAGTACGTCATCTCCCGCTATGTCGCCGACGACGCGATGCGTGAGCGGGCGATGGGCCTGTTCCGTGAAGGACGCTGGTCCGACCCGCAGGTCTACGCGCCCGATCTGACGCTCAAGCGCCGGGCGTACAACGCCGCCTACCATCTCAACCAGGTGCGCAAGTTCCACCGGTACCTGGGGCGGCAGCGGTGATCGAGCAGGCGATCGGCGTGCTGGGCGGCGTCGGCCCGCTGGCCACGGTCTACTTCATGGACCGCATCGTCGCGCTGACCGATGCCGCGACCGACCAGGAGCACGTCAACCTCGTCGTCCTGCAGCACGCCACGATTCCCGATCGCACGGCGTTCATCGTCGGGCGCAGCGAGGCCGATCCGCTGCCGGTGATGCTGGCCGACGCCCGTGCGCTGGAGGCGGTCGGCGTGATCGCGATCGCGATGCCGTGCAACACCGCGCACCGGTTCCACACCGAGCTCGCCGCGTCGGTGCGGGTGCCGTTCCTGAGCATCATCGACGAGACGATCGCGCGTGCCCGTCGCCGCGTCCCGGGCCTGCGCAGGCTCGGCGTCCTGGCGACCGACGGGACGCTGTTCGCCCGGACGTACCACCTGGCGTGCGAGGCGGCGGGACTGGAGTGCGTCGTCCCCGCTCCCGAGACCCAGGCCGAGGTCATGGACGTCATCTACAACGGCGTCAAGGCGGGCGTCCCGGTCGACCGGGAGCGCTTCGACGCGCTCGCCGGTCACCTGCGCGACAGGGGAGCCGAGGCCGTTGTTCTAGGATGTACGGAGCTTTCGATCCTCGGTCACGATCTCGGCCTCGCGCCTGACGTCGTGGACTCCTTGGACGCTCTGGCGCTCAGGACCATCGAGGTCAGCGGCAAGTCCGTCAAGCACGACGTCTAACGCGGAAGGGTTCCATGTGCGGCTGGGTCGGTTACGTCCATGATGAGACGGATCTCGGAGCGCAGCAGGGGCTGATCGAGGCGATGGCCGACACCATCGCCCACCGCGGCCCCGACGACGACAGCTACTACGTCGACGGGGGTGTCGCGCTGGGCTTCCGGCGGCTGTCGATCATCGACCTCGCGGGCGGCCGTCAGCCGATGACCAACGAGGACGACACGTTGGTGCTGGTGTTCAACGGCGAGATCTACAACTTCCAGGAGTTGCGCACCGACCTCGTCGCGCGGGGGCACACGTTCAAGACCGCCAGCGATTCCGAGGTCATCCTCCACGGCTACGAGGAGTACGGACCGGAGATCTGCAACCGGCTGCGGGGCATGTTCGCCTTCCTCATCTGGGACGCCGCCGAGAAGAAGCTGTTCGGGGCGCGTGACGTGTTCGGCATCAAGCCGGTGTACTACTACCACCACGACGACACGTTCCTCGTCGGCTCGGAGATCAAGTCGTTCCTGCCGCATCCCGCGTTCGTGAAGCAGGTCAATACCCGTCGGCTGCCCGAGTACCTGAGCTTCGAGTACATCCCCGACCGCGAGACGATGTTCGTGGACGTGTTCAAGCTGCTGGCCGGTGAGTACTTCACCTACTCCGACGGTGTCCTGTCGGTCACGCGCTACTTCGACTACGAGTTCGCGCCCGACGACGAGCCGGGCATGGACGACTGGGTCGATCGCATCGCCGACACGTTCTCCGAGTCGGTGCGTGCGCACAAGATCTCCGACGTCGAGGTGGGGTGCTTCCTGTCCAGCGGCGTCGACTCCAGCTATGCGACGAACGAGCTGGCGAAGATCCAGGCGGTGACCTCGTTCTCGGTCGGCTACGAGGAGGAGAAGTACTCCGAGCTGTCGTACGCGCAGGATTTCAGCGACGTCATCGGCGTCGAGAACGTCGCCAACAAGATCTCGGCGGACGACTTCTTCGGGTCGGCGGGCACCATCCAGTACCACATGGACGAGCCGTTGCCGAACCCGTCGGCCGTCCCGCTGTACTTCTTGGCCAAGAACGCCGCTCGGCACGTCAAGGTCGTCCTCTCCGGCGAGGGGGCCGACGAGCTTTTCGGCGGGTACAACGGCTACACGGAGCCTCTCAACTACGCCCCCTACGAGAAGGTCGTCCCGGCGCGGGTGCGGGCTGCGATCGCGCGGGTCGTGTCCAAACTGCCCGCGTTCCACGGGCAGCGGTTCCTGATGCGCTCGGCAGAGCCCATCGAGGAGCGGTTCTTCCGCCACGAGTACAACTTCACGGTCGCGGAGCGGGAGGACATCCTCGCCGAGCGCATCCCGGCGCACAGGCCGTCCTACTACACGAAGCCCTATTTCGACCGTGTCGCCGGCTTCGACGACGTCACGAAGATGCAGTACGTCGACTTCTACACGTGGATGCTCCACGACATCCTGCTGAAGGCCGACAAGATGTCGATGGCGTCGTCGCTGGAGCTCCGTGTGCCCTTCCTGGATCGCGAGGTGCTCAAGGTCGCCCTGCGCATCCCCACGAAGTACCGCGTCCAGAAGGACTCGACCAAGGCGGCGCTGCGCAAGGCCGCGTTGCGCGAGATCCCCGAGCGGACCGCGAACAAGCCGAAGCTGGGATTCCCCGTGCCGCTCAACGACTGGCTGCGCCAGGAGCGGTACGCGGCGCAGGTGCGAGGTGCGTTCGCGTCCCCCGAGGCGGCGATGTTCTTCCAGCAGGACAAGATCCTCACCCTCCTCGACGACCACGTCGCCGGGAAGGCGCAGAACATGAAGAAGATCTGGTCGGTCTACAGCTTCCTGCTGTGGTACGACGAGTACTTCGTCAGGCGCTGACCGATCCTCCGTGGTCGGCGCAGCGGCCGAACAGCTCGAGTTCGTGGGCGATGTCGGTGAAGCCGTTGGCGCGTGCGATCTCGCCGGCCCACGTCTCGAAGTCGGGTGCCTGGATCTCCACGGTCTTGCCGCAGTCGCGGCAGATCAGGTGGTGGTGGTGCCGTGTCGAGCAACTGCGGTAGGCCGCATGCCCGTCCGCTGTGCGGATCGCGTCGAGCTCGCCCGCGTCGGCCATCAACTGCAGAGTGCGGTAGACGGTTGCGATGCCGACCTGCTCGCCGGCAGCCATCAGCTCACCGTGCAGATCCTGCGCGGTCTTGAACTCGCTCGACCCGGCCAGGAGGGTGGCGAGGGCCGCCCGTTGGCGGGTACGGCGGAGCGGCTGGGGCAGCGTGGGATGTTCGGTCATGGTGATCAGTGCTCATCGTAGTGGTCGAGGTGCGCGGCGTGCCGGTGGCCGTCGTGGATGAAGTCGACATGATCGTCGTGATGGACCATGACGTGACCGCAGGTGTCGGAATGGACGTGCGGGTGCGGCACGGGTGTCGTCGTGTGCGGCAGTTCCTCGGGCTCGGCGATCTCCCGCACCGGGGCGCGGCGGCGGGCCAG
The DNA here is from genome assembly GCF_000423465.1 of Propionicicella superfundia DSM 22317. Taxonomy (GTDB): domain Bacteria; phylum Actinomycetota; class Actinomycetes; order Propionibacteriales; family Propionibacteriaceae; genus Propionicicella; species Propionicicella superfundia. The sequence continues at coordinate 145,714 of NZ_KE384022.1, read as the reverse complement.
CAGCGTCCCGACGGGCCATGAGAGGGCGAAGAAGGCGATCGCCATGATGACGATGGTCGCCCCGGGGGCCGCGTTCAGCCAGTAGGAGCCGAGGACGCCGCCGACCGAGGCCAGGACACCGAGCACGAGGGACATCCCGATCGCCCCGCGGTAGCTCCGCGCCATGTTGTTGGCGGCAGCCACCGGGACGACCATCAGCGCCGACACGAGCAGGAGCCCGACCGTGCGCATGGACAGGGCCACGGTGATCGCCGCGAGGACGACGAGCAGGATGCTGTACAGCCGGACGGGCAGTCCGAGGGTGCGGGCGTGGTCCTCGTCGGCGGCGAGGGCGAAGATCTGCGGGGCGAGACCGATCGCGGGCACGAGGACGAGGAAGCCGAGGCCGAGGATGATCCACAGGTCGGACGGGGTCACCGTCAGGAGGGATCCGAAGAGGTACTGGGACAGTCCGCCGGCGCCCTGCCCGGCAACCCCGGCCAGGAGGACGCCGAGGGCGAGTCCGCCGTAGAAGAGGATGGCCAGGCCGACGTCTCCGCTCGCCTTGCCGTACTGGCGCAGCAGTTCGACGCCGACGGCGCCCACGACGCTGACGATGATCGCCAGGGGCAGCGGTGCCGAGCCGGTGGCGAGCGCCAGACCCACGCCGGCGATCGCGACGTGGCCGAGGCCGTCGCCCAGCAGCGCGAGGCGTCGCTGGACGATGAAGGTGCCGATGGCGGGGGCGATGAGCCCCATCGCGAACGCCGCCAGCAGGGCGCGCTGCATGAACGGGAGCATCAGAATGTCGATCATCCGACGTCCTCTCCGACGCCTGCGACGAGCGGGGGCGGGCCGCCGGGCTCCACGGTCTCGTGACCGTCGCGGTGATGCTGGTGCGCCTCCAGCGGACCGGTCGAGATGACGCGTCCGTTGCGCAGGACGATGCCACTGTCGATGTCGGCGGCGAGGGGGCCGAGCTCGTGCAGCACGATCAGCAGCGTCCGTCCCTCGCCGTGCAGGTCGCGCAGGACCTCGGCCACCCGCTCCTGTGTGGCGAGGTCGACTCCCGCGAACGGTTCGTCCAGCAGCAGCAGGTCGGGGTCGCCGGCGAGCGCCCGGGCGATGAGCGCCCGCTGCTGCTGTCCGCCGGACAGGTCTGCGAACGCGTCGCGGCGGCGGTCGGCGAGGCCGACCGCCTCGATCGCGTGGCCGACCGCCAGCCGATCGGCCTGCGACGGCGGGAAGAACGGGCGGCGACGGGCGAGGCGGCCCGAGGACACGACCTCGGTGACGGTCGCCTGCCGGAGCTGCAGGCTCCCGCGCTGGGGCACGTAGCCGATCCGGTGCCATTCGCGGAACGACCGCAGCGGCCGCCCGAACAGGTCGATGTCGCCGCCTTCGTGCGGGCGGATGCCCAGGATGGCCTTGAGCAGGGTGGATTTCCCCGCGCCGTTGCCACCGAGGAGCGCGGTCACGTCACCGGTCTCCACGCGGCAGGAGACGTCCCGCAGAACGGGCAGTCCACCCAGGCTGACGCCGAGGTGCGAGACCACGACGGCCGGGGTGGACGCGGTGCTCATGAGCAAGAGTTCGCCTTCTTCAGAGCGGTCAGGTTCGAGTCCATTATTTCCATGTAGTTCGTGCCCTGGGAATCCTCGGTCACTCCTTCCAGCGGATCCAGGACGTCGGTCTTCAGGTTCAGGTCGGTCGCGATGGACTCGGCGATGGCGGGGGAGGCGAGCGTCTCGAAGAAGATCGTCGTGATCTTGTACTGGGTGGCGAGGGACTGGATCTCCGCGATCCGGGCGGTGGTCGGCTCCACGCTCGGATCGAGGCCTGCGATGCCGTGCTGGGTGAGGTCGTATGCCTTGGCGAGGTATCCGAAGGCGGCGTGGGACGTGATGAAATCGCGCACGGAGCAGGTCTTCAGGCCCGTGGAGTAGCGGCTGTCGAGCTCTTTCAGGTCGCTGGTGAGCTGTGCGCCGTTGGTGGCGAACGTGTCGGCGTGGGACGATCCCAGTTGCTTCAGCTCGTCGGTGACGGCTGTCGTGAAGGCGACCATGTTCTGCGGGGCGAGCCAGGTGTGGGGGTCGGTCGTGTGCTCGTCCTCGCCTTCGTGCTCTTCGCCCTCGTGCTCGTCCTCGGCCGTGGCCTCCAGCATCGTGACCAGGGTCGACGTGTCGATGGCGTGCTTCGGAGGATTGGCCTCGATCGCCTTGTCCACCGCCGACTGGAACCCCTTCTGGTACAGCACGAGGTCGGCGTCGGAGATGGAGGCGATCTGCTGAGCGGTGAGTTCGAGGTCGTGCGGTTCCGCGCCGGGCTGGGTGAGGTTGGACACCTCGACCTGGTCCCCGCCGACCGTCTCGGCGATATACGCGAGCGGGTAGAACGCTGCGACGACTTTGAGTTTGCCGCTCTCCGCGGCGGGGGAGCAGGCCGTCAGCCCGAAGGCGAGCAGCGTGGCTGCGACGAGCCCTGCGAGAATCCTGTTCGACATGAGAGTCATTATCAGTTAGTTCCGGCCGATCGGCAACTCGATCGGGGACGTAAGCTGTCGATCCGACGGATGTGGGTTTCCAGGAGGTGCGGTGACGGCGACGGGCGAGCGGACGGGCGGCCTGGTGCTGGGGGCGCTGCGGGTGGAGACGCCGGTCGTCCTCGCGCCGATGGCGGGCGTCACCAACCTCGCCTTCCGCCAGTTGTGCCGCGAGCACGGGGCGGGGCTGTACGTGTGCGAGATGATCACGTCCCGGGGCATCGTCGAGCGCATCCCCAAGACGCTCGACATGCTCTCGTTCGCCCCCGACGAGGCGATCCGGTCGGTGCAGTTGTACGGGGTCGACGCGTCCGTCATGGGTGAGGCCGTGCGCATCCTGTGCGGCGAGTTCGGCGTCCACCACGTCGATCTCAACTTCGGATGCCCCGTCCCCAAGGTCACGCGCAAGGGCGGAGGGGGAGCGCTCCCGTGGAAACGGGACCGGCTCGCCGCGATCCTCCGCGCCGCAGTGGGGGCGGCCGCGCCCTTCGGGGTGCCGGTGACGCTGAAGACGCGCATCGGCATCGACGATGACCACGTGACCTATGTGGACGCCGGGCGGATCGCGGCGGATGCGGGGTGCTCGGCGATCACGCTCCATGCACGCACCGTGGCGCAGTCGTACTCCGGCACGGCGCGATGGGATCGCATCGCCCACCTCGTGACCGCGGTCGACATCCCGGTGCTCGGCAACGGAGACATCTGGGAAGCCGCGGACGCGCTGGCGATGGTCGAGCAGACGGGGTGCGCCGGTGTCGTCGTCGGGCGTGGCTGCCTCGGACGTCCCTGGTTGTTCCGGGACCTCGCCGACGCCTTCGCAGGGCGGCCGCGCGTGGCGCTGCCGACGCTGGGCGAGGTGGCGGCGACGGTGCGGCGGCACGGCGAACTGCTGGCCGGCATCCATGGCGAGGAGCGGGGATTGATCGACCTCCGCAAGCACATGGCGTGGTACTTCAAGGGATTCGCGGTCGGTGGCGAGGTGCGGCGCGGGCTCGCGACGGTCTCCGGCTTCGCCGACCTGGACCGCTGGCTCGCGGAGCTCGACGCAGCGCTGCCGTTCCCCGAGGGGGAACTGGGGTCGCCGCGCGGGCGGCAGGGCTCGCCGCGTGAGAAGGTCGTCCTGCCGTACGGCTGGCTCGACTCGCAGGACCTCGACGAGGACACGGATCTGTCCGCCGCCGAGCTGGCCACCTCGGGCGGCTGACGGACGAAGGAGCGGCATGATGGACGGGCCAGACGGCGCGCCGACGGCGCGGGCGCGCGCCTGGGCGCAGACGACGGCCGGGCATCCCAGCGGCGATCAGGTGCGAGCCCACGGCGACTCCTGCGCCCGGATCGACCTGGCGCGGCCGATCGGGCGGATCGCGCGGGAGGAGTGGGAGGAGGAGCGCCTGGCCCGCGGCGCCGCCCTCGCGCGCGGCGCCGGTCGTCGCGCGCTGCCGGAGGAGCCCGACCCCGAGCGGACCTGCTTCGAACGTGACCGGGACCGGGTGATCCACTCGCCCGCGTTCCGCCGGCTCGCCGGCAAGACGCAGGTGGTGGTGTTTCCGACGGACCATCAGCGGACGCGGCTGACCCACGCCCTCGAGGTGTCTCAGGTCGCCGTGTCCATCGCCAGGACGGTGAGCGCCAACGTCAGCCTGACCGAGGCCATCGCGCTCGCGCACGACTGCGGGCACGGTCCCGGCGGGCACGCCAGCGAGGATGCGTTCGACGTGTTCCTGCCCGGGGGGTACGACCACGGCCCGTGGGGGGCCGACGTCGTGCTCACCCCGCTGAACCTGTGCGTGGAGACGCTGGATGGCGTCCGCAATCACTCCTGGTCGCGTCCGGCCCCTGCCACGGTGGAGGGGGAGATCGTGAGCTGGTCGGATCGGATCGCCTACTGCGCCCATGATCTGGAGGACGCGGTGGCAGCGGGGATCGTGGACCTCTCCGACCTCCCGCGCGTCGTCACGGAGGTCTGTGGCCGGACGCGACGGGACCAGATCCGTACCTTCGTGCGCGCGATCGCGCACTCGGTGGCCGCGACCGGGCAGGTGGGGATGGATCCGGCCGCCTACGAGGCTCTTGCCGCGCTGCGCACCTTCAACTACGAGCGCATCTACACCCGTCCCGAGTCCGTCGCGCAAGCTGCGGCGGTCGTGGACGTGCTGCGCGCGCTGGTGGAGTACTACACCGCCCACGCCGAGGTCCTGCCGAGCGGGCGGGACGCCGCGGATGCGACGGTCGCCGCCGTCACGTACGTGGGCGGGATGACCGACAAGTTCGCCTTCGACAAGGCATCGGAGCTTCTGGGCTGGGATGTCTCCCGGCTGCCGAAGGGGATCGGTCGCGGCGCGTGACCGGAGGGCCGCACCGACGCGCCCGTTTGTCTGTGATTCGTATGCCCGAATCTGTCCGGAACTCTTGCGTCCACTCCACATAAACGGATAGAGTCGGACTCAATCAAACGCCCGTTTGGTTGGGAGGCATCGTGGCCATGTACGCGGAGGAACGCAGGCACGCGCTTGTGGAACACGCTCGCACCGAGGGGAGACTGTCGGTCGTCGACGCGGCCGAGCTCTTCGGCGTGACGCCGGAGACCATCCGGCGCGATCTTGAGGCGCTGGACAAGGCGGGGTTGCTCCGCCGGGTGCACGGGGGCGCGGTCCCGCCCGAACTGCTCGCTCTTCCCGAGCGCGCGCTCGACACGCGCCAGAGCGAGTTCGCTCGTGAGAAGGAACGAATCGCGGCAGCAGCGCTGGCGCTCGTGCCGTCGAGCGGGACGGTGCTGCTGGACGCGGGCACGACCACGGCGCGGCTGGCCGGGCTGATCCCCGCCGACAATACGGCCACGGTGTTCACCAACTCGCTGCCCGCCGCGGTCGTGCTGGCGGGTCGGTCGGCCGCACAGGTGCACATGCTCGGCGGACGCGTCCGGCCGCTCACGCACGCCACGGTCGGGAACCCCGAGGCCCTCGGCAGCCTGCGCGTCGACGTCGCCTTCCTCGGCACCAACGGGGTCAGCGAGCGACACGGGCTGTCGACGCCGGACTGGGACGAGGCGGCCGTCAAACGGGCCATGGTGCAGTGCGCCGACAAGGTGGTCGTCCTCACCGACGCCAGCAAGCTCGGCGTCGAGACGACGGTCAAGTTCGCCGACCTCGATGACGTCGACGTGCTCGTGACCGACTCCGGCGCCCGTCGCAGCCACCTGAAAGCCCTTTCTGCTCATCGAATCGAGGTCATCACCGCATGATCGTCACGGTCACTCCGAACCCCAGTCTCGACCGGAGCGCGAAGCTGCCCGCGCCGTTGGTGCGCGGCGGCGTCCATCGGTTGGGCGATATCACCGTCGAGCCGGGAGGCAAGGGCGTGAACATCGCCCGCGCGGTCCACATGGCCGGGCGACCCGTCCTCGCCGTCGTCCCGGCGGATCGGCACGATCCGCTGCTGGACGCCCTCCGCGACCTGGATGTGCCGTTCCGCAACGTCGAGATCGGCGCCCCCGTCCGCACGAATCTGACTCTCACCGAGCCCGACGGGACGACGACCAAGCTCAACGAGCCCGGCGCGCCGCTCACCGCCGCGCACATCGACCTGCTCACCGATGTCCTCGTCGGGAGCGCCCGCAACGCCCTCTGGGTCACGCTGTCGGGCTCGCTGCCTCCGCAGACGCCTGTCGACTGGTACCCGCAGATGGTCCGGGCCCTGCGCCCCCTCGGCGTGAGGGTGGCCGTCGACACGTCCGACGCCCCGCTCGAAGCGCTTGCCCGAGCGTTCCCCGAGGCCGCGCCCCACCTCGTCAAGCCCAACTCCGAGGAACTGGGCCAGCTCACGGGCATGAACGCGGCCGAGATGGAGGAGCGCGCCGCGGCCGGCGACCTCGCCCGGATCCGGCGAGCCGCCGCCGACCTCAACGGTCGCGGCGTCGAGTTCGTCCTCGTCACCCTGGGCGGCGCGGGTGCGCTGCTCAGCGTGGGGGGCCAGGCCTGGCACGCCGCTCCGCCCCCCACCGTCGTGAAGTCCACCGTGGGTGCAGGCGACTCGTCCCTCGCCGGGTTCCTGCTCGCCCATACCGCAGGATCGGCTCCGGCCGATTGCCTGCGCTCGGCCGTCGCCTACGGCTCGGCCGCCGCGGCTCTTCCCGGGTCCGCCCTCCCCGGGCCCGGCCAGGCCGACCCGGAAGCCGTCACGGTGACGGCGCTCGATCACTGACGTCGTACGCCCACTCCCTCACGGAAGGAACACCACCATGTCATCACCGTCGCTCATCGAGCCATCACTGGTCACGCTGGACGTCGATCTCGGTGCCACCCCGGCCGAGGTGATCGCCTCCCTCGCGGGGATCGTCGCCGCGACCGGGCGGGCCGAGGCGTCCGGCCTCGCCGCCGACGCCCTGGCGCGGGAGGAGAAGTCGTCCACCGGCATGCCGGGAGGGTTCGCCATCCCGCACTGCCGCTCGGCCGCCGTCTCGCAGGCGTCGCTCGGGTTCGCCCGGCTGCCGTCCCCCGTCGATTTCGGGGCGAAGGACGGCCCTGCGGACATCGTCTTCCTCATCGCGGCCGCCGCGGAGGGCGGCGCCGATCACCTGAAGCTGCTGACCAAGCTCGCCCGTGCCCTCGTGAAACCGGAGTTCCTCGCCGGGCTGCGTGCCGCCGCCACGCCCGACGAGATCGTGTCCCTGGTCCGGGGGGTCGTCGAGCCCGCCGCCGAGCCCGCGCCCGCCGCGGGCGCCGTCCCCACCCCCGCCCCGGCCGCCGCCGGCCCCGTCACGGCGGGGGCCGCGACGACGATCGCCGCGATCACGGCGTGCCCGACCGGTATCGCCCACACCTACATGGCTGCCGACTACCTGGTGAACGCCGGCAAGGAACTCGGCGTCGATGTCCTCGTCGAGCCGCAGGGATCGAGCGCGACGGAGCCGCTGTCCGCCGAGCAGATCTCCGCCGCGTCGGCCGTCATCTTCGCCACGGACGTCGGAGTCTTGGGGCGCGAGCGGTTCGCCGGGCTGCCGGTCATCGAATCCGGCGTGAAGAGAGCCATCAACGAACCCCGCCGGATGATCGAGGAGGCGATCGCGGCCGCGGCCGACCCGCAGGCCCGTCGCGTGGCCGGCGACGCGTCCGCCGCCACGGCCACCGCGGCGCACGGCTCGCAGCTCGGCTGGGGCAAGCGCATCCAGCAGGCGCTCATGACCGGCGTGTCGTACATGATTCCGTTCGTGGCCGCGGGTGGTCTTCTCATCGCCCTCGGCTTCCTGTTCGGCGGGTACACGATCAACGCCTCGGCGGCCGACATCATCCTGCAGAACTCGCTCACGAACCTGCCGCCCGGCGGCCTGATGGAGTACATCGGCGCGGTCCTGTTCGCGCTCGGCGGGGCGGCCTTCGGGTTCCTCGTCCCCGCGCTGGCCGGCTACATCGCATTCGGCATCGCGGACCGGCCCGGCATCGCGCCCGGCTTCACCGCTGGTGCCGTGGCCGTCGCGACCGGCGCGGGTTTCCTCGGCGGTCTGGTCGGCGGTCTCATCGCCGGTCTCATCGCGTACGCCTTCGGCCGGCTCCAGGTGCCCCGGTGGCTCGCGGGCCTCATGCCCGTCGTCATCATCCCGCTGTTCACGACCCTGCTCACCGGCGGTCTGATGTACCTCGTGCTCGCGCGGCCCATCGCCGCCCTCATGACCGCGATGACCTCCGCGCTCCAGGGTCTCAACGACACTCCGGGCCTCGCCATCGTCCTGGGCGTCATCCTCGGCCTCATGATGTGCTTCGACCTCGGCGGCCCCGTCAACAAGGCGGCCTACCTGTTCGCCACCGCAGGGCTGAGCATCGACAACCAGGGCTCTCTGCAGATCATGGCCGCGGTCATGGCCGCAGGGATGGTCCCGCCGCTGGCGATGGCGCTCGCCACGACCCTGCGTCCGAAGCTGTTCACCGAGGTGGAGAGGGAGAACGGTCGCGCCGCCTGGCTGCTGGGTGCCTCGTTCATCTCCGAGGGCGCGATCCCGTTCGCAGCGGCCGACCCGCTGCGCGTCATCCCGTCGATGATGGCCGGCGGCGCCGTCACGGGTGCCCTGAGCATGGCGCTGCAGGTCACGTCGAAGGCTCCGCACGGTGGCATCTTCGTCTTCTTCGCGATCGATCCGATCTGGGGATTCGTTGCCGCTCTGCTCGCCGGGGTGGTGGTTTCGGGCCTTCTCGTGCTAGCACTTAAGTCCATCGGCGCGCCGAAGACCTCGACTGTGTGAGAATCGGGCCCACCACCAGGAAAGGAAGAAGCATGGCATCCAAGACCGTCATCGTCGGATCCTCCGTCGGGCTGCATGCCCGCCCCGCGGCGGTCATCGCCGAGAAGGCCGATGAGTTCGACGACGAGATCCTCCTGTCCGTCACCGGTGAGGAGCCGGTGGATGCGGCATCTGCCCTGCTCATCATGACGCTGGGCGCGGCGAAGGGCGCGGAGGTCACCGTCGAGTCCGACAACGAGGAGGCGGTCTCGGCGATCGCGTCCCTCATCGAGCAGGATCTCGACGCCGAGTAGACCTCGTCCCGCGGGTCTCCCGCGCGGGCCGGAGGGCGTGCCCCCCGGCCCGCGCAGGCATTCCCGGGCTCCGGGAACCCGGCGGGCGCCCGCCGGCGCAGGTTGAGGGGCGCCGTCCGGCCCGCGGTGGACTCCAGGCGTCTCGAGACTCCGGGCGGATCGATCGGAGCGCCCGGCGGGGTCGGTCAGGCGCCGGTCAGCCGGACGCGGTTCCCCCACGGATCGTCGGCCTCGACCGCCTCGCCGGAGTCGGCCACGGCGACGCCGCCCGCGCGCAGTCGCGCGGCAGCGGCCAGCACCGCATCCCGGCCGGGGAGTTCGATGTCGACGCGGCCCAGACCGAGGCCGGGGCTCCGCAGGCCCACCCCCTGGGACGCCCAGGTGTTCATCGCCATGTGGTGGTGGTAGCCGCCCGCCGACACGAACACGGCGCCGGGCATCTCGGCGGTGAGCTCGAATCCCAGCAGGCCCACGTAGAAGTCCTTCGCGCGCGCCGCCTGCCCGACCTTGAGATGGACATGCCCGACGACCTCGTCCGGCGCGAGCGGGCGTTCGTGGCGCCGGTCGGGATCGGTGAGGACGAAGTCCTTGGCGTCGGCGGCCAGATGTTCGGCGAGGAAGCCGTTGGGATCGATGTACAGCGTGTCCATGCGAACGTGCCCGGCGTCGTCCCAGCTCCATTCGCTGCGCGGCCTGTCCCAGTACAGTTCGATGCCGTTTCCCTCGGGGTCGTCGAGGTAGAACGCCTGCGAGACGAGGTGCTCGCCGGCGCCGGTGTACAGCGACGGGGCGTGGACGGCGACGGACGCGAGGGTGGTCGCGAGCGAGGTGGGGTCGGGGTGCAGGAGCGCGGTGTGGAACAGCCCGGCGCTGCGGCGCTCGCCGCGGGGAAGGCCCGGGCGGTGTCGCAGGCGGACGAGGGTGCGTCCGGCACGACCGAGCTCTGCGACGTCACCGGCCGAGGACAGGACGTCCAGCAGGATCACGTCGTGGTAGAAGGCGGTCATCGCGTCGAGATCGCCCACGTCGAGGCTCACCGTGCCCATCGCGGTGTCCGCGGGCAGTTGCTGGTCGTTCATGTCGTCCTCCGGTTTGGTTGACCGTTCAACAATACTAGCAGGATGGTTCATTCCCGGCCAGGGCCCCGCGTGGGCAGACCCACGGGACCGCTCCGCGACCGTGCTGGCTAGACTCTGCTGCGTGGCGGGCAGGATCAATGACGAGGATGTGGCCGCGGTCCGGGAACGGGCGCGGATCGAGGACGTTGTCTCCTCCCACGTCACCCTGCGCGGCGCCGGATCGGGCACGCTGAAGGGCCTGTGCCCCTTCCACGAGGAGAAGACCCCGTCCTTCCAGGTCACCCCAGCGCGCGGCCTGTACTACTGCTTCGGGTGCGGCGAGGGCGGCGACGTGATCACCTTCGTCCAGCGGATCGACAATCTGTCCTTCGCCGAGGCGGTCGAGCTGCTGGCGGACCGGGTCGGGATCCAGTTGCGCTACGACGATGCAGGCCCGCGGGTCGAGCCCGGCGCGCGGATGCGCGTCCTGGAGGCGAACCAGGCGGCCATGGAGTTCTTCCAGGAACTCCTGCTCAGCCCCGAGGCGCTGCCCGCCCGGCAGCAACTGGCCGGTCGTGGGTTCGACCGCGATGTCGCCGAGAGGTTCGGTGTCGGGTACGCGCCGCGTGGCGGTCGCCTGCTCCGCACCCACCTGCGGGCCAAGGGGTTCAGCGACGAGGAGATGGTGCGTGCGGGTCTCGTCCGCGAGTCCGGCTACGACTTCTTCCAGGGGCGGCTGCTGTGGCCCATCAAGGACGCCGGGCGGCTCGTGCTCGGCTTCGGAGGGCGCAGGCTGTTCGACGACGACAGGATGCCGGCCAAGTACATCAACACCCCCGAGACGCTCGTGTACAAGAAATCGCACGTCCTCTACGGGCTCGACCTGGCACGCACGGCGATCGGCAAGAAGAGCCAGGCCGTCGTCGTCGAGGGGTACACCGACGTGATGGCGTGCCACGTCGCCGGTGTCGACACCGCCGTCGCCTCGTGCGGGACGGCGTTCGGGGCCGATCATGCGAAGCTGCTGCAGCGTCTCATGGGGGACCACGAGGCGTTCGGCGGCGAGGTCATCTTCACCTTCGACGGCGATGCGGCCGGCCAGGCGGCCGCACTCAAGGTGTTCAAGGAGGACCGGTTCTTCATCGGTCAGACCTATGTCGCCGTCGAGCCGTCCGGGCTGGATCCGTGCGACCTTCGCGAGCAGCAGGGAGACGCGGCGCTGCGCGAGCTGATCGGGACGCGCCGGCCGCTGTACAGGTTCGTCCTCGCGAACACGATCTCGAAGTTCGATCTGGACCGCGCCGACGGCAGGGTGGCGGCGCTGCGGGAGGCGGCTCCGCTCGTGGGCAGCATCCGCGACGACGCCGTGGCCAGCGGGTATGCGCGCGAACTCGCGGGCATGGTGGGCCTCGACCCTGACGAGGTGCGCGCCGAGGTGGCGCGGGTCCGCAGGGGCGGACGGCGTCGTGACGCCGATCCGGTGGAACCGGCCGACGGAGGGCTGCCGTTGCGCACGCTGCCCGATCCGCGCGATCGCGCGCTTGCCGTCGAGCGCGGCACCCTCAAGCTCATGCTCCAGGCGCCGGAGGTCTTCGGCGGAGACGGTGCCGCCGCGTGGGACGGGGTCACGGCCGACGACTTCACCCATCCCGCGTACCGGGCGGTCTTCGTGGCGCTGAGTACCGCCGAGCGCGCGGGGAACTGGAGCGAGGCGGTGCGTCGCGCCGCTGCGGACGAGGTGCTGGACCAGCTCATCGTCGCGCTGGGGGTGGAGGCCGTGCTGCGGGAGCCCTCGTCCGGCTATGCGCGGGAGTACGCCGCGCGGCTGCGGCTTCTGGCGGTCATGCGGCAGATCGCCGAGTTGAAGTCCCGCCTGCAGCGCACGAACCCCGTGGAGGACACGACGCGCTACAACCGGCTGTTCTCCGAGTTGCTGGAGCTGGAGGAACGTCGCCGCGACCTGTACCAGGAGTCGAGCTCGCTCACGGAGTGACCGCGATCGGGCGGGCGTCGGGTCCGGCCGGTCGCGTCCCTGCCCACGAACGGGACCGCTTGTGAGCCGATCCACAGCGACGAGTGTTGTCGCGATGCTGCCTCCACCGGTCCGGTCCGGGCCGCGGATCCGGCCCCCGGGTGGGGCAGGGTCGGCCTATGACGACGAACAACAGCGAGCCGGAGGACCGGCGCGACGACGGGACGGACGTCGCACTGGCCATCGCGGTCGAGGCGGGAGTGTATGCCGAGCAGGTGCTGAGCGGCCGGGTGACCACCGGTGTCGGGGCGACGCCCGCGGAACTGGCCCGTGTCGCCGCGGCTGGCCGGCGGGCCTGGCGTGAACTCATCGAGGCGCATCTGCGGCTGGTCGGGTTTCTCGCGCGACAGGAGGCGCGGCGTACCGGGCGATCGCAGGACGAGCTGTTCCAGGAGGGGTGCGTGGGGCTGATCGAGGCGCTGGAGCGTTTCGACCATCGCCGCGGCGTCCGGCCGGCGACGGCGGCGGGCCCCTGGATCCGGGCCGCGATGGGCCGGGTGGACGCCCACGCGACGCTCACCTCGGCGGCGGCCAAACGGCGCGGCCGGCGGTCGCGGACGAGGCGGATGGCCGGAGAGCTGTTCCAGGTGTACCAACGGCCGCCGTCGACGGCCGAGGTCGCCGCCCGTACCGGCGAGGACGTCCACCGCGTCGCCGGCTGGCTGGCCACCGAGCCGGCCACCGTCCCGTTGCACACGGCCGACGGGGGCGTCGAGGTCCCCGACCGGCGATGGGATCCGGGCGCGGCGTGTCCGGGGCTCGTCCCGGCGGACCTGCCGCGGCTCGTGGCCGGGCTGCCGCCGGCGGAGCGCCGGGTGATCGAGGTGCGCTACCGGCTGGGTGTCGGTGGGCCGAGGGCGTCCTGGCCGCAGGTGGCCGCGTCGCTCGGCATCGGCGTGACCACGGCGCGCCGACTGGAGGCGACGGCGCTGGAGCGGCTTCGATCGCAGGGTGCGTGCGAGGTGGCGTGACCGGTGGTGTCAGCGTTCGAGGCAGGTGCAGACGCAGACGCGGTTGCCCTCGGGATCGGCCAGCACGACGAAAGACGGTGCGTATTCGTCGGTGACGAGGGTCCCTCCGGCGGCGAGCGCAGCGTCGATGCGCCGCTGGGCGACATCGTGGGGGACCCAGACGTCGAGGTGGAACCGCTGCCGGTCCGGCCGGTCGCTGTCGGTGTGCTGGAACCACAGCAGCGGGACGCGCCGTGCGGGGTCGACGACGTCGTCACCGGCGGCGTTGGCGGTGGAGCCCGTGAGCAGCGACGCCCAGAACGGTCCCTGCTCGGGGACCATCGCGGTGTCGAGGGCCAGCTCGACCTCGGCGAGGGCGCCGGGTTCCGAGGGCAGGCCCATCGCCCGGGCGATCGCGCTGATGCGCAGGGCGAGGTCGACATCGCGCCGTGTGACGCCGCCGACCTCGTGAGTGCGCAGCGTCAGGTCGACCCAGCCGTACTCCAGCCGGATGCCGGGATGGTGGCCCGCCGTCTCGGCCGCGCCACCGACTGCGGTCACGAAGTCGAGCCCTGTCGCGAACGCGCCGGTGCGGAACCGCGCGTGCAGATCCTGGGCGAGCAGGCGCCAGTCGGTCAGGTCGGCGGCCAGGATGTCGCCGATCCCGAGTTGGGGAGAGGTCTGCGATGTGTCGGACATGCCTCCATGCTCGGCATCCTCCACACCGGACGCAAGATGCCGGGCACAATGGCGGTATGGGCATGTTTCGGCGCGGGGGACTCCCGCCGGAGGTCTACACCTCGCTCGGGCCGCTGATCGGCGGGAAGCCGAACGTCCTCGCCTGGGCGAGCACGGGGATCGGTTACGCGGTGGCGCTGGACGATCGGCTGGTCTGGACCTCCCCCGGCGACTGGGACCAGGTCGCCTGGCACGAGATCCAGCACGGCGGCTGGAACCCCGACGACAACGAACTCCACTGGACGAAGCTGGACGGGACGGAGCAGCGGCTTCACCTCACCGACGCGGGCTCTCTGCCGGGCGTCTTCCGCGAGCGTGTCGAAGCCACGATCCTGTTCCGGCGTGCGCTCCAGCCGGCCGGGGCGACGCGACAGGTGACCATCACCGCGCGGCGGACGCTGGGTGCCGAGACGACGATCACCTGGGGCTGGTCGGTGGCCTCGGGCGGCAGGCTGACCCCGACGGCCCTGGAGGAGGTCGAGCGCGAGCTCATCCGGCTCGCGACCGAGTACGACGTGTGACGTCACGGCCGTGCGTTCTCGATTGTCGTGACCGCCATCAGGTCTGCTAACGTTTCCATTCGCGTTCAGCGATCCTCGGTAGCTCAATCGGCAGAGCATCTGACTGTTAATCAGAGGGTTCCTGGTTCGAGTCCAGGCCGGGGAGCAGGTCGGTAGGCGTAGACGCCCGCGTAGGCAGGGGGAATCCCAAGCCTCGCGGGCGTATCGCATCCCGTCGCCAAGCTCTGGTTCCCACAATGGTTCCCACATCCTGGCTCCTGGCATGCCACTGCGTGCCCCTTCTCTCGCACACCCGTTCGATTACCCTCTCCCGGGTGTACCCGTGCTCGCAGATTCGCCGTCGCGTTCGCATGGGCCGGCCACCCCGACCCAGAGACTCCGGCAGTCGGACGTTGTCCGGGATGCGCTCGACGAGTACCTGCGACGCCATAGCGCCTGACCCCCATTCCAAAGCGCAGGTCCGCGGCGAAGAGAGCCATGGTGCGGACCTTCGGCGCGATGACCGCCGTTGACGCCCGGGCGTATGCCAGATTGAGCTGGGCACGCTCCCGATCCGCAGCACGCGCTGCCTGGTCCTTGAACTGCAGGCCGGCGAACGCGGACCGCAGCGGTCCCTGATCGGGGTACGGGCCGAGTTCGTACGCCCAGCCGTCGCCGAGTTCCCAGCCGTCGGACGCGGCCGCCCGCGCCTCGGCGATCCGCCGCAACTCGGCGAGATCCACGGGTTCCCGGTCCTGCGGGGTGTTCGACGGGTCAGGCATTGCGGGCTCCTTGGCGTAGGCGTGTGACGCGGAGCCGGAAGGCGATGCTGGTCGGGTTTCCGGGCTCGAAGCATTCGAGGATGATCGATCCCTCGTTGTCTGCGTCGTGTCTGGCGAGGACCGGCCGGGTCGGCCGTGGACACTGTGCGATACTGGCTTCTAGGGCGCGGTCGTCGCAGCCCGGCATCGCATCACATTCCGTGCCGCGCAGGTGGGTCTCCATCGAGCAGCGAACGGAAATGGACCGTGGTGAACCTACTCCGAAAGCAGCAATCTTCTTGTCTCATCCCGATCACGCCCGGTCTCGTTCCGAGAAGGCCGGCTTCGCCGCGCTGGGCGTCCCGTCCCCGCTGGTCTCGACCCTGACCCGCCAGGGAATCGAAACCCCCTTCCCCATCCAGACCGCCACCTTGCCCGACACGCTGGCCGGCCGCGACGTGCTCGGCCGGGGCCGCACGGGCTCCGGCAAGACCCTCGCGTTCGCCCTGCCCCTCGTCGCTCGCCTTGCCCGGCTCGTGCCGTCCGGAAGCGCGGTGCCGCAACGCACCCGGCCGGGTCGCCCCCGGGGCCTGATCCTGGCGCCGACGCGCGAACTCGCCGGCCAGATCCAGGCCGTCGTGGAGCCGCTGGCCGCGGCCGCCGGGCTGACGGTGATGACCATCTTCGGCGGCGTCGGCCAGCAGCGCCAGGTGCAGCGGCTCCAGCGCGGGACCGACATCGTCGTGGCCACGCCCGGACGACTCGAGGACCTGATGGGTCAGGGGCACGCCCACCTGGACGCTGTCGTCGTGACGGTGCTCGACGAGGCCGACCACATGGCCGACCTGGGCTTCCTTCCGGGCGTCACGCGCATCCTCGCGGCCACGCCGGCCGGTGGTCAGCGGCTGCTGTTCTCCGCCACGCTGGACAACGGCATCGACAAGCTCGCCAAGCGCTTCCTGAGCCGTCCACTGGTGCACAGCGTCGACTCGGAACAGTCTCCTGTGGCGGCCATGACGCACCATGTCCTGCTGGTCGGCGACGCCGGTGAGAAGCGCCGGGTCGTCCGCGCGCTCGCCTCCGGTGCGGAACGCCGACTGCTGTTCACGCGCACCAAGCACCAGGCGCGCAAGCTCGCCCGTGAGTTGACCGCCGACGGTGTTCCGGCGGTCGAGTTGCACGGCAACCTCTCTCAGAACGCCCGCGAGCGGGGCCTGCGGGCCTTCGCCGAGGGGGAGGTCCGGGTCATGGTCGCGACCGACATCGCCGCGCGTGGCATTCACGTCGACGGCATCGAGCTGGTCGTGCATGTCGACCCGCCCGCCGAGCACAAGGCCTATCTGCATCGCTCGGGGCGCACCGCGCGTGCCGGACACGAGGGGGACGTCGTCACGCTCGTCCTGCCCGAACAGCGGCGGGATTTCCAGGCGCTCGCGCGGGCGGCCAGGATCACCGCCCCTGCGGTGGACGTCTCCGCCGGTGACGCGACGGTACGCGAACTCACCGGCGCGCCTGCCGCGAAGGTGGAACCGTCGGACGCGCCGCCGGCGGCGGCACGCCGTGGGGAGCCGCAGCCGCGACGCGTGACGTCGGGCTCGGGGCGATCCGGGTCGGTGGCCGGCGACAGGGCTTCGGGCGCCCGGAACGGTGCGAAGCGAACCGGCGCGGTCGCGGATGGACGCGATCGTGTGACGGCGCTGTCGGCGGCAGGGCTGCGCCGAGGGCGCGGTCGTGGACGCCGCATGCCGGATCGCCGATCCGCCTGATCCCGAGCGCGGCGTCCCGAGGATCCCGCTGCGCGAAACTCGGTGGCGATACTATTCGTCAAGGTGCATAATATTCTCCGTGACGTACACCATCGCTGTCGCCGGCTGCACCGGCTATGCCGGGGGAGAGCTCCTGCGCCTGCTCGCGGGGCATCCCGAGATCGAGATCGGGGCGCTGACGGCCAAGACCAGCGCCGGGACGCCCCTCGGGCGACACCACCCGCACCTCACTCCACTCGCCGACCGGATCGTCGCCGACACGACGCCCGAGGTCCTCTCCGGCCACGACGTGGTCTTCCTCGCGTTGCCGCACGGCGCGTCCGCCGAGGTCGCCGCCGGGCTGCCGCCCGACACCCTTGTGATCGACGCGGGCGCCGACTTCCGCCTCGCCTCGGCCGAGGAATGGCGGAAGTACTACGGGTCGCCGCATGCGGGGACCTGGCCGTACGGGCTTCCCGAGCTGCCCGGCCAGCGCGAGGTGCTCGCGGACACGCGTCGGGTGGCCGTCCCGGGCTGCTATCCGACGGCCGTCACGCTCGCGCTTCTGCCGGCCCTGACCGGCGGACTCGTCACCGGCGAGGACGTCGTCGTCGTCGCGGCCAGCGGACCGTCGGGCGCCGGACGCTCGCTGCGGGTCAACCTGCTGGGCGCAGAGCTGATGGGATCGGCGAGCGCCTACGGCGTCGGCGGGGTCCACCGGCACGTCCCGGAGCTGCTGCAGAACTTCCGGCGCCTCGGGGCGACCCGGCCGAGCGTGTCCTTCACCCCGGTCCTGGTGCCCATGTCGCGCGGCATCCTCGCGACCTGCACGGCGCCGCTGGCGGGCGCGCTCGACCCGTCTGCGGTGCACGCCCACTACGCCGCCGCCTACGCGGAGGAACCGTTCGTCCACGTCCTGCCCGAGGGCGAATGGCCGCAGACGCAGGCGATCCTCGGGTCCAACTCTGTCCACGTCCAGGCGACGGTGGACGTCGACGCCGGCCGGCTCGTCGTGGTGAGCGCGCTCGACAACCTCACGAAGGGCACGGCGGGCGGCGCGATCCAGTCCATGAACCTCGCTCTGGGACTTCCCGAGTCCACGGGCCTGCCGATGATCGGAGTCGCACCGTGAGCGTCACAGCAGCCAAGGGCTTCCGGGCCGCGGGCGTGTCCGCGGGCATCAAGGCCACGCGCGACTTCGCGCTGGTCGTCAACGACGGACCGGGTGTGGCCGCGGCGGCCGTGTTCACATCGAACCGGTTTCCCGCCGCGCCCGTTCAGTGGTCGCGACACGCGGTCGGCGACGGTGCGTTGCGCGCCGTGGCGCTGAACTCGGGAGGTGCGAATGCCTGCACGGGGGCGGACGGGTACGCCGACAGCGTGCAGACGGCCGAGTGGGTCGGTGCCGCGCTGGGCGTCCCGCCCGGCGACGTGGCGGTCTGCTCGACCGGCCTGATCGGCGTCCGGCTGCCGATGGACGCCGTCCGCAACGGAGTCGCGCTCGCCGCCGGTGCACTGTCGGCCGAGGGCGGAACCGATGCGGCCGAGGCGATCATGACGACGGACACCGTCGCCAAGCAGGCCGTCGCCGGTCCAGGTGAATGGGTGGTGGGCGGCATGGCCAAGGGTGCGGGGATGCTGGCCCCCGCGCTGGCGACCATGCTGGTGGTGGTGACCACCGACGCCGAGGTTTCCGCCGCCGTGCTCGACCGGGCGCTGCGCAAGGCCGCATCGCTCACCTTCGACCGGACGGACTCCGACGGCTGCATGTCGACCAATGACACGGTCGTCGTCCTTGCCAACGGGGCGAGCGGCATCGTGCCGTCGGAAGAGGATCTCACGAATGCTCTCACCGAATGCTGCGGCTCCCTCGCGCGCCAGCTCATCGCCGACGCCGAGGGTGCCGCGCACGACATCCAGGTCGTCGTGACCGGCGCCCTGTCGGAGGCCGACGCGCTGGAGGTGGCGCGTTCGGTGGCGCGCAGCAACCTGTTCAAGTGCGCGATCTTCGGAGCCGATCCCAACTGGGGCCGTGTGCTGTCCGCGATCGGGACGACCGCGGCCGCCTTCGAGCCCGAGCGGGTGGACGTCACGTTCAACGGCGTGACCGTGTTCCGCCAGGGCGGGATCGGCGAGGATCGCGGCCTCGTCGATCTCACGGGGCGGGACGTCGTCCTCGAGATCGATCTGCACGCCGGTCCGGCCGCTGCCACCGTCCTCACCAACGACCTGACGTACGGCTACGTCAAGGAGAACGCGGAGTACTCGTCGTGAGCCCAGAACTGCACACCGTCGCCGGAGCCCTCGCCACCACCCAGGCGAAGGCCGCCGTCCTCATCGAGGCGCTGCCGTGGCTGGAGCGGTACGCGGGGTCGACGATCGTCATCAAGTACGGCGGCAACGCGATGCTGAACGACGACTTGAAGCGCGCTTTCGCCGATGATGTCGTGTTCCTGCGCCGGTGCGGACTGCGGCCGGTCGTGGTGCACGGCGGAGGTCCGCAGATCTCGCAGATGCTCGGCAAGCTCGGCATCTCCTCGGAGTTCCGCGGGGGGCTGCGGGTCACGACGCCCGAGGCGATGGACGTCGTCCGCATGGTTCTCGTCGGCAAGGTCGGCAGGGAGCTCGTGGGCCTGTTGAACGCGCACGGGCCGCTGGCGGTCGGCCTGTCCGGCGAGGACGCGGGCCTGTTCCGGTCGGAGAAGCTGGGCGTCGTCGTGGAAGGCGAGGAGGTCGACCTCGGCCTTGTCGGCGATGTCGTCGAGGTGAATCCCGACTCGGTCCTCGACCTCATGGATGCCGGGCGCATCCCGGTCGTCGCGACGGTCGCACCCGACGACGAGGGCGCCGTGCGGAACGTGAACGCCGACACCGCGGCCGCCGCGCTGGCGATCGCGCTCGGTGCCGAGCGGCTCGTCGTCCTCACCGACGTCGAGGGCCTCTACGCGGACTGGCCGAACAGCGACGAGGTCATCAGCGAGCTGACCACGGCCGAACTGGAGGATCTGCTGCCGGAGCTGGAATCGGGCATGGTCCCGAAGATGGAGGCGTGCCTGCGCGCCGTCGAGGGCGGCGTGCCGCGCGCGACCGTGATCGACGGGCGTCAGCCGCACTCGTTGTTGCTGGAGGTCTTCACCGACGAGGGCATCGGGACGATGGTCGTGAAACAGAAAGGCGAGCAATGACACAGGTGGCGGGCGCGACGGCCGTCGAGCGGTACGCGCAGGCGGTGATGAACACCTTCGGTCCTCCGCAGGCGGTGCTGGTGCGCGGTGAGGGCGCGCGCGTCTGGGATGCCGCGGGCAAGGAGTATCTGGATCTGCTCGGCGGGATCGCGGTGAACGTCCTCGGGCACGGTCACCCGGCCCTGATCGAGGCGGTGACCACGCAGTTGAGCACCCTCGGGCACGTGTCGAATTTCTTCGCGTCGGAGCCGCAGATCGCGCTTGCCGAGCGTCTGTCCGCGCTCGTGACGGCGACGTCTCCGGGGACGCCGGCGCGGGTGTTCTTCACGAACTCCGGCACCGAGGCCAACGAGGCGGCCTTCAAGCTCACCCGGACGACGGGGCGCACCCGGGTGATCGCGTTCGAGGGCAGCTTCCACGGACGCACGATGGGTGCGCTCGCGCTCACCGCGAACCCCGCGTATCGCGAGCCGTTCGCGCCGCTGCCCGGCGACGTGACGTTCCTGCCGTACGGCGACACGGCGGCGGTCGAGGCGGCGCTCGACGAGACCGTGGCGGCCGTCGTGGTCGAGGCGATCCAGGGGGAGGCGGGCGTCGTCCCGGCACCCGAGGGCTTCCTCGCCGCGGTGCGCGCGGCGGCGACGCGCGTGGGTGCGCTGCTGTGGATCGACGAGGTGCAGACCGGCATCGGCCGCACCGGCCGCTGGCTCGCCCACCAGTCCGCCGGCATTCTGCCCGACGTCGTGACGCTCGCGAAGGGCCTCGCCGGCGGCATCCCGATCGGAGCCTGCGTCGCCGTCGGGGACCAGGCCGACGCCCTCGGGCCCGGTTCGCACGGCAGCACGTTCGGGGGGAACCCGGTCGCGACCGCGGCCGCGCTGGCCGTCCTGGACACCATCGAGCGCGAGCACCTGCTGGACAACGCCGTCGCCATCGGCGATCGGCTCGCGCGCGGGGTCGAAGGACTCGGGCATCCGGCCGTCGCCGGTGTGCGCGGAGAGGGCCTGCTGCGCGCCATCGTCCTCACCCGCGACACCGCCAAGGCGGTCGCTGCCGCCGCGCTCGATGCCGGGTTCATCGTCAACGCCCCGCGGCCGGACGTGATCCGCCTGGCCCCGCCGCTCATCCTCACGGCCGCCCAGGCGGATGCGTTCCTCGGCGCGCTGCCGGCTCTTCTGGAGGCGTCATGAGCCCGAGGAGCCGGGGCCGATGACGAAGGTCTCCCGGCAGGCGCGGATAGCCGAGCTGATCCGTACCGAGCGCATCCGGACGCAGACGGAACTGGTGGCTCGTCTGGCCGACATCGGCATCCAGGTGACACAGCCGACCCTGTCGAAGGATCTGACCGAGCTCGGCGCCAGGCGGGTGCGCGACGACGACGGCATGAGTTACACGGTGCCGTCCGAGGAGCGCCTCGCCAGCAGCCAGCGCCGACGCCTCGCGCGCCTCGCGGCCGAACTGGTGGTGGCGGTGGAGGGGTTCGGCAACTTCACCGTCATCAAGACCGCGCCGGGTGCCGCGCAACTGCTGGCCTCGGGCCTCGACCACACCCCGAGCCGGACCATCGCGGGGACGATCGCCGGAGACGATACGGTCCTGGTGATCCACCGCGGGACCGACGCGGGGGCGGCGTTCGCCGACGAGTTCATGTCCTACACCGACACGGGAGACAGCACCGATGACTGACAGCCACGAAGGCCGCCTCTGGGGCGGCCGGTTCGGGACCGACCCGGCGGCGGCCATGGCCGATCTGTCCCGGTCGACGCACTTCGACTGGCGGCTGGCACATCACGACATCGCGGGGTCGAAAGCGCACGCGGAGGCGCTGCTGAGGGCGGGGCTGCTCACCGACGACGAATGCCGGGAGATGCTCGCCGGGCTGAACCGGCTCGACGTCGCGGTGGCGGAGGGGAGATTCCGCCCCTCGGAGGCCGACGAGGATGTCCACGGCGCTCTGGAACGCGGGCTCGTGGCCGAGGTCGGCCCCGAGCTCGGTGGCCGGCTGCGGGCGGGACGGTCCCGCAACGACCAGATCGCGACGCTGATCCGGCGGTACCTCCGATTCGAGCTGCGGCATCTGGGCGAACTCGTCGCGGGCGTGATCGAGGCGCTTGCGGGGCAGGCGGAGACGAACCTGGGCGTCCCCATGCCGGGCCGCACCCACCTGCAGCATGCCCAGCCGGTGCTCCTGTCCCACGCGCTGCTGGCCCACGCCTGGCCGCTGGTCCGCGACCTGGAGCGATTCCGCGATCTGGATGCGCGGCTGAGTCTGTCTCCCTACGGGTCGGCCGCGCTCGCGGGGACCTCTCTCGGTCTGGATCCGGGGTTCGTCGCGCACCGTCTGGGGTTCCGCGGCGCCGTGGCGAACTCGATCGACGGCACGGCCGCCCGCGATCTCGTGGCGGAGGCTGCCTATGTCCTCGCTCAGATCGCGGTCGATCTCTCGCGCCTCTCGGAGGACGTGATCCTGTGGGTCACCCACGAGTTCGGCTTCGCCGAGCTGGACGACGCGTGGTCGACGGGGTCGTCCATCATGCCGCAGAAGAAGAACCCGGACGTCGCCGAACTGGCGAGGGGCAAGGCGGGCCGTTTGATCGGCAACCTGGCCGGGCTGCTCGCGACGCTGAAAGGCCTGCCGCTGGCGTACAACCGGGATCTCCAGGAGGACAAGGAGCCTCTGTTCGACGGGATCGACCAGCTCGGGATGGTTCTTCCGGCGGTCGCCGGCATGGTCCGGACCCTGAGGTTCCGGACCGCTCGGATGGCCGAGCTGGCGCCGCGTGGCTTCTCGCTCGCGACGGACCTCGCCGATTGGCTCGTCCGGCGACGGGTGCCGTTCGCGCAGGCGCACGACATCGCCGGCGCCGCGGTCCGGCTGTGCGAGGCCGAGGGGATCGAACTGGCGGATCTCGTGCCGGAGCAGTTGGCGGCGATCGACGAACGTCTCACGCCCGGCGTCCTGGAGGTGCTCACCGTGGAGGGGTCGATCTCGTCGCGCGACGCCGTCGGCGGGACGGCGCCCGCACGGGTCGCCGAGCAGCTTGTGGCGGTGCGTGAGGCTGTGGAGGCGGCGCGCATCTGGGCGGAGGCACTTCCGCACGGGGAATCCTGAGGCGGTCCTCCCCGGGCAGCCGGTAGGGTGCGACGCGTGAACCCGGTTATCGACGAACTGAGCAGCAGGGGGCTGATCGCCCATTCCACCGACCTCGCGGCGTTGAAGGCCGAGATGGACGCGGGGCCGATCACGTTCTATGTGGGGTTCGATCCGACCGCGCCGAGCATCCACATGGGCAACCTCGTGCAGATCATGGTCGTCAGGGCACTCCAGCGCGGGGGTCACCGGCCGTTGCTCCTCGTCGGCGGGTCCACGGGCCTGATCGGCGATCCGAAGGCGGCCGGGGAGCGGGTGATGAATCCGCGGGACGTCGTCGGCGAGTGGGCGGCGCGGATCCATACGCAGTTGACGAGATTCGTCGACTTCGACGGGTCGGCGGCGGCCCGCATGGTGAACAACTACGACTGGACGTCGACGCTGTCGACGCTGGACTTCCTGCGGGACGTCGGCAAGCACTTCTCGGTCAACCGGATGCTCGACCGTGAGGTCGTGCGGTCGCGGCTGGAGTCGGGGATCTCCTACTCGGAGTTCAGCTACGTGTTGCTGCAGTCCCTCGACTTCCGTGAGTTGCACAGGCAGTACGGCTGCACCCTGCAGACCGGTGGCTCCGATCAGTGGGGCAACCTGACGGCCGGGGTGGAGCTGATCCGCAGATCGGATCAGGCACGGGTCCACGCGCTGGCGACACCGTTGGTCACGAAGGCCGACGGGACCAAATTCGGCAAGACGGAGGCTGGCACCGTCTGGCTCGATCCCGAGATGACCAGTCCGTACGCGTTCCATCAGTTCTTCTTGAACGCCGAGGACGAGAAGGTGATCGAGTACGTGCGAATCTTCACGGAGCGACCGCCCGAGGAGATCGCGGAGCTGGAGGCGCTGACGCGGGAGAAGCCGCATCTGCGCGCCGCCCAGCGGGCGCTCGCAGACGATGTGACCGATCTCGTGCACTCACCGACCGAGAGAAAGGCGGCGGTCGCCGCCGCGGCGGCCTTGTTCGGGCGATCCGAGTTGGATGCGCTCACGGAGCCGACGGTGCGCGCCGTGTTCGCCGAGCTCGGCGGACGCGTCCTGCATGTCGGCGAGGAGAACCCGACCGTCGTGGAGGTCCTGGAGGCCGCGGGGGTCGTCGCGACGCGATCGGCGGCGAGGCGTGCGATCGAGGAGGGCGGGGCCTACGTGAAGAACCAGCGGGTGTCGTCCGTCGACGCGCGCGTGGGCGCCGGCGACCTGCTGTACGGCCGCTACGCCGTCGTCCGTCGCGGCCGGAAGACCGTCGGCGCCGTCGAAATCGCGCGTGACTAGGTGTTATGCCCGGCGAGCGACGCGATTTGACGCGTGCCCGCCGACTGGGTAATGTTCTTCAAGCCTCCTCGGTGGCACGGACGAAGAGCCTGACAGCTCGGCGGCCGGATCGGGAGGCCATCCCACACTCACTCAACCGCAGTGAACAGGTGTGTGCCCAGAACGGGGCTCCACCTGCTCGGCAGAAGAGGGGGAGGGGATGGATCCGAAGAGCGAGTTGACTTCGGCTCCGAAGGTGGCTAGAGTAAGTCGGGTTGCCCCGGGCGGCGATTGAGCCGATCGGAAAGCGACGATTTGCAGGAAAGTAACCTGAAAGAGGCCAAGTTGACAAGGCCTCGGAGGGTCACTAAAGTAAGGCGAGTTGCCCCAAGCTGGCGGAGAGATCCAAAGGCGCGGTGCGCACCCGAAACTTGAGAACTCAACAGCGTGCTTAAAGTCAATGCACAATAATAAAAACCCCGTCCTCGGGAATGTGCGATGAGCGTAGCGATTCGGCAGACACGAGAACGGATTCCTTTGATTATTGATCAATCCAGCAATGGATTGTGTCAGTGTCAAACTGAAGTTGACGGTAACGGCATAAAAGCCACACCGAAATTTTTCAACGGAGAGTTTGATCCTGGCTCAGGACGAACGCTGGCGGCGTGCTTAACACATGCAAGTCGAACGGTGACGGAGAGCTTGCTCTTCTGATCAGTGGCGAACGGGTGAGTAACACGTGAGCAACCTACCCTTGACTCTGGGATAACAGTTGGAAACAGCTGCTAATACCGGATATGACCTCGCTGGGCATCCAGTGAGGTGGAAAGCTCCGACGGTCAAGGATGGGCTCGCGGCCTATCAGCTTGTTGGTGGGGTAATGGCCTACCAAGGCAGCGACGGGTAGCCGGCCTGAGAGGGCGACCGGCCACACTGGGACTGAGATACGGCCCAGACTCCTACGGGAGGCAGCAGTGGGGAATATTGCACAATGGGCGCAAGCCTGATGCAGCAACGCCGCGTGCGGGATGACGGCCTTCGGGTTGTAAACCGCTTTCAGCAGGGACGAAGGGTTTCTGACGGTACCTGCAGAAGAAGCACCGGCTAACTACGTGCCAGCAGCCGCGGTGATACGTAGGGTGCGAGCGTTGTCCGGAATTATTGGGCGTAAAGAGCTCGTAGGCGGTCTGTTGCGTCGGAAGTGAAAACTCAGGGCTTAACCCTGAGCCTGCTTTCGATACGGGCAGACTAGAGGAAGGTAGGGGAGAACGGAATTCCTGGTGGAGCGGTGGAATGCGCAGATATCAGGAGGAACACCGGTGGCGAAGGCGGTTCTCTGGACCTTTCCTGACGCTGAGGAGCGAAAGCGTGGGGAGCAAACAGGCTTAGATACCCTGGTAGTCCACGCCGTAAACGGTGGGCACTAGGTGTGGGGGACATTCCACGTTCTCCGTGCCGTAGCTAACGCATTAAGTGCCCCGCCTGGGGAGTACGGCCGCAAGGCTAAAACTCAAAGGAATTGACGGGGGCCCGCACAAGCGGCGGAGCATGCGGATTAATTCGATGCAACGCGAAGAACCTTACCTGGGTTTGACATATGCCGGAAACATCTGGAGACAGGTGCCCCGCAAGGTCGGTATACAGGTGGTGCATGGCTGTCGTCAGCTCGTGTCGTGAGATGTTGGGTTAAGTCCCGCAACGAGCGCAACCCTCGTTCTATGTTGCCAGCGGTTCGGCCGGGGACTCATAGAAGACTGCCGGGGTCAACTCGGAGGAAGGTGGGGATGACGTCAAGTCATCATGCCCCTTATGTCCAGGGCTTCACGCATGCTACAATGGCTGGTACAAAGGGCTGCAATATCGCAAGATGGAGCGAATCCCAGAAAGCCAGTCTCAGTTCGGATTGGGGTCTGCAACTCGACCCCATGAAGTCGGAGTCGCTAGTAATCGCAGATCAGCATTGCTGCGGTGAATACGTTCCCGGGCCTTGTACACACCGCCCGTCAAGTCATGAAAGTCGGTAACACCCGAAGCCGGTGGCCTAACCCTTGTGGAGGGAGCTGTCGAAGGTGGGACCGGTAATTAGGACTAAGTCGTAACAAGGTAGCCGTACCGGAAGGTGCGGCTGGATCACCTCCTTTCTAAGGAGCCCATGGCAGGCCTAATCAACCTGTCCAGCACAGTCATCCTGGGCGAATGTCTCAGGGGCTGTAGGCACCGAAGTGGAACATTGACTATTAAGTGGAGGGCACGGTCACGCGTCAGTACAACCCGTCAGGGAGTGGAAATCGTGTGAGTGAGTCCGATACCTGAGCACGCTGTTGGGTCCTGAAGGGTCGGTGGCGCAAGCTGCAATCCCTTCTGCGGCCGGCCGACTGATCTCCGTTGGAGTGACGTGACCGGTTCCGCCCGTTACTTGAGAACTACACAGTGGACGCGAGCATCTAGTAGTGAACAACAAGCTACTAAGGGCAATCGGTGGATGCCTAGGCATCAAGAGCCGATGAAGGACGTTGTAACCTGCGATAAGCCCCGGGGAGCTGGTAAACGAGCTTCGATCCGGGGATCTCCGAATAGGGAAACCTCGAAAGAAACCAGAGTCATGTCTGGCGACCTCTGCCTGAACACATAGGGCAGTTGGAGGGAACGTGGGGAAGTGAAACATCTCAGTACCCATAGGAAAAGAAAACAAAAGTGATTCCGTAAGTAGTGGCGAGCGAACGCGGAAGAGGCCAAACCGTACGTGTGTGATAGCTGACAGGCGTTGCATGTGCGGTGTTGTGGGGCCGCTCAGACCGAGCTGTCGATCGGTCAGAGAGTTACAAAGGTTTGGTGAAGTCGAAGGACTCAGGAAAGGTCCGGCACAGAAGGTAACACCCCTGTAGACGTAAACCATACCCTCTCGAGCGTCACCCCAAGTAACACGGAACCCCTGAAATTCCGTGTGAATCTGGCGGGACCACCCGTTAAGCCTAAATACTCCTTGATGACCGATAGCGGACAAGTACCGTGAGGGAAAGGTGAAAAGTACCCCGGGAGGGGAGTGAAATAGTACCTGAAACCGATTGCCTACAATCCGTCGGAGCCTTTAACGCCCCTCGTGGGCGGGGGTGACGGCGTGCCTTTTGAAGAATGAGCCTGCGAGTTAGTGGTACGTGGCGAGGTTAACCCGTGTGGGGAAGCCGTAGCGAAAGCAAGTCCGAATAGGGCGATTAGTCGCGTGCTCTAGACCCGAAGCGGAGTGATCTACCCATGGCCAGGGTGAAGCGACGGTAAGACGTCGTGGAGGCCCGAACCCACCAGGGTTGCAAACCTGGGGGATGAGCTGTGGGTAGGGGTGAAAGGCCAATCAAACTCCGTGATAGCTGGTTCTCCCCGAAATGCATATAGGTGCAGCGTCGTACGTTTCTTGCCGGAGGTAGAGCACTGGATGGTCTAGGGGGCCTACAAGCTTACTGAAATCAGCCAAACTCCGAATGCCGGCAAGTTAGAGTACGGCAGTGAGACTGTGGGGGATAAGCTTCATAGTCGAAAGGGAAACAGCCCAGATCACCAGCTAAGGCCCCTAAGAGATTGCTAAGTGGAAAAGGATGTGGAGTTGCAGAGACAACCAGGAGGTTGGCTTGGAAGCAGCCACCCTTGAAAGAGTGCGTAATAGCTCACTGGTCAAGTGATTCTGCGCCGACAATATAGCGGGGCTCAAGCAATCCGCCGAAGCTGTGGCATTCACATTATTGTGGATGGGTAGGGGAGCGTCGTGTGCGCTGCGAAGCGGTGGGGTGACCCGACCGTGGAGTTCACACGAGTGAGAATGCAGGCATGAGTAGCAACAGACGGGTGAGAAACCCGTCCGCCGAATATCCAAGGGTTCCAGGGTCAAGATAATCTGCCCTGGGTAAGTCGGGACCTAAGGCGAGGCCGACAGGCGTAGTCGATGGACAACGGGTTGATATTCCCGTACCGGCAAAACAACGATCCTGCCGAGGCGAGTGATGCTAAGCACGCGAGGTGGAGGAGGACTTCGGTCCGAGCCCACTGAGTCTGTGACCCAATCTTGTATTAGGCAAGCTGCGGAGGGACGCAGGAAGGTAACCGCGCAAGGCGATGGTAGTCCTTGTTTAAATGTGTAGGGCGGGGTGTTGGCAAATCCGCACCCCATGCGCCTGAGACATGATGAGTGGCCAGCTCCGGCTGGCGTATTGCGGTGATCCTATGCTGCCTAGAAAATCTTCGTGAGCGAGTTGTGCGCCGCCCGTACCCTAAACCGACTCAGGTGGATAGGTAGAGAATACCAAGGCGATCGAGAGAATCGTGGTGAAGGAACTCGGCAAAATACCCCCGTAACTTCGGGAGAAGGGGGACCTGATGTGTGACGGGACTTGCTCCCTGAGCATTGAGGGTCGCAGAGACCAGGCCCAAGCGACTGTTTACTAAAAACACAGGTCCGTGCCAAGTTGCAAGACGATGTATACGGACTGACTCCTGCCCGGTGCTGGAAGGTTAAGGGGACGTGTTAGCGCAAGCGAAGCACTGAACTTAAGCCCCAGTAAACGGCGGTGGTAACTATAACCATCCTAAGGTAGCGAAATTCCTTGTCGGGTAAGTTCCGACCTGCACGAATGGAGTAACGATTTGGGCGCTGTCTCCACCACGAACTCGGCGAAATTGCACTACGAGTAAAGATGCTCGTTACGCGCAGCAGGACGGAAAGACCCCGGGACCTTTACTATAGTTTGGTATTGGTGATTGGTGCAGCTTGTGTAGGATAGGTGGGAGACTTTGAAGCATGGACGCCAGTTCGTGTGGAGTCAACGTTGAAATACCACTCTGGCTGTACTAGTTATCTAACCTAGATCCGTTATCCGGATCAGGGACAGTGCCTGATGGGTAGTTTGACTGGGGCGGTCGCCTCCCAAAAGGTAACGGAGGCGCCCAAAGGTTCCCTCAGCCTGGTTGGCAATCAGGTGTCGAGTGTAAATGCACAAGGGAGCTTGACTGTGAGAGAGACATCTCGAGCAGGGACGAAAGTCGGGATTAGTGATCTGACGGTGGCACGTGGAAGCGCCGTCACTCAACGGATAAAAGGTACCCCGGGGATAACAGGCTGATCTTGCCCGAGCGTCCATAGCGACGGCATGGTTTGGCACCTCGATGTCGGCTCGTCGCATCCTGGGGCTGGAGTCGGTCCCAAGGGTTGGGCTGTTCGCCCATTAAAGCGGCACGCGAGCTGGGTTTAGAACGTCGTGAGACAGTTCGGTCCCTATCCGCTGCGCGCGTAGGAGTCTTGAGAAGGGCTGTCCTTAGTACGAGAGGACCGGGACGGACCAACCTCTGGTGTGCCAGTTGTTCTGCCAAGAGCACGGCTGGTTGGCTACGTTGGGGAGTGATAACCGCTGAAAGCATCTAAGCGGGAAGCATGCTTCAAGATGAGGACTCCCACAGAGTTAATCTGGTAAGGCCCCCGGTAGACCACCGGGTTGATAGGTCGGACGTGGAAGTGCAGTAATGCATGGAGCTGACCGATACTAATAGGCCGAGGGCTTGTTTACACACAACACTTGTTTCGCGTCCACTGTGTAGTTCTGGAGGAACGGTCGGAGCTCCCCAGGAATGGGTGAGTCGCCACAACTCCACAGAGTTACGGTGATCATGGCGAGAGGGAAACGCCCGGCTCCATTCCGAACCCGGAAGCTAAGCCTCTCAGCGCCGATGGTACTGCACGGGGGACTGTGTGGGAGAGTAGGACATTGCCGGACATTCAACACCTCCGTGGGGAAACCCACGGAGGTGTTTTTCTTTTCCGGAGCGCGTAGGCTGGCAGGTCGTACGCGAGGCGATGGCCGCAGGAGGACGATGGTGAGCGGATCCGAGGACGGGAGGCGCGAGGACGCGCGCCGGCCCGATGGCGACGGACGTCGTCGCTCGTCGAACCCCGGTGGGGCGCGAGGAGCAGGACGAGGCCGGAGCGGGAGGCCGGAGCCGCGCGGATCGAAGCCGCGTACCGGGCGAGGCCCGCAGAGCGGGTCGAGGAAGGAACGTGCCGGCGCTGAGGGCGGCTCGCAGGAGCGCACGGAGCGGCGTGGCGACTGGTCCCAGGGGCGAGGCGCGAGAAGCGGCGGCCGTGGCGGATCAGCGGGACGAAAGGAACGTGCCGGCGCTGAGGGCGGCTCGCAGGAGCGCACGGAGCGGCGTGGCGACTGGTCCCAGGGGCGAAGCGCGAGAAGCGGCAGCCGTGGCGGATCAGCGGGACGAGGCGGTGCGACCGGCCGATCGCGGCCGGAACAGCGAGCGGCGGGCGAGCGCCCGTCGGGGTCGGCGGATTCCGGCTCGGGGCGCGCGCGGCGTTGGGACGCCGGCGGGGACGGAGCCCGGCGACGGCCTGCGGGCTCCGACGGGCGTCGGCGCGGCGATGGTGCGTGGAACGGCGGTCCGGGCGGATCCGGGACCCGGGCGGGTGCCCGGCGCGGCGACGGTCGGTCGGCGGGGCCCCGGCCCTGGTCGGAAGGGCGGGAGAGGACCCGCCCGTCGTCCGAGACGGACGGGCGTCGTCGCGACGGGGGCCGGTCGGGTGAGCGCACGGGGTCGCAGGGACGAGGGCGGAGCCGCCCGGCGGCGACCGATCCCCGGGGCGCGAGGAACTCGGGGCGTGCGTGGTCGGGCGAGAGCGGCGCGCCGAGGGACGCCCGCGGGCCGAACGCGGGTCGCGGCACCCGGCAGAGGGACGCTCGGGACGGCGACGCTCGGGATCGTGGCGGTCGGGACACGACGCGGCGAGGCGCGGGGCCACGGCCGGAGCGTGACGTCCAGGACGGACGTGGCGGCGACCGGAGGCCGGCCGAGCGCCGCCCGAGGCCGGGCGATCGCGGCGGCGGGACGAACGACGACGGGCGTGGCCGAGGGCCGCGCGATCACCGCGGCGGAGACGACCGGACCAGGGATGCCGCGCGCCAGGAGTCACGGCGATTCGTCGGCGAGGAGGTCCGTCCCGGTCTGCGTCCGCGCGCCGACGAGCCCTCCTACCCGGACGATCTCAATCTGCGCCAGCTTCCCGCGCCGATCCGGGCGGAGTTGCGCGGGCTTTCCGAACGCATGGCCGAGGTCGTCGGCAGCCATCTCCTGATGGCCGGGATGCTGGTCGACTCCGATCCTGTCCTCGCCCACGCGCATGCCGAGGCCGCGCGCCGGAGGGCGGCGCGGCTGCCGGTGGTGCGACAGGTCGCAGGAGAGACCGCCTATGCCGCCGGGGAGTACGGTGCGGCGTTGAACGAGTTCCGTGCCGTCCGTCGCATGACGGGATCGAACGACTTCCTGGCGCTGGCGGCCGACTGCGAGCGAGGGCTTGGCCGCCCGCAGGCGGCGCTCACCCTCGTGAGCGAGGGATTGGGCGCGACGCCCGCTCCGGAGCTGTACATCGAACTGAAGCTCGTGCAGGCGGGTGCCCGCGTGGATCTCGGGCAGACGGCCGAGGCGCAGCGGATCCTCGCGACCGAACTGGATCGGCCTCACCTGGCCGCGCCGCTGCGGGCGCGCCTCGCCTACGCGTATGCCGATCTGCACGAGCAGACCGGGGACGAGCCGGCAGCGCTGGAGTGGTTCTCCCGCGCGGCACGCCTCGACACGACGGGTGAGACCGACGCCGCCGAACGCGTGGAACGCCTCTGCGGCCTCGTCCTCGCGGTCGACCTGGACCTGCTCGAGGGCGAGTCGCTGAACTCTCCGGACGCCGGCGGCGACGACGACGAGGCGGGCGATGCCGCCGAACAGGAGCAGCCGCTGGCCCCGTCGCCCGAGGCGCCACCCGGAGACCCGCGGGTCGAGGGGCAGCCGGTGAGCTCGACGCCGGACGACCCCTCATCGGAGACCGGGCCGGCCGGCCACGGGGAGGCGACCGGCCCCGCCGAACAGGGCCTTCTGCCGCTCGAGGAGGACGAACGCACCGATTCCGCGCACTGACGACCGACGGCACGCATCTGCGCACTCCCTTGGGCACGCGCCTGCGCCGCCGTCGCGCTCGGTAATGTCGGACGGGCACGGCTCGACGAGGAACGGAGCGAAGATGGCAGAGCTGATCGATGCGTACGACACGGCGATGTTCGACCTGGACGGGGTGATCTACCTGGGTCCCCATGCCATCGGGGGGTCCGCCGAAGGCATCGCGGGACTGCACGAGCGCGGCAAGCGCGTCGGTTTCATCACCAACAACGCCGCTCGTGCCGCCACGACCGTGAGCGATCACCTCACCAGCCTCGGCATCCCGGCCAGCGTCGACGAGGTGCTCACCAGTTCCCAGGCCGGCGCGCACCTGCTCGCTCAGCATCTGCAGCCGGGCGCGAAGGTCCTCGTGGTGGGGACGTCCGCGCTGGCCGACGAGGTCCGCGCCGTGGGGCTGACCGTCGTCGCCTCGGCCACCGACGAGCCTGCCGCCGTCATCCAGGGCTACGACCCGAACCTCGACTGGAGTTCGGTCAACGAGGCGTGTTACGCGATCCATGCCGGTGCGGTCTATTTCGCGACGAATCTCGACAGGAACCGGCCCACCGAGCGGGGCCTCGTCCCCGGTGCGGGCCCCCAGATCGACGCCGTCCGCTCCTCGGTCGCCGTCGAGCCTGTCACGGCGGGGAAGCCCGACCGGCCGCTGCTCGACGAGGCGGTCCGCCGGTGGTCCGCCGACCGGCCGATCTTCGTCGGCGACCGGATCGACACCGACATCATCGGCGCGAACAACGTCGCGATGGACTCGCTCTTCGTCTTCACCGGGGCCCACGGCAAGCTGGACCTGCTCGGTGCCGGGCCCGAAGGACGCCCGACGTACATCGGCGCCGACATGCGCGCCCTCCTGGCGCCGCCGCGGGTGGCGAGCCTGGCGGGCGGCCGGGCGACGTGCGGTGCGGCCGAAGCCACGATCGTCGGCAGCGAGATCCGGCTCGACCAACCCGGCGGCGACCTCGAGGATCAGCTCGACGGCCTGTGGGCGGTGGCCCAGCTCGCATGGGCGCAGCCGGGGCTCGACTACACTCAGGCGCTGGACGAGCTCGACCTCGTTCCCGCCGGACAGGGCCAGTGACGGCAGAGATCGCGCCGCAACGCCGTCGGCGGTGACACCGGCGGCCGCCCGCCACTCGAAGGAGCCCTCGCATGGCCCAGACCGGCACGCCGTCGGCCGCCACGGACGTGGCGCTGATCGCCGTGTTCGCGGCACTCATCTCCGCATCGTCCCTGATCACGATCGGCGGTGCGGTCCCGCTCACGCTGCAGACGCTCGGCGTCATCCTCACCGGGCTCGTGCTCGGCCCATGGCGTGGCCTCCTGGCCACCTCGCTGTACCTGGTCATGGGGTTCGCGAACCTTCCCGTCTTCGCCGGGGGACGCTCGGGTCTGTCGGTCCTGGCCGGCCCGACGGCCGGATATCTGCTGTCGTTCCCGCTGGCCGCCCTCGTCGCGGGCCTGGTGGCCGCCTGGGCCGCGCGCCGCGGGTCGTCCCTGCTGTTCGTGTGGTTCCTCGTCGGCGGAGCGCTGGCCACGGTCCTCACCCACGCGATCGGCGTCGCGTGGTGGAGCACCCTGCCGAACTGGACATTCGCGAAGGCGTTCGCCGCCGACCTGGTCTTCTGGCCGGGAGACATCGTGAAGCTGGTCATCGCCGCCGGCGTCGCGGTGGGCGTGCACAAGGCGTTCCCTGCCCTGCTCGGCTCTCGCGAGCGCCGTCGGACCGCCGCCGGTCCGGCCGCCGCCTGAGGTGATCCGCCTCCGCGACGTCACCGTCGCCGTCCCCGTCCCCGGCCACCCGGCCAAGACGCTCCTCGCGGGCATCACGGCCGATCTCGACGAGCGGCGCGTCGCCGTGATCGGTGCCAACGGATCGGGAAAGTCGACGCTGCTGCGTCTTCTCAACGGTCTCATCGTCCCGACCGAGGGCACCGTCGTCGTCGACGGGCTCGACGTCGCACAGAACGGAAGGGCCGTCCGCGCCCAGGTGGGGTTCGTCTTCACCGACCCGCTCGCCCAGCTCGTCATGGCCACCCCTCTCGACGACGTCGCCCTGAGCCTGCGGGCGTCGATCCGCCCGCGGCAGGAGCGGATGCGGCGCGCCAGGGCGCTGCTCGCCGAACGCGGACTCGACGGGGTCGCCGAACAGAGCGTGTACGCCCTGTCGGGTGGTGAGCGGCAACTCGTCGCCCTCACCGCGGTGCTCGCGGTGAACCCCTCGATCGTGGTCGCGGACGAGCCCACGACCCTGCTCGACCTGCGCAACCGCAACCGCTTCCTCCGCGAGCTCGCCGCGCTCGACCAGCAGGTCGTCTTCTCCACGCACGACCTCGAGTTCGCCGCCACGGCCGACCGGATTCTCGTCATCGACGGTGGCCGGATCTCCTTCGACGGCCGCCCTGGCCCGGCCGTCGCCCACTACCGCGCCGCGATGGGCTGAGCCGTGCGCCAGGACTTCCTCGGGATCTACACCCCCGGTACGTCGGTCTTCCACCGGATGAACGTCGGCGTCACCTATCTGGTCACCCTCCTGATCGCGGTGCCTCCGTTGTTCGTGCAACGGGCGCCGGTCACACTCGTCTTCCTGGTGTCGGCGGCTGCGTGCCTGTCCGTGGCGCGGGTGGGATTCGGCGTGCTGGTCCTGCCGTGGGGGATGCTGGCGATGCTGGCGTTCCTCGGTGCCTATCAGGGGGTGGTGGGTGCGTGGGACGCCGCGATCGTCGTCGTCGGCAACATCGTGGTGGCGCTGTACGCCAGCCGGCTGCTCATGGCGACGACTCCGGGGTCGGTCCTGCTGGACGCCCTCGCATCCTTCCTCGGGCCTCTTCGTCGCATCGGCATCGACCCGGAGCGCATCGCGTTGGCGTGCGGCCTCATGCTGCGCAGCATCCCGTACATCGTCGGCTGCGTCGGCGACGTTCGCGACGCCCTTCGCGCACGGGGCGGGCGCCACAACCCGGCGCTGTTCCTCACCCCGGTCGTGATCCGCGGCGTCCGGTTCGCTCAGGTCACCGGAGAGGCTCTGGCGGCCCGCGGGCTGGGGGAGTCCAGCGCTGCGGACGGGCGCTAGAATCCCGCCCATGGATTCGCCGGAGCCGGTTGCCGTGCCCATCACGGGGCAGGCGGAGGTCGACGGCGCGCTGGCGTCGCTCGGCCGGCTGACGGACGACCCCGCCGACCAGGTCGCCGGGTTGAGGGCATTGTCGGACGCGCTGGCGAAGATCCTCGACGAGCCTCGTGCGCCCGGGCCGGGGGCGGACGACTCCCCGGACCGGTGATGGACGGCGCCGTTCCCCGCAGACGGCTGGATGCCGAACTCGCGGCCCGCGGGCTGGTGCGCTCCCGATCCCAGGCGCGGGCGTGTCTCGACGCCGGCTGGGTACGGGTCAACGGCCGGACGATCACGAAGGGATCGACGCTCGTCGGCGACGCCGACGAGGTGACGCTCGCTCAGCGGGATCCCTACGTGTCCCGGGCCGCGCACAAGCTGCTGGGTGCGCTCGCCGACACCGGCCTGCGCCCGTCCGGCCGGGCATTGGACGCCGGGGCGTCCACAGGCGGGTTCACGCAGGTGCTGCTGGAATCGGGCTGCGCCCCCGTGTACGCGGTGGACGTCGGGCACGGACAGCTCGCGCCGACGCTGGCCGCGGATCCGCGGGTCCGCGTCCGCGAGGGGGTGAACCTACGCGATCTCACCCGTGCCGACCTCGACGAGGAACCCGTCGACTGGGTCGTGGCGGATGTGTCGTTCATCTCCCTGCGGCTGCTGCTCGCGCCGCTGCTGGACGCGCTGCGACCGGGGGGCGCCGCTCTGCTGCTCGTGAAGCCTCAGTTCGAGGTCGGACGGCAGCGACTCGGGCGCGGCGGTGTCGTCCGGGATGCGGCCCGGCGGGACGAGGCCGTCGCCGCGGTGGCGGCGCTGGCGGCCGATCTCGGCCATCCGCCCACGTGGAGCGGGCCGTCGCGCCTGCCCGGCCAGGACGGGAACATCGAGCACTTCCTGCTCCTGGGGGCACCACCGCACGGCGGGAGCCGCGTCGTCTAGGCTGCGAGTGTGGCTGACACCCGGGTTATCGCGCTGGCTCTGCATCCGGCGCGGCAGCAGGCCTTCGACTCGGCAGTCGAGTTCATCTCCGGCCTCCGCGGCACCGGAATCCTGTGCCTGGTCCAGCCCGATCGGCTCGACGAGTTCCGCGCCCTCCTTCCCGACGCACATCTGGGCCCGCACACGGGCCTCGACCCGGCGGAGCTGTCGGTCGCCTTCGGCGGCGACGGCACGATCCTGCGCGCCGCCGAGTGGGCGGTGCCCCGCGGGATCCCGATCCTCGGAGTGAACCTCGGCCATGTCGGCTTCCTCGCCGAACTGGAGGCGTCCCAGATCCCGTCCCTCATCGACTGCGTCGTCAACAAGACCTACCGCGTCGAGCGGAGGCTCACCGTCGACGTCACCGTCCGCGACGCGCCGGGAGGGGAACAGATCTGGTCGTCCTTCGCGATCAACGAGGTGTCGCTGGAGAAGCAGGCACGCGAACGCATGATCGACGTCCTGGTGGAGGTGGACGGTCGCCCCCTGTCCCGCTGGTGGGCGGACGGACTGCTCGTGTCGACGCCGTCGGGGTCGACGGCCTATGCGTTCAGCGCCTCGGGACCGGTCGTGTGGCCCGACGTCTTCGCGCTCCTGCTGGTGCCGCTCAGCGCGCACGCCCTGTTCGCCCGCCCGATGGTGCTCAGCCCGCTGTCGACGGTCCGCATCCGGATGCTCAGCGGGCACGATTCCCACGGCGTCGTGTGGTGCGACGGTCGCCGGACCTTCGACATCGCCGCCGGGATGGAGATCGAGGCCACGCAGGGCGCGCACCCGCTGCTGCTGGCACGGACGTCCGAACAGCCGTTCACGACACGTCTCGTGCGGAAGTTCGGCCTCCCCGTCGACGGGTGGCGCAATGCGGGTGGCCCCCGTGTTGACTGAGCTGCGCATCCGCGACGTCGGAGTGATCGCCGACGCGGCCATCGAGCCGGGCCCCGGTTTCACCGCCATCACGGGCGAGACCGGGGCGGGGAAGACGATGGTCGTCACGGGGCTCGCGCTGCTGCTGGGGGCGAAGGCCGATCCTCGGCTGATCCGGATCGGTGCCGGCCGGGCGATCGTGGAGGGGCGCTTCGTGGTCGACGCGGGAGTGGCCGCAGCGGCCGAGGGACTGGGCGCGGAGCTCGACGACGGCGAGCTGCTCGTGGCCAGGCAGCTCACGGGGACGCGGTCCCGTGCGTTCGCCGGCGGGTCGGCCGTCCCCGTCAAAGTGGCGGCCGGGCTGCTGGCCGAATGGGTCACGCTGCACGGCCAGTCCGAGCAGCTCCGCCTCGGGACACCGGATCGGCAGCGCGAGGTCATCGACCTTCACGCCGGACCGGAGCTCGCGCAGGTCCTCCAGCGGTACCAGGCCGCGTATGCGGAACGAGCACAGGCCGCCACCGAGCTCGCCGGCCTGCAGACGGCTGCCCGGGAGCGCGCCCGGGAACTCGACGTGCTCCAGTTCGGCCTGGACGAGATCGAGCGGATCGGACCCCAGCCGGGCGAGGACGTCGCGCTCGCGGCCGAGGCGCAGCGGCTTCAATCGGCCGACGACCTGCGCCTCGCCGCGTCGACGGCGCTCGCAGGTCTCGCCGGCACCACCGACGACCTCGACGCTCCCGACGCGACGGGACTGCTCGCGGCCGCGCGCAGGACTCTGGAGAGCGCCTCCCGTCAGGACCCGGCCCTCGCAGCGCAGGCGGAACGCCTGGCCGTCCTGGGATACGAGGTGGCCGACGTCGCTCAGGACCTGGCGTCGTACCTGGCGGATCTCGACGCCGACCCGAGCCGGTTGGAGTGGATCGCCGGACGCCGATCCGCGCTGCAGACGCTCACCCGCAAGTACGGGGCCGACTGCGACGAGGTGCTGGCGTGGGCGGCCGAAGGGACCTCGCGAGCGGCGTCCCTGCGCGGTGCCGACGAACGCATCGAGGAGCTTGCCGGGCGGGTCGACGCTCTCAGCGCGGATCTCACCGAGATGGCGGACGCCATGACCCGGCTGCGGACCGCGGCGGCGACCAGCCTGGCGGAGACGGCGGTCGCCGAACTGGCCGCCCTGGCGATGCCGCACGCAGTGTTGAGGTTCGAGGTCGGGCCGCTCGGACGCCTCGGCCCCGACGGTGCCGACGACATCGCGCTCCTGTTCGCCGCGAACCCGGGCAGCGCTCCCGGACCCCTGGCGAAGGTGGCCTCGGGCGGCGAGCTGTCGAGGGTGCGCCTCGCGCTCGAGGTCGTGCTGGCGGGCGACACGCCGGGGCAGGTGTTCATCTTCGACGAGGTGGACGCGGGCATCGGGGGTGCGACGGCGCTCGAGGTCGGCCGCCGGCTGCGGAGTCTGTCGGCCCATTCCCAGGTCATCGTCGTCACGCACCTGGCGCAGGTGGCGGCGTTCGCCGACCGGCACTTCGTCGTGACGAAGACGGACACCGGCGAGGTCACCACGAGCGGGATCGTGTCGGTGGCCGGCGATGCCCGGCTGGACGAGCTCGCGCGCATGATGGGTGGGGAGGCGACGGCCGCGGGCAGGGCGCGCGCCGCGGAACTGCTGGAGCTCGGGGCCGGTTGACAGAGCCCGTCACACGGGCGCCGGTAGCATGGGTGCCCCTCCTGGAAGGGATGCGCAGATGTGGGCGACCGAATCGACGTGGTGGCAGGTGTACCCGCTCGGATCCGTCGGAGCGCCCATCCGTGACACGGACGACACCCCCGGCTCCCACCGGCTGCGGCGGTTGCTGCCCTGGGTCCACTACGCCGCCGACCTCGGTGTCTCGGGCCTGCTGCTCGGCCCGGTCTTCGCGTCCACCTCCCACGGATACGACACGCTGGACCACTACCGGATCGATCCGCGGCTCGGGGACGGGACCGATCTCGCCGACCTGATCGCGACGGCGTCCACGCGCGGCCTGCGGGTCGTGCTGGACGGGGTCTTCAACCACGTCGGATCGGAGCACCCGGCGTACAGAGATGTCCTGCGCGAGGGCCCGGGCCATCCCGATGCGGCGCTGTTCGCGATCGACTGGTCCGATCCCCGCGATCCCCGGCCCGGCGTGTTCGAGGGACACCCCGGCCTCGTCGAGTTGGACCACTCGTCCCGCAGGACGAGGGACTACGTCGTCGACGTCATGACGTACTGGCTGGACCGCGGAGTGGCCGGCTGGCGGCTCGACGCCGCCTATGCCGTGCCGCTGGAGTTCTGGCGGGACGTTCTTCCGGCGGTCCGGGCGCGGCATCGGGAGGCATGGTTCCTCGGCGAGGTCATCCACGGCGACTATCCCAGCATCGTGGACCTGTCGACCATGGACACCGTGACCCAGTACCGCCTGTGGAAGGCCGTCTGGAGTTCTTTGAAGGACGACAACTTCTACGAACTGGACTGGACCCTGCGCGAGCACAGCGACGACTTCCTGCGCTACTTCGTCCCCCAGACCTTCGTCGGGAATCACGACGTCACCCGGATCGCGACGCAGGTGGGCCGGGCGAAGGCGGGACTGGCGGCCGTCGTGCTCCTCACCGTGCCCGGCATCCCCAGCATCTACTACGGGGACGAACGCGGCTACGAGGCGGTCAAGGAGGAGCGCCTCGGCGGCGACGACGCCATCCGTCCCGCGCTGCCCGCGTCGCCCGCCGACCTCGACGACGACGGCGCGGCGATGTTCCGGCTCCACTCCGCCCTGCTCGCGGTGCGCCGTGAACGTCCCTGGGTCGCGACCTCCCGCATCGCGACGCTCCACCTCGACAACCGCCGGTACGTCTATCGCGCCTACGACCCCGGCGGGGCGGGGGAGATCGACGTCGAGCTGTGGACCGACGACGGCGTCGGTGCGCGGATCACCGAAGGCGGCGACACGATCCTCGCCTACGACGCGGCGACGGACGGTGCGTAGGCGGGGCGCCGGATCCCCGGCGCCCGGACGAACCCGTCCGCCGCGAAGGTCGTGGATGTCGGCGGGGGCGCGGATCGCTACCTTTGGGGCGTGAAACACGCCGGCGAGCACGAGCACGAGCACGAGGACGCCCTCGAACCCCGACACCTGATCCGCCGCTCCGACGTGGTGCTGCGGTCGGGGATCCTGATGCTGGGTGCGGGCACCTCCGGGCTGCGTGTGCGCGAGGTGATGCGGGCCGTCGCCGCGACGGTCGGCCTGCGCCGGATCCGGGCGGAGGTGACCTTCACCGACATCACCCTCACGGTGCGGCGACGCAACACCTTTCGCACGCAGGTGGAGGAGATCAACGCCCCCGGCGTGAACGCCCACCGGATCGCGCTGCTCAAGGACTTCGCGCACTCACTGCCGGAGCGGGCCACGGTCGCCGAGGTCGACGCCATGCTCGACCGGATCGAGCGGACACCCCGGCTCTACCCGGCGTGGCTGCTGATCCCGCTGGTGGCTCTCGCCTGCGCATCCATCACGATCCTGACCAACGGCGGCTGGCGCGAGGTGGTCGCCGTCCTTCCGGCGTCCGCGCTGGCCTACGGGGTGCACCGGGCACTCAGCAGCCGACAGCTCAACCACCTCGCGGTGGTCCTCACCTCGGCGGCGCTCGCCACCGGCCTCTACGTCGGCCTCACGCGGCTGCTCGACCTGGCGATGGGCGATTCCAGCGCGCGCATGTCGGCCGGGCTGATCTGCGCCGCCATCTTCCTGATTCCCGGATTCCCCCTGGTCACGGCGGGCCTGGACCTCACCCGAATCGACCTGATGGCGGGCATTCCCCGGCTCACCTACGCCGCGATGGTGCTGCTGGCCATGACGATCGGGGTGTGGATCGTCATCACCGTCGCCGGTGCCTCCCCGGATCCCGTGCCCGCGCTCACCGGGAACCCGGTCCTGATCTGGCTCGCCCTGCTGCTGGCCAGCTTCTTCGCCGTCTTCGGCTGGGCGATGATGTTCAACACGCCGTTCTGGATGGCGGTCGCCTCGGGAGTGATCGGCCTGATCGGCAACGTGCCGCGGCTGCTGCTGCTGGACGCCGGCGTGAAGATGCACGTGGCCACCTTCGTGGGCTGCTTCCTGATGGGGCTCCTCTGTGCGGTCGTCGCGAAGCTGTTCGACATGGAGAAGATCATCATGACCGTGCCGACGCTGCTGGTGTCGATCCCGGGATCCGCCGCGCTGCGCACGCTGATCTACTTCGACCAGGCCGATGTGGTCGCGGCCACCGGGAACGGAGTGACGACGGTTCTCGCGGTGATCGCGATGGTCGCGGGCCTCGCGGGGGCGCGGATGCTCACCGATCCCGAGTGGGCGTTCACGCGCTCCGATCCGCCCGGAACGGCGCTGCACTTCCTCGGCCGGCTCTTCCGTCGGCCGGAGTGATCCGGCGCGCCTGGGACCGGTGCGCGCGACGGGGCAGATTCGATATAGGCTGAAACCCCGTGGGGAACGGGAAACAGACCAAGCACATCTTCGTGACCGGAGGCGTGGCCTCCTCACTCGGCAAAGGGCTGACCGCATCCAGCCTCGGGACGCTCCTGGTGGCACGCGGATTACGGGTGTCCATGCAGAAGCTCGATCCGTATCTCAACGTCGATCCTGGGACGATGAACCCCTTCCAGCACGGCGAGGTGTTCGTGACCGAGGACGGCGCCGAGACGGATCTCGACATCGGCCACTACGAGCGATTCCTCGGCGTCGACCTGAGCGCCGCCGCCAACGTGACGACCGGCCAGGTCTATTCCACGGTGATCGCCAAGGAGCGCCGCGGCGACTATCTGGGAGACACCGTCCAGGTCATCCCGCACATCACCAACGAGATCAAGGACCGGATGCTCGCCAAGGCGGGCAAGGGCGTCGACATCGTGATCCACGAGATCGGCGGCACGGTCGGCGACATCGAGTCGCTGCCGTTCCTGGAGGCCGCCCGTCAGGTCCGCCGGGACGTCGGCCGCGCGAACGTCCTCTTCCTGCACGTCTCCCTGGTGCCCTACATCGGGCCGAGCGGAGAACTCAAGACGAAGCCCACCCAGCATTCGGTGGCTGCGCTGCGTGAGGTCGGCATCCAGCCGGACGCGATCGTGTGCCGGTCGAACCGGGACGTCCCCGAGTCGGTGAAGCGAAAGATCTCGCTCGCATGCGACGTCGACGAGGAGGCGGTGGTGTCCTGCCCCGACGCCCCGTCGATCTACGACATTCCGCGGGTGCTGTTCGCCGAGGGTCTCGACGCGTACGTGGTGCGCCGGCTCGGCGTCCACTTCCGTGACGTGAACTGGACCGAGTGGGACGACCTGCTGCTGCGCGTCCACCAGCCCAAGGAGGATCTGACGATCGCCCTCGTGGGCAAGTACATCGACCTGCCCGATGCGTATCTGTCCGTCTCCGAGGCGCTGCGCGCCGCCGGCTTCGCCGCCTGGGCGAAGGTCCACATCCGGTGGGTCGCCAGCGACGACTGCGCGACGCCGGCCGGGGCGGCGGCGGCGCTCGGCGACGTCGACGGGGTCGTGATCCCGGGCGGATTCGGCATCCGCGGCGTCGAGGGGAAGATCGGCGCGATCACGCACGCCCGTGAGAACCAGCTTCCCGTGCTCGGCCTCTGCCTGGGGCTGCAGTGCATGGTGATGGAGGTCGCCCGCAGCCTGGCGGGGCTCGACGGCGCCGCATCGACCGAGTTCGACCCCGGCACCGCTCACCCCGTCATCGCCACGATGGCCGAGCAGGTGGACATCGTGTCCGGCGGCGGGGACCTCGGCGGGTCGATGCGGCTCGGCGCGTACCCGGCGACGCTCACCCCGGGCTCGATCGTGGCCGAGCAGTACGGCACGACGCAGGTCAGCGAGCGGCACCGGCACCGCTACGAGGTCAACAACTCCTATCGGGAACGGCTGGAGTCGGTCGGCCTGCACATCAGCGGGACGTCTCCGGACGGGAACCTCGTCGAGTTCGTGGAACTCGACCGCGCCCGGCATCCGTATTTCGTGGCGACGCAGGCGCATCCCGAGATGAAGTCGCGCCCGACCAAGGCGCACCCGCTGTTCGCGGGGCTCATCCGGGCCGCTCTCACCCGCAAGCTCTCGTCGCGCCTGCCGGAGGACGACCAGTGAACGGCGGCGACGAGGAGGTCGCGGGGCTCGACATCGCCGACGTCCCCGATCCGTGGCCGGTGCTGCACCATGACGTCCTGGCCCGGGGTCGGGTGTGCGACTTCATCCGGGACGTGGTGCAGACACCCGACGGCGGCCGGATGACCCGCGAATACATGGCCCATCCCGGAGCGGTCGGCGTGATGGCGCTGGACGACGCCGGTCGGGTCGCCGTCGTTCGCCAGTACCGGCACCCTGTCGGCTACCGCCTCTACGAACCGCCGGCCGGCCTGCTGGACCACGCCGGCGAGGACTACCTCGTCGCGGCCCGGCGCGAACTGGCC
This sequence comes from Propionicicella superfundia DSM 22317, assembly GCF_000423465.1. Taxonomy (GTDB): domain Bacteria; phylum Actinomycetota; class Actinomycetes; order Propionibacteriales; family Propionibacteriaceae; genus Propionicicella; species Propionicicella superfundia. The sequence continues at coordinate 101,886 of NZ_KE384022.1, read as the reverse complement.
GAGGAGGCGCAACTCGCAGCGTCCGACTGGCGGGTGCTGGTCGACCTGTTCACCACCCCGGGCGGCTGCGAGGAGTCGATCCGGATGTTCCTCGCCACGGGTCTGACGCCCACCGACCGGCCCGACGGCTTCGAGTTGGAGGGCGAAGAGGCCCACATGGACGCCGTGTGGGTTCCCGTCGCCGACCTCGTCGACGCCGTCCTCGCCGGCCGGGTCCAAAGCCCGTCCATGGTGTCGGGAACGCTCGCGCTCGCGCTGGCCCTGGAGCGCGGACTCGACACGCTGCGTCCGGCGGACGCGCTCTGGCCCGCCCGCGAGGCGTGGGCGGCGCGACGCGCGGCGGACTAGGGGAGAGCGGGTGCCCGAGACGGTCGGCGCGCAGATCGCGGCCTTCCTCGACCACCTGACCGTCGAGCGCGGACTCGCGCGCAACACGTTGCTGGCCTACGGGCGGGACCTGGCCCGCTACGCGGAGTTCTGCGCCGCACGCGGCATCGCCGACCTCGCCGCGGTGACCCCTTCCGACGTCGAGGCCTTCGCGCGGGAACTCTCCGGCGGGCAGCATCTGGCGCCGGCGAGCGTCACCCGGACGCTCGTGGCGGTGCGCAGTCTCCACAGGTTCGCGGCGACCGAGGGCCGGACGCCGTCCGACCCGGCGGCGGACGTGGACCTGCCGTCCGTCGGAAGACGGCTGCCGAAGGCGTTGTCGATCGCCGACACGCAGGCGCTGCTCGACGGGATCGACACCTCCGACCCGGCCGGGCTGCGCGACAAGGCCCTGCTGGAGCTCCTGTACGGCACCGGCGCGCGCATCTCCGAGGTCGTGTCCCTCGACGTGGACGACATCACCCGCGTCCTGCTCTCCGCCGACGAGTCGACCGGCCTGCGGTTGCTCGGCAAGGGCGGCAAGGAGAGGGTCGTGCCCGTCGGCACCTTCGCTCGAGCGGCGCTGTCGCGCTGGCTGGGCGCGGGGCGTGCGGCGTTCCTGCGGGGGCCGTCCCCGGGCCCGGCGTTGTTCCTCAACGCCCGTGGCGGGCGGCTCTCGCGGCAGTCCGCGTGGGCGATCCTCAAGGACCGTGCCGCGGCGGCCGGGCTCACGGCGGAGGTCTCGCCGCACACCCTGCGCCATTCGTACGCCACGCACCTGCTGGACGGCGGCGCCGACGTCCGAGTCGTGCAGGAACTGCTCGGGCATGCGTCGGTGACCACGACGCAGCTCTACACCCTCGTGACCGTCGACCACCTCCGGGAAGTCTTCGCATCCTCCCACCCGCGCGCGTACTAGGCTGCCCGCAAACCGAGGAGTACGTGTGAGCAGCGTTGAAGAGATGCAGTCCGGGTTGTTCGGCCCCGATCGGAGCAGGCAGAGCGCCGGCGCCGATGCCGGCGAGGTCGACGCCGGCGAGTACGGACCGACAGGCCGGCCGCTGCCCGACATCCCGCCGGCGCCGCCCGCACCCGAGAACACTCACGCCGTGATCATTGCGATGTGCAACCAGAAGGGCGGCGTGGGGAAGACCACGACCACGATCAACCTGGGCGCGGCGCTCGCGGAGACCGGGAGGGCGGTCCTGCTGGTGGACTTCGACCCGCAGGGCTCGCTGTCGGTCGGGCTCGGAGTGAACCCGCACACGCTCGACCGGAGCGTGTACAACCTCCTGCTGGGCCGGGAGGTCGCGATCGAGGACGTCATCCAGGCGACGGCCACACCGGGGATGGACCTGCTGCCGGCGAACATCGATCTGTCGGCGGCCGAGGTGCAACTGGTCTCCGAGGTCGCACGGGAGCACACGCTGAAGCGCGTCCTGGACAAGGTGCGTCATGTGTACGACGTCATCCTCATCGACTGCGCGCCATCGCTCGGGCTGCTCACGGTGAACGCGCTCACCTGTGCCGACCGGGTGATCATCCCGCTGGAGGCCGAGTTCTTCGCCCTCCGCGGGGTGGCCCTGCTGGAGGACACGATCGCCAAGGTGCGCGAGCGCATCAACCCCGACCTGGAACTGCTGGGCATCGTCGCGACCCGGTTCGACACGCGTACCCTGCACAGCCGTGAGGTCATGGACCGGGTCGTCGAGAGGTTCGGCGACAGGGTCTTCCACACGGTCATCCGGCGCACGGTCCGGTTTCCCGAGGCATCCGCCGCCGGCGAGCCGATCACGGCGTACGCACCCGACAGCGCCGGCGCCGAACAGTACCGGCTGCTCGCGCGAGAGGTTCTGCTCCGGTGCCCCGGCGCGTGAGGCTGCCGGGAGCCGGCGAGCTCTTCCGCTCGACCGCGCCCGATCCGGCAGCGGACGTCCCCGTGAACGCCGCCGATGCCGCCGAGCCGGGGAGCGAGGCGTCGGGACGCGTCCGCCACGACCAGAAGATCACGGTGTACCTCAGCACCGGGGAACTGGAGGCGATCGAGGACGCCCGCATCCGGCTCCGGCGCGAGTTCGGGATCTCGGTCGACAGGGGCCGCATCGTGCGCGCCGCGGTCGCGGGGGCGCTCTCCGAGCTGACCTCCGCCGGCGCCGGCGCCGACCTCGTGCTCCGGTTGGGGCGATGACCGTCGAGCGCACCGACGACGACGCGCCCGGCAGTCCGGCGGACGGGGGGACCGGTTTCGCTCTCCACCTGGACAACTTCGAGGGCCCCTTCGATCTCCTGCTCCAGCTCATCGGCCGGCGGAGGCTCGATGTCACCGAGATCGCGCTCTCGGCCGTGACCGACGAGTTCCTGGCGTATCTGCGGCGCATGCAGGCCGACGCCGGAGATGCGTGGGACCTCGACGAGGTGAGCGAGTTCGTGGTGGTGGCCGCGACGCTGCTGGACCTGAAAGCCGCTCGGCTGCTGCCGTCCGGCGAGGTCGAGGATGCCGAGGACATCGCCGCGCTGGAGGCGCGTGACCTGCTGTTCGCGCGGTTGCTGCAGTACCGGGCGTTCAAGATCGTCGCCGGCGAACTGGCGGAGAGGCTGGCCGTCGAGGATCTGCGACAGCCGCGCCCCGGTGGCCTCGAGGAGGCGTATGCGCGACTGCTGCCCGAACTGCGGTTCGAGCATTCGGCCGAGGAGCTGGCGTTTCTCGCCGGGAGGGCGCTGACACCGCCCGAGCCCGTTCACGTGTCGCTCACGCACCTCCATGCTCCGCAGGTGAGCGTTCGCGAGCAGGCGGCGCTGCTGGTGGACAAGCTGTCCGCCTCGCCGGTGTCGTCCTTCCGCACGCTCGTCGCGGACGCGACGTCCACCCTCGTCGTGGTGGCGCGCTTCCTGGCCCTGCTGGAGTTGTTCCGCGACCGCGTCGTGGTGTTCGAACAGCTCACGCCGCTCGGTGAGCTGACCGTGCGGTGGCTGGGAGGCGACGTGCACGAGATCACCGACGACTATGAAGGCACCCAGGGCGAGGAGAACCCCGATGACGCATGACGCCGGATCCGCCGAACTGGCCGGCCCGATCGAGGCGATCCTGATGCAGGCGACCGAGCCGGTGGCCGCCGTCGACCTGGCCCGTGCCGTCGGCGCGCCGGTGCCTGACGTCGAGCGCGCGCTCGCGGCGCTCGTGGCGTTCTACGACGAGACCGGGCGTGGGTTCGAACTCCGCCGGGTCGCCGGGGGGTGGCGCTACTACACCCGCGCCGAGCATGCCGATGCGATCGCGGCGTGGGTGATCGACGGGCAGCAGGCGAAGCTGTCGCAGGCCGCTTTGGAGACGCTCGCCATCGTCGCGTACCTGCAGCCGGTGCCGCGCAGCCGGATCGCGGCGATCCGCGGGGTGAACGTCGACGGGGTCGTCCGCACGCTCGTGCTGCGGGATCTCATCGGCGAGGTGGGTCGTGACCCGGTCACCGGTGCCGCGCTGTTCGCGACCACGTCGTCGTTCCTCGAGCGGCTCGGCCTGGATTCCCTCGACGAGCTGCCGCCCATCGCGCCGCACCTGCCCGATGCGTCGGTGCTGGAGGCCGAGTTGGTGCAGCTCGCCGATCCGCCGGAGGCGTCCTCGTCCTCGTGACCGTCAGGAAGCCCCCGCCGAACGCTCCGAAACTGCCGGAAAGCCGTCGTTTTCCGGCAGTTTCGGAGCGTTCGGCGGGGTCTGAGGGCGCGGGCGGGGCAGGAGGCTGTGGGTGACGAGCAGGATCGCTGCGGCCAGCAGCAGCCCCACGGCGCTCCGCGCCGCCCCGGCGGCGTACACCAGGATCGTGGACGCCACCGTGGGGTGGCTGTACCAGCCGCCGTCCACCACGACGATGTCCATGACGCCGGAGGATGCCTGGTCGACGAGGCCGCCGACCGCGACCAGCACCAGTGCGGCCAGACACGCGATCGCGGCCAGCAGGCGCTCCCGGCGCCGTTCCGGCCGAGGGGCCGACGCGGGGGGAGTCACCGGGGTTGACGCGGCGGGCTCAGTCATGGCCTGGCTCCGGGCGCATGAAGGCACGCAGGTCGGAGGGCGGCTCCCGGAGGGGCTCCGGATCGGTGCGGGCGGAGCCGGGGGTCGTGGCGGCAGCGTCCGCGTCCCCCGGCGTCTCGGCTGCGCGTCTCGGTGTCTCGGCGTCCGGAGTGTCGGACGCCTCGGGCGATCCGGTCTCGCCGTCGCCGCCGGGCGCCGCCCCGCGCACCCGGAACACGAAGCTGTAGGCGAGCAGGAGGACCGCCGCCGCGAGCAGCGGGCCGGCCGCTGTGCCGGCATACGTCACGAGCTGCATCAGGACCTGGGTGACCCACGACGACTCCGCGGTCACCGTGACCGTCGCGCCCTCCGAGACGTATGTCTGCATCGAGTCGAAGGTGACCGAACCCCACCCGGCGGCCAGCACGAGGGCGGTAGCGGCCGCCCCGGCGGCGGCGGCGAGGATGCGCGCGTCGCGGGGGGTCGGCAAGACGCCCATGTTCGTGGCCACCTCGCCAGCGTGGCGCCCGCCCGGGCCGGAGTCAAACGGGCGCGCGGCGGGCTGCTCAGGCGGCGAACGAACGGCCGCTGCGGAACGCGGCCACGGACTCCTCGAACGCCTTCAGGATGTAGGGCGGCACCTCCATCCCGTTCTTGCTCGCCCACAGGAGGCTGTGCTCGACCCGGCCGACGTCACGGGCGATCCGGGCGAGGTCCTCGTCCAGGCCGAGCGCGATCGCGACCCCGCCGAACTCCGCCTGGCGGGTGCGGTCCCCGTACATCCCCACCGGCTCGAACGACAGCTTGCGCAACTGCCGGGCGAGGAAGACCTGCCACGGACGCAACTCCCCCTGCTGGAACATCAGCGTCGCCGACATGTTGTAGAACGCGTAATGGCCCGGCTCCTGGCGTTTGATCTGGCCGATGACCGTGCGGGCGATGGCCTGCTCGTCCATCTCGATCAGCCCCGCTTCGAGGCGGTTGTACGCGAGCACGGCCTGGCGCTCGGTCGCCGCGCCGGTGAGGTAGTACAGCAGCCGGATGATGTCGTGGATCGCCGGGAAGTGGGCGAGCATGCCGAGGATCCGCACCCCGGTGGACACGGTGGTGTCGGGCTCGGCCGGAGGACGTCCGATGTCGTTCTGCAGCTTGTCGAGGATCACGCCGTGGCGAATCTCCTGGTCGGCCCACACGTCGGCATAGAACATGCGATCGGCCTCGCCGACGCCGGGCAGGAGCACGAGCAGTTCGAGGACGTTGCGCTCGACCTCCAGCTCCACACGCGCCAGGAAATCCAGCACGCGGCCGAATCGCCGGGACATGCCGACGGGATCCTTCACGGAATAGTCCACGCTCTCCAGCGGGATCGGCGGATGCTCGTGCCCGAGCGTCTGCACGTGTTCGAGGATCAGGCGGTCGGACAGGGCGCGCATGTCGACTCCTTTTCTCCGGAACCGGGTGCTGAATGCCGACCATCGTGCCACACCCCGATGACAGCGAGGCGATTCTGGGACGGATGCGAGCCGGCCCCCACCGAGAGCACAGCGGGGCGGCGTAGCTTCGCGCCCGTGACCGGGTCACCTGCCTCCTCGCTCGCGTCCGACCGAACCCGGCGGGAGCGGGGAGGCGGAGCGGCGCGCCGCGGGGATCGCGAGGCGGGCAGGAACGCCTCCGCCCGTCGGGGCTGGCGCGCCGAGGTGGCGTGGCTCGTTCTTTCCACGGCGCTCGCCTGCGGGGCGGTCGCGATGCTCGCGCAGAGCGACCGGGCGTGGCTGCTGTTCTACGACGGAGACTCGGTGCTTCCCACGCTCGTCGCCGGCTCGCTGCAGTCCGGGCAGGCTCAGGACTGGATCTTCTCGCCGGTGCTGTTCTTCCCCGAACTGGCGGTCTACCTGGCGGTCGGCGCACTGGGCCTGGGGATCCACCCGACGATCCTCATCGTCGCGGTCGTCAACCTCCTGCTGGTGTCGGCCTGCCTGCGCCTCGCCGTCCGCATCGTCCTGCCCGACCTGTCGCCCCCTGTCCAGGTCGCCGGCTCGCTGCTGGGGTTCGGGACGCTCGCGGTCTTCGTCTGCCTCGATCGAACCCGGAGCCACAACGACCTCGAACTCGCGTCGCTCGTCACCACCTCGACGTACTACGCGTCCACCGTCGTCGCGCTGCTGGTCACGCTGGCCCTGGTGGCGGCCCTCGCGGACGCCGAGGGGCGCCGCGTCGTCGTCCTCGCGGTCGTCCTCGGCCTGCTGGCGGCCGGTGCCGTCCTCGTGAATCCCCTGTACGCCCTGTGGTCCGTCGCCCCGGTCGTCGCCGCCGCCGGAACGCTCGTGCTGGCCGGGCGGGAGCACCTGCGGCGGGCCGCCGGGATCGCGGCGAGCCTGATCGTCGGCTGTGCCGCCGGGCTGCTCGGCCGAGTGCCCTTCTCCGGCCTCACGGGCGGCACCGCGCAGACCTACCTGCACTCGACCCCGTGGCGCGCGATCCGCTTCTACGGGGGCCGTGTGCTGCAACGGCTTGCCGGGACGTCGGGCTGGATCGCCGTCGCGCTGTACGCGGCATGCCTGGCGTCGGTCGTGGCCCTGCTCCTGTGGAGTCGGCGGACCGGCCGGCCCGCGGCGCTGGCGCTCAGCGCCACCGTCGTGGCGACACTCGTCATCACGCCCGCGTGGAACCTCACCGGAGTGAACCTCGCGGCGCGGTATCTCCAGCCGATCCTGTTCGCGACGCTGCCCGTCGCCGCGTGCGTCGCTGCGCTCGCCCTCGCACGGATCGACGGCGTGCTCGCCCGGGCGCTTCCTCTGACGGCGGGGGTGACCGCCGTCGGCGTGCTCGCCGCGTCCGGGCTCGCTGTGGCGTCGGCGGCGCGGACGGCCATGGTCGACGACTCCGTGGACTGCGTCGTGGAGTGGGTGGACGCATCGGGCCGCGCGGGCGCGGGCACGTTCTGGACGATCCGGCCGATCAAGGCGTACCTGGTCGACCCCTCGCGGCTCGTCCAGGTGCGAACCGACTTCCGTCCTCACGCCTGGCTCGTCAACAGCTCCGACTACGACGTCCCGGTGAGCTTCGTCGTGACGACGACAGGGGAGAAGCCGTCGATCCCGGACGCGCTCGCCACGGGCCCGTCCGTCACGATCGACTGCGGGCGCTACACGATCACCGACTACGCGCCGCGTACGTACACCGTCACCGTGTCGCGCTGAGCCGTGCTGCCGAGGACCGCGTCCGAAGAGGTGCGATGATGCCTGCATGGAACAACCGACGGGAGTCCGGCTGCAGAAGGTGCTCGCCGAAGCGGGGATCGCCTCACGCCGCGCGAGCGAGATCCTCATCGCCGAGGGCAGGGTCGAGGTGAACGGGAAGCTCGTCACCGAGCAGGGGCGGCGCGTCGACCCCATGGCCGACGTCATCCGCGTGGACGGCTCCCGGGTCCCGCCGCCGCAGCGACACCTGTACCTGGTCCTCAACAAGCCACGGGGGGTCGTCTCGACCATGTCCGACCCCGAGGGGCGGCGTGCGATCGGCGATCTGCTCGGCAAGCACCGCCACGAGAGGCTGTTCCATGTCGGGCGGCTCGACGCCGACACCGAGGGCCTGCTGCTGCTGACCAACGACGGCGAGTTCGGGCACCGGCTGGCACATCCGTCGTACGAGGTGACCAAGACCTACCTCGCCCAGGTGGAGGGGCTGCTGACGGCCAAGACCGTGCGGCGCCTGGAGAAGGGCGTGACGCTCGAGGACGGCCCGGTCCGGCCCGACCAGGTGCGCGTCGTGGAGAAGTCCGCGCACCGGACGCTCGTCCGCGTCGTCCTGCACGAGGGGCGAAACCGGATCGTGCGGCGCATGTTCGACGCGGTCGGGCATCCGGTCGCACGCCTGTCGCGGATCGCCATCGGCCCCGTCCGGCTGGGCACCCTCAAGGAAGGCGCGACGCGCCCGCTCACCCGGGAAGAGCTCGGCGCCCTCATGGATCTCGTGGGCCTGTGAGCTCCCGCCGCCCGGCGGATACGCCCCCGCCGGCCCGGGGCACGCGGCATCCACTTCCTGTGGGTTGTGCCCACAGACCCCACCGGTGCGATTCTCGCCTGCGGCGTCCGGTACCCTCGAACGCGTGTCGAAAGCTCGCGCCGTCCTGATCGCCGGTCTGATCCCGCTCGCGCTGTCCCTCGCGGCCTGCGCATCGCCCAGCCCCAGCCCCACCGGAACGACCGGGACGACGGCCGGGACGACGCCGACCGCATCGGCGGTGGCCACAGCGAAGGACCTGAGCAGCATCACGGTGAAGGGAGACGTCGGCGCGACGCCGACGGTCACCTTCGCGAAGCCCTTCTACGTCGGCGAGACCATGGTGAAGGTGCTCAAGGCCGGCACAGGGCGGAAGGTCCCCGCCAACGGGATCGTGAAGATCAACTACTACGGCGTCAACGGCCGGGACGGCACGGTCTTCGACGAGTCGTTCTCGGGGGGCACGCCCGCCGAGTTCGCGATCGACCAGGTGATCACCGGCTTCAAGACGGGCCTGCTCGGGCAGCAGGTCGGCAGCCGGATCCTCATCGGCATCCCCGGCAAGGACGGCTACGACGCGAACGGCGGCTCGTCCGACGGCAGCATCCAGACCGGCGACACGATCCTGTTCGTCGTGGACATCCTCGACACCTCCTACGAGGTCGCGTCCGGGACGGCCGTCACCCCGAAGGAGGGCCTGCCGACCGTGACGTTCGCCGACGGGAAGCCCACCATCACCATCCCCGACGCCGACCCGCCGGCGACCCTGCAGGTACAGACGCTCATCACCGGGGACGGGGCCAAGCTGACGTCGTCCTCGACGGTCCTCGTGAAGTACACCGGCGTGTCCTGGAAGACCAAGGAAGTCGTCGAGGAGAACTGGACGACCGGTGAGACCTCCGCGCTCAGCAGCCTCATCAGCGGGTGGCAGCAGGGGCTGCCGGGGCAGACCGTCGGTTCGCGCGTCCTGCTGGTCATCCCGCCCGGGCTCGCCTACCCGACCGGTCGTCGCGCCCCGAAGGTCGAGGCGGGCGACACGCTCGTCTACGTGATCGACATCCTGTACGCGGCCGGCTGAGCGCCGCGGCGCGTCTCAACCGACGGCGTCGCCGGGCTGCGGGGGGCGCACCACCCACGGGGAGCGGGGGAGTGCGGCGGGGTCGAACCGCTCCGCGAGAACCTCCACCGTGACGGACTCCCCCGGAGCGGCCAGCCCCAGCGACTCCGCGATCCACGACAGGACGGCGGCCGGCGCGATACCCAGCCGGCCCAGATCCGCGAGGCTCACCGCACCGTCACGCTTGGCGAGCCGGACCCCTTCGGTGTTGACCGCGAGCGGGACGTGGGCATACTCCGGCGGCGTCCCGCCGAGCCGTAGCGCCAGCCAGGCCTGGCGCGGGGAGGAACTGAGCAGGTCGTCGCCCCGCACCACCTGATCCACACCCTGCGCGAGGTCGTCGACGACCACGGCCAGGTTGTACGCGGCGACGCCGTCGTTGCGGACGAGGACGAAGTCGTCCACCGTGCCCGTGACCTCGCCCGCGTACAGGTCGCGGATCGTCTGCACAACCCCGCGCGCCCGAACCCGGAGGGCCGGGGGGCGCGCCGCCCGGCGCCTCGCGCGCTCGGCGGGGGTGAGCGTCGCACAGGTCCCGGGATAGGGGCGGTGCCCGTCGGCGTGCGGCGCTCCGGCCGCCTCGGCGATCTCGCGCCGCGTGCAGAAGCACTCGTACACGTCGCCGCCGAGCCGGGCGACGGCCGCGCCGTAGGCGTCGCGTCGTGACGACTGCCACCACACGTCCCCGTCGAAGCGCAGCCCGAGGGCGGCGAGGTCGGCCACCTGCCGGTTCGCCACGCCGTGCGCCGCCGCGACCCGCTGCTGGTCGAGATCCTCCACGCGCAGCACGCATTCGCGGCTCGTCGTGCGGGCGAACAACCAGGCCAGCAGGGCGGTGCGGAGGTTGCCCGCGTGCAGGTCGGACGTCGGGCTGGGCGCGAATCTGCCTGCCACGTGTCCCTCCCCGATGCGCCTGTGGACCGACTCGTGTGATGGTAACGTCACCGCCGAGGGCAGGGGGTGTTCGTGGCGAGAGCGAAGTCCGAGAGAATCCTGAACCTGACCCTCTATCTGCTCAGCGCAGGCCGGTACGTCGGGCGCGACCGGATCCGCGAGGGCGTCGAAGGATACGCGGGGCTCTCCGACGAGGCCTTCGAGCGGGCGTTCGAGCGGGACAAGGACGAACTGCGCTCCCTCGGCGTGCCGATCCAGACAGGGAGCAACTCGTCGCTGTTCGACGACGAGGTCGGCTACCGCATCGCGCGCAGCGAGTTCGAACTCCCGCCGATCTCGTTCACCGCCGCCGAGGCGCAGATCCTCGCGATCGCGGCCCACGTGTGGGAGCAGGCGGCGATGGCGGATTCGACGGTGGCCGCGGTGGCCAAGCTGCGAGCCGCCGGCGTCGAGGTCGACGCGGACCGCATCGCCGCCCTCGCGCCGACCATGACCGCGCACGAGCCCGCGTTCCTGCCGCTGTGGCGCGCCACGGCGACGCGCCGTCGGGTGCGCTTCGCGTACAAGGGCCCCGGCCGAGTGCGCACCGTGGAGTCGTGGCGCATCCTCAGTCGCAACGGCGCCTGGTACGTGGTCGGGCGGGACGTCGACAAAGGCCAGCCCCGGATGTTCCGGCTGTCGCGGATCTCCTCCGACGTGACGATCACCGCCGTCACGTACACCGTCCCCGAGGATGTCGACCTGGACGCGCTGACCGCGCGGTTCGCGCCCGATGCGCCCGTCGCCGAGGCCGTGCTGGCGATCCGGCCCGGACGCGCTCCCGCCGTGCGCAGGCAGGGCACGCGTGCCACCGACATCGCCGCGCCGGCCGGGTACGACCCATACCGCGTCCCCTTCGCCGATCTCGAACAGTTCGCGGGGATTCTCCGATCGGACGGCGCCGACGTCCTCGTCCTCGAACCGGCGCCGCTCCGCGAGGCCGTGCTGGCGGGGCTGCGGCGCGTCGCGGGGGCGGCATGACCTCCCAGGAGCAGGTGCGCCGCATTCTGGCGCTGACCCCGTATCTGCTGCAGCACCCAGGCGTGGCGGTCGCGGAGGTCGCACGGGTCTTCGGCGTCACCGCCCGTCAGGTGAGGTCCGACCTCGAAGTGCTGTGGATGGTCGGCCCCGGCCCGGGGCTGCTCACCGAGATCGACATGGACGCCCTCGACAGCGAGGGCGTGATCCACCTCTCGAACGCGTCGTTCCTCGCCCGCCCGATGCGGTTCACCCCCGACGAGGCGCTCAGCCTGTCCGTCGCGCTGCGAACCGTCCGGGAACTCGCCGCCGGGGAACAGGCGGCCGTGGTCGACGCCGCCATCGCGAAGCTGAGCGGCGCCGCGCCGGCCGCCGACGAGATCGTGCAGGTCGTCCTCGCAAGCGGCCGCGAGGACGTCCGCGATGCTCTGAACGCGGCGATCGAGAACGGACAGGCCGTGCGCCTGGTGTACGACGGCGCGCGGCGGGGGAGCACGACCGAGCCCGTCGTGGACCCTGCCCAGCTCTACACGCGGGACGGCGTCGGGTACCTGCGGGCATGGAGCCACGATGCCGGAGCCTGGCGTACCTACCGGCTCGACCGGATCGCCGAGGCGACGCCGACAGGCCGGCCGGTGGGCGCACATCCCGAACCACCCGCCGACGACACCGACTGGCTGGCGCGGGGCACGACCGTCACCTTGATGCTCGACCGGCCCGCGCGCTGGGTCGCCGAGTACTATCCGGTCCGGTCCGTGGCCGAGACGCCCGGTGGGCTGCGTGTCGAGTTGTCGGTGCTGGACCAGGGCTGGCTGGATGCGCTCCTGCTGCGACTGGGCGGCGACGCGACGGTCGTCGAGGACGATGCGGCGGCGGCCGTGCGGGAGGCCGCGCGGGCCGCCCTCGCCGCCTACGCCGGGGCCGGCCTCGCCGGATCGTGATCCCCCCGGGCGGGTCTTCCGGGACGGTCGGAACGTCCGGCGGATGGACTAGTGTCGTCCCCATGATGTGGGCATTGATCTTCGGAGGCATCGCCGTCGCCGGCGTGATCATGCTCGTCATGTACGGGATCTGGCTGTGGCACAAGGCATCGGATCTCATGTTCGAGCTGCAGCGCCTGGGCGTGCAGGCCGAGGAGTTGTCGACGCTGCTGGAGCAGATCGAGTTCGACCGGCTGGAACGGCCCGAGGCCTACCACGGTTAGACTTGGCAGGGGTTTCTTCGAGGAGGGTGCGCAGAATGGGTTTGCCGGGGGGCATGGAGTGGGTGATCATCGCCCTCGTCGCGTTGCTGATCTTCGGCGGCACCGCGGGTGCGCGACTGGCCGGGCTCGGCAAGGGCGCGGGCAGGGCCATCCGCGAGTTCAAGGAGGAGACCCAGGGCTTGAGCGCCAAGGACGCCAAGGAGAAGGCCGAGCAGGCCGGCACCGAGGCCGCTCCCAAGGCTGTCGAGGCCGAGCCGCCCTCCGAGAAGCCGAACGACTGATCGAGTTCCGTGGCACGCAAGAGGTTCAGCCTCGCGTGGCTCAAGCCGCCGCCGGTACCGCCCGACGGCGTCATGTCGCTGAGCGATCATCTCCGCGAGCTGCGATACCGGCTCGTTGCGGCGATCGTCTCGATCATCCTCGGCATGATCGTCATGGCCTTCTTCTACCAGCCGTTGTACGCGTTGCTGCTGCAGCCGTGGTCGACGGCGGTCGAAGCCCTGCGCGTGTCGCGCCCCGACATCTCCACCTCGGTCGTCAACATCGGCATCGTGGCGCCCTTCGCCCTCGCCATGCGCGTCACGGCCGCCGCGGGGATCGTCCTGTCCAGCCCGTTCTGGCTGTATCAGGTGTGGGCGTTCGTCATGCCGGGCCTGAAGCAGAACGAGAAGAAGGCAGCGCTGTTGTTCATCGGTGCGGCGGTGCCGTTGTTCCTCGCCGGGATCGTCGTCGGATACCTGATCCTGCCGCAGGGGATCGCCGTCATGCTGACCTTCACCCCCGACTCGGTGGAGGTCACCAACATGCTCGACATCAACTCGTTCCTCGTGATGCTGCTGCAACTGATGCTGGCCTCCGGCGTGGCGTTCCTGCTGCCGGTCTTCCTCGTCGGGCTGAACCTCGCCGGCGTGGTGAAGGGGGCCTCTCTCGGCAAGTTCCGCGCCTATGCGGTCTTCGGCTGCTTCGTCTTCGGAGCGGTGGTCACGCCGTCGACCGATCCGTTCTCGATGAGCGCGATCGCCGTCCCGATGGCCGTCCTGTACATCGCCGCCGAGGTCGTCTGCCGCTCGCTCGACAAGAGGAAAGCCAAGCGGCTGGCCGAATCCGACCTGCTTGTGGAACTCTGAGCGCGTGCTGACGAGCTACAACGGGCCGACCCTGACTCTTGTCGTCAACCCGACCGCCGGGCGCGGTCGGGCTCAGCGGCTGCTGCCACGCGTGGCGACCCAGCTTCTGACCCAGATCCCGGGTGCGCAGCTCCGGGTGTTCCAGACGTCCAGCTACGACGAGGCCCGGCTCCGCTGCATCAGCACGGTCGCCCACGCCCGGCCCCGGATCGAGGGGCACCGGCCCGACGCGCTGCTCGTGATGGGCGGCGACGGGATGATGCACCTCGGGCTCAACGCCGCGGCCGAGACCGACGTCCCCGTGGGCCTGATCCCGGCCGGCAGCGGCAACGACTTCTGTCGCGGGCTGGGCGTCCCGGCGGACCCTCTCGGCGCCACCAAGGTCGTCGTGCAGGGACGCACGCAGCGGATCGACCTCACCGAGGCGCAGGGGCCGCTCGTGGGCGGGGCGGAGCGCCGGTTCGTCGGCGCGGTGGTCTCGACAGGCTACGACGGGCGGGTGAACCGGCGGGCCAACAGCGTGAGCATGAACCTCGGCCCGCTGTCGTACGGGTATGCGGCGCTGGCCGAGACCCGTCATTGGGAGCCGTTGCCGTACCGGCTGATGATCGACGGTCACCCCCGGTCGATCCCGGCCATGTTCGTCGCCGTCGGAAACGCGGGCGTCTTCGGCGGCGGTATGCGCATCTGCCCCAGCGCCGACGTCGCCGACGGGCTGCTCGACATCACGATCGTGCACCCCGTCAGCCGGATGACCCTGGTGCGGCTGCTGCCGTCGATGTACGACGGCACGTTCGTGAAGGATCCGTGCGTGGAGCGGCTGCGTGCTCGCGAGGTGCTCGTCGACGGCGAGGGCCTGTACGGCATGGCCGACGGCGAGGAGCTCGGCAACGTGCCGCTCCGGTTGCGCGCGGTTCCTCGTGCGCTCACCGTGTATGTTCCCTGACGTGCCCGATCTGCCTGCCGAGAGCCCGGAGCTGCGCGCGTTCGCAGCAGGCTACGACTTCCCGCTCGACCCCTACCAGGTCGAGGCGTGCCGGTACGTCGAGGCGGGGTCGGGGGTCCTGGTCGCGGCACCGACCGGCGCGGGCAAGACGGTGGTGGGGGAGTTCGCGGTGCACCTCGCCCTCGGCGGCGGACGCAAGTGCTTCTACACGACGCCGATCAAGGCGCTGTCCAACCAGAAACACCGCGACCTGGTCGCCCGGTACGGATCCGACAGGGTCGGGCTGCTGACCGGCGACACGACCGTCAACTCCGAGGCGTCCGTCGTCGTCATGACGACCGAGGTGCTGCGGAACATGATCTACGCCGGAAGCCCGACCCTGCGGAATCTCGGCTATGTCGTGATGGACGAGGTGCACTACCTCGCCGACCGGTTCCGCGGAGCGGTGTGGGAGGAGGTCATCCTGGGTCTGGCGCCCGACGTCCAGCTCGTATCCCTGTCGGCGACCGTCAGCAACGCCGAGGAGTTCGGCGACTGGCTGAACGAAGTGCGTGGCGACGTCAGGGTCGTGCTGTCCGAACGCCGCCCCGTGCCGCTCTTCCAGCACGTCATCGCGGGCAGGCGGCTCTACGACCTGTTCGCGGGCGAGGGCGTCGCACAGACGGAGGTGAATCCCGAGCTGGTGCGGATCGCCAAGCAGGAGGCGCGCGGGGTCCGCGACGATGCACGACGTCCGCGTGGCCGCAGCGGCAAGGGGATGACGCACACCAGGTACGGATCGGGCAGCTTCGGCGGTGCAGCGGCCCGCGACCGGCAGGAGCGGTCGCGCTCCCTGGTCCCGCGCCGGTCCGACGTCGTTCGGGAACTCGACGCGGCCGGTCTTCTTCCGGCCATCTACTTCATCTTCTCCCGGCAGGGATGCGACGCGGCCGTCCGGCACCTGTTGGGCGACCGGCTCCGGCTCACCACGCGGGCCGAGGCCGCCCAGCTCGACGAGATCGCCCGACGGCACGCAGGGGGGCTCAACCCGGCCGATCTCGCCGCGCTGCACTACGACGAGTTCGCCGACGCGCTGCGGGCAGGCATCGCGGCGCACCACGCCGGTCTGCTGCCCGCGTTCAAGGAGTGCGTCGAGGAGGCCTTCGGCAAGGGGCTGGTCAAGGTCGTGTTCGCGACCGAGACGCTGGCCCTCGGCATCAACATGCCCGCCCGGTCCGTCGTCCTCGAGCGGCTCGTGAAGTACAACGGCGAGACCCACGCCGACATCACCCCCGGGGAGTACACGCAGCTCACGGGGCGGGCCGGACGCCGCGGCATCGACGTCGAGGGTCACGCCGTCGTGTGCTGGCAGCCCGGGCTCGACCCGCGGGCCCTGGCCGGGCTCGCGTCGCGGCGGACCTACCCGCTGAGGTCGTCCTTCACCCCGACCTACAACATGGCCGTGAACCTGGTGGGCTCGGCGGGCCGGGAACGGGCACGGCTGCTGCTGGAGCAGTCCTTCGCGCAGTTCCAGTCCGACGCGTCGATCGTGGGCGTCTCGCGGACGGTCGCCACGAACCGTCGGCTCATCGCCGAGCACCTGGCGCAAGCGGCCTGCGACCGTGGCGACTTCGCCGAGTACGCACGGCTGCGATCGGAGCTGGGAGCCGTGGAGACGGCCGCCGCCCGGCAGCGCAAGGCCGACCGGCGAGCCGAGGCGCACGATGTGCTGCTCGGTCTCAAGCCGGGGGACATCCTGTTCGTCCCCGGCGGTCGGCGGGCCGGATGGGTGGTGGTCATCGATCCGGGCGACGCCTCCGACAGGCAGGGGCCGAAACCGCTCGTGCTGACCGCGGACCGCCAGGTCAAGCGACTCACCCCCGACGACTTCCCGACCCCGGGCGCGGTCGCCGGTCGCGTGCGCATCCCCAAGCACTTCGACCCGCGCCGGCCCGATGCCCGCCGCAGCCTGCAGGCGGCCTTTCGCAGCCGGCTCGCCGAACTCGACCCGCAGCCGGAGCGCTACGAACCCGCCGCGATGGACGCGGCGGCACGCGCCCGCGTCGTCGAGCTGCGCGCCGCTCTCGCCGCGCACCCGTGCGCCGACTGCCCCGACCGCGAGAACCACGCCCGATGGGCGGAGCAGGCATTGCGCATCGAGCGGGAGACCGATCGCCTGCAGGCGCAGATCGACCGGCGCACCAACACCATCGGGGTGAGGTTCGACAGGATCTGCGGCGTCCTCGAATCGCTCGGCTACCTCGACGGAAACCGCGTCACCGACAGCGGGCGCGTCCTCGCCCGCCTGTACACGGAACTGGATCTCGTGACGGCGGAGTGCCTCCGAGGACGGCTGCTCGACGCGTTGGACGCCCCGCAGGTGGCCGCCGTCCTGTCCAGTCTGGTCTACGAGTCCCGTGCGGGCGACGGCGCACCGCGTCGCATGCCCGATCGCGCCAGCGAGGCCGTCCAGTCGGCGGTCCGGCGCGTGTGGCGCGACGTCGCCGACGTCGAGCGGGACTTCAAGGTCGACAAGGGACGCGACCCCGACATCGGCTTCGCGGAGGCCGCGTTCGCCTGGTGTGCCGGACGGCCGCTGACCGAGGTGCTGGATCTGTCGGGTCTCACGGCCGGCGACTTCGTGCGCTGGGCACGCCAGGTCATCGACTTCGCGGGCCAGGTCGCCGTCGCCGCAGCCGGGACCGACCTGCAGGCGACGTGCCGGGAGGTCGTGTACCGGATGCGGCGCGGCGTGGTCGACGTCAGCGCAGCCGGCGACTGAGCCAGTAGGGGTTGGGGTCGGACGTCGCGAAGCCCGTGTACGAACCCGCGTGGAGGCCGGGGATCTCGTCGAGGGCGTCCAGGTCGGCGCTCGTCGGCTCCCAGGACGCCGCCTCGATGTTCACCGCGATCTGCTCGGGACGGCTCACACCCGAGATGACCGAGGCGACCATCGGCTGGGCGGCGAGGCCGGAGATCGCGAGGGTGAGCAGGGGGATCCCGCGTTCCTCGGCGTAGGCCGCCAGCGCCTCGACCTTGTCGAAATCGGCACCGGTGAGCTTCTTCGCCTGGCTGGGATGGGCGAGTCGGCTGCCCTCGGGGGCGGCCTCGCCGCGCCGGTACTTGCCGGTCAGCAGGCCTGCCGCGAGCGGATAGTACGGCAGGACGCCCATCCCGGCCGCTGCGCAGGCGGGGGTGAGCTCGAGCTGCGCGGATCGGTTGTACAGCGAGTACTCGTTCTGCGCGGACACGAACCCTTCGATGCCGAGTTCGCGAGCCGCCCAGTGCGCCTCGGTGACCTGCCACGCGGAGAAGTTCGAGCACCCGATGTAGCGGACCTTGCCCTCGTCGACGAGCGCGGCCATCGCCCGCAACGTCTCGGCGATCGGCGTGCCCGGGTCGGGGCGGTGGATCTGGTACAGGTCGATGTAGTCGGTGCCCAGGCGGCGCAGGCTCGCCTCGACGGCGCGGCGGATGAAGCGCCGGGACCCGATCGCGTCCCAGGGCTCCCCGGGGGCCTGGGTGAGCCCGAACTTGGTCGCCAGGATCACGTGCTCGCGACGGCTGCCGAGAGCGTTGCCGAGGAACTCCTCGCTCCGCCCGTCGGCGTAGAGGTCGGCGGTGTCGAAGAGATTGATGCCCTGGTCGATGGCGGCCGAGACGATCTCGGTGGTGGTCGCCTGGTCGACGCGCGCCCCGAAGGCGTTCGTGCCGACACCCACCTTCGAGACCATCAGGCCGCTGTGCCCGAGCGGTCGATAGGAAAGCGTCATGATCTCAACCTAGCGCGGTCCCTCCCCGTCGCGGCCCGTCGTCGCGAAGGTCCGCACAAGTGCAGACGGCGCGTTCGGGCCGCCGCCCCGACCGCGTCGTGGGCGGCGGGGCTCCCGCGTCGCTCAGGTGGCCTGCGAGACGGTCGACATGTTGAAGTCGGGGATGCGCAGCGCCGGCGCGACCGTCCACAGGAAGTAGTCGTTCCATTCCCGGCACAGAGTGCGTTCGGCCACGGAGGCCTGGGTCGCGCGTCGCAGCAGGCCGATCGGAGACTCGTTGAACCGGAAGTTGTTGACCTCCGCCACCACCTCGCCGTCCTCGATGAGATACACGCCGTCACGGGTCAGGCCGGTGAGGAGGAGCGTCTCGGGATCGACCTCGCGGATGTACCACAGGCAGGTCAGCAGCAGCCCGCGCTCGGTGGCGGCGATCATGTCGGCGAGCGTGTCCTCGCTGCCGGTGTCGATGACGAGGTTCTCGCTGGGGAACGCCCACGGCGTCGTCTCCCCGGATGCACGGTGACCTGCGCGGGTGCGGACGAGGCGTTCCAGCGTCCCGCCCCGGATCCACTCGACGCGGTCGACCGGGGCTCCGTTGTCCCAGACAGAGACCATGCCGTCGCTGGAGGCCGGGACGACGGCGAAGTCGGCCAGCTCCATGCCGGGCTCGTGCGGGTCGCTGGCCATCGTGACGGGCAGCACCGCGAGTCGTTCGCCGATCCGGTTGGACCCGGTCCGCGGTCCGGCGTAGACGTTGCGTCCCTCGTCGGCGTCGCGTCCGTTCATCGCCCAGTACGCGTCGAGCATCAGGTCGGCCACGGCCGACGGGGGCAGCAGCGTCTCGTAACGTCCCGGCGGCAGGGAGATCCTGCGACGCGACCACTCCAGCCGGCGCAGCGCCTCGGCCACGAGGGATCCGACCCGGACGTCGGTGAAGTCGCGCGTCGCGGCGCCGACCCAGGCCGAGCCGCCGGTGGCGGAGTCCTTCACATTGAGCTCGAACCGTCCTGCCGGCTGGACATGGCGGCGCCGCGTGCCCGTGCTCGTCGCCAGCCAGGTCGTCGTCAGCCGGTGCTCGGCGAACCCGAAGAAGGCCTGGCTCTCACGGGCTGCGCCGAAGGCGACTCCGAGGTCCGCGGCGATGCCGGCCAGCACCTCGATGCCCGCCTGCTCCGCCGGATGGGGGGCGGCGAAGCCGGCGTCGGCGCGCCCGGCGGGCAGCGTCCCTGGTTGTTCCCGGGGTGCCTTCGCGAGACCGTCGGTGGCGCGCGCCACGAGGTCGAGCAGCGCCTCCCGGAACGGGAGCGGACCGCTGACGACGGCGGTCGCGGCTTCGTCGCCCGTGACGTCGTAGGCGATGACGGTCGCCGTCCTGTCGTGCATCTGCCCGTTGGTCGTGAGCGAGTTGTGCGCCCAGCGAAGATTGGCCTCGGAGGTCTCGGTGACGATGACGGTGAGTTCGCTGCTGCGCTGCGCGGAGAACGCGTCCTCGATCCAGCTTGCGACGGGCATCACTGGCCTCCCTCGGCGACGGTGTTGAGGATGTTGATGCCGCGGAACAAGGCGGCCGGCGACCCGTGGCTGACGGCCGCCTCCTGGCCCGGCTGGCCCTTCCCGCAGTTGATGGCGCCGGCCAGCAGGTACGTCTGCGGCCCGCCGACGGCCTCCATCGACCCCCAGAAGTCGGTCGTGGTCGCCTGGTAGGCCACATCGCGGACCTGCCCGGCAAGACGCCCGTTGCGGATGCGGTGGAAGCGCTGGCCCGTGAACTGGAAGTTGTAGCGCTGCATGTCGATCGACCAGGACTTGTCGCCCTCGACGAGGATCCCGTCGTCCACGCGGGAAATGAGCTCCGCCAGCCCCGGGCCGTCGGGTGCGGGCTCCAGGCTGACGTTCGGCATCCGCTGGAGCGGGATGTGGCCGGGCGAGTCGGCGTAGGCGCAGCCGTTGGAGCGGCCAAGGCCCCGTTCGGCGGCCATCTGCCGGTTGAGCTGGTACCCGACGAGCACGCCGTCGCGGACGATGTCGAACCGCTGGGCGGCCACGCCCTCGTCGTCCCATGCGACGGTCGCCATCCCGTGCTCGGTGGTCCGGTCCCCGGTGACGTTCATCGCTGCGGACCCGTACTGCAGGCTGCCGAGCTTGTCGACCGTCGCGAACGACGTGCCCGCGTACGCCGCCTCATAGCCGAGGGCCCTGTCGAGCTCGGTGGCGTGGGCAACCGATTCGTGGATCGTGAGCCACAGGTTGGTGGGGGCGATGACCAGATCGGTCGGGCCGGGCTCGACGCTCGGGGCGGCGACGTGCGCGGCGAGATGGTCGCCGAGCTCGGCGATCTCGGCATCGAAGTCCCAGGCGGTGCCGGTCAGGTACTCCCACCCACGGCCTGTCGGGGGTGCGAGGGTACGCATCGAGGAGAACCCGTCGGCTGTGACCGAGACGGCCTCGAAGGCGGGATAGATGCGACCCCTCTGCTGGCGGACGTCCGTGCCCGTGGTGTCGACGTAGGCCGTCGTCTCCTGGACGTAGACGAGCATGGTCCGGGTGTGCGTGACGGAGGGGTGGGCCAGCAGCCGTTCGGAGAGGTCGCGCAGCCTGCCCAGGCGCTCGGTCTCGTCGACGGTGAACGGATCGATCTCGGAGGGCGCCGCCCAGTCGCCCGTGTGCATGGGCTCGGGCGCGAGCTCGACCGGTCTCGGGGTCAGCGCAGCGGCCACCCTCGCCGTCGCGACCGCCTGCTCGGCGAGGGCGGCGGCCGCGTCGGCGGTGAGTGTGATGCCGGAGGCGAATCCCCACGCGCCGCCGTGCACGACACGGACCGCCAGGCCCAGGACGCTGTCGTCGCCGGCCCTGTCCAGTTCGAGGTCACGCAGCATCCGTCGCCCGACCCGTTTGCGGTGGACGCGGACGTCGGCGTGGGCCGCCCCCAGGTCGGTCGCGCGCTGAAGCGCCACGGCGGCCAGGTCGGCGATCGGCAGGGCGAGGAACGACTCGTCGATCGAGGTCATGATCGCACTGTAGCCATCGCCGGCCGCCCGGCCCCGATTCGAGTGACCCCGTGCGGGTATCCGGCTAGGGTCGGGGCATGAGCGTCGCTGTACGGGTGATCCCCTGCCTGGATGTCCACGCAGGACGGGTGGTCAAGGGCGTCAACTTCTTGAACCTGCGCGATGCGGGCGATCCTGTCGAACTCGCGTCCCGGTACAGCGCCGAGGGAGCCGACGAGGTCACGTTCCTCGACATCTCCGCCTCCGCGGAGGGGCGCGACACGACGCGCGACATGGTGCGGCGCACGGCCGAGTCCGTCTTCATCCCGCTGTGCGTCGGCGGTGGCGTCGGCTCCGTCGCCGATGTCGACCTGCTGCTGCGCAGCGGCGCCGACAAGGTGAGCATCAACACGGGCGCGATCCGGCGCCCGGAGGTCGTCGACGAGATCGCGGCACGGTTCGGCAACCAGGTGCTGGTGCTGTCCCTCGATGCGCGCCGCGAGCAGGGCCACCCCTCCGGTTTCGGCGTCACCACGCACGGCGGTCGCCGGGCGGCGGGGCTGGACGCGCTCGCATGGGTGAAGGAGGCCGTGGATCGCGGAGCCGGTGAGGTTCTGCTCAACTCGATGGACGCGGACGGGACCACGGCCGGCTTCGACATCGAGATGATCGAGGCGGTGCGTGCCGTCGTGGACGTTCCCATCGTCGCCTCGGGCGGAGCGGGCACCGCCGCCGACTTCGTCGCGGCCGCGCAGGCGGGGGCCGATGCGGTCCTCGCCGCGAGCGTGTTCCACTACGGCACGCTCGGCATTCCTGAGGTCAAGGCGGCCATGGCCGCCGCCGGGATCGAGGTCCGCCGCTGAGCGGGCCGGAGTGAGAGGAGAACAGCGCATGAGCAAGGTGGCCTGTATCCCGTTCTCGTCGCGCGAGGAGGCCGAGGTGTTCCTCGGCCCGTTGCCGGCGGAGGTCGAGTACGTCTTCTGGCCGTCCCCCGATGCTCCGTTCCCGGATGCGTCGCTCGGCCGGATCACGTTCTTCGCGCCCCTGAACAAGGCCGGAACCGCCGGGGCGTGGGTGCCCAGGGTGCCGTCGATGCCGCGTCTGGAGGTGCTGCAGCTCGGCTCGGCCGGGTTCGAGCACGCGCTGCCCGTGCGACGCCCGGGCCTCGCGATCTGCAACGCGGCCGGTGTTCACGATGCCGCCACTGCCGAGACCGCCGTCCTGCTGACCCTCGCGTTGCTGCGCGACCTGCCGGGATTCCAGGCATCCCAGAACGCTCACCAGTGGAACTGGCATCGCACCCCGGGCCTGGCCGGGAAGAGCGTCCTCATCTTCGGCTACGGCAGGATCGGGGCGGCCATCGAGGCGCGCCTGGCCGGGTTCGAGCCTGCCCGCGTCGTCCGTGTGGCGCGGCGGCCCCGCACCGACCCGGTCGTGCATCCGGCATCCGAACTCGCCGAGCTGCTGCCGCAGGCCGACGTCGTCATCCTGCAGTGCCCGTCGACGCCGGAGACGGACGGGCTGTTCGACGCCGGGATGCTCGCGCTGCTGAAGGACGGCGCGGTGCTCGTGAACACCGCGCGGGGCTCGGTGGTCGATACCGGCGCGTTGCTCGCCGAGTTGGCGTCAGGACGGGTGTCGGCGGGTCTCGACGTGGTGGATCCCGAGCCGCTTCCTCCCGAACACCCCTTGTGGGACGCTCCCAATGCGATCGTCCTGCCGCATGTGGGGAGCACGACCGATATCGAGTTCGTGCACTATCACCGTCTGCTGCGTGACCAGGTGCGCCGCTACGCCGACGGGGAGGCCCTGGCCAATGTCGTGGCGTGAGGAGACCGGAGCCGCGCGCGGCGTCGGCACCGGTTCCCGCCTCGGCCTAGGACGCCAGGCGTTCGCGCGCAGGGCGGTCTGAACCCGCCTGCCGGGCCGGGTCGGGCCTGCTGATCTCGGCCCAGAGGTCGTCGAGGGAGAGATCGAGAACAGCGGCGATCGCCGCGATGGTCGGAAAGGCGGGGGTGGCCACGCGCCCCGACTCGATCTTCCGAAGGGTCTCCGGGGACACGCCGGCGTCCAGCGCGGTGTCCAGCATCGAACGGTTCCCCCTCGCCCGGCGGAGGAGGGCGCCGAGACGGCGGCCGCGTTCGATCTCTGCGGGACTGAGTGGCAACCTGACCATGGCTGGGATTCTAGTACCGGTATAACATGGCCGGGATAGTTATTGGCATGAGAGGGGCCACATGATCGAGATCCTGAACGCCACCGGACTGGCACATGCGAGGGACACCGGCGCCCTGGTCGGCGGCATCCTGCAAACGCTGCGGAGTCGCTGCGAGGTGGGGGTGAACCTTCTGGACATCGACCGATGGACCCACGACCTGATCGTCGAGGCCGGGGCCCGCTCCTGCTATGTCGACTACGAGCCTTCCTTCGGGCGGGGGCCGTTCGGGCACTACATCTGCACGTCGGTCAACGACGCCGTGCTCCACGGGCTCCCGCACGACTATGCCCTCGCCGACGGAGACCTCCTGACGCTCGACTTCGCCATCGCCCGCTCCGGAGTCGTCGCGGACTCCGCCATCAGCTTCATCGTGGGCGATGCGACCTCTCCCGAGAGCACCGCGATGATCAGCGCGACCGAGCGCGCATTGGCAGCCGGGATCGCCGCAGCCGGACCGGGCGCTCGCATCGGTGACATCTCCCATGCCATCGGCTCGGTCCTCGACGAGGCGGGCTACCCGATCAACACCGAGTTCGGCGGACACGGCCTCGGATCGACGATGCACCAGGACCCGCACATCCCGAACACGGGGCGACCCGGTCGCGGGTACAGACTGCGCCCCGGACTGCTCCTGGCGCTGGAACCATGGATCATGGCCGACACCGCCGAACTCGTCACCGATGCCGACGGCTGGACGCTCCGAAGCGCGACAGGCTGCCGGACCGCGCACAGTGAGCACACGATCGCCGTGACAGACGACGGGGTCGAGATTCTCACCCTTCCGGGGCGGGTGCAGCCGTGAGCGGGCACACGGCGGAGACAGCGCCGGGAGGACGCCCGCCACGGGCAGATCCTAGGCCGTCCACACGTACGGCGTGGTGGTGGTGATCGCCAGCAGACCGGAGCGTTCCAGGATCGGGCGGCTGGCCGGGGTGCACTCCGCGTAGACGTGGGTGGCGCCCATGGCCAGCGCCGACCGCGCGCGGGCGGCCGTCAGTGCCCGGTACAGGCCGTGGTGCCGCCAGGACGGATCGACCGCGCCGCCCCACAGTCCGGCGAACCGGGTGCCCGGCGGCAGGCTCAGGCGCGCCGCCCCGACGACGCGCCGGTCGCCGGTCTCCACGATCCACACCTCGTTGCGCTCCGGCGCGGTGGTGAGCGCGGCGAGGACGTCGGCGTCCAGATCGGGAGAGCCGGGGCCGAAGACGTTCTTGTGCAGGACGCCCACGGCGCGTACCTCCGCCGCGAGTCCGGGCCCGGGCGTCAGGCGGCGCACGGTGACCTCCGGGCCGAGCCGGACGTCCCCCGCCGGCCTGTGCGCGGCCCCGGCCATGACCGTCTCGATCGGCTCGGGACTCAGTCCGGCCGCGAGGAGCCGATCCTCCAGATCGGCCGGAGCGTCGTGACCGCGCGTCTTCCACTCGAATCGCCGTACCTCGGGCGTGGCTCGGAAATGGGCGATCGCCGCCCCGATGAGCGTGTCGACGGCGCCGCCTGTGGCGCCGTCGAGGTCGCGGTACGAGACGAACCCGCGCGTCCCGAACCGTCCCAGCCACAGGGGGCCGATGCGGGCGACATCGGTGGCGCCGTCCACCTCCGCGCTGCAGCGCACCTGCTCGTCGTGTTCTCGCAGCAGCCGGCCGCGCACATCCTCGGTCACCGGGTCATCGTCGCATCGCCCGACCGCGCCCCGCAGCAGGTTTTCTGAGGCAGGATAGTGTCATGACCAGGCAGGTTGTCGCCCGCTCGGTCGTCGTTCACGGGCTCGTCCAAGGTGTCGGATTCCGGTGGTCGGCGCTGAATGCCGCCACCGATCTCGGACTGACGGGATGGGTCAGCAACGAGTTCGACGGTACGGTGCGGTGCCTCGTTCAAGGCGCACCCGAACGGGTCGCGCGAATGCTCACATGGTTGGAGCACGGTCCCCGGTACGCGCAGGTCACCGATGTCGAGGTGGCCGAGGTCGAACCGGAGCGGATGCGATCCTTCGAAGTGCGCGGCTGAACCGCGCGCGCACTCAGGAGGCCGCGTCGGCGACCTCGTCGCGCAGTTCACGCGCGATCGAGTCGTCGGCAGGGGTGTCGCGCACGTAGGCGATGATGACCACATTGCCGTAGGCCACCGCGACGGCGTGCGTCGTGCCGGAGCCGCTGCTGAAGTCGGTGTTGAGGTAGCTGCCGCCCTCCAGCGTGCCGGATCCCCGATCGCTGCAGTGAGCCGTGACATCGGCGAACGCACCGGCGGCGGCGGCCGGTGTGAGGTAGCGGCCCGCGTTGATGTTGCCCTCGGTCGTCTCGCTGATGATCAGGTCCGAGGCGCCGAGCACGACGTCGATGAGGATCTGCTCGCAGGCATTGGACCGCGGCGTGGGAGAGTTGGCGCTCGTCCAGCGGTCGGTGACCGTCGCGCCCTGGAAGGTCTCGCCGAGCTCGTAGATGCCGTCGAACTGTGTCAGGGTGAGCGTCGGCCCGGCATCGACCTCCTCGGTTGTCGTCGTCGTCGACGACACCGGCGGCGACGGGTCGGCGACTCGCGACCTGTTCCACAGCACGGCGAACACGGCGCCCAGGGCGAGCACGAGGACGAGGACTCCGATGCCGATCAGAAGCGGCGTACGGGACCGCTTGGCCGGCGCGGGAGGCTGCTGCGGCGGCACCCCGAAACCCTGCTGCGCGGGCGAGCCGGGCGGTGGACCGTACGGTCCGGGCTGCTGCGGAGCCGGGGCCGGCGGCTGCCAGGCGCCGGGGGGAGGTGCGACCGGTGCCCCGTTGTCGGTGTAGAAGACCCAGCCGGCCGGGGCCGCGCCCCAGGACGGGTCCGGTTGCCAGCCGGCGGGCGGGACGAATCCGGCGGGGGGCGCGGGCCAGGCGGGCGGGGTGTGGAACATCACGGCCATGGGTGCGTCTCCTCGTCCGTTCCGGAGTCCCGGGAATCGGGTGCGCACAGCGTAATCCCTTGCCCCCGCGCGCGTCACCGTCCGGTGCTCGTCCACGCCGTGGGAGGCGGGCCGACCACCCTCAGGACGACGGGCCGGACACCGCCGCCGCGAAACGGTGCGCGAACTCGTCCACCTTGTCCCAGTCGGTGTAGTCGATGTGGACGGTGGGGTCGGTGGGCTTGCCCGTCTGCTTCATGATGAGCTGGATGAGCCACCGGTCCACGGGGTTGTAGGCCGGATAGTTCAACTCGCCGGCGAACACCTCCCGCACCGTCGGGCGCCACGGGGTCGCCGCAAGGAACTTCGAGGTGTACGCGTTGGTGTCGACGGTGTCCTTGCCGGGTTTGGTCGCGACGAGATTCACGCCGAAGAACGCCGTGGGGTGGGAGTTCAGGAAGTCCGCGTTGCGGGCCGCGAACGACTTCAGCGCGGGTGTGAAGTATCCGTATCGGATGGAGGCGCCGACCACGACGGCGTCGACATCGTCGAGCGGGATGGAGCGATGCCGTGCCAGGTCCCCGACCGTGACAGCCATGCCCGCCTCGGTCAGGCGTTCCGCGATCCGCTCCGCCATGCGCAACGTGTGCCCGAATCGACTGGACTGGAGGATGAGGACATTCACGGTCGCTCCTTCGCGTGACCACGACCCGATGTCGGGCCCACGGCGCGTAATCCTAGTCGCCGAGGAGGTCTCCCCTTGTCAACGCGGTGTCGGCATGCCCCCGTCGACCGGGCCGTCGTTAGATCTCGATGAGCGGACCGCGTCCGCGGGTGTGCTCGAGGATGACCGATGTCTCGGTCGCCGCCACCGCGGCGTGGCGGCTGAGCTCGTTGAGAACGAAGTCGCGCAACTGTTCGGGCCCCCCACAGGCCACGCGCACCACCAGATCGCTCTGACCGGCGAGAAAGAACACCTCGAGAACGCCGGGGGCGGCGCTGAGGCGGTCGGCCTCCTGCTGCAATCGGTCGCGGGAACGCTCCTGCAGCCGAACCTGGATGAGGGCCTGGATCGGCCGGCCCACAGCCGCGAGGTCGACATCGGCGTGGTAGCCGCGGACGACCCCTCGCTCCGCCAGAGCCGCCAGCCGTGCGTGCGCCGTCGATTCGGCGATGTGGAGGGAGGTGGCGATCGCGTGGTACGTCAGCCGGGCGTTCGCGATGAGCAGTTGGAGGATGCGGATGTCTGTGGCGTCCAGTCCCCGAGGATTCTTCGACCGGGGGTCGTCTGATCGGGACTCCTTGCTGCCCATTCGCGCAGGGTAGTCGAAGGATCCTCGGCGCGGCAACAAGACCCCTTCCAGCCGTCCCCGGGCGCCCCAAGACTCGTCCCACCGCAAGACGTGGCAATGAGGCCGCGTCAGGTGACATCAGAAAGGGCACATCCATGAAGGTCGGAATCCCGACAGAGATCAAGATGCAGGAGAACCGCGTCGCCATAACGCCGGCCGGCGCGCATCAGCTCACCCAGCGTGGTCATTCGGTGCTCATCCAGTCCGGGGCAGGCCTCGGATCTGCGATCAGCGACGACGACTACTCGCGCGCCGGCGCCACCATCGTTCCCACCGCCGCCGACCTCTGGTCGGGCGTCGACATGGTCGTGAAGGTCAAGGAACCGATCGCGGCCGAATACCAGTACCTGCGCCCCGACCTGGTGCTGTTCACCTACCTCCACCTCGCGGCCGACCAGCCGCAGACCGACGCCCTCGTGTCCTCGGGCGTCACCTCCATCGCCTACGAGACCGTCCAGACCGACACCGGCGCCCTCCCTCTCCTCCAGCCCATGAGCGAGGTCGCAGGACGCCTGTCGACCATGGTCGGCGCAGAGGCGCTCATGAAGCATCACGGCGGCGACGGCATCCTGCTTCCGGGCGTGCCGGGCGTCGCGCCGGGCAAGGTCGTCATCATCGGCGGCGGCACCGCCGGGCGCAACGCGGCGCAGGTCGCCTTCGGGCTGCGCGCGGACGTCACCGTCCTCGACATCAGCGCATCGCGCCTGGTCGATATCGACAGCGAGTTCCAGGGCCGCGTCAAGACGCTCATGTCGACCGCGTACGCGATCGAGGACGCCGTCCGCGACGCCGACCTCGTCATCGGCTCCGTGCTCGTCCCGGGCGCACGCGCGCCGAAGCTCGTGACCAACGAGATGGTCGCGCAGGCCAAGCCCGGATCGGTCTTCGTCGACATCGCCGTGGACCAGGGCGGCTGCTTCGCCGACACCCACGCGACGACCCACGCCGAGCCCATCTACCGGGTGCACGAGAGCGTGTTCTACGCCGTCGCGAACATGCCCGGCGCGGTCCCCGTGACGTCGACCTACGCGTTGACGAACGCGACCCTGCCGTATGTCACGAGGATCGCCGATCTCGGCTGGATCGACGCGCTGCGCGCCGACCGGACCCTCGCGCGCGGCCTGTCGACGACGGCCGGTCAGCTCACCAGCGAACCTGTCGCCTCGGCCTGGGAGCACAGCTACACGCCGATCGAGCACGTGCTCGCGGCCTGACGCGGCGGGACGACGCCCACCGGCCGGCACAACCCCCTCATCAGCCGGCCGGTGGGTCCCGACGATCCGCGCGGCCTCTGTCCGCGTGCGGTGTCGTTCCGCCGAACCCCGTGCCCGGTCCAGTCCCGAATCGCTGGATCGCGCCCCGCAGGCCTGTACACCGGCATGCCTGTGCTCCGGTCCGGCCACGACGGCCGGTCCCACCCCGAGCGTGCGCCGGCCCCACGGCGGCCGCACGCGGAGACAAAGGAGTTTCCATGCGTTCACACGACCATCCCGCCCACGACGCGGATCCCGTTCCGGAGGGCGAGCAGACCCTCCATCGCGGTCTCGGGAACCGCCATCTGCAACTGATCGCGATCGGCGGTGCCATCGGCACCGGTCTGTTCATGGGCTCGGGGAAGACCATTTCCCTGGCCGGTCCGTCGATCCTGCTCGTCTACGCCATCAT
Organism: Propionicicella superfundia DSM 22317; assembly: GCF_000423465.1. Taxonomy (GTDB): domain Bacteria; phylum Actinomycetota; class Actinomycetes; order Propionibacteriales; family Propionibacteriaceae; genus Propionicicella; species Propionicicella superfundia. The sequence continues at coordinate 72,358 of NZ_KE384022.1, read as the reverse complement.
CGGCGCGTTCCTCTTCTTCGTCATGCGGGCGATGGGGGAGTTGCTGCTGTCCAACCTGAAGTACAAGTCGTTCCGCGACATCGCCGAGGACATCCTCGGTCCGTGGGCCGGCTTCTTCGCCGGCTGGACCTACTGGTTCTGCTGGATCGTCATCGGCGTCGCCGATCTGACCGCCGTGACGGCGTATGTCCGGTTCTGGTGGCCCGACCTGCCGAAGTGGGTCGCGGCGACCGTCCTGGTCGCCCTGCTGCTCGGCCTCAACCTGATCGCCGTCCGGTTGTTCGGCGAGATCGAGTTCTGGTTCGCGCTCATCAAGATCGTGGCGATCGTCGCGCTCATCGCCGTGGCGATCATCATGATCGTGACCGGGTTCGTCGCCCCTGACGGGCATCAGGCGTCGCTCACGAACATGGTCGCCGACGGGGGCTTCTTCCCGACCGGCGCGGGCGGGTTCCTGGCCGGATTCCAGATCGCCTTCTTCGCCTTCCTGGGGATCGAACTCGTCGGCACCGCCGCTGCCGAGACCAAGGACCCTGTGCGGACGCTGCCCAAGGCGATCAACGCCATCCCCGTGCGCGTGATGCTGTTCTACATCTGTGCGCTGGCGGCGATCATGGCCGTCACCCCGTGGCGGTCGATCGACCCGGAAGTGAGCCCGTTCGTGTCGATGTTCGCGCTCGCCGGGCTCGGAGCCGCCGCCTCGGTGGTGAACTTCGTCGTCCTCACGTCGGCGTCGTCGTCGGCCAACGCCGGCATCTTCTCGACGTCGCGGATGCTCTTCGGGCTCGCGCTGGACCGGATGGCGCCGCGCGCGTTCGGACGGTTGTCGAAGAGCAGGGTGCCCGCGAAGGCGCTGGTGTTCTCCTGCACCTGCCTGGTGCCGGGGATCATCCTCCTGTACACGACCGACTCGATCATCGCCGCCTTCACGCTGGCGACGACCGTCGCGTCGGTGCTGTTCATCTTCGTGTGGGGCCTCATCGTCGTGTCCTACCTGGTGTACCGGCGCAGGTCGCCGGAGAGGCATGCGGCGTCGGTCTACAAGATGCCGGTCGGCATCGTGGCCTGCTGGGCCGTCCTGGGCTTCTTCGCGGCGATGATCGCGATCCTGGCGCTCGAGCCCGACACGCGGCAGGCCCTCCTGGTGACGCCGCTGTGGTTCGTCGTTCTCGGCGTCGCGTACTGGCTGCGCGGACGGCGACTCGGCGCTGTCGTCTCCGCCGGTCCGGGCAGCGACGGAGCGCCCGAGGTCGCTCCGGATCCTGCCGGCGGTCCCGTCGCCGCCGGCACCGCGACGAGGGGGAGCGCGGACGACGCGACGCTCGACGTCGTCCCCTGACGGCTTCGCCCTCGTGCTCGACGGCCACGCGCGACTCGTGCGTGGCCGTCGCCATGTCCGGTGATTCCCGGAGTCTGTGGATAGATCCTCGACGTGTCCACAGACCTGCGGCGGCCGAGCAGATGCGCTCGCGGCGTCGCATGGCACGGTCGGAGGTGACCGGCATGGATCGGCAGACGCTCGGAAAACGGGGCGAAGACCTGGCGGCGGAGTACCTGGAGGGGCTCGGCTGGCGGGTCGTGGAGCGCCGGTGGCGGTGCGCGGCCGGCGAGGTCGACCTCGTCGCGGTCGAGCCGGGGGAGCGCCCCGTCACGGTGTTCTGCGAGGTCAAGACGCGATCCGGGCTCGGCTTCGGTGAACCGCTGGAGGCGATCACGAGGGCCAAGATGGCCCGATTGCGCATCCTCGCCGCGCAGTGGATGCGGGAGCGCCACCCGCGCACGATGTCCCGGGTGGACGGCATCGGCATTCTGCTGCGTCCCGGCTGGGATCCGTTGATCACCCATGTGCGGGGAATCTCGTGAGTCTGGCGATCGCGACGTCGATCGGGCTGATCGGCGTGCGAGGAGTTCCGATCGAGATCGAGGCGGCGATCGGCGGCGGCCTCCCCCGGACCATCCTGGTCGGGCTTCCCGACACGGCGCTCTACGAGGCCCGTGATCGGTGCCGGGCGGCAGTGGCCAGTTCCGGGCTGGCCTGGCCGGCGCAGTTGGTGACCATCAATCTCTCGCCGGCGTCGTTGCCCAAGACCGGAAGCCACTACGACGTGGGGATCGTGGCCGCCGTGCTGGCCGCCAGCGGCGTCGTTCCCGCCGAGCTCCTTCCGGCGACCGTGTTCCTCGGCGAGCTGGGTCTCGACGGCAGGCTGCGGCCGGTGCGAGGGCTGCTTCCGGCCCTGCTCGGTGCCCGTGCGGCCGGTCTGGTCAGGGCGATCGTGCCGATGCCGCAGGTGGGCGAGGCGTCTCTGGTCGAGGGCATGACGGTGTGGGGCGCCCGGTCGCTGGCAGACATGGTCGAGATCCTGCACGGCCGGCCGGTGCCGGTGTCCGCGGTGTCGGCGGAAGACACCGCTCCCGCCCCCGAGAACGCAGCGCCGGGGAAGGACCTGGCCGATGTCTCCGGTCAGCCCGACGCCCGGTGGGCGCTGGAGGTCGCCGCGGCGGGGCGTCACCACGTGTTCTTCCACGGGGCTCCGGGCGCGGGGAAGACCCTGCTCGCAGAACGGCTGCCGGGCATCCTGCCCGAGCTCGGGCTCGGCGAGGCTCTGGAGGTCACAGCGATCCGGTCGTTGGCCGGGCTCGCCGTCGAGGGGCTGTCGCGGCGGCCGCCGCTGTCGAGCCCGCACCATTCGGCCTCGGTGGCGTCGCTCGTGGGCGGCGGCCCCCGGATGCCGATGCCGGGCGCGATCTCCGTGGCGCACCGCGGCGTCCTCTTTCTCGACGAGGCTCCCGAGTTCTCCCCGCGGGCGCTCGAAGCGCTCCGGGTGCCGCTGGAGTCGGGCGAGGTGACGCTGTCGCGAGCGGCGGGGCAGGTGACCTACCCGGCGCGCTTCCAGCTCGTGCTGGCCGCGAACCCGTGTCCGTGCGGATACGCGACGACACCGGGCAGCGAGTGCCGGTGCACGCCCCTCACCATCCGGCGGTACGCCGAGCGTCTGTCCGGGCCGATCCTCGACCGGATCGACATCCAGCAGCAGTTGCGTCCCCTGCGGCGTGCCTACCTGACCGATGAGCGGGCAGAGCCCTCCGCGGCGGTGGCGGAGCGGGTCCGGCTCGCGCGGGAGCGGCAGGGGTGGCGTCTCGCCGGGACGCCGTGGTCGACGAACGGCGAGGTTCCCGGCGCGCATCTGCGCCGGGACCTGGCGCCACGCGAGGGGACGGACGTCCTCGATCGAGCGGTGAGCCGCGGCCAGTTGAGTGCCCGTGGCGTGGACAAGGTGCTGCGGGTGGCCTGGACGCTGTGCGATCTCGCGGGGCGCGACCAGCCGAGCGGCTCCGATGTCCGGACCGCTCTGCTGATGCGTCTGGGGCACGAGTTGAGCAGTGCGGTGTGAACGACGATGTCGACGGTTCGAGGCAGGAGGGGATGTGGAGGAGCGGGAGGCGCGAATGGCGTTGAGCTGCGTGGTGGATCCCGGTGATCCGCAGGCGGCCGCGCTCGTCGGCGAGTTCGGGGCCGTGGAGGTGTGGCAGGCGGTCCTGCGTGGGAGCCCGGAGCGGTGGGCGGCCCGGGCGGCGTCGGTGTCGCTGGGCGAGGTGGAGCGCTTCGCGCGGGTGAAGGGCATCCGTTTCGTGACCCCGGGCGAGGACGAGTGGCCCGAGCGGCTGGCCGGGCTGAGCGGCGCTGAGCCGCTCGCCGATCGTGGCGGCCCGCCGCTGGGGCTGTGGCTGCGTGGTCCGGCGGATCCGGTCGAGCTGTGCGGTCGGGCCGTGGCGATCGTCGGGTCGCGGGCGGCGACCGCCTACGGCCGCACCGTGGCGGGGGACATCGCGGCAGAGGTCGGGGTGGAGGGCATGACGGTCGTGTCGGGCGGCGCCTACGGCGTGGATGCGGCCGCTCACCGCGGTGCGCTGGGCGGAGGCGCCGCGACGGTCGCGGTGCTCGCCTGTGGGCTCGATCGTGTCTACCCCGCGGGCAACGCCGCCTTGCTGGAGCAGATCCGCTCCGCGCACCTGCTCGTCTCGGAACTCCCGCCCGGCGCGCACCCGACGCGCATCGGCTTCCTCGCGCGCAACCGGCTCATCGCGGCACTCGCACAGGGAACCGTGCTCGTGGAGGCCGCCGTGCGCAGCGGCGCGCGGAACACGGCGAGCTGGACGACGCGGCTCGGCCGGGTGCTGATGGCGGTCCCGGGTTCGGTGCTGTCGGCCGCCTCTGTGACGCCCAATCGCCTCATCCGCGAGCAGGAGGCCGTGCTCGTCACGTCCGCGCTCGACGTGATCGCTGAGCTCGGACCGCTCGACGGGCGGCAGCCGCCGTTGCTCGACGTGCGGGCGACCTGGGACGACCTGGACGCGGGCCAGCGGGCGGTCGTCGACGCGCTGCCGGCCCGTGCGTCGCGAACCTCGGCCGAGCTCGCGGTCGCGAGCGGCCTTCCGTACGGCGCATGCCTCGGATCGCTCGGCGTGCTCGCCGACCGAGGCATCGTGGAGCCGACGGACTCCGGCGAGTGGCGCCTCGCGGTCGCGCGCGGCCGGGCCGGGGCGAGGCATGCCGGCGCCGGCGCAGTGCCGGGAGCAGCGCCGGCGCACCCGTCTAGGGCGGACGGCGAGGAGGCACCATGATTCCCACCGTGACCGCCGCCGGCGGCTTGACCCTGCCCGTCATCGGCTTCGGGACGTACACTCTCACCGGTTCGGCCGGGGCCTAGTCGGTTGCGTCGGCGATCCGTGCGGGCTACACGCTGATCGACTCGGCGTTCACCTACGAGAACGAGGGTGCCGTTGGGTGCGGGAGTGCGCGCCGCCGGCGTCCCACGCGACGACGTGATCGTCCCGTCCAAGCTTCCCGGGCGCCACCATGCGTACGACGAGGCGCTGGCCGCCGTCGAGGAAAGCCTGTACCGCACGGGTCTGGACCGGCTCGGCCTCTATCTCGTTCACTGGCCGAACCCGATCCAGAACCGCTATGTCGAGGCGTGGGAGGCGCTCGTCGCAGCTCGCGAGCGGGGGCTCGTGCGTGAGATCGGCGTATGCAACTTCCTGCCCGAACACCTCGACCGGCTTCAGCGGGAGACGGGCGTCCGGACGGTCCGCCGAACGCTCCCGAACTTCCGGAAATGGGCCGGAATCCGGCAGTTCGGGAGCGTTCGGCGAGGTCAGCGCGGTGCTTCCTCGGTGTCGAACGGCGCGGGCACGGCCGGGTGCCGCCGGTGCGGTCCGTATCGGCGCACCGACGCCCGCAGCGAGGGGTAGCGCCACAGCAGCAGAGTGCCTGCGGCGACCGCGGCGATCCCGGTCGCCACGGCCCCCACGTACAGGGTCGCCCGTGCCCCGAAGACGTCCCCGACCCAGCCGATGAACGGCGCACCGAGGGGAGTTCCGCCCTGGAAGATCGCCATGTACAGGGCCATCACCCGGCCGCGCAGCGGGGCCGGAGTCGACAACTGCACCGAGGCGTTGGCGTTCGTCATGACGGTGAGCGCCGCCAGTCCGACCGGGATGAGGAGGACGGCGTACAGCCAGTACCACGGCGAGGACGCGAGCAGGAACGTCCCGAGGGCGAACCCGGCCATCGAGCCGATGAGGACGCGCAGCCGAGGTCGCTCCCGCCGGGCCGCGATGAGTGCGGCGGACAGGGATCCCGCTGCCATGACGGAACCGAGTAATCCGTACGCCTCGGCCCCGACCCCGTAGACCTCGGTCGCCATGAGCGCGTTCGTCACCTGGAAGTTCATGCCGAAGGTTCCGAGGACGAACACCATCACGAGGATCAATTGCAGGTCGGGGCGCCTGCGGACGTAGGCGAATCCCTCCCGGATCGCCCCGCGGCCGCGCCGCTGGGGAGCCGGCTCCAGCTCCGACGGGTCCATGGCCGTCAGCGCGAAGATGACCGCCGCGAAGCTGGCGGCGTTGATCCACAGGGCGGGAGCGATGCCGACCCACGCGATGATCAGCCCCGCCAGGCCGGGGCCGATGAGGCGGGCGGCGTTGAACGAGGCGCTGTTCAGCCCGACCGCGTTGGTCAGGAGGTCCGACCCGACCATCTCGGACGCGAACGCCTGGCGTGCCGGCTGGTCGAAGGCCGCGATGACCCCGCCCATCGTCGCCAGGACGAACACGTGCCACAGTTGGGACACGCCCAGGCTGACCAGCACGGCCAGAATCGCGGCGTTCAGGGCGAGCGAGATCTGCGTGATCATCAGCATGTGCCGCTTCTGGAACCGGTCGGCGAACGCTCCGGCCAGCGGCGACATGAGGGCGATCGGCAGGAACTGCAGCCCGGTGACGAGGCCGAGAGCGGTGGAGGAATGGTCAGTGAGGACCGTGAGCACCAGCCAGTCCTGGGCGACGCGGTTCATCCAGGTGCCCACGTTCGAGACGAAGGAGCCTGTCCAGAAGAACCGGTAGTTGCGCACCGACAGCGAGGCGAACGTCCGGCTGTGAGCGATGTCCACGGTCACTGCGAGATCACCTCGGTGAGGATGTGAGCCGCCTTTCGGAGGGTCTCGCGGTCCGCCTCCGGAAGGCCGGCGAGGCGCTGCACCATGAACGAATCCCGGTTCGCCATCGCAGCCTGGACGACATCGTGTCCCCGCTCGGTCAGCAGGACCTGGCAGCGACGTCCGTCCTCGGGATCGGGGGTCTTCTCCACGAGACCCTGCTCGGCGAGCGCGGCGACGGTCTTCGACATGCTCGGCGCGCTGACCCGTTCGAACGCGGCCAGGTCGCCCGGCGTCCGGCGTCCGCGCAGCAGGCTGAACAGGACGGCCATCTGGTGGGGCGGAAGCACCCCATCGCTGTCGTACCGCACCCGGCGGCTGACGCGCTGGCACGCGAGACGCACTTCATTGGCGAGCTCCGTCAGGCCTTCTGTCTGCGGCATTCGTCTCCAAATCCTTAACTAAACTCATTAACCTAGCTAACTAATCATACGCCCTCTCGGGGAGTCCGCACAGGTCCGTCGGACCGAGTGATGGCCAGGTCGTGCAGCAGGGGAGACCCGACCTGATCGCCGGGCTCAGCCCTCAGGCGGCGCGCCGTCGGCCGTCGAGCCGTCCGCCGGTCGCAGTGCAGGGTCGTCGATCGAGAACGTTCGCACCGGCCCCGGCGGCGTGTCGGCGGTCTCGAACCGGACCGTGACGCGACCGAGACCCGTGCCCCAGACCCACCCGGAGCCGAACGCGTCATGGATCACGTCGGCCCCCGGGTGCCATCCGGGGGCGCGTCGCGCCGGCACCGAGGACTCCTCCACGACGCGGCCGGCGGGCGCCGCGGGGTCCACCAGGTCGAACAACGGCTCCTGTGCGACTTCGACCAGGCCGGACACGCCCACGCCGAGCAGTCGGACGCCCCCGGTGACGTCCAGCCCGGCGAGCAGGTCACGGGCCATCCGGGCCACCACATCGAGGCGTCCGGTCGCCCCGTCGAGGGTGCGCGACCGGGTGACGGACGTGAAGTCGGGCCGGCGGACCTTCAACGTGACCGTCCGGGCGAACAACCCGTTTCCGGTCAGCCGTTGCACGACATGGGCCGCCTGCCGCGCGGCGATCCCGGCGAGCGTCTCCGGATCGACGATGTCGCGCTCGAACGTGTCCTCGACCGAGATGGACTTCGTCTCCCGCTCGGGTTCGACGGCGCGGTCGTCCCGCGCGAACACGAGGTCGTGGAGATGCTCCCCGGCCGAACGCCCCAGCTCCCGCACGAGGTCGGCGCGCGTGAGCCGCTGGAGGTCGGCGATCGTCTCGACGCCGAGGCGCGCAAGCCGCTCCATCGTCGCCGGCCCGACACCGGGAACGGCCCGGGCGGACAGGGGGGCGATCGTGTCCACCTCTGACCCGGGAAGAACCAGGCGGACCCCGTCGGGTTTGGCCAGTTCGCTGGCGACCTTGGCGATGAACTTGGAGCTGCCGAGCCCGACCGACGCCGTCAGTCCACCCGTGGCCTCCGTCAGCCGGGTGCGCAGTTCCTCCGCCAGGCGCAGCAGGGAGCCGTCGTCGAGCGGGCGCGGCTCGCCGGCCTCCAGGTCGACGAACGCCTCGTCCAGGCTGAGCGGCTCCACCCGGGGGGACAGTTCCCCGAGCAACGCCATCACGATCCGGCTGGCGTCGCGATAGGCCCCGAACCGGCCTGACAGGAAGGCCGCGTGCGGGCAGCGGCGACGCGCCTCCGCCATGGCCATCGCGGAGCCGACCCCGAAGCGGCGGGCCTCGTAGGACGCGGTCGACACCACGCCCCGCGGCCCCACTCCGCCGACGATGACGGGCTTGCCGCGCAGGGAGGGCTTGTCGCGCTGTTCGACCGCCGCGAAGAACGCGTCCAGGTCGAGGTGCAGGATCGACGCCCGGGTACGCACGGGACCTCAGCCTCCTCGCCGGCCGCCCGATCGCGGTCCGGGAAGCCGGAGAATCGTCACCGCGCCCGTGACGAGGGCGCGTGCGCAGCGGATCGGATGATCCATGGCGTCTCCCTCGGATGATGGCCGTCGACTCACGGACTGTAGCCACTCGACGTCGTTCGCGCCGCCGTCCACGCCCATCGCGACGTCATCCCATCGTCGTACTTTACCCGGACGGAAACTGATCGGCTCGGCACAGGAAACACCACGCTCGCTCCTGGCCGGGCTTGCGACACTGGCTGGTGTTGACGGACGAACGCGAGGGGGGCGGCGGTCGGAATGCCGAGGCGAACCGAACAGCTGCAGCAGGTGTGGAACCGAGTGCGGGAGGGGCTGCGGGAGCCGACGATCCTGGTGTCCTCGGCGCTTGTGACGGCGGCCGCGATCGGAGTGGTCGGCATGGGCGTCTTCGCCGTCGGGAGCAGCGTCGCGTTGACGCTGCCGACATCGCAGGCGACGGCGACGGCGACGGCGACGGCGACCGCCAGCGTCGCGCCGGTCTCGTCAGGGAGCGCGACGCCCGCGGCCTCGGCGACCGGGTTGCCGGACGCCGGGTAGGCGTCGCAGCGACGGGATGACGCACCCGAGTCACCCTCCGCGCTCGGCATGGAGAACACGCGAAGGCATCACCTCAGACCGTAGGGCAGGCCGGTCTCGGCCTCGATGCGGATGAGTCTGTTGTACTTCGCGACGCGCTCGCCGCGGGCCGGGGCCCCGGTCTTGATCTGGCCGCACCCCGTCGCGACGGCCAGGTCGGCGATGAAGGTGTCGGGGGTCTCCCCGGAGCGATGCGACACCATCTGCGCGTACCCGGCCTCGTGACACACGCGCATTGCGGCGAGCGTCTCGGTCACGGTCCCGATCTGGTTGACCTTGATGAGAGCCGCGTTCCCGATGCCGTCGCCGATCGCCTCACGGATGATGGCGGGGTTGGTGCAGAAGATGTCGTCGCCGACGAGTTGGATCCGTTCTCCCAGCGCCGCGGTGAGCCTCTGCCACCCTGCCCGGTCGGACTCGGACAGGCCGTCCTCGATGCTCCACACCGGGAAGTCGTCCACGAGCTGGGTGTACAGGGCGATCATGTCGTCGCTGGAGTAGGGACGGCCGTTGACGGAGTAGGTGCCGTCGGCCTGCTGGAACTCCGAGGACGCCGGGTCGAGCGCGATCGCAACCCCGTCCGTGCCCGGGGTGTAGCCGGCATCGGTGATGGCGTCGACGATGAGCCGTAGGACGTCCGTCGGCTCGGCCAGGTCGGGGGCGAATCCGCCCTCGTCGCCGAGCCCCGTCGTGTGCCCGCCGTCGGCGAGCCGCCTCCGCAGCGCGGCGTAGACCTCGGCCCCGGCCCGGACCGCCTCGGCCAGCGACGGCGCACCGAGAGGCGAGATCATGAACTCCTGGAAATCGAGGGGGTTGGGGGCGTGGACGCCGCCATTGAGGACGTTGAAGCAGGGAACCGGCAGCCGCGGCGATCGCCCCACGCCCGGCAGCGACGCGTACAGCGGCGTTCGTGCGGACACCGCCAGGGCTCGGGCGAGCGCCATGGACGTCCCGATGATGCTGTTGGCACCGAGGCGGGCCTTGGCGGGAGTCCCGTCGAGGGCGCGCAGCGCCTCGTCCACGTCGGCCAGAGACGACCAGGAGCGACCCTGGAGCGCTGCGGAGATCTCGCCGTCGACATGGTCGCGGGCCGTGCGGACACCGAGACCGCCGTAGCGATCCGTGTCCCCGTCCCGCAGCTCGACGGCTTCGCGGGTGCCGGTCGACGCTCCGGAGGGGACCCCGGCGTCGGCGGTCGTCCCGTCGGCGAGGGTCACCGTGACCTGAAGGGTCGGCCGACTGCGCGAATCGAGGATCTCCAGCGCGGATACCGATGCGATCTCGAACATGATGCACTCCCTGATGTCGGGCCCGGATCGGGCCGTGGTCGAGGGTGCCGCGGAGTCGGGGAGGAGCAATGGATCCCGCCCCGATGCCATCGGCACCGGGCAGGGACCGTTGTCCGCGTGTGCGGAGGTTTGTCAGGGCGAGCCCCACCGCCCTTTGGCTCGATCCTAGCCCGTGCGGTTCCCGGCGGTGGGCTCCCTGCCCGTTCGGCTCGGAGACCGAGGATGTCGGAGGGACGGCATAGCCTGGAACCTGTGCGAACGACGAAGAACACCCTTGCGGGCCTGACCTTGACCGACATCACCCTCGACGCTCCTTTGGACCACGCCGACCCCGACGCAGGAACCATCGAGGTCTTCGCCCGCGTCGTGACCGGCGAGGGCGGCGGTGACAAGCCGTATCTCGTCTTCCTCCAGGGAGGGCCGGGGAGTGAGGCTCCGCGTCCGACGCTGGTGCCGGCGAGTCCGCCGTGGCTGCCACGGGTGCTGGAGGAATACCAGGTCGTGATGCTCGACCAGCGGGGTACGGGGCGCTCGACGCCGGTGTCGTCGCGGGTCGTCAGCCGGAATGGCCGGGTCGAGGCCGAGGTCGGCGGGCCGCTGACGGGCCTGGCCGCACCGGACCAGGCGGCCTACCTCACCCATATGCGGGCCGACGAGATCGTCAACGACTGCGAGCTGGTGCGCGAGGCACTGGGGGCTCCGACGTGGACGGTGCTGGGCCAGTCCTTCGGCGGGTTCACCACCTTGCACTATCTGTCCGTGCATCCGGAATCGCTCGCCGGAGCCCTGATCACCGGCGGGCTGAGCGCCGTGCGGCATTCGGCCGACGACGTGTACGCGGACACGTGGCGGATCATGATCGACAAGTCCGAGGCGTACTACCGGCGTTTCCCGGACGATCGGGATCGCGTCCGGCGGCTGAGCGAGCTGTGTGCGCAGGGGCGGGTGAGCCTGCCGAACGGCGATCTCGTCTCGTCCGACCGCTTCCGCACCGTCGGTCACCGGCTCGGCATGCAGGGCGGGGCCGAGCAACTCCACTACCTGCTGGAGCTCGATCCCGAATCGTCGGCGTTCTCGCACGATCTCGCCGCCGCGCTGCCGTTCGCGGGCCGGAATCCCGTCTACGCCGTTCTCCACGAGTCGAGCTATGCCGACGGCGTCGCGACGCGGTGGTCGGCGGACCGGACGATGCCCGACCGGGTCCGCTCAGATGTCACGCTGCTCGGGGGCGAGCACATCCACCGGACGCTGTTCGCCGAGGACTCCGAGCTCATGCCGTTCGCCGCGGCGGCAGATCTGCTCGCCGACCACGAGTGGAACCAGCTCTACTTCCCCGAGCGGCTGGCGCAGGCCGATGTCCCCGTCGCGGCCGCGGTGTACCACGCCGACGCGTACGTGCCGCTGGGGTTCTCGCTCGAGACCGCCGCGCTGCTGCCGGACTGCCGCACGTGGGTGACGAGCGAGTACGAGCACAACGGCCTGCGGATGAGCCCGGGCGTCATCGACCACCTGATCGGCCTGCTGAAGGGGCGGCGCTGGTTGTAGGCACCGCTCCCCGGTGGCGAGGCCGTCCCGGCAGGTGACACCGGCCGGGGCGGCCATGCGGGGCCCTCAGTCGCCCTTCACGTTGACGAGCTGCCGCAGGACGTGCCGCACCTCCACGAGATCGGCGGCATCGGCCATGACCTGGTCGATGTCCTTGTAGGCGGCCGGGATCTCGTCGATGAACGCCGGCGTGTGACGGTACTCGATCCCGCCCATCGCCCGCTCGAGGTCGTCGGCGGTGAACCTCTTGCGGGCCTGCGACCTGCTGAGCTGCCGTCCGGCGCCGTGCGGGGCGGACCGCAGCGCCATCGGGTTGCCCCGGCCGGTCACGACGTAGGACGCCGTTCCCATGGACCCCGGGATCAGGCCCGCGACCCCCTCCGATGCGTCGATCGCGCCCTTCCGGGACAGCCACACCTGCTTGCCGAAGTGTCGTTCGGATTCGGTGTAGTTGTGGTGGCAGTTGACCTCTTCGAGCCGGTCCAGCCGGTCCACGCCGAGCCAGCCGGCGACGCACGCGAGAACCCGGTCCATCATCTCCTCACGGTTGAGGAGCGCGAACCGCTGCGCCCACCGCAGATGCCGGATGTAGGCCCAGAACTCGTCGGTCCGCTCGACCAGGTACGCCAGGTCGGGATCGGGCAGGTCGATCCACCACTGCGTGGCCAGCCGCCGGGCGACCGCGATGTGGTGGAGGGCGATCTTGTTCCCCACGCCCCGGGAGCCGGAGTGCAGGAACGCCCACACCCGTCCCAGCTCGTCGGCGGACAACTCGATGAAATGGTTGCCGGAGCCGAGGGTCCCCACCTGGAGCCGCCAGTTCGCCGCGTAGTCCTCGGGATCGAACCTCGCCTTCTCGGCTTCGGCCTCCAGCTCGGTGATCCGCTCCTGCGTGTGTACATGGGCGATCTGCGTGTTGTAGGAGCCTGCGGATGTCGGGACGGCTGCCTCGATCGCCTCGCGGACCGACGTCCGGTCCGCCGGCAGGTCGGCGACGGTCAGCGGGGTGCGGACCGCGATCATGCCGCAGCCGATGTCCACTCCGACCGCCGCGGGGATGATCGCCCCCAGCGTGGGGATGACCGATCCGACGGTTGCTCCCTTGCCCAGGTGCGCGTCCGGCATCAGTGCGATGTGCGGGTGGACGAACGGCAACCGGCTCGCCGCGAGGGCCTGGTCCCGTGCCTGGTCGTCGAGGACGGAGGCCCAGGCGAAGAGCCGCGTGCCAAGCCGTTTCATGGTCGTTCCTCTTTTCGTGAATGTGAAAGAGCCCCGGACGGATGCGTCCGGGGCTCGCTGGCATGCTGTCAGGATCCTGGGCGGGCATGCGGGACGAGCCCCGTGGCGGGGAACTGCTTCGCCTCGCATCGCATGCCGGTAGCCTCCTTCTGGCCGGCCAGCAACGGTATGGACGCACCGGTGTTCGCGCAACCGGTTTACGGTGGAGCGGCGCGCCGATCGTGTCGGCGAGCATCCCCGGATCGCCCCCGGCGGGCATGAGGCCGGAGCGGGGCCCGACGGCCCGGGAGCCCGAGCGCGGAGGAGTGCTCGTTTCCTGGAACCTGTCTCCGGGGTCATGCGGATGACGATCTGGGCAAGCGCTCGCCGGGAGGCTAGCCTCGATGAACCTGCGATCGCGGGCGGCGGATTCTGTACCCGGAGGAGGGGCCGTGGGGGGATCGGCGATGCCGCGGGCCCGGATCGTGAATCCGGCCGACGTGGTCGACGTGTTCGTCTACGTGGTCGTGCTCAACCTGGCGGCGGAGTACGTCCCGCTGGTCATCGCGGAGACGTTCACGCTGTCACTGTTGACCGCGGTTCTGCTGAAGCTGGTGCTCGACGTCGTGGTTCTGGCGAAGAACCGCGTCAAACGACGGCTGAAGGCCGCCACGACCGTCCCGGGCAAGGTCGCGGCCGCCCTGCTCTTGTGGGCGCTCCTCGTGGGCAGCAAGTTCGTCGTGCTCGAACTGGTGGCGTTGGTCTTCGCGGATCAGGTGAAGCTCGGTGGGTTCTTCGCCGTGACCGGGTTGATCCTGGTGCTCCTGCTTTCGCGCGCCGGCGTGCGGTGGTTGCTGGCAGAGCCGGGCCGGACGCTGGTGCGCGAGGCCGACGAGGGCTGATCCCTCTCGGGTTTGAGGACGCCCCTGTGCGGCTTCGCGGGCGACCCCACCGTCGCGGTGGCGAACCACGCCTGGTGGAGGCTGTTGTCTTCCGTGGAGCGGGAGTTCCTGCTCTCGGGGCCGGAATGCCGTGAGTCGGCCGCTGCTAGTGTGCCGAGGTCGGCAGGCGTAGGAGGGATGGAGTCCGGTGGCTCAGACGCAGGCGGGTTGGTACAACGATGGTTCGGGAACAATGCGGTGGTGGGACGGAAAGGACTGGACCGACAAGGTGCAGACCGCGCCCCCTGGACCGCAGGGCCCTGGCGGCCTGATCGATCGGATCGCAGCGGATGCCGTGGCGGGCGGCCAGGCTCGCCCTGCGCCGCGGGGAGCGAGTTATGTCGTCCTCCAGGTCATCCTCAAAGAGAAGATGTGGGGAACGGGCTCCGGGAACCTGACCGAGTTGGAGAAGGCGATCAACTCTCAGGCCGCGCTCGGATACCGGCTGCACACGATCACCACCGCAGCATCGGGCAGCAAGGGGCTCGGCGGCGGCGATCGAATCCAGGCGACGATGGTCTTCGAGAAGATCCTGTAGGTCCTCGGCGAATCCCCTGGACGCCCGCGTCGAGAGCGTCCTATGCCCAACCCCAGTGGCGGCGGTGGGCGCTGACCGCCCAGGCGGTGATGGCATCGAGGTCGGCCGCCTCCCGGAGCGGAGTACGCCTGGTGTCGAGCAGTTCGCGCACGTGGGCTTCGAGTTGCGCGATCTCGGCTGAGACCTCGTCACGCGGGATCTCGCCCCGCTTCACCGCGAGGACTCGCTTCCGTTGGGCCGGCGGCATCGGCAGCGTCAGGTGACCCGTGCTCGCGATCTCGAACCCCTGGTGGGCCAGGCGGAGCGCGTGGCTGCCGTACTTGACATCCCAGCCGTACAGCTCGATGAGTTCGGGACGACTGGGGACGTTGCGTTTCGACCGACCCAGCATCCGTTCATGCTGGGAGTGCATGTAGCCCAGGAACCGCTCGACGGCCTGCTGCGAGAGGAAGGACGTCCGCATCGACCGGAGCTCCTCGCCCAGCGGCGTCACGATGACCAGCGACTCCTCGGGTGCGAACAGCGGCAGCATCACGGTCGGGTTGCCCTTGATCGCCAGCCGCAGATACTTCCGCAGCGAGTACAGGACGAGGTCGGTGTCGCCGTGGCGACTGCGCACACCTTCAGGCTGACTGCGCCAGATGTAGTCCTGGCGACGCGGCTCCACGCCGAGCAGGTACTCGGGCGGCTCGATGTAGACACCCATCTCGTCGTGGTCGTCGGTACCCGCGATGGCGATGCCGTGGACGCCGCTGCCGACGACAGATCGCAGGATCTCGTTCGGCAGGGCAACCTGGGGGTCGCCGTGCTCGACGTTCTTGGGCTCAGCCATGCGCTCCTCCTGGGCTCACCGTAGCGGGGTGGCCCGGGCCTGCATGAGCCCGGCGCGGCCTGCACCCGTCCGGCGGCGAGCGGCCCGCCCGACCGGACATGCGAAAGCCCCCGCCAGCTTGGGCTTTCGCCCTGGCTGACAGGGGCTCCGGTTTGTGTCCGAGAGAGGACTTGAACCTCCACGCCCTATAACGGGCACTAGCACCTCAAGCTAGCGCGTCTACCTATTCCGCCACCCGGACCCGTCCGGATCGCTCCGGACAGCCATCGAAGCTTAGCAAGCCCGCGGAGGTTTCGCGAACCGATTGCCCCGTCGTCGGGGCACGCCGACAGGGGCACGGAGCGGCCCGCATCAGGCGAGGTCGGCGGCCGTCCGCAGGGCCGCGTCGTTGTCGTGCAGGACGCGCAGGATGTTGCGGTGGCCGAGCCTGTGCAGGTCGTCGTCCGACCAGCCACGGTCGCGCAGCTCCGCGAAGAGCGCCGGGTACCGGGATACGTCCTCCAGCCCCTCCGGTCCGGGGGCATCGAAGCCGTCGTAGTCTCCGCCGAGGCCGATGTGGTCGATGCCCATGACCTCGCGGGCGTGCTCGATGTGGGCGACGACCTCGGGCAGCGTCACCCGCGGGGCGGGTCCGTCGCTGCCGGCCTTCTCCCATTCCCAGTAGTCGGTCGACACGAAGTGCGGGACGAACGTGATCATCTGCACGCCGCCGTTCGTCGCCAACCCGGTCAGGACGTCGTCGGGGACGTTGCGCGGATGGGGGTTGAGGGCGAAGCAGGACGAGTGGCTGAAGATGACCGGCAGCCGGCTCGCCCGCAGGGCGTCGCGCATCGTCGCCGCCGACACGTGCGACAGATCCACCAGCATCCCGAGGCGGTTCATCTCGGCGACGAGTTCCCGCCCGCGGTCGCTGAGCCCGCCGTGGACGGGTTCGCCTACGTTGGCGTCGGCGAACTCGGTGGTCAGGTTCCAGGTCAGGGTCATGTACCGCACGCCGAGCCGCGCGTACGAGCGCAGCACCGCGAAGGAGCCCCCGATCTGGTGGCTGCCCTCGACACCCATGAGGGACGCGATCCTGCCGGCGGCCATGGCGCGCTCGACGTCGTCGGCGGTGACGGTGCGGGCGAACACGTCCGGGTAGCGGGCGGCGAGCCGTCGCACGAAGTCGATCTGCTCCAGCGTCCCGCGGATGCGATCGGCCTCGGAGAGGTCGGTGTGCACGTAGACCGACCAGAACTGGCCCTGCAGCCCGCCGCGGCGCATCTTCGGGATGTCGGTGTGCAGCGTGGCCGCCGACTCGGCGTCGAGCCTCTCGACCGAGTAGTCGGCCGTGTTCCGGCGGTGCCACGCGAGATCGTTGTGGCCGTCGATGACCGGGATCATTGTGTCTCTTCCTCTCCACGTCCGACGTTGGGGCCGCCCGAGACGTCGTCCAGCGCTGCCACGATCGCGGCCGGCAGGACGTCCTCCTCGGTCTCCAACAGGTGTTCCAGTTGTTCGGCGGTGCGCGGCCCGAGGAGGGGCGCGGTGACGCCGGGCGCGTCCCGTACCCACAGCAGGGCCACCTGCACCGGGGACAGTCCGAGACCGTCGGCCGCCGTGCGCACCGCCTCGACGACGCTACGGGACCGATCATCCCAGTAGGTCTCCACGAAGGACCGGAAATGCGGCGACGCGCCCCGGGAGTCGCGCGGGATGCCGGTGCGGTACTTGGCGCTGAGAACACCGCGCCCGAGCGGCGACCAGGCGAACAGGCCGGTCCCGAATGCTCGTGCGGCCGGCAGCACCTCGATCTCCGCGCGCCGGGCCAGCAGCGAGTACTCCACCTGTGTCGACACGATCGGCGCTCGACCGGGGAACGCCCGCTGCCACGTGGCGGCCTGCGCGGTCTGCCAGCCCACGAAGTTCGAGATGCCGACATAGCGTGCCATGCCGGAACTGACGGCGTGGTCCATCGCCGCCAGCGACTCCTCGAGCGGGCTGTCGCCCCATGCGTGGAGTTGCCACAGGTCGACGTGGTCGGTGCGCAGCCGCTTGAGGGACTCGCCCAGGTCCGCCAGCAGGGCGGCGCGTGACGTGTCGACGACCCCGGCCCCGTCGCGCACCGAGAAGCCCGCCTTCGTGGCGATCACGAGGTCGTCGCGGGACACGTCGCCGGCGACCATGCGCCCCAGCCACCGCTCGGCCTCGCCGTGCGCATCGGACGCGGCGGTGTCGATGAGGGTGCCTCCCGCGTCGACGAACCGGCGGACGAGAGTGCGCGCCTCCGGCCAGGCGGTGTCGTGCGCCCAGGCCATGGTGCCCAGGCCGAGCCGCGACACCTGCAGGCCCGACGTGCCGACCGTCCGGGTGCGCACGGCTACCCCTGTGTCCCCATCGGCTGCAGGACGCCGGTCAGCAGCAGCACGGCGACGAACGCCGCCAGCGCCAGCCGGTACACGACGAAGGGCAGGAAGCTGTGCTTGCTGACGTACTGCAGCAGCCAGTGGATCACCACGATGCCGATGCCGAACGCGATGACGGTGGCGAGGACGATCGGCCCCCAGCTCACCGCGTTCTCGCCGCCGATGTCCTTGAGCTTGTACAGGCCCGATCCGAACACAGCCGGGATCGCGAGCAGGAAGGCGTACCGGGTCGCCGCCTCGCGCCGGTATCCGAGCAGCAGCCCACCGGCGATGGTGGCACCGGAACGGGAGACGCCGGGGATCAGCGCCAGCGCCTGGAACAGGCCGAACAGGATGCCGTGGGGCCAGGTGAGATGATCCAGCGTCCGCTCGTTGCGGGCATGCCAGTCCGCCACGGCCAGGATGACGGCGAAGACGGCGAGCATCGTGACGGTGATCCACAGGTTCCGCAGCGTCGAGTCGATCCAGTCCTGGAACAGCAGGCCGAGAAGGACGATCGGGATCGAGCCGACGATCACCAGCCAGCCCATCCGCGCGTCGGGGTCGCTGCGTGGGATCCTGCCCGTCAGGGACAGGAACCAGCTCTTGATGATGTGGCCTATGTCCTTGGCGAAGTACACGATGACGGCCGTCTCGGTGCCGAGCTGCGACACCGCGGTGAACGCCGCCCCCGGGTCGTGGCCGCCGAAGAAGAGCTGCCCGACGATCGACTGGTGTGCGCTGGACGAGATCGGCAGGAATTCGGTCAAGCCCTGCACGATCCCGAGCACGATGGCCTCCCACCAACCCACGGGGGCTCCTTCCTTCGGTCCGGACCCACGATAGACCGGCGCCGATGCAGCTCCCCGCGTGACGCACCCGGGACACGGCGACGGCCCGTCCCCGGCGGGAGAACGCAGGACACGGCCCCGTGCCCGCAGCCGCCGTACACTGCGGCAATGCCCACACTGCTCCTCGTCCGGCACGGACGGTCGGACGCGAACACCGCCGGCATCCTCGCCGGCCGCGCCCCCGGCGTCCACCTGGACGACACCGGACGCGCGCAGGCGACCGACCTGGCCGGGCGCCTCGATGGAGTGCGGCCGTCCGTGGTCGTCGTCTCGCCGCTGGAACGATGCCGCGAGACCGCCGATCTCGCGTTCCCGGGAGTCCGGGCCGTCGTGGACGACAGGCTGGGGGAGTGCGACTACGGAGACTGGACGGGACGACGGCTCGCCGAGTTGAAGGACGAGGCGCTGTGGGCCGAGATCCAGTCGCGCCCGACGACGGTCGCGTTTCCCGGCGGTGAGGCGATGTCGGCGCTGTTCGCCCGTGTCACGGCCGTCGTCGAGGACTGGTCGGCACGGGTCGCCGCCGAGTTCGGCCCGTGGGCGGCGTGGGCCGCGGTGTCGCATGCCGATCCGATCAAGGCGGCGGTCGCCGGCGCGATCGGGCTGCCGCTGGATCGGTTCCAGGCGCTGATCGTCAACCCGGCTTCCGTCAGCGTCCTCCACCGCGGCGCGGATCGCTGGGCGCTCGTGTCGCTCAACGGTCTCGCCGGTCCGGTCGCACCCCTCGTCCCGCAGGCCCCGCCGGCCGAGCCCGGCGGGGGCGCCGGTGTGGGCGCGGCGGCGACGACCTAAGGTGGACCCATGGCCAGGATCACGCACCGGCTCGAACAGCCGGACCGTTTCGTGGCGGGAACCATCGGACGGCCCGGGGAGCGCACGTTCTACATGCAGGCGCGGCAGGGAAACCGTCTCGTCAGCGTGGTGTGCGAGAAGGAACAGGTGCAGATCCTCGCCGAGCACCTCAACCGGCTGATGGATCAGATCTCCCTGGTCGTGGAGGACGTCGGCGATCCGGGCACGCTCCCCGAGGCCGTCGACGCCGAGCCGCTCGACCTGCCGCTCATGGCGGACTTCCGTGTCGGCACGATGTCGATCGCGTGGGACATCGCCGCTCGCCGGATCCAGGTCGAGCTGTTCGCGACCGACGCGACCGACGAGGACGTCGCCGAGGAGGAGGCCGACGGCGAGTCCCTGGTCGTGCAGTTGCCGATGGAGATGGGTCGGGAGTTCGTCGCCCGTGCTCTCGCGCTGGTGAGGGCGGGCCGCCCGCCGTGCCCGCTCTGCGGCCAGCCGTTGGACGCGGAGGGTCACGTCTGCCCCCGTCTGAACGGCTACCGTGCCCTCTGATCTCGACCTGGTCGCCGCCGCCGATCCGCGCGAGCCGGTCGAGTTCGGTGAGCTGACCGTCGTCGGGCGACTCGTCACGGCCACGAACGCGACGTTCCTCGTCGAGACGGGTGCCGACGGGCTGGCCGCCGTGTACAAGCCGGTCGCGGGCGAGGCTCCGTTGTGGGATTTCCCCACCGGCACGCTGGGCAGGCGGGAGGTCGCCGCGTACCGGTTGTCCGCCGCCGCGGGTTTCGGTGTCGTGCCGTTCACCGATCTGGTGACCGGACCGCTCGGGCCCGGGTCGGTGCAGTGCTGGGTCGACGCCACCGAGGATCCGCTGGTGGACGTGATCCGGACCGATGAGCTGCGTCCCGGCCAGTTCCCCATCGTGTCGGGAGTCGATGACGAGGAGGAGCCGGTGCTCGTCGTCCACGCCGACGACGGCCGGCTGCGGCGGCTGGCCCTGTTCGACGTCCTCGCCAACAACGCCGATCGCAAGGGCGGGCACGTGATCCCGGCGGGCGAGGTGGCCTACGGCGTGGACCACGGTGTGTGCTTCCACCACGAGCACAAGCTCCGCACCGTCCTCTGGGGGTGGGCGGGCGAACCGCTGACCGACGAGGAGGCGGCCCTCGTGGAGGCTGCGCGGCAGGCCGCGCCCGACGCGCTGGGCGTCCTGGGATCGGAGGTCGAGGTCGCGGCGACCGTGTCGCGGGCCGAGGCGCTGCTGACCGCGGGCAGCTTTCCGCATCCGTCCGACCTGTGGCCGGTCATCCCCTGGCCGCCGGTGTAGGCGGCCTCGGCGGCGGCTCCCCGGTCAGTGGCGGCGTTGCGGTCTCGGCGATGCGGGCGCGCTCGACGGCGACGTCACTCGACGGTGACGGACTTGGCGAGGTTGCGGGGACGGTCGATGTCGTGCCCCAGCGCCAGCGCTGCGTGATAGGCGAGCAGTTGCAGCGGAATGGTCAGCAGGATCGGATCCAGTTCCGGCTCGTTCTTCGGCACGACCAGGGCTTCCACGGACCCGGGCAGTTCGACGCCCGGGTGCGTCACGGCGAGGATCGGCCCGCGGCGGGCCTGGATCTCGTGGACGGTGCCGAGGTTTCGGTCGAGCAGGTCGTCGTCGGGGATGACCGCGACACTCGGAAGGTCTTCGCTGATGAGGGCGAGGGGGCCGTGCTTGAGTTCGCTCGACTGGTACGCCTCGGCGTGCAGGTACGACACCTCCTTCAGCTTCTGGGCGCCTTCGCGGGCGACGGGGTAGCCACGCACCCGGCCGAGGAAGAACATGCTGGACGCCCGTGCCAGCCGCCGGGCGGCCAGCGCGTAGGCCTGCTCCTCGGCGAGGATCTCGGAGATCTGGCCGGGCAGCCGCCTCAGACCGGCCAGGATCCGCGCGCCGTCGGCGTACGAAAGGTCGTGGACCCGTCCCAGCATGAGCGCCAGCAGCGCGAACCCGACGCCCATGTGGGTGAGCGCCTTCGTGGAGGCGACGGCGATCTCGGGCCCGGCGTGCAGATACACGCCACCGTCGCAGGCGCGGGCGATGGACGATCCCACGACGTTGATCAGCCCGATGACCCGGCCGCCTTTGCGCTGGATCTCGCGGACGGCGAAGAGCGTGTCGGCGGTCTCGCCGGATTGGCTGACGGCGACGTAGAGCGTGTCCGGTTCGACGATCGGGTTGCGGTAGCGGAACTCGGATGCGGCCTCGGCGTCGGCGGGGATGCGGGCGAGGTCCTCGATCATGGACGCGCCGACCTGGCCGACGTAGTACGCCGACCCGCAGCCGAGGATCTTCACCCTGGTGAATGCACGCAGCTCGCGCGGCTCCAGCCGCAGTCCGTCGAGGCGGGCCGTGGCGAACCGCTCGTCGAGACGGCCGATGAGCATCCGTTCGAGGGTCTCGGGCTGCTCCCAGATCTCCTTGTGCATGAAGTGGCTGTGGCCGCCGATCTCGAGCTCGTCGGGGCTCAGATCGATGGTCTCGGGTGACTTGGACACGGTCGCGGCGTCCAGGGTGAAGGTCAGGAACCCGTCGGCGGTGACGGTGGCGACCTCGCCGTCCTCGAGGTGGACGATCTGGCTGGTGTGCCGGACCAGCGCACCCACGTCGCTGGCGGCGAACATCTCCCGCTGGCCGACGCCGAGGACGAGCGGCGAGCCGTTGCGGGCGACGATGACCCGGTCGGGATGGTCGGCGCTGAGCACGGCGATCGCGTAGGTGCCGGTGACCTGGTGGAGCGCGGCGAGCACCTTCTTCTCCAGGGTGTCGCCGTCGGCCCGCTCGATGAGGTGGGCGAGAGCCTCGGTGTCGGTGTCGGAGGCGAGCGACACGCCGTCGTCGGCGAGTCGCTGCCGCAGTGCTGCGGCGTTGTCGAGGATCCCGTTGTGGACGACGAGGATGCGGCCGGACGCGCTGGCGTGGGGATGGGTGTTGGCGTAGGTGGCGGGGCCGTGGGTGGCCCAGCGGGTGTGCCCGATGCCGATCGTCCCCGCGAACCGCTTCGGGAGGGCCTCCTTCAGGTCGCGGACCCTGCCGACCGTGCGGACGACCTTCGGCGCGGCGCTGGGCGTGAGGACGGCCAGCCCGGTCGAGTCGTAGCCGCGGTATTCGAGCCTGCCGAGGCCCTCGACGAGAAGCGGCGCGGCCTGCTGTCCTCCGACGTAGGCGACGATTCCGCACATCTGGTGACTCCTGTCTGGTCGTGTGGCCGGTGTCCTTCAGGGGCCCGCCGGTCAGCCGTAGACGAGGCGGCGCAACTGCCGCTCGCTGAGCTCGGGTGCCCGGAACCGTCCCGCGCGGATCTCGCGTTGGAGCGCGGGGAAGATCTCGGTGTTGTGCATCCCCCGGTTCTGCAGGGCGCTGTGGCGGCGCCGGACGTACTCCTCGACGGTCTCCCCGAGGTAGGCGAGCACGTCGTCGACGACTCGAGCCGCCTCGCGGGGTGTCAGGCCCGTCGTTGCAGCGACGCGCGAGACGAGCTCCGGGTGATTCACGTCCTCGATCATGGCCCGCCCCTGGGGCGAATGCCAAGAATCTGCCCAAAATCGGGCACGTGCTGCGTATTGCAGCGTCGCTACGGCTTTTCCAACGGGATGGGCCGCCGACACGCCGTCCATTCGGTGCCGAACGCCGCATTCGGCATCCACGTCCGCCGACCCGGCCCGAGCGGGTATCGGGATCCGTACCTCGTCATGGCGACATCACCCGGGACGCGTCGAGGCGGGTACCCGTCCCCTCCGCCCGGGACGGCGTGGACCCGGCCGGTGAGGCGCGGATCCGGTTGGTAGGTTTCGGCGCATGAGATCGTGGCAGAGCCCCGTCGTCCCCCGGCTTGCGGCGTCGGGGGAGCGTCCGCGCGTCTTCGACACGGCCTCGCGGACCCTTCGGCCGGTGGGCGACGCGCAGACGGGTGCCGCGCGCATGTACGTGTGCGGCATCACGCCGTACGACGCTACCCACATGGGGCACGCGTTCACCTACGTCACCTTCGACCTGCTCAACCGCATCTGGCGCGCGGCGGGACTGGACGTCCGCTACGTCCAGAACATCACCGACGTGGACGATCCGCTGCTGGAGCGGGCGACCGCGACCGGCGTCGACTGGACCGAACTGGCCACCGGGCAGATCGACCTGTTCCGCGCCGACATGGAGGCGCTCCGCGTCCTGCCTCCCGATGAGTACATCGCCGTCACGGAGTTCATCGACCCGGTCGTGGAACTCATCGAACGTCTCGCCGCCGAGGGCAGCGTCTACCAGCTCGACGACCCCGAGTATCCCGACTGGTACTTCCGCTGTCGCCATGGCGGCGGCATCGGAACGATCAGCCACCTGTCCGAGGACGAGGCGCTGGCCGTCTTCGCCGAGCGCGGCGGCGATCCCGAGCGCCCGGGCAAGGCCGATCCGCTGGACTGTCTCGTGTGGCGGCTGGAGCGACCGGGTGAGCCGAGCTGGGACTCGACCCTGGGACGGGGCCGCCCCGGGTGGCATGTCGAGTGCACCGCGATCTCGCTGCAGCATCTGGGGCCGCGATTCGACGTCCAGGGCGGCGGCAGCGACCTGGCCTTCCCGCACCACGAGATGTGCGCCGCGCAGGCCGTCGCCGCCACGGGAGAGCCCCTCGCCGAGGCGTTCGTGCACTCCGGCATGGTCGGGCTCGACGGCGAGAAGATGTCCAAGTCGCTGGGCAACCTCGTCCTCGTGTCCACACTGCGCGCCGAGGGATCCGACCCCATGGCGCTCCGGCTCGCGCTGCTGGCACACCACTACCGCGCGGACTGGTTCTGGACATCCGCGGACCTCGCCGCCGCGGAGGTGCGCCTCGACAGGTGGCGTCGCGCCGCCGCCCGCCCGGCAGGGGAGGCCGCCGACGCGACGGTCTCCGAGATCGGCGCGGCGCTGTGCGCCGACCTCGACGCCCCGGCGGCACTGGCCGCCGTGGACGCCTGGGCAGAGCGCACCCTGAACGGCGTCGGCAGTGTTCCCGGCGCTCCCGCCGACGTCGCGCGCGCCGTGGACGCGCTGCTCGGCGTGGACCTGAACCCCGCGGTGTGAGACCGCGCCCCGCTTGAGGAGAGGACGACGTGAGCAAGACGTTTGAGGAGCTTTTCGCCGAACTGCAGGAGAAGGCGGCGACCCGCCCGGACGGATCCGGCACGGTCGCCGAACTCGACGAAGGCGTCCACTTCATCGGCAAGAAGCTCGTCGAGGAGGCCGCCGAGGCGTGGATGGCGGCCGAGTACCAGTCGCGCGCCGAGGCGGCCGAGGAGATCAGCCAGCTTCTGTACCACGCACAGGTCATGATGGTCGCGCTGGGCATGGATCTGTCCGACGTGTACGAGTATCTGTAGACCTCGGCTACATTGACCGGCGTGACGAACCAGCTCGAACCGTTGAAGATCGCCGTGCCCAACAAGGGATCGCTCTCCGAGGCGGCGACCCAGATGCTCCGCGATGCCGGCTACCGGCAGCGGCACGACAACAAGGAACTCGTGCTGGTCGACGAGGAGCACTCGGTCGAGTTCTACTATCTGCGCCCGCGCGACATCGCCCTCTACGTGGGCGAGGGGACGCTCGATCTCGGCATCACGGGCCGGGACATGCTGCTCGACTCGGGAGCCAACGCCGAGGAGATCATGGCGCTCGGATTCGGCGGCACCCGGTTCCGCTTCGCCGGCCCGTCCGGCCGCGAGTACGAGACGGCCGACCTGGAGGGTCACCGGATCGCGACCTCCTACCCGGGCCTGGTGGAGCAGTACCTGGCGACGCGCGGCATCTCCGCCCGGCTGATCCGCCTCGACGGCGCGGTGGAGAGCTCGATCAGGCTCGGCGTCGCGGATTTCATCGCAGACGTCGTGGAGACCGGCACGACGCTGCGTGCCGCGGGGCTGACGGTGTTCGGCGAGCCGCTGCTGCAGTCCGAGGCGATCCTCATCCGTCGCGCCGGGACGCCGGAGACGCCCGCTCTGGGGCAGCTCTCGCGTCGCCTGTCGGGGGTGCTCGTCGCCCGGGACTACCTCATGATCGACTACGTCGTGCCGAAGGTGCGGCTGGCCGAGGCGTCCCGGATCACCCCCGGGCTGGCCTCGCCCACCGTGTCGCCGGTCGAGAACGAGACCGAGGTCGCCGTCCGGGCGATGGTGCCGGCGAAGAAGATCCACGCCGTCATGGACGAGCTCCTCACCGTGGACGCCGAGGCGATCGTCGTCACCCGGCTGGCCTCGTGCCGGCTGTGATCCTCGGGCCCGGTTCGTAGGTCGCCGGAGGCGTCCCCGCCAACGGAGGAGACGCAGGCAAAGCAGCGTCTGAGCGTTCTCCGGCTCCGCAGGTGTGCGGACGAGGGGAGCGGCTACTGTGGTTCAGTCGGGTCGCCGATGATCCGACGGCTCGGCAGAAGGCCGAGCGACGCCCGTGAACGGCTCGTTGTCGAGCCGAGACTGTGAGGATTCATGAACGATCCGCTGGTCATTGCCATCGACACGTCCACCACCTCCACCAAAGCGATCATCGTTGACGCATCAGGCACGGTGCTGGCGCAGGGCAAGGAAGAAATCACCCTCAAGAACCCGCAGACAAGCTTCTACGAGCACGATCCGCTGCAGTGGTGGTCGACCACGAACAACGCCATCAGCCAAGCGCTGTCGGTGCTCAGCCCGGCGCAGCGGGACCGCATCGTCGCCATGGGCGTCACGCATCAGCGCGAGACGTTCGCCCCCTTCGACCGTGACGGCAACCC
Source organism: Propionicicella superfundia DSM 22317 (assembly GCF_000423465.1). Taxonomy (GTDB): domain Bacteria; phylum Actinomycetota; class Actinomycetes; order Propionibacteriales; family Propionibacteriaceae; genus Propionicicella; species Propionicicella superfundia. The sequence continues at coordinate 46,200 of NZ_KE384022.1, read as the reverse complement.
TCTGCGCGACGGCATCCTCTGGATGGATGGGCGCGCCGCCGACCAGATCCTGCGCTACGGGTCGCCCGAGATCCACGCGCTGTCCGGCAAGCCCGCCGACATCACGCCCGCGCTGTACAAGATGGCGTGGGTCAAGGAGAACCAGCCGGGCACGTTGGAGAAGGCGTACAAGGTCGTGGACGTCCACGGCTACGTCGTCTACAAGCTGACCGGGCAGTGGGTCTCGTCCGTCGCGTGTGCCGACTCGCTGGGCCTGTTCGACATCGCGAAGCAGGACTACGATCCCAAGCTCCTCGACATCGCGGGCGTGACCCGCGAGCAGATGAGCGACCTGAAGAAGCCCGGCGAGATCATCGGCCCGATCTCCCGCGAGATCACGCGGGCCTGGGGCCTGTCGCAGGAGATCGTCCTCGTCGCCGGGATGGGTGACGGGCAGGCCGCCGGCGTGGGTGCCGCCGCCGTCGACGCCGACACGATGTACCTGAACCTGGGCACCGCTGTGGTCGCGGGCGTGCACGGTCCGAACTACGCCTACGGCAAGGCGTACCGGACGCTGGCCGCGGGCATTCCGGACTGGTACGACTTCGAACTGCTGCTCAGCTCGGGGGCCTACCTGGCCACCTGGTTCCGCGAGGAGCTGGGCGATCCGCGGCTCGGCGCGCGGCCGGATCCGAAGCTGGAGGCGGACGCGAGCGCCGTTCCGGCGGGGTGCCTCGGCCTGATCACGATGCCGTACTGGAACGCCGTCCAGACGCCGCACTGGGATCCGATCGCCCGCGGCGCCGTCGTCGGCTGGCGCGGGATCCACGGCCGGGCCCACATGTACCGCTCCATCCTCGAGGCCATCGGCATCGAGATGCGTCGCGGTCTGGAGGGGCTCGAAGGGGACACGGGCAACAAGATCACCCAGATCCGCGCCATGGGCGGCGGCACCCGCAGCCCGCTGTGGCGTCAGATCATGACCGACGCCATGGGTGTGCCGATCACCGCGTGCACCGAGGACGAGATCTCGGCGCTCGGCGCGGCGGTCGCGGCGATGTCGATCACGGGCGTCCACGGCGCCCCTGACATCGCGACGTACGCCAAGGCGATGGCGAAGTTCGGCGACACGACCGAGCCCGACGAGGAGAAGTACGAGCTCTACGGCGAGATCGCCGACATCCAGGGGAAGATCTACCCCGCCCTGCAGGGTGTCACCTCGGAGATCCACGAGTTCATGCAGCGTCACCCCGACTGAGGTGCGGGCGGGCGCCGGAGAGCCGATCCGACCGAGTTCCACGAAACCGACTAGCTGAAAGGGAAGGTGCCGCACGATGCGTGCGTACATGTTCTACGGTCCTGGGGACCTCCGTCTCGAGGACATCGAGCCCGAGAAGGCGGGTCCCGGAGAGGTCGCCGTCGAGATCCATGCCGCCGCAACGTGCGGCACCGACCTGAAGAGCTACCGGCGTGGTCACCCGACGCTCTTCCCGACGCTGCCGGCACGCTTCGGTCACGAGTTCTCCGGCTACGTGTCCGAGGTCGGGGAGGGCGTGACGAAGTTCAAGGTCGGCGACCGCGTGGTCGCCGCCAACACCTGTCCGTGCGGCAGTTGCTGGGCGTGCACGATCGGCGAGGAGTCGCTCTGCGAGAACCTCTCGTACCTCAACGGGGGTTTCGCCGAGCAGATCGTCATCCCGGCCAACATCGTCGCGCGGAACACCTACCAGATCCCCGACACGCTGCCGTTCGAGGCGGCCGCCCCGCTGGAGCCGCTGTCGACCGTCGTCCACGGCATGGCCATGAGCGGGATCAAGCTCGGGGACACCGTCGTCGTCAACGGCGCCGGTCCCATCGGCCAGATGTATGTCCGGCTCGCACAGTTGCGCGGTGCGACGGTGATCTCGGCGGATCGGTCCGCGGGACGTCTTGCGCAGGCCGAGCAGGCAGGTGCCATCGCGACTGTGAACCTGACCGGGTTGGAGACCCCGGCCGAGTGCGCCGCGGCGATCCGGGAGGTGACCCCGTTCGGGCGGGGCGCCGACGTCGCGATCGAGGCCGTCGGCCTGCCGGAGGTGTGGGAGCAGACCTGGCAGTGCCTGCGTCCCGGCGGCACGGCCGTCATGTTCGGCGGCCCGAAGGCGGGCTCGACCTTCAGCGTCGACGCCGTCGCGATGCATTACAAGGAGTACAAGATGGTCGGGGTGTACCACCACGCCCCGCGCTACGTGCAGATCGCCGTCAAGCTCCTGTCGAGCGGGCAGTTCGACGGCATGACGCTGTGCACGGAGGTGCGCCCGCTGGAGGCCCTGGTGGAGAGCCTGGAGGACATGTCCAAGGGCATCGGCAGCAAGTACATCCTGAAGCCGTGACGGGCGCACCGCGCCCGGACGATCAGCAGGACAACGAAGAGAACCTAGGAGAAGAAGCGCCAATGTTGTTGGAGAAGGAGCGTCAGCAGATCGTCGAGACCTGCCTGACGATGCAGCGGCTGAACCTCGTCGTCGGCACCGCGGGCAACGTCTCGGTCCGGGTGGGCGACCATGTCGCGATCTCGCCCAGCGGCGTCGAGTACGACGTCATGCGGGCCGAGGACGTCGTCGTGACCGACCTGTCGGGCAACCTCGTCGAGGGCGCGCTGAAGCCGTCCAGCGAGTTGCCCCTGCACCTGTCGGTGTACGCCGCGACGGATGCCGGAGCGATCACGCACAACCACGCTCCGGCGTCGACCGCGCTCGGTCTGATCGTGGACGAGATCCCGACGTCCCACTACTACTCGTCGATGTTCGGCGGCGCGATCCGGGTCGCTCCGTACGCGACGTTCGGCACCGACCAGTTGGCGATCAACGTGTCCGAGGCTCTCAAGGACCGCCAGGGTGCGCTGATGAGCAACCACGGCGCCATCACCATCGGCCCGAACCTGCCCAAGGCACTGAGCCTGCTGCCGTACCTGGAATACATCTGCGAGATCCAGTTGCGCGTCATGGCGACCGGGCTGCCGGTGAAGATCCTGTCCGACGAGCTCATGGCCGAGGCAGGCTCGCTCATCAAGGGCTACGGCCAGCAGCCCACCAAGTAGCGCACGTCCAACCAGCCAACGGGAAGGGAAGATATGCCGAAGATCGTCGTACTCGGTGCGGGCGCCATGGGCTCGGCCCTGTGCACGCCGCTTGTCGCGGCCGGGTGGGAGACCCGGCTGTGGGGCACGTGGCTCGATGACCACCTCCTCGACGCATGCGAGCAGGGCCTGCCTCATCCGCGGACCAACGTTCCGCTGGCGAAGGGCACCCTGCTCTACCGTTCCGGGCAGTTGGAGGAGGCCCTCGACGGGGTCGACGCGGTGTTCTTGTCGGTCGCGTCCCAAGGCGTGCCGAAGGTCACCGAGCTGGCCCTGCAGGGGATCTCGCAGGCGAAGGTCCTGCTCGTCACGTCGAAGGGGTTCTGCCCCGACGACCAGGGAAGGATCGAACTCCTGCCGCAGGCCATCCGGCGGATCGCCGCCGAGCACAACGCGACTCTGCCCCCCATCGTGGGCGTCGCCGGACCGTGCAAGGCCAACGAGGTGGCCGAGGGCAAGCCGACCGCCACGATCTACGGCTCCCTCGACAGGTCCGTCGCCGAGGACATGGCTCGCCGCATCTCGACCGATGTGTACTGCATCGAGCCGACGGGCGACGAGGTCGGCGTCGAGGTCTGCGCCCCGATGAAGAACGTGTACGCGATCTCGCTGGGCGTTGCCGATGGGCTGGAGGAGGCGACGGGCTTCCCGCATCACAACCTGAAGGCGGCGACGTTCGCCCAGGCCGTGCGGGAGATGTCCCTGCTGTCCACGGTGCTGGGTGCCGACCCGGTGACGGCGTTCGGCCTGGCCGGCGTCGGCGACCTGGAGGTGACCGGGCTCTCCGGCCGCAACAAGGTCTACGGGTTGCGGATCGGCCGGGGCGAGCCCGCGGTCGACGCGCTGGACGCGATGGTCGCGGCGGAGCAGACGGTCGAGGGCGTGCCCGCGGCCGGTCTGGCGAAGACGCTCGTCGAACAGCTCGGTGACGGACTGCCCGCAAAGCTGCCGTTGTTGCAGGCGGTGCTGCGCGTGATCTCGGGCGAGCAGCCGCCGCTCGACATCATCTCCGCAGCCGTGATGCCGCCGAAGCTGGCCTGACGACCACAGTTCGCGCGGCCGGGTCCCCTGGGGATCCGGCCGCGTCGCGTGTCCGAGGATCCTGCGGGATCACGACTCCCGGTCCGGCGCCAGCTCCATCCACGCGGGGAGCCTCGCGTCGAGGTCGGTCAGCGTCCGAGCGTCCGTGTCCGGGCTGGTGCGGATGGTGATCCCGCGCGGTGTCAGGCGGGATCCGTGGATCGCCTCGGCGCCGAGTTCGGTGGTGACGACACGGATCGTCGCGGCAAGTTGCTCCGGAGCGGCGGGGAAGTCCTCGTGTGCGATGGCCACTCCCGCGGCGGCGGCCTGCGCCGTGACCCGGGCGACTGCGGACCGGTCGGGCCGATGCCACAGCAGAGTGAGATCCGCCCCTGGTGCGGACGTGCAGCCCACGTATCCGGCCGCCTCCAGCGAGCGGTCCTGTTGAAGATCCACGAGGAAGCGGAGTCTGGCGTCCGCCTGGAGCCCGAGAAGCTCCACCGTCTGGGTCGAGTCGGCTGAGCACAACGAGGCTGCGAACGCTCGCGAGATGCCCAGGGCGACGGCGATCTGGGCGACGTCGGCGCCTCGGGCGGTTGCCCTCCGACACTCACGCGAGACGGCCCGGAGCGCGTGGCGGCCGGTCTCGGCGGCCTGCTCCATCGAGCCCAGGGCGGCCCGTAACAACTTGCCGGCATGGGCGAGGCCGTCCTGTTCGGGCGGCCCGGCCGAGTGTCGCTCCATTGCTCACGGCCTCTCAGCGTTCGGTCGTGCGGCAGCCGGTCGGCGCGGCGGCGCCGGCGAAGCGCTCCTGCGTCCATGCGACGAGATCGGGGACGAGGGGCGAGTCGGGCTGGACGAGGGGGACGTGGTCACGGCCCGCGTACACCCGGTAGTCGACCTGCTGCCCCTGGCTGCAGAGCCCCGCCACGTAGGCGTCCTGGATGGACCTGGCGACGACGGCGTCGGCGCCACCCTGCCCGACAAGGAGCGGGGCACTGATCGTCGCGGGCGGGGTGTTTTCGGCGAAGCGCCGTCCGAGCGCCCCCGATGCGGGGTCGTCGGTGGAGAACTCGGGATCGTCGGCCATGCCCAGCGCGGACAGCACCGACGCGAGGGAACCCGGCTCGGAGAGGCAGCGGGTGGCCATCGCGCGCAGAGTCGCCTCGGCGCCGGGCCGGACATAGTCGCGGTAGGTGACGTCGGGATAGATCGACGTGTACGCCGCGAGGACGAAGGAGGCCAGCACGCTTCCGCCCGTCGCGGTGGCGAGCCGCGACACGAGTCCGGCCAGGTCGCTGGCGGGGGCGAGGGCTGCGACGCCGGCGAGTTCGACGTCCGGCGCGTAGGACGACGCCAGCGCGCCGGTCCACAGCGCCGCCCCGCCGCCCTGGGAATGGCCCCACGCGACGGTCTCCGTGCCGATCCGGGCGTCGGCGAGCCCGCGGGCGGCGCGGACGGCATCGAGGGTGGCGTGAGCACTGTCGGCGCCGATCAGGTACGGGTGCGGTCCTTGCGTGCCGAGGCCGATGTAGTCCGTCGCGACGAGCGCCCAGCCCTGGGCGATGATCTCGGGAAGCAGGAACAGCGCCCCCGACTCGAACGGCTGGGTGAGCAGCGACGGTGCGCAGTTCTCGGCATAGCCGGTCGTGCCGTGCGCCCAGGCGATGACGGGCCAGTCTCCGGCGCCGACGCGCGGGACCACGACGAGCGCGCTGGCGACAGCCGCCGACCCGTCGCCGCGCGTGGTGGTGTACAGGATGCGCCAGGCCTGAGCGTCCGCCGGAACCTCGCGGCTGAAGGCCTCCGCGCGGATGAGCTGTCCGGGCTCGTCCGGGACGTCCCGCGGAGCGGCGTAGAAGTCGTCGACCACCGGGGAGCCCTGCCGCAGGATCACGCTGACCGAGGCGGCGGCGATGGCGACGACCAGAGCGAGGCAGGCGGCGATCGTCGTCGACCACCGGCGCAGCCGGCCAGGTGCGCGGGGGACCGTCGTCCGCGGACGTGCGAGGGCGCCCCACGCCGTGGTGGCACCCATCACGACGAGGTATCCGCCGAAGGCGACCGACACCACGAGCAGGGTGATGTCGGGCCATGCCAGTGCGACGACGCCGAACAGGATCCCCGCCGCACCGAGCGCCCAGCGCGAGACCCGGATGTCGGCGGTGGAACTGCGGGCGAAACCGGCGACGAGCGTGGCCCCGCCCTTCAGGATCAGGCCGGCACCCACGACGACCGCGATGATGCGGATCGTGAGCCCGGGGAGGACGAGGACGAACACCCCGGCCGCCACCCAGGCGCACGCGACGACGATTCGCAGCAACGGCGGCCGGGAGCCGTCGTCGTGATCGACCGCCTCCGCGATCCCGGCGACGACGAAACCGGCCCCGATGAGCAGCGCGAGGATGCCCAGGGAGGTCGTCGGGCGCGTCAGAAGCACGGCTCCGAGGAGAACGAGGAGGATTCCGATCACGACACGAAGCCATGCGGGCGAGCGGCGCAGGAGCGCCGCGGCGCGTCCGCCTGCGCGCACAGAATCATCGATCATGGAACTCAGCATGGTGAACAGGCGGCTGTCTGACAAGGAACGCCACTCGGGGAGCGCGAGCCTGCGATGGCCTGGTCAGGCCTGAGTCGCGCGCTCCCGCAGCCAGGCGACGGCGTCGATGGCGCGCTGCCGGTCCGTGGCCTGGATGCCGAGCATCGCGATCCGCTTGGGGTCGTCGGTGTCGCCGGTGAGGATCACATACGCCCAGGGATCGCCGTGGCGGAAGCGGATGGAGCCGATCTCGCCCCAGCTCACCCGGCGCGTGAACGGGCCGTTGCGGATCGCGAGACCACGGTCGTCGACACGCACCGCGCTGAACCCGAGCAGCAGCATCGCGGCCACCATGAACCCCAGGATGATCAGCAGCGTCACGAGTTGGAACGCGGTGAACTGTGCTCGGATGTGGGCGGGCAGCAGGAACCACCCGAGCAACGCGGCCCCCGTGATGGCCGCGGACAGCGCGATCGCGAAGGCGCGCGTACGCACCGGGCGAAGGACGCGCTCGGCGGGCATGGCGCCCACCATAGCGACCCCCGTTCGCTCCTCGCCGGTCTGAGTGCTGGCGGGTTGACCGCCAGGTTGCGAGGCATACCGCCCCGGTGGGTGCGAGCCTTGAACGGTGACCGCCAGGTTGCGCGGCATACGGCGCCTCCCGCGGGTCTGGTAACACGCGCAACCTGGCGGTCATCCGCAGTGGTCGGGGACGACCCCCGGGGTATGCCGCACAAGGTGGCGGTCAGCGCAGCGGCGAGCCCGGTTGGACACCCGGCGCCTGTTCGTGGTGGGGTCGGGGCGTGCTGCTGAAGGACTCGGGAGAGGCCGACCCGGAGGTCCGCCGGGCGATCGCGGACGCGGTGGCCGACGGCGGTGTCGACGCGTACCTGCGCGCTGTCGCCCACCTGTGCCTCGCACGGCTGTATCTGCCTTTCATCGATTCGCGCGAGCCCGGCGCCCGGCGCCCCGACCTGGGGACTGTGTCGCTGGAGACCGGGGGCGTGCGCCGGCTGCTGGCGTTCACCGGTCGCGACGCCGTGCAGGCGTGGCGCTCGCACGCGTGGCCGCACCCGGCCACGCTGGACGAGCTGGCGGCGACCGCGGTCGAGGCGGGGGCGGCCGAACTGCTCGTGGACGTCTCCGGACCGGTGCCCTTCGTCGTCGGAGAGGAGATCCTCTCCGAACTCGCCCAGGGACGCCGCCTCGTCGCGCTGGCCGACGGGTTCGGCTGGGCGCGTCTCGCGCCGGGCGACCCGTGAGCGGTCGGGGTGCAGCCCGCTCGCACGTCGGCTCCCGGACCGGCTCCTCGATTACCCATCGGCGAGGCCGTCGGCTAAGCTTGGTCGACGGTTCGGCATGCACGCCGGGCCTTCTCGCGAAGCGGAGACCTGTTCTCCCACCTGGCCGGACCGCACGTCGTCCGGCGGGTCATGCGGGCCGGTGGTCGCCGGCCCCTTGGAACAGGGCTTCTGCATGCGCGCAGGAGCCCATTCGTACGTCCCGGAAACAACGCATTCATACAGGAGGAAGCATCAGCACAGAACCGCGCATCAACGACCGGATCCACGTCAACGAGGTCCGGTTGGTAGGGCCGAACGGTGAGCAGGTCGGCATCGTGCGCATCGAGGACGCTCTGCGTCTTGCCCGCGAGGCGGATCTCGACCTCGTGGAAGTGGCGCCGCAGGCACGTCCGCCGGTCTGCAAGCTCATGGACTACGGCAAGTACAAGTACGAGACCGCCCAGAAGGCTCGCGACAGCAGGCGCAACCAGACCAACACGGTCATCAAGGAGATGAAGCTCCGCCCGAAGATCGACGAACACGACTACGAGACCAAGAAGGGTCACGTCGTCCGGTTCCTGCGCGGCGGCGACAAGGTGAAGATCACCATCATGTTCCGTGGCCGCGAGCAGAGCCGTCCCGAACTCGGGTTCAACCTGTTGAAGAAGCTGGCCGACGATGTCTCCGAGGACGGGTTCGTCGAGTCCAGCCCGAAGCAGGACGGCCGGAACATGCTGATGGTGCTGGCGCCGACACGGAAGAAGACCGAGGCGCGGGCCGAGCAGGCCGCCGAGCGCGATCGCCGGGCGGCCGCGCGGGCCGCCGACGCCGAGGCCGAGAAGCAGGAGCAGGCCACCAGCCGCGAGGCGGCGAAGTCGGCTGCTCCGACGAAGAAGCGGCGCGGGCCGGCCGACAATCTGGACCCCGACATCGACCTGTAAGAAGACGAGGAAACGGAGCGGCACATGCCGAAGATGAAGACGCACTCTGGCGCCAAGAAGCGGTTCAGGGTCACCGGAAGCGGGAAGATCATGCGTCGCCAGGCCGGCAAGATGCACCTGAACGAGCACAAGTCCTCTCGGCGGACGCGGCGCCTCACCGGCGACGTCCTGCTCGGCGGGAGCGGCGACGTGCGCAAGGCGAAGAAGCTGCTGGGCAAGTAAGTCCCGGCCTCATGATCCCTGCGGCGTGCGCCGCATCCGAATCGCGCCGAGAGGTGCAACCGGCCCGGGAGGGCCGTCAGAGCAAGGAGTCAACCGATGGCACGCGTGAAGCGTTCGGTCAATGCCCACAAGAAGCGCCGTGAGGTTCTCGACGAGGCGTCGGGGTACCGGGGGCAGCGTTCGCGGCTGTACCGCAAGGCCAAGGAGCAACTGCTCCATTCCTACACCTATGCCTACCGGGATCGTCGCGCGCGCAAGGGCGACTTCCGCAGCCTGTGGATCCAGCGGATCAACGCCGCTGCCCGGGCCGAGGGCATGACCTACAACCGGTTCATCGCCGGGCTGCGGATGGCCGGTGTCGAGGTCGACCGCAAGATGCTGGCCGAGCTCGCCGTCTCCGATCCGGCTGCCTTCACCGCCCTGGTGGAGGTTGCCCGCGGCGCAGCCGCCGACGCGGCCTGACCATGAACACGCAGGACCCGGTCGGCCTCGCGCCGGTCTCGAAGGGTCGGATGCAGGCGATCCGCAAGCTGCTGCAGCGGAAGGGACGCCGTAACGAGGGCAAGTTCCTCGCCGAGGGCCCTCAGGCGGTACGGGAGGCGTTGCTGCGTGGCGGGGTCGATGAGCTGTACATCGTCACGGAGACGGCCCATCACCATCGCGGGCTGATCGAGATCGCCCATGAGCAGGGCGTGGCCGCGTTCGGCGGCACCGAGCAGGATCTGGCGTCGATCTCGTCGACGGTGACCCCGCCGGGCATCGTCGCTGTGGCGTCCTTCCTGGACGTCCCGTGGAGCGAGGTGATCGCGGCGAGGCCGCGGCTGCTCGTGATCTGCGACCAGGTGCGCGATCCCGGCAACGCCGGCACCGTGATCCGGTGCGCCGACGCGTTCGGGGCCGACGCGGTCGTCCTGACCGAGGACTCTGTCGAGGCGTACAACCCGAAGACGGTGCGCGCCACGGCGGGCAGCCTGTTCCATGTGCCGATCGTCGTCGGGATGTCGCTGTCCGACGTCGTCACGGACTGCCGTGCGGCGGGGATGCAGGTGCTGGCCGCGGACGGCGACGGCGACATGCTGCTGCCCGACATGGACGCCGCGGTGCCGACGGCCTGGCTGTTCGGCAACGAGGCGTGGGGTCTGCCGGCGAATCATCTCGAGATGGCCGACCGCAGCGTCGCCGTCCCGATCTTCGGCGAGGCCGAGAGCCTGAACCTCGCCACCGCCGCGGCTGTCTGCCTGTACGTGAGTGCCACGGCCCAACGCGCCTGAACGAAGGAAGAAACGTGCACACGGCCCCCGCTGTCTCGATGGGATGGCGGGCGTCGTGTCTGTGGGCGCCCTGCCGGCGTCACCGCGCCTGAGGAAGTCAAAGGGAGGGGGCCCATGAGCGGGCCGAACACCAACTACGACCCTGTGGAGGTCGCACCGCTTTCGGCCGAGTCGCTGGCCGAGATGGTCGCCGAGGCTCGGTCGGCGTTCGCCGCGGCCGACACGGTCGCCGCCTTGAAGCAGGCGCGCAGCGAGCATCTGGCCGAGCGGTCGCCGATCGCGCTCGCCAACCGCGAGATCGGTGCCCTCCCGCCGCAGGCCCGCAAGGACGCCGGGCAGCGGATCGGCGCGGCGCGCGGCGAGATCCAGGCGGCGTTCGCGGCCCGGCAGGAGGAGGTGGCCGCCGCGGAGCTGGCGCTGACCCTCGCCGCCGAGCAGGTGGACGTCACGCTGCCGGTCTCGCGCCGGCCCGTTGGTGCTCCGCACCCGATCACGGCGCTCATGGACCTGATGGCCGATGTGTTCGTCGCGATGGGCTGGGAGGTCGCCGAAGGCCCCGAGGCGGAGGGGGAGTGGCTGAACTTCGACGCGCTCAACCTCGACTCGGACCATCCGGCCCGCGGGACGACCGACACGCTGTTCCTCTCGCCGCTGGAGCGGCATGTCGTGCTGCGCACGCACACGTCCCCCGTGCAGATCCGCTCGTTGCTGGATCGTGAGCTGCCGGTGTACGTGGTGTGTCCGGGAAAGGTGTTCCGGGCCGACGAGTTCGACTCGACCCATGTCCCCGTGTTCCATCAGATCGAGGGCCTGTGCGTCGACAAGGGCATCTCGATGGCGCATCTGAAGGGCACTCTCGACCATCTCGCGCGGCAGATGTTCGGGGATGTCCGCACGCGGATGCGTCCCAGCTACTTCCCCTTCACCGAGCCGTCGGCGGAGGTCGACCTGGAGTGCTTCGTGTGCCACGGCGCCTCCGTCGGCAATCCCGACGCCCCGTGCCGGACCTGCCGGTCGGAGGGCTGGATCGAGTGGGGCGGCTGCGGGGTCGTGAACCCGCGTGTCCTCGCGGCGTGCGGCGTCGACACCGCCGTGTACTCCGGTTTCGCGTTCGGCATGGGCATCGAGCGGACGCTCATGTTCCGCAACAACGCCACCGACATGCGCGACATGGTCGAAGGCGACATCCGGTTCAGCAGGCAACTCAAGGGTGCGGCCCGGTGACGGCCGCCGAGAGGGAAGTGACGACGCGATGAGGGCACCCCTGTCATGGCTGCGCGAGTACGCCGACCTGCCGGAGGACATCACGGGGCGTGAGCTGGCCGAGGTGCTGATCCGGGCCGGGCTCGAGGTCGAGACCGTCGACGAGTTCGGCGCCGACCTGGACGGTCCGCTGGTGATCGGCCGGGTGCTGGACTTCGTCGAGGAGCCGCAGAAGAACGGCAAGACGATCCGTTGGTGCCACGTGGACGTCGGCGAGCACAACGGACCCGAGGGCAACCGGGGGATCGTCTGCGGAGCGCTGAACTTCGACGTCGGCGACCATGTGGTCGTCGCGCTGCCCGGAACGACGCTGCCGGGAGGGTTCCAGATCTCGGCGCGCAAGACATACGGGCACATCTCCGACGGCATGATCTGCGCCGAGGACGAGCTGGGCATCGGCGACGACCACACCGGCATCTGGGTGCTGGGCGAGGCGAATGACGCCGGTGTCCCGTGGACGCCGGGCGTCCTGGCCGTGCCCGCGCTGGGGCTGCGCGACGACGTCCTCGACATCGCGGTGACGCCCGATCTGGGGTATTGCTTCTCGATCCGCGGGCTGGCGCGCGAGGCCGCGCAGGCGCTGGAGGTGCGGTTCCGGGATCCCGTCGCGAAGCCTGTGCCGACGGCCGTCGCGGACGGCTACCCGATCGACCTGCGGTCGGAGAACTGCCCGCTGTTCGTGGCCCTCGGTGTCGACGGTGTCGATCCGGGCCGTCCGTCCCCGATCTGGATGAAGCTGCGGTTGCGGCAGGCGGGCATGCGCTCGATCTCGCTGGCCGTGGACATCACGAACTACGTCATGCTCGAGACCGGGCAGCCGCTCCACGCGTACGACGCGGAGCGGCTCGCCGGGCCGATCGTCGTGCGCCAGGCCGGCACGGGGGAGACTCTCGTCACGCTGGACGACGTCACCCGCCAGTTGGACCCCGACGACCTGCTCATCGTCGACGACTCGGGGCCGATCGGCCTGGCCGGTGTGATGGGCGGCGAGTCGACGGAACTCCGGGAGTCCACGACGCGGATCGTCGTCGAGGCCGCGCAGTTCGCGTCGGGGTCGATCGCGCGGACGTCCCGGCGGCACAAGCTCGGCTCGGAGGCCGCGAAGCGCTTCGAGCGCGGTGTCGATCCGGCTGCGGCCTATGCGGCGGCGCACCGGGTGGCCGAACTGCTCGCGTCGCTGGCGGGCGGCACGGTTTCGGAGGCCGAGACCGTCGTCGGAGCCGTCTCGACGCCGCCGCGCACGAGCATCCAGGCCGATCTGCCGACACGCGTCCTGGGGATGCCGGTGTCCCGCGAGCGGGTCATCGAGATCCTCGAGGCGAGCGGGGTGGACGTCGTCGCGCTCGGCGACACGCTCACGCTGACGCCCCCGACGTGGCGTCCCGACCTGCGCGATCCGTACGACTATGTGGAGGAGGTCGGCCGCAAGACGGGGCTCGACCTGCTGCCGTCGGTCGTCCCGGCCGCCCCGGTGGGGCGCGGGCTGACCCGCGCCCAGCGCCTGCGGCGACAGGTGGACGCCGCGCTCGTCGGCGCCGGGTTCGTGGAGGTGCTGTGCTTCCCGTTCCTCGGGACCGAGGCGCTCGACAGGCTCCAGGTGCCGGCCGACGACCAGCGTCGGCGGCTGGCGCGGCTGGAGAACCCGTTGGCCGACACCGAGCCGTACCTGCGGACGACGCTGCTGCCGGGGCTGCTGGCCGCGGTCGCGCGGAACACGAGTCGCGGTAACACCGACCTGGCGCTCTTCGAGACCGGTTCGGTGTTCCTGGGCGGGCAGGAGGCGTTCGCGCCGCTCCCGTCGGTCGACGGACGGCCGAGTGACGAGGAGCTCGCCGCCATCCAGGCCGCGCTGCCGGTGCAGCCGACGATGCTCGGGGGCGTGGTGACCGGCGAGTGGGTCGGGGCGGGGTGGCAGGGTCCGGCCGTCGCTGCGGGCTGGCAGCAGGTGGTGGACGCGGTCCAGGTCGCCGGCCGGGCGGTTGGGCTGGAGTTGACGCCCGTGCATGCCGAGCTGGCACCGTGGCATCCGGGCCGGTGCGCGCGGTTCGAGGCGGACGGGCGCGTCCTCGGGTACGCGGGTGAGCTGCATCCCACCGTGTGCGAGGCGATGGGCGTTCCGGCGCGGACCGCCGCCTTCGAGATCGTGCTCGACACGCTGCTGACGGTCGCTCCCGGCGCGGGCTCGCTGGACGTCCTTTCGACGCACCCGATCGCCAAGGAGGACGTGGCGCTGATCGTGTCCGCCGACGTCCCCGCGGCCGATGTGGCCACCGCGCTGCGCGCGGGCGCCGGGGAACTGCTCGAGTCGCTGGCGCTGTTCGACGTGTACGAGGGGCCGCAGGTGGGCGAGGGCAAGAAGTCGCTCGCGTACGCGCTGCGCTTCCGGGCGCCGGACCGGACGCTCAAGGACGCCGAGACCGCCGCCGCGCGGGACGCGGCCGTCGCCACGGCGGCGGAGCGGTTCGGGGCGGTGCAGCGCACGTTGTGACGCGTGTCATCTCGACGACACCCGACCGGGGTGAGGCGGTCATCGGCCGGGCGCTCAGTGATGTGTTCGCGCGTCGCGCAGTGGCCCGACTTCCGTGTATCCACTGCGACAAGGGGAAACACGGCTTCGGACGCCCCACAGAGGCGCACCGGGCGGCTTCTCGGGGCGATGCCGTGCGGGCGTTCGGTGTTCCTCCTTGTCAGAGGGCGTGTCCCGAGGGTAGGGTCCATAGGGACATCTCGCGAAACAGCGAATTGAAACCCGACCAGTGAACCAGACCTCCAGCCGGGTCGTCCATAGGGACATCTCGCGAAACAGCGAATTGAAACACAGGTGCGCGATCGTCCACCCGCCGATCGCACCGATGGTCCATAGGGACATCTCGCGAAACAGCGAATTGAAACAGACTCTCACCGTGGCGTTCGGCATAGCTGATGGCGTCGGTCCATAGGGACATCTCGCGAAACAGCGAATTGAAACCATGGTCTGTGCGATCACCTCTTCGACTGTGGTGCCGGTCCATAGGGACATCTCGCGAAACAGCGAATTGAAACCTCGATCCGCTCGCCCCTCGCGAGCTCCGCGGCGGTCCATAGGGACATCTCGCGAAACAGCGAATTGAAACTCGGGGATCGTCACGGGGAGTTGTGACAATCCGTGGCTCCGGGTCCATAGGGACATCTCGCGAAACAGCGAATTGAAACGCGTGATATGGGGGGTGTAGTTCTGCAGCTGGTAGTCCATAGGGACATCTCGCGAAACAGCGAATTGAAACCGCACCGAGGCGATGGCCTCGTCGCGCGTCGCGTCCATAGGGACATCTCGCGAAACAGCGAATTGAGACGTCGACCAGCGCAAGCACCTCATCGCTGGACAGGTCCATAGGGACATCTCGCGAAACAGCGAATTGAATAGGGGGTCGAGACATCGTTGGTGAACTGGTTGGTCGGTCTCGAGTTCGTGTCTTGGTCCTTCTCGTCGCGATTCAGACGGTCGAACGGCGCTCGGGAGGACGGGAGGGCCCGGTTCCCCTGTTTTCGCCGAGGGCCTGATATGGGCAGTCGGTGGGCGTGGGTCGAGACGTCTGACGTGTGTCTGCTGCTGCGGCCGGCCGGGCGTCGAACGCCGCACGGCACAAACCGGCTCTTCGGAATCAAGCGTGGTTTGGTCTGGTTGATCGGGCGCCGGAGGCGGCCAGCAGGATGCGGATCCGGTAGTGGGCGAAGGTGCGGAGCCCGTGGGCCAGGCGGCGGGTCTTCTCGATAAGTAGGTTGATGGCCTCGGTGCCGCCGTTGGAGACGCCCCCGGTGTCGAAGTAGGCCAGGATCTGCGCGCGCCAGACTCGTAGGGTCCGTCCGAGGCGGGCGACCTCACCGATCGGGCAGGTCGCGAACGCGTCGACCACCGCGGTCGCCCGGCGGTGTCCTTCGGTGGGTGGGGGTGCGTGGTAGATCGCGCGCAGTTGCTGGTAGCAGTGCCAGGCGACGGTGACTTCGAAGTCGGGATCGCCGGCCTGTAGCCCGTCCTCGAGCCGGGCGGTCTGTTGTGGTGTGAGGTGTTCGGTGCCGTGGCGCAGCAGCCCCCGGATCTTGTAGAGCGGGTCATCGCGATACCCGCGGTGTCCGAGGGTCCTGCTGGACGCGGCGGCGGACCTCGTCGACGACCTGGGTGCCGGAGCTTGACGTGGAACGCGTCCAGAACCGCGATCGCCTCGGGCAGCTCGTCGCGGATCGCGTTCGCATACCCGCGGAACGGGTCCAGCGCGGCGTGCTCGACCGTGGCGGTGAAGCCGTCGCCTTGCAGCTTGAGCCAGCGAGCGTAGGCGGTCCCGGACCGGCCGGGCACGACGTCCAGCAGTCGTGCCCGGGTGCGTCCGTCCTGGTCACGGGTCAGATCGACCATCGACGTCGCCGCCCTGTCGAAGCCGTGCCGCGACGGCTTTCAGATGTGCTCATCGACCCCGAGCGTCGCGACGCCAGCAGGCCGGTCGGAGTCAGCCAGCCGTATCGTGGCCTCGGTCTCGATCGCATCCCAGCAGGTGTGCCAGTCCACCCCGAGGTGGCGCGCCAGGGCGGCGACGGTGGTGTCGTCCATGACCAGCGCATCCGTCGCCCAGCAGATCGCCCGTCCGGTGAGCTTTGCCCGGGCCGCGGCCAGGTCGTGGACCTCGGAGAACGTCACGACCGGACAGCCCGGGTCCGGGCAGCACCACGTCCGCTTGCGCCAGACCACCAGCACCGGGGTCCCGAACAACGGCGCGTCTGCGCGGCGGTGCTCGCGGCGGCCGTGCCCGACCGCGACGACCCCGCACGCCGGGCAGCCGGTCAACACCTGATCGGTCTCGACCGTCACGACCACCCGGCCGGGCTCGTGGGCCGCCTTGAGCACGTGCATGCCAGGAACATCGAACATCGCGTCGGCACGGGCGCACCAGCGCGCGCCCTGACCGCATCTACAGTCAGACACGTCGGGTCTCCATCGGAACGATCGGCTTGGTCGCTATCGATCCTGGAGGCCCCGACCTCCTGCCCGACGCACCGCCGCGCCGCACCTCGACACCGCCCTCACCCACGCTCAGATCCGAAGAGCCCACAAACCTGCGTGTTCCGCCTCCTCGCGGAGGTTCGCCGGATACCTTGTGTGCAAGCGATTGTGGAGGTGGGTATGCCGGCGATCTACTGGGTTCCTCTCCCGAGGGTGGCGCCGCCGGTGAAGGTCGAGCATCTGCACGCGGCGTTGTCGCGGTGGTTCGACCGCGGCACCTCCGATGCGGGCGGTGTGGACCACCGTGCGCAGACGAAGCCGTACACGATCTCGCCGCTTTCGGGAGAAGTCGACCGGTTCGGTGTCGAGGTTTCCGTGCTGACGGCGGAGGCGCGGGATCGACTGACCCTTTGCGCGGGCTCGGGCGAACGGGTGCGCTTGGGGGAGAGGTGGACGATTCCCGGCAGGGCGCTGCTGCAGTCGTCGGTGTCCTGGGGAGAACTCGCCGAGGGCCTGCCGGGATGTCGCTGGGATCTGGAGTTCGTCACACCGGGGACGTTCCGCACAGGGAACCGCTCATGCGGCTTCCCGGTGCCGTCCTCGCTGCTGCGCAGCCCGGCTCAGTGCTGGAATCGCTTCAGCTCGGCAACGAAGGTTGAGCTGTCGCACGAGGAGTCCGGATCGGTGTGGGTTTCCGATTTCGACATCGAAAGCGTTCCCCTTGCGGTCAAGGGGTTGCGCGTCGGGGGTGTGATGGGGCGGCTGCGGCTGCGGTGCGACGATGCGTCCACTGCCGCGAAGGTGGGTTCGCTCCTTCGCTTGGCGGAGTACTGCGGGGTCGGCTCCTACCGGACGAAGGGCTTCGGCATCGTACGCGTTCGAAGCGCGACGTGAGATGGGTGCATTGGCGGCCAGAGCATTCAGTGTTCGCTCCTTGAACAATGCTTGGCAGGCCGTATGGGCCAACGATCGAGCGGATGGGGAGCTGTCCAGAAGTGTCGCGCGCTTCTCCGAGGACGCCCCCGGAGGCATCGAAGCTCTCGCCGATGCGCTGACCGGCGGGTCGTACGAGCCGCGTCCCCTCGTCGAGGTGCAGATTCCTCGGAAGGGTGACGAACCGAGAACACTCCATATTCCCTCCGTGCCGGATCGGATCGTCGCTCGGGCGATCCTGGACACGGCAACACCCTTCGTGGACCCCGAACTCGGCCACTGCGCGTTCGCATACCGACCGGGACTGGGCGTCGCCGACGCCGTCCAAGCCATCGCGCGACAACGGGAAGAAGGCCTCGGTTGGGTGCTCCGCACCGACATCGATGAGTGCTTTCCCACGTTGCCGGTCGATCTCGCCCACCGCCGACTCGCCGCGTTGGTCGATGACGATGACCTGGCGAGCGTGCTCACCGCTCTTAGTGCCAGGCCGTACCGAACGGCGACCCGAGCGCTCCGTGCGGTGACGGGACTGCCGCAAGGATGCCCTTTGTCACCCGTGCTGGCGAACCTCGTCCTCGTGGATGTCGATCGGGCCCTGCTCGATCGAGGCTATGCGCCTGTGCGGTATGGCGACGACATCGCGATCCCCTGCGCGAACGAAGATGACGCGTGGGAGGCCGCGCGCGTCACGAGTGAGGCTGCGGAAAGGCTCGACATGTCGCTGGGTTCGGACAAGACGCACGCGATGAGCTTCACGGAGGGATTTGTCTTCCTCGGTGAGGAGTTCGGCCCTCGCTACCCACCTGCGTTGGACGATTACAGGGCCGTCGAGCCCGACGAGAAGGTGCTCTATGCCGGCCTGCAGGGCGGTCGCATCCGCATTTCGCAAGGACGATTGCTGGCGCAGACGAAGGACGACGAGACGGTCCTCGATGTGCCGAAGCGCCATGTCGGGCGAATCGTGTGTTTCGGGTCCGTAGGGCTCAGCGCCGGCGCACGCAGTTGGGCGCTTTCCCATGACGTAGACGTCGTGTTCGCATCCCGATCGGGCGCGTACCTGGGAACCATGGTGAGTCACGAGCAACGGTACCGACCCGCACGGTTACGAGCACAACTCGACGCAGTGGGATCTGCACAGGCTCTGGCCATCGGCCGGGCGATCATCGCGGCCAAGGTCCGCAAGCAGGAGGTAGTGCTGCAACGAGCCAATCATCCCGACCTCGTCGACGATGTCCGGGATGTCGTGAGACACCTTGCGGGACTGAGGCGCATGTTGCCGGACGCCGGATCGGCCGCCGAGCTCATGGGCTTGGAGGGCGCGGCCGCGCAGGCGTATTTTCCGATGCTGGGACGTCTCATGCCCGAGGAGTTGCGGTTCGCGTTACGCAGCCGTCGGCCGCCGGAAGACGTCCCGAACGCGGCGCTCTCCTTCCTCTACACCGTTCTTCTGGGCGAATGCGTCACTGCTCTGCATGCTGCCGGCCTGGACCCGAGCATCGGTGTGCTGCATGCCGACCAGGGCAACCGGCCTAGCCTCGCCCTGGACCTCATGGAGGAGTTCCGGCCTCACATCGTCGACTCCGTCGTGCTCCGTGTGGCGAGGCGAGGTGGTCTGACGGTCGCGAGCGGTCGCAGCGAGCCGGGGCGCGGCGTGCTGCTCACCAAGGCGGGGCGCGAGGCGGTGCTCGACGCCTATGAGACGCGAATGCTCACCGCGACGCGAGGCGCGCTGCCGGGCTTCGCCGGATCACTACGTCGCCATGTGCTACGCCAGGCTCAGCGTCTGCGGGCCGCGATCATGGACCGCGGACAGGCATGGACTGGTCTGTCATGGCGTTGACACTGATAGCGGCGTACGACGTCGCGGACGACATGCGCCGGGCGCGCCTCGCAGCGCTGCTCCAGACCTACGGCGATCGGGTGCAGCAATCCGTGTTCATCCTGGAGGCCGACTCCGACTCCTTCTCGGAGCTGCAGGCAAGCGCGACGAAGATCATTGACGCCGAGGACGATTCCCTGTGGTTCCTCCGGCAATGTGCGCATTGCTGGGAACAGGCAGTCTGCCTCGGCCAGGCTCAAGCGCCGTCGAGGGTGCTGTACTGGGCGGTGCTGTGACGCGGCGCGGGAGGCGCGTGTTCGGCAAGATGCCCGTTCCTCGTCGCGTGACCCATCCGGGCCCATACCGTTGGAGTCGTCACCTCGAGATCGGGAGGAGCGCCGCGTGAACTGGCCCGCTCGGCGTGCGTCGCGCACTGGAGAACTCGCGCGCGGAGGCTCGCGCGTTCCCGGGTCTCTGTTGGACCTGGGATTGGCGGTGGGGGTCGCGGTGCTCACGGCCTCGCTTACGCTCCTGGTCGAGGCCGTCGTCCCTCTCTCGGCATCATGGGCGTCGTGTATCTACCTGGCCGTGGCGGTCGTCGCTGCCGTGGGAACCTGGAAGCTCGCGGCACTGCGGGCGCGGATCAGGCGTGAACACGGGACTCTCTACTATGTGCGTCTGCTGGAGTCAGGCATGCGGGACGAGCGCCTTGAGGATATGCAGGTGATCCAGCGCCAGCACTTGGATATTCGTGCCTCGACTGCCTGGGTGGATGCCGAATGGCAGACGATCTCCGGGGTCCGGGCGATCGACGTCGCAGCCGAGGTCCGCCAGTTGGCCCGCGATCTGCAGCAGACCATGAACGATGACGACGTGTCCACCGGGTTCAACATCGCGCCGAACCTGCTGTGGCCGATGGGCATGGCACTCGGCGCGCACCTGTATCCGTTCCCGGGTACGCACCTGCTCGAACCGGCTCAGGGCGGTCGCCCCGAGGTTCGATGGGATCTCTGGTCGAAGGTCGAGCGGAGGCCAGCCAATGGCGTCGAGTTGATCCCGCCCGAAGCGGACGCGCAGGTGCAGCCGCACCAGGCGGGCGGCTCAATCGGATCCGGTCGAGCCGATGGGCCGGGCGCCGTTGTGGCGGCAATTGAGTTGACACGGGCCTTGTACACCCTTCCGAACGAGTGGAAGGGCATTCCACAGTTCCGCATTGTCCCGAAGGGACGCGTCGCCGACCCGCGCGTCGAGACGGTCGTCCTGGCCGCGGGTAAGGACGGAACGGAGCTGGGGACGGGAAAGATCCCTGCACACGCCTGGACGTCCCCGGGGCTGAGCATGCCGGCGGATCGCGAGTATCGGGTTCGCGCGCAGTACATCTCGCCCGGACAGGCCGCCGCAGCCATCGTGGCGCACCTCCGGAAGATCATCCACGAACACGCGAGCGACTACGTCATCCTCGTCTGCGCCGTGCCGAAGACCATGAGCCTGTCGTTCGGGTGGCTGCTGGGGCGGCCGTCCGGCGGAGGCTCCGCCTGCGGAAACGACAAATGCACCCAGGAGGCGTGCCGAGTGCCCTGGTCGAGGCTCGTCACCGTCCAGCTTCACGGCGACGGCCCGCCGGGCGTCACGCGCGTGCACCCGCGCCAACCGTCACTGCTCGAAATGGCCCGTGCATCGAGGCTGATCCCATGAAGCTGGTGAACCTGACCGCACACGACATCACTGTGTGGCGCGAGGAACAGCCCATCCTGCGACTGCCCCGATCCGGGCGTACCGCGCGTTTGACGGAGTCGGAGACCCGGGAGCAGCCCCTCACCGTCGACGGGGTCGGTGTTCCTCTGACCGCGGCACGGCACACCGGAGCTGTCTCAGGGCCACCCGACGCCGAGCCCGGCGTCGGTCTGGTGGTGTCCCGTGCCCTTGCCACCGCGGTCCGTCGGCAGGATCCCCTCTTCCCGTGGGGTGAGGTGTCGACTTCGGCTCGGCGGGAACGAAGCGGCTGTCGAGGCGAGTCCGGTCTCATCATCGGAGGTCGCGCGCTTGCCCGTTTCGTCCACGAGGCACACGGCGCCGGCCAAGAGCATCACAGTCGAGCCCGTTTCGAGGGAGAGGCATAGCGTGGACACCAGCGCTGCTTTCGTCAACCCGTACACCTTCGTGCCGCTACCGATCGAGGTCATTCGTCGGCAGCCTCTAATGCACGCGGGTGCCCATCGAGGACGCTTGTACAGCGGTGTTATCGATATGGAGTGGACGTTGGAGACCCCGATGGTGCTTCCACGAGAAGCCGAGGCCGAAGGGTGGCTGACCGACGAGGGGGTTCGGATTCCAGGATCGGCGCTCAAGGGAATGGCCCGGTCGTTGCACGAGACAATGTTCAACGGCTGTCTTCGAGTGTTGGACGAGGATTTTGTGCCGAGCTACCGGGAACCAACGCATGCTGGAGTCGATGGGGCCGCGAACTGGACCCTGGCGGTCGTGACTGAGAGCAGAGATGGGCAGCCGCAGCGACTGCGATTGTGCGAGGACATCGTCTGGGTGGAAGCTACATCGCTGGCAAGAGCGCTTCGCAGGGACAGGGCCGTGAGATCCGGAGATTGGCTGGAACTCGAAGGCGCGATCACAACATCGACACTCGACCGGCGTGAGATGTGCACCGTGTCGGCGGCGCGAAGAGTCGCAACGCCGGGCTCGGCGGCTGTTTCGGAAGGTGCCCGAGTCGTGCTCGTGACCGACACGACAGCACGACGGAGGAAGCGCAAGAACGGGGCCAAAGGACGCTGCTTCTGGGCGACGGCCACCGCGACCGAGCGCGTCGTCGATCTCGACCCCGTAGCGGATCAGGATGCGATCCAGGCGTATCGCGCGGCGTGCCGTGGCACCGACGACAGGCGGCGGCTCGAGCAGCAGGGGAAACGCTCGGGAAAGAGCGACGCGCGAGCGTGGGAAAGGGAACGGGACTACGCCGATGTCGAGTGGTGGACCCCTGGTGGCGGCTTCGGAGTAATCGCGCAACGCGCGCGAGCGAGCGGCCTGTTGTTTCCTGGCGATGTCGTGTGGGTGCGAATGGAGCGCGACCGCGTCCGCGAGTTGAAGCTCGCACGAATCTGGCGGCGTGCCGGGGACGGGAGTGTCCGCGAGAGGCTCGGATCAGGGCCGACCTCCCCGCTTCCGTGCATTCCGGGAGAGGACCTGACGCTGTGCCACTCCTGCGCCGTCTTCGGTGCCGCCGACACATCCGCTGGCGACGCAGGGAAGGGCCGACAAGACTCCTACGCGGGGCACGTGCGGTTTGGGGCGGCACGCAGCGGGCCCGTGACCACAACGTCGGTGAGGCTTGCGCCGTTGGGACAACCCCGTCCGGGCATGGGCATGTTCTATCTGCAGTGGCGCAAGGATTCCCCCCAGGAGGGCCGCCCCGTGGGTGACGTCGCGAGTCACTGGGGCAGCAAGGCGGATCACGTCGGACCCATCTACAAGCGATTGGCCGGCCGCAAGTACTACTGGCATTCCGATCCCGACGCACAGGCCGATTGGCAGAGCGCCCAACTCGGCGGGTCCATGACACCGAGATATACGGCGACAGGGTCACTGAGCGACGACAAGGGTGGCATGGTCAGGCCTGCCATTCTCGTCCCGAAGGGCACGGTGTTGACCGCACGTGTGTCCGTTGACCAACTGGACCCGATGTCGTTGCACACGCTTCTTGCCGCGCTCGACCCCACGCGGGTGATGAGGCTGATCCCTGGCGGTGAGGGCAGAAGAGTTGCCGTCCGGCTCGGAGGGGCGAAGCCCCTGGGCCTCGGGAGCGCGACCCCGCGGGTGACCCGTGTGGACGTCGGGACGCTCCACGAGCGGTATCTCGGCGGGAGCGGAGAGCGCATCGACTGGACGAATGCGAGGTTCCCGGGGGCCGACGTGAACGAGCGTGTCGGACGGTTCGGTCCGAACCTTGAACAACTGTTGCCGATTCTCGACCTCGACGGTCTTGGCGACCAGGTGCATCTGGTGACCTACCCGCCCGGGGCGCCGTGGGCGTTCGCTGTCAGCGATGATCCGAAGGACCAGGACCGATTCCGGCGCAGTTTCGAGTTCTTCCAGGAATGCAACGGCGCTCGCGAGACGCGCTCGACCAAACCGTGGCATCGTCTCCCCGGGCCGACCGACGGCGACCGTTCGCTGCCGATCACGACCAAGGACAAACCATGACCGTGTACCTCGCCGTTGGGGCGCAGCGTGTACATACCTGGCTCGTGCGGACCCCAGAACTGCGCCTCCTGCGCGGGGCATCCGCTGCGCTTAGTGCGCAGACAGACATCAACGCCCCTGCGATGAAGAAGGTCCTGGCGGACCTCCGACTTCGGGCGTGTTCCGAGGCCGGGAACGTCGACGGCGTCGTCGTCGCCGAAGCCGATTCGCTGGACACTGCGCGGAGTGCGGCTCCGCGACTCGTGCGGCACCTAGCGGGCGCTCTTCCGGGCGTCGAGTGGAGCGCGTGGCGGGTGAGCGCATCCACGTACGCATCTGCAGTCGCGGCGGCTCTTCAAGGTTCTGTCGCCCGCCTGGTTGCTGCACCGCACCGCTACGACCAGCCCGTCGCGGACGCCTGCCGCGGTTGTGGAGCCGAGATGCGAGGGCTGTCGAACGACCTTGGCCCCGACTGTGCCGCACGGCAGGGCGCGACCCGCGCCCCCCGCGCGCTGCTGGATGATCTGAAGGGCGACTGGCCGGACACCTTCGACGATCTGGCCGGGCGTGGAGGCGACCCGCAACAGCGACGCGTCCGCGCGGTCGGCCGCAAGGAATCCTCCAGCCAGCTCGCTCTTGTGAACGCCGACGGCAACAAGCTCGGCTCGTTTTTCGAGGCGCTGAACACATTCGACCTGGATGTGCCGAACCTGCGCAACCGGGCTCCCGGAGATGTGGACTTCGCGACCCGCACGGCCGTCGAGATCGCCGCGTCGTCGATCCATGAACCGACAGACCGGCACAAGAGCGCAATCCCTCACTACGTCGGTGGAGACGACGTTCTGGTGAGCGTCCCGGCGGCGCGCGCCTGGACGTTCGTCACCGAACTGATCCGCGGATTCAGCACGCTCCAGGACACTCTGCGCGCGTGCCTGGCCTGCGACATCCCCGAAGAGGGCGCCGCCAGAGAACTGCTCGACCGGATCGCGGAGCTGTCGCTCGGAGTAGGCGTCGCGTTCACGCACGCCACGCATCCAGTGTCGGACGCAACCGTGCACGCGGAACTCGCGCTCAAGGCGGCCAAGCGAGAGTTCCGCGGGCAGGCCGCCGGGATCGCGTGGGTCGATCTCACCGCCGACGGGTTGACGGGAGCCAGAGCCGGTCGGCGGTGGATCCAGGTCGTGTCTGCGGATGAGGCATTTCGGCAGCTTCTCCCGACGCCGGTCGGCGCGTCGATCGCGGAGCAAGCCGCGCTGGAGGTCTTTGCGCTTCCACCGGCCGCGCGGCACAGACTTGGACAGATACTTCGCGACTCGTCCCTGGGCGCGGCGGCCGGCAGAGTGTCGACTTGGGCGGGAAGGCGGGCTCACGACGGGGCTGCAGTGCCCAAGGCGATCAGTCAACTGGCACAGGACGACACGGACCGGCTTCGGGCGCTGTTGTCACGTGCCCGATGGTGGCCACGTGCGAACCGGGAGGATCAGCCATGACAGCCAGGCTCGATCAGGTCTCGTTGGCCTTCACCATCCGGTTTCACGGCCCATTCCACGTCGGCACAGGGCGACCCGAACCGGGGCTCGACAACGCGGTCGACCGGGACACCCCTCTTCCGGCCAGCAGCCTGAAAGGTCTCATGCGGGCTGCCGCGCGGGAGTCCTTGGGCGTGCGCGAGACCCTTGTCGACGACGTCTTCGGCAAGCCGCGTCAGCCGGCACCCTGGTGGTGGTCGGACGCGCAGTTCGCCGTGCCGATCGCCGTAACGAGCACGACCCGGATCTCGGTGGACGACGCGACGGGTCTTGCGAAGAGAGGGTTCCTCATGTTCGGCGAGCACGCATGGGCAGAGCCCGCCACTTTCTGCGTGGAACCCCGTGTCAGGCTGTCCGACGAGCAGTACAGCGTCCACAGCCTTGTCCTGCGTGCCGCCGCGCTCGCCGTCCTCGGGCTCGGTGGCGGACGGCGACGCGGGGAAGGATGGGTCTCCATCGAGGACGATGGCGAACCATGGACAGACGCCGATTCGGAGCGACTGATTGCGGCGAGGGTGAGGGTTCCATGAGTCTCCGCTTCACTTACACGCTGACGCCTCGTACCCGGGTCTCGGCTGGCCGGGCCGGATCGGTACTGAACACGCGCGAGATCCACACCGTGATCCCCGGAACGGCTGTGAGAGGTGCACTGGGAACGGCGTGGTGGTCACACCCGACCGCAGCGTTCGACGGGCATGATGCGGAACGAATATTCGATCGTCTGTTCGGGCGCCAGCTTGTGGTCGGTCCCGCCGTGCCGTTCGTCGGCGATCGACACGCGGAGTTGTGCGGTCTCTCCGAGGTGAGCTGCAAATACCCCGGGTCAGAGTGCCCGCCCGGACGCCATGACCTCGTTGCCCGGCGTCTCGATGTCTGCCCGATGTGCGGAGGCGCGATCGAACGGAGCCGCGGCGGCTGGGATGTGGACGGGTCGTGGCTGGTCGACACGACGCGGACTGCACTGAAGAACGGCGCTGCGGTGGACGAGCAGTTGTTCACCCGCAAGGCGATGGGAAGACAGGTCTGCTACCGGGGGCGGCTGACCGTGCGCGGTGCCGACGAGGACGAACTGGCGGCGGAGCTGGCATGGTTGCAGCAGAGGTTCGACATATCGATCGGTGGGCAGCGGTCCACACTCGGTCGTTGCGGCTGGTCACTGGAACCCGCCGTTGCCCCGCCACTGCCCGAGGGGAACACGATTGTTTTCCGGCTGCGCTCGCCTGCTATTCTCATCGGCGCCTTCGGACAGCCGACCTTCGATCTGAAGGGATACCTCGGTGCCCGCGCGGGCGCGGGCGATGTGGGAGCCACCTGGACGCGCCCTGAGCAGGTCTCGGGATGGCACGGCGTAGCAGGGGTGCCGAAACCCCTCGAATGGGCACTGGCCACGGGATCGACAGCTCTGCTGTCGGGATGGGCGCGGTCGTCGCTCCAAGAGGTTCGCCAGGGGGTCGGCTTGCGGCAGCGTGAAGGATTCGGAGAGGTCGAACTGTTCGCAGTGGGTGATCTGCGCACGTGGGATCTCGCCAGCGAGTCGGGAGAGAAGCCAGGCGGGCAGAAGCATCGGTCGCAAGATCGATCCATCGCGAGCGTCGCACCCGCGCGGGTCAGTTCCGAGGCGCACGCGGACCCTGTCGAGGAGCTGTCCGGTCTGCTTCCGGCTGAGCTTCGGGTCAAGACGCTGAAGGCTCTCCGCGGCGCGTGTAGACAGTTGATGCTGACGGTCGACAACGGGCTCCCAGCGGCCACCTGCATCGCCGACGCTCTGAATCAGCCCTGGGCGAGAGACCTTGGCCCCGACAGTCGCAATCTTGTGGCGAGGACTCTGAAGGACCCCGATATCGGCGATCACGTCGCCCGATTGGACACTTTGATCGGAGAACCCGGATGAACGTCGTGACGCTCATCACCGTCGATCTCGATCTCCCGGGGCGGTGGGCCGTGGGGGGTGTCGACGACGCATCGACCGGGAGCGATCTGCCCGTCCTCGTCGCTCACTGGCCGGGCGTCGAGTGCCGTCCGTATCTGCCTGCCACTGGTCTTGCTGGGGCTCTGCGCCGTCATCTTGGCCCGGAACGCGCGGAGTCGTGGCTCGGAAAGGGGCCGGGCGAGTGGGAACACACGACGGGCGCTCACGACCGTGAGACCACTCACAGGCCTGGTCGGTTGTGGCTCCTGGGAACGCGCCTCGACGACGCTCGTGTGGCTGGCCGTGGAGCGACATCCGTCGATGCGGGACGGTCTGCTGCTCTCGGGACGTCCCTACGGCGCGAGCAATGGGCCGAGCCCTGCCGTGGGAGGCTTGTTCTGTTTCACGACGGCTCCTTCGATCGCGGTCTTCTCGAGTCGCTGCGGACATGGGCGCCGTCCTTGGGCAGAGGACGAGGGCAGGGGCTTGGGCGGTCACGCGTGACACGAGTACGAGCGCTTGCCGTTCGACTCGACCACGCCGCTCAGCTCACGTGGTGGCTGACAATGCGGGACGAGTGGACGCTGGCGGACGGTGCCCCGCCGGAGAGCGTGGAGACCTACGACGAGGAGGGCGTCGGCACCGCGCCCCCTGCGTGGCGAACGGTCCTCACAGCACGGGATCCGATTCACGTCGGCGGCGGCGACACAGTGGGAAGTGACAGCCCACGTGGACGCATGTTGGCTCAGTTGCGCTCCGATGGGAAGCCGCTCATCCCGGGGTCTTCGTGGAAGGGGGTCTTCCGGCATCGAACCGCGTTGATCCTGTCGGTCTGCATGGACGAGGCGCTTGGCCTCCGAGTGGTCGACCTTCTCTACGGCGCCCCCGATCGCGGGCGCGGCCTGCTTTGGTTCGAGGATTCGCTCCTGGAGGTGTCGCAGATGCTGACACGAACCCACGTGGCTATTGACCGATTCACCGGCGGGGCTCGGGATTCTGCACTGTACACAGTCGAGGCGATTCCGGAAGGCGCGACGTTGACGCTTGCCATCGGATATGCGGGTGGCCAGATGCCTGCGTCTGTGCAAGGACTGTTGCGGGTGGTACTGAAAGACATGAACGACGGTCTCATCGGCGTCGGTGGCCATGCTGGCAGAGGATACGGGTCGCTGGAGGTGGCTGCTGACGAACTGGCCCGAGCCGCTGTGGACGTGGAGGGGCTCAGAGCGCTTGCGGACGCGCACGAGGAGGAGGACTCATGAGCGGCACCGGGACCCGGGAATCGGGCACGTTGTCGCCCGTGCATGGTGCGTGGGCCGACCTGGCCCGGCTTGACATAGACGAGTGGCTTTGGATCGATACCGTCGAACCTGGCATCCATGTCGCCCGGATGCTGCCTGCGGAGCCGACACAGGCGACGCACGTCTGGGGCTGGGGGCCTGACCGATGGGTGCGCGCAAGAGTGGATCCGTCCCTTGGCGATGGCGGGGCAGGCGTTATCGGGGCGATGATGATGCCCGGCGAAGACCTCGAGATCACGGTGAGCATCCACCCTGCATGGAATTGTGCTGACGGCCGGGTCAGCGTCGGGAACATCCCGGGCCTGCACGGCGCAGACGGGGTTGCGACGCGCGATGTGAAGGTCAGGTCGGTGCTGGTGGAATCCGAGACCGGGCCGGATGGTGTTGAACTCATGCCGCTCGCGTTCATCGAGCTTGTCTGAGCCACAACATCGGCCATGCGAGTAGTTCGTTACATCGGCTTCGCGTCGCGATACCTACGTCCACGCCCTGTGCAGCGCTCGCGCGAGGACGGCCGTGGCAGGGCGCGGCGCGGGTCGGCGATCGTGACCCGGATCTCGGCACACTCCCGGCCGGCGTTTACGACGCCGCCATCGATCTGGGAGGCAGGGCATCGCTGAGGGCTCTGCAGCGCCTGGTGCGCGACGACGGCGTGGTCGTCGGGGTGTCGGGCGGGACGAACCGCGTCCTGGGCCCGCTCGGGCGGATGGCCCGCGCCTCGATCCTGCCCCTCGGGTCGTCGCGCCAGTTGCGCTCGCTCGCTGCCGTCGCGACGCCATCCATCACGACACGGCTGCTCGCGCTCGCGGACGCCGGCGACCTTGCCGGTGTCGTTGACCGGGTCTTCCCGTTCGACCGGGCGTCAGAGGCGTTCGCCTACCTGGATGCCGGTGGCGTCGTCGGGAAGGTCCTCGTCACAGCCGGAGAATGAGACCCCGACGCGTGCCAGGTGCGGTCCGCGGCGCGTCGTTGCCCCCGCGGTACCGTTCCGGGCGACTCAGCTCACTGGAACTGCTTGGCGAGCGGACCGATCCCGGCTCCCCATTCGAAGATCTGCTTGTCGACGACGTACCCCTCGGTGACGAACGGGTCGTTCGCGAGCAGATCCTCGACCTCCTCCTTGGAGTCGGCGCGGAAGACGAGCAACGCGCCCGGCGGCTCCGTGGGCGTCCATGCACCCGCCACGAGGCAGATGCTCTGCTCGCCCAGCCCACCGAGGTACGCCCGGTGCCGCGGCCGCACGGCGGCGCGCAACTCGGTGTCGTCGGAGTACGTGTAGATCACTGCGAAGGTGGCCATGCCGTTCATCATGCCCGGCGGCGCGCGTCCACAGGAGCGATCGGCGGATATTCGTCAGGATTCCCGGCCGAGCCGTCCCAGGACGCGGGTCTGCCGGTCCGCTCCGTCGGGGGTGAGGATCGGTGACGCACAGACACCCTCCGAGTAGAGCATCGGCCCGGTCTTGTCGATGAGCGCCTCCACCGTGTCGAGCTCGGCATCGGTCAGCCGGGGCGGGCGTCCCCACGCACGACCGATATCCCAGCCGTGGACGATGAGATCGAACCGATAGAACTCGGCGAGCGTGTCAGCGAGCGTCGTCGCACCGAACATGCCCTCGTAGGACGCCGTCGTGAGTGTCTCGTCGGCGAGGACGTCGCGGAGCACGTCCAGGTGCGCGCTCCACGCTTGGCCCGGATCGGAGGTCAGCTCCGGCTCCGGCAACAGCACCCCGCGGGACTCCAGGGTCCCGCGCTCGGTCTCGACGAGGTGGGCGACGACGTCGGCGGCCGTCCACTGCTCGCACGGACTGGCCGCCTCCCAGTCGCCCGGGTCGGTCAGCAGGGCCGTGAACGTGGCCGCCTGTGTGAGGAAGGACTGAGTCTGTGCATCCATGCGCCCAAGCATGCCGGTTCGCCGGGTCGCTGGGAGAGACCGACCGGGCGACCCCACGCCGCTCGGGCCTGCGGCGACCGTGCCACCCCCGGTACCCTGTGACGCACCGGGGGCGTTAGCTCAGCAGGTCAGAGCAGAGGACTCATAATCCTTGGGTCGCGGGTTCGAGCCCCGCACGCCCCACCCAAAGTCGTGGTTCAAACCCTCGACGTAGGAGGTAGGTGGGCCTCTCGTGGCGGCTCGGGGTGGTCAGTGCCCGCGGACATCCAATCCCATCGGGAACGACCATGACCCAGATAGGTCAGCGCTCGAAGCTGGGTGAACGTTTGCCCGGCCGTCGGTAGAGGCAGCACGACCTCGTCCGTGCTCACCACGCCCATGCCTCTCAGCGGTCCCACTCCGAGGCTCGCTATCCCGTAGAGAGCCAGAGGCGCCAGGGCGGACCGGCTCAGACGGGTCACGGGATCTCCTAGACCGTTCGCGCCCGGCGCATTCCCCAGGTTTCGATCCATGCCGCCGTCGCACTTGTCGTGCGAAAACCCCGCCGACGCGGTCGTCAGCGCGCAGACCGCGTCGTCAACGACACCAGCGGGCAGGCCCTTCCCGCACGCGCGCCGAACCCCGCGTGAGCGGGGGTGCAGCGACAATCGAGTTCATCTGGGTGGGCCAGGCTGAGAGGCGCGCGCACCGACGAGCGGTGGAGCGGTGCATCGTGTCCCGTCCGACCTGCACGAGCTCTGCGAAGTTCTGATCTGCCTGACCCTCCAAGAGACAGGCGGCAGCCGCATGGAGCGACGCCGGGACGAGCCACCCGAGACGTACCGCAGCGACGCGGGCCTCGTCCGAGGGAAAGACTGGGCCCGGCGACGTGACCAAGGTCAGAGGTCCACCGGGGCTTCTGAACACCAGAGGCACCGCGATCCAGGTGCGGGCAAGACTAAGCCCCGCGGTGCCTGACCAGCTCCAAAGAGCCGACAGAGGACGGTTAGTCCGCGGGGCGATGAAACTAGGATACGCCACATGACCAGCGCCGGACAACAGCGACTCGATGAAGCCGCCGCGCGCCGCTGGCTCAGCGATCCCCGCTACGAACGCTACCTCACGACCGCCGGCGGCGACCACGACCTCGCGCTGAACCTATACCGCTGGAACTCGCGCGTTGCCGCCGCCGGCCTGGTATGCGTCGGACACCTCGAAGTCGCCCTCCGCAACGCCTACGACCGCGAACTCACCGTCACGTTCCCGGACTGGACGATCGACCCGACCTCGCCGCTGTTCCGACAGGAGCAGGGCATCGCGAAGGCCCGCGCCCGACAGCGTGCCCGCAACCGCACCAGCTTGGACCGCATCGCCGACGCCCGCCGCGGCCTCGGCGCGAACCCCACCCACGGTGAGGTCGTCGCAGCCCTCGCCTTCGGGTTCTGGGCGAACCTGACTCTGCCGGAGCGAGCGCCGCTGATCTGGAACCCGCTCCTGCATCGCGCATTCCCGCGTGGCACCCGCCGCGCCGGAGTTCATGACCTCGTGGCGCGGGTCGTGAAGTTCCGCAACAGGCTGGCTCACAACGAACCGGTGTTCTCCACCCGCACCGGCCTGACCGACCGCATCGGCGACGTGCGCGACCTGCTGCGCCTCATCGTGCCCGAGGCGGCTCCGTTCATCGTCGCGGACTCCGACCTCGATGCCGTCCTCGGGGCCTGCCCCGTGCCCGCCCTCATCGTGACCCCCACGGACGCTACCGCGGCCGAGTGACCTCAGCGCGCCGCACGCGGCACCCGACCCTCGGACGAATCGTGCCGCCCTCCGCGAGTACCGCGGCGCGCACGGTCTCCACGCCCACCGCCACCTGATCGGCGACCTGCGTGAGCGTCATACCGGACTCGTACAGTGCCGCAGCCCGCGTACGACCGCCAGCATCCAGGCCAGGCTCCCGAGCGGGAACGCCCGCCTGCCTGACGAACTCCGACACCGTGCCGCGATGCACTCCGAACCTCGCGGCGATGGTTCGCACGGGCTCACCTGCCTGGTAGGCGGCGACCAGCTCGGCGCGCTTCTTGGGGCTGAGTCGAGTTTGAGACTTCGCAGGATTTCTTGCGACAGGACCGCGTGTATCGTGCCTATCGGGCGTCCTCGACCGCGAGCCGCGGCCCTCGGAGCCCTTGAGAACACGGGAAATCAGGGTTCTCAGCGCCGGGCGCGAGTTTGAGAATCGTCCGGGAAGGCCCACCCAAAGTGCCTTACGGGAACACGCGACATCGCTGTTCCCGGTCGCTGAGCCTGTCGAAGCGTCCCGTTTCGCTTCCTTGCCTCGTCGCCGCTGTCGTGTGCTTGACGGAAGATCGTGGCGAAGGGTTCGACCAGGTGCGGGCGGAGTTGTTCGTCGTCGGTGATGTCCAAGCGCGTGTGGAAGGCTTGGTTCGCGATCCGCCTGTCGGCGTCGCCTGAGTGCTGGTAGGCGCGGTGCGCGTCGGCGAGCAGCCGCAGCGAGTCGTGCAGGAACGCGCGCCCGCCCGTGTGGTGCTCACTGTGTTCGGCAAGGCGGCGGTTCACGTCGGCCAGGCCCGCACGGATGCGGTCTTGATGCCGTCTTCGCGGCGGGGAAATGGCGTGGCTTGTGGAACCGGCGCACCCCAACGCGCAACGCCGAGCGCAGGCCGCTGGTCTCGACGCGGGTCAGGCGGAGGCTGCCGCAGCGGTCGCATCGACCGATCCGTTGGTCATCGTGGAAGGTGCTGCGGGCAGCGGGAAGCCGACCATGCTTGCCACCGCCATCGCCTCAGTGAATGAGCGGGGCGGTGCGGGTGGTTGCACCGACGAAGAAAGCCGCCGACGTCGCACACCAGGCTCTCGACGTTCCCGCTGATTCGGTTGCCGCGCTCGTGCACGCTCACGGGTACCAGTGGAACCGTGACGGCGTATGGACACGCCTCACACCCGGCGACGTCGACCCGGAGACGGGCCGCGTCTACACCGGCCCACCCGACGCCGCGCGGCTGCGGCGGGTGAGCGAGTCGTGGCGGACGAGGCCGGGATGCTCGACCAAGACAGCGCCCTCGCTCTGTTCACCGTCGCCGCCGAGAACGGCGCAACCCTCGCCTTGATCGGCGACCGTGCGCAACTGCCCGCAGTGGGCAGAGATGGAGTGCTCGACATGGCTGCAACCTTGCGGGGCCGTACCGTCGATATGAGCGAGGTGCACCCGAGACGCTGCGGGCGCTCACCCCGGTCGAGGCGGTCGAACGGATCGCGCAGACCCGTGCGGCCGGGGAAGCCCGCCGCGAGGCCGCCCGTATGCTCGCCGAGCGCGAACGCCAACTCCGCGTCTCCCGATCGCTCGACGGCACTCCCGGCCAGAGCGGGCCGAGCATAGGGCGGTGAGCCGTCCCGATCTGTGGGTGCCCTCAACGGCCGCATGGAAGAATGGGATCATGCGAGTGTTGATCGTGGGAGCCGGGACAATCGGACTGGCTTACGGGTGGATGCTCTCAGCTTGTCACGAAGTACAGTACCTTGTTCGCAGCGGCCGTGAGAGCTTCTACTCCCAGGCATTTGACTTGCAGGTACGAGACCTTCGCAAAGGGCATGGCAGTGGTCACTACAGCCACACCCCGGTTACCGTCACTTCAGTGGAGCCTGAACACTACGACGTGATTCTCGTGATGATTGACCAACTTCATTTGCGCGAGGTGCTGCCAGTGCTTAAACCGGCAGAAGGTAAATGTCAGATCGTGTTCATGTTGAACGATTGGGATCTTCGGCGCCAAGTTGAACAATACCTGTCGCGGGGGACGTATTTGGTCGGTTTCCCGTCCCAGGTTGGCGGTGGCCGTAGCGGCCACGAACTTAACGTCATCGTATTTGGAACCGGAACGATCCTAGAAGCCGGTTCTCGCGGACAGGAACTCCAGGCCACTCGCATATGTCGCGCATTCGAAGAGGCCGGACTCACTGTGAAGCGACAACGACGGATGCTTGACTGGCTCAAGGTCCACAACTTGCAGCAGTCGCTAACTGCGGCACCAGTGATCGAGGCAGGAAGCTACGAAGCCTTCACAGGAGACCGGCATGCCGTCGAGCGACTTGTGTGTGGGTTTCGGGAGGGGCTTGCTGTTTGCCGCGCCACAGGGACAAGCACGGCAGGGTTGTGGCCTGCGCCGCTGTTCGCGCTCCCGACCTCTATCCTTACTCGTGTTATGCAGTCGATGTTTCTCGACGATAACACGAAGATGATGGTAACCGAGCACATGAAGCATGGACTAGGCGAATGGATCGCGGGCTTCCGTGAAATCCTTGCCAGCGCCCGCAGCCACCAGCTCATTACACCAGTGCTCGATCACTACGAAAAAGTACTGCAAGAGCACGACTGGCCAGCTACGGTCGCCGACCAATAGATTTGCCTTCCGTCAGTAGGGAGCGCCGTTTTGGTTCCAGATTCTTGTCACTCTCTCTGGCGCAAGGGATGCCCAGGTAAGCGTCACCCAGGAAATCCAATATCCCCACCAAGTGAAAATGACTTCTACGCCTTGGAGGCGGGCAGTGCCACCCCATCGTCTGCTGAGCGTCGCCTCGACACTGTTGCTGTTTTCGTCGCTCAGCGTGATCCTCGACACGAACGTCTTGATCTGACCGCCCATCCCCCGACGATCAGGCGGGCCCCGCGGCGTTCACGACCTGATCATCGCGGCGCATGCCGCGCACACGACCCGCGGGCCGCTCACCGGTTGGCGTAGACGGCGCGCAGGATCGGAACCCAGCGCTGGTGCAGCACGGTCCGGGTGCGCGCCCGGAGGACCGGTGTGACGTCGGCGGCCGGGCCACCCGGGCCGAGGCTGGGATCGAACGGGATCCGGACCGCTTCCGGAGCCGCGAGCGGCGACGGGCGTCCGTAGGTTGCACAGAGCACGGGGATGGTGCGGCCGAAGCCGGTCTGCCCGAACCGTGCCGTGATGTCGGCGAGGGCGTCGTCCAGAGTCGCTGTTCCGTGCGGGGTGTGCGCGCCGACGAGGGCGAGTGTGCCCTGGCCGAGCGCCGCCGTGGCTTTCGCTGCCGTGTACCGCCCGCCGTCGACGAGCTCATCTGCGGATGCCTGCGTCGTCTGCGGCGGCTCGCCGAGGCGCTCGTTGAACGCGGCCGGGTCGTGGGCGATCAGGACAGGTATCCGGATGCCGTGTTCGGCCAGGAGATGCACGCTCAGGGCGGCGAGCGTGGTCGCCCCCGCTCCGCCGCACGTGCCGAGAAACGTCAGTGTGGTCACCGCGTCTTCTCCGTCCTGCCGGGCAGGTTCGCGACCTGGACGACGAACGGGGCATCGCCGCGTCGCGCGTAGCGACCACGGCCGGGTGGGAAGCGTTCGGGGTAGAGGCGAGGCAGGATCTGCCCCTCGGCGCGGTCGCCGGAAAGCACGAGGAGCGCGCCGCCGGTGTCGCGGATGCCCTGCAGGAACGGGGAGTACATGGCGCGTACGGACCCCGCGACCGGACGGGTCACGACCATGTGGAAGCGGCTGTCCCTCGCTGTGGGCAGATGGGGAGCGAGCGGGGCGAGGTGTTCGGTCCCGCCGGCGCTGATGATGTCGTGGTCGTCGACGAGCAGCACCACTCGCGGCACGTCGGCAAGCCCCGTCGCGTCCAGCTCCGGGCGCCTGGCGAGTTCGGTCGCGATGGAGGACGCGAGCCCGGCTGCCTGGGCTGCGGTCCGGGCGTGCGCGGCGAGGTACTCGTCGGGGACGATTCCGGCGAGGTGCCCGCGGGAGTCGACGACCGCGATCGCGAGCTCTTTCGGGGTGAAGCGTTGCATCAGCCCGGCGGCGATCATCCGCAGCGCGGTCGTCTTCCCCGCCCGGGCGTCGCCGAGCACGATCAGGTGCTGGTCGGAGTGCTGGAACTCCCAGAACGCCGGGCCCATGGTGTCCTGCCGGAGCCCGAACGGGACCGCGTCCGGCTCGTCCGCCGCGTCGGGCAGCGACTCCGGGGCCAGGTCCAGCGGGAGCAGTCGGATGGGGGCGGCCGCGGGCCCGGACCAGGAGGACGCGACCCGGCGGCCGAGCTGCTCGATCTCCTCGCCGAGCATGTCATCGTCGACCGTCTCCAGCACGGGAAGCGCGACCTGACCGAGGAGCCCGTTGTCGGCGAGTGCCCGTCCGGGGGTCCCGGGCCTGATGGTTCGCGCCAGGCCACGGTCGATCTGGGATTCGGTGGGGTCGTTGAGGCGGAGTTCGATCCTGGTTCCGAACAGGGATTGGTGGGCGATGCGCAGGTCGCTGAACCGCGACAGGGCGAGCACCACGTGCACGCCGACGTTCGCGGCGCGCATCATGATCTGGGTGAACGCGGCATCGAGGTCGTCGAACTCCTGCCTCAGAGTGCCGTACCCGTTGACGAGCACGATGACATCTGCCGCGTCCAGCCCCGGGAGCTCACCGTTCGCATGACGGGCACGCAAGTGGGTCATGGAGTCGATGCCGGCGTCCTTGATGACGCGCTCGCGGGTCGCGACCATGGCGGTGAGCTCTTCGACGAGGCGCCGTACCCGCGCCGGGTCGGAGCGGGCGGCGACCCCGCCGACATGCGGGAACGGCTCCAGTCGCCGCAACCCCCCGCCGGCGAGGTCCATCCCGTACAGGGCGATCTGGGCGGGCGTCTTGGTGAGGGCGACGGAGACGGCGATGGTGCGCAGCAAGGTGGTGCGCCCGGACTGCGGGCTGCCGATGATCGCGAGGTGCCCGCCTCCGCGCGTGAGGTCCAACAGCCAGGGCGACTGCGTCTGGTGGGCGGGGTCGTCGATCAGCCCGACCGGCACCGTCAGCGCCGCGGTGTTCTCGTCGCCGGCCGGATGGTCGCTGAGCACCTGTCCGAGGGAGAGCCTCTCCGGCAGCGGCGGCAGCCACACCGAGGAGACGGTGCGGTCGTCGGCACGCAGCCGGGTGACGGCTTCGTCGACGAGCACGCCGTCGGCCTGTGGCGCGGTCAGCAGTGGAGTCATCGCGCGGGGGGTTCCGGTGTCGTCGCCGGTGGCGATGCCGTTGTGTACAGGGATGCGGAACACCCGTCGTGGCTGCTCCTCGGCGATGATCTCGCCGCGGACAGGGATGGGACCGGAGACGTAGCCGGCGCGGAACCGCTGGTAGACGGAGGTGTCGACCTTCAGGTATCCGTACCCGGGCTGCGCCGGCAGGTGGTACGCGTCGGTCGTGCCGAGCACGACGTGCGACTCGCTCTCGCTGAACGTCCGTAGCCCCAGGCGGTAAGAGAGGTAGGTGTCCAGTCCGCGGAGCTTCCCGGCCTCGATGCGCTGGCTGGACAGCAACAGGTGAATGCCGATGGACCGTCCGATACGGCCGATCTGCAGGAACAGGTCGATGAACTCCGGCTCCGCCGTCAGCAGTTCTCCGAACTCGTCGATCACCAGGAACAGGTGCGGCAGCGGCGGCAGCTCCGGCCGTGTCGTGCGCAGTTCCCGGTAGTGCGTGATCGACGGCGACGAGTCCGCATCCTTGAGCATCTGCTGGCGGCGCACGACCTCACCCTGCAGGGACGCGCGGGCGCGGACGGTGAGCTGCGGGTCATCGGCCAGGTTGTCGATCAGTCCCGCCACATGCGGCAGCCCCTGGAACGGGGCGAACGCGGCCCCGCCCTTGTAGTCCACCAGGATGAGGCTGAGGTCCTCGGGCGGGTGGGAGAGGGCGAGGGCGAGCAGCAGGGTGCGCAGCATCTCGGACTTTCCCGATCCGGTCGCCCCGATGCAGATCCCGTGCGGTCCCATGCCCTCCTGCGCCGCCTCCTTCAGGTCGAGGAACACGGGCCGGCCGTGGTCGTCGACCGCGAACGGGACCCGCAGGAACGCGCTCGCCGGTCGCGGCACCCACAACCGGTCCGGGTCTATCCCGGTGACGTCCTCGATGCCGAGCAGGCTCGTGACATCGAAGGTCTCGGTCACCCCGTCCTCCGGACGCACCGCCTCGACCGTGCGGTAGGCGGCCATCGTCCGCGCGAGCGCCTCGAGCGCACCCGCCGACATCGCGTCCGGTGCGAACTCGATGTGCTCCGGGGCCGGGCCGGACGCGTGCGAGGTCAGCGTCGCGGTGCCCTCGCCGAGGGTGATCCGGAGGTCGACGTCGTCCGGTTCGTGGAGCCGGTCGGCGAGGAGGTGCACGACCGTGACGCCGAGATCTCGCACAGGCAGGTGCGGATCGGGGCTCCGCAACACGCTCGCAGCGCGCCCGTGATCGTCGGCGAACACCACCAGCCGGCCGTGCGGGTTCAGGGCCCGGCTGTGCCGCAGCATGCTCGTGGCCGTCGCGGCACGCGCGGCCAGGTCGAGCGCGAGGACGTCCGCGAGCTCGGCGAGGGAGCCGGCGACGCGGCGGGCCGGGACGGGGCCGTCGAACAGACCCGGATCCTGCACGTGTGGGAGCAGGTCGAACCCGGCCCACTCATCGGCCAGGTCCCTGTCGTAGGCGGCGGCGAGGGTGAGGTCGTCCGGAGTGTGCGCACAGGCGAGTTGCGCGATCAGTGAGCGGGCCACCTCCATGCCCCGGTCTCGGTCGCCGATGACCGAGACGACCGCAGCGTCCCGCACACCTGCGGCGACCGGCATCTGCGGCACGGTGCTGAAGGTGCGGGCGACGAGTTCGGCCTCGCGCTGGAGGAAGGGGTCCGCCGGATCCAGCGGCGACTCGCCGGCCGCGACCGTGAGCGGGAACCAGGGCAGGGCGGTCAGTCCGATGCGAGCGGTGAGGTAGTCGTCGTCGGTACGGCGGCGCTCCCAGCGCCGCGCGGGATCCCGCAGCACCCCGAGCAGACCCTGGGGGGCGGGGTGGACGGTCACGGCCTGCACCCGATCCTGTTCGCCGCGTTCGCGCAGTTCTCCCCGGAACCGTTCGAGGTAGTCCAGGTAGGCCTCACGTCGGTCGCGGGCCTGCCGTACGGCGCGTCCACGGGAGGAGAGCGCGAAACCGATCCCGCCGACCACCGCCACGACGAACACAACGGCGGCGAGCACGAGGAACAGCGGCTGCCCGTTGCGGAGCACGACCATCATCACCACCGAGGAGAGCGCCCCGATCAGCGGCAGCAGGGACTGCAACGGCATGCCCCCGGCCTGGGGCTCCAGCGCGGGCGGTGCCGGGATCAGCTCCGGCTCGGGGCGGACCGGCGGCGCGGTGACGCGGGTGGGCCTGCGAAACAGGACTCGGCTCATGCCGCACCCGCAGCCGCTCGGGCCTGGGTGGCGGCGCGAACGACCGCGGCGCCGAGCTGCGCGAGCGCGAGCGCCGACGCATCGCCGACGATCGCCTGGTCGATCCGCCTCGCGGTGAGGTCGAAGGGCAGCAGAAGCGCCGGGATCGGTATGGATGCGAGCATCCGGCGCGTGGCGATGGTGGGGCGGCCCCGCACAGCGGAGGCGACCAGGAGGGTCGGGGTTCCTGCGTGCTGGAGGACCGCTGCGGCGTCGAGCGTCCGCTGTACCGCGGCCCGTTCGGTCGTCGTGGCCAGGCACACCACGTGTGCGTACGCCGCCACCTGGGACATCTGTGTCAGGTGGAGCGCGCCCCAGTCGGTGATCGTCAGCTCGTGGGCACGGTGCAGGGTGTCGCAGTGCCCACGCCACGCATCGACCCCGGCGGGCCACACCGGCGCTGGTACCACGCAGGTCTCCACGCGCGGGTCCTGGGCTCGTTCGCCCCGACGCTCAGCCGCGGTGGCGTCGACGTGGAGCACCCCGCCGGCGCGGCGCGCGGCCAGGAGCATGGCGGTGCGGGTGGAGGCGGTCGTGCACCCGGTGCCGCCGGCCAGGGAGACGAAGGCGATGCGGCGGATCACCGGCAGCGGTGCCCGCAGGGCACGCTCGGCGGCTATCGCGGCGTCCTGGCAACCCTGTCCGAACAGACGCAGCGCGTGCGCGGGCCGGATCACGCGAACGCCCCGAGCAGGTCACCGAAGATGCCGAGCACCCCGAGCAGCGCCGGCACCATGGCGATCACCGACAGCGCCTCCGCCACCCCGAGCCCCCGGCGGATCCGGGCCTGCGCGGCGGCGGAGGAGCGCAGCAGCACCGCCACCACGAGCACCGCGCAGAGGAGGGCCGCGATGCCGGCACGCCATCCGGCCGGGACGGTGTCTGTGCTCCACAGCCACCACAGTGCGGGAAGCGCCCCTGCCGACAGGAGCGCGATGCGGGCGAGGGCGAGCGGGAACAGGCGAGCGCGGGCGAGGACGAACACGACGAGCGCCGCGGCGAGGCCCGGGCCCCACCCGTGCGTGTCGTCCCCGGCTCCGGAGGAGAGCAGCACAGTGGAGACGGCCAGCGGAGCCGTGAGGGCGAGCACGAGGGCGGTCTGAGCGGTGAACGCCTCCGTGATCGCGTCGGTCACGTCACGGCGGTTGATGGCGTCGCCGCCGGTCACGGTGTCGTCCAGACGCGCCACACCTGCCGCAGCGAGCGCGAACGACGGGGCAAGCCCCAGCAGCGCGGCGGCGATGATCCCGGCGCCGCCGGCGACCACGGGCACCGGCAGGTCGAACGCGGCCGCGAGCGCCCCCACCGCACCGGTGGCGACCGCGACGGCCGCGCCCGGGAGGATGCCGCGCCGCCGCCGGCCGACGCCGAAGACGAGCCCACAGCACGCCCATGCCAGGCCCCACGCCGCCGCGACAGTCACCGGCAGGGCGGAGCTCGGCTCCCAGGTCTCGGCGGCACGGTGCGCGAGCGGCAGGGCGGCTCCGGCGCTGAGAGCGAACAGACCGGCGGCCGCGGTGGTGCTCCCGCGCCGCGCCTCCACCGCGCCCCCGACCGCGGCCGCGACGAGCACCACGGCCAGCGGCGTGATGGACGAGGCGGGCGTGAGCGGAAGCAAGGTTCCCGCGGTGGCGGCGGTGAGCCCGATGGCGGTCGCCAACGCGATCGTGGTCAGGAGGGGCGTCCACCGATCGGTGCGGGTGACAGCGGCGGAGGCGACGGCTTCGGTGACCTCGGCCACGTCGGGGGGCTGCGGCATCTCGTCCGCCCGCCCGAGCCGGAGGACCACGCCGCTGTCGAGTTCCTGGTCGGCAAAGCTCGCACGCGGGTCCACCGGGACACCGAGGAGGCTGGTGAGCTCCAGCACGGAGCCTGCCGCGGCCGGTTCGTCCAGGAGCGCCACGATCTCGGGCAACAACTCCTCGACCGGGTGGTCGGCGGGGAGGGCGAGGTCGGCCTTGCGGCGGGTGCCGATCACGGTGACCCTCAGGTACGGCATCAACGGCCCCCTTCCTTCTCGGCGGCATCGACGACGTCCAGGGTGTCCGGGTCGATCGTGATGCCGGTCGCGGGGTCGGTGTAGTAGCCCGTCGCGGGATCGACATACCAACTCGTGCGCGGGTCGACGGTGCGT
This sequence comes from Propionicicella superfundia DSM 22317, assembly GCF_000423465.1. Lineage (GTDB taxonomy): Bacteria > Actinomycetota > Actinomycetes > Propionibacteriales > Propionibacteriaceae > Propionicicella > Propionicicella superfundia. The sequence continues at coordinate 4,646 of NZ_KE384022.1, read as the reverse complement.
CCTTCCGGGTCCGTGGCCAGTCCGGTGGCGGGGTCGACGACGAACCCGGTGCGGGGGTCGATCAACCGCCCGGTGCGGGTCTCCCGCAGGTAGCCGGTGGCCTCGTCCTCGACGAGGCCGTCGCCCGGGCGGATGGGGTTCGCCGCGATCACCTGGCGGAACGCGGTGATCGCCGCGGTCTCCTTCTGCGTCTGGATGGTGTTCAGCACGAACCCGGTCCCCAGGCACACCGCGCAGGCCACCGCACCCAGGATCACCGACCCTGTGAGCCGTTTGAGGTTGGTGTTCACCGGGCGGCGGTCGGTCTGGGCCCCGTGGACGAAGGCCGCGTTGAGGCGGTCCCGGTGTGTGCGGGTGGACTCGATGAGGGTCTGGTCGTAGTCGATCACGACGCCTTCCCTTCCGAAGACTCCCGCACGCGTCGTTGCAGCAGCACCTGGCGATCACCGAGCAGCAGCGTCGATTCCCACGCCACCAGCGTCGGCTGCCGCGGCGGAAGCGGCGCGGTGTGGCCCAGCACCCACGTGCCGTTCGCGGAGCGCAGATCGGTGACCACCACTCCCTGCTCGGTGACCTGGGCGAGAAAGTGGGCTTTGGAGATCGTGCGGGTCAGGTCGGGGATCGCGACCAGCACGTGCCGGGAGTCCGGCGGCACGGTCGGGTCTCGGCCGATCACGGCCGCGTACGTGATGATGTGCGAGGTGCCGTCATCGACGACGAGCCGCAGGTGAGACCCCGCCATCGCCACCCGCGAAGCCGTGGGCGCGGCCTGGGCGGTGGCGACCGGGCGGGGGCGCAGCGCGAACGGATCCATCGTGCCGCCGCGGACCACGGTGGCACGGCGGGCATGGAACCGGAACGAGGGAAGCCCGGTGACCGCGTCGACCGTCCGTACTCGCAGCATCGTGTGGCCGAGGCTGCCGCCGTGGATTCCACGCCATCCGGCAAGCGCCGTTCCGGCTGTGAGCAGCACCGACACCGCCCACGGCCAGGCCGGCGACGGGGCGAGAAGCAGCGTCGTGAGCGCGGCCAGGGTCGCTGTGAGCACGTCGACCGCGGGCGAGGCGAACCTCGTCCAGCGATGGGGTGCGGCGGATGCGGAAGACACCTCTGCCATGCCGTGCAGCGTAGCTATCCACCCGGTCAGCGGGGAAAACACCGGCCGATGTGCCCGAGATGGCCACGGTGGTCGATGGCGCTCGGATCCGATGACACTGCCCGCCCGTACTATTCGGGATGACGTCGGTCGGTTTCGGAAGGGGCGCGTGAATCATGAAGTTCTCGATGGAGGAGCAGACCCTGGTTCGGCTGGGCCAGCGCACGCAGACGGAGTCGGAGGACCTGGGCACCCTGGTGCGTCAGCTCGTCGAGGCGGCCGAACCTCTGGAAGGGGTGTTCAACGGGCCCGCGCGTGCGAAGTTCAACGAGTTCAAGGCGAAGACCGATCAGATCGCTACCCAGTTGAACAACGCGCTCTCCGGGATCGTCGGGTCGATCCAGGGGCAGAACCTCGCGTTCGTCACCGCGGCGGAGGACGGCGCGGCCGCGCACAACACCGCGCAGGGCTCGTCCGATTTCAGCAGCGAGACCGTCCTGGCCCGCATCTCCGGCCAAGCCACCGCCTGAACACCGACCACAGAAGGACTTGACGATGAGCGGGTACTCGAACCAGCAGGATCGCAACGACTACAGCGTCGGCGCGTCGCAGGCCGCGCAGGCCAACTTCGAACAGGCAGCCGCCCGTCTGGAGGCGGCGTTGCAGCGCCGAGACCAGGACGTGAAGGCCGCCCTCGCGGACTACCAGGCCGACGGGGTTTCCGAGGAGTATGCGGGCCTCGAGCAGCAGTGGACCGATGCCGGCACCCAGGTGCGGCAGGTCATCACCACGATCCGCGGCGCGCTGGAACAGAACGACGACATCGCTCTCAGCGCCCTGCAGAAGGCGCGGGCGGCGCTTCCTCTCTGATGGTCGCCGCCGTCCATCCACTCGCGGATGAGTGGACGGATGAGTACGCCCTCCGCGTGGTCGATCACGACCGGGTGGTGTACTCCCGTCCGTTGTGGCATTTCCTGGGCGACTGCCGAGCCTCCAGGACACGTCCCGTGCTGCTCACCGGCCCGGGCGCGACGATCAGCCCGCATCTGTATGCGGCGATGGCCGAAAGCGGCGCGATGTGGGCGTTCCGCGACGAACAGGGCGTCTTCGACGCCCGGTCCGGTCAGGCTGTCCGTGCGATACCGGAGCTTTGGGCCAGAAGGGTCGGCGGGCCGGGCCACGCGCCGGTCAACACCGACTCGCCTGTGGTGCCTGCGGTGTTCTTCGACATCTACGCCGGTGACCGCGCCACCGACGACACCGTCGTCGGGCCTCTCGCCGACCATGCGGTCTCGTTGCTCGGCGGGAGCCGGCTGGTGCGGTTCGGACGGGACGAACCTCTCACTTCCGGGTGGGGTCACCGTGCCCTGACCGTGCTGGCGCAGCAGCAGATGCCGGCCGCCGACCCGATTCTCGCTGCGACAGATGCCGGCGCGTGGGCGTCGCTGACGGTGGCGCGCACCCGTGACGGCCTGATCGAGCGCGTCCACGGCGGTGTCCCGCTGCCCCACCTGGCGCGGCTGCCCCGCGCGCAGTTGCGGGAGCGTGTGATGCCCCAGGTGACCCACATGCTCGCCGGTCTCGTGAGCGGGTTCCGGCCGCGGGTCGCGCTGGTCACGACCGGGATGCTGCACCAGGTCGACGGCCGGTACGGGTACCGGGCAGGGGCGTGGCCGGTGGACGCGCCGGTCGCGGTGCTGATCGGACCGCGCGCGGTGCGAACCCTCCGCCTGGACGCCGCCGGACTGTCCCAGCGACACGACGTGACGGTGCTGGGCCCCGGCCGGGTGCCCAGCGTCCTCGTGCGCATGAGCGGGAGCGACCCCTTGTGGGCGCAACTGCGGGCGTTCGCGTTCGACCTCGACCAGGAACGCCTCGGTGCGCTGCTGGCCACCGAGCTTCAGGGGTGGTCCTGACATGGCCCAGGAGCTTGTACTGCTCAGTGACATCCCGCTCACCTTGGACCTCATGGCGCAGGTCGCCCGCAGGGTCATCCCCGACGGGACGGGCGTGTCGTATCGGGGTGGGGAGATCACTCAGTTCGTCGGCACCGGCGGGAGGCCGGTGCTGACCGTGTTCGATCCGGTCCCGGTGCATGCCCCGGACGACGCGGCGGCCCTGTTGCAGGACCCGCCCGCATCCTTCGGCCTGTGGACGGAGATCACCCTCCCGTTCGGGTCGGGTGTCACGGGGCGAGAGCTCGCAGAGGCGTTCGCCGACGCGGTGGGCGGTGTCGTGAAGGAGAAACGATGACGGTCACACGGAAGGACGACGGCGATGTCTGAATGGCGGATGGAGGCGGCGTCCGTGTCGGCCACACTGACGAAGACCGGAACCGCCTACGAGGCGTTGCTGGGGGTGGTGACCGAGCAGACCGTCACGGACATCTTCGACGGGCTCACCTGGGGTGGTGGCGTCACCCAGTGCGTGTCCGTCGCGGTGAACGAGGTTCTCGCCGAGCAGCAGAACGTGAACCTCCGAAACATTGCGAACCATATCGCGGCGGGTATCGCCGGGGTCGGGAACTCCGCTCGGCAGCTCCAGGCCGGGAACGAGGAGATGGCGACGACGTTCCAGACCGAGATGTTCACCGCCGCCACGAGCGGTGACTTCAGCTATTTCGATGAGCACGGGTATCGGGCGGGGTAGCGGGTATGTCGAGTCCGGTCGATGAGGGTGTGTGTGTTGCGGATGGTGGGTTGATCAATCCGGCTGCGTTTCCTTTCAGGTCTGCTGATCTTGATACGTCTTTGATCACGGGTAGTGCGGGCGATGTGGTGGGGCTCGGTGAGGGTGTGGCTGGTGCGGCGGGGGATGCGCAGTCGGCGTGGAGGGGTTTGCAGGCTCCGGGGGTGTTCGAGTCTCCGGATGGGGAGGCTGTGTATGGGTTGATGGGTCCGGCGGTGTCTGGTGCGGCGGTGATGAGCGGGGTGACGACGCGTGTGGGTGCTGCGCTTGAGACGTATGCGGCCGCGTTGGATGGGATCAAGCCGACTCTTGCCGAGTTCGAGGAGCGTGCGGTCGCGTTCCGGACCGAGGCGCTCGCCGGGTATCAGGTGACGAATCTTGAGGCGTACGGGAGCTTCACGTTCACGAGCTACTGGGAGTCGGGTGCCCATGGGCAGGAGCAGTTGGCGGGGACGAGTATGGATCCGCACGCGTACACCACGATCCCGTGGAACGAGCATGGACCGGCGGTGGAGAAGAACGCGTCGTTGCTGGGCGAGTTGAACCGGATCATCGAGTCGGTGTCGACGGCGGCGGCGACGTGTGCGAACACGATCCAGGCCGAGTTGACCACGGTGTGTGCTGTCCCTGCGCAGGCGATCACGGCTGCGGCGTTGGATGCGAATCCGGATGTGTCGTCGTGGGGGCGGCCGGTGGAGGAGAGCCGGAATTGCACGGAGTCTGTCGGGCACGGGCTCGGGAACTTCTGGGAGGGGACCTGGACCGGCGCGGCGTCCTTGATCGGCCGTGATCCGGAGAGTGGCGACTGGAGTTGGGGTGTTGCCGGCCGGTCGTGGCTGGGGGTTGGTGATTTCGCGTTGTC